>CAWATN010000018.1:0-25570 GCA_963784945.1 uncultured Thermoleophilia bacterium | reverse complement strand
AATCTGTCCAGCTTGAGCTGCTTTTTCCGGACTTCCGACTGACCACGGACTATTCGCACTCGGGAACGCGTTGGAAGGCTTTGTCCTAACCAACATTGCCCGCACGGGCGTGCAAACGAGGAGACGTAGCGATGACCGCGCTGAACGAGAAACAGGCGAAGCTCTTCACCGACCGCAACTGGGGCGTGATCGCGACGATCCGCGAGGACGGATCACCGCAAGCCACCCCCGTCTGGATCGACTACGACGGCGAGAACGTGCTCGTCAACAGCGCTCACGGCAGGACAAAGGTCAAGAACATCGAGCGCGACCCGCGAGCGACCGTCACGGTCATACCCGCCGAGGACCAGCAGTCCGGCTACGTAATGGTGAGCGGCAGCGCCACGATCGTGGAGGAAGGCGCGCTCGAGCACATCAACATGCTCGCCAAGAAGTACCTAGGCGAGGACAAGTACCCCTACCTCGGCCCCGGCGAAAAGCGCGTCATCATCCAGATCCATCCCGAGCGCATCGACGGCTACGGCGCAGGCAGCTAGAAGCCAGCCCAAAAAACGAACAGGGCCGGGTCACTTGTCCTGCCCTGCCCGCTCGGGTGATATTCCCGAACTCACTGTCATCGTGTTGGTGACGGTGGTATCCGACGAGCGAAAGAGACTCGGGTTGGCGGCGGCTGACTCTATTCCCGAACGTCGCCTGAGGGCTGACTTTCCAGTGTTGTGTCGCCGCCGCCTTCCCGAGACCGTCGAGCGTGACCTGATAGGAGCCTGGCAGCTGCCTTGAGTGAGGTCTGTCCGCTCGCCGGTCGCCCCCAACGGATAGGAGGCGATGTCAATGATCGTGATCGGGGTGGACGTGCACAAGCACTCGCTTACTGCTGTCGCCGTCGACGAGGTCGGCAGGCCGTTAGCTGAGCGCACCTGTGCTGTCGACGACGGTGTCGTGGAGTGGGCGCAGTCGCTCGCCGACGACAGATTGTGGGCGCTGGAGGACTGTCGTCATGTGACCCGCGGTCTTGAGCAGGCGCTCTTGGCTTCGGACGAGCGGCTGGTGCGGGTGCCGCCGAGGTTGACCGCGCCGCAGCGGCGACGCAACCGGACGCGAGGCAAGTCGGACGGGATCGACGCGCTTGCGGTCGCCCGAGCCGCCCTCCAGGAACCACGGCTCGAGGGCCCTCGAGCCGGTGAGGAGACGCTGCGGGAACTGAAGCTGCTCGTCGACCACCGCGATGACCTCGTGGCCGAGCGGCGCCGCTGCCAGCAAAGGTTGCGCTGGCACTTGCATGAGCTCGACCCGACCCTGCAGGCGCCGCTGGGCGCGCTCGACCGGGCGGTTTGGCTCGACCGTGTCGGCCGCAAGCTCGCCCGGTGCGAGCAGACGACCCAGGTACGGATCGCCCGCGACCTGCTCGGCCGCTGCAAGACCCTCACTCGCGTGATCGTCGAACTCGACCGCGACCTCCACCTCCGCGTCACAGGGATCGCACCGCAGCTGCTGCAACTGCCCGGCTGCGGACCCTTGAGCGCCGCGAAACTGCTCTGCGAGATCGGCCCGATCGGCCGCTTCCCAAGCGACGCCCAGCTCGCCCGCCACGCCGGCGTCGCCCCGCTCGACGCAAGCTCCGGCAAACACCAACGGCACCGGCTCGACCGCGGCGGCAACCGCCAACTCAACTGCGCCCTGCACCGGATCGCGATCACCCAAGGCCGCGTCCACCCGCCCGCACGCGCCTACCTAGAACGGAAACAGGCCGAGGGCAAGAGTCGCCGTGAAGCGATCCGCTGCCTCAAACGACAACTCGCAAGAACCGTCTACGTCACCCTCAGAAACGAGCCGCCCTTGACATAGGAGCAACACTGGCGCAGGCGAGGACGGCACCCCCGCTGAGGAAGGCGTGTTCTGCCGGAGGGCGTGCAGCGGGGGTTCGGGGTCGGGGGGTAGGAAGGGCCGCCCGGGCGGCCCTCCGGGCGCGGTTAGTGCGTTACGTATCCGTCCCACTCGTTCGTGTTTCCGCCCGCGTTGCCCACTGAGGCCCAGCGGCCACCACCCGTCCAGCCCTTGTATGTCCCGGTGCCCTTTGAGATCTTCCAGGTGCCGGACTCGT
Source organism: uncultured Thermoleophilia bacterium (assembly GCA_963784945.1). Taxonomy (GTDB): domain Bacteria; phylum Actinomycetota; class Thermoleophilia; order Gaiellales; family Gaiellaceae; genus Gaiella. The sequence continues at coordinate 23,469 of CAWATN010000018.1, read as the reverse complement.
TGTACGACGGCGCCTTTGTCGGGTCGATGTTTGTGATCGGGACGCTGACGCCGCGAATGTTGAAACTGAGCGTTCCCTTCTTGGATGTCAGCGTGTCGTAGGCGTAGATCGGATTCTGCCTTTGCCCATCCACGAGCTTCTCCTGCCCGTTGTTGGGGTGGATGCTCGTCGTGCCGGAGTCGGAGATCACGCCATCCAGAAGCAGGACGAACCTCCCTTTGACGGCGTTCCCGGCGCTCATGTGAGGGTCACCATGCTCCCTAATCGCGACTAGAGACTTCCCTTTCACCACCCGGTTCAGACCGGTCGAACCGACCGCGACACTCACGAGAACGAGCATCACCACGCTCGCCGCTCCGCCAGTCGCGCAAAGAGCTCGCTTCATCCCAACCTCCTCCCGTCACGGGCGGCGGATGCCCCCGCGATGCCCAACGAGGAACGAGGACTCTGGGTAACAAACATGCGTCTACCAGAAGTCGACCTTGCTCGACTCCACCCGTTGAGAGCGCGACTGTACGCATAGTCACAAAGTAAAGTCAACCCTGGTGACCGCATTCGAGACGAAAGAGGCTGTTCGTGCTTCTTGCTCGGATCGGTTGGCTCTCCGTCACTGACGAAGGTCGACGTGATCGAAGGGCGGATCGCGGTCGAGCACAGCGCTGACCCGGCTCTACGTGTGCCAGGAGCGACTCGAGTCCTGGTCGTTGCGAACAAGGTGGCCGCAACCCGGCCCTCATCGAGGCGGTACGAGCTCGGGCCGGCGCGGGTTCGGCCGAGTGCGTTCTGCTCGTGCCAAACCCCGCCCATCAGCAACTCAGGTCGAACTCTTGAAGCAGCGCGTGAGGACGCTATCGGGGGCTACACGTGAGGGTCAGTTCGCCCCGGGTTTTCTCCCGCGAAAGCGCTTGCACATCGGCGCAGGTCACCTAGCTACTGGCAGGTTCTGGCTGGCCGAGGCCGGCGGCGCGGGCGACGAGTCCGGCTTCGGCGCGGTCGGCGACCTGGAGTTTCGTGAAGATCGCGGAGACGTAGTTGCGGACGGTCTTCTGGCTGAGAAAGAGCTTGGCTGCGATCTCGTGGTTAGTCTTCCGTTCCGCGAGTAGCTGGAGGATCTCGAGTTCCCGCTCGGTGAGTTGCGGAAACGCAATGCCGGGGTCGCGCGATGGCGGCGTCGTGAGGAATCGTTGCAACCGTTCGGCGATTTCGGGGCCGAAGATAGCTTCGCCGTTCGCGACCGACCGGATCGCGCGGAGGGTTTCGTCCTGGGCTGCTCCCTTCAGCTGGTAGCCGCGCGCTCCGGCGCGGATCGCAGCGAACACGGCTTCGTCGTCGTCGTGCATCGTCATCATGAGCACGTTGACGCCCTCGGTCTGATCGACGATACGACGGGTTGCGTCAATCCCGTTGAGGCCTGGCATGTTGATATCCATGACGACGACGTCGGGGATGAGGGTGCGGGCGACCTCGACGGCGTCTTCGCCGGTTTCGGCTTCGCCCACGACATCGGTGTCGGGGATGGAGTCGAGTAGCGCCCGGAGCCCCGCCCGGAACAGCGGGTGATCGTCGGCGATCAGGATCCGGATCGGCGGGCTCATCGAACGCCATCTCCAATCGCGATCCGTGGAAGCGAGGCTGTCACAAGCGTTCCGCCGCCGGTTCGCGGTCCGATCTCGCAGGTGCCGCCGACCTCGGCGGCACGTTCTTTCATCGTTTGCAGACCGAGTCCGATGGATCCATCCAGGAACCCACTGCCGTCGTCGGCGATCTCGATGTGGAGTGCGATCGGCTCGACGGCAACGCGGACGTTGCATGTTCGGGCACGAGCGTGTCGTTTGACGTTCGTTAACGCTTCCTGCGCGATCCAGTAGGCGGCGACCTCGACCGCAGCGGGGAACGGCGGCATCGAGCTCGGAGCGTCGATCGTGACTGAGGTTTCGGGCGAGGTCTCTTGTGTCGCTAGGCCGCGGAGCGTGGCTGCGAGGCCGAGCTGATCGAGCGTCGGTGGGCGGAGGCCGTAGATCAGTCGACGGACGTCTCCGATCATCGTCTGCACCTGCTCTGTGGCGGCCACCAGGAGTGCATCAGCTCGTTCGAGGTCAGACTCGGTGAGGTTGCGTACGGCCTCGAGTGTGAACGTGAGGCCGGCGAGCGCCGGCCCGAGGCCGTCGTGCAGGTCGCGGCGGATCCGTCGCCGCTCTTCCTCGCGAAGCTGCACGATACGTTGTCGCGCGCGCTGAAGTTCGTGCGAGAGCCCGACCGCGTGAACCGCGGCCGCGACCTGTGGCACGAGATCGGCGATCAGGCGGTGATCGCGCTCGCGAAGGCGTTCGCCCGGTCGCGGTGCAAGCCGTAGGTCGCCCACGGCGATACCCTGGTGGGAGAGCGGAAAATCGAGCGTCTCGAGGCCCGGAGATCCGTACTCGGCTGCAACTCCGCTTTCCCTTGGAGCGCCGTCGGTGGCGAGGACGATTCCTACGTATTGCAGAGCGAGCGTGTGGCCGATCGTCTCGACGACGGTGGGAAGCACTGCATCGAGCTGCACGGAGGTAGCGAGCGTTCGACCGAGCCCGGCGATCGCGGTGTACGGGTCATCGCGCTCGCCGTACATCAGCCGGTTAACGAATCGCTGCACGCGCTCACGCAACGGCTGAAAGCAAACCGCAACGACACCGGCCACGATGAGCGAGAGCGCGAGGTTACGACCCTGTGAGAGGATGCTCCCGACCAGACCGACGACTGCGACGTAGCCTCCGACGACGCATACCGTCATCAGGAAGTAGACGACCGCGCGGTTGATGACGAGATCGATCTCGTACAGGCGGTACTTCAGGATGGCCACTGCGATGCCGGCGGGCAGAAGGAGGAATGCCAGCAAAGGCAGCACCTCGGCGCCTGGGACGACACCCCACAGCAGCGCGCCCACGACGAAGAGCGGTACGGCGAGGCCGAGCGACAGGCCGACCCAACGCAGCTGTTGTCGCTCGTCGCCGCCGGAGCTTCGGTAGCGAACGACGAAGGACACGAGTGACGCGACCAGGCCGACGATGACGAGGATCACACCGACGACCCCCGCGACGGCGGTCGCGGTGCCGCCGACGCGGGCAAGCGGATTGGGGATCGGTGTCGCGGCGCCGAGATCAAACGTTGGAGACGCTGAGATCGCGAACGACCCGAGCACCGTTCCCACCGAGACGGCAGCGACTACAGGCCACCAGCGACGCGATAGCAGGTGGCCGCTCGGCATTAGGAGAAGCAGCGCACTCAGTGGCAGGGCCAGGCCCGGCAGCCACCACCAGTTGTCGAACCACGCCGCAACGAGACCGCCTGGCAGAGACCCGGGCTGAGCGACGAGCGCGTCGACCGCGTAGGCGTAGAGGAACCCGCCGAGAGTCCCCCAGAACGCCATGACGGCCAGAACCCACGAGATCGGATGCTCGGGCCGGCGCGTCGTCAACAGCAGGGCGATCAGAGCGAGAACCAGGTTCGCTCCGAGGTAGACAACCGTCTTGTAGGAGCTAGACCGAACATCGAGAGCAAGCGCGGCGCCGAGCAAGGCCAGCGTCAGAGCGAAGACCGCCCGACCCAGCGTCACCTTCCTCCGCTCAGGACGCACGGCCAAGACCCGACGCGCGGTCGCCATGGCCTCCATCACTTTGGCCCTTCTGTTAGCCCCATCGCTCGAGCGTAGACCTGTTTGCCCTGTCCGGCCACAGCCGAGAGACGATTCGTGACGCCGATCGGGACACGGTCGGGACACTGCCCCCTGGCTACGGGACACACCAGGCTCGTACCGTCACTTCCGAAGGCGCACCCGCGCCGACCAACATAGGAGGAGCGGACATGAGCGATCTAACAGTCACACAGGCCACAGGCGGCCACGGACGCACAGCACTGGCGCTCGCCGTCATATCGCTTGTGCTGTACGTCGGCGGCGGGTTCACGGTGGGTGGGATCTTCTGGGTACTCGGACCGCTCGTCGGGCTCGCCGCGATCGTCCTCGGAGTGGCCGCGCGTCGCAACGGCGCAGGGCGAGACGCGACGGTTGCGATCGTCCTCGGCGCGGTTCCCGTCCTCTGGTTCGCCGCCTTCATGATCGTCGCAGCGATCAGCTGAGATGACGGCGACCCGATTCGACCGCTCCCTGCCGGTCGCCGGCATCCTGGCGGGCCTGCTGTTCCTGGTCGGCCTCGTCCTGAACCGAACCGATCCGAGCAGCGAGACAGGGCCCGCGAAGACCTTTGCGTACTGGCAGAACAATCACGGTCGGCACCAGATCGTCGGTCTCCTCGTCGCACCCTTGATTGCGTTCCTGCTCCTTTTCTTCGGAGCGGGACTGAAGCGCCGACTCGAAGCGGGAAGTGGCGATTCCGGCTACGGCTCGGTTGCGTTCGGCGGCGCGCTCCTCGCGGCTGCGATGTTCGCGCTCGTCGGGATGCTCGAGGCAGCGATGGCAAACTCCGCGCACGCACACGAACGGCAGGCCGTCTACACCCTCAACCAGCTCCACTCCTACGACTGGCTCGGCTGGAACGCCGCCTTTGCCGCCCTGCTCCTCGCGACTGGCCTCGGCGCGCGCCGCAACTCGATGCTGCCCGCCCCGCTCGCCTGGGCGACAATCGTGATCGGAGCGTCGTTGCTGACGCCGGCCGGGTTCTTCGGGTTCATCCTCGTGCCGATCTGGCTCATCGGGGTGGGGCTATGGCTCAGCCGAGCGACGGCCACCTCGCCCGGACCGACTGCACGCCTGCTTCACAACACCTGAGAGGAACACCATCATGCTATTTCCGAATCGAAACCCAATAGCGATCATGTGGCTCGCGCTCGTTGCCTTCGTGCTCCCGGTTGCCGGTTGGGCGCTGTCGTCTACGCAACTGGACGGCAGAGTGCCGAAAGACCGCTGCCCCTAAACGGAGCGGCGAGCGTGGCGAGCAATAGAGAGGTGATGCCCCCGGCAAGAATCGAACTTGCGCCCGCGGTGTAGGAAATCACTCCTCCCGAAATCGTCGCCGCGTAGGCAGTAGCGGATAGTCAATCCGCTGCCGTGGGCCCACGTTTGGGCACAAAGCCGGTTCTAGTGCCCGAATCCAACGGAATCCGGCCGAATCGAACGCAGTCAAGCCTCGAGCAATAGACGCTCGATTGGGCCGCGATCCCTGCAACCATGCGAGTTGCAGAGCCTCGCGACCTCTCGAGCCTTCCCGCTTACCCCGAGGGGGTCGGCGGTTCGAGCCCGTCACCGCCCATAAGCCGCAAGCGCTTGGTCAAGACGTTTCCGTGCCGTGATCGAACGCGTTGGCGAGCACGCGCATCATCAGGGGTTCATCTGGTTCATGTGTGGCATGGAGCCGTTCCCGGGGACGGTGAGAGCGGGGATCGCGTCGGGGGCGAGCAGGAGGAGTAGGCCGAGCGTGAGGAGGACGGCCGTGGTTCCGTAGGTCGCGGCGCGGCGCGACGGGATCAGTTTCTCGAACGCGATGAGGCCGGCGACGACTGCCATCCAGGCGAGGCTCATGACGCCGAGTGCGAAGAGTGACGCCATCAGAGCCCAGCAGCAGCCGATGCACCAGGCGCCGTGTCGGAGACCCATCTTGAGCCCTCCGACTGGCCCGTCGCGCCAGGCGCTGAGCAAGAACCCGAGCGGGCTGCGGCATTTTCCCAGGCAGACATCCTTGAGCGGCGTCAGCTCGTAGACGGCGGCGACGATGAGTGTCGCTCCTGCGATCCAACGTCCGGCGTGGTCCCAGGCAAGCACGCCACCTGCGAGCGTTCCGCCCACGGACGCGACGGTGAAGGCGAGCACCCCGACGGTCGCCCACGCCACCAGGTAGCCCGAGGTGAAGGCGAACGGCGCGAGGGCGGAGCGGCTCTTCGTCATGCGCGAGTAGAGGGCTACCGTCGGCGCGAGAGACGGGAACATCATCGCGGCCATCATCACCACCCAGACTGCGACGAACCAGGAGAGCGTCCCGAGAGCGGTCCACGGACCATCGTCCATTCCTCGCATCTGGTCGGCCGTCCACCACCAGGCAGCGGCGGCGATCGCGAAGAGCAACGCGACGAGCCCGAGTCTCGTGCGCATGGCGGCGAACGCAGGCGCGAGGCCGGCGCGACCGGCTGCTCGAGCGTCTGTCGCGGTGCTCAAGCGTTCAAGCGGCCCACGAGAACTCGGCCGTCGAGATGCCTGTCTTGCCCTCGTACTCGATCCCGAACGCGTTGATCTTTGACCGTGTCGCTTCGGCAGCGTTGAACTCCGAAGAGACAGGGTGGAACACCCCGACGAGCCGGACCGGCTTCCCGGTCTCGACGCCGAACGGAACGATGTCCTCGATCTCGAAATCGATCGCGTCACCGACCCGGACGCTATGCCGCAAGCCGTCGTCCACAACCTCGATCGCAGCGCGTTCAACGCCGAGCAGCTCCCCGACGAGGGGAGCGAGTCCCTCCATCGGGCCGCCCAGCTGGCCACCGAAGACTGCGCTGAGCTTCTCGAGCTGTTCGTCGGTCGCGCGCTCGTCCACGAACATGCCGAGGCGCCAGTTCCCCTCGGTCATCACCTTCGGCGTATCGATGATCATGGCGGCCTTGAGCCCGCTCACGTCTGTCCCGTCGATCTCGCCGCTGCGGATGTTGAAGACGAGAGTGGCGCGACAGTAGTCGTAGGTTGCGCCGTGGTCGAACGAGAAGTTGCACGGGCACATCAACTCGCACGAGCACGTCTCCGCGTAACTTCCTTCCAGGCTCCAGGACACAACGACCTCCTATGTACTGAGGATGCGCGAAAAACGATTGTGAATCCTGGCCACGAAAGTGTCAACCGTTGCATAGCCGAAACGCGGGCTCGGATGCGCCAGATGCTTCTCTGTTTGTCAAGCGTCCAGTGGGCCTTCGTTCTCGAGGCGTCGGTAGAGGTTGCGGGCGAGGTAGCGTTCGAGCCAGCGGTTGGCTTCGCGGCGTGTTTCGCCTTCGCTGACCGAGGGGGTCGGCGGTTCGAGCCCGTCACCGCCATGCAGCTCGTTTGTGGGGGGATCCCCGCGAGGATCCCCCCACCGCGCGTCTCGCTTTCCCCTCCTACGGTCGAGCCTCGAGCACGATGTTGAACGGCGTCTCCGCCGCCCGGCGAACCGAGGTGAAGCCGCCCTCCTTGATCACGCTCGTCAGCGCTGCCTCACCTGCCTGCGCGCCGAGCGCAAGGCGAGGATCCTGTGACAACGCATTCGGCGTGCAGAGCATCGTCGAGCCGGCGTAGTACAACCGACCGACAGGGTTCATGTTTCCCTCAACCGTGTCCGCCGCCATCGGCTCGACGACCATCCACGTGCCGTCAGGTGCGAGCGTCTCGAGGACGTGCCGGGCTGCGCCGACCGGATCGCCCATGTCGTGGAGGCTGTCGAAATTGCACGCGAAGTCATAGTCCGTGCCACCGAAGTCCTTCGCACTCGCCACTTCGAATGAGACACGATCCGCAACTCCAGCCTCACCTGCTGCCTCGCGCGCCCTCGCGATCGAGCCGTCGTGATAGTCGAACCCTACGAATCGCGAGGCCGGAAACGCCTCTGCCATGAGAATCGTCGACGCGCCGTGGCCGCAACCGATATCGGCAACGAAGGCACCGCGCTCGAGCTTCGCCTGGACACCGTCCAGTGCCGGGATCCAGGCGCTCATGAGGTTGGCCTTGTACCCGGGACGGAAGAATCGCTCCGTCCCCTCGAACAACCGGTGATCGTGCTCGTGCCAGCCCATCCCCTCCCCGGAACGCATGCACTCCGCAAGATGCGGCTCGTCCGCATACACCGAGCTGATCAGCTCGAACGCACCGCCGACGAAGAAAGGGCTCTCGGCGTCGGCGAGGGCCATAGCCTGCTCATCCGGCAGGGTGTACCGATCCGACTCTGCGTCGTACTCGACGTACCCGCCGGCCGCCTGGTTGCGAAGCCACTCGCGCACGTAGCGCTCAGAGGCACCCGCTCGTTCCGCGACCTCCCCTGACGTCAGGGGTCCAGCTCCGGCCATCGCCCTGTAGAGGCCGAGTTTCTCGCCGATGATCACGAGAGGCGCGCTGATCGCGGCACCCATGTCCGCGACGATCTGGCCCATGAAGGCTTCTAGCTTGCGCTCGTCGATTGTGGTCGCCATGACCACTCCTTTCTCGGGAAGCGAATGATGCTAGGTCATCCCTGTCGTGCTTGCTCGCACGTTGTGGTCGTCTCTGATCGTGGAAGCGCGAGCGGCTCAGGCGCGCGTCACGGCCGGCGCCGCACTGAGCATGTTGTGCACGTCGTAGCGGGTCATGACCGGCGGTTCTGTGATTCCCGCCTGCTGGCTGTACGGGCCGATCTGCTCCTCGGCGAAGCGATCGAAGTGCTCGTCGGTCTCCCACACGTCGACGACGACGATTCCGTCGTCAGTCTTCGCCACCCAGTGGAAGATCGCACCGTCAATATGCGAGACGCTGTCGGAAAGTCCCATCAGCTCGACGATCCTGTCGTACTGCTCGAGGGTCGCACCCTCGAAACGCTGCTCAATTGCTACTGCCATCGGAACGCCTCCTGTTCGATTCCGTGGCGCGAATGCGCCGCGGGAAGTACGGAGCGCAGCAACGTCCACGGTACGCGGTCGGTCCTCGAGATGGAAGGCCACAGCCGTTAGAACGTGGTTAAGAACCCGAATCACGATGAACGTTCGCCGACGGGCGCGCCGGGTGCGTGCGAGCGAGGACGCGCACTCTGGTCTAGAGTCGCCACATGCCGCCGACGTCCATGCGCCTGGCTAGCGCGCCCTGCACCTGGGGCGTGTGGGAGCGAACGGTCGACCGCGACGACCTCGTGGCCCCACGGCGCATGCTCGAGACCGTACGCGCCCTCGGCTACACGGGCATCGAGCTCGGCCCTCCCGGCTACTTCGGCGGCGACGCGCACTCCGTCTCGGCGCTCCTCGGTGAATACGGACTCGCGCTCGTCGGTGCATTCGCGCCGATGAGGATCGCGAGTGAGGACGGGTTCAGAGACGACCTGCCGTTCCTCGACAGCACGATCGACATCCTTGTTGCAACCGGCGCGGCCGGGCCGGTGGTCCTGGCAGCCGACGAGAACGACGTCCGACTGGCCGTGGCAGGGCGTCCAGCGGCACGAAGCGCTACATCGTTACGAGGCGACGACCTTAAGCGTGCTGCCGAGCGCGTGCAACAGGCCTCCGACCGTGCAGCCGCACGGGGGGTCGCCGTTGCCTTCCACCCGCACACCGCGACGTACATCGAAAGCCCCGAAGAGGTCACCTCGCTGCTCGAGTTGACAAGCGTCGATATCTGCTTCGACACCGGCCACTGCGTCGTCGGCGGTGGCGACCCGGTCGAGATGGTGCAGTTGGCCGGCGACCGAATCACCCATCTCCACCTCAAAGACGTGGACCCGAGAGTCCTCGCACGCGTCCGATCGCAAGAACTGACCGTCGAGGGCGCCTGGGAGCAGGGGCTCTTCTGCCCCTTCGGGGAAGGAAGCGTCGACTTTGCCGCAGTGCTCTCGGCGCCGGCACTCGCCGGTCTGGACGGCTGGGCGGTGCTCGAGCAGGATCGCGTCGCGGTGCGGCAAGATGACCTCGCGGCCGTGCGTGCAGTGGAGGAGAGGAACCTGTCGGTCGTCAACGAAGCGCTCGGCGCCTAACCGGCGGCTTCGATCAGTTCGAGACAGGGTTCCAGGGCCAGTCGCGCCCAACCTCGAGCGTCTCGCCCCTGACCGCCGCCGCCCGCGCCGCAATCCCCGTTGCCACGGCAAGCCTGTCCTCGGCAAGGCCCGGGCCACGGGGGCCAACGCCGGCCACGGCATGCACGAATGCCTGCAGCTCGGCGACGTACGCGTCTGCGAACAGGTCGCGGTAGTCGGTCGGGAAGCGGGGTGCGTCGGCTTTGGTGATCACGGTCAAGCCCGGTCCCGTTACCTCGGTGCCGACGAAAACAGACCCTTCGTCGCCAACGACCTCCAGGCGCACATCGTGTCCCCACGGGCAGGTCCGAGACACGTGCGTCATCGCGATACCGCCCCCGTCGAAGCGGATCGTGACGGCGGCGTTGTCGAGATCGTCGAGCGCCTCGAGCTCGGGATAGACCAACAGTTGTCGCTCGACGTGGACGCGCTCGGGCTCCTGCCCGAGCACCCAACATGCCGTGTCGTAATCGTGCGAGGCCATATCGATGAGGAATCCTCCCGCAGGCAGTGGATCCTCCGGACTGGGTGTGCGGATGTCGCGACTCGTGGTGATGACGACGAGCGGGCGTCCGATCGCGCCCTCGTGCACTCGCCGAGCAGCCTCGACGAACCTCGCGTCGTAGTGGCGGTGGTATCCGACCTGAACGATCTGCTCGGGTCGCTCGGCAGCCTCGACGAGAAGCGCATCATGGTCGGCGAGCGTCGTCGCGCCGGGCTTCTCGAGCAGGACGTGCTTCCCGCCGCACAGGGCGTCGATGGCGACACGGGAGTGATCGATCGAACGGGCCGCAACCACAACCGCGTCGATGTCCTCCGAGGCGAAGAGCTCATCGTACGAGCAACTCCGCACGCCCAGACGGCTCGCCACCTCGGCGCCCCTGTCGGGGCGGGTCGATGCGACGGCGACGAGCGTCCCGCCCTCGATCGCGAGCGTATTCCGTGCGTGTACCGTGCCCATCCCGCCGAGGCCGGCGATCCCGATCCGGAGCATCCCGTCCATTCCGCTTGACAACCCGAACCGGACTATGTCAGCGTAACCCGCGACCGCGCAAGCAAACCAGAACCGTTCGTCAACTCGAAGGGGTCAAGCCCGAATGCTCAGTTCCACGGGGTATGGGGTCATTCGTCGCCGGCACCACCGGCGATGATCGAGGCGGCTGCTCCGGCGATCTCTCTCCGTGCCGTCTCGAAGCGGTACGGGACGCACCTGGCGCTCCATCCCTCCGACCTCGAGATCGCGGAGGGCGAGTTCTTCTGCCTGCTCGGGCCGTCGGGCTGCGGCAAGACGACGACGCTGAACCTGATCGGCGGGTTCGTGAACCCGACTGCCGGCGAGATCTACATCCGCGATCAGCGGGTCGAGCGTCTGCCTCCACACCGCCGCAGCGTCAACACGGTCTTCCAGTCCTACGCGCTCTTCCCACACATGACGGTGCGAGCGAACGTCGGTTTCGGGCTCAAGATGGCGAGGGTGCCCTCGACCGAGTCGGCCACCCGCATCGACGAGGCGCTGGCGCTCGTCGGGCTCGAGGAATTCGCAGACCGCGTTCCCGGCCAGCTTTCGGGCGGCCAGCAGCAGCGGGTCGCCGTGGCACGTGCACTCGTCAACCGCCCCGCCGTGCTGCTGCTCGACGAGCCGCTCGGAGCGCTCGATCTCAAGCTCCGCAAGCGCCTGCAGCTCGAACTGGCACAAATCCACCGCGACATCGGCACGACGTTCGTCTACGTCACCCACGACCAGGAAGAGGCCATGTCGATGGGGACGCGCATCGCCGTCATGAACCACGGTCGGGTCGCCCAGATCGGGACGCCGGCGGACATCTACCATCGGCCCTCCTCGCAGTTCGTCGCCGACTTCATCGGCGAGTCGAACTTCCTCGACGTCGACGCCAGCCGGGCGTCGAGCGGCGTCGCCTACCTCGACGGGGGTCGCGGAATTCCCTGCACGGCGGACGGATGGCAGGGCGACGCACGCGCAACCCTGATGATTCGTCCCGAATCCATCCACATCGGGCGACCCGAAGACGCAGCGGAGTCGTCGCTGCGCGGCCGAGTCGTCCAGACCTCGTTTCTCGGAAGTCAGACCCGCATCGCCGTTCGCTGCGACGGCCTCGAGACGCCAATCGTCGTCTCACAGTTTGGACGCGACCGCGTCGCAGCCCTCGACCTCACGCCCGATAGGGAGGTAGTCCTCTGGTGGGATAGCTCAGACGCACTCTTGTTGTTACAACAGACGACCAAGGAGGAGTAGGTGTCACTTTCGGAAAGACGGATCAGTCGCGCCGACGCGCTCAAGCTCGGCGCAGCAGGTGTCGTCGGGCTCGCAGCGGCCCGCCCCGCGTTCGGGCGCTCGTTCTCGTCCCAGGCGACCACGCTCAACATGCTCACGTGGTCGGATCACTATGCAAACGACCAGCTGAAGGCGGTCGCCAAGGCCTCCGGCCTGCAGGGACGCCCGACGCTGTTCAGCGACAACGCTGACGCGTATCTGAAGATCAAGCAGACTGGCAGCCAGTTCGACATCGTCTCCGGCGATGCGCTCTGGGTGCCGAAGTACCACAAGGACGGTCTCACGGAGTCGTTCGACCTCTCGTCTCTGCCAGTCTCGAAGCAGCTCTACTCGATCGCGCGGAGCTTCCCGTTCTGGAAGGACGGGTCGAACTACATGGGGTATCCGTTCTCGTGGTCGACCGTCCAGATCTACTACAACCCCAAGTACGTGACCGTGAAGCCCGATTCCTGGCACGCGATCCTGGACAAGAAGTACGCAGGGAAGATCTCGCTCGAGAACATCCCGACGGACATGATGGCGATCGGCGGGCGGGCAACGGGCGCGAAGAAGCCGTACGCCATGACAACCGCTGAGATCTCGCGGGCCAAGGCCTACTTGAAGGCGTTGAAGCCAAACGTGCTCAAGCTCGCCTCCCAGAACAACGAGGTCATCCGGGCGATGGCCGACGGCTCGGCGTGGATCGGGATCACGAACCTCGGGTCAGACGACCGGGTGAAGGACGCAGGCGGACCGGTTGTGAAGCCGGCGTACCCGAAGGAGGGCACGATCGGGTTCATCGACTCGGAACAGATCGTCAAGGCCTCGAAGAACACGGCCTCGTTCGAGAAGTTCGAGAACACGATGCAGCAAGCCCCGTGGATCGCGAAGAACTTCCTCACGAACGGGCGTCCTCTGTTCAACGAGAAGGCCTACAAGATCCTCGTCAACCAGGGTCACGGCGATCGCGCCCGCAGGCTGCTCTACAACCAGCCTCAGGCAGCCCTGAAGATGACGCTCAAGGGCCCGGCAGGCAACGAGCAGGCGTACGTCGACGCGTTCAACGAGGTGTTCGGCGCCTAGATGAACGCCGGCACCTCCGATGCTCCTGTGCTGCCGCCCGCCGATGGGCGGGTGGCAGCGCAGGAGCATGCCGTCGGCGGGCGGCTCTCGGGCCTCGGCCAGTACGCCGGGTTCATCCCCGCGCTCATTCTGTACGGCGTGTTCTTCGTCGCCCCGCTCTGCCTGATCATCGCCTACAGCTTCTGGCAGACGGTCGACTACAACGTCGTCCACGACTGGACGCTCGACAACTATCGCTACTTCTTCAGCGTTCCGACGTATATCCGGACTTTCTGGGCAACGATCTGGGTCTCCGTCTCCGCAACCGCGATCACGATCCTGATCGCGTTCCCGTTCACCTACTGGCTCGTCCGCTATGTGCCCAAGAAGCTCCAGGGCCTCCTGCTCGTGCTCGTCGTCCTGCCGTTCTGGACGAGCTATCTGCTGCGCGTCTACTCGTGGCTCAACATCCTGGGCGAGGGAGGAGCGATCAACCGCTTCCTGCAGTGGGCGCACATCACCCACGCGCCGGTTTCACTCTTCCTCTACGACCGGCCGGCGGTGATCCTCGTGCTCGTCTATCTCTACTTCCCGTTCGCGGCTCTCACTCTCTATGCATCGCTCGAGCGGTTCGACTGGAACCAGTTCAAGGCCGCAATGGACCTCGGCGCGCCGCCGCGAACCGCGATCACCCGCATCATGCTGCCGCAGATGCGCGCCGGGATCACGACCGCCGTCATCTTCGTCTTCATCCCGATCCTCGGCGAGTATCTCGCGCCGCAGCTCGTCGGAGGCGCGCGCGGCGTGATGATCGGGAACCTGATCGTCAACTTCTTCGGCGGAGGCCAGTACACACGCGGGGCAGCCGCTGCGCTCCTCATCGCCGGCCTCATCGTCGTCCTGCTGCTCGTGTTCCGCCGCTCGCTCCGGGTGGAGGATCCCTACCGTGCGTGAAGTCGAGGTCGTCTCACCCCACGCAGGCCTCGTCAAGGCTCTCCTCGGCACCTGGGCGGTGCTGGTCTACCTCTTCCTCTTCGCACCGATCGTCCTGCTCATCCTGTTCAGCTTCAACGCCAACAAGTACGGCACGTTCCCGTTCACCGGCTGGACGACCCACTGGTACTCCGAGGTCTTCGGGAACTACCAGATCAAGGATGCCCTCACCACGAGCCTGAAGGTCGCCGTCGAGGTGACGCTCATCTCCACGATCGTCGGGACGGCCGCCGCATTCCCGCTCGTGCGCTCACGCCTCCCGTTCCGCAGCGGCATCACGGTCGGAATGACCCTGCCGATCATGATTCCCGGCCTGTTGATCGGGATCAGCCTGCTGATCCTGATGACGAGCGTCTTCCACATCCAGCTATCCGTGCAGTCGGCGGTGATCGGGCAGGCGGTCTACACGACGCCGTTTGTGCTGCTGCTCGTCGCGGCGCGGCTGCAGGGCTTCGACACCTCGCTCGAGCGGGCGGCGAGCGACCTGGGAGCGAACACGTTCAACCGCCTCCGCTACGTCGTGCTGCCACTGATCATGCCCGCAGTGCTCGCCGGCGCGGTGATGGCGTTCACGCTCTCGCTCGACGAGTTCATCATCACGCTCTTCCTGATCGGCGCCCACAACACGCTTCCGATCTACATCTACACGCAGGTGAAGTTCGGCATCACGCCCGAGGTGAACGCGCTCGCGAGCCTCTTGCTGGCCGCCTCGCTGATGCTGATCGCGTTCGCGTTCCTGCTGCCGGCGGCGCTTCGCCGGGGTCGCAACGCAGTGCGGGCGGGGCGCGCCTAGAGCCGGGGTTGGACCCAGGTGCCGGTGCGTGCGCTCTCGACGGCGGCTTCGAGCGTCGCCACGCCCCGGTGGCCGTCGGCGAAAGTCGGGAACGGCGCGTGCGGCAACCCCGCGACGGCGCGGTAGACCTGCTCGAACAGGTTCCTGAACGCCCCGCCGTAGCCCTCGCCGTGCCCGGCGGGGTAGCGTGACATCGGCCGGGCACTCGCGATGTTGTGGAGCGGGTCCTTGACGACGACCTGCTTCGGGCCTTCGGCGGGCCGGAACAACAGGACGTCGGGCTCCTCCTGGTCCCAGGTGAGGCCGGCCCGGGTGCCCTCGAGCTCGAAGAGCAGCTGGTTCTTGCGGGCGGCGGCTCCCGCAGAGAGGACGAGCGAGCCGACCGCCCCACCCTCGAACCGCAACAGCAGAGCTGCATAGTCTTCGAGCGGCTCGGTCGCGAACGAACGGAACTCGGCGAGCACCTCTGTCACATGGCGCCCGGTCACGTGCTCTGCGAGGTCGAGCCAGTGGGTGCCCAGGTCGCCGACGACATACGAAGGGCCCGACCGATCGGGCTCGACCCGCCAGCCGGACGCAGGAAAGAGGAGGTCGTCGCACAGATACCGTCCGTGAGCGAATGCGAGCTCGCCCAGCTCGCCGGCGGCAACGTTTGCGCGCATCTGCTCGACGAGCGGATAGGAGCGTGCGTGATAGCAGGTCGCGTGCACGATCCCTTGCTCGGTGGCCGCCTCGAGCATCTGCCTGCTCTCGGACGTCGAGACGGCGAGCGGCTTCTCGCAGACGACATGGATTCCGCGCTCGATTGCCGCAAGCGCCTGTGCCGCGTGGACGGCGTTCGGCGTGCAGACGTGGAGAACGTCAACGCTCTCACCGTCCAGCAAAGCCTCGAGGTCGTCGTACGCCGTCCCCTCTCCGAATGCCTCCGCGCCCTCGCGCGTACGCCCCGCAACCGCCACGACCTCGACGCCGATCGCTTGCAGCGCGATCGCGTGCACCCGGGCGATGAAGCCCGCACCGGCGATCGCGGCCCGCATCAGTGCTGGGCTGCGAGGAACATGCGCGTCAGCACCTCGATGTCGAGGCGTCCGCCCTCCGGCGGAGTCCGGCAGGCGGTGCCGTTGACGATGCAGTCGTGGAAGTGACGCAGCTCGCGGACGAACGACTCGTCGTACGAGTGTGCGATCTGGACGACGTTCATGCGGCCGCTGTCGCCCGTGCGCCGATAGATCGTCGGATGCTGCTTGAGCCAGGGGGAAGGGAACTCGAGTGAGCGCACCGAGTCGCCGAAGACGAACTGGATCGACTCGCGGTATTCGAAGGTACCGAGCACCTGGATCCAGGAGAGGTCGCAGCGGGTTCCATTCTGCAGGCGCAGCGAGCCGGCGACGGAGCGCCCCTCGTGCCACCAGTCGCCGGCGACGACCTGGCTCGGCAGTGGCTCGCCCATCCGCTCGAGCGCGCCGTGGACGACGTTCAGGTCGTGCAACATGCTGCCGAGGAAGCTCTCGGAGAAGGCGCGCACGACGTCCTCGCTGCCCGAGCCGACCGCCGCTTCGACCTGCTCGGACTCGCCTCTTCGCGTCGCGTCGATCAGGTCGCGCGAGACGTCGCTACCGCGGACGATGTCGCCCGCCTCGAAGTAGGGCTCGAACTCGGGGTCGTAGACGACCACGTTCACGTAGCGCAGGTCGACGGCGCTGTCGGGCAGCTCCGCGATCAGCTGCTCCACAGATGGGTCGTAGCGCTTCATCGTGCCGACCTGTACGACACGCGCCGCCCGGTCGCGGGCGGCGATGATGCGGTCTGCGTCCTCGAGGGTGATGCACATCGGCTTCTCGACGAAGACGTGGACTCCGGCGTCAAGGGCCGCTAGCACGACCTCGGCATGTGTTCCGGCAGGCGAGCAAATCACGATCGCGTCGACGCTCCCCGCATCGAGCAGCGAACGGTAGTCCTCGTAGAGGCCGGCGATTGAGTAGCGCGCCCCGAGCGCCTCACGAACGGTTGCGCTCGGCTCGGCCAGCGCCGTCAGCGTGAAGCGGTCGCGCAGCGCCGACAGGTAGGGCAGATGCTCGGCCTGCGCGACGAGGCCGCCGCCGACGACCCCGACGCGAACGGTCACGAGATCACCGCCGCCGCGACCTTCTCGAAGGCGAGAGCGATCTCGTCGATGTCGCTCTCGTCGCACAGCGGCGACACGTCGATGTGGATGGAGCGCTCCAGCAGGTCGAGCGTACGCGGCCTGTTCGGCGCCTCGTGCCCCGCCGAGTCGATCAGGTCGAGCACCGGCTTCCAGTACGGATACACGTGCAGGTCGATCGTGTCGGGTGCGTAGATGCGCATCGCGGCAACGCCTTCCCAGCGCAGCGCGTCGACGAAGTCGGCCGCTATCTCCGACGACCCGGCAAACGCGACGAGGCAGATGCCCGCGTCGCCGCCGTTGTCGTTGGGTCGGCGCAGAGACAGGCCCGGGATGGCGCCGACGCGCTCAGCGAGCCGCGCCTGGTTCGCACGCATGCGCTCGAGCAGTCCCTCGAGGCGGGTGAGCTGGACCCGAGCGATCGCACCCTGGATCTCCGAGGCGCGGAAATTGAAGCCGGCGTACTGCGGCAGGCCGATACCGCGGCGGACGGAGCCGGCGCAATCGTGGACGTCGATCGCGAGGTCGAGAAGGTCCTGCCGGTCGGTGATCATCACGCCGCCCTCGCCCGTGGTGAGAATCTTGTTGAACTGCAGGCTGAAGGCGCCGGCGTCACCGAACGTGCCGAGCCGCTGCCCGCGGAAAGACGCACCGGCCGCCTGGCACACGTCCTCGATCAGAACGAGCCCACGCTCGCCGGCGATGCGCGTGAGTGCGTCCATATCGGCCGGCGCGCCCCGCATGTGCACGGGCAAGATCGCTCGCGTCTTCGCCGTGATCTGCCGTTCGACGTCCTCGGGGTCGACCGTCAGGGAGTCGTCGATATCGGCCAGGACCGGCACGGCGCCGACCGCCACCACGGTATTCGCGGTGGCATTCCAGGTGTAGGCGGGGATGATCACCTCGTCACCGGGTGCGACGCCCGCGCCGACAAGGCCGCAAATGAGAGCCGAGGAGCCGGCGTTCACCATCAGCGCGTGCTTCGCGCCCAGGTGCGCGGCGAACTCCTGCTCGAAGTCGAGCACCTCGTGCGGCCCTTCGCCGACGCCGTAGTAGCGGAACGGATTGCGGCTGCGGATCACCCGCGCGGCCGCCTCGACCTCCTCCTCGCCGTACTCCATCCCGCCGGGGAACATCGGCGCCTCGGGCCGGGTGCGCGCCGGCGGCCCCCCGTCGCGAGCGAGCTTCGTATGGAGTCCGGTGCCTGACACGTCTCGATCCATCATGGACATCGGTCGGAGTGCACGCAACCGCTCTTGGTCGGATCAGACGAGCGGGCGCTGCTGCGTCTTCGCCTGCTCGTATGCCCCGCGCGCCGCGACCGTCGCCTCGAGCTCCGACACCTCCGCGATTGGAACGTCCCACCACGCCTCGGAGCTCGGCGTACCGACCATTGGATCGGTCTCGACGTGCACCACCGTCGTGCGCTCGGCGGCACGTGCGGCGCGCAGGGCGTCCTCGAGTTCGGCCACGGTCGTGACGGAGATCACGTCGGCGCCCAGGCTGGCGGCGTTCGCGGCCAGGTCGATCGGGAGCCGGTCGCCGTCGAGCATCCCTGTGGCGGGGTTGCGGTAGCGGTAGCCCGTGCCGAACCGGCTCGATCCGACTGCCTCCGAGAGCCCGCCGATCGAGGCGTAGCCGTGGTTCTGGACGAGCACGATCGTGATCTTGATGCCTTCCTGCACCGCGGTCGTTATCTCCTGCGCCATCATCAGGTACGAGCCGTCACCGACCATCACGAACACCTCGCGGTCGGGGGCAGCGAGCTTGACGCCCAGCCCGCCGGCGATCTCGTACCCCATGCACGAGTAGCCGTACTCGACGTGGTAGCCCTTCGGATCACGGGTGCGCCACAGCTTGTGGAGGTCGCCGGGCATGCTGCCTGCCGCGCACACGACCACGTCACGCGGCTCGCTCACCCGGTTGACGGTGCCGATGACCTCCGCCTGGGAAGGGAGCGGCGTGTGGCCGAGGGTGTACGCCTGCTCGACCTGTTCATCCCAGCCGCGCGCGAGGCGGTCAGCCCGCCCCTGGTAGTCGCTGCCGACCGACCACCCGCCGAGCGCGACTCCGAGCGCCTCGATGCCTGCCCGCGCGTCCGCGAGGAGCGGGACACCGGCATGCTTGAACGCATCTACTGGAGCGACGTTCAGGTTGACGAAGCGCACCCCCGGCTCGGCAAACAGCGACCGCGAGGCGGTCGTGAAGTCGCTCCAGCGGGTACCGATCCCGATGATGACGTCGGCCTCGCGGGCAATCGCATTGGCGGCGGCGCTACCGGTGGCGCCGACGGCGCCGAGCGCCGAGGCATGGTCGTAGGGCAGCGAGCCCTTGCCCGCCTGGGTCTCGCAGACGGGGATGCCCGTCTGCTCTGCGAGTGCACGGAGGGCTTCGGTTGCCTCGCTGTAGACGACGCCGCCGCCGGCAACGATCAGCGGCCGCTTCGCGCCACGGACGAGCGCGACGGCTGCGGCAAGCGCATTCGGCTCGGGCTGGGCGCGGCGCACGTGCCACACTCGTCGCTCGAACAGCTCCTCGGGCCAATCCCACGCCTCGGCCTGCACGTCCTGAGGCATCGCCAGGGTGACCGCGCCGGTCTCGACGGGGTCGGTGAGAACTCGCATCGCGGCGAGCAGGCTCGAGGGGAGTTGCTCGGGGCGGTTGATGCGATCCCAGAACCTCGAGACGGGCTTGAAGCAGTCGTTGACGGAGATGTCATACGAACGAGGGTCTTCGAGCTCCTGCAGCACGGGGCTCGCGACTCGGGTGGCGAAGATGTCGCCTGGAAGGAGGAGAACGGGCAGACGGTTCACCGTCGCGAGCGCCGCGCCGGTGACCATATTCGTCGCACCGGGGCCGATCGAGGTCGTGCACGCGAGCGTTGCCATCCGATTCTTCATCCGCGCGAAGCCGGACGCGGTGTGCACCATCGCCTGCTCGTTCCGCACGAGCGTGTAGGGCAGCTCGGCCGGGTCCCGGCGAGCAGATTCGAGCAGCGCCTCGCCAATGCCCGCGACGTTTCCGTGACCGAAGATGCCGAGGCACCCCTGCACGAGCCGCTGCTCGACCCCGTCCCGCTCGCTGACCTGGTTCACGAGGAACTCCACCAGTGCCTGCGCAACGGTCAGGCGGCGTGTTCGTACCATCATTCTCCCTCCTCGAGGTGGGCCGAGGTCATCGGACACCGCGGGTCGAGCGGCACGCCCTCCCAGGATTCGCGGATCCACGCGTATGCCGGGTCGTCCGCGATCGCCATCCGCCGCTCCTCCGCCGGGCCTGCCATGACGTTCAGGTAGTAGAGCGGGTACCCGGGTACCGCGCCGCAAGGCCCGTGGTATCCGCGCGGGATGAGGAAGACGTCGCCGTTGGCGACCGTCACTGTGGCGTCGATGGACCCGTCCGCTGTGTAGGTGCGATGGAGCGCGTACCCCTCTGGCGCATCGACCCTGGCGCCGGCACGGCCGATCCGGAAGTAGTAGATCTCCTCGTTCCAGACAGGGCTTCCCTGGGTGTCGTCGTGCTTGTGCGGCGGGTAGGACGACCAGTTCCCGTCCGGCGTCAGCACCTCGCAGCAGATCAGCTTGTCGGCGCCTGCGAAACCTTCCGGCGTCATGAAGTTCGTCACCTGCCGCGTCGACTGGCCGGCCCCACGTACCTCGACCTCGACCGCGCCTGCTTCGACGTACGCGGGCTCGTAGCGGCGGGTCGCCCTGGCGCTCGCAAGCGCGACCTCGCAACCGTGCGTGCTGCTGAGCCGTGCCTCCGAGTCGATCGGAAGGTAGACCCAGTCACTGACTCGCGCGAACACGCTTGGCCTTCCTGCGAGGTCGAACCGCCGTCCGTCCGCCTCGACGGTCAGCCCGGCGCCGCTCAGCGGCAGCACGGCGAACTCGTCGGCGTGCGTCGCGAACGCTCGCGAGACGCCGGGGGGAAGCTGCACGATGCGCAGCCCGCAGTAGGACCACGAGGCGGACTCGGGTGTGACGACGAGAGCGTCACCGTCTTGCGTGGCGCTGCCTGCCGGAAGGTGCAGCTGGTGGTGTGACCTCGCCATCGGAGTTGAACTATCCCTCTTTTTGGATCGACCTGTCGCAACGAAATGAGAGCAGTCGAGAAACGTCCGGTCAGTGTCGGCGTCCGTCCGCGCCTGGGGAGAGAATGCCCGCAATCGGAGCGAGGTGAATCGACGACGGCGAGCACAATTGGCATCGGCCTCCTCGGCGTCGGGTGGATGGGCGGGGTCCATTCGACCTCGTACGCGCGCGTACCCGCGCACTTCCCGGAGTGTGAAGGACGAGCGCGGCTCGTGCTTGCGGCGGACGAGGTGCCGGAACGGGCCGAGAGAGCCCGACTGCTCGGCTATGAGCGGTGGACGACGAACTGGCGCGACGTCATCGCCGATCCCGAGGTCGACGCCGTCAGTATCACCGCACCGAACAACCTGCATCGCGAGATGGCACTCGCCGCGGCGGCGGCCGGCAAGCATTTCTGGGGAGAGAAGCCGCTGGGGCGCTTTCCCTCCGAGACGGCGGAGATCGCCGCCGCCGCCGATGCGGCCGGGATCCGCACGATCGTCGGGCTCAACTACCGCAACGCCCCCGCCGTGCAGCACGCAAGAGTGCTCATCGAGAATGGCGCCCTGGGGTCGATCAATCACTTCCGGATGCAGTTCCTGGCCGGCTATTCCGCAAACCCACACGGTGCCCTCTCATGGCGCTTCCGGCGAGATAGCGCTGGGCTGGGCGTGCTCGGCGACCTCGGCTCGCACGCCGTCGACCTCGCGCAGCACCTGCTTGGCCCGATCGCGCGTGTGTCTGCCACCTCCTCGATCGTGATCCCGGCGCGCCCGAAGGTCGAGCGCGGGAGCGGCACGCACTTCAGCGTGGTCGATGGCGGCGGGGAGCTCGGGGCGGTCGAAAACGAGGATTGGGCCGCAGCGCTCGTCGAGTTCGAGTCCGGAGTGCGCGGCACGATCGAGCTCGGCCGGTCGATGGTCGGAGCCAACGCCCGTTACCTCTTCGAGGCGAACGGCACCGAGGGGGCCGTCCGCTGGAATTTCGAGCGCATGAACGAGCTCGGGCTACACGCCCGAACAATGGCCGGCGACACCGGCTGGACAACGGTCGCGATGGGCGCCGAGCATCCGGACTTCGCGCGCTTCCAACCGGGCGTCGGGATCGGGATGGGCTACGACGACCTGAAGGTGATCGAGGCCGCGCGCTTCCTGCAGTCGGTCGCGGACGGCCGGCAGCGGACACCCGGCGTGCATGAGATGGACGCCGCGGCACGGGTGATCGCCGCGATTGTGCGGTCGTGCGAGACAGGCTCCTGGGAGCCTGTCCTCGATGGCGCGCCGACCTGATTCCAACTCGGGCTTGACCGGAAGGCCGATCGATGTCCAAGGTTAGGGTGAACCTTCGGGTGAGATCTAGTGAGGAGTAGCGATGGCGACGCACAGCGATGTCAAGAGCCCGTTGCACGAGACCGTCACGACAACGGCGACCGACTACTGGAACGACTCGTGCTCGATCGAGGAGTTGACGTACGCCATCGCGCACGGCGCGGTCGGCGCGACCTCGAACCCGACCATCGTCGGCGAGGTCCTGAAAAAGGAGATGAACCTCTGGCGCGACCGGATCACCGAGCTGGCCAGCGGTGGTACCGCGACCGAGGACGAGCTGACCTGGCAGCTGATCGAGGAGATGGCGGTGAAGGGTGCGGAGCTGTTGCTGCCCGTGTTCGAGCGCGAGGACGGCCGGGCAGGACGCCTCTCGATTCAGACCAACCCGAAGTTCTACCGGGACCCAGACCGGATCACCGAGCAGGCGATCTATTTCTCCTCACTCGCGCCGAACATGCAGGTGAAGGCGCCCGTTACCCGTGCCGGCGTCCAGGCGATAGAGGACGCGACGGCGGCCGGCGTCAACGTCAATGCCACCGTGTGCTTTACCGTCCCGCAGGCGCTCGCCGTCGGGGGAGCGGTCGAGCGTGGCCTGCGCCGCCGCGAGCAGGCCGGCGAGGATGTGAGCTCGATGACGCCTGTGTGCACGATCATGGTCGGCCGACTCGACGACTGGCTCCAGGCTCATGCCGACCGACTGGGGATCCTGCTCACTCCCGGCGCGGTCAACTGGTCTGGGATTGCGTGCCTCAAGAAGAGCCACGCGATCTACGATGAGCGCGGCTACCGGACGCGGCTGCTCGTCGCCGCCTATCGCCACCACTTGCACTGGTCGGAGATGATCGGTGGCGACGTCGTGCTCACGATTCCCCACAAGTGGCAACTGCTGCTCAACGACTCCGGCATCGAGGTGGTTCCCCGATTCGACAACCCGGTGCCGACGGAGGTCGTGTCCGAGCTGTACGAGAGGCTTCCGGATTTCCGGCGCGCGTACGACGCCGACGGCCTCACGGTCGACGAGTTCGACAGCTTCGGGGCGACCGTTCGCACCCTGCGCCAGTTCATCGGCTCCTACCAGGACCTGGTCGCGGTCATCCGCGATTTCATGCT
>CAWATN010000017.1:0-294509 GCA_963784945.1 uncultured Thermoleophilia bacterium | reverse complement strand
CACGAGTCGGCGGCGGTGATCCTGGTGTCCAACAACACCTACCGGCTGGGGCGGCCCGTCGGCTCCGGTACGCGCCCGCGGATCGACGGCGGCGAGCTCGGAGTGGCGGTGCTGACCTCAGCGCCGGGAGCGGGCGGCCCCTGGCAGCAGTGGTCGGCACCCACGTTCGAGGTGACATCGTCGCAACCGGTACCGGTGGGCGTCGACGGTGAGGCGCTCGTGATGGATCCGCCGCTTCGCTTCCTCAGCCGGCCCGGCGCCCTGCGGGTGCGCCTCGCACCGCAACACCCAGGCGCCTCACCATCGGCCGGGCTCCCCGACGGGATCGCCGACCTGCTCAGACGGCTCCTTGCCGTGGCCGCCGGACGAGCCTGAGGCTCGAGGCACGAGCGGTGCCGGTCGAGCAGACTCCAACCCGTCGGGGACTCCCGTGGCCGCCTCCCTCGGAGGAGTTCCTCGTCCGGCCCGGCCGGGACGTCGGTTGGGCGAGCCTGCTGCTCGCGCTCGTGGCGCTTGGAGCGCTCCTGATCCCCGCCGGGCCGCTCGCGCTAGACAGTCGCTGGTCGGAGCTGATGCAGGACAGCGAGACGTCCTTCCTGACGCACGTTGCGCTGGTCTGCAATGCCCTCGGCCACGGCGTCTGGCGCGCTTTGACGATTGCCGGGATCGGCATCGTGCTCGTGGTCGCGCGCCGCTGGGCGGCGCTGATCGCGTTCGCTCTCACCGAGGCGCTCACCCCGTTGCTCGTCAACCTGATCAAGGTGGCCGTCGAGCGGGAGCGCCCGCCAGGGAAGATGCTCGAGGCACACGGTACGTCCTACCCTTCCGGCCACGCCGCCTACGCCGGCGCGACAGCTGTTGCGCTCGTGATCCTCTTCAGCAAGGCAGGCCCACGGCGGCGCTTGTTGTACATCCCGGCCGCCGTAGTGATCGCGTTGATGGTCTGGAGCCGCACCTACCTGCAGGTGCATTGGCTCTCCGACGCGGTCGCGGGGGCGTCTCTTGGCGTCGCGGTGACGCTCCTCTGTTTCGCGGGCGTCCAGATCGTTCTTGGCCGAGTATCCGGGAGAGTCCAATGACCTGTTGCTTCAGGGGATGCCCACCGGCGGGCGCCTTGGATCAGCCGCTCCGGGCCTGGCGGGTGATGTCTGAGAGGGCGTCGTCGATCGAGTCGTAGAAGTGCCTCCGGTCGAGTGTCTCGAGGAGGCCGTAGCGCGTCACCAGGTCGTGGAGGCGGCTGCGTAGCTCGACGAAGACGATGTGGACGCCACGCTCGTTGAGTTCCTTGTCGAGGCGTTCGAGCATGTCGGCCGCGGTGACGTCGATGTCGGTGATCGCTTCGCACTGGACCACGACCCAACCGGCTCCGGAGCTGCTGACGAGCCGACGGATCTCCTGCCGGAACGTGCCGGCGTTGGCGAAGAAGAGGGGTGCTTCCCAACGGAAGACAACGACGTCGGGGGTCTGCGTTGCGTCGGGATAGACGGCGATGCTGTGCCAGGAGTCGAGCGAGGCGACCCGGCCGAGGACCTGGCCGGTGGGCCACCAGTTCCGCTTGAAGAAAGCGAGGATCGAGAGCGCGACCGCGATCAGGATCCCCTCCAGGACGCCGAAGAACACGACTCCCAACGTCGCCGTCATCGCCAGCATGAAAGCGGACGTGCGGACGCGCAGGAACTTTGCGACCGCGGCGATGTCCATCAGCGACAGCGCTGCCGCGATCACGATCGCCGCGAGCGCCGCGTTCGGGAGGTTGGCCAGCAACCCGGGCAGGAAGAGCAGCATGATCGCGACCAGCGCCGCGCCGACGAGCCCGGTCACCTGGCTCTTGGCGCCGCCCTGCTCAGCGACTGCCGTACGCGAGCCACTGGTGGAGACAGGGAAGCCCTGGAAGAGGCCGGCGAAGGCGTTGGCGGCACCGATCCCGATCATCTCCTGGCTCGCGTCGACCTCGTCGCCGCGGCGGGCCGCGAAGCTGGTCGACGTAGCGATCGTGTCGGCCAGTGACACGAGCGTGATCCCGATCGCGGCAGCAAGCAGCGCCCCGATATCGCTGAGAGCGACAGACGGGAACTGTGGTCGAGGCAGCCCCTGCGGAAGCGAGCCCACGGTCGAGACGCCGTGGCTGGTCAAGTCGAACAACGACACGGCGAGGATCGAGAGGACGACCGTGATGAGCACGGCCGGAAGTCGTCGTGTGAAACGGGGCAGGATCAGCAAGAGGGCGAGCGAGGCCAGGCCGACTGCCACCGTGTAGCTGTTGCGCTGGTCGAACCCGTTGATGAAGGCACGCACCTCGGCCACGAACGCGTCGGCGTCGGTTGAAAAGCCGAACAGCTTCGGGAGCTGGCCGACGATGATCGTCACGCCCAGGCCGATCATGTAGCCGACCTGGACCTCTTTCGACAGCAGGTCGGCCACGAAGCCCAGCTTGCCGAGCCCCAGCCCGACCTCGATCGCCGCGACCAGCAGCGCCAGCATCCCCGCCAGAACCACCAGCTGAGCCGGGTCGTCGGTGACCGAGAGAGGGAGAATCGCGACGAGGATCAGCGGGCCGAGCGACGAGTCCGGCCCCAACACGAGCACCCGCGACGGGCCAAACAGCGCATAGCCGACCAGGCAAGCCATCGTCGTGTAGAGCCCATTCACCGCCGGCAGGCCCGCCAGCTCCGCGTACGCCATCCCCTGCGGCACCAAGATCGCTGCCAATACCACGCCCGCGACGAGGTCCGAGCGCAACCATCCCCGCTGATAGCGCCTCAGCAGCCCGACACCCGGAACCCACCGGTCGAGCCCTCCCTTCGACGACGTCGGAGACCGCTCCGAGCTCATCCCCGCACCTCACCGCGAGCCATGAGACGGCCCTGGACAGCTCTCCGATCGCGGCGACCGCTCAGAACGGTGTCGGGATGTGCTGCGGGTGCAGATCCGGCCCCGAGTCGCTGGCGACGGTCTGCCGCGGTGGCAGCTCGACGTCGTGAGGCTCGAGCGGTCCGTACGGGATCCGATCGAGTAGGTGGGTGATGATGTTCAGCCGGCCACGCTTCTTGTCGTTCGTGTCCGCCAGGTACCAGGGGGCCCAGTCCGTGTCGGTGGCCCTGAACATCGCGTCGCGGGCGAGCGAGTAGTCGCCCCAGCGGCTGTACGACTTCAGGTCCATGTCCGAGAGCTTCCAAACCTTCCTCGGGTCGTCGATCCGGCTCTCGAGGCGCCGGGTCTGCTCCTCGGGGCCGACCTCGAGCCAGTACTTGATCAGAATGATCCCGGACTCGACCATCGCCCTCTCGACGGCCGGCACCAGCGCCAGGAACCGCTCGGTCTGCGCGGGTGTGCAGAAGCCCATCACCCGTTCGACCCCGGCGCGGTTGTACCAGCTGCGGTCGAAGATCACGACCTCGCCGGCGGCGGGGAAGTGTCGGATGTAGCGCTGGATGTACATCTGCGACTTCTCGCGCTCGGTCGGCGCGGGCAGGGCGACGACCCGGAACACACGTGGACTGACCCGCTCGGTAATCCGCCTGATCGTGCCACCCTTGCCGGCCGTGTCGCGACCCTCGAAGACGATGCACACCTTCGCACCCGTAGCCTTGACCCACTCCTGCAAGGCCACGAGCTCGCCGTGCAGGCGCCGCATCACCTGCTCGTACTCCTTGCGCTTCATCTTCTCGCCCCCGTCAGACGCAGCAGACGGAGTCGAAGGTAAGGCGGACGCAGCTGCCGCTGCCGCCCCCGGCCCGTCAGCCGCGGCAGACCGCTCCATCGGAACCTCCTCGGCCTGGCGCTTCCGCGTCCCCTTCGCCTTCTGCTTCGCGTTCTTCGTCTTGCTCATCTCTCACACCTCCGGTGTGGCGTGTATGGACGTCTGCGGCGGAGCTCACAGTGCACCGTCGGTGACGCCCGTTGCGGAGCAAGGGCCCTTCTGAGGTCATTGATTGGCGCTGGACGCTCATCGTCGCAGATGTTCGAGTCGTCGGAAGTCCCTCCGGACGAGCGGACGAACTCCTCGTCGGTTCTCGGAGGGCGCGGTCGATGCCACTGCCTCGACGACAGGCTGCAGCGCTTCGGCATTGAGCGATGCGTGACTTCCTTCTGACCTTCAGTAGGGTCGAGCCATGGATTGGGCGTTGCCGACGATCGCGATATCGCTCCTCGGTTTCGCGGCCGTCTCGCGCCGCTTCGACGGCACCCCGATCACTGGCCCGATGGTGTTCATGGTGGTTGGTCTCCTCGTCGGAGCCGACTCTCTTGGCCTCGTCGACCCTGCCGTCTCGGGCGAGGCGGTCAAGCTCCTGGCTGAGGCTACCCTCACGCTCGTCTTGTTCGGCGACGCGTCGCGGATCGACATCCGCGTGTTGCGGGAGGAGGTCTCGATTCCCGTGCGACTGCTCGGTCTCGGGCTGCCGCTCACGCTCGTCGCGGGCTTTGGCGCCGCCCTCGTCCTGTTCGGCACGCTGTCGTGGCCGGAGGCGCTCCTCCTCGCCGTGATCCTTGCCCCCACCGACGCCGCGTTGGGGCAAGCGGTTGTGACGCTCGCGAGCCTGCCATCCAGTGTTCGGCAAGGGCTCAACGTGGAGAGCGGCCTCAACGACGGCATCTGCGTGCCCCTCTTCCTCATCGCGCTCGTGATCGCTCAGGCGGATGCAGGCGAGGCCAGTGACGTCACCGCGCTCAGGCTCGTCGTCGAGCAGATCGGCTACGGGACCGTCGGCGGCCTCGCCGCCGGAGCGCTGGCGGCGGCGATCGTCGTTCTCGGTGCCCGCTTCGAGTCGGTAGCCGCACCCTGGCTCCAAATCGTCCCGGCCGCGGCTGCGGTACTCGCGTTCAGCCTCGCCGACGGCCTCGGCGGGTCCGGCTTCATCGCAGCGTTTGTGGGCGGCATCGTGTTCGGCGGCCTCCGCCGCCGGCACGGCGGCGAGGTCGGGTATCTGCTCGAGGAGCTCGGTGGGGTCCTGAGCGCGGTCACGTTCATGGTCTTCGGCGCCGTCATGCTCGGGTCGGCGCTCGGCGACCTGACGTGGGAGATCCTCGTGTACGCACTCCTCAGTCTCACACTCGTGCGGATGCTGCCGGTCGGGATCGCGATGCTTGGCACCGCTGCGCGGCCGCCGACGGTCGGCTTCCTCGGCTGGTTCGGCCCCCGCGGCCTCGCATCGATCGTGTTCGCAGTGATCCTCGCCGAGACAGGCGGTCTGCCGAACGAGAGCCTGATCGTGACGACGGTCACGATCACGATCGCGCTCTCCGTTCTTGCGCACGGGCTCAGCGCGGCTCCGCTCGCCGACCGCTACGCCGCCTGGTTCGCGTCGCACCCCAGGGACAGCCGGCCGACGCTCGAGAGTCGCACTACAACCGACGTCCGCTGGCGCCTGCCCACCGCCCGTGCCAACCCGGACGAGCCGGGCTGAGTAGGCACCACGATGCCTCCCGGCGGCGAGGCGGCTACCCTTTCGCGCCCTGCCTGGCCAAAATCGCTCGCAGCCCAGAGGCTCGGCCGGCGCAACATCTTTCCTTCACCGCGGCTGGAGGGGAGGCGCTGCAACTCCTCTGTTGACGTGGCGTGCTGGATCTCTACAGCAGCGGCGAGATCGCCGCGAATGCGGCTGCGCGAGCACGCTCCTTCAGCGTTGAAGGCACGGGCACGTTCGAGCTGATCGCCTCGGCTGGTGCGAAGAACCGCTCCTCGAGCTGGGCGACGAGATCGCTGGAGACGAAGTGGATGTCGATTTCGAAGAAGCGCTTCAGGCTCCACGCTTCGAGGTTGCAGGTGCCGACGAGCACATGCTCTCCGTCGGCAACGAATGCCTTTGCGTGCAGCATCGTCGGGTACCCCAGGATCCGCACGCCCGCATCGAGGAGTCGCTCGTGGTGGAACTGCTCCGCTGCCGCGCAGGCCCAGTTGTTCGCCTCGGCAGGCACGAACATGCGAACCCGGACGCCGCGGCGGGCTGCCGCCGCGATCCGCCCAATCATCCCGCGGTCAGTGACGTACGGATTCACGACGTCGACGGTGTCTTCGGCGCCGTCGATGAGTGCTCCGATCGCTTCGGTGATCGGTCTGAATCGGCCCGGGGAGTTGTGAAGCACGACCGCCGGCACGGGGCTCCCGCCCGCCTCGAGTGTCGGGAACAGCTCTGAGACGCCGCTTGTCGAAAGCCCGCCGCCGAGCCACCGTAGGCTGGCAACGAACACGAGCTGGAGCTGCGCGACGACCGGTCCTTCCACGCGAACGAACAGGTCGTGAAACGCACCGTTCTCGAAATGGTCCTCGATCCCGGCTCCGCCGACCCAGCCGATTCGTCCGTCGATGACGACGACTTTGCGGTGGTCGATGTGTCCCAGTCCACCCAGGTTCCAAGCCACGGCGCCACCGCACCCGAGCGGTCCAGACGGAGCGCGCGGTTGTGTGGCGCGGGTCACGCACACCTGAATCCCGGACCGTGTGAGTCGCTCGTAGAACTCCCGCGAGCCGCCCTCGGGGTCGGAGCCCTGACGATCGACGATCAGCCTGACAGGAACGCCCTCCTCCGCCTTGGCGATCAGGACCGCAGCGAACCGATCGCCTACCGCACCCGGACGGAACCCGAACTGATTGATGTGGACCGACGACGATGCAGACGCGATGTCCGCGAGCATCGGCGGATAGAAGTTACGACCCTCGACGTGGAGTTGCGCGGACGACGCGACACTGTTCTCGAATTCCAGTGTAAGCGCCTCACGTGCGACCTTGGACGCCGTCAACAAGCGTTGGGCGTGCTCGGGGATACGCGTGTCCTGAACGGCGACCCGCCTCACGTGCTTACCATCTGCGAGGCGACGGGGTTCATCGGATTGCTGATTCTATGCCGCGGCTGGCG
This sequence comes from uncultured Thermoleophilia bacterium, assembly GCA_963784945.1. Taxonomy (GTDB): domain Bacteria; phylum Actinomycetota; class Thermoleophilia; order Gaiellales; family Gaiellaceae; genus Gaiella. The sequence goes on along the minus strand of CAWATN010000017.1, from coordinate 287,655 downwards.
ACGCTATCGCGCTAGTTGCCCGACTCCATCTCCGAGGGTGCGTGGGACCGCCGCTGGGCGGCGTAACCTGTGGGTTGCGGTTCCACCGGCTCCACGACAGAGCGAACCTGAATGAGCAGCAGCGCCGAGTCAATCGGGTCGACGGTCGGGCATTCCTTCGCTCGACGCAACCGGAAGCGGAGGCCCAGAGCCCAGATGGGACGGACGAAACGGTAGGACCCGAAGACCGACGCGCGTCACGACGTAATGTGTGGAAGACACAGGCGGATCCGGGGCGCGAAATGACTGGTTGTTCTCATCTGGACACGATTGCCTTCAGCAGGCTGCCTCCCACGATCGCGGGCTGCGAGGACTGCCTGAAGATCGGTGCCCGATGGCTCCATCTGCGAATGTGCACGAGCTGTGGCGGGATCCGCTGCTGTGACGATTCGCCGAACCGTCATGCGACTGCGCACCACCGCTCGAGCGGGCACCCGATCATTCGCTCGGCCGAACCGGGCGAGGACTGGTTCTGGTGTTACGACGACGACCTGGCCTTCACGGTCTCCCCGGAGACGACATGAACGAGCGACCGTGATCGTGACGTTCGTGTGACCTGGGCAATGTGAGGAGCGAGAATGATCCTTCCCCGAACAAGGAGCACCCATGAATGACGAACAGATCCACAGGACGATCGAAGAGCTCGTCGCCGAAGAGCACCGACTCTGGGAGGATGAGGCGCGCGGCGGTGACCTGGAAGCAGACGCGAAGCGGCTCGCGGAGGTCAAGGTCTCGCTCGACCGGTGCTGGGACCTCCTCCGCCAGCGACGAGCCTACGAGGAGAGCTCACTCGATCCCGACGCCGCACGTGTGCGCGACGAGACAGTCGTGGAGAACTACTTGCAGTAGCGGCAGCGGAAAACCCGGGTGGTCTCAGCCCGTCGCCTGCATCGCCTCGCGCTGCTGCGCTGAAGCGACGAGCTCGTTCAGGACTTCGGTGAGGCGCTCGCGAATCTCATCGTCGATCAGGTTGCCGCCGGCGTCGAAGCGGGTGGCTGCCTGCGAGACAGGGAGCTCGGCGTCGACGACGCGGGCTCCGAGCAGGGCGACGACCTTCTTGAGCTCTGCCTGGGCCCAAACCGCGCCGAACATGCCGGGCGAGGCGCCGATCACGGCGACCGGAAGGTTGCGCATCGGGTTCGTGGCCATCGGGCGCGAGACCCAGTCGACCGCATTCTTGAGCTGCCCGGGAATCGAGGCGTTGTACTCCGGCGTCGCGAACAGGACGGCGTCGGCCTGAGCGATCGCCGATCGGAGTCGCGCGACCGCGAAGGGCGCCGGTCCGGCCTCGTCGTCTTCGTCGTAGGGTGGGACGGCCTTCAGGCCGTCCCACACCTCGAACTCGACCTCGCCGTCGACCAGTTCCGCAGCTGCATGGAGCAGCTTCGTGTTGAGCGATTCGGCACGGAGGCTTCCGGAGATGGCGAGGATCTTCATCTGACTAGGCCGACTTGACGAAGAAGAGCTCCGCGACGACGGTGACGTCGTTCGCGAGAGCCGGCTCGCCGTTGGGAAGCGGGTTGTTCCAGCTGACGCCGAACTGGGTGCGGTCGACGCGCGTCTCGAGCGTCAGCCCGATGCGCTCGCGACCGTACGGATCGGTCAGTGGAGCCGTCACGGTGCCCGTGACGTCGGCGGCGTGCGTAACGCCCTTGATCGTCAGATCGCCGTCGACCTTGACGGTCTCGCCGTCGAGGCTGATCTCCTTTGCCGTAAAGCTGATCTCCGGGAAGCGCTCGGCGTCGAAGAAATCGGGCGACTGGAGGTGGCCTGCGAGGTTCTCGTCCTTGACGTCGACGCTCGCGACCTTGGCCGATCCCACGAGGCTGACGGCGTCGTCACCGACGACGAGGCTCGCGTCGATCTCGCGGAAGGTTCCCTTGAAGGTGCCTCCGAGGTACGCGACCTCGAAGCCGACGGCGGAGTGGACCGCGTCGAGGCCCCAGGTGCCGGCCGGGGCGAGTGTAAGAGTCTCTGTAGTGCTCATCTGTACCAACTCCTTGCGTTGTGTATAATTGAGTACTCACGCAATGTAGCACGTTACAGTTGAGGGCGCAAGTATTTGATCATGAGCACAACCGAACCCACAATCACTCGCCCCAACCCGCCACAGGCTGCCGACGCCGCTGTACGCGCCTTCACCCGGCTGCTACGCGCCCACGCCAGCACCACCAGGCTGCTCAGCGCCGAGTTGCTGGAGGAGCACGACCTCACGATCAGCGACTACGAGGCCCTGCTCGTCCTCTCCCGCGCCGAGGGTCAGCGGCTCAAGCGGGTCGAGCTGTCTCGCCAGCTCCTCCTGACGCCGTCGGGCATCACGCGCCTGCTGGAGGGACTCGAAGCGACGGGTCTCGTCGAGCGCCAATCGTGCCCGTCCGACCTTCGCGTGACCTACGCACGATTGACCGACGCAGGAGCAGAACGACTGCAAGCCGCGTCGTGCGCCCATGTCGCGTCGATCACGACGCTGTTCGAAGAACATCTCACAGGGCGCGAAATCACAGCCCTCGCCGACGCGCTCGACAAGCTGCCCGGCGTGGCGGGCAGCGACGGCGCCTGCGGCGCCGACTGACGGATGTAGACTCGATCGGTGGCAGCCGCGCCGGGTGATCGTCTCGTTCGCACGACGTGCCCGCGTGACTGTTACGACGCATGTGGCGTGCTCGTCGCCGTCTCGGATGGTGTCGTACGACACGTTCGAGGTGACCCAGATCACCACGTCAGCCGCGGGAAGCTGTGCAAGAAATGCTCGATCGCGTACAACGGCGTGCTTCAGGACACAGCTGCTCGCCTGACGCAGCCGCTGCGCCGGTCCGGGCCGAAGGGCTCCGGGCGATTCGAGCCTGTTTCGTGGGACGATGCACTCGGCGAGATCGCCTCCAGGGTGGGAAGCATCGTGGCAAGCCCTGGCCCGGCGACGATCCTGAACACTCATTACACGGGAACGTGTGCGCTGTTGGGGATGACGTTCCCGCAGCGATTCTTCAATCGCCTCGGCACCACGGAGGTCGACCCGGACACCATCTGCAACAAGGCAGGCTACGAGGCGCTCTCCTATCTCTACGGTGGCTCGGGGGAAGGATTCGATCCCGAGACAGCGCGTGAGGCGAAGTGCATCCTCGTCTGGGGCGCGAACCCGTCGGCATCTGCACCGCATCAGCAGGAGCACTGGCTGGCCGAGGCGACGGGAACGGTGATTGTCGTCGATCCAATCCGGACACCGACAGCAGCCGCTGCGGATGTGCACCTGCAGCCGTTCCCCGGCTCGGACGCTGCGCTGGCATTCGCGCTCGCACACGTCCTGCAACGGGAGGGCCTCATCGATCGCTCCTTCGTCGGTGAGCACACAGTCGGATTCGATGAGCTCGAGCCGTTGCTCGAGCCATGCACGCCACACTGGGGTGAGAAGGTGACAGGCGTCCCCGCCGCGATGATCGAGGACGTCGCGCGGACATACGGTGCCGGTCCGGCGCTCCTCTGGCTGGGGCAGGGCTTCCAGCGTCAACCACGGGGTGGCAATGCACTCCGCGCCGTCGCAATGCTGCCCGCCCTGACCGGAAACCTGGGGCGCCCCGGCTCGGGCTGGGCGTACGTCACGGGCACCGATTCACGCAATATCGACCAGGAGTATCTGGCCGCGTCCCACCTGCTGCCCGAGCCGCCGTCACCGGTGAGCCAGATGGATCTGGCGGACGTGTTGGCCGATCCATCGAAGGCGCAGGCGCTGTTCTGCTGGAACATCAACATTGCGGCCTCGAACCCGCGCCTCGGCGATCTCCGGCGCTCGCTCGAGCGCGAGGACCTGCTCACGGTCGTGCTCGACCTGTTCCAGACGGACACGGCGGATCTGGCTGATTTCGTGCTGCCTGCCGCCAGCTTCCTCGAGTCCGACGATCTCGTCTGCTCCTACTTCCACCACACGCTCTCAGCGCAAGTGAGGACAGTCGAGCCGCCGGGTGATGCGCTCCCGAACAGCGAGATCTTCCGTCGCCTTGCTGCGGCGATGGGGTACTCGGAAACCGAGTTGTACGAAAGCGACCGCGCGGTGATCGATGAGCTGCTGCGCCGGACCGGGTTCGGTGTGACCTGGGAGGATCTCGGCCGCTCCGGGACGGTGCGGCTCTACGAGACACCGAGGATCCAGTTCGCCGATCTGACTTTCGAGACCCCGAGCGGCCGCGTCGAGCTCGCCTCAGCGGCAGCTGTTGCTGCCGGCCAGCCACGCTTGCCGGAACCGTGGCACGACCCACACCCGACCGGTGGCCGGATTCGCCTTCTCTCTCCCGCGTCCCCCTGGGCGCTCAATTCGAGCTTCGCCAACGACCCGAAGATCGCGCGCAAGCTCGGGCCGCCGACGGTGACGTTGCACCCGGCCGACGCAGCCGACCGCGGGCTGACAGACGGCGACGTCGCAGACCTCACGACACCAACCGGGCGGCTGCGTGCCCGCGTCGCGACCGACCCGCTCGTGCTGCGCGGAGTCGCCCACTGCCCGAAGGGCCATTGGCCCAAGCGGACTGCCGACAGCGCAAATGTCAACACGCTCAACGCGGGCGTCCCGGCCGACATGGCCCGCTCCACGAGCGTCCACGGCATCGAGATCACCGTTACCCGCAGCGCCTGACGCGTCATCCGGAACCGTCGACGGGAAACCTACCCGGACGAAACGGCGCGGTACGACAAAACCGCCGACAGCAGGGCTAAGGTGAGCCCGTGACGCGACCCGACCGTCGACTTGCCGCGCTTGCGGCCACGGGAGTCGCTCTGATCGCGATCGGGGTGGGTCTTGCCGCGCCAGGACCACCCCCGCGCTCTCCAGCGGCCGATCCAGCGCAGTCCCTCCACCGCCTCGATGACCGCCTGCGCCAGGTTTTCGACAGCAGTCGCCACAGCGGCCTCGAGGCGAGCCTCGGCGAGGCTCGGAGGTCGGGACTCGCTGTAAGCGACGGCCGGGTCAGGGTGATCGTCTCGGGAGCCGGTGCGACTCAGGCGATCTCCCGCGCAGGAGGGACGATCGAGGCACAAGCAGCGGGTCTTGTGCAGGCACTGGTAGAGCCGGCCGACCTGCCGACACTCGCCGCAGACACGGACGTCGCGAGCGTGGTGCCACCCGCATCGTTCAGCGAGGCAGCAGTGACAGGCGAAGGGCTCGCAACGACCGGAGCAGCGCAGTTCGGCAGCCTCGGCACCGGGGCGGGAACGACCGTAGCCGTCATCGATCTCACCTTTGCCGGCTACCAGACGGCCGAGGCTCAGGGCGAGTTGCCGGCGGGCACGGTCACTTTCGACCATTGCGGTGGGTCGCTCAACGCCGGCAGCGGTCACGGAACGGCCGTCGCCGAGATCGTTCATGACGTCGCACCGGGAGCCCGGCTGCTCCTGATCTGCGTGGACTCCGAGGTGACGCTGGCCCAGGCCGTCGACGACGCGATCGCGCAGGGAGCCACGATCATCAACCACTCCGTGCAGTGGTTCAACGTCGGCCGTGGCGACGGTACCGGGGGAGCCGGGTCACCAGACGCGAGCGTTGCGAAAGCCCGAAGCCACGGGATCGTCTGGGTCAACGCCGCGGGGAATGCAGCCCGAACGCACTGGGGCGGCACGTTCGTCGATACGAACGGCAACGGTCGCCATGAGTTCGCTCCAGGCGACGAGGGAAACGGCATGACCGCCGTGCACGCGACCCAATTGTGCGTACGCCTCAGGTGGGACGAGTGGCCGACGTCCGTGTCCGACTACGACCTCTTTCTCGAACGGACATCGGACGGCAGCGTCCTCGCGTCGTCGACGAGCCCACAACGGACGACGCCGTCTCCGCCTGCCGAGTCGTTGTGTTGGACGAACACCACAGCCACGGATGTCTCCGTCGACGCCGTGATCACGCGCGTGTCGGGCACATCCTCCCCGCGCCTCGATCTCTTTACCGACGCGCGCCTGCAGTACCAGGTCGCCTCGCAGAGCATCGTCGAACCCGCCTCGTCGCCCCAGGCAGTCGCGGTCGGTGCTGCCTGCTGGAGCGGTACCACGATGCAGCCCTACAGCTCCATCGGCCCGACGATCGACGGACGCACGAAGCCGGATGTGACTGGCCCCGACGCAGTCTCGACCATGACGGATGGCCCCTCGACGTCCTGTACCACTGGCTTCACGGGAACGTCCGCTGCGACCCCGTACGTGGCCGGCCTGCTCGCACTTCGCCGCAGCGCGCAACCGGGAATCTCGGCTGCTGGGCTCGAGGCGTCTCTTTTCACCGACGCAACCGATCTCGGCGTCAGCGGAAAGGACAACCTGACGGGCGCCGGGCTCGTCTGGTTGCCGACACCGGCGGCTTCCCCCGGGCAGATTGTGTACACGGTCGCCGGGGAGAGCCCGACCGACCGCAATCTCGTTGTCTCGTCTCCCGACGGCGAGCACCCGGTGCGGATCACGGGAACGGGCGCTGACGAGACGGATCCTGCGATCGATCCGTCGGGAGGGCGCGTTGCGTTCACGCGCACCTCCTCCGACGGGACGGACATCTACATCACCAACTCGGACGGTTCCGGCTCGACCCGGCTGACGACGAACACGGGGCAAGACATCCAGCCGGCCTGGTCTCCGAACGGCGCGAAGCTCGCGTTCGCCAGCGAACGCGACGGCGACTTCGGCCTCTGGTCGATGAACGCAAACGGGACGGCCCAGGCGCGCCTCACGACAGGAACCGCGCGAAGCCCGAGCTGGTCGCCCGACGGGACACGGATCGCCTACAGCGCGCTGTCTCCCGGCTCGGGGTACGACATCTGGGTGGCGAACGCCGACGGAACCTCACCGCAACGGCTGACGACAGGCGTCGCCGACGAAACGTCACCGGCCTGGTCGGCATCCGGGCGCATCGCCTACGCCGTCTCCGGGACGATCCACGCGATCAACGCCGACGGGAGTGGCGACGCCGTTCTCGTGCAAGCCGACGCCCAGGGTGCTGCGAGCGAACCTGCGTGGTCACCGGACGGATCAGGCGTCGTCTTCGTCAAAGGTCCCTCCCTCTGGCGCGCGTCGTCCACGGGCACGAACCAGGCACAGCTGACTCCGCCAATCGGGGCGGGCGCTCCTGCGTGGGGTGCCCAGCCGCCACCGCCGCCGCCTCCTCCCGGCGGAGGGAGCGGTGGTGGCGGTGGTGGCACGCCCGACGTGGCGTTGACAAACGTCGCCGATCGGGCGGTTGCGAGCGTCGGCGATACGATCGTCTTCCATCTCGACGCGCACCTCGCGTCGTCTGCTCCGGTCTCGAAGGTCGTGATCAGCGACCAACTGCCTGCGAACGTCGAGCTGGTCTCGACCACCGTGAATCGCGGCGGCGGCTGCACGGGAACGAAGACGGTCGTGTGCGACATGGACTTTCTCTCCGGGAGCATCGTCGCGTCGGTCGAGATCGTTGTTCGGGTAACCGGCCCTGGTGAGATCGTCGCCGTCGCGACAGCCACGGTGACGCCGGGCGATAGTGACCTTTCGAACAACGTCGCCACCGCCAAGGTGCAACCGCCCGGTACTGCCCTCCCACCGCAGGCAGTACCACCTCGAGCCACGAGCGCGCACAAGGGTGTTACGCGCAGGGGAACGGTAAAGGCCGATGTGCTGCGCGGCACCCCGTATGCGGACGTTCTACGAGGCCTGGGCGGCCCCGACCGCCTCTTCGGGCTCGGCGGAGCCGACACCCTCGTCGGCGGGCTCGGTGCCGATACCCTCAGCGGTGGGGACGGCAACGACACGATCTCGGCGCGTGACGGCGCGCGCGACACCGTTACGTGCGGCCGCGGCCGGGATGTCGTCGTGGCCGACCGCCTCGACCGAGTGGCACGTGACTGCGAGACCGTCCGCCGCGGGTGACGCGCCCGGAGACGCCGATGCGTACGGGCGATGCGCAGCGTCGCCTGTACAAGCGCAAGACGCCTGCGGATCAAGACCAACGTGGGTTGAGGGCGAGGCTCTGCCTCGCCCTTACGGCGCGAAACTGACGCACCGCACCCGTTGACGGACGCCGTTCCGTTCATATGATCTGGACCCAGGGGAAGCGCGGACGCAGCTCGTCGGCGGACAGCGCTTCGATCGTTATTCGATCGAATGAAGACGGGGGTCTGGCGTTCGTATGAGCACCGTGCAGCGGGGAGTGTGGATCGAGAGCGGCGACGAGCACAGAGGGCTCGCGCTGCAGGACAGGAATGGGCGCGGCAGAGCACGGCTCGCGCTCGCAACGCCCGGGGCACGGACGGCGGGGATGCGGCGTCGCCGAACCGGTCCCGGCGGGCTGACGCGCCGCGAGGTCGAGGTACTGCAACTCGTCTCGAACGGGATGACGAACCGCGCCGTCGCCCGCGCACTGTGGGTGACGAGCGAGACGGTGAAATTCCACCTCTCCAACGTCTACCGCAAGCTCGGGGTCGGCAACCGGGCAGAAGCGTCCGAGTGGGCACACGAGAACGGCGTCGACGAGTACGCCTCGGCGGTCGCGGGCGACATCGTCTCTGCCCCCCGGCTGTAGCGCTCGGGAGCCCGCTCAGGGAGTCGTGGCTCGCGTCCCTGTAAGGACGCGGGCCGGTGAGCTCTTCCCGGTGAAGCGGATGTCGTAGTCGGTCCAGAGCCCGTCCCCCGACTTCGCTTGAACGCGAATGACGTAGCCCTTGTTGGCCGAGACGCTCTTGGCTGCCAGGGCGACGCTCAACGGGAACGTTCCGCCTTTCGTAGCCTTCATCACGAGCACATTCTTCGTCGTGGCCGCGACGACCTTGCCGAGCCGACTGCCCTTCAGGAGACCGAGCTTCCTGGTGCCGACGGCCGGGTTCACCCAGGCCTGGACGCTCGTCGCCTTCGATGCCGGAAGCGTGAAGGTCGAGCTTACGACCTGCGTCGTGCCGCGCAGCTTGGCGACAGCCGTCTTCGTGACGAGGGGTGCTCCCTTGAAGCCGATGTTGAGAGCGGTCGCCGAGCCGTTCGCAGCGGTCGCGGTGATCCGGATGACGTAGATCTGCTTGAGCGCGAAGCCCTTCACCGGAAGCACGACCTTGATCGGGAAGGTGCCCGGCTTGGCGGTGAAGGCAACCTCTTCGCTGCCGCCCTCGACGACGACGCCCCCGAAACGGCTGCCCTCTTCGAGTGTGAGCTCCTTGGTACTGCCGTTCTTGGTCACGATCAGCCGCAGATCGGAGGTGCCGGCGAGCAGCGAGAACTTCGTCGTCGCAACCCAGTTCCTGCCCACGCGCCTCGCCTTGAGCGTGACGTCCTTGAGCGCAACGAACTTCGAGTTGGTCGTGGTCGGCGTTCCGGCAGTCTGGGAGCCATCGCCGTTGGTTCCGTTGGTCCCGCCGGTTCCCGTGCCTCCCTTCGCGGCACTACCGCTGGCCACGACGTAGACCGACGCCGACACATCATTGTTCGACGGGTTGACGTCGGGTTGTGCGGAGCCGACGGTTGCGGACATGCCAATCACTCCGGTCTGGCTGGCGACCACGACGATCGTCGCGCTGCCACTGGCCCCGGCCCCGATGGAGCCCAACGAGCAGGAGACCGGGCCACTGCCGCTGCAGCCACCGGGGGCGCTCGCCGAGACGAAGCTGGCCGCGCCCGACAGGCTCACGTTGACCGTGACGCCGGTCGCACCCTGGTTGCCGGCGTTCGTCGCGGCTAGCGTGTAGGTGACCCGCGCGCCGGACGCGCTCGACCTGGCGGACAGCAGCAGGTCGACGCCGTCACCGCCGCTGCCTGCGACCTTCGCCGACACGGGCGACGTCGCCTCCGAGGTGGCAACGCACGAGGAGGCGGGGACGCAGGCGACGCCGTTCGAGGCGGTGACGCGGACGCGGAGGCGCTGGCCGACGTCGGCGTCCTGGACGGCGTAGACCGTCGCCGTGGCTCCGCCGATCGCGGAGCAGGAGCCGACATCGGTGCCGGTGCAGCGAAGCCACTGGACGGCGTAGGAGATCGAGTCCCCTCCAGGGAACGCGCTCCAGGAGCCCGTCGAGGCGCCGATGTTGAGACCTGATTGCGCGATGCCGCTGATCTTGGGCTGCGCATTGGGGTCGGGAGCATTGCCTGACTGCAGGATGACCGGAGAGCCCTGAACGACTCCGGTGAGCCCGCTCGTGACCTGGACGCTCCCACCGCCGTTCGTCGCCGTCACGATCACGCGGATGACCGATCCCATGTCGGCGTCCGACAGGAGGTAGGTGGTGGTGCCGCCGCACGGCGCGACGGGCGTGCACGTCGCTGCACCGGTGGGAGGCACGGCTACCGGGGCGGCCCCGTTGACGTTGACGCAGCCGGTGCCGCCGGGCGCGCACCGCTGCCATTGATGCGTGAAGGCGACGGGCGGCTGGCCCGCCGTCCAGAAACCCGTCCACTGGCCGGACGATGCAGTGAGCGTCTGGCCGCGCGCGGGCGTGCCGGTCACGGCCGGAGCCTGCCCGGTGACCTGAACCGGCGCTGCCTGAACTGGCTGCGTGATGGCGCTGAAGACGGCGGCAGGTGCCGGAGCGACGCCGTTCTGCGCCGTGACCTTCAGCCTGAGCGTCGAACCGAGGTCAGCGTTCGTGACGGCGTAGGACGACGTGCTGGTATGCGTCGAAGGCGGGGTCGGGGTCGTCACGGACGTCGTGATCGGGCTGCCTGTATCGACGCAGCTCGCCGCTGAACCGGCCGCATTGCAGCGTTGCCACTGGTGGACGAGCGTCAGAGTCGGAGGCCCGGGGAACGCTGTCCAGTTCCCCGAGGAGCCGGTCAACGTCTGCGCCAACGACGGCGTCGTGTCGTTGATCGTAGGCGTGGTCGCGTTCACCGGCGGGCCGGCTACCGCAGTCGTGGCGGCAGAGTCCTTGGTGACGGTGCCGCCGACAGCGGTATTGACGGCCGTCTCCCGTACGAAGATCTGCTTCCCGATGTCCGCAGCCTGCACCGTGTACGTCGCGCCCGCGGCAAGGGATGTACCGCAGGCCGGGGTGCACCACTGCACCGTCAGCGTGGGCGGCGGGTAGCCCGTCCAGGTACCTGCCGTATACGTCAGTACCTGCGACACGGCTGGTGTGAGGTTGTTCACCTTGGGAGCCACCGTGTTGACGGGCGCAACAGCAGTCACCGTCAAGGAAGCGGTGTCCGTCTTGCCGCCGAACGCCGCCGTGACCGTGTGCGCACCCGGCACGGTCGCCGTGCAACTCAGACCGGTGCAAGAGCCGTCAGGAGTGATCGACAACGTCGCCGCCACATTGCCAAGCGAGTTATTCGCCGAATCGAAACTCCCAACCGTGTACGTCTGCGAGCCTCCCGCAGCAATCGACGTGCCATCCGGCACAACGACAAGATGGTCGAGCGGGCCAAGCGTCACCGTCAACGAGGCGGTATCCGTCTTACCGCCGAACGCCGCCGTGACCGTGTGCGCACCCGGCACAGTCGCCGTGCAACTCAGCACCGGTGCAAGAGCCGTCCGGAGTGATCGACAACGTCGCCGCCACATTGCCGAGCGAGTTATTCGCCGAATCGAAACTCCCAACCGTGTACGTCTGCGAGCTACCCGCAGTGATCGACGCGCCGTCACGGCACAACCACAAGATGGTCGAGCGGACCAAGCGTCACCGTCAACGAGGCGGTATCCGTCTTACCGCCGAACGCCGCCGTGACCGTGTGCGCACCCGGCACAGTCGCCGTGCAACTCAGACCCGGTGCAGGAGCCATTCGGAGTGATCGACAACGTCGCCGCCACATTGCCGAGCGAGTTATTCGCCGAATCGAAACTCCCGACCGTGTACGTCTGCGAGCCACCCGCAGCAATCGACATGCCGTCACGGCACAACACAAGATGGTCAAGCGGGCCAACCGACACGATCAAGGAAGAGGTGTCCGTCTTACCGCTGTTCGACCCCGTAACGGTGTGCGCACCCGCTACGGTCGCCGTGCAACTCGCGCCTCCACAGGTGCCATTCGGAGTGATCGAGAACGACGTCCCCGCCGTCACATCACCGAGCGAGTTGTTCGCGGAGTCGAAGCCCTCGGCCGTGAACCCCTGCGATCCCCCAGATGCAATGGTCGCGCTCCCCGGTGTCACCACGATGTGGTGAAGAGGACCAACCGTGACGTTCAGCGTCGCCGTATCCGTCTGCGCCGTCGTACGACGCCGTCACGGTGTGAGGGCCCGGCGCGGTCGCCGTGCAACTCGCGCCTGCAGCAGGAGCCGTCCGTGATCGAGAACGTCGCCGATGACGTCACGTCACCGGCCGAAGTCATAGGGTCGCTGAAAGCCTCCACGGTGAAGCCCTGCGACGAGCCCGCCTGGATCGTCGCCGACGACGGGCTGATCACGATGTGATCCGTTACGGCGAGGAACGTCCAGAAAACGGGAACAGGCTCGTTCGACTGCTCCAGCGTGTCGACAGGCATCGCCGACCCCGTCACGGCGACCGCGAGCACGACGCCAACGGCGCCGAGCGAAAGCAGAATCTTCAGCAAAGTACTCCCCACCCCCATGACCTCCACTCCATAATGCACCTCGGTACCGAGAGATACCAGGCTAGGTTTGTAACGATTTGTGTGCCATCGGTGCGTCTACCCCGAACAACTCCCAACAGTAACCCTCTACTCGAGCCTTAGACTCCAGCCCGGGTTCACGCCTTCTTCGTCGGCGGCGTCACTCCCTCGATCTCGAGCTGGTATGACCGCCTCCGCTTTGCGTCGCAGTAGATGTCGACCCGGTGCTTGCCCGGCTTCACGTTGAGCGACATGGTGAGCAGGTTCGGTTCGGCCGGGGGGAACACCGACAGCACGAACTCACCGTTGGGCAGAGCGACCGAGATCTGACACTCGGCCGCGCGGCTCGCCAACAGGTGAACGTCGAGCCGGCCGGCGCCGACCCGGACGTTCGCGGAGACGCGTGAGCGCATCACCCCGGAAAGGAGATCGTTCGTTCGAGACGCCAGGCTCGTCGTCGTGCCGACTGTTGTCGCCGGCTGCCCGGTGCCGGTTGTCGACTGCGCACCACCGGACGCCGGAGCGATCGCGTTCAACGCAGCAAGCGGGTCGATCCGTCCGCCGGCGATTCCCGCCACCGGAATCGATGTCGACTCCAGAGCCTGCACCGTCTGGTCGGGCGTCAGGGACGGATTCAATGACAGCATGAGCCCGGCGATGCCTGCAACGACAGCGGGCGTGAACGAGGTCCCACACAATGTGCCAGGCCCAACCGCCGGGTCGAGCACCAGCTGGCACCCGGGTGCTGCGAGCGGGATCCAGCTGCCTCGTGACGACCAGAAGTAGAGGAGGCCCGAGTCGTTCACCGCAGCGACAGGAAGGACGCCGTCGTACGCCGCCGGATATCGGCGGTCTTCCGTGCCGGTGTTTCCTGCCGATGCGATCACGAGCACCCCCTGTTCACGCGCATAGCGCATCGCGACCATTTCGTCATAGTCCTGAGTGCCGGAGTTGAGACCGATCGTGATGATGCGCGCACCGTGCGCGACCGCCCAGTACACCCCCTGCGCAATCTGAGGACCGGTCGCAGAGCCGTTCGGGGTTATGCGCACCGGCATGATGCGGCAGCCCCAGCAGTAGCCGGCAATTCCGATACCGTTGTTGCCCTGTGCCGCGATCACCGACGCGACGTGGGTGCCGTGGCCGAAGGTGTCGCGCGGAACCGCGTCGTTCTGGATGAAGTCCCACCCGGGCACGAGAGAACCGCGGAGGTCAGCGATCGTGGGATCGACGCCCGTGTCGACAGTCGCAATCACGACGTTCGGGCTGCCGGTCGAACGCGCCCACACCTCGGGCATGTGAAGGATGACCTGCGACCACGACTGGTTCCAGTACGGGTCGTTCGGTTCGAGCTTCGCCACCGGCGCCGCATCGGCAACCGTCGTGACCAGCACGGCGACGCTCACGACTACGGGCAAGGTTGCCCGAAGGAGGTACCCCAGACGAGTCATGCCCTGACCGTACACACGCATTTCCCCCTGGAATAGACCGCGCGGCCGTCGTCCCCCCACTGACGGGAAAACCTACCCGCCGGGACCGTTGTCCAAACCTACCCACCGATCCCTTGATTATGGTACCCCTGAAGAGGCACAATAGCGACGGGCGCACTGTGTCCGGCGTCCGTCACGAATCAGGGGAGGTGCGACTGACGAAGGGCTTGTGATCGGGGGGGTCCGCCGTGGGGAGGGGCCCAGAGTCATGTTGCGGCCTTGACGGTCGTATCAGTGTTACCAATGGACAACGAAACAGGAAAGTAGGGGGAGGCAATCAAGATGCGAATCCGAAAGAAGTTTGGGCTCGGGCTCGTCGTCGCCGCTCTGGCCGCTCTGGCGGTCTCAGTTTCGGTGGCGTCTGCAAGTACGCCGAGCTATACCGATCCGTCTGATCCTCAGACGACCAACATCCCGTATCTCGCCTGGGTTGGCGAGCAGGTGCGGGTAGAGAAGTGCGTCATCACCTGGGATCACCAGCTGACCGACGCGCAGACGAGCGACATCCGGGCCAAGCTGAGCATCAGCTTCCCGGGTCAGTTCACGGTCGAGGACTGGACGGGCGTCAACGAAGTCAACGCCGGCCCGAAGTGGCTCAACGGCACAGCTGGCCCGAGTGGCAGCTCCGTTGCACCGCTCGAGGTCAACCAGCGCGGCATCTGCTGGTCGGCCCACCTGAGCTCGCAGAAGCCAGGCATGGCCGTCGTCAAGCTCTCCGTCTCGATGGAAGTGCTGTTGTCGATCAAGGCTGATCTCGAAAGCGACGCCGCGACAAGCGACCTCGCGCTTCAGCTCGACAACGTCTCGCTCTTCCACGACGTTCTCTTGAAGCATCAGTTCCTCGTCATCTTCATGACGGCGAAGGCACCGACGCTCTATGAGGTCAAGGGGAGCGACTACTTCGGCGGCTGGGGCGTTGCCGACCCACTCGGCGACGGCATCTTCACGCCGTGGTACGAGCAGGGGATCGACACGTTCCCGGGCTACGGATGTCATGACAACACTGTCACCGAGGTCGGGGCGGACCAGGCTCGCTTCCGCTGCCACTTCAACGACGGCATCTACGGACTCGTGAAGGCCGACGTGAAGGGCACGTTCCCGATGGGTCTCGACTACTCCGGCATGTTCAAGGATGACGTCGTGACCCTGCCCGACCAGTGGGCAGATCTCGCGAACAAGCTCGCGTTCGACGACTTCGGCCCGAACGGCGGCATCCCGGGCTCCGCGCCCAACCGCTGGGACATCCACGACAACGACGCGCCAGGTCACGCCCTGTTCACGACGAATAATGGCTTGTCGGACTCCAAGGGCGAAAACCCAGACCACAACGTGAACAGCGGCTGCGACGGCGGCACGAACAAGACCACGGATGCCGTTGACAACTGCCTGGGTGGCGGGAAGATGGTGTATTCGGGTGCTGATGGTGCTTCCACCGACTTCTACGGTGAGCATGACTGGCAGACGAACATCGGTCCGTTCTCCAGCATCTTCGGTCTCGTATTCCCCGCGATCGGCCCGTTCGATCCGGTGCGTGCGAGCGAAACGCTGCTGTCTGACGGCAACCTCGGACCCGAGGATGCCCCGATGCCGGCTCTCCGCGTCGATGTCAAGTTGAGCGCAGCCAGCGTTGGTGCTCTCGACGCCGTCGACAAGGACGACATCTACGTGAAGGACCCGACGCAGGCTGACGGGTACCCGCACAACCTGTATGCGCCGTTCTACAAGAGCTTCATCCCGGCAGCATCGCCGGGCTCTGGAAACTCTGGCGTCGCAGGGTCGTTCGCGAACAACTTCCCCGGGTTCCTCAACGACGGGGTGTACGACTTCTGGAACATCAAGGGCTGGGTGTGGCGTGACGGCGATAACGGCTGCCGCGCACCGTTCAGCGAGCAGCGGCGTGAGATGTACGCAAGCGACGCTGATTACAACGGAAGGGACAACCGCCAGGGTGGGCTCTACCCGCTTCCGACCGGTTGGTCGCACATCTCGGTCTACACGGACGAGCACGGCCAGGCATTCGTGAAGTTCCTCCCGTACCGCGGCCTGTTCCTGACGCCTGACGATCAGGGCAACTGCGACCTGACCGGCAACGGCAAGCGCCTGATGGGTACGGCTGACATCTCGGCCACGTCGATCTACCCGGATCAGCCGGTCGGGTGGGAGCAGAGCAACAAGACCTCCAATACGCTCCACAAGGTCGTGAACCACCTGGCGACCAAGACGCTGCAGTGCGTGCACAAGGACGCCATTCACGCCTACTGCGTCGAGACCGTCCTCGACTTCAACGGGGATCCGGTCAAGGGTGTGAAGGTCCAGTTCCGGACCTCACAGCACGCGGGCACCGTCTCGTTCGCCAAGTACGACACCTTCGGCGATCCGCTTCCCGTCGAAGTCCTGACCGACACGTCGGACAACAATCCGCTCGGGAAGAACTTCAACACGACGGATCAGTGGAACGGTGACAAGGCCTCCAACGGCGACTGGGCCGAGGTCAAGACGGGCGAGAACGGCCAGGCCGGCGTTCTCATCGAAAGCTCGAACAGCCTCTGCGTCAACGTCGTTGCAGAGAACCTGCTGACGGCCAACGTCAAGGGCAACGCGGGCGTCATGCGCGACGTCAAGGTTGACCCGACCGGGACGCTCTCGTGCGGCCCGAACTACGACGACGGCTCGACGCCTGGCGCTTCCGGTGGCGACACCGGCGGTGGCAGCAACAACGGTGGCAGCACCGGCGGTGGCAGCAACACCGGTGGCAGCAGCTCCGGTGGCAGCAGCTCCGGTGGCAGCAGCTCCGGTGGCTCCGCTACTCAGAGCACCGTTGTGAGCCTCGGCGGTCCTGTGATCCAGGCCCAGCCGGTGCTCTCGGCTACCCAGACGGCGGTTGTGGCGCAGGCCACGGCCAAGCTCTTCTCCGTCAAGGTGCTGCAGACGCAGGCAGGTCGCTTCCTCGTGGTCAACGTGAAGGGCACGGCCAAGACGGCCAAGATCCGGATCGCTGTCCTCGGCAAGAACGGCAAGGTTCTCCGGACGATCGTCCGCACCGTGCCGACGAACAGGGCGTTCAAGATCGTCAACTTCAAGCTCGCCAAGACGGCAGTCGCCGTCAAGGCAAGCGTCACGGCGTAACCGAACGCAGCAACTAGGAACGACTCGGGGCCCGCATCGCGGGCCCCGAGTCGTTCCGGTCTCTCAGATCTGCGGGGCGGCTACTCCGCGGAACCGAGTTCCGCGGCAAGGCCGGCGAGAGCCTTGCGCGCAAGTGCCTTGAAGGTGCCCCCGAGGAACGGCTCGGCAATCCGGAGGAGACCCTTGAGTCGGAAGTCCGCGGTGTAGGTGACGCGCGTACCGTGGCCGTCACCCGTCGCAGCGATAGCCTCGAACTCGATCGTGTCGACCGACGTGGCCTTCTCCCCCGCGCCGTCGAGCACGAGACGGCGGTTCCGCTCGAAGACAGTAACCGTGTACGTGAACGGCATCGTCTTGCCACGGAATGCTGCCTGCACCTCGTACACGGTGCCAACGCCACCGTCGCCCGAGACCCTTCGCGAAGAGTCAATCCCAGGATCCCAGTCCGCGACCGTCGTGAAGTCTGCAACGTACGTGAACGACTCCTCGACCGAGCGCGCGACCTCGATCACCTCGGTCACCACCATGCGGCGATTCTAGTGCCACGTCCCGGGCAGCATCGCCCTTCTACCCAGAGGCTGGTGCACGTTCCGGCCTGTCCCGGGACAGACTGCGCCAGGCCCCTCGTGTACGGACATCCAAGCGCTAGAAGATCTCCGGGCACCAGGGCTTCGCGTCGACTCGGTAGACCGCATCGGCGCGGGCAACGCCGCCTCGTGCGACCTCTTCGACGCGGCCCGCACGCGCGAGCTCCGCAAACGTGAAGCCTCCGAGATAGGCACAGGCAAGTGCCTGCACGTCGAGCCGCACATCGGCTCGGCGACGCGACCTCCGAGCCACGCCGTCCTCGACCGTCCAGTTGCCGACGTTGTCGGGTAGCACCGGATCGGCGCAGACGTCGAAGGTGACGCGACCGTCCGTGGCCGCCCCACGTGCGCCGAGCGCCGCCCCGACGTCGACGAGACGCAACCAGAGACCGTCAACGACCTTCCAGCTGAGACGGTTCGGCCGTTGCACGAGCAGGAAGAGAGCGTGATCGGCAGGCAGGAGCTCGCACTCGATCTCGGCAACCCCGTCGATTGCCAGAAGATAGCGCCAGATCTCCCGCGTCGCCTCCGGCGTCTCACCGATCGCTTCCAGGACGACGACGCGGCTCGTATTGATCGCGCCCTCGAACTGGAGCTTGATGCGGTAGAGCGCGTAGCCAACAGGTCGGCCGTCGATCTCGAGCAGCACACGGTTCAACTCCCCCGCCCCCCGCCTGCGCTCCGTCCTATCATCAAGCTTCCTCAGCTCCCACCATGCTCTCGTCCGGGAGACGAAGCCTGGGGTCCGTCGGCGCACGCGGTCGTACACGCGAGGGAAGACACGTAGGGCTTCCTCATGGTCGACGAGGCGGGTCGTGCCGATGCGGGGCGGCAGTTCGGGACGCAGCGCAGCGTGCACGCGCGTCGCCTCGATCATCACGTCCTGGGCAGCGAGCCCGTAACCGAAGCGACCGTAGATCGTCTCCTCGGAGGCCCAGAGCGCCGCGAGCGGCTCCCCACGCTCACGCACGTCGGCGAGCTGTGCACGCATCATGCGGTCGAGGATCCCGCGACGACGATGGGTCGGCAACACACCAACGACGGTGACCCCCGCGCACGGCAACTGGGCGCCGGGGACGCTGAGCTCGAACGGAAAGGCTCCGGCTCCGCCAACGATCCTGTCGCCGTCGAACATCGCATGGACGCGTTCGACGGGAAGCAGCTGGCCGAACCTCTCGAGGTCCTCGCTCGTCCAAGCGCCGCCGAAGTAGTGGCCGATCGAGCCGAGAGCCGTTGCGAACTCTTCCGCGCTTCTGGCTATGCGAATGCGGAGCGTCATCAGTTGATCTTCTCGAGCGGAGCGTACTCGAGCATCAGCTTTCGCTCGCTCTGATCTCGCGCAAACCGGACCGTGACGAGCCCGCCCGACTCGATCCGCGTGACAACGCCCTCGCCGAGCGATCCGTGGCGGACGGAGTCACCCGTTTGCAGCGAAGGGATCTGTACCTCCGAACGTGTAGGAGCGGGCGATGTCTGGCGCTCGGAGCCGTACCCGGACCAGGACGAAGGGCGCAACCGCTCACGCTCCACCTCTGCTGGAAGCTCGTCGAGAAAGCGTGAGGGAAGGTTGTAGTCGCGGCGGCCGTAGAGCGAGCGGGCCATCGCGTGCGTGAGCGTCAGCTTCTCCATTGCGCGCGTCATGCCGACATACGCAAGTCGACGTTCCTCCTCGATCTCGTTGTCCTCGATCGACCGGGAGTGCGGGAAGATGCCGTCCTCCATCCCGATCAGAAAGACCCCGCGGAACTCGAGGCCCTTCGCGTTGTGAATCGTCATCAACGTCACGAGCGACTCCTCGCCGGCGAGGCCGTCCTGGTCGGAGACCAGCGAGATCTCCTGCAGGAAAGCAGACAGAGTCGGCTCCTCCCGTTCGGCTCGAAACTCCCGGGCAACGCCGACGAGCTCCTCCAGGTTCTCGATGCGGCCCCGCGCCTCGATCGTCCGCTCCACCTCGAGCGCTTCGATCGTGCCGCTGCGTGCGAGGACCGCCTCGACGAGCTCGTCGATCTCGAGCTCCTGGGCCGCCGACTGCAGCGATTGCATCATCGTGGAGAAGCCGCTCACCGCCTTGATCGCTGCAGTGCCGAGGCCCGCCGCCTCCGGGTCGGACATCGCTTCGAAGAGCGTCACCCCGAGCGCCTCTGCGTGAGTGACCAGCCGCTGGAGCGAGGTGTCGCCTATCCCGCGGCGGGGGCGGTTTGCAATGCGCAGAAGGGAGACGGCATCGGAGGGGTTGTCGAGCACGGACAGGTAGGCGACCGCGTCCTTGATCTCGGCGCGCTCGTAGAATCGTGGGCCGCCGATCACCTGGTAGGGAATCTGCTGACGTACGAGGACGTCCTCGAGCACGCGGCTCTGCGCATTCGTCCGGTAGAACACCGCGAGCTCTGCGGCCGACCAGCCATCGTCGACGAGTCGAGCGATCTCGGCTGCGACGTACCGGGCCTCGGTGTGCTCGTCCTCGACCTCGATCACCTGCACGGGCTCACCCTCTCCGAGCTCCGAGAAGAGCCGTTTCGGCTTCCGGTCGCGGTTGTTCTCGATCACCGCGTTGGCGGCCCCGAGGATGGCATTCGTGGAGCGGTAGTTCTGCTCGAGGGCAACCGAGCGGGACCCGGGGAAGTCTCGCTCGAAGTCGAGAATGTTGCGGATGTCGGCGCCACGGAAGCCGTAGACCGACTGATCGGGGTCGCCGACGGCAAAGACGTTCCCGTGCTCGGCGGCGAGCAACTGCAGTAGCCGGTACTGCGCGTGATTCGTGTCCTGGTACTCGTCCACGAGGACGTACCGGAAGGTGTGCTGCCAGTGCGCGGCAACCTCCGGGAACCGCTCGAGCGCCTCGACCGTGAGCATCAGCATGTCGTCGAAGTCGACCGCATTCGAGCTGATCAGTCGCTTCTGGTAGCGCTCGTACACTTCCGCGACCGTCTGGTCGTAGAACGACGCGACCCGGCTCATGTAGGCGTCGGGGCCGATCAGCTGGTTCTTCGCGTTCGAGATCTGACTGTGGATTCCACGCGGGGTGAAGCGCTTGGGATCGACGCCCAGATCGTCGAGGCAGGCCCGAACGACTCTGATCTGGTCGGCCTGATCGTAGATCGTGAACGTCGAGCGGTAGCCGAGCCTCTCCGCCTCCCGCCGCAACATCCGCCCGCAGGCGGCATGGAAAGTGAGGATCCAGGCAGCGCGAGCCTGGCGACCGAGCATCCGCTCGAGCCGTTCGCGCATTTCACCCGCCGCCTTGTTGGTGAAGGTGATCGCGAGGATCTCGTTCGGCTTCACACCGTGCGCCCGGATCAGATGCGCGACCCGGTGGGTGAGCACGCGCGTCTTCCCGGAGCCTGCCCCGGCGATGACGAGGAGCGGGCCGTCGACGTGCAGGACAGCCTCGCGCTGCGCAGGATTCAGGTCAGCGAGGAGATCTTCGTGAGGCGCCACAGTCACTCCTCGATGGTAGATGGTTCGAGCATCCAACCCAGGTGACCGAGCAGGGCGATGCTTCGCATCGCCCCTACGAGCCGGTCTCCGGGGCTCGAATCAGGGCTCGAGCACGACGATGCCGTCATCGTCGCTGTAGAGCATTGCGCCGGGCTGGAACGTGATGCCTCCGAACTCGAGAGGCACGTCCACCTCGCCCGCCCCGGTCTTCCCGCTCGGTCGCGGGTTCGAACCGAGCGCCTTGATCCCGAGCGGCAGATGCCGGAGCACCGCAACGTCGCGCACGCCACCACGAACGATCAGGCCAGCCCAACCGTTGGCAGCCGCGAGGCCGGCGATCATGTCGCCGAGCAGCGCCACCTGCAGCGACCCTCCACCGTCGACGACGAGAACCCGGCCCTCGCCCGGCTCCGAGAGTCGCCGTTTCAGAAGAACGTTGTCCTCGTGACAGCGGACGGTGGAGAGAGGGCCCGCAAACGATGCGAGCCCCCCGAACTGGCGGAACTCCAGCTGGCACACGAGAGCGTCTGCGGGATGCTCGTCGAGGAGGTCGGCGGTAGAGGTCACGGTGATGAGGATACGCCGTGCGCCTACCAGCGCACCGTGAGCTCGAGATGCGCCGGCTGCGGCGTCGTCCCGGCGAAGACGACCCGGAACGTGTACGCGCCCGGAGGAAGCGGCTCGTACGCTCCGTTGCAGTAGTAGGAGCCGGCCGCCCCGTCACAGGCTGAGGTCTTCGTGTCGATCAACGCACCACCCTTCGGAGCGTGCTTGCCAAGGAGATACAGGCGCGTCCTGCCCTGGGTAGACGTTCGCATCAGGATTCGAAACGCAGCGGCTTTGCGAATCGAAACGGTGATCTGACTCGAGCTTACTCGGGGCATCGAGTCCTCGAGAACGACCTTCCCTGCAGTCGCGACGGTCGGAAACGCGATTGCGACGACGATGAGCGAGATGATCAGGTGCAGCTTCATCAGGCGGTTCCTTGGACGGGGCCAGAGGTTCACCTGGATCCTAGATCGGGGGTCGGGGGTCGGCCCGGACGGTCGTTCCGCCGTCAACGCAGCGGGAACGGTCGCCCGGCGAGCGCGGGGAGAACCTGTGCCGTGACCCACACGGGTGTCGAGCCGTACTCGAGCGAATAGCGGTAGCTCCCGTCGGAGCGTCGCAGCCGCGCGAGGAAGCGAAACGGCGCCTTACCTGGGTGCTTCCCCGCGCTGAGGAGCGCCTGGATCGCCCACGCTGTCGACTGCGCATCCGATTCGCGCCCCTTCGTCAGCGAGAACCCGCCGTCGCGGTTCTGGAACGTCATCAGGGCCGCCACTGCGCGATCGATCGGAGCGCCGGCGATACCTGCGGCGCGGAGTGCCTGGATCGCAGCTGCCGTATCGTTCGAATCGGGGCTGCCGCCGCGCGACCACGGGAAGCCACCGCCTTTCCGCTGCGACGTCAAGATCGCCTGGACCAAAGTCTTCGGCGGCTGCTCCCCGACGGCGCGCAGTGCAAGAACGGTCCACATAGTTGCGTTGACGAGAACGTCCGGGTGGTGTTGCCGGAGTCGGGCCACGACAGTCTCGTCCACCGTCTCACCGAGCGCGGCGAGGGCAACGACACGCAGAGCCAGATCGGCGTCGGTGGAGACCTCCGCCGTGCGACCGCGAAGGAAGTCGAGCGCTCGCGACCGCGCCCACGGCGGGCCGTCCGCGGCCACGAGTCCGAGTGCCGCCCACGCGGTCAAGGGCCCGTCTGGATCGTGCCCCAGCTCGGCAAACCCGCCGCTCGCGCTCTGACGCCCGACGAGGTAGCTCGCCGAGCCTGCTGCCGGCCCGGTCGCAGCGACGGCCGCCCCGCCGAGCATGACTGCGACGACGACTGCGGCAACGATGCGGCGTCTCAGGCCCACACGACCTCCGTGTGCATCCTGCGTCCATGCCGGTCGAGAACGCGCCGCAGCTCCGGCCCAGCTACGAGCGCGAGCACGAGATTGCCGAGCGCGTGGGCGATGTTGAACGCGACCCCCGCCGCGAGAACGGTGACGAGCGCCGCCCAGGTGTGGGGATAGAAGGCGAACCAGAGCCAGAGATCCATGATCGTTCCGAAAGCCATTCCGAGCACGGCACAGAAGAGCGCAAACGGCCACCGGCTCCGCAGTGCGAGCCGGAAGACTCCGGCGAGGACGCCACAGCCGCCCCAGGCCAACATCTGCCACGGGGTGTGTGGGCCTTGCCCGAGAAACATGTTCGAGGCGATCGCCGCGAGCGCCCCGACCGCGAAGCCACGGCGCGGACCAAGAGCGACGCCGGCCGCGGCGACGATCACAGTGACGGGCTGCACACTCGGGATCGGAGCGAAGAGCACGCGGCCCGCGGCAGCGATACCTCCGAGCGTGGCTACGAGCGTGATGTCGCGGGCAGTGGCGCCTCCCTGTTCGAGCCACGCGAACCCTCCGGCAACGAGGGCAAAGGCTGCGAGCAGGGTCGCGAGGCCGCCGTTTGCGGGGTCGAGGACGGCCCAGACGACACCGGCGGCTCCGAGCGTGACGAACGCGAATAGAGCGAGCCTATGCCGCAACGGGAACTCCCACGGGCACATCGAGCCGGACGCGCCGATGCGCAGGAAGTAGCGGGTCATGCGTGGCGACGAGAATGCCCCGCCCGCCTTCAGCTTGCTCGAGGAGCCACGCGGCGAGCGCGGCCTTGCGGTCAGGGTCGACGCCACGCGTCGGCTCGTCCAGCACGAGCAGATCGGGCTCCGGCGCCGATACGGCCACTATCCCGAGGCGCTCTCGCTCTCCGCTCGAGAGATCGCGAGGGTGACGGTCGGCCGCAAAAGCCAATCCAAACCGTTCGAGGGCGGCCGCCGCCCGCTGCTTGTCCCCCGCAAGACCGAGCGCAACTTCGTCGATCGCCGTCTCGCAGACGAGGTACCGTCCCGGATCCTGGGAGAGATAGGTCGCGCGTCCGCAGCGTGTCACCGTGCCGCCCGTCGGCTCCAGGAGGCCGGCCGCGATCTTTGCGAGCGTCGATTTGCCGCTGCCGTTCCGGCCCTCGAGCGCGACGATCTCGCCGGCGTGGACGGCGAGCGAGGAACCGCCGAGCACGTCCGGGCCGTCTCCGTACGAGAAGCGGGCCCTTTCCATGGTGACGAGAGCCTGTCCTGCCTCCGCTCGCGGAGCAGGGTCGTGCGCGGTCAGCCCACCCGCATATCGGGGCCTGCGAACGGCAAGCCAGGCGCGGGCATCGGCCACCGCGGCATCGAGGACGACACGACCTTCCTCCATCATGATCACCCGGTCGGCGATCGCAAGCGCGCGGTCGACTCGCTGTTCACAGAGCACGACGGCACACTGCGCTCGCTCGACCGCAGCCAGAAACGCCTCCGAACCGGCGGCATCGAGCTGCGACGTCGGTTCATCGAGCAGGAGGAGTTGCGGCTGGAGCGCGAGAGCCGAGGCCAGACAGACGCGCTGCAGCTCTCCGCCCGAGAGCTCGACCGTGCGGCGCGCCCAGAGCTCGGACGCCCGGACGTCGTCGAGCGCCGCCTCGACCCGAGGCCAGATCAGCTCTGGAGCAACCCCGAGGTTCTCGAGGCCGAATGCCACCTCGTTCTCGACACGCGTCATGACCACCTGGTCCTCCGGATCCTGGAAGACGGTGGCGACGGTGCCTGCCAGCTCGGCCGGACCGTGCGATCGCGTGTCGAGGCCCGCGACCTCGACTCGACCCGAGAAGTGCCCGCCGTGAAAATGAGGCACGAGGCCGGCGAGTGCCCGCAGGAGCGTCGACTTGCCACTCCCGGACGGACCGAGCAGGGCCACGATCTCACCCACGTGCAGGTCGAGCGAGACGTCACGGACCGCAACTGATCCGCCGGGATAGGCGAACGAGAGACCGTCGACGGTCGCTAGAGCCACAGCGCAGCCACCCCCACGAGAACGATCGCCCCGACGATCGCGACGTGATCGACCCACGTCCAGCCAGGCCGGGGAGCTCGCGTGGCGCCGCTGCGCCCGAAACCGCGCGCTTCCATCGCCTCCGCGAGGCCGGTCGCGCGCTCCAGCGACCCCGCGACGAGTGGAGAAAGCAGCGTGGCGTACCCACGCACCCCGTGCAGGGCGATCCCGCGCCCCCGCACCGACTCGGCCAGGCCGGCTGCATCCCGCTCGAGGCTCGGCACGAGGCGCGTCGCGAGCGCGACTGCGAGCGCCGAGCGCCGAGCGAAGCCGGCCGCCGAGACGAGGCGGTCGTGATCGACGAGGAGCGTGTACGCGCTGAACGCGAGGCCGACAACCGCGAGGCGCAGGCCGTTGACGACGGCAATTCGGATCTCGTCGGTCGAGAGATCGATCGGTCCGATTACGGGGATCGTCGGGCCTTCCCAGAGTAGAGTTCCGCCACCTGACGACCACGTCAGCGGCGAGATCAGAATCACCCCGAGAGCGCCGAACAGAGCGCCACTCACGTAGAGCCAGCGGCGCTGGACGGGAGCACGGAGGCAGATCACGAGGAGGACGACCGTCATCACGGCGAGCACCCAGATGCGGTCGATCAGGAACGCTGCTATGGCGACGGCTGCGAGCAGCGCTGTTGCCGGGCCAGGGCTCATGGGCTCGAGAACCTCTGTGCGAAATCCCCCGCGAGGAGCGCGTCAACGGGGCCGGCGAACGAGAATCGGACCGCGCCGGAAGGCCCCGAGCCGGGTGAGCGCAAGACGGCGGTCAGGTGGCGCGGGCCTGCTCCCAATTCGAAGAGGTTGGCGTTCGCCGGAATCTCGGCACCCAACGGAGCGATGTCGGTCGTGGCGAGCACCCGGGCAATCTGCGCGGCGCCCGCTTTCAGGCCCGGCGAGTAACGCACGGCCGTCGGTCGATGTGCTCCGTCGTATCCGTGGAGGAACGGCTCCGGGAAGGCGCCGGCAACCACCTCGAGCGTCTCTGCGTCGCTCGACCAGTCTCGATAGTCCCACCAGGCCACGTCGCCGGCCCGCAGCCGATACGAGGCGGCCGACCGGTCACCCGCGAGGCCGTTGACGAACCAGAACCAGTCTTCATGGCGGCGGGCGCTGCCTTTCGTGCCGTCGATCGACTGGACGAATCCTCCGCCGTACCGCGTTGTCACGTCCGCCTTCGATCGGAGCGCACGCAGCAGGGACTGCCCCGCCGGCACCGTCGTGTCGAGGAGCACCACACTGCCACGATCGCGAGTGACCCAGAGGCGCGCGGTCCCGTCCGCCGCCTTCGGCCCCTCCCCGCCGCAGCCCGCGAGGGCAAGCGCGACGAGGAGGAGCGCGGTAAGCCGCGGCAGGGTCACTTCACGGCGTTCGACCGTACAGCGCCGACGGCGTATGCACGGACCGTCCCAACATGCTTGCCGACACAGACACCGCCGTTCGCACTCGCCTTGTAGCGGCGGCCGTCGACCTTGACCTGGGCTCCGCTCGCTGCGGACGACTTGCCCGCGTCGTTGAAGGAGGACACGGTGTAGCAGTTGGCAGCGGCAGCCTTGAGGGAGAGCGTTGGCGGCCCTCCCGCGTCGCCGAACGTGGCGAAATACCACAGCACCTCGTCCCCGTCTTTCAGGGTCACCTGATCGGCTCCGACCGGCGGCGAAGCGCCGTTGACCTTGAACACCCAGCCCGATGCTCCGGCACCGGGGTACTTCCCGACTTGGCTGACGTACTGCCCGAACGACGCCTGGGTCACCTGAACGTAGAACTCGCCAATGGTGCTCGCTACGTCGAGTGCGACGAGAGCGTTTGGCGCGTCCAGCTTGAGGGGCGACGATCCAAAGATCGACTGCGTCTTACCTTCGACACGTACCGTGACGGACGCGCCGAGAGCCGTAGCGGCGAGCGTGAGAACGAGACCGACAACGGTCACGAGAACTACCAAACGTCGTGCCACGAATCCTCCTTCCACGAGGGGTTCGGTATGGAGGAGGCGGCAGGTCTTCTGACTCGGGGCTCCCTCTCCCACCGCCTTCCCGGCTACCGGTCTCCCGGTGCGCCAGTGACGTTTCGGTGGGCGAGCAACTCCCCTCACAGCGGCGGGACCGTCCCGGATTCGCACCGGGTTCCCTCACCGCGCTCCCTTTGACGGCGGAGCCTATCATCGGAAGGTGTCAGCAGCCACGTTCCGAGCCTGGGCTCCCGTCGTCCTGATGGCAGCGGTGATCTTTGCCTTCTCATCGATCCCGAGCCTCGGGACGGGTCTCGGCACCTGGGACACCGTCCTGCGCAAGCTCGCGCACCTGACCGAGTACGCCGTGCTCGGCGCGCTTCTGCTGCGGGCGCTCGCACGCCCGCAGCTCGCGATCCTCGTCGGGGGTCTGTACGCGGTGACTGACGAGGTGCACCAGCACTTCGTTCGCGGACGGCACGCGGCGTGGTACGACGTCGTCATCGACACGGTCGGCGTGACGATCGGCGTCGTCGTCTGGAGCCGGTCCCGGTGGAACAGCGACGGCGGTGCGCCGTGAGTGCCGTCCTGATCGACCTCGACGGCGCGCTCGGCGACACGCGGCCTCTGTGGGACGACTGGCTCAGCGCCGCCGCCAGAGTGCTCGGCGTCGAGCAGGCATCACTGCCCGCGGACCGAGGCATTGCCTCGATCGAGCTCGACGCGGCCGGCGTCGGCAACTGGCGCGTCCTGCTCGAGCGTTTCGCAGCCGAGCGGGCACCCGTCTACCTGCGGCCGAGCGCGGACGTGAGCGCTGCCCTACGACGACTCGCCGCTGCCAACCGTCCACTCGGAGTCTTCACCGACGCTCCCGTCGAGCTCGCACGGATCGCCATGGCCCAGCTGGGAGCGGCTCGCCGGATCACGGCGCTCGAGACGGGAGCCGGCGCGCTCGAGCGTCTCGCCGCCGCCCTCGGGGGCGAAGCAACCGTCGTGCGAACGCGCGAGCAGCTCGTCGCTGTTTCCTCTCCTTGAGGTCTGACCCAGGAGGCCCCTGAAAGGGCGATGCTGCGCATCCCCCCTACGACGCGAGGCGGTACAACACACCGTTACCCGAGACGGCATACAGCTCTCCCGTGCCGTCCTCGCCGAACGATGTCAGATTCGGGACCGTGAACGGCTCCGGCCGAATCTGACGAGCGGCACTCCCGACGAGCTTGAGCGACCACACGGTCCCGCTGCAGTAGTCGCCGTAGAAGTACCTGCCGGTTGCGGAGGGAACCGCCGAGCCGCGATAGACGTACCCGCCGGTGATCGAACAACCTCGTGCGTGGCTGTACTGCGCGACCGGATCGACGAGACGGCCCGGTCCGAGCGCCTTCTTCTCGAATGAAGAGCGGCCCTCGTAGACGTCCCAGCCGAAGTTCAGCAACCCCTGCCAGGGCCAAGCGACATGATCGACCTCTTCGATCGCACCCTGGCCAACGTCGCCGATCCAGAGATCGCCGTTCGCACGGTCGAACGAGAATCGCCACGGATTCCGGACACCGATCGCAACGAGTGCGGGCTTGGCGCCCGGGCGCGCCGGATCGACCCGGAGGATCTTGCCGAGGAGCGACGAGGGATTCTGAGCACGGTTCTCGGGATCTCCTCCCGACCCGCCGTCTCCCATGCCGACGTAGACGAGGCCATCCTTCCCGTACGCCACCATGCCGCCGTTGTGGTTGGGGTACGGCTGCTTCACGAAGAGCAGTTGCCTCGCGCTCGCCGGCAGAGCCTTCGTGCCGTCGGATCGGTAGCGCACGACTCGTGTGTCGCCGTTGCGATCCGTGTAGTCAACGACGAATTGCCGGCTGGTCGCGTAGTCGGGAGCAAATGCGAGTCCGAGCAGTCCCTGCTCGCCGCCCGCCTGAACCTTCGCCCGCACGTCGAGGAACGGTTGTGACTGAATCGAGCCGCCCTTGACGACACGGACGAGTCCTCCTTGCTCCACCACGTAGAGCACGCCTATGGTTCCCGTCGGCGAGGTGACGTGAACCGGCGCCTGGAGGCCGTCGACGACCTTGACGAGCCTGAGCGCGGCTGCACGATGCCCCATCGCTGAGGCGGATGCAACGACAGCAAACACCGCGACGAGCGCGACGGACGCTATGGCGGCGCGGCGCATTGGGACATACGGTACCTCCCGTCGTGCCGGTGGCATCCCCCAGAGGGTTGACGCGGGAGAGGGATCCCGACAGGACAGCCCTCGGCGCACGGCCCTTGCTTCCGCGCATTCCTACCCGGCATCGCGCCGCGAGCGGGTGTACCCTGCGCCGGCCGTGAAGATCTTCGTTATCGGCGCAGGTCAGGTGGGCTCGACGATCGTGGAGGCGCTCCACGGCGAGCACGATGTCACTGTGGTCGACCTCGACCCGGCCCGACTCGCCGCGATCAGCCAGCGTTTCGATGTCGCGACGGTCGAGGCGAACGGTGCGAGTCGGCGCGCCCTCGCAGACGCGGGCGTCCGCGCGGCGGATCTCGTTCTCGCCTGCACGTCACGGGACGAGGCCAATCTCGTGGCCGGGATGTTTGCCCGGCTCGAGGCGCCTCGAGCCACGACGGTGATCAGGACATCGAATGTGGAGTACATCGAGCTCTGGCGGCAGGGTCAGCTCGACGTCGATTTCGTCGTCTCGTCGGAGATCGAGACCGCGCAGGCGATCGCGCGTGTGATCGGGGTCAGCGCCGCAGTGCAGACGGATATCTTCGCCGAGGGTCAGGTGCAAATCGTCGAGTACGACGTCACCGACGGTTCCAGCGCCGACGTCGTCGGACGACCGCTTCGCGACGCACTCGTCCCTGCCGATTCCCGCGTAGCGAGCATCATTCGCGGCTCGACGATGATGTTGCCCCGCGGTGACGACGTCATCCTTTCGGGAGACCGGATCGTCGTGATCGGCTCGCCGCAGGCCGCGACTGCCTGGGGCACCCTTCTCGCACCGTGGGAGGCCGAGGTCACGGACGTCGTCATCTTCGGCGCCGGCAAGGTCGGCACGGCGATCGCGCGTCAGTTGCTCGAGCAGGGCATCGGGGTCAGGTTGATCGAGGAGAACCGTGACCGCGCCCGCGCCGTCGCGGAGGCACTTCCGAAGGCACGCGTGTACAACGTCTCGGGCCTCGACCCCGACTTCCTCGAGCGCGAGCAGATCGGCCACGCGCAGGCCGCGGTCTTCGCGATGCGCGAGGACGCGAAGAATCACTACGCAGCGACATTGGCCCGCATCCACGGGGTGACGTTCACGATCGCGATCGTCCACGATGCCATCTCCCGGCAGGTCTACGAGAACGCGGGCATCGACGTGCAGGTCGATCCCCGCCAGGTCACAGCCGAGGAGATCGTTCGCTTCGCCCATGACCCGCGGACCCAGCAGGTCGCGATGCTCGAGAACGACCGTTTCGAGGTGCTAGACATCACGACCCGCTCCACGAGCGAGTACGTTGGGCTGCGCTTCCGGGAGATGCCTATTCGCGGGGCACTGATCGGTGCCATCGTCCGGGACGGGCAGGCGGTGTTCCCCCGCAGCGACGACATCTTGCAAGCCGGAGACCGTGTGATCGTATTCACGGAGTCCGAACGGGTCTCGGACGTCGAGCGCGTCCTGTGACGCTTCGGTTGTGTTGAACCGACACAACCGGCGGCCTTCTGGTCGACGGAGGCCGCGGCTCGCGGTCGACCTCAGAGGCGCTCTCGGGCTCACCGGAACGCTGCTGAAATACGTCAGCCTGACGGCACTCGTGCCGGCCGGCGTTGCCCTGCTCTACGGCGAGTCACCCTGGCCGTTCGTTGCCGCGACGATGATTGCGGGCGCTGCCGGCCTCGGGTTGGAGCGCCTTGCAGGCCCTACCCGCAGCATCGGGTTCCGTGAGGGGTACCTCGTGGTGGCGCTCATCTGGCTGCTTGCCGCCGTATTCGGCACGATCCCCTACCTCCTCTCCGGCGACCCGCAACTCGACCGCCCAGTCGATGCGTTCTTCGAGTCGATGTCCGGCTTCTCGACAACCGGGTCGTCGATCCTGACACGCGTTGACTCGATCGACCACTCTCTCCTGCTGTGGCGGCAACTCACGCAATGGATCGGAGGATTGGGGATCATCGTGGTTGCGCTCGCAGTCCTGCCGCGCCTTCGCGTAGGCGGTCGACAACTCCTCGAGTCGGAGAATCCCGGAGTCCAGACAGATCTCCTCGCAGAGCGGATCCGAACGACCGCACGCAGGATGTGGCTCCTCTATGTCGCTCTGACCGGGGTGCTCGCCGGTGTGCTCGCCCTGTTCGGGGTAGCAGGGATCGACCGGAGGATGGGCCTGTTCGAGGCCGTCTCGGTCGCGCTCGCCACACTTCCGACCGGCGGCTTCATGCCGAACACCGGCTCGATGACACAGTTTGCGGCGGCCTCGCAGTGGGTTGTGATCGTCTTCATGGTGGTGGCGGGCATCAACTTCGTGCTTCTCTACGGGGCTCTCGTCCGCCGCCGCTGGCGCAACGCGGGCCGCGATCAGGAGCTCCGGCTCTACGTCGGGATCCTCGGACTCGCCTCCGTTGCACTCGTTGCGGAGATCTGGGCCGAGGGCTTCTCGAGCGGTGAGGCGGCAATCCGCGAGGGAATCTTCCAGGTGGTCTCGATCATGACGACCACGGGGTTCGTGAGTGCCGATTTCACCGCCTGGACGACGTTCGCCTTGATGCTCCTCGTCGGGCTCATGTTCGTCGGTGGCTCGGCGGGGTCGACAGGAAGCTCGGTGAAGGTCGTGCGCCATCTTCTGCTCGGCCGCTCGCTGCGACGCGAGCTCAGGCAGACCTTGCATCCGGAGGAGGTCATGCCGGTGCGGGTCAACGGCCTCGTCGTCCAGGAGAAGACGTTGCGCGCGGTGACGGCTTTTATTCTCCTCTACATAGGACTGTTCGTCGTGGGCGCGGGTATCATCGCTCTGGATACGGCGATTCAAGGCCCTTCGCTCTCGGCGTTCGACGCGATCGCCGCCGCCGCGACCACCCTCGGCAATGTCGGGCCGGGAACGGGCGCTGCCGGCCCGCTGGGCTCGTTCGCGAGCTATCCCGACGTCTCGAAGCTCACCCTGGCCGGGTTGATGTGGCTCGGACGGCTCGAGGTCATTCCCGTCGTCGTGCTGATGACTCGGAACTACTGGCGGGGTCGGTAGAGGCTCAGCCGACGAGAGCGCGGCGAAGCTGATCCTCGACGCCTGGCTTCAGGATCGCGACGACCTGATCTCCGGGCCGAATCACCGTCTCCCCTACCGCGATCTCGGCGGTCCCGTTGCGCATGACCGACACGAGACGTGCCCCCTCCGGGAGCGAAAGGCCTGCTACCCGCTTGCCGGCGGCGGGTGAGTCGGCCACTACCTGGACCTCGACCACCTCGAGCCCCTCGCGACGCAGCTCGAGGAGGCGAACGAGACCGTGTTCCGGGACCTCGTGCTCGACGAGCCCGAGCAGGCCGGACGTCGCGCAGACCGTGCGCGAGATCTCGAGGAGGTCGAACGTCTCCTGGTTGCGAGGATCGTTGACGCGCGCGATGACCTTCTCGATGCCGTAGCCCTCACGCGCGATCTGCGAGATGATCAGATTGTCCTCGTCATCACCCGTGACGGCCAGGACGAGGTCGGGGGGCCGCGCAATCCCCGCTCGTTCGAGCACCGCGATCTCCGTTGCGTCGCCGAACATCGCTGCATGGCCGAACTCGGACTCGAGTTGCATGAAACGGTCGCGGCGCTGCTCGATGACGGTCACCTCATGCTGCATTGCGATGAGCGACCGAGCGACATTCGCCCCGACCTTGCCGCCGCCGGCGATGACCACGTACATCAGGGAGCCGCCTGCTGGAGAATGCCGGTCTCGCACGAGCGCACTGCGTCGGTCAGGGTCGCGATCGCGGTCTGGGTCGGGCACACCGTCTGGAGGCCGAGTTTCATGTAGAAGTCCGCTCGCGCTGGATCGAGCACGCGCACGACAACACACTGAATGCCGTACCGCCGCTGCAGGATCTGGCCGATGACGATGTTCGAGTTGTCGCCATCGGTCGCGACGACCGCGGCCTGCGCATCGCTGGCACCAGCCTGCTCGAGTACGTCTCGATCCATGCCGTGCCCCACCATGAAACCGCCCTTCCAGGCACCGAGTCGCGATAGGGCCTCCTCGTTCTCGTCGACGCAGGTGACGTCCCAGCCCTCACTGGCGAGCTGCTTCGCAACCGACGAGCCGACACGTCCACAACCGATGATCACTGCCTTCATGGGACGAAGCGTAGCGCTACTCGAAGGTTCCCTCGGGGAACGCGACAACGAGCACCTCACACGGCGCATTGCGTAGCACGTGATCGACCGTCGGCGAGAAGAACCGCGACTGCCTGCGCCATCGAGGTGACGAGCCGAGCACGATCAGATCGGCGCCGTGGTCGAGGGCCTCCTCGACGATCGCGTGGCCGATCGAGCGGGCGA
This sequence comes from uncultured Thermoleophilia bacterium, assembly GCA_963784945.1. Taxonomy (GTDB): domain Bacteria; phylum Actinomycetota; class Thermoleophilia; order Gaiellales; family Gaiellaceae; genus Gaiella. The sequence goes on along the minus strand of CAWATN010000017.1, from coordinate 254,101 downwards.
CGATCGTGTGGGTAACGACCTCGACGCCGTTTTCCTCTCCGAGTGCCCTGGCTTCGGCGAGGGACTCCTCCGCACGAATCCGCACGTCCTCGGGCAGCGCGCCCTCGAGGGAATAGGCTCGCGGGACGCGCACGACGAAGACCGCCTCGATGCTCGCCCCACGCTCCTTGGCAAGGGCGATCGCGGTCGCCACCATCTCCTCGCCGATGTCCCCCAACTTCATCGGGACGAGCACCTTGCGAAAGTCAGCTCCGGGCGGAAGGGTCGCGACGGGGTCTATGTCGTCGAGCACTCCCGCTTCTCGCCTGCGTCTGACGAGGAAGTAGACGACCAGACCGAACAGCAACCACCCCGGACCGGCGTACCGCGCGCCTGGGTGCGTGATCAAGGCGAGGATCCAGACCGTGAACGTGAGCGGCGCACCGATCAGCGCCGGCACGGGCAGCAGTACTCCGCGAATCCGCACCTCGGGTTTCGCCCTGAACGGCCGCTCGAGATTCGGCTCTTTGCGCCGGAGCCGGATCACCGCGAGTTGCGCGGCGGTGAATGCGAACAGCACTCCGAAGGAGTACGCACTCGCGAGAAATGCCGGATCATCTCCTCCGAAGACACCGGCACCGACGACGATCGCGATCGCGACGAATCCCGTCGCGAGGAGCGCCTCACGCGACACGAGCGAGCGTCGCTCGAGCCGGCCGAACTCCCGCGGCAGCATCCCGTGCTCGGCCATCGAGCGCCCGAGCCTCGTGCACCCGGTGATCGCCGTCGTCGCGGCCGCGAAGAGGATCGTCGCCCCCGAAAGCCCGACGATGATGCGCACGACGTCGACGAGCGCAGCAGGGAGATGCCCCTCGAAGGCGGTCACGATCCCGACGATCGGCGCCTGCAGCCAATGGTCGGCAAGATCGGTGGACCCGTCCTCGGATGGGAACGCAGAGACCCCGACGACCGCGATCAGCACCGTTGTGATGACGACGAGACCAATCGAAGAGAACAGCGAACGCGGCAGAACCCTGCCCGGCTCGCGGGTCTCCTCGGCGAGGTTGGCGACCGTCTCGAGCCCGGTATAGGCGAGCATCGCGAGAGGCAGGGCGAAGATGAGATCGTGCCAGCCCTGTCCGGCGGCGAAGTCGAAGCCGCTCGTGAGCACACCCGGGGAGAAGACGGTGGCGAAGCCGAGAACGACGACGAGCAGCTGCACCGAGATGTCGAGGAGAGCGAGGACGAGAGCGGCGGTGTGGATCTTCGTGCGGCGGACGAGCCTTGACCCGACGATCATGCGCAGATCACGCCCACGGCGATCAACACGTCCCACGGGCTCTGCGTCAGCGACGGAGCAGAAAGCGACGCGGCGAGGTAGTGCGGCAAGAACAACGTCGAGAGGGCGATCACGATCAGGTAGTCGAGGAAGAGCACCCACCCCGTCGTGAAGCCGACGAGGTCGTTGAAGGCACGTCGAGTGAACGTTGCAGCTCCACCCGTCTCCGGGATTGCTGCCGTACCTTCGGCGTACGACAGTGAGACGACGAGAAAGAGCAATCCGCTTGCCAGGAGGACGAGCGGGGTCAGCCCGAGTGCCTGTGCAGCCACGATGCCGAGGGCGAAGTAGATCGACGAGCCGATCTCGTCGTAGGCAACGGCGAACAACGCCGGGGCGTCGAGAACGCGCTCGAACCCACGGACCTTACGTGCCACGTTTGCGCTCCAATTGAATGCGACCGACGCCGAGGGCCACGAACAGCCCGCCGAGCACGAACCCCACAAGGCCTCCTCCGTTGACAGCGGTGACGACGAGAAGGGCCACGCCGATCACGACGAAGCAGGCGGAGAAGACGAAGATCGAGCGCCGGTACCAGATCACGCCGGCACCTCGTCTCGCGACGCCGCCACCATGACCCGGCAGGGAGCATGCCGCAGCACGTAGTCGACCGTGCGCCCGAATACCGCCCGCTGGGCCTTCGTCAGCGACTTCCGCGGCGTACCGAGCACGATGATCTCGGTGCCACGCCTCTCGGCCTCCTCGACGATCGCAGGCCCGGCGCTGCGGGCACGAACGAGGCGATCGAGCACCCGGACACCGTACGAGTCACCGATCGCGATCGCCTCGTCGAGCTCGTCGTTCGCAGCGTCCTCGAGCTCGTCGAGGTCGTCGTCGAGTGGTCGCCCGAGGGGAACCTCGAGCACGTTGAGCGCCACGATCCGGGCACCGCGCTCCGCAGCAAGACTGCAGGCTACGTCGAGCGCGTCGTCCGACGGCTGCCCCGCCACGACGGGCACGAGGAGGCGCCGATACTCGAGCGCGAGAGCGGGACCGAAGGCGGGAGGCGCCTTGACAGTGCCTCTGAGAGACGCTTTCACGAACCGGCTCCTGTAGATGACGTAGAAAGCCATACCCGAGGCAATCCACCCGAGGCCGACCCATCGTGTCGTCGGGTTCTGGGCGACGATGACGAGGAACGACGCGCCGGTCGCGAGCCCACCGATGATCGCGAAGACTGGCCACTCGATCCCCCGCAACACCAGGTTCGGCCGGCCCCGGTAGAACGTCTCGGCCGAATCCTTCTGCTTCACCCGCAATCTGACGAGCGACGCGTGAGCGATGGTGAACGAGAGGGTCGCACCGAAGGAGTAGAGCGTGCCGACGAAGTTCACGTTTCCGGGGAGGATGACCAGGATCGGAGCGATGCCCGCGAAGAGGACGAGCGAGAGAACGGGAGTCTTGAACTTGGGGTGCAGCCTGCGGAACACCTCGGGGATTTGTCGGTAGCTCGCCATCGAATAGGTGACGCGAGAGGCGCCGATCACGCCCGCATTCGTGGCGATGAAGAGGATCGTGGCGGCGAGGACCCCGACGTAGACCTCGAGCACACGCAAGATCGATCCCGAAACCCCCAGATTCTTGACCAGACCGAGAATCGGATCGTTGGCGTATCCACCCTGCTCGGGCGGAAGTGCGAGGAGAGTCGTCAGCTTCCCGTCGATCATCGTCACAGGCAGCGCGGATAGCGCGATCAGCGGCAAGGTCAGATAGATCGCGAAGACCGCGCCGGCCACGAGCTTGTAGGCGTCCGGGACCGTCCGGGCGGGCTCGCGCGCCTCCTCGGCGAGGTTCGAGACGGTCTCGACACCGGTGTAGGCGAGCATTGCAACCGGAACTGCGAGCGCGAGGTTCGACCACGTGGGCGCGACTCCCCAGTGGATGTTGTCGACGAGGATCGTGGGGCTGAACACGAGGAAGAAGCCGAGGAGGACGAGCAGGATCTGCGTCGCGAAGTCGAGCACCGCGAGCACGATCGACAGCTTCGCGGCCTCCTGGACGCCGACGATGTTCAGGGTCACGAGGACGACGATCACCGCGGCGCCCGCGATGATGTCCCACGGGTTCGTGTTGAGCGGCTCCCAGAAGACCGAGAGGTAGTGCGGTACGAAGAAGGCCGACGTGGCGACCGTGACGACGTAGACGAGCATCTGGGCCCAGGCAGCACCGAAGCTGATGAGCTCGTTGAAGGCATGTCGGGCGAAGCTGGACGACCCGCCGGCCTCGGGATACAGAACGGTTCCCTCGGCGTAGGTCGCCGCCGTCATCGCGAAGACGATTCCTGCGACGAGAAAGACGAGCGGCGTCAGCCCGAGCGCGTAGACGGCGGTGAGACCGAGCGCGTAGTAGATCGATGAGCCGACGTTGCCGTAGGCGGTCGCAAACAGCGCCGGGGTGCCGAGGACTCGTTCGAGCTCGACCTCGCGTCTACGGCGACTGGGCACGATCGCGAGTCTACGTCTCGCTCGACGAGCTCGGCTGGCGCTCTGTCATCAGCGCTCGGACAGCTCTAGCGTGGGCTCCTCCGCCCTTCCGCTACTGAGAGGCTACACCCCGATCCGCGAGGCGATGCCACTGCCCTGCAACCTTCTACGTGGAAGGATTCGGCGGCGTTGCACCGGTCGACCCGGCACCGTCCGGCGTCACGCTCGCCGGCAGCCGAATCACGAGCGTCGTTCCTCCGCTCGGCGTCTCGTCGACCTCGATCCGCCCGCGCATCGCGAGGACAAAGGCTTGCGCGACGAACGCTCCTGAGCCCGTGCCGACCGGCACCCCGTCAGTCTCTTCGCGACGCCGGCGTCGATCGATGACTCGGATGTCGACGCCCGGCCAGACGGCACCGGCGATGAGCCTGACCGGAAGATCGGCCGGGGAGGCATCGATCGCCTCGAGCACGGCTTCGACGAGCGCCCGTCGCAGGAGCGAAGGATTGGCACTCACCAGTGGAAGGCCTGGTTGCGCGTCGACCTCGACCCTTCCGGACGCGACACACGTGTCGCGGACGACGGCGGCAAGAACGTCTCCAACCACAACGTCCTCGACGGAGACGACGAGCTCACCACTCTCGATTCGGCCGAGGTCGACAAGATCTGCGCCGAGCAACGCGAGCCGGTTCCCAGCTGTGGCCGGTCGCAGCTGCAACGCCGCTTCCTGCATGTCCTTGCCGGTAGACACGAGGAGCGCAGCGCGTGCATCCCGTGCGGCCACGAGCGAGCTGACCGTGCTGACCTCCGCCGAAAGCTCCTCGATGTCTATCGCGGTGGCGATCTCGGCTACGAAAGCATCGAGAATGCGCTGATCCTCCGCGCCGACCGACCCTCCGAAGAGGTGCAGCTCGTGGTCCTCATCCAGAGGGATGGTCTGGTCAGGCTCACCCCCTGCGGTTGCGGTCCCAGCCGAAGTCTCGATGGTCCAGCCGGAGGCCCCGTGATGGAGCAACGCCACACAATGAAGCCCGAGCGCGCGGCGTAGCGTCTCGAGCAGGGTCGGCACGCTCGTCGAGCCGCCGAGCCGGACGAGGGCCTCGCTCTCCGCGCGTGCCCGCGCGCCCTCCGCGGCTCGCCGCGAGGCGAGCGCCACAAACCCACTGACGACTGAGGCCACAACGAGGAATACGACCAGCGCGACGAAGTTGTCGCCCTCGGAGATCGTGAACGTGTGCTCCGGCGGCGTGAAATACCAGTTGGCGAGCAAGAACCCTGCCACGGCGGCTGCGAGCGCCGGCCAGAGCCCTCCGACGGCCGAAATCAGGACGACGGCGAGGAGGTAGAGCAGAAGGATGCTCGGGAGGCCGAGGTGCGCTCGAAGCTGAGAGATCAGCAGCGTCAGCAGCGGCAGTCCGACGACGACTGCCACGAAGGCGATCGCCACCCGACGACGCCGCAGCGCCGGCGGGCGCCGCCGCCGCCGAGACCGCGCCGACTGGGCGTCGCTCTCCTCCCGGCTGATCACATGAACATCGATCCCGATTCCCGACGCGCGGATCACCCGATTGATGACCGAACCGTGCATGAGCTCCGCATAACGAGAGCGCCGGGTCGAGCCGAGCACGATCTGGGAGGCGTTCAGCGACTTCGCGACCGCTACCAGTGTGTCGCCCACATCGTCGCCCGCGACCTCCTTGACGGATCCCCCGAGCTCCTCGACCAGCACCTTCTGCCGCTCCAGCTCGTCTCGCGCACCCTGAGGCTCGCCTGTCAGCGAGGTGATGTGAACGGCCACGAGGTCGCCGTGCGCCCGAGCGGCCATCCGTGCACCCCGGCGAATGAGGCGGTCGCTGTCTGACGAGCCCGTGATCGCCACGAGGATGCGCTCGCGCGTCTCCCACGGCCGTTCGATGCCGTGTCGGTCCCGGTAGGCGGCGAGGCCTTCCTCGACACGATCCGCGACCCACAACAGCGCGAGCTCGCGCAGAGCAGCGAGATTCCCTGGCCGAAAGTAGTTGCCGAGTGCAGCGTCGACTCTTTCCGACGGATAGATGTTCCCGTGCGCCATCCTCCGACGGATGGCCTCCGGAGCCATGTCGACGAGCTCGACCTGGTCGGCTTTGCGGACGATCGCATCCGGGATCGTCTCTCGTTGCTTCACGCCCGTGATCTGCTCGACAACGTCGTTCACCGACTCGAGGTGCTGGACGTTGAGCGTCGAGATCACGGTGATCCCGGCCGCGAGCAACTCCTCGACGTCCTCGCACCGTTTGGTGTTACGGGAGCCGGGGACGTTCGTGTGTGCGAGCTCGTCGACGAGGACGACCTGTGGTGCCCGCCGAAGGATCGCATCGGTGTCCATCTCCTCGAACGTCGTTCCCTTGTACTCGATCACCTTCCGCGGGACGATCTCGAGGTCGCCGATCTGCTCCGCCGTGCTCGGGCGGCCGTGCGTCTCGACGAAGCCGATCACGACGTCCGTCCCACGGTCGTGACGGCGCCGGCCCTCGCTGAGCATCGAGTAGGTCTTGCCGACGCCCGGTGCGGCGCCGAGATAGATGCGGAACGTCCCGGCCTTCACGACACCAGCGTGACGGAACCGTCGGCCGAGTGCCTCTCCAGCGGCGTATTGCGAGTTATGCAGGCGCCAAAAGCCGACGCCGTCACGAGGCGGGCCGGGGCCTGAGCACGAGAGCCTCGATCGGGGCGTGCGTCAAGATCCAGGTGAGATCCTTGGGCGTGAAGCCCGGCGTAAAATCGCTCGCGGTCTCGCTCGGCGCCGGAGCGACCAGACGGTCGAACGGCTCGACATCCAGCAGCCGTTCGAGGGCGTGGATCGGGGTCCTGCCCTTCTCGATCCGAGCATCGACCGGCACCCCTGCCTTGAGCGCTGCGAGCTCGACCGCCTCGAGCAGGGGCATGGCAACGGCCACCTGCTCTGTGGCCGGCGCGTCGTCCGCGAGGCTACGGGGCACGACGAGGAGGTACGCCGGCACCAACGTCGCGTGCTCGGCACGAGCGATGCGGATTGCTGCGGCGAGCACCGTCGGGTTGAGCGCACCTCCGGTGAATGCGACGAGGAGACGCCGCTCCGTTTGCTCCGGAGGGCGCCGGCGCAGGCGTAGCAGCACGGCGAGCACGACCACCACGACAATGGCGCCAGAGACGATCAGAACGGGAGCGGTCATGGCGCGAGAGCTCCCCGGTCGGCACGATTTGCGACGACACGGATGTCGATCCCCGGCAGCTCCCGCACCATCCGCGAGAGGAGGGAGCCGCGGAGAATCTCCACCCGCCGCCGTTCGTCTGGGGTGCCGACGAAGATGTACGTGGAACCACGGTCGTAGGCGACGCGGCGGACGGTTGCGACGAGATCGTCCCCCTCCTCCTCGAGGAAATGGACGCCCAGGATGCTCGCAAGCCTACGGAGCGCAGCCAGCTGGATGGCTTCCTCGTTCGACGGAGGCCGGCCACCGGGTCGTACCCAGATCGCATCGATCTCCGAGCCGAGCCTCTGCGCGGAGCGCCACGCACGTCGAAGGATGCGTTGCGACTTCGGCTGCGGCTCGATCAGGGCGAGCACGCGCTCGGCGACCGCCTGCTGGCTCAGAGGCTCCAGCACGTTGGGTCGCCGCCTCGCCTCGACGTCCTCAGCCACCTCTCGAAGGGCGAGCTCTCGCAGCGAGCTGAGATTTTCGAGGCGGAAGAAGTTGATCAAGGCCACTTCGGCCCGTGCCTGCGGGTAGATCTTGCCGGCCTCGAGCCGTTGCTGGAGCGCCTCGGGAGCGAGGTCGACGAGTACGACCTCGTCGGCCTCGTCGAGGACGCGGTCGGGGAACGTCTCGCGGACGCGGACGTCGGTGATCTCGAAGATCGTGTCGTTGAGGCTCTCGAGATGCTGCACGTTGACCGTGGAGATGACGTCGATCCCCGCCTCGAGGATCTCGTCGATGTCCTCGTAGCGCTTCTCGTTGCGCGAGCCGGGCGCGTTCGTGTGGGCCAGCTCGTCGACGAGAGCGAGTTCGGGTGCGCGCCGGAGCACGGCGTCGACATCCATCTCTCCGAGCACCAGCCCGGCGTGCGGCACCGCCACCCTCGGGACGAGCGCGAGACCTTCTGCGAGAGCGGCTGTCTCGGGCCGATCGTGGGGCTCGAGATACCCGATCACCACGTCGCGCCCCTCGGAGTCGGCCTGGCGGCCTTCCTGCAACATGCGGTACGTCTTGCCGACGCCGGCCGCCATGCCGAGCAGGATGCGGTAGTGGCCGCGCATTGCGTCAGTGCGCAGCTGACGCCGGGACGGCGGTGTCCACGCTCCGCACGGTGACCACCTAGGCCCCGAGGAGATTGTGGACGATCAGGTCGATCAGCTTGATCCCTACGAAGGGAAGGATCATGCCGCCGAGGCCGTAGATCAGCAGGTTCCGGCGGAGGAGCGCCGTCGCCCCGATGGCGCGGTAGCGAACTCCGCGCAGCGCCAGGGGCACGAGCGCGGGGATGATCAACGCGTTGAAGATGATCGCAGAGATGATCGCGCTCTCGGGGGTTCCGAGGTGCATCACGTTGAGGCTCTCGAGTGGGCCTCTCTCGCCCGGTGCCGCAGCGTAGGTGAAGGCGAAGATGGCAGGCAGAATTGCGAAGTACTTGGCGACGTCGTTGGCGATCGAAAAGGTCGTGAGCGAGCCGCGCGTGATGAGGAGCTGCTTGCCAACCTCGACGATCTCGATGAGCTTGGTCGGATTCGAGTCGAGGTCGACCATGTTGCCAGCCTCTTTCGCAGCAGTCGTCCCCGTGTTCATGGCGACGCCGACATCGGCCTGCGCGAGTGCGGGAGCGTCGTTCGTGCCGTCGCCCGTCATCGCGACCATGCGACCTTTCGCCTGCTCCTCCTTGATCAGCGCCATCTTCGCTTCCGGGGTCGCCTCGGCGAGAAAGTCGTCGACGCCGGCTTCGCGTGCGATCACCGCGGCGGTCACGGGGTTGTCGCCGGTGATCATCACCGTGCGGATGCCCATCTTGCGGAGCTCGGCGAAGCGCTCGGTCATGCCGCCTTTGACGATGTCCTTGAGGTGAACGACTCCGAGTGCCCAGTTGTCACGAGAGACGACGAGCGGTGTGCCGCCCTGTTCGGCCACCCCCTGCACGAGCTGGTCGAGCTCGGCTGGAGCGCTGCCGCCCTGCTCCGCGATGAATGCCTTGACGGCGTCCGCAGCGCCCTTCCGGATCACGGTCCCGTTCACGTTGACCCCGCTCATCCTCGTCTGCGCCGTGAAGGCCACGAATTCGTGCTCACCGAGATCGCGTTCGCGTAGGTTGAACCGCTCCTTCGCGAGAACGACAATCGACCTGCCCTCGGGCGTCTCGTCGGCGAGCGATGCGAGCTGGGCAACCTCTGCGAGCTCGCGCTCCTCGACCCCGTTCACCGGGAGGAACTCCGCGGCTTGCCTGTTACCGAGCGTGATCGTCCCGGTCTTGTCCAGGAGCAGTACGTCGACGTCGCCGGACGCCTCGACCGCCCGTCCAGACATCGCGAGGACGTTGCGCTGAACGAGGCGATCCATGCCCGCGATGCCGATCGCCGAGAGGAGCGCGCCGATGGTCGTGGGAATGAGGGAGACGAGCAGCGCGATGAGGACGGTCTGCGACAGTGCCGTGCCCGCATAGATCGCGAACGGGCTGAGCGTGACGACGGCCGCGAGGAAGGTAATCGTGAGGCCCGCGAGCAGGATGTTCAGCGCGATCTCGTTGGGTGTCTTTCGCCGTTCGGCGCCTTCCACGAGCGCAATCATGCGGTCGAGGAACGACTGCCCCGGCTCCTGCGTGACCTCGATCACGAGCCGGTCCGATAGGAGACGGGTGCCTCCAGTGACCGCGGAGCGATCGCCTCCGGCCTCGCGGATCACCGGGGCGGATTCGCCGGTGATCGCCGACTCATCGACAGAGCCGACGCCCTCGACGATCTCACCGTCGGCGGGGATCACCTGACCGGCGGCCACCTCGACCACATCGCCGCGCTGGAGCTCGGCTGCTGCGACCTCCTCGAACGAGCCGCTCGCTGTCCGGCGGAATGCCGAAGTCGTCGTGCGTGTCGCGCGAAGGGTGTCCGCCTGCGCCTTGCCGCGGCCCTCGGCGATCGCCTCGGCGAAGTTTGCGAACAGGACGGTCAACCAGAGCCAGAAGGCGATCACGCCGACGAACCACAGGTTGTCGGTATGACCCCGTGCGAGGTTGAGCACGAAGATGCCCGTCGTGATCACACTGCCGAGCTCGACGATGAACATGACCGGGTTGCGTACCTGCAGCCTGGGGTCCAGCTTCGGAAATGCGTCCTTGATGGCCGCAAGGGTGAGGTCGCGCGAGAAGATGCTCGACGCCTGACGTGCCATTACTGTCGTGTCTCCTTATCGAGTGCGAGGTTGAGCTCGAGCACGTTCACGCCGGGCTCGCCGAAGAACCCGAGTCCCCGCTCGTCGGTCGACTGCTCGATGAGCTTCTGAACCGTCGCCAGCGGCAGCGAACGCACGGCCGCGATCCGCGGCGCCTGCATCGCGGCATTCGCCGGCGAAATCTGAGGGTCGATCCCCGACCCTGACGTCGTCACCGCGTCGACCGGGATGTCGCCGACCTTCAGGCCGGGGTTGTACGGGCGCTCGAGCTTCAGGATCGCTACGACGCGCTCCCGTACCGCCTTTGCGAGATCGGGATTCGTCGGGCCGAGGTTGGCGAATGTCGTCGCGCCGGCGTTGTACTCCGGTGCCGTGGCCGAGGGGCGCGGGTGGAAGTACCCGGGCTTCGTAAAGGCCTGGGCTGCGAGTTGCGATCCCACGACCTTGCCGTCCTGCGTGATGAGGCTGCCGTTCGCCTTGTCCGCGAACGCCAGCTGTGCGAAGCCTGTCATCAACGCGGGATAGACAAAACCGAACACGACGGTGAGAACGACAACCGCGACGACCGAACGAAGGAGGGTGCGGATGATCACGACAACGCCTCCACGATCGGGCCCAACGTCAAGGCCGGGAAGATCATCAAGCCGGCGGTCAGGATGATGACGGCTACGAGGAGGAAGGTGAAGGTCGCGCCGTCGGTGCGGAACGTGCCCGCGGACGCCGGAACTGCCTTCTTCCTCGCGAGCGAGCCGCCGATCGCGAGCGCCGCGATCATTGGGACGAACCGCCCGAGGAACAAGGCCACCGTCCCGAGGTCTGCGGAGAAGTTCGTCGCGCCGTAGCCGGCAAACGCGCTGCCGTTGTTGTTGACCTGCGACGTATACGCGTACAGCGCCTCGCTGAACCCGTGGGCGCCAGGATTGAACATCGAGGCCAGCCCGGAGTCGGTGACGACCGAGATCGCCGTGAGAATCGAGCGCAACGGTCGGGACGAAGAGCGCTCCGAGTGCCGCGAACTTGATCTCGCGCGCCTCGATCTTCTTTCCGAGGTACTCGGGAGTGCGTCCGACCATCAGACCGGCAACGAAGACTGCGATGAAGACGTAGAAGAACATGCCGTACAGACCGGAGCCCACGCCGCCGAAGATGATCTCACCCGTGAACATGTTCACGATCGGCACCGCCCCGCCCCCGGCGGTGAGAGCGTCGTGGCCGCCGTTGACCGAGCCGTTCGAGGCGTTCGTCGTGGCCGTCGCCCAGAGGGCAGTGTTCGCGATCCCGAACCGGACCTCCTTGTCGGACATGTTCCCGCCGCTCTGGCCGCTCGATGCGGAGAGGTTCACGCCGGAGCTCTGAAGCACCTGCGATCCTTGCTGCTCGAGCGGCAGGAGAATCGCGACGCCGATTGCGAACATGACGAACATCGCGGCAAGGAGGGAGAGGCCCTGCCGGATTGCGCCGACCATCTTTCCGAACATGAACACCTGGGCCGCTGGGATGAGGAGGATCGCGAGCACCGAGAGGAAGTTGGTGATGCCGTTCGGGTTCTCGAACGGGACGGCAGAGTTCGAGTTGTAGAAGCCGCCGCCGTTCGTCCCGAGCTGCTTGATCGCGATCTGCGACGCAGCGGGGCCGCGCGCGATTGTCTGCTGCGCACCCTCGAGCGTCGTCGCCGTCGCATGGCCGTCGAATGTCTGCACGACGCCCTGCGAGATGAGGATCACGCCGAGCACGATCGAGAGCGGCAACAGGATGTAGACGAGGGAGCGGTACATGTCCCGCCAGAAGTTCCCGATGCCCGAGGTCGAGCGCCGCGAGAATCCCCGGATCACTGCGACGAGCACTGCCATGCCGACTGCTGCGGAGACGAAGTTCTGGACGGCGAGGCCGGCCATCTGCGAGAGGTACGACATCGTGTACTCCCCCCCGTAGTACTGCCAGTTGGTGTTCGTCACGAAGCTCGCGGCTGTGTTCAGCGAGATATGCGACGGCACGCCGGGGAGGTTTTCGGGGTTGAGGAAGAGCTTGCCCTGGAGGCGAAGAAGGGCATAGAGCACGGCCGAGAAGACGGCGCTGAAGACGAGGACGGCTTTCGCGTAGCCCTTCCAGTCCTGATCACGATCGGGATCGACTCCGAGGAGCCGGTAGAAGCCGCGCTCAGGGACGCTGAGGAAGCGGAGGCGTCCGCGTGCGGCGAAGCTGTCGTCGGCGTAGACGCGCGCCATGTAGAGGCCGAGCGGATACGCGAGCCCCAAGAGGACGATCGTGTAGACGACGATCTGGAGGATGCCCTGTGCCGTCATCTAGAGCTTCTCCCCACGGAACAACGCGTAGAGCAGGTAGACGAGCACGGCGATCGAGACGATCAGGCCGAAGATGTTGCCGGCGGTCATCAGACGCGCTCGAGCGCCCAGAGAAGGGCGAAGAGGAAGGCGAAGCAGGCGACGGAGATGCCGAGGGCAGCGAGGTCGTACATCAAACACCCTTCCCGAGAGCATGCTCGATCTCCCGAAGGTTCCCGGGGAGCCTGTCGAGGTTCTCCCGCGCGTAGAGCGGGCTGTCTCCGCCCACGAGGAGGTCCTCGACGAGGAGCATCCCGCGCGGGGCCACCGGGCGCGACAGATCGCCGACCCTATCCGCCAGAGCGACGAGCGCGGCTGTGTACGGCCGCACGCCTCTGCGATTCAGAGGCACGGCGCCGGGCAGCGCGTTGCCGTCTAGCCCTCTCACAACACCTCGGAGCGAGCGGGCGGCTCTCCGACGTGCGCGCGCTGAGGTCAGTTCAGCAGCACGCCACGTGAGCAGCGCTGACTCTGGATGAACGCGGGCCCCTCCCCGTAGGAGGGCATCCGCCTTGCGCCGGAGGGCACGCTTCGCAAACGGATTTCGCGTGCTCGGCGAGCGCGAGGCTCGAGTCGAGCGAGTCACGCTTGCGGGAGCAGCGGAGTGAAATGCAGTTCGGAATCTCATGCCTCGAGGGTACGACGGAAGCCGTCAAGGCGGCCTCAGGTCTGGGCCGTCAGGCCTCAAGAATGTCTCAAGACATCGCGATGCCTTTCAGCCGGAGGGCGCCACGAGGCGGTATCCGGCGCCGGGTTCGGTCAGCAGGTACCTCGGGCGGGTGGGGACCGGCTCGATCTTCCGGCGCAGCTGGGACACGTACACGTGGAGGTAGTGCGACTCGACCTGGTACGCGGGCCCCCACACTTCGCGCAGGATGGCCTGATGGGTGAGGAGCTTGCCCTCGTTCTGGGCCAGCAGCCGCAGCATCGAGAACTCGTGCGGAGTCAACTGCACCGGCTTGCCTGCCATCGTGACCGCGCGCTTCTCGAGATCGACGACCAGCTCGCCGATCCGGATGACCGGCTCCCCGGCGGATCCGGCGCGACGCATTGCGGCACGGAGGCGCGCGAGGAGCTCGTCGACGCCGAACGGCTTCGTCACGTAGTCGTCAGCGCCTGCATCCAGCGCCGCAACCTTCTCTCGCTCCTCGCCGACCGCCGAGAGGATCAAGATCGGGACAAGGGTCCAGGTCCGGAGCTCCCGACAGACGTCCACGCCGCTCCCGTCCGGAAGGACGAGGTCGAGAATCACCGCCTCCGGCGGTTGCACGGCGGCAACGGTCAGCGCTTCCTCCGCCGTCGCGGCGGTGACGACGTCGTAACCTGCTCCGCGTAGGGTCGTCTGCAGCGCGCGCAGGATCTGCGGTTCGTCGTCCACGACGAGAATGCGCTGCCCCGTCATGAAGACGTTGCCACCGCCGCCGCTACGGGGAGTGCGAGGGCGAAGGACGTGCCCTGCGAGGCGACCGATTCAGCCCAGACTCGGCCGCCGTTCGCCTCTGCGAAGCCGCGTGCGATCGCGAGGCCGAGGCCGGCGCCCCCGGCCATGGCACCCTGGGCACGATGGAAGGGCTCGAAGACCCGTTCGAGCTCTTCCGCGGCGAGCCCTGATCCCTGATCGACGACTCTGATCACGGCATCGCGGCGCGTCGAGGTGACGCGTACCGAGATCACGGACGAGGGCGGTGAGAACTTGATGGCGTTCTCGAGGAGATTCACGAGGGCCCGCTCGACCTGGATAGCGTCCACGAGGACGACGGGTACCTCATCCGGGATCGATATCTCGATGCGATCTGCTCCGACGACCTGCTCGAGCGCCTCGGCGATCAGCTGATCTACCGCCCAGAGCTCCTGCACTGGCTCTGCCGCTCCCGCCTGCAAGCGCGAGAGGTCCAGAAGGTTCGCAACAAGCCGCTCGAGCCGCTGCGACTCAGACGCAATCGTGTCGAGCAGCTCCTCGCGATCGGCACTGTCGAGTTCGATGCTTTCACTCTGAAGCCCGCCTACGGCCGTCGAGATCGCCGTGAGTGGCGAGCGGAGATCGTGGGAGACCGCGCGCAGGAGTGCAGTCTTGAGCGCATCGCTGCGGCGCAACGCCTCGGCTTCGAGGGCCTGGCGGCTCAGTTCCTCTCGATCGACGGCAACGGCGAGAAGCGACGCCAAGGCGGGCAGGAACCGCTGCCGGGTGCCGAGCACCGGCTCCTCACCAGGCGGCGCGGAGATCCGTCCCACGGTACGGCCGGCGGTCTCGAGCGGGAACGCAACGCCGGAGCCTGAGGCCGCCCGCGGAGGCCCCAGCTCGATTCGGATCCCGGAGATCCCCAGCACCTCTGCAGAACGCGCCTCGATCCGTGGCAGCTCGTCCCGCACAGCCTTCCCTTGCAGAAGATCGGTGGAGATGTCCGCGAGGAGCGCTGCTTCACGCCGCCGCTGGTCCGCCTCGACCGTACGCCGGCGCGAGCGCGCCGCCAGCTCGCTGACGACGATCGCCGTGCCCGAGTAGACGGCCAGCGCGAACCAGTTCTCGGTTTCCTGCAGAGTTAGGGTGTTCACCGGTGGCAGGAAGAAGAAGTTGAACGCGAGCATGCTTCCGACTGCGACCGGCAGGGAGTATGCGAGCCCCCACAGCACCGCCACGGGAAGGACTGCGAAGACGTAGAGCACGCCGAGGCTCAGGACCGGCACGAAGTTGTCGAGCAGCGCGACGGCGACGGTCACCGCGGCTACGGCAAGCAGGCTCGCAACTGCCCCGGTGACCGGGGCCGCCGGGAGCAGATGCCGCATACGCTCGTTCACCCGGCGAACCGTAGCGCCGTCGGCGGGGGAGGGCCTGGCAGGCGCACCCTCCCCCGCGACTGGCTCAGCCGTGAATCGAAGCGAGCAGCGGAATGATCAGGATCGCAACGATGTTCGCGATCTTGATCATCGGGTTGATCGCCGGGCCTGCGGTGTCCTTGTACGGATCACCGACGGTATCGCCCGTGATCGAGGCCGCATGGGCCTCGGATCCCTTGCCGCCGTAAGCGCCTTCCTCGATCAGCTTCTTGGCGTTGTCCCAGGCGCCGCCGCCCGAGGTCATCGAGATGGCGAGGAAGAGACCGGTCACGATCGTGCCGATCAGCAGGCCGCCCAGCATCGTCGGGCTCAGGATGCCGACCACGATCGGGATCACGATCGGGATCGAAGCGGGGAGCATCATTCCCTTGAGCGCCGAGGTCGTGACGATCCCGACGGCCTGGGAGTAGTCCGGCCGTGAGGTGCCTTCCATGATGCCCGGGTCGTTTCGGAACTGACGTCGCACCTCTTCGACGACCTCGCCGCCGACACGACCCACCGCGGTCATCGCGAATGCAGCAAAGAGGAACGGCATCATCCCGCCCACGAAGAGACCGGCGATCACGTACGGGTTGTCGAGTGAGAACACCGTGTCGATGCCGTGGTTGACGAGGCCTCGGGTGTACTCGTCGAACAGGATCAGCGCGGCGAGGCCGGCGGAACCGATCGCGTAGCCCTTCGTGACCGCCTTCGTGGTGTTCCCGACCGCATCGAGCTGGTCGGTGATGGTACGAACCGACTCCGGCATGTCTGCCATCTCGGCGATCCCGCCCGCGTTGTCGGTCACCGGGCCGAACGCGTCGAGTGCGACGATCAAGCCGGCCATCGAGAGCTGCGCCATCACCGCAACACCAATCCCGTAGATGTTGCCACCGGCGATCTCGTAGGCAGCGACGACGCCGCCGGCGATCACGATCACGGGCAGCGAGGTCGCCTCCATGCCCTTGGCAAGGCCGGCGATGATATTGGTCGCGTGGCCCGTTGTAGAGGCTGCGGCGATCTTCTTCACCGGGCTCCAGCGGCTGCCGGTGTAGAACTCGGTGATCGCGACGAGCAGGAAGGTGATCGCGAGCCCGACGAGCGCCGAGCCGTAGAGCTGCCAGAACGAGAACCGGCCGCCGTCGAACGCCTTCGTGACGGGGATGAACCCGATCGCCGAGAGCACTGTCGCCACGATCACGCTCATGTAGAGGGCGTTGATGATGGAGTTCGGGCCTTTGCCGACGCGCGCGAAGAAGGTGCCGATCACCGAGGCGAGGATCGAGATCCCGCCGAGAGAGAGCGGGTAGAGCCAGAGGTCGCCCGTCGGGTACGCCGTGCCGAGGAGCATCACTGCAACAGCCGTGACTGCATACGTCTCGAACAGGTCGGCCGCCATGCCGGCGCAGTCACCGACGTTGTCGCCGACGTTGTCCGCGATTACGGCCGGATTGCGCGGATCGTCCTCGGGGATACCGGCCTCGATCTTCCCGACGAGGTCGGCACCGACGTCAGCGGCCTTCGTGAAGATGCCGCCGCCGAGCCGGGCGAACACCGAGATCAGCGAGCCGCCGAAAGCGAGTCCGATGAGATCGTCGACAGCCGACTCGGGGCTGTTCCCGAGCGCTCCGGTAAGGAACCAGTAGTACCCGGCGACGCCGAACAGCCCGAGGCCGACGACGAGCAAGCCTGTCACCGAGCCGGCGCGGAACGCGACCTTGAACGCGGGCGCAACGCCTTCGCGCGCAGCCTCGGCCGTGCGCAGGTTCGATCGAACGGCGACGTTCATGCCGATG
Source organism: uncultured Thermoleophilia bacterium (assembly GCA_963784945.1). GTDB lineage: Bacteria > Actinomycetota > Thermoleophilia > Gaiellales > Gaiellaceae > Gaiella. Next base: position 237,019 of record CAWATN010000017.1, on the reverse strand, counting down.
AAACCGGCGGCCGACGAGAGGACGGCGCCGATCACGAAGCCGAAAGCGGTTCCCCACCCGAGCTCGTTGTAGAACCCGATCAACAGGATCGGGGCGATCGCGACGAACGCGATCGTCGTGTACTGCTTGCGGAGGTACGCCGCAGCGCCCTCCTGAACGGCGCCCGAGATCTCACGCATCCGCTCGTTGCCTGCCGGCTGCTTGAGGAGCCAGTAGGTCAGGTAGAGCCCGAACAGCACTGCGACGCTCGCACAGACGAGCGCGAACCCCACAGCATGGTCATTGAAGAAGTCCATCAACCCTCCGGAGAAACGTCACAAAGAAAGAGCCGAAACGGGATCGGCGCGCCCGATTATGCAGCACAAACTCCGGCGCTGCTGACCGAACTGCCCTGAATCCGGCCGCTATCGCCGCCAACGCCACCCGGCGGCGGCGATATCAGCTCACCCGTGAAGGACGAACGACGAGGTCACGGTAGATCTGGACCAGATCGTCGCCTTCCGCGAACCGCGCGATCTGTCGCTCGGCGGCGTTCGTCTCGGGTACGCGCAACCACTCCGCGGCGCCGATCTCGCTGGCAACCGGCAGGACCCATTCGATCAGCCGTTCGAGCCTGGCGCGGGCAGGAAGCACATCACCGCGCTCGAGGTCGATCAACTCGCCCGAAAGCCCGTAGCGGATCGCACGCCACATGTTCTCCTCGATGAGGCGGTGCGGTTGATGCACGATCGGTTCTCCGTCGTCGAGCGCGCGCGCGATGCGTGCCGTGAGTGCGACGCACAGGGCCGCGAGCGACTGCGACTCCGCGAGATCCGGCTGCCCGTCGCAGATGCGAATCTCGACGGTGGGAAACGCGAGATGCGGCCGCACGCTCCACCAGAGTTGTGTGTGCTCGGTGATCGAGGCGGTGTCGTAGAGAAACCGAACGTAGCTCTCATAGTCGGCCCACCCAGCGAACACGTCCGGCACCCCACAGCGAGGGAAGAAACGCGTGAAGATCTGGGTGCGCGCCGAATGGAGGCCCGTATCGACGCTCTCGGCGAAAGGCGAGCTCGCGGACAGAGCGAGAAGTTCGGGAAGCCAGTTGCGCAACGCTGTCGTGACCCTGATCGCGCGGTCGGCGCCCTTGATCCCGATATGGACGTGGAAGCCGAACGTGTTGTTCTTCCAGACCACGTACCGGAGGATCTGGTCGTTCCGGCGGTAGTGCGGCGTGTCGATGATCCGCTGGTCCTTCCAGTTGGCCCAGGGGTGAGAGCCGGTGGCACCGAGCGTGAGCCCGAGTGGCTCGATGAGCCCCGCGAGCTCGCCCCGGCGATCGGCGATCGTGGCCGGGACGTCAGCGAAGGTCTCGAGTCGACCGGTCTTCATCTCGGCCTCCGACGCGATCAGCTCACCGGCGAGGTTGTGCTCTACCGACGTTCCGGCGGCCGCAGCCTGTACCTCTTCGAACCGGTTGACGAGATCGAGGGAGGCCGGATCGAGCAGCGCAAACTCCTCCTCGACAGCGACGGTGAAGTCGGTGCCTGCGTCGAAGCGTTCGCGCGCTTCGCGGAGCAGCTGATCGTAGGGAACCCGTTGTTCGTCGCCCATGGAGCGGGAAAGGGTAGTCGATACCACGGCGGGCCCGAGGCATCACGTGCGCAGGCATTGGAACCGCCGGACGTCTGGACGCTGCTACCGATCCGAGTGGTTGGAGGCGATCAGCGGAAGGGTTCGAGGAGCCGGCGCGAGACACCCGCCCAGCTCCAGCGCTCGACGACTGCGGCGCGTGCCGCCGACCTCAGGGCTGCACGATCGACGGGTTGTAACGCGAGGATCTCCCGGAGGCGCAGCGCCAGATCGTCTGCGTCGTTCGGCGTGAACGATGCAAGGTGCACGAGCGCAGGCGGATATGTCTCCTCGAGCCCGGAGGCGACCTCCGCGAGCCCTGAATGCCGAGCAACGAGTGGAGGGCAACCGGCCGAAGCAGCTTCGGCCGCAACCATTCCGAAGGCCTCGGGGAAGATCGACGGCACGACACAGGCATCGGCGAGGGCGAGCAGGTGTCGGAGGTGGCGATGCTCGAGTGGACCTGTGAAGAGCACCTCGACGCCTCTGTCCCCTGCCCGGCGTTCGAGCGTTGCCCGCTCCGGACCGAAGCCGACGACGACCAGGCGCGCCTCGATTCCGGCGAGAGCATCAATGAGGAGGTGGACACCTTTCTGCTCGATCAACTTGCCGAAGTAGACGACGACAGGCTTGGAAGTGGCGAGAAAGCGTATGAAACGCCCGGCGTTGCCGTCATCAGGGAGACGTTCCTGCGCATTGCCCGGATTCGGAGCGTCGTGCTCCGACTCCTCGATGAGCGCGGCGCGCGCAACGTCTCGCGACTCGGGTACCCACTCCTCGATGTCGACTCCAGGCGGAACCTCGAGGACGTTGTCCGCGTGTCCGCAGACATCGGCGAGGACAGCGCGGATGTGCTCCGAACCGACGTAGGTCGCTCGCGCACCGGCGAGTGACTCGGCCCCCCAGTTCGAGAGCTCGGCGTTGCCGCGCATCGAGTACTCGAGCTCGGACCCGTGCGCCTTGACGGCAAATGGCGAGCCCGTCGCCGCCCCGACCGGTCCGCCAAGGAGGACGTGGTTCGTGAAGACGACGTCAGCAGGCAGGAGCTGCCTGATCGCTGAGGCGTTGGCGTCCACCCAGCCGTCGAGCTCCGGTCGCGTACAGTCCTGAAGGAGCCGCACATCCCTGCCCTCGTAGCGGTCGAGGACGAAGACGGGAAGGAGGCGGCCCGTGTCTGGTCGCACCGAGGTCGCACTCCCGAGGTCATAGCGCCGGGGATGCGGCTCCTGCGAAAGGACGGTGACGTCGTGTCCGGCGTTGCTCCATTCTCGAGCGAGCATCCGCGTGTAGACGTTCGAACCGGTGCCACCGAGGAGGTACCCGTGCCAGAGCAGGATGCGCATCACCGCATCCTGCCTGGAGGAAGCCCCAACGGTGGCGTGGCCCTTCCGACGTCTGCGACACGAGCGGCCCCGGAGGCCGGCTCCGCCGGCCGGAAGGGGCCGCGGTCGGCGGCGTCAGATCAGGTCAAGTGGAAGTAGAGCGCGTAAAGGAGCTCGACCGCAGGGTTTGAGGTGTGCACTTGCACGTCCGGCGGCGTCGTCAGCAGCGCCTGCGAGTAGTTGAAGATGATCTTGACGCCGGCGGCGACGAGGGCGTCAGCGGTGCTCTGGGCGCCGTCTGCGGGCACCGCGAGAACGCCGACGATGATGTTCCGCTCGCGCGCTACCTCCTCGAGCATGTCGAGTGGGCTCACGGAGACGCCGCCAATCACCCGACCCTCCTTGGCTGGGTCGCTGTCGAACACGGCGGCGACGTTGATGCCGTGCTCGGCAAAGATCGGGGAGCTCGCAATCGCGCTTCCGAGCCGCCCCGCACCGATGAGAGCGATGTTGTGCTGTCCCTGCGTGCGCAGGATCTTGCGAATCTCCCCGAGCAGCGAATCGATGTTGTAGCCCACGCCACGCTTGCCGAACCGGCCGAAGCTAGAGAGGTCGCGACGGATCTGGGTCGCGTTGATATTCGTGTACTCGGAAATCTCCTGCGAGGAGATTCTGTCCCGGCCCATCTTCTTCGCCTGCGTGAGCACCTGCAGGTACCGGCTCAGCCGTGCCGCAACCCCAACTGTCAATCTCTCCGCCACTTGCGCTCCCTCGACAACCGTCATTCCTTGTGACACGAAGTCACATACTGCCTGCGCCACTTCCCGAGCGCCTGATGGAACCGTCTAGCGCGCCAGGCGGTCGAGCAAGGCGTCGAGGGTGACGAAGTAGGTAAACGTTCGAACGCCGTCGATCTCGATCACCGGGAGGTGCTCGCGGTACTCAGCCTCGAGCGCGGCGACACCGCCGATGTCGATGAGCTCGAGCGTGAACGGCGTTTTCGCCTGCGCGGCCCGCACGACCTCTAGCGCGCGCTCGCAGAGGTGGCAGCCGTCCGCGTAGTAGAGCGCAACGCTGCGGGACGGTAGCGGGGTCGCAACTGTGGGGGGTTCTGAGCTGAGATCCAAGACACCAGTAGCTCGGCCGGAGACCGGATCTAGCCGATCTCGTCCGGCGCACAGGGACATCCACGCCTGGGGCGATCGCTCACGGGTAGAGACCGCGAATCGTCGTCGCCTCTGCGACACGCTGGACGGCGAGCCCGTACGCAGCCATGCGCATGCTCGTCGCATACCTCTCGCGGGTGGACCAGGTCTCCTCGAAGGCCCGAACGACGATGTCGTTGAGCTTCGCGTGGACCTCGTATTCCTTCCAGAAGTACTCCTGGAGACCCTGGACCCACTCGAAGTACGAGACGACAACGCCGCCGGCGTTCGCGAGCACGTCAGGGAGAACGAGAATGCCGCGGTCCTCGAGGATCTCGTCGGCTGCAGGGGTCGTCGGACCGTTGGCCCCCTCACACACCATCTTGCCCCGAACCCGGGCGGCGTTCTCAGCCGTGATCATCTGTTCGAGTGCACACGGAGCGAGAACGTCGCAGTCGATTTCGATGAGCTCCTCGTTCGTAATCCCGTCTGCCCCGGGGAACCCATCGAGCACTCCGTGCTCGGTCTTGTAGGCGACGGCAGCCGCGACATCGAGCCCGTAGGGGTTGTGAATGCCTCCCCTGGAGTCGGATACTGCGATCACGCGCACGCCCTCGGCGGCGAGAAGGCCTGCGAGGTTCGAGCCAACGTTGCCGAAGCCCTGGATCGCTACCCGCGTGTCGTGGAGGCGCGATCCCTGCTTCTGGAGAGCCGTGCGAATGCAGTAGAGCGAGCCCCGCGCGGTCGCACCGTCGCGCCCCACCGAACCGCCGACAGCCAGCGGCTTGCCGGTCACAACACCGAGCACCGAGTGACCAACGTTCATCGAATATGTGTCGAAGATCCACGCCATGACCTGCGCATCGGTCCCGACGTCAGGCGCGGGAATGTCCTTCTCCGGGCCGATCTCGTTGATGATCTCGCTCGTGTACCGGCGGGTCAGCCGCTCCTTCTCTCCGAGGGAGAGAAGCTTTGGATCGCAGATCACACCGCCCTTGGCGCCCCCGAACGGGAGCCCCATGAGGGCACATTTCCAGGTCATCCACATCGCGAGGGCCTTCACCTCGTCCTGCGTCACGGCCGGGTGATACCGGATCCCGCCCTTTGCCGGGCCGCGGGTCATGTTGTGGACGACCCGATAGCCCTGAAACACATGAACCGACCCGTCGTCCATCTGAACCGGCACCGAGACCTCGACACCCTTCTTGCACTGGGACAGGACCCGGATCAGGTTCGGATCGACGGCAAACGTTTCGCCGACGCGCCGCAGCTGTTCCTGTGCGATCTCGAACGGGTTCTCGCGGAGATGAGTCTGCATGGGGGCAGCTGCGCTCATGCGTGGACACCGTCGCTCACGACGCGACGACTATATCGCGGCCACGGCAGCGCCGACGCTGCGTCCACCGCGCGCACCACTCATCGTTACGTTCTGCGCGACAGGACGAGAGGGGCCGCACCACTGGCGTTGTCGCCGGTGCGCGACAGCGGACTCCGGGCGTGCGCTGCTATCGAATCGTGAACGGAACCACCTCCTTATCGGGATCTCCGCCGCCAACCGGTGTCGCGGTGAGGCGGAGCTCATAGGTGCCCGGTGGAAGCCGCCGTCCGTTCACCCCCCGGCCAGTGATCCCGAACGAGTACCGACCCGGAAGCAGATCGCGCACGAGTGCAAGGCGACCGACTCGCCGTTCTGCACGATAGAGATCGATGCTGAACTCCTCGAGTGGCAACAGTTGTGGCCTCTCGGCGCTGCCGTCGACGCGTCCGGCGACGATCGTCAGCACTGCCGGCTCGACGTCGGAGGGCTCGAAGGCCTTGCTCGAGAGACGGGCGCTCGGGATGAGGTCACTTTTCGCGCGCGGGACAGCGATCGTCCACGGCACATGCAACGTGGCACCGTGACGGATCTTCACGAGGAGCGCGCCGCGCAGCGCAGCTGGAGCCCGTGGCAGAAGCGGAACCGACGCAACGACTCCGATCTGCACCGATGCTCCGGGCCTCAGTCTCGCTCGTCGAGGCGAGACAGCGACCGTAATGTCGGCAGCATCAGCGGTTCCGGGATCAATCGTGATGTCGAGCGCTCGGCGACTGACGTTCCGAAGCGTCACGAACCGTCCGACCTCGGAGTCTTCCGCGAGCGCGACGCCGAGTCCGAGAGCCGGCGGATCGGACACGAGCTCGACTGCCGCCGCACCGGACGGGTCAACGGTGCCCGCAGCCGTGCCGGCCACGCGTCGGGACGAAGCGACGAGCGCCTCTTTTAGGCCTCGGGCATCGAGATCCGGCCGCGCCTGGGCAAGGAGGGCCGCCGCACCGGCCGTGAGTGCTGCCGCTGCGCTCGAACCGCTGATCGTGCCGTACCGGGCAGCGCCGTCCTCGTTCCGGCCCGGGTCCGAGGTCGCGAGCCCGACGCCTGCGGCGCTCACCTCCGGCTTCTGGCCACCATCGAACGCGAGCCCTTCCGAGGAGAAGGGCGCGGCGATGCCACGACCGGCATTTGCGTCGAACGCCGCTGCACCCGCCGCAAGACTGACGGGAACCTGACGGCGGAGCGCCGCCCGGACAGCCTCGGCGTCGTTCGCGGAGAGCCCCAGGATTGGAACCTGGACAGGCCCATCGGTTCCGAGGGATCCTGCCGGCAGGGGGCCATCGACGAGCACGGCGCGTGCCCCGGCTGCCACGACCTCACGAACCGCCTCCGGCGACGACGTGCCGCGCGGGAGGAGGACAGCAGCACCCCCGACGCGACTGAACCCGTCGACATCGAAGAGGCGAGTGAGGCCGCCCGCTGCGCCGACGATCGCAGGCGCTGTCCTTGCAAGGGCGACCACTGGAGCCGACACCGAGAGGCTCGGGGCGACGACGCCGCCCAGCGGCTGGTCACCGGAGACGAGCACCCTGAGCCCCGCAAGCAGGAGCACGTGACCCGTGGGGCTGCGACGCCTCGTGTCGATCGCTCCCGCTGTGAGCGCCGCGGGCGCGCCACCAGGCCCGCCGACACTCCCGTAGGCCGGGCCCGCCGGCCCATCGTTTCCCGCCGCCGCAACGACGAGCGAGTCGAGGGAGGAGGCGCCTGCGGCGGCGGCCGCGAGTGGGCCATCGGTGAACGCCGCAAACGGCTCTACCACTCCCACGAGCATCACCCGAGCGGCGTCATGGGCGTCGCCGTCCGCATTGGGATCGACGGCCAGCTCGATCCCCGCCAGAAGCTGGTCTGTCCTTCCGTAAACGGAGACGCCGCCGGAGGTGTCGGGCTGCCATCCGGCCACCCGAATCGGCAGCAGCGATGCTCCGGGGGCCACGCCGGCGAGCCCTGCCGGCCCGCCTGATCCGACGACGAGTCCGGCCATCTCGGTGCCGTGGCGCTCCGGCCTCCCGGGAACAGTCGGATTCTGGCGAGCGCTAGCGTCTCCGCCGGAGTCGAGGACATCGAATCCCGGCAGGAGAGCGTCGCGAATGTACGGGTGAATCAGATCAACCCCCGTATCGAGCAGCGCGACGGTGACTCCGGTGCCCGAGAATCCCGGTATCCCAACGTCCGCACGACGGCCACCGGCCGCCTCGAGTGCGTCATCGACGTGGTTCGGGTCGAGTGCTGCCGGGATCGCGGCTCTGACCGGGAACACCCCCTTGACGTCGGGGTCGCGAACGACGATCGCCAGGGAGCGGGCGTCGAGCGGGGTTGCGAATCCGTTGAAGACCCGGTAGTAGGCATGCTCGGGATCGATTGGAGCCCCACGGGTAGCGAGCTGTTGCAGCACCGCGCGTTGGCCGCTGCGTGCGGCGGCTGTCCAGGCACGCTCCTGCTCCTCGGTTGCGACACCGCCCGCCGCTGCGACGCGCGATGCAAGCGACGGCTTCTTGAGCACGACGATCCAGCGTCCGCCGAGCTGGGCGGACGGCCGGTCGCCGAGAAGGCTCTCCCACCCCGCAGCGGCCGACACCGGGTCGTCGGCGGCGCCGCTGGCACCTCCGGCCAGCAAGAGCGTCGCAGCCGCGAGAGCCGCTGCCGTCATGCTCAGTCCACGAGAGCGCTCAGGCAGCCGAGGCATACGCGTCCAGCGTGAGGGTCTCTTCCGGCGGCAACGGCTCGCTGAACCGAGCAGCCGACGCGATCATCGCCGCGTTGTCGGTGCAGAGCGAAAGCGGGGCCAGCGCAGCGTCAGGGAGTGCCGCGCGGAGCTCGGTGTTCGCGGCCACTCCACCGACAACCGCGAGTCGCTCGATGCCGGTGATCTCGGCAGCCTCGCGAAGTCGCTGGGTCAGGGCCCGGACGATCGCCCGCTGGTACGAGGCGGCGAGATCGGCGCGACGCTCTGCGAGCCCGACGTCACCGAGGTCACGGACGACGTAGAGGAGTGACGTTTTGACCCCGGAAAAGGAGAAGTCGAGTCCGGGCAGGCGCGCCACGGGAAACCGGAATGCCGCCGGGTCGCCCCGTCTGGCCAGAGCGTCGATCTCCGCGCCACCGGGGTACGGAAGACCAAGGAGGCGAGCGCCCTTGTCGAACGCCTCGCCGGCGGCGTCGTCGAGGGTCGTGCCGAGCCGCTCGAACGAGCCTCGCCTGTGCACTGCGAGGATCTGCGTGTGGCCGCCGCTGGCAAGCAGGCACACGAACGGAGGCTCGACCGGCGTCACGCCGAGGTAGAGGGATGCCACGTGCCCCTGCAGGTGATCGACTGGAACGAGTGGGATCGCGCGAGACCAGGCAATCGCCTTTGCCGCCGAGAGACCAACGAGCAGCGCACCTATGAGACCAGGCCCACACGTCACCCCGACGCGCGTGATGCCGTCGAGCCCCAGATCCGCCTCGGCGAGTGCTTCGCGAATGACCGGCCCGATCAACTCGAGGTGACGTCGCGATGCGACCTCCGGCACAACCCCACCGTAGCGGGCATGAAGCTCCGCCTGCGACGCAACGATGGACGAGAGCACCAGCCCCTCGGCTGTGACGACGGCCGCCGCTGTCTCATCGCAGGACGTTTCGATTCCCAGAATCACGGTCGTTCGAGCCTCGTGGTGGTCGGTTCGGATGTCATGGTGTTAGCTGCTTCAGCACTGCCTACGGCTCAGGCAGCTCGGCCGGTTCGGGGTCCTTCCACATGATGAGTGCATCTTCTTTGTTGTCAATATAGTAACCGCGTCGGACGCCACGCGACGTGAAGCCAAAGCTTTCGTACAGACCGATGGCACCGAGATTCGAAACGCGGACTTCGAGTGTGTAGCCGCGCTCGGCGTCGTCCCGCGTGACCTCGAACAGGCGGGCCAGCATCGCCGAGGCGATCCCGAGGCGTCTGTGCGTCGACGCAACAGCGACGTTCATAACGTGCCAGGCATCGACGTACCGCGAGAGCACCAGATACCCGACCAGATCACCGTCCGAGGTGACGGCAGCGATCGAGAGGGAACTCGGCTTCGCCAGCTCGCTGACGAACATCGAACGTGACCACGGCGTCGGGTACGACGCTCGTTCGATCCGCTCGATCGCGTCGAGGTCTGCGAGATCGAGCCGACGGAGCGAGAAGCTCATCCGACCCACCTGTTCGCGTCGGGCTCACGGACATAGACGGGGGTAACCTCATCCGCCGGTCCGAACGAGGTCGCGATCGCGACGTGCAGCGAGGCGCGTGGAACATGCAGGCCGGAGTCAACGGGCGGTACGTCTGCACCTCGGGACATCAGGAGCTCACGGTAGCGGCGGGCGCCGCTACCGACGCAGATGCTCCCCTCCGGCAACACGACCTCCTCGGGCGAGACGGCGAGCGGCCCAGGAACGAAGATCTCTCCCCGCCGTGCATCGACGATCGGAAACGCCCTATCGGTGCTGGTCGCGAGCGCCGCCAGAGTCGAAACACCCGCGACGGGGATGTCGAGCGCAAGCGCCAACCCTCGTGCGAAGGCGAGCCCGATGCGGGTTCCGGTGAAGCTTCCAGGGCCTGTCCCGACCACGAGTGCGGTGAGATCGAACGGCACCGCCTGAGCGGCCAGCAGAAGCGCGTCGACGTCGGCTAGGAGCAACTGCGGTCGCGTCGTGCGCTCGCCGAGAATCTTGCCGTCGGCCACGAGCGCGCTCGTCGCGAGATCAGTTGCTGTGTCGAACGCCAGGATCAGCACGCGCGAGATCTTCTAGCAGCGTTCCGTCGGCGCTGTCGACCGTGATTCGGCGTTCGTCGGGTGCGACGTGCTCGAGCACGAGAGAGACCCGCGCTGCCGGCAATGCAGCAAGGCCCGCATCGGGCCACTCGACGAACGCGATCGTGTCGTCGAAGTACGGTTCGAGGTCGCCCCACTCCGCAGAGCTGATCCCGACGAAGCGGTAGAGATCGAGGTGGGCGACGGTTGTCGATCCTCGATAGAGATGCCCGATCGTGAACGTCGGGCTCGTCACCGGGTCGTCGATGCCGAGCGCTCGACAGGCTCCCCGGACGAGCGTCGTCTTGCCGGCGCCGAGCTCGCCGCGAACGAGGACGACGTCGCCGGGTCGAAGGAGTCGAGCGAGCTGCGCGCCGAGCGCTTCTGTGTCGGAGGCCGACGGCGTGATGCGCTCGATCACGCGCTCAGCCTGTGTCCGCGTTCAAAAGAGGCCGAGTTGTGTCGCGCCCGCGGCCAAGACGTTGCCCTCGAGGTCGGCCGCGATCTCCGGATCCTCCGTGCCGTCCGGGTGCTCCGTGCCCTGCGGGTGCGCCGACGGTGCCACGGAGAGCCGCGTCGCTTCGGGAATGTCCCCGCCGAGAAGCCGCGGGAGCCGTGCGAAGTCATCCTCCAGGGCCCTGAGCATCGAGGGCGTATACAGGGCCGCAGCCGGGTGGTACAGCGGGTACAGGAGGATGTCGATGCTGCCGAGCTCGAGTGCCTGCTCCTGGCCGTGCACGCGCGTGATCCCGTGCGACCGGCCCGATAGGAGCTTCGTCGCGAAGTTCCCGAGGGTCGCTACGACACGCGGCCGGACGAGGTCGATCTGGCGGAACAGGTGTGGCTCACAGGCCGCGATCTCGGCATCGAGTGGGTCACGGTTCTGCGGCGGCCTGCACTTGAGGACGTTCGCGAGAAACACGTCGTCACGATCGAGGTCGATTCCAGCCAGGAGTCGCGCCAGCAGGTCGCCCGCCTGCCCGGCGAAGGGCAGCCCTCCTTGATCCTCGTGAAATCCGGGGGCCTCGCCGACGAGCATCAGGTCGGCGTCGGGATTCCCCGAGCCAAATACCACCTGCGTGCGTGTTTCGGAGAGAGGACAGCGAAGACACCCGGCGGTTTCGGCCGCGTAGTGGGCGAGCGCCTCGGCACGATTCGCGGCATCCATCGAGCGGCCAGTCTAGGCGGCTCGCCGGATGTGCGAGCGGGCGGACCGGCGAGCGTGTGAGGGCTCGTCGCAGTCACGGGCGCGACCACGCCTGCAGATCACAACGAGCTCGAAAACGTCAGCCGCAGCCGCAGCCGCCGCCACAACAGCCACCCGCACTGCCCCCGAACGAGGGCTTCGCGGCGGCACCATGAACGGCGAAGGCGGAGATCTGCTTCAACACGTCGGTCGCGTCACACGAAGGGCAGGTGACGATCTGGTCGTCGCTGCGGACCAGCTCATCGAAGTGATCCTCGCATTCCATGCACGCGTATTCGTAGATGGGCATGGCCCAAGTGTACTGTCCCGAGAACGTGGGGCGATGGACGACACCGACGCTCGAGGGCCGGATCGTGCGACTCGAGCCGCTCTGTCCGCACCACACCGACGACCTCTACGACGCATCACGCGATCCGCGCATCTGGCGCTGGTTGCCGATCGTTCAGCCGCAGACCCGAGAGGCGTGGCAAGAGTGGATGGAGACGGCGCTCGAGCGGAGCGAGGCAGGACTCGAGTGTGCATTCGCGACCATCTCGCAGGAGACCGATAGAGCGGTCGGCTCGACGCGGTATCTCGCCCTGCGGCCCGAGCATCGGAGTCTCGAGATCGGATGGACGTGGCTTGCGCCGCCGGCCTGGGGAACCGGAGCGAACACCGAGGCCAAGTTCCTGCAGCTCGAGCATGCGTTCGACACCTTCGGCTGTCGGCGGGTCGAATTCAAGACCGACGCGCTCAACGAACGGGCTCGCCCTGCACTCGCGGCGCTCCCCGCCGAGTTCGAAGGGATTCACCGCAAGCACATGCTCGTGCGAATCGGCGAGAACCGCGATTCGGCCTGGTACAGCATCCTCGAGGAGGAGTGGCCGACCGTCCGGGACCGGCTTCGCGACCGCATGGACGTTCGGACGAGCCGGTAGAGACGATACGAGCCGGGTCTCGACCGCTCGACCTCGTGACGTTGCCTCTCACACCGCGTCGCGCGGCGGTATCGTCAGCGGATGGCGCGACACGTATCGTTCCGCACCTGCCCACTCTGCGAGGCGACATGCGGCCTCCGGATCGAGACGGAGAACGGTCGCGTCACCGGAATCCGCGGGGATGCCGACGATCCGTTCTCGAAGGGGTTCATCTGCCCCAAAGGCTCGACGCTCGGCACCCTGCATGACGACCCCGATCGCCTGCGCCGGCCGCTCCTACGCCGCAACGGAAACCATGTCGAGGTGACGTGGGAGCAGGCATTTGCCGAGGTCGAACGGCGGCTCGTACCACTCGTCGAAGCCCACGGCCCTGATGCCGTCGCCGTCTACATCGGCAACCCGAACGCGCACAACTTTGCCAATACCCTGGCGATCCGGCCGCTCTTGAAGGCGCTCAGGACACGGAACGTCTACTCCGCCTCGACCGTCGACCAGATGCCGAAACACATCGCCTGCGGCCTCCTGTACGGCCATCCGCTCGCGATCCCCGTCCCCGATCTCGATCGCACGGACCTGCTGCTGATCCTGGGCGCAAATCCGTTCGAGTCCAACGGCAGCCTCGCAACTGCACCCGACTGGCCCGGCCGCCTGGAAGCGATCCGCCGGCGTGGCGGGCGCGTCATCGTCGTCGATCCACGACGCACGCGAACAGCCGAACACGCCGACCTCCATGTGGCGATTCGCCCTGGGACGGATGCCGCGCTCCTCGCAGGGATCGCCCACACGCTCGTCGCCGAGGGTTTGACCACTCCAGGCGCCCTCGCTGAAGTCCTGATCGGGATCGACCTGGTCGAGGATGCGGTAGCCGACTTCACGCCGGAGCGTGTCGCCTCGTTCACCGGTGTCCCCTCAGGCACCGTCGTCTCTCTCGCGCGGGAGCTCGCCGCGGCGCCGACCTCAGCCGTCTACGGCCGCATCGGCACACACACGACGGTCTACGGCACGCTGGCCGCCTGGCTCGTCGACGTCGTAAACGTCCTCACGGGGAATCTCGACCGGCCCGGCGGCGCGATGTTCCCTCACGCCGCCCACGAGCGACCACGCCGTTCGCCGCGACCATTCCTCCAGGGCCGGTGGCACAGCCGGGTGCGCGGTCTGCCCGAGTCTCTAGGCGAGTTGCCGGTGGCCACGCTGGCTGACGAGATCGAGACGCACGGCCTCGGCCAGGTTCGTGCGCTACTGACGATCGCCGGCAACCCCGCGCTGACGACCCCCGATGCCGGCCGCCTCGACCGCCTACTTGCAGGGCTCGAGGTCATGATCTCCGTCGATCCGTACCTGAACGCAACGACGCGGCACGCGGACGTCATCCTGCCGGCGCCTTCCGTCCTGCAGAAGTCGCACTACGACCTCGCCTTCACTGCGCTCTCCGTACGCAATGTCGCGAACTTCTCGCCTGCCGTGTTCGGGCGCGAGCAAGGGTCACCCTCCGAGTTCGAGATCCTCATGCGCCTCGCTGCAATCGCCTCGGGGCTCGGCGCCGATGCCGACCCTGGCGCATTCGCGAATGCACTACTCGCAGGCGAGGTTGCGAAGGCCGTTGTCGATGCGACGTCACCCGTTCACGGCCGCGATGCCTCCGAGATCGAGCGGGCCCTGGGAGACCGACCGATCGAGGAGCAGTGGCTCGACTTCATGCTGCGGACGGGGCACCGCGGAGACGGCTTCGGAGCGAAGCCGGAAGGCATCTCGCTTGCAATGCTCGAGCGCCACCCACACGGCATCGACTTCGGTCCTCTCGAGCCTCGGCTCCCGGATGCACTTGCGACCGCGTCCGGAAAGGTCGAGCTCGCGGCGCCTTCTTTGATCGCCGACCTCGCTCGGCTCGGGCGTGCTCTCGACACCACCGCTGCGGGCGGCATGGTCTTGATCGGCCGACGGCAGCTGCGCACAGCCAACTCGTGGACGCAAAACGTGCCCGTTCTTGTGCGTGGCAAGGACGCCTGCGTCGCCCAGCTTCATCCGGACGATGCGAGAAGACTGGGTCTCTCGGATGGAGCCACCGCGAGACTGAGCTCAGCGGCCGGATTCATCGACGTCCCGGTCGCCCTGACCGATGCGATCATGCCGGGGGTCGTCTGCGTTCCGTACGGCTGGGGGCACGGCCTCCCCGGGACCCAACAGGCCGTTGCCGCCGGCCATCCCGGTGTCAACGTCAACGTCCTGACGGATGCGTCTGTGGTCGATCCTCTGTCCGGAAACGCCGTTCTCAACGGCATCCCCGTCACGATCAGCCCTGCCTGAGCGTCACGAGGTAGCTGGTCGGCGGGGACGGAATCACCGCGCCCGATCGTTACACTGCTCGAAGGCCCGGTATCCCTCGGAACTGGAGCACGCAAACGATGATCGGAAGCGTCACTGTGATCGGCAGCGGCCGGGTGGGCTCGGCGGTCTCCGCGCGGCTCGCCGAGCGCAGGATCCCGCTCGATCGGCAGGACGCAGAGCTCGTACTTCTCTGCGTTCCCGACAGGGTGATCGGCGAGGTCGGAGCGAACATCGCCCCCGGGCCGTGGGTTGCACACGTCAGTGGGGCGACCCCCCTTGCCGTCCTTGCAACCCACGAGAGGCGCTTTAGCGTTCACCCGCTGCAGACGTTCACACTACGGCGAGGTCCTGAGCAACTCGACGGCGCGTGGGCGGCAACGACGGCGGAGAGCCCGGACGCCCTCGCCGTTGCGACATGGCTCGCCGAGACGCTCGGACTCCGTCCGTTTCGGCTGCTCGACGAGAATCGCGCGGCCTACCACGCAGGGGCCGCGATCGCGTCCAACTACCTCGTCACGTTGCGCCGAGCAGCGGGAGCGTTGCTCGAGGCGGCGGGCGCGCCGCCGGAGGCACTCGATCCGCTGATGACGAGAACGATCGAGAACGAATTCGAGCTCACCGGGCCGATCCAGCGCGGCGACTGGGAGACGGTGGAGCGTCATCTGGATGCCATCCGGGCGACCTGCCCTGAGCTCGAACAGACCTACCGCGTGCTCGCCGACGCAACAGTGGCAGTCGCATGAGGGTCTTCCGCACCATCTCCGAGCTCAGGACAGCGCTCGAGCCGCTCCGCTCGAACACGATCGGCCTCGTGCCCACCATGGGGGCTTTGCACGCCGGGCATGCCTCCCTGCTCAATGCAGCCCGCCTCGAGTGCCAGACGGTCGTCATGAGCCTGTTCGTCAACCCGGCCCAGTTCGCGGAGCCCGGCGACCTGAACGGCTATCCGCGTGACGAGGAGCGTGACCTGGCCGCAGCGGCCGAGGCCGGCGTCGATCTCGTCTTCGCTCCTGACGCGGAGGAGATGTATCCGCCTGGCTTTCAGACGTGGGTCGAAGTCACGGAACTGGGGTCGCTCCTCGAGGGTAGGCACCGACCGGGCCACTTCCGTGGTGTCGCGACCGTCTGCCTCAAGCTCTTCACGATCGTCCGTCCGGACTTCGTCTATTTCGGTCAGAAGGACGCGCAGCAGGTCGCAGTCCTGCGGCGCCTCGTCGCCGACCTCGCGCTCGAGCTCGAGCTCCGGGCACTGCCGACGGTTCGGGACGAAGACGGGCTGGCGCTGTCCTCGCGTAACGCACTGCTCTCGGATTCCGACCGCGACCGCGCCCTCGCGCTGCCGCGCGCGCTTGCCACCCGCGATCCCGAGCGCGCACGCGAGCTCCTCGATGGCCTGGAGGTCGATTACGTCGAGATCGCCCCGTTCGATCCACCCGTTCTCGCCGCAGCCGTGCGCGTCGGCTCTACCCGCTTGATCGACAACATCCCTCTGGAGGAGGCTTCATGAGCACACATCCACGGAGCTCGGGTCACGGCTCCACCCCACCCGGCAAGCTGCCGATCACCGATCTCGTGGCGATGAAGGACAGTCAGGCGCCGATCGCGATGATCACCGCGTACGACGCCCCGTCCGGTCGACTCGCCGACGCGGCCGGTGCAGACGTGATTCTCGTCGGCGACTCCGCCGCGATGACCGTGCTCGGTCACGATTCGACGGTTCCCGCGACGATGGAAGAGATGCTGGTGCTGACGCGCGCGGTGACGCGCGGCGCGCGCCGGCCGCTGATCGTCGCAGACATGCCGTTCGGCTCGTTCCAGGTGTCGGATGAGCTCGCCGTCGCGAACGCGATTCGCTTCGTCAAGGACGCGGGTGCAGACGCCGTCAAGATCGAGGGCGCCGGCACGATGCTCTCGCGTGTGCACGCGATCGTGGGAGCCGGAGTGCCCGTGATGGGCCATATCGGCCTGACACCCCAGTCAGCGACTGCGCTCGGTGGCTTCAAAGCTCAAGGCCGAACGGCCGCCAAGGCGGCGCAGCTCATGCGCGATGCGCTCGCGCTGGAGGCAGCCGGTTGCTTCTCGCTCGTGCTCGAGGCTGTTCCCTCCCCGGTCGCTGCCAGGATCACCGACCTCCTCACGATCCCGACGATCGGGATCGGCGCAGGCCCCGGCGTCGACGGCCAGGTGCTCGTCTGGCACGACCTGCTTGGACTCTACGACGGTCATGCGCCACGGTTCGTGAAGCAGTATGCGAGCCTCGCTACCGACATCCAGCGCGCGGTCGAGGCATACGTCAGCGACGTGAGGGAGCGTCGATTCCCGGAGGAGGTGCACACGTACGGGATGCCCGCCGACGAGCTCGCCGTGTTCGAAGCCGAGCTGGGCGACGTGGTAATCCCGTAGGGGCGAGGCAAAGCCTCGACCGCCGGCCGTCGGCGTGATCGTCTGTGAAGCGAAGGGCGACGCTGCGCGTCGCCCCTACAGCACGGAGGGCACGATGGCGACCACGGCGACCAGAACACCCGCGAGTGCCAACGCACCGACGACGCCGCGCCAGGGCAGCTCGAACGTCGTTCGCAGGCCTAGAGCCAACAGCCCGAGAGACCACAGGGCAAACGCGAGCCCGACCGAGACGACGATGGCACGTCCGCTGCCGTCGTCGGAGCCCCCCGTCCTGAACCAGTCGCTGCCGAACGCGAGCACGATCGCAGGCAGGGTCACAACGATCGAGAGGGCGAGCGGTAGAGCAGCAAACCCGACGACCTGGCGCGCCTTGCGCGCCCGCGTCTCGACTCCGACGCCGCGGGCGCCGAGCCAGACGACGAGCCCGAGCAGGAAGTAGCCGGCTGCTCCGTAGAGGAGCCCGCCGATGAACGTCACCACGGCGAGGACGAGCGAATCCAGCGACTCCTCGTCCAGAAGCGTGCCCCAGGCAGGGGTGAGGATGATCCCGGCCATCCCGGCGACGATGACGATCGCAAGGATCGGCTCCGAGCGCGCGTCGACATCGGTCTCGTCGTCCTCGCGCAGCGCGACGAAGACATCCGCGGGCCGGGTCAAGGCTCGTGGCACGAGGCGCCACCAGCGCCGCACCTTCGCCTGGGCCAGGTCGGATCCGGACAGCGCCTCGGCGTCAGCGACCGCGCCAAGCTTGGGAGGCCTCTCGCTCACCTGGCGAGCGTAGCGCTCCGGGCGACGAGCACGACTCCGAGCCGCAATCTACGCAGCCGCGACTGCAGCCTCACGACCCTCGAGTACCCCGCGCAGGAATTGTCCGGTGTATGACCCATTCACCGCAGCGACGTCCTCCGGGGTGCCGGCGGCGATCAGTTCGCCACCCTCCTCCCCGCCCTCCGGGCCGAGGTCGACGACCCAGTCCGCCTGCTTGATCACGTCGAGGTTGTGCTCGATCACGAGCACCGTGTTGCCGGTGTCGACGAGCCGCTGCAGTACCTCGAGGAGCTTCTCGATATCCGCGAAGTGAAGGCCGGTGGTCGGCTCGTCGAGGATGTAGAGCGTCCTGCCCGTCGCGACTTTCGACAACTCCGAGGCGAGCTTCACCCGTTGCGCCTCGCCACCCGACAGTGTCGTGGCGGGCTGTCCGAGCCGGATGTAGTCGAGGCCGACGTCGTGCAACGTCTGCAAGCGGCGCCGGATCTTGGGGATCTTGGCGAAGAACTCGAGCGCCTCCTCGACCGACATCTCGAGCACGTCCGCGATCGACTTGCCCTTGAACCGGACCTCGAGCGTCTCCTTGTTGTAGCGCTTCCCGTGGCAGGTCTCGCACGGCACGTACACGTCGGGGAGGAAGTGCATCTCGATCTTGATCTGGCCGTCGCCCTTGCACGTCTCACAACGGCCGCCACGGACGTTGAAGGAGAACCGCCCCGGCTTGTAGCCACGGACCTTGGCCTCGGGCGTCAACGAGTAGAGGTCGCGCACATGCGTGAACAGATCGGTGTAGGTAGCGGGGTTCGAGCGAGGTGTCCGACCGATGGGCGTCTGGTCGATATCGATCACCTTGTCGAAGACGTCGATCCCCTCGACATCGACGTGCTCACCGGGCTTGACGCGCATCTTGTTGAGGCGGTTCGCGAGCGCCTTGTAGACGATCTCGTTCACGAGGGTCGACTTGCCGGATCCGGACACCCCGGTGACGCAGACGAACTTGCCGACGGGGAAGTCGACGTCGATGCCCTTGAGGTTGTGCTGGGCGGCGCCGCGCACGGTGAAGACCCCGCGCTCGTCTTCGCGCCGCGGCGGGATAGCGATCGTCCGACGGCCAGAGAGGAAGTCCCCTGTGACCGAGCCCTTCGCGCGCATGACCTGCTTCGCGGTGCCCTCGGCGACGACGTGGCCCCCATGCTCGCCGGCGCCGGGGCCCATGTCGACGACCCAATCCGCGACTCGCATCATCTGCTCGTCGTGCTCGACGACGAGCACCGTGTTGCCGAGCGCCTTCAGGCGCTGCAATGTCTGGATCAAGCGGTCGTTGTCGCGCTGGTGAAGCCCGATCGACGGCTCGTCGAGGATGTAGAGGACGCCGACGAGCTGCGAGCCGATCTGCGTTGCGAGACGGAGCCGCTGTGCCTCGCCGCCCGAGAGCGTCTTTGCCGCGCGGTCCAGCTGCAGGTAGCCGACGCCGACATCGGAAAGGAAGGTGAGCCGCTCGCGGATCTCCTTGACGATCCGGTGGCCGATCAACTCCTCCGTTTCGGTGAGCTCGAGGTGGTCGAGGAAGCGAAGCGCTCCGGCAACCGAGAGCCCGGTGAACTCATTGATCGAGCGTCCACCAACGGTCACCGCGAGGACCGCTGGCTTGAGGCGGGCGCCGTTGCAGTCCGGGCAGGGCCGGAAGCTCATGTACTCCTCGATCCGCTCGCGCTGCTGACCCGATTCCGTCTCGCGGTAGCGCCGCTCGAGGTTGCGCAGAATGCCCTCGAACGCCATCGCGTACTGGCGCTTCCGCCCCATCCGGTTCTTGTAATGGACGAGAATGCGATCACCGTTCGTGCCGTACAGGAACCAGCCTTGCTGTTCCTCGGTCAGGTCACGCCAGGGCAGATCGACGTCGATCTCGTAGCGGTCTGCGATCGCCTGAATGACTCCTTCGTAGAAGCTCGAGCTGCCGACGGACCACGGCACGAGGGCACCGTCAGCGACGGAGACAGACGTGTCGGGAACGAGCATGTCAGGGTCGATCTCGAGCTGCGCTCCGAGCCCCGTACAACGCGGGCAGGCGCCGTGGGGCGCGTTGAACGAGAAAATGCGAGGCTCGAGCTCGGGGAGCGAGACGCCGTGCTCGGGGCAGGCGAAGTTCTCCGAGTAGAGGTGACTCTCTCCGTCGACGACGTCGACGCCGACGAGCCCTTCGGCGAGCGAGGTGGCCGTCTCGACCGACTGGGTGAGGCGTTGTCGGAGGTCCGGCTTCAACACGAGCCGGTCGACGACGACCTCGATCGTATGCTTGAACTTCTTGTCGAGGACGATCTCGTCCTCCAGCAGGCGCTGCTCGCCGTCGACCTTGACACGCGTGAAGCCGTCACGGCGCAACTCTTCGAGCACGTCGCGGAACTCGCCCTTGCGGTCGCGCACGATCGGGGCATTGACGGTAAAACGGGTGCCCTCTGGCAAGGCGAGGATCTGCTCGACGATCTGATCGAGGCTCTGTCCCGCGATCGGGCGGCCGCAGACCGGGCAGTGCGGCCGACCCACCCGTGCGTAGAGCAGCCGGAGGTAGTCGTAGATCTCGGTGACCGTGCCGACCGTCGAACGGGGGTTCCTCGAGGTCGTCTTCTGGTCGATCGAGATCGCCGGCGAGAGGCCGTCGATCGAGTCGACGTCGGGCTTCTCCATCATCTGCAGGAACTGCCGTGCGTAGGCGGAGAGCGACTCGACGTAGCGGCGCTGCCCCTCCGCGTAGATCGTGTCGAACGCGAGCGACGACTTGCCGGAGCCCGACAAGCCGGTGATGCAGATGAGTGCATTCCGCGGCAACCGGACCGTTACATCCTTGAGGTTGTGCTCCCGGGCGCCGTGGACGACGAGCTCTTCAACAGGCATGTGAGTCAGCTTAGCGCGGCTGTCTCGATCGAACAAGTGTTCGATAAGAGGTGGGGGGATGCGGAAGGCGTGTCTCGCCCCACCTCCCCTCGAATGCCTGCTTCCACGCTTCGCGTGGACCCTGAAGGGGCCGGCCCACCGGCCAACTGCGCTGCGCAAGAACCGCGGCGACAACTTCGCCAGCTAGCGAGAGGCCACGGGGAACCTCAGGTTCCCGGCTTCAGGATCACGCCAAGCGTGCAGAAAACAGATCGCCGGAGGATGAGGCGATACGCTCTTTCATCGCATCAGCCTCCGGCGGCCGAAGATCAGGCCGCCGAGGGTGAAGCCGAGCCCGAAGGTGCCGATCGCGAACGCTCCAACAGCGACCGTCTTCCGCCAGACGGAGAGGCGCTGCCAGTGACCGAGTGCCTCCACCTCCTGCTCCGTCAGCTCCTCCCCGCGCCGTTGCTTGCGCAGGGCACCGCCAGCCTGGAGCCCGAGGAAGAGGTCGTCGAAAATCTCCGGAGACTGATCGGACATCCTTCGAGTGTATAGCCTCACACGGCCGTGAACGCGTGCGCAATCCACATTTCCGACCTCCACCGCGGAGCCCGCAAGGCGCCGACGCTCGACGACGCCCTGGTCGCACTCTGCCATGAGCTCTCCCCGGAGCTCGTGATCGCGAGCGGCGATCTTGCGAATCGCGGCCGCACCGCGGAACTCGTAGAAGCAAAGGCTGTCCTCGACAGACTGCCGGCGCCGGTCCTTGCCGTCCCGGGGAATCACGACATTCCGTACACGTTCCCCGCTCGGGTGACGCGGCCGTGGGACCGCTTCGTCGAGGTCATCGGCACGACCGACCCGGTTCTGCGCACAGCGAACGCTGTCGCCTGCGGGCTCAACTCTGCCCGGCCGTGGCGGCACCAAGGTGGTCGGCTCGACCCGGCGCGCCTCGACGTGGTGGCGGCTGTCCTGGGCGAGGCGCCGCCGCATCTGCTCCGCATCGTGGTTTGCCACCACCATCTTGCCGGCGCTCCCTGGCGCGCCTCCCGCAAGTTCCCGCTCAAGCACCGCGACACCGTGCTGCGATCTCTTGCAGGATCCGGCGCAGAGCTCGTCCTCGGCGGCCACATCCACCAGAGCACTGCGGTCGAGCGACACGCGTTTCAGTCTCTCGATGACGACATGCGCGGCTCGCTCGTGCTCGCCACGGCGCCCGGCTTCGGGCGCCCACGCCCTCACCGGCTCGGGGAGGCGAACGGCCTACACGTTGTCCGGTGGACCGAAACCGACATCGTGATCGAGGCCCGGATCTGGCGGGCCGGGGCGTTCGAACCGACCGGGACGTATCGTGCTCCTCGAGGCGTGCGCGACTGAGTCCGCCGCCCTATCGGTGCGTCAGGCGGCGGACGTCCCGAAGCGCTGCGCGGCTCGCGCTCGCGCTCGCGCTGCCTCCGTTTCGCGATCGCGCGGCGGCGCAGCGGTTACGAGGTCGTCGAGCAGATGACGTGAGATGTGGGCAACGGCGTCGACGGCACGCGCAAACGCGGCTTCGTTCGCCTTCGACGGCTTCGTCGTACCGCTGATCTTCCGGACGTATTGCAGTGCTGCTGCCTGCACCTCGTCGTCGGTCGCCGGCGGTTCGAAGTTGTGGAGCTGCTTGATGTTTCGGCACATGATCTCTCCTCTCGTCAGCGACACCGCGTCGCGTCGTAGTGTCAAGCCTCGGCGAATGCCTGGAGCTCACGCCTCAGCTGCTTGATCTCGTCTCGCAGCTTGGCGGCGTATTCGAAGCGGAGCTCCTCGGCTGCAGCAAACATCTCCTCCTCGAGAGTGATCGCGAGCTTCTCCATCTCGGCACGATCGAGACCCTCGACATCCGCGCGCCCGCGTCGGCGCCGGCCCGGCACGGTAGGAGAGTCGAGCGAGAGAAACTCGGCGATGTCGGAAACACCCTTGACGATGTTCTCGGGCGTGATCCCGTGCTCCACGTTGTACGCCAGCTGCGTCGCGCGCCTCCGATCCGTTTCGTCGACGGCGAATTGAATCGCCTCGGTCACCTTGTCGCCGTACAGCAGGACGCGGCCGTTGACGTTCCTCGCCGCACGGCCGATCGTCTGGACGAGCGCCGTCTTGCCACGGAGGAAGCCCTCCTTGTCGGCGTCCAGCACGGCGACGAGTGATACCTCCGGCAGATCGAGGCCCTCGCGCAAGAGGTTGACGCCGACGAGCACGTCGTACTCGCCGAGTCGAAGCTCTCGGATGATCTGGATACGCTCGAGCGTGTCGATCTCGGAGTGGAGGTAGCGAGCCTTCACGCCCGCCTCGAGCAGATAGTCCGTCAGATCCTCCGACATCTTCTTCGTGAGCGTCGTGACGAGCACGCGCTCGCCGACGTCCGAGCGACGACGGATCTCGCCGAGGAGGTCGTCGATCTGGTTTGTCGTCGCCCGCAGCTCGACCTCGGGATCGACGATTCCTGTGGGACGGATGAGTTGCTCGCTGACGACTGCCGAGTTGCGCAGCTCGTACGTCCCGGGTGTCGCCGAGACGAAAATGGTCTGGCCGATGCGCTGCAGGAACTCGTCGAAGCGCAGCGGGCGATTGTCGAGCGCCGACGGGAGCCGGAAGCCGAAATCGACGAGCGTCTGCTTCCGCGACCGATCGCCCTCGTACATGCCGCCGATCTGCGGCACCGACTGGTGGGACTCATCGATGAAGCACAGGAAATCGGAGGGGAAGTAGTCCAACAGCGTGTGCGGCGGCGATCCGGCCGGACGGCCCTCGAGAACGCGCGAGTAGTTCTCGATTCCGTTGCAGAAGCCGAGCTCCTTCATCATCTCGATGTCGTACTCGGTCCGTTGTCGGATCCTGTGGGCTTCGAGCAGCTTGCCGTCGGCCTCGAACTGGCTGATCTGAGCATCGAGCTCGCCGCGGAGCCCACCCATCGCTGCCTCGATCGTCGGCTTGGACGTGACGTACTGCGTCGCCGGGAAGATCGTCAGATTGTCGAGCTTCGCGTAGACCTCTCCCGTCAGCGGATCGAAATGCGTGATCTGCTCGACCTCGTCTCCGAACAGCGAGATCCGATACGCCGTCTCTGAGGAGGCAGGCTGCACCTCGACCACGTCGCCCTTGACGCGAAAGCGACCGCGGCCGAGCAGCGTGTCATTTCTGACGTACTGGGTGTCGACCAGCTTCCGGAGCAGCTCGTCACGATCGTGCTCCTCCCCCACGGCCAGGTTCACCAGGCGCTTCTCGTACTCCTCGGGCGAGCCGAGCCCGTAGATACACGACACCGATGCCACGATTACCGTGTCGCGACGCGAGAGGAGCGACGCCGTGGCAGCGTGACGCAGCCGGTCGATGTCGTCGTTGCGGGACGAGTCCTTCTCGATGTAGAGGTCGGCCTGCGGCACGTACGCCTCGGGCTGGTAGTAGTCGTAGTACGAGACGAAGTACTCGACCGCGTTCGCCGGGAAGAACTCGCGGAACTCGTTGCACAGCTGCGCCGCCAGCGTCTTGTTGTGGGCGATCACGAGCGCAGGCCGCTGCAGCTTCTCGATCAGCCAGGCCATAGTCGCTGTCTTGCCCGTGCCAGTGGCGCCGAGAAGCGTCTGGAACCGGTTGCCGGCCTCGAGTGACGCGGTCGAGCTCGGCGATTGCGCGCGGCTGGTCGCCCGTCGGTGTGTAGGCGGCTGTGACGCGGAGATCGGGCATCGTTGTAGCCTACCCACAGGGTCAGAACATACGTTCTTATCAGTCGAGATAGCGCGCCCGCTCTGCGTCCGTCAGGACGCGCCCGGTCTTCGCGAGGCGCTCGTCTGCGAGTGTGATGAGCTTGTCGATACCACCGCATATGTCACAACGGTAGGTACGCACGGTGCCGTCTTCGCCGCCGGTCGCAAGACGCTGTCCGCCAGGCGCAAATGCGACGGACAGAAGCTTCCCCTCGTGCCCTTGGAGGAAGTACACGAGGTGGCCACTCTCAGCGCTCCAAAGGCCCGCTGTGCCAGGGCCGGCAGTCACGACCCAGCGACCGTCCGGGCTGAAGCGTGCGCCGGACACGATCGCGAAGTGACCACGCAGGACCTGGAGCTGCTGGCCGGTCGACGTGTCCCAGATCCTGGAGTCGTGATCGGCACTCGCGGTAACGACCCGCTTCCCGTCGTCCGAGAAGGCTAGGGACGTGATCCTGTCGCGGTGCCCCGTAAGCCGTATGGCCGATCCATCCGCGAGAGTGATCGTCGCGGTACTCCCGTCGATAACCGCTCGCTGCCCTCCAGGCCCCCTGATGACATTAGGGGGCGCCGGCGCCACGCCGACCTGCCGAGATGGGCCGTCCGGCAGTTCAATTCTGTAGCGAAGCCGTCCGGCGGTTGCCACTAGCGCTGCTCCGGCGCTTACGAAGTCGAGTCTGGTGACCGGGGCACCGAGATCCGCTACGAGATGCAGAGCCGGTTGGACGACGGCATCCCATGTCCTCGCCGTGCCGTCGAGGCTCGCGGTCACCACTTGCTGCCCCGACATGGTGAACCGGGCGGAGGTGACTTCCTCGGAGTCTCCCGTGAACGTCGCCAGCGCCGCCCCCGTCTCGGCCTTCCACGTCCTGGCAGTGCGATCGCGGCTTGCTGTAACCACCTGTGTCCCATCCGGGCTGAACGCCACGTCGGTGAGGAAGTTGCCGTGCCCCGACAGCACCGTGACTGGCTCCCCAGTGCCGACGCGCCAGACGCGCCCGACCCCATCCGTGCTTGCCGTTGCGATCAGCGAGCCGCGACGGCTGAACGCGATGGCGGTGATCTGGCCGACATGGCCCTTGAGCACCGTTAGGAGCTTTCCGTCGGACGCGCGCCAGATCCGGACGGCGCGGTCGATGCCGCCAGTGGCTAGCAGCCTGCCACCTGCACTGACGGCGCCGGCGGTCGCGCGAGAGCCGTGATCGACGGTGATTCGCGTCCTCCCCGAGTCGAGGTCGACAAGCCGCGCGGTGGAGTCCGCCCTCCGGACGAGAGCAACCTCCCCATCGTCGGACACGTCGGCGCCAATCGCCCCTTGGATCATTGGCACGAGTCGTACGCTCTCGCCGTGGACGATGCGGAGGCGGCCGTCTCGCCCGGTGAGGAGCACGTCGCCTCCGGGCGTGATCGAAACGTCCACTGGAACCGTCCCCGTCGCCACAGTGTGCGTCGAGCCCGACGCGGTCACTATCACGCTTCCATCCACCGCAGCGCTCACGATGCGACCCGGCGGCGCTGCCGCGCCGAGGAGCGGCCGACCGACGTCGACGACAGAGCGAACCCGCGAGGCGCCGAGCGTCTGCCGAAGAACCTCTTCCGCGGTCGCAGTTGGCGATAGATCCGCCGATTCACGGGCGAGGAGGAGGCTCACCTCGGGATCTGTCGGCAGGAGTGACACGGCAACCGCATCGAACTGGCGGGCCTTTGCGTCACGTGCATCCTCACGTGCATTGCTCCGCTGGACGAGCGCAAACAAAGCGATCAGAGTAGTGAGTGCGAGGCCGGCTATCGCGATCGCCGCGACAAGGGCAACGCGACGCGTACGCCTGTGCGCAGCGACGAGTGCTTGTGCGTGCAAATAGCGGGCACGCCAGGCGAGGATCGGAACCGCAAGGACGTCGTGGTAGATCTCATAACGGCCTTCGTCGTCGGGGCGGAGAATACGCTGAGCTGCGAGCGCCTCGAGGACGTCGAGCGCCTCGGGCTGAGACACGTCCGCATAGCCGGCCAGATCGGATACCCTGTGAGCGATCTTCGTCCCGGACGGCGTCACGAGCTGCCCCAGCAGGGCCGAAGCGATCCTCTGCTGTGCGGGCGCCAGAGCGTCCATTGCCCGCTCGAGGTGCGCAGCGACGATCTGCCCGGCTCCACCGAGCCGCTCGAGTGTCTCTGCGCGCAGGGTTGACGACTCGTTGTCGCGCTCGACCTCAAAGAGCCGCTCCATCACGAGCTGGAGGTACGGCGCTTCGATCCTCTCGTCACCGATGTCCCACTCGACCTGGCCGCTACCGCCGAGGCCTGCTCGGATCCGCCCCGCGGCGACCTGGTCGAGTACCGCATCGACGAGAGCGGGCTCGGCAACTACCAGTCCGCCTCCGAGCTCGTGCCAGCGTTCGAGCGGCCGCACGATCGCCTCGAGGCCGCCGTCGCGGGAAAGGCGGTCGAGGCGGAGGTAGTTGTCGAGGATTCCCGGGATCGACGCTTTGAAGCGATCGAGCTTCGCGAGCGCGTCCTCGCGCAGAGAGAGCAGGACGTTCGCTCTCTGCGAGTTGTGAAGCACACCGGCAAGCTCCTGTTCGAGAGCGCCGCCGCCCGGGTGGTAGAGGAAGTACTCCTCTGCCTGATCCAGCAGGAGATAGACGCCCCCGTGCGCCTCGCATGCCCGCTCGACCGCGAGTGCGAGTGAGTCGGTGGCCTCGATTCCCGCCTCGGTGACGACGGCACGAGCGATTGCTGCTGCGGGGTCTTCCGACCAGGCCCCGAACACGACGACGACCGGGCCTTCCGGCAGGTTCCGCAGCCTCCGGGCGACAGCAGCCGCCAGGAGCGACGACTTGCCCACACCGCTTGGACCGTAGAGCACGGTCAAGCGGGCTGCAACGACGTTCGCGAAGACGATCTCGGCATCCCGCTCACGGCCGAAGAAGAGCGTCGCATCAGCCGCCGTGTCGGCAAACGGCGTCAGCCCCTTGTAGGGCGACGGAGGCAACGGAGTGCTCAAGCTCCCACCATTCCGTCGAGACGGGCGTCGAGGAGACCGGCGAACGCGTCCTCGTCGATCTCGACAGCACGAACATCGAGGTGCCTCCAGAACGCCAGCTCGAGCGCCGTCGGTGCGGCGCGCACCGCCCACGACGCGTACGGCGCGGAGCGCCCGCCCCGAAGCCGGTTGACGACGAGCCGGAGGTTCCAGTCCGCGAGGTCGTAGCCGAAGAACAGCAGGTGGCTCCGCCGCAATCGGGCGGCCAGGGTCACGGGGATCGCGCCTTCGAGCTCGCTCGCCCCCGGGTAGTCGATGTGGTCGTCCTCAGTGACAACGAGGCTCTCCAGCTTCCGTTCCGGGCTCGGATCGGCGATCCCGCGGAGGCGGAGCAGGACCGACCGCTGCTCCAGGGAGAGGTCAGCGTACGCGTTCGGGAGGTCGACCGTCCGGGGCTCGCCATCCGGCGGTGAATGGAGGAACCTCCCTCGAATAGGGCCTCCAGCGATGTACGTGACGACGTCCAGCTCCTCCCCGACGTCGGCGAATGCGCGCTCGACGCCTCCGTCAAACGCCATCGTCACGATCAGCTGGTACGGGGCGCCACGCTCGCGCAAGAGCGCCGGAATCCGGGCGAGGAGTCGGTCAATCGGGCCGGGTTCCTCCACCGCACCACAGAGGGTGTGCAGCTCGTCATGGAGCGGCCCGAGGCCCTGCATTGCGGCCACGTACTGGGTGACCCGACCGAGGGGTCCCCTGACGTCCGGCGGCACGTCGAACGTATCGCCGAGACGGCGGGCGAGCTCGGCTCCTCCCGCGAGCCCGAGGACGGGAACGACGCGTCCGCTCAGCAGCGCCCGGAGGATCTCGCTCTCCACGTCGTCGGCCGCCGCGCCGGCGCCCGTTGGGTCGAGCCCAGCCTCCTGACGCAGGATCTGCGCGTGCAACTGTTGGAGCTCCGCACCCGGCTCGATCCCGAGTTGTTCGACGAACGCGCTGCGGGTATCGCGAAACGCCCGCAGCGCCTCTGCTTGACGGCCGCCGCGGTAGAGCGCAAGCATGCGTAATGCGCAGACCCGCTCTCGGAGCGGGGTCAACGCGGCAAGCGTCTCCAGCTCGCCGATGACCTCGCGATGGAGACCGAGTTCGATGTCCGCCGCGATCCGCTCCTCGAGCGCGTCGAGTCGCAGCTCCTCCAGCCGCCGGATCTCGCCCTGCGTGAACTCTTCCCCTGCCAGGTCGGCGAGCGCTGGGCCTCGCCAAAGCGCGAGCGCCGCCCGGAGCAGCCCCGCCCGCTCGGGGGCAGGTGCGGCGCGGGCCTGCGCGAGGAGCGCCTCGAAGCGAACGGCGTCGATCGCATCGGGCTCGACAACGACCGCATAGCCGGGCGCGCGCGTCTCGACAACATCCGCGCCGAGCTCTCGCCGGATCTGGGAGACGGCGTTCTGGAGGGAGGTCGTCGCGGTCTTCGGCGCGTGCTCGCCCCAGAGCAGGTCGACGAGCCGATCCGTCGAAAGAACCTGCCCGTGGTGGACGAGGAGCGCAGCCAAAAGGGCCCGCTGCCGCTGTCCACTGAGCTCCACGGGCCGGCCGTCAAGGAGAACCTCGAGCGGGCCAAGGATCCTGAACTCACGCATGTGCCCTAACCTTGCCCGGTTCCGGGTGTGGCGACAACGGTAAAAAACGCTGATCCGCTCTTCGGGGATCCCTGACTCAAGAGCCGATCCAGCCGGGGCGGTTGTGCACCGTGAACCGGAGCGAGTCGTGAGTCGAGTTGCCCCGGATATCGGTTGCCGTGACGACGAGGTCGTAGACCCCGTCCTTCATCGTCCTCGTGTCGAGAGGCGAGCGCGACAGCCGGTAGAGGTAGCGGCCGGGCTGCATGTAGGAGTAGTGCTTCCCGAAGACCGACATGTTCTGGTACGTGCCTCGCGCGTAGTAGCTCCAGAACGCCGAGCTCACGGGTATGACTGTGCGGAAGTCGAAGGCGACCCTGTTCCGGACGACAGCCTTGCCATTCATGTTCTGGATGCGCCAGCCGATGCGGGCCGGCGCCACCGGCATGTCGCGCCAAATACCTGCAACAGGGAGGTTCGGCGTGTCGTTGGCCTCGACGACGAAGTCGACGGAGCCGCGGAGGAAGCTCGCAAGCTCGACCGTCCCGAGAGGCTTGCCAACCGAGATCGACTGGATCCGCGGCGCTTCCCTGTCCGTGTACGGCGTCAGATGGCCGGGCTGAAGCGGGTTGACGGGTCTGCCGCCCCGGATCTCGGTTAAGTGGACGTGCATGGCGCCGCGGAGGATGCGGCCGAGCACCGTCTTGAAAGCCGTGACACGGTCACCGACGCGCACGGCGGGGCTGATGTGCCAGTACTGGAACGACCGGCCATCGCTGCAGGCGACGCCCACCCAATCGGCGGTTCGGGTGCTGACCGTGCCGGAAGCGACGGGGTACACCTGCGTGCCGTCGGGGGCGGCGATGTCGACGCCGAAGTGGAACTGAAAGCTCCCACCCCCGGAGAGGGCGCCCTCGGTGGTAGGCGGAACGTTAAAGACCGTGCGCGGGTCACCGAAATTGCCGCGAACGGGATGCTCGCTGGTGAACGGCTTGACGGGCCAGTGGTAGCCGGTCGGACTCGCGGGCGAGGGCGTCACGGTGAGCGCTCCTGCGACCAGCGCTCCGACCAGCAGAATGAGGAGGAGCCTGCGGTACCGTGTAGTGCCGATGATATGGGTGGCGTGCTGGAACATTGCACCCTGAGGGTTGCGGCACGACCAAACGACGCGCCCACCGCCGGCTAACGGCGCGCCAACGACCGGCGTCCTTCAAAGGGCAGTGCGCGCGGCCCTTCGCGAATCCATCTGGGTGCTTCGACGGGCCCCACGCTGATCTCGCCTACTGGGAACCGCCGAAGAGTCGGCCGTTCCGGAGCGTCCAGAGGACGGCGTGCTCATGGCCGGACGTCCTTCGGATCGCCCGTCGTGCCTGCAACGTCTCCGCGCTCATTGATCGCGAGGGACGAGAAGTCGAGAAGGCCGTAGTCCCCGGTGGGCGCGGCGGCGTCCGGCATATCCGTGCGCCGCCCGGCCTTCTAGGCGAACACATGATGTTACACCCCTGCCTCGCGCCAACGATCTCGCCACGCTCGTTGATGTCCGCGGCAGTGCTGTTCAGGCTGGCAGGAGCGATGAGATCGTGCGGCCGTCCTGTGTTCACGCGCCGCAGTAGCTGCCGGCGGGCGGCTTGTTCGCTCTCGGCGCGAACGTGACCGCGTGCGCCCTGAGCGGTTTCGCTGCAGGTCGCACCGTGGCGAGCTGAAGCAGCCCCTGGCCGCGGTCCCAGAGGGCGTGGGCGTGTGGCATCTTGGTGACGTAGCCGGTCACCGGCCGGCCCAGGAGCGTGGCGAGCCGCGCGAGCCAGTGGGCGTTCGCGAGTCTGCCGCAGGTGGCGCCGCGGAACTCCTTCTCCTCGGCTGCGCTTGTGCTCCATACGTCGACGAAGCGCATCCCGCCGCGGATCGCCTTTGCGAGGCCCGCGAGGTTGTTGCTCGGTGAGCGCTGCGCGTATTCCTGCGGTCGCCCTGCGAGCGTGGCACCCATCGCCCGCTCTAACTCGGCCTTCGTTTCGTGGCCCAGCGGTAGCGCCCGGTAGCGGGCGGGCAGGTCGAGATAGCTGTCGACCATGATCAGCGCCGACGGCCGCAGCTCCGGATGGGTCGCAACGAGCTGCGTATTCGCGAACCCCGAGTAGGAGACGCCGATGAGAACGAGTTGCGCGATTTTCACGCCTTGTGCCCGCAGCCGCATCGGCACCTGCGCCACCTCGGCGAGGTAGGCCGGATCGCCCCAGTCCATCTGCCGGCCTGAGCGCTCGCCGCGCGCGAGGTAGCGGTTCGCACGGTAGTCGGTGCACACGAGGGAAGCACGCACGTTGCGTGCGAGCGCCGCCAGCTGCACGCAGTAGGTGCTGCCGCCGACCGTCATCAAGACGAGCTGGGGCTTTGCGTGCGCGTCCGGTCGCAGGTGCAGCTCGAGCCGCATGAGCGGCTTGGCTGCAGGGCTGGAACCGGCCGCACCTACGACGGGGAGGGCGACGGCCGCGGCGAGCGCGACGGCGAGAAACGCGATCAGACGGTTCCGGCGCAGGCCGGAACTGTAGCTCCCGGATGCGTTAGCAGCCGGTTGGGCGGGCGTGGGTGCCCCGTGAGGGGCCGGATCGACGCTTGAACCATGAGAACGGCACACACCACATATGAACTCCGCAAGACCCTCCGCTCCGCCTCCGTCCTGGCCTTCACGATGATCCTGGTCGCGGTCGCCGCGAGCACCTCACCGGCCGCTCCGGCAACGGCGCCAACCACTCCCTCGGCAGACACGGGCCGGACGGCCGTCGTCTCGACGAGCCAAGTGCGACTCGTTCGCACGACTATCTCGAAGGGTCATCGCACCTGGTCGTACACCTGGCCCGTCAAGCCCTTCGACCGCCAGCACCCGGTGCGGGCGTTCCTCGACGACCCGCGCATCGGCGACAGCGGCGGCAAGGCCTTCCACTTTGGCATCGACATTGCGGTTCCGGACGGCACCCCCGTCTACGCAGTCAAGGCCGGCACCGTGTGGCGCAACTCCGGCGAGTCGCTCGCCGTCGTCGCGCTCGACAGGTCACACACCTTCGGCTACTGGCACGTCGTGCCAACGGTGAAGAACCACGAGCGGGTCGCCCGCCACCAGCTGATCGCTTACGTCGCGAAAGGCTGGGGCCACGTCCACTTCGCCGAGCGCCACGGCACCACGTATGTCAACCCGCTGCGGAACGGCGGCCTCGGCCCTTACACCGACCACACCACCCCAATCGTCGACAAGGTCAAGGTCTACGGCTCCTCGCTCTCAGTCATCGCACACGACACCCCCGACCCAAGAGTTCCCGGCACCTGGGCAAACGAGCCCGTAACCCCCGCGCTCCTCCGCTGGCGGATCGTCCCCACCACCGGTTCGACGCAAGCCTGGAAGACGGCGGCGGACTTCCGCTCCGAGATGCTGGACAAGGCCGACTTCACGAAGGTCTACACGCCCGCGACGCGGCAGAATCACGAAGGCGAACCCGGTCGGTTCTCCTTCTACCTCGCCCGCACCTGGAGCTCGACCACCGCCACAACCGTTCAGATCGAGGTCAGCGACACCGCCGGCAACCTCGCCGTCTACACGGCGCGGGTCAGCGCAACCGACAACCGACTTTGAAGGCCACCCGCACAGGGAGATAACGCCCATACCCGCTCGATCGGGTAACTGATGGCCCCTCCTCAGTCAGGCGCGGCACGCCAGTCTTCTCGGCAGCCGCCTTCACGCTCGTGTTTCGATCCGCGAGAAGCCGGGTGCCTGGCTCGTCGAAATATCTCGGAGAGGTTCGTCGGTCCCGGGCCGAACCGTTCCCCGCGGCCAACCAGGCGGTCTCACGCGCCTAACCGATCCGCCGCAGCTCAGTCATGTGCCTCGTCTACGGTTGCCGTATGCCCCGAGGCCTCAAACGCTCCCGATTCCTCCACTCGACGGGAGGCGCGCTGCTTGCAGTCGTCCTCACACCAGGTGCGGCGTTCGCCCACGGTCGGCGCGCTCCGACGGCCTTGGCGCTTTCGGCACGGAACGTCGGCCGCCGCTACGCCGGAGATCGAAGCTTGTTCGCGACAGTGGCACCAGGAGTCCCGGGACGCGATGCTGCTGCCGTCCGCTTCGGCCTCAACCGCGCGAGCACGGTGAAGCTCGAGGCGACGCGAACTGCCCTGCGCCAGAACACCGTCGTCTGGGAGACGACAGCAAGACTTCGGCCCGGGCAGCACGAGCTCATCTGGACGCCAGACGTGGATACACCCGTCGGCTCGTACGTCATGCGTCTCACGATCGACGGCCCGGGTGACCGCCAAACCGTGCTCGGGAGCCGCCGACCCGCAGTGATCGAACGCCAACAGGCCCCGGTAGTCCGCGTTCTCGGCGTGGAAGCCGCCTTCTTGCGTCGCTCCTACGTTGCAGGCGAGCCGATGGAGCTGCGCATCCTCGCCGACGCTCCTACTCTGACGCTGCAGTTCCTGCACTGCGGCGCCGAAACAGCGAGCACGGACAGAAACGACGAGATGAAAGGTGCGCCCGCCGGAGACCCTGTACGGCTCGACTGGAGTGGGAAGCGTTCCGGTCCCGTCACGATCACGGTTCAGACAGGCGATGTACCGACGGGACTGTACGCCGCCTGTCTGACAACCGACGACGGCCGCGTCGGGTTCGCTCCCTTCGTCGTGCGGCCGAGGGTGCTCGGAAGCCAGCGACAGCTCGTCGTGCTCCCAACGAATACCTGGCAGGCCTACAACTTCTACGACCGCGACGGGGACGGCTGGGGTGATACCTGGTACGCCGGCGGGAGCCCGCCGGTCGAACTCGATCGCCCATATCGCGACCGTGGTGTTCCGCCTCGCTTCAAGCGGTACGACCTGGGTTTCCTGAAGTGGCTGCTGTGGACAGGGAAGACGCCCGACGTCGTGGCCGACGACGATCTCGAGGCCTTCGGGTCGGGCGACGAGCTCCGTGCCCTCTACGACCTCGTCGTCTTTCCGGGCCACAGCGAGTACATGACCGGGCACGCGTACGACGTCGTCGAGCGCTATCGGGACCTCGGTGGCCGAATCGTCTTCCTCTCGGCCAACAACTTCTTCTGGAAGGTCGAGAAGCAGGAGTCGACGATGCGGAGAATCAAGCTCTGGCGGAATGACGGCAGGCCCGAGGCGCGCCTCGTCGGTGTGCAGTATCGCGCGAACGACGATGGCACCAGGCAGGGCGTGTTCGAGGTCATGGCAGCAGAGGCGGTGCCGTGGCTCTTCGAAGGAACGGGGCTCGGCAACGGCTCGACGATCGGGGACATGGTGGGCGGCTATGGGATCGAGATCGATGCGGTGACGGTCGACTCGCCGCCGGGTACGACGGTCATCGCACGGATCCCGGACCTCTTCGGACCGGGACTCAGCGCCGAAATGTCCTACTACGAGACTGCCTCCGGTGCCCGGGTCTTCGCCGCCGGGGTTCTCGATTTCGGCGGCTCGGTCACGCTCTGGCCCATCCGTCGCATGCTGGACAACCTCTGGCACCACATGCTGGAGCCCCCCGTAGCTGCGCAGTAGCCTGCCCTCTACATGGGAGGGGTCACAGGGAACCGCAGGTTCCCGGCTTCAGGATCGCGCGAAGCGCGCAGAAAGCATCAGCTGGTTGGTGTCCTGAGATCCTGCGATACGCTCCTTCAGCGCAGGATCTCAGGACACCAACCAGCCGCCGTCGCTCTGCACGACGACGCCGTCGAGCTCGATCCGAGAGCCCTGCGGGCGCAGATCCTTGACGAGATCCCAATGGATGGCGGACTCGTTCACGCCTCCCAGGTCGGTGTAGCTGTTGCCGAGGGCGAGATGGACGGTGCCGTTCATCTTTTCGTCGAAAAGCGTGTTCTTCATGTAGCGCGTGATGCCTGGATTGCAGCCGATCCCGACCTCACCGAGACGGCGCGACCCCTCGTCGGTGTCGAGTGTCTCGATCAGGTACGCCTCGTTCGTTTCCGCGGAGGCGTCGACGACAGTGCCTCCGGCAAATCGGAGCCGAATTCCCGTGACCTCGCGGCCGCGATAGACGGCGGGGAAGTCGGCGAACGCGATCTCGCCCTCCGCCGAGTCCTCGAGCGGGCAGCCGAAGAACTCACCGCCGGGAAGGTTGGCGCCAAGAGCGTCGACGCGCATGGAGCGCCCCTCGATCGAGAGCCGAAGATCGGTGCCTTCGCCGACGATGCGCACCTCGGAAGCAGCGTCGAAATGAGTGGCGATCCCACGCATCCGCTCGCCCTCGGCAGCCCAGTCGAGGAGCACGGCCCCGTACAGCAGGTCGGAAAACTCCTCGCTGCCGAGTCCCGCCTCCTGCGCGAGCGCCGGTGTCGGGTACTGACACGCGACCCAGGGGATGTCGTGGTTCATCATGCGGCGGCTGGCCGGTCGATACGCGGCCTGGAGAGCGCCGATGCGCTCGCTCTCGATGCTCGCTCCGGCCCTCGTGTTGTCTGGCGCGGACACGTACAGGAGCGCATCAGTCGTCTCGAGCTCGCTGACGAACAGCGCTGCCGGCTGCGTCAGCAACTCGAGAGGTGCGTCTGCAACCCAGTTGAGCGACTGGACCAGAAACGATTCAAAGGAAACCCGCAGCAGCGCGTAAGCGCCGCGGCGCGCCACTGCACCGCACACCTCCTCGAGCAGGGGTCGGGCTCGCGGGTTGCCACCGACGATTACCTGCCAGCCCGGCTGCACGCCAAGACAGCCGTTGACGATGAGCTCTGCGTACTCGCGGTCGCGCGGGTCGGCCATCCACGGGTCACGCTAGCGGAGCCCGAGCTCTTTCGCATACGAGTGCGTGTAGATCTCCTTGACGCGCTCGACCTTGGCAACGTAGCTCCGCGTCTCGGGGAACTGGATCCCGACCCCCTGCTTCCGCCAGCTGTCGACATTGCCCTGCCCGGCGTGGTAGGCGGCGAGCGCTGTGCGCTCGTCCCCGTATCGGTTGAGCAGGTTGCGCAGGTACCAGGCGCCATAGCGGACGTTCAGCTCCGGCACGTAGAGGTCGTCGACGACAAAGGCGCTTCCGCCCGTCCGGACGGCGATGCCACGAGCGGTATCCGGTAGTAGCTGCATCAATCCGATTGCGCCCGCATCCGATCGAGCTCTCGCATTGAAGCGACTCTCGGTATAGATCACGGCAGCAAGGAGTGCCGGGTCCAGGTCGTAGTTCTCCGAGTGTCCACGCACGATCTGCTCGTAACGCAGCGGGTAGCGGATGCGCTGCACGAAGTCGGGCTGGTGCCGGCTGAGCGCAAACACCGCGGCTCCGAGCACCGCAACTCCCGCGAGAAGAACGACAACGCGCCTCACGATTCGTCGTTCGTCAGCTCCGCCATGACGCCCGCGACCCAAGCGTCGAGATCCTCATACGTGCCGGTGTTGACATAGTGATAATCCGACCGCTCGAGCTTCTCACGATCATCGAGGAGCCGCGCGTCCCGGTTGTCGAGGGGCACCTGACGGCGCTGCTCGCGAAGCTGGCGCGGCGCCGTGATCACGACGACACGGTCGAAGCGAGCCTCGCCACCCGACTCGTAGAGCAAGGGCACCTCCGTGACGCAGACGCTCGGCGGGTCCGGCAGCTGGGCTAGCTGGTCACGCCAAGTCAGGTATTCGCGTGAGACGAGTGGATGAAGAAGCCCTTCGAGGAACGCCAGGGCCTCGGCATCATCGAACACGATCGCCGCAATCCGCGCTCGGTCGGGTGTGCCGTCCTCGCCGAGGACGGCGACGCCGAAGCGCTCGACGAGCGCTGCCCGTACGTCGAGGTCGGTGTCGAGGAGGTGATGGACGATCTCGTCGCTCGAGACCGTCGCGGCTCCATGGACCCGAAAAGCCGAGAGCGCCGTGCTCTTGCCGGCGCCGATCCCTCCCGTGATCGCAACCGCGACCGGGTGCGACAAGGGTCTACGTGGTCTTTTCTTTAGAGGCTGAGACGGAAACGGCTTCCTCAGCGAGCTCCTCGGCAACGATCTCCTCGGCGACGGCTTCCTCAGCAAGCTCCTCGGCAACGATCTCCTCGGCGACAGCTTCCTCAGCAAGCTCCTCCGCAACGGCCTCCTCGACCACTGCCTCCTCGGCGAGCTCAACCGCGATCTCGTCCGCGACGACGGCCTCGTCGGCCAGCTCGGCGGCGACCTCTGCCGCGACAACAGCCTCGTCGGCCAGCTCGACCGCGATCTCGTCTGCCTCGAGTGCCTCTTCGGCGAGCTCGAGCGCCGTTTCGTGGTCGCCTGCTGCGTCGGCTTCGAGCGCCTCCTCGGCCAGCTCCTCGGCGATCGCCTCAGCGACAACCGCCTCCTGGGCGAGCTCGACTGCCACCTCGCCCGCCAGCTCGGCTTCGTCGGCCAGCTCGATCGCAAGCTCCTCCACTGCGACAGCCTCGTCGGCCAGCGAAACCGCGTCCGCGTCGAGCTCCAGCGCCGCCTCGGCCAATTCGACCGCGTCAGCGTCGAGCAGCACTGCCTCCGCAGCGAGCTCGCCGGCTTCGTCGTCCAGCGCGAGAGCCGCCCCCGCCAATTCCTCCGCTCCGGCAGGGAACGCTTCCTCGGACAGCCGCAGGTTCGGCGTCAGGTGGACGGACTCGCCACCGTCGGCACGCGGGAGAGGCTCGACACCCTCCTCGACTCGCTTCAACGACAGCGACAGGCGCCGGCGGTCACCGTCGATCTCGAGGATCAGAACGTTGACCGGATCGCCCTGTGAGACGACCTCGCGCGGGTTCTCGACGTGGTGCGCAGCGAGCTCGGAAATATGGACGAGACCTTCGACGCCGGGCAGGATCTCGACGAAGGCGCCGAAGGTCACGACCTTCGTGACACGTCCCTCGACGACGTCCTCCTCGTGGTAATGCTCGAGCACCTGCTGCCACGGATCCGACTGTGTCTGCTTGAGGCCGAGCGAGATCCTCTGGCGCTCCCGGTCGATGTCGAGCACCTTGACCTTGACCGTCTGGCCGATCTCGAGCACCTCGGACGGATGATTGACGTGACTCCATGAGAGCTCGGAGATGTGGATCAGGCCGTCCATTCCGTCAAGGTCGACGAAGGCGCCGAAGTCGACGATGTTGGAGATCTGCCCATCGACGACATCGCCCGGGTTGAGGCGGTCGAGAATTCCCTGACGCATCTCCTTCCGCTCGTCCTCGAGGACGGCGCGGCGCGAGAGCACGACGTTGTTGCGCGAGCGGTTGAGCTCGATCACCTTGCAACGGAGCTCCTTGCCCGTGAACTCGTCGAGATCCTGGACACGCCGGATGTCGACGAGTGATGCCGGCAGGAACCCGCGCACACCGAGATCCAGGATGAGACCACCCTTGACGACCTCGATCACTCGGCCGTTGACAGCCTCGCCGCTTTCAGCTGCAGCCTCGATCGCCTTCCAGGCGAGCTCGAAGCGGGCGCGCTTCTTCGACAGGATGAGCCGCCCTTCGGCGTCCTCCTTCGTCATCACGAGCGCGTCGATCTCCTCACCGAGCGACACCTCGTCGGACGGGTTGACCGAGCGCCTGATCGAGAGCTCGGAGACCGGGATCACGCCCTCGGACTTGTAGCCGATGTCGACCAGCACCTCGTCCTTGTCGACGCGCACGACGGTGCCGTGCACGACCTCTCCCTCGTTGATCGTGGGGAAGGTTGCGTCGTAATCCGGGATCAGCTCCCCATCGGGGCCGACGATCCAGACGCCGTCTGCGAGGACGGGAACTTCAATAGTGGACATAGGGGTGCTCTCGGTCGGTTGTTGGGCCATGGGCGAGCGTGGAGTATAGCGACGAATCAGCGAATTTCCGACTGCGGGCAGTCGCCCTCAGGCCGCCCGGCGGGTAGCGCACTCGTGTTACTTCGCGTCGGCCCAGTTGTCCCCGACACCGACCTCGACGGCAAGCGGCGGGTCGAGCGGGTACGCGCCTACCATCTCGGACCGCACGAGCTCCCTGACGCCGCTCACCTCTGTTTCGGGTACCTCGAGCAGCAGTTCGTCGTGCACCTGAAGCACGAGGCTTGCCCGCCGCCCCTCGGCTCGCAACCGGTCGTGGGTTCGGATCATCGCGACCTTGATCACATCTGCAGCGGTGCCCTGCATGACGGTATTGACCGCGAGACGCTCCCCCAACGAGCGGGTCTGGCGGTTCGAGGCCCGGAGCTCAGGAATCGGGCGGCGGCGACCGAGGAGTGTCGTCACGTAGCCGTCGGCCGCAGCTTGCGCGATCGTCCGCGCGATGAACTCCTGGACGCGCGGGAATCGGGCCAGATACGTGTCGATGTACGTCTGCGCCTCGTCGCGCGGGATTTCGAGGTTTTCGGCCAGGCCGAACGACGAGATGCCGTAGATGATCCCGAAGTTGACCATCTTCGCCACGTCGCGCTCGGAGCGCGTGAGCGTCGCCGGATCCTTGCCGAGCACCTCGGCCGCGGTCCGGGTGTGGATGTCCTCTCCCTTCTCGAACGCCTCGCGGAGAACGGGTTCGCCGGAGACGTGCGCAAGGATTCGGAGCTCGACTTGACTGTAGTCGGCGGAGAGCAGCCGATGCCCTTCCTCGGCTATGAACGCCGAGCGGATCTGGCGGCCGAGGTCGGTTCGGATCGGTATCGACTGAAGGTTTGGATTCGTCGTCGAAAGGCGCCCCGTTGCGGCCACAGCCTGGTTGAAGGTCGTGTGCAGGCGACCGTCGCTCTCCGAGATGAGTGAGGGCAGCGGCAGCAGGTAGGTGTTCAGCAGCTTCGAGTACTCACGCCATTCCTCGATTACCGGGACGAGCGCGTGCTGATCCCGAAGCCCCCGTAGGACCCTGCTGTCGGTCGAGTATCCGGTCTTGCCCTTCCTGCCCGGCTCGAGCCCGAGCTGCTCGAACAGGATTCGGGCAACCTGCTGTGTCGAACCGAGCATGAACTCCTCACCCGCGAGGTCGGTCGCGCGAGCTTCGAGCTCCTCCACACGATCGCGGAGGCGGGCTGTGATCTCACCCATGCGGTAGGTGTCGATCTTGACGCCCGCATCCTCCATCGCAGCGAGGACCGCCGTGAGCGGGAGCTCGATGCGCTCGTAGAGGTCGAGGGAGCCACGTTCGGCCAGGCGCTCACGCATCGGGACCGAAAGCCGCCGTGCTGCCTCGGCGTGTCGCACGAGGGTCGCCGTCGTCTCCTCGGCGGGCGGTTCGGGGTCGATCTCGACGCCGTACTCGGCCGCAAGATCGTCGAGCAGATATGCGGAGCGACCGGGCTCGATCAGGTACGCGGCAATCATCGTGTCGTCGACGGGAGCAAACGGAAGGTGCAGCGCCTTGGCGTCATGCGCCACGAGCTCGATCTCCTGCAAGAGACGAGCGTGAGTCGGCTCCCACGCGGCGACGAGCACGCCTTCGTCGGATGCCACCGCAATCCGGTCGAGCTCGATTGCGACCCCCACACGGCCGCGCACGCCGCCGAGCTCCCCCTCATGCCACGCGACCGCCTGGCCCTCGAGCCGCGGGCGCTCCTGGGCCGGCACGGCAGCGTCGAGCTCGTCGACGCGGTTGAGGAGCCCGCGGAACTCGAAGCGACGGAACATCTCCTTCAGCTGTGAGCGGTCTGGAGGTCCCGAGACGAGGGCGGCCGGGTCGACATCGAGCGGAAGATCGCGGCGCATCGTTGCGAGCACCTTCGACGCCCGGGCCTGATCCGCGTGCTCACGAACCGACCTGCCGCGTGCCGGGGAGAGCTCATCGGCGTGGGCAATGACCTCTTCCAGCGATCCGTATTGGCCAATGAGCTGACCCGCCGTCTTGTCACCGATCCCCGGAATGCCCGGGATGTTGTCCGAAGTGTCGCCCTTGAGCCCGATGAAGTCCGGTACCTGATCCGGTCGGACGCCGTAGCGAAGCTCGACGCGCTCCGGTGTGTAGACGTTCACGTCGGAGACGCCGCGCGGCGTCATCATCAGCGTCACATTCTCGGAGCACAGTTGAAAGGCATCGCGGTCGGTGGAGACGACACAGGTCTTCACCCCCGCCTTGTCTGCAAGGGTCGCGATGGTGGCGATCACATCGTCGGCCTCCCATCCCTCGAACTCGAGGTTGCGATATCCGAAGGCCTCGACGATCGGCCGGAAGTACGGGAACTGCTCGCGGAGCAGTTCAGGCATCGGCTTGCGGCCTTCCTTGTAGACGACGTCGACCGACTCGGCGATCGCTGCGCGATGGGTCGGTCGCGTGTCCCAGGCGACGGCGACGCCGTGCGGCTTGTAGTCGGCGAGGAGCTTGAACAGCATGTTCCCGAAGCCGAGAAGCGCATTCGTCGGCAGTCCGTCACTCGTTGCGAGCTCCTCCGGAAGCGCAAAGAACGCGCGATATGCGAGGTTGTTACCGTCGACGAGAAAGAGCTCGGCGTCGCGGGCCGGGCCGTCGTCGAGCTCGAGCTCCGCACCCGTAATCGTCTTCGGGGCCACGGGCCGAGTCTATGCAGGATCGACCCATCGAGGACAGCGGCAGGCTACGGTTTCGCCCGATGACGCGCCTCGAGATCCACCCGTTCGGCCCTGACTTCCTCGACGATGCCGCGAACCTCCTCGCGCGGCGCCACGCGACCCAGCGCACGTTCGAGCCAAGCATGCCGGCGGAGTTCGAACGACCCAGCGTCGCGCGGGTCGCGATCGAGGAGCTGATGGCTGACGACTCTTCTGGCGCGGTTGCGACCCGAGGAGACGTCACCGTCGGGTATCTGCTCGGCACTCCGCGTGCGGACCCGACGTGGGGACCGAATGTCTGGGTCGAGCTCGCGGGCCACGCCTCTGACGAGCCAGAGGTTGTTCGCGACCTCTACGCGCTCGCCGCGGCACGCTGGGTCGACGAGGAACGTACGTCGCACTACGCCATCGTTCCTGCAAGCGACGCAGCGACAATCGATGCGTGGTTCAGGGTTGGGTTCGGCCAGCAGCATGTTCACGCGGTCCGCGAGGTGCCACAGTCGGTGGCCCTGAGATCCCCAGACGGCGTCGTCGTACGTCTGGCGACCCGCGACGATATCGATGCACTCGCACTCCTCGATGGGCTCCTTCCGGCGCACCAGGCGAAATCGCCCTGTTTCACCGCCGGCAAGGGTGTCTGGACACTCGAGGGGGCACGCGCCGAGTGGACCGAAGGATTCGATGACGGAGACGATGGTGCATTCGTCGCAGAGCTCGATGGCCGTATCGTCGGAGCTGCCTTCGGCTGCCCCGCCGACCACTCGAGCGCCCACAGTGGCCTTGCCCGGCCACACGGTGCCGCGCTACTCGCGTTTGTCGTAGTCGAGCCCGAGGCCCGAGGCGCAGGGATCGGGCAGGCGCTCTCACAAGCCATACTCGGCTGGTCTCGCTCCAAGGATTGCGACGCCGTCGTGACCGATTGGAGGATGACAAACCTTCTTTCATCGCGCGCGTGGCCTCGGGCCGGCTACCGGCCGACGTTCTTCCGGCTGTTCCGCTCGATCACCTGAGGCAATTCCGCGCTGCACGACGCGGCTGATGCTTGGATAGGGCTGTGGCTCGCATACCCCTCCTTTCGGGCTCGCGAGTCTCGCTCGCAACGATAAGCGACGACGCCGTCCTGCTCCCGCCACCACCACCGATCGACCCACTGCGCGATGTCGCCGCTGCGGTCGGAGAAGCGCTTCGCTATCCCCTCTCCGGCCCACGCCTCGCAGATCTCACAACCCGCGGTGGCCGCGTGGCAATCGTCGTCGAGCCCCGCTCCTTGCCCGTGCCCGGCGCACACAGCGACCCGCGCCAGGAGGCGATCGCGGCGGTCATCGACGAGCTCGAGCGGCTCGGAATGCCTGCCGAGCGGCATACGATCTTTCTCGCCGGAGGTCTCGAGCGTCGGGCAGGTCGCCGCGAGCTCGAGGGGATTCTCCGTCCCACGCGGGCGCGAGACTTCCGAGGGACGGTCGCAGTTCACGATGCATCGAGTGCCGACCTTCTCCCGCTGGCGATGGACGGAGGCGCGAACGTGGCCATCAACAGCACGCTCCTCGAAGCCGATCTGGTCGTGTGCGTAACCGCCGCCGAGACGTCGGAACGCGGTGGCGCCTGCGCGCTGCTCGGTGCCTGTGGGGCGGAAACGATCTCGTCCGCTGCGCCGGCACCGTCGCTGCTCGCGCCTTCGCTATCCCCGACCGGGGTTCTCGCAGGACGGGTGTCGGCCGCGCTCGCTCGCCAGACAGCTCTGATCGGCGTCTCGATCGTTCTCGACCACCCACGATTGACGGGCCGATATCGCGGCTACCCCTCGTCGCCGGATGCGATCGCCGCACTCGCCCGCTCGCCGTTCCGCCGTCTTGCCAACGGGCTACCCGGGGCGATTCGCGAGCTGGCGCTTCAGCACCTCGGACGTGAGCTCAATGCCGTCGCTGTCCTCGCGGGACCTCCCGCCGTCTCGCATGCCGAGGCGTTGCTCCGTGGGATCTCGCTCCGCGGCGTCCACCTCGCCGGCCAACTCGACACGATCATTGTGCCGTCGCCGTGGACGTCGCCTCACAAACCACGCGAACCGCTGAACCCGATCACGGCTGCTGCAGCCGGTCTCGGCCACGCTCTCCGGCTCTGGCGGGACGCATCGCCTCTGCGCGCCGGGGGCACGGTTGTGCTGCTGCACGACCTGCGTCGCACGTTCGGCCACGGCCCAGAGGCGCCATATCGCGATCTCTTCCATGTCCTGCGTGAAGGGGGGACGCAGGATCTGCTCGACGCGGCTCGCAGCCTGGCGGCGACAGACCCTCGCTCTCTCGGCGCCTATCGTCAGGGACATACGCCTCATCCCCTGCTGCCCTACGTCGACTGGGCTTCATGCGCACCTGCCCTTGCCCGCGCAGGAACAGTGCTCGTCGCCGGCTGCCGCGATGCCGGCGCCGCCCGTGCGCTCGGGCTCGTGCCTGCCCACAACATCTCGACTGCGGTGGAAATGGCGCGCGGGGTCGCCGGCGGCAGCCACCGCGCCGGCGTTCTGCTCGCCCCGCCATACGTCCCATTGATCGTCGGTGACGCGACGGGGTGAGCCCGGAATCGCGGAGTCGACGATTGGCCGCGACGGCGGCTACCCGCCGCCCGCGGCGGCCCTGACGATGGCGC
The DNA here is from genome assembly GCA_963784945.1 of uncultured Thermoleophilia bacterium. GTDB lineage: Bacteria > Actinomycetota > Thermoleophilia > Gaiellales > Gaiellaceae > Gaiella. The sequence goes on along the minus strand of CAWATN010000017.1, from coordinate 192,889 downwards.
CCTCGGGTACGACTGTCGTCTCGACCTTCAACGCGCGGCCCACCGCAAGGATCGTGAACCCGACCACCGGGCCCGTCGCGTCGGTGGGGTCGCCGTTTGCATCGAACCCGAATGTTCCGAGGAGCCCGTCGGCCACCTTGCTCTCGAACAGTTTCGCTGTGACGTCACTCCGTGTTCCGTTCGACTTCGCGATGGCGTCGAGCATGATCTGTGCCGCCTGCGCCCCGTAGATCACCTTTGGGTTGGGCCTCGTGCCCCGGCCGGCCCCGGCGGCAAACATCTCGGTGAAGTGCTTCGCCTTGCCCGAGAGCTCGCGCTGCGGGAGGCCGACGGCGGAGATGGTCATCCCGAGCGCAGCAGCGCCCGCGTCATCGATCGTCTGCTGCGTCGCGAAGCCGTCCGACGCAAGGAGTCGGACTGGCCCCACGTTTCGGCCGAGCACGGCGACCTTGTCCTTGATCACCTGGCCACCGTGTTGGTCGACGAGCCCACCGAGGAAGACGGCGTCGGCATGACTCGACCTGACCCTCTCGAACAGCGCCGTGTAGCTCGGCGCTGCGGGGTTCCACCCTTCGAACCCGACGACGTCGATCCCGACGGATCTGGCTGCTGCCCGGAAGCTCGAGGCCATTCCGACACCGTAGGCCTCCTTGTCGTGAAGAACGAAGACTCTCTTCACTCCGCTGCCGTGAGCGAACTCGGCGTTTGCCGCTCCCTGGAACACATCGTTCGGAGCGACGCGGAGGTAGTTCCGACGGTCTGACGGGTAGTACTTCCCGGGCTCGGTCACATCACAGCCGGCCCCACCGCGCGTCAGGCAGGGGTAGGTGTTGGCAGGCGAAATTATCGGGATTCCCCCATTGGGAGCCTGGTTCAGCGCAGGGATGAGAATGGTCGCGCACAACGAGTCGAGCGGCCCGATCACACCGATCACCTTGCTCTCATCGTCGGTGTACGTGTTCGCGTTGCTCGCGCACCGACCCGGATCCGATCTACCGGCCGCCGCAGTCGAGTCGTCACACGCTTGGAAGCCGATCGTATGAGCGCCGGCCCGGAATCCGCGCTCCTGGAACTGGGCACGAATCGCCTCGTTGATCTCGCTCGACTCCTGCGCCGACGCCCCCTGAAGCGGCAGATCGGAAACAAGGACGAGGCCGGGGTTTCCCGTGCCGCGAAACTCGACTCGACCGCAACCCGTTGCCTCCGCTGAACCGCCGCAGCCAAGCGCCGCCACAGCGACCCCAGCCACGACCAAGGCCCCGAGAAGGACCGGAAGCTGCCGCCGCCCGCCAGACCAACGAACCGTCATTGGTTAGGAGCTCTGGAAGCCCGGCCGAAAACCTGACATTCCGATGCCGAAGGGGGGAATCGAACCCCCACGCCCTTTCGGGCGCCGGATTTTGAGTCCGGTGCGTCTACCAGTTCCGCCACTTCGGCTTGGACCGCGCTGCCCTCCCGATGATGAACCCTCCGTGGACGTACACCGTGCGTCATCCGACCGATTTCCAGCGCGGGCCAATCTCACAGCCGCCGCTCGGCATCGTAGTGAACTCTTTCAGCCGCCGACCGAAAGCGTGCCGTGACGCGGTTGATTGCACCTACCATGCCTGGGTCGGTTCCAAGCCGGGAGCCGGCTTCCGAGGACGAAAGGGTTGTACATGCTCACTATGAATAGACCACGTTTGCTCACACTGGCCATTGCCGGGCTCATCGCGCTCGGGCTCGTTGGCTCGGTCGCTGCTGCACCGGCGCACCGCTCCGCGACGACGCTTAGGATCTGTACTGATGCCACGTACCCGCCTGAGGAGTTCTACCAGGGCACGAAATTGGTCGGCTCGGACATCGACATCGGGACCGAGATCGCGAAGCGCATCGGTTCGACCGCGAAGTTCCAGAACACCGGCTTCGACGGGATCATCGCTGCACTTCTCGCGAAGAAGTGCGATGCGATCCTCAGCGGGATGAACGACACGGCCGAGCGGCGCAAGCAGGTCGCGTTTGTGGATTACCTGTCCGTCGGGCAGTCGTTGATGGTCAAGAAGGGCAATCCGAAGAAGATCAGCACCCTCACGAGCCTCTCGGGAAAGAGCGTCTCGGTCGAGGTCGGGACGACGAACAAGCAGTTCCTCGACGCCGAGAGCAAGCTGCTCACGAAAAAGGGCAAGCCTGCGATCAAGGTCGTCACGTTCCCGAAGGACACCGATGCAGCGAGCGCACTGAAGACGGGTCGCGTCGATTCCTATTTCGGTGACTCGCCGGTCGTTGCGTACTACATCAAGCGCGATCCGTCGTTCGGGTTTGCCGGCGCGCCCGTCAACCCGATCCCGGTCGGGATCGCGATTCGCAAGGGCGATGCATTGATCCCGAAGGTGCGGAAAGCTGTGATCACGATGTACGCCGATGGGACGATGAAGAAGATCCTCGCCAAGTGGCAGATGGGGGCCTTCGCACTCAAGAGGTAGTCGGATAGACGTCGCGAGGAGCGCCGGAAATGCTTGCAGCGTTCGACTGGCACACGTTCTGGGACCGCATCTTCGGTGTCGACGGCGCCTTCTTTTCGGCGCTCTTCGCGACCATCTACATAGCCGTGATCGCCCAGGTTCTCGGGGTAGTCCTCGGGCTCATGCTCGCCCTGATGCGGACGTCTCACCTGCGCGTTTTGCAGGTGTTTTCCGGCTTCTACGTCTGGATCTTCCGCGGCACACCGGTGATCGTGCAGATCTTCTTCGTCTACTTCGGCGTCAACATCCTGTTCGGAGTCACGTTGATCCCGAACTCGCTCGATCTCGGCGCGTTCACCCTCGGCGGTGCGGCGTTCGCGGGCATCCTGGCGCTCGGGTTCAACGAGGGTGCATACATGCGGGAGATCATCCGCGCAGGCATCGACTCGGTCGACGGAGGACAACTCGAGGCGGCGCGTTCACTCGGTATGACGCAGGGGCTCGCGATGCGGCGGATCGTCCTGCCGCAGGCAGCGAGAGTCATCGTGCCGCCTCTCGGGAACGAGTTCAACAACATGCTCAAAACGACGTCGCTGCTGTTCTTCATCGGTGTCGTCGAGTTGTGGGGGAACGCGGAGATCGGATACTCACAGACGTTCAAGCCGGTCGAATACTTCGCCGCCGTTGCGGTCTGGTATCTGCTGCTGACGACGATCTGGACGCTCATCCAGGCCCGGATCGAGCACAGGCTGGCAGCGAGTGAGCGCGAGGAGGGGGCGCTTACGCGAGGCGAACGCCTCCGCGACGCGTTCGCAATGAGCTATCGGGGACGCGCATGATGGATCTGGTCGTGCACTCTGTCGATGTCGAGAAGAGCTTCGGCCGGCTCGAAGTGCTGAAGGGCGTCTCGCTCGATGTCCGCAAGGGCGAGACCGTCTGCATCATCGGCCCATCGGGCTCCGGCAAGACAACGTACATCCGCTGCGTCAACCACCTCGAGAAGATCGACGGTGGCCGTATCGAGGTCAACGGACATCTGATCGGGTATCGGGAAAAGAACGGAGTGCTCGTCGAGGACAGCGAGCGCTCCATCGCCAAGCAGCGCACCCAGATCGGCATGGTGTTCCAACGCTTCAACCTGTTCCCGCACAAGACGGCGATCGAGAACGTGATCGAGGCGCCGATCCACGTCCTCGGGGTCCCGAAGGAGGAAGCGATCGACGAGGCGCACGAGCTCCTCCGCCGCGTCGGCCTCCTGGGGAAGCGCGACACATACCCGGGAAAGCTTTCGGGTGGCCAGCAGCAGCGTGTTGCGATCGCGCGGGCACTCGCGATGAAGCCGGCACTCATGCTGTTCGACGAGCCGACGAGCGCACTCGACCCCGAGGTGATCGGCGAGGTACTCGACGTGATGGAGGAGCTGGCGCACGCCGGGATGACGATGATCGTCGTGACGCACGAGATGGGGTTCGCCCGCGTTGCGGCCGATCGGGTGGTAATGATGGACGACGGGCAGATCATCGAGGAGGGCACGCCCGAGCGGCTCTTCGATGCGCCGGAGAGCGAGCGCACGCAGCAGTTCCTCTCCAAGATCCTCTGAGCCGAAGGTGTATCTGACGCTCGGCCCGACCTCGAGCCGCGGCGACCGCGACGACCGACCCCGGCGCGCTCAACCCAGTCCTGGATTAGTATCGGCGTCGAACAAACCGGTCGGTTGATCGAAAGGAGTCAGCGTGCGGATAGGAATTCTCACCGGCGGCGGCGACTGCCCGGGGCTGAACGCCGTCATCAGGGCCGTCTCGCGGCGCTCATTCGACTACGGCCACGAGATGGTCGCCGTCCGTGAAGGCTGGCGCGGGCTCGTGGACGGAGTCTTCGCGCCGCTCGGACGGCACGAGATCTCGGGGATCCTTCCCCGTGGAGGCACGATCCTCGGCACGACACGCACGAACCCGTACAAGGTGGAGGGTGGCGTCGAGTCCGTCCTGCGTACGTTCGAGTCCGAGAAGCTCGACGCCCTCGTTGCCATCGGTGGTGAGGACACTCTGGGAGTGGCCGCGGCACTCCATCGCGAGCACGGCTTCCCTGTCGTCGGGGTACCGAAGACGATCGACAACGACCTTTCCGGCACCGACTACACGTTCGGGTTCGACACCGCGGTCACGATCGCAACGGAGGCAATCGACCGACTCCACACAACCGCCGAGTCGCACAACCGGGTAATGGTGGTCGAGGTGATGGGCCGTCACACCGGTTGGATCGCGGTCATGAGCGGCATTGCCGGCGGCGCGGACGCCATCCTGATTCCCGAGCACCCGATCACGGTCGAGGATGCGTGCGCTCAACTCGCGAAGCGGCACGAGAGTGGCAAGGACTTCTCGATCGTGGTCGTGAGTGAGGGGTACGAACTGACCTACGCATCGGGTGAGCGCAAGCTGGTTGCCGGTGAAGCCCGACCGACCGACCAGTTCGGCCACGTTGTCCTGGGCGGCGTGGGCGATGCGCTCGCGCGCGAGATCGAGGAGCGCACCGGCTTCGAGACTCGCGTCACCGTGCTCGGCCACGTCCAGCGTGGCGGAGTTCCGACGCCCCGCGATCGTGTGCTCGCGACCCGCTTCGGGCTCAAGGCAGCCGACCTCGTACACGGAGGCAACTACGGGCGCATGGCGGCGCTGCACGGCGACACGATCGTCGACGTTTCTCTCGAAGAGGGCACTGCCGAGCTCAAAACGGTTCCTCCCGAGTGGTACGAGGTGGCCAGCGCCTTCTTCGGTTGACGTCGACGTTCTAGAGCCGGTAGACGCGTACCCAGGGCCCGGCGAGACCGTCGTCACCGGGGGAGATGGAAAGCACGGGCCGGCTGCCATGGCCGAGCTGTTCGTAGAACACCGCCTCGCGGGGATAGCGGTCGGGGGCTTTGAGGACGCGGTCGGTGACTGCGCCCGAGATGATGACCCACTTGACGCCGTTCCGACGGAGCGTCGCAACATTCCGGTCGGGATCGAACGGGCGCCCCGGACCGGGAAGCTCTAGCCGGACGACGTCCCTGCCCGGCAGTGGCAATGTCGAGGGGTCCACGGCGATCTTGTCGCCGCGGGGGATGTTCGCCGCGACCCATGCGTCGGCCCGCAGCCGCGTGTCGGTACGCGTGAGCTCGCGTGCGTCGGAAATGCTCCAGGCGAGCGGCAGGGCGAGCGCGATGAGTGCGATCGGTAGAGCACGTTCGAGACTGCCCGCGAAGACTGCAAGAACAGGCACGAGCGGGAGGACGTAGCGATCGAAGTGGGCCTCCTGCGGCATCAGAGTCAGCCAGTAGACGCAGGCGAACGAGAGCAGCACGAGATCGGTACGCGTCCGACGTACGAGAGCCGCGACAACCCCGACCGCCGCCACGAGGAGAAACGGCCCGAGCGTCTCCCACAGGCGATCGACGTAGGCGACAGGCGTGATCGGGTCGTTTTCGAACCCGAGCCAGCCCGTGCGTGCGAGACGCTGGACACGCGAGATGTCGTCCCATGCCGACCCCGCGTGGATGACGACGAAAGGGCTCGTCAGGACGAACCCGGCGACGGCGAGCACGGCCGCGCGACCGAGCGATCGCCATCTTCCCCACCCCGCGACGACCACAGGCACAGCGGCTATGACGCCCGGATACTTCGCCGAGGCGGCGAGGCCGACGGCGAGACCGGCCCATTCGATGCGCCCCTCGACCGCAAGCGCAAGCACGCATGTGATCACCAGCGACAGGAGGACGTCGGTGACCGCCATGCGGGAGTACGCGACGTGCGTCGTTGCAACTGCCACGCCCGCAGCCCCGACGATCGCCGCTGCCGTGCCGTACGCGCGCCTCCCGAGCCACCACGTCGCGGCGACACCTCCGAGTCCGACGGCGACCGCGACGCCACGTGCCGCACCCAGGGCAGGGGCACCAAAGAACGCCTGAACCGGCGCGAGCAGGGCCATCAGGAGCGACGGGTAGTCGTACCACCCCGGGTCGAGATGACCGTGTCCCATCCGCCAGGCGCGAGGGACGATGCTCGACTCGTCCGGGTTGAGAACGGAAAGCGGCAATCCGTACCGGATGCCGGTCAGACGCAGAGCGGCGGCGAGCACGAGAATCGCCGCCAGGACGATCCCCGGACGAGGCACGCTAGACGTCGGGAAGCGTGTCACCGACAAGCGACCCAACGTCGCTGCCGGCGACGATCACCGCGTCGACGCCGGCCCGCTCGAGCTCGAGCACATCGTCGCGGCTCGCTCCTGAGAGCTCGGCGATGACGAGCTTCCCGACCGGAATGTCCGGGAGCAGCTCGAGCAGCCGCTCCAGGTGGTCCTGGCCGTCGTCGGCGTCCTCGGCGGAGAGAAGCAGGATCTCGGGGTCAACCAGCTCCAGCACGGACTCCAGCTCATCCTCGTCCCTCACGAGGAGTACACACTCGAGACCGCGCAGGTGCGCCGCCTCGACGACCTCACTGAGACGGTCTTCGTGCTCTGCGACATCCACCACCCACGCGTCGATGCCGTCCCCGGCGCTCGCGGGACCGAATGCAAGCAACGGCAGGCGGCTGTTCTCGCGCAAGGTGGCGGAGTGCGCGTGGACGACAAGGCCCTCGGCGCCTTGTTCCTCCGCCGCGGTCGCACCGGCGCCGTCGACAACCTCCACCAGCACGGAGATGCCGTCGCCCTCAGCGATTGCCTGGCTCAGCCGTCGTGTACCCGTCACGGATCGTGATGCTACTCGGAGGGACCGTCGGCGCGATGGATGGACGCAGATTCCGTAGGGTGCAGTCGTGGCCGAGCAGCTCAAGCGCGTCTGCCTGCTCGGCGCCGAGTCGACCGGGAAGACGACGCTCGCCGACGCTCTTGCCGAAGCCTACGGAACCACGTGGAACCCCGAGTACGGACGCGCTTACACCGAGCTCGGGCGCGATCCGGAGGCGCCGTGGACGAGCTCGGAGTTCACCTACATCGCGAGGATTCAGTGCTGGTACGAGGATTGCCTTGCCGGTTCGGCAAGACGCGTCCTGTTCTGCGACACGGATGCGTTCACGACGGCCGTGTTCCACGAGGTCTATCTGGGTGAACCGACTCACGCGTTCCAGGAGCTCCTCGAACGCCACTACGACCTCTACCTCGTGTGCGGACTCGACGTGCCGTGGCGACACGACGGAATCCGCGAGTTCGACCGGCAGCGACTGTGGATGCACGCGTGTTACGTCGAGCGCGCGCGGGAGAGCGGAGCACCATGGTTGCTCCTCGAGGGATCTCGGGAAGCGCGCCTTCGCGACAGCGCCGGCGCGGTGGATCGCCTGCTTCGCTAGTCGCCGTCCGTCAACTCATCGCTCGGTGGAGCGCGTAGTAGCCCTCACGCTTCGGCATCGGCCCCGCTTGTCCAGACGCGGCAAGATCGAGGACAATTGGCATCACCCGCTCTGCCTCGAAGCGCCGTCCGTCTTCCTCCGACTCCCAGACGTTGAAGATCCGGAAGACGCGGGCCTCCTCGTCGAAGCCGGCACAGTGGACGATGAGCCCAGGCGGTCGGTCGGCTTCAGCGTTGAGACGGTGCGTGACCGCGTCGTAGTTGGCGGTGCTGCGGTCGCCGCCTTCGTCGAGTGGAAACTCCTGGATGAACGCGACGGGCATGGGTGCCTCCCTCGTTGCTTTTCCGCGGATCATACGACCTGGTGGTGACCGGGCCAGGGCGATTCACGTGGACACTCCGCGCCATGCAGCCGGAGCGACGGACGGGCCTCGCGGAACCAGCGTCCGAGGCTCGAGTCGCTGACGGCGTCGCTCAACGCTCCGGAAACTGATTACTCGCCGCGAGTGCGTCCGCATGGAACCCGTGGTAGAGGGGCTCGAGCTCGTCAACCCGGAGGCCGGCGATACGGGCGGCCTCGGAGAGTGGCAGCGTCGGGTCGGCGACCACGGCGTCGAGATAGGCGATGTTGCGTTCGAGCAGGGCGAGATCCGTGGTGTCGCCGTGGCACGGGAGAACATAGAGCGGGTCGAGTGCCCGCAGCCGAGCAAGCGAGGCCCGCGCCCGCACGATCCCTTCCGGCGTATCGATGTGGGGGAAAGGGTGCTCGGCGGCGTCGCCTGCGATGACGACACGAAGCTCGGGAATCCAGACCGAGAGATGATCCTCGGTGTGGCCAGGCGTGTGAAGGAGGACGAGCGTGAGATCGCCGCCGCGAATCGTGAGGCCGCCGTTGCCGACAGTGAGATCGGGTGGGATGAGGACGAGATCGTCGAAGCGTCCTGGCTGCAGCTCGCGCTGCTTCGCGCTCGAGAGGCGACCGTCATCGCCCGCGAGGCGCTCGGCGCACAGCTCATGGCCGACAATCGGTGCCGGGTAGGACGCCTCGGGGCCACCGAAGATTTGGTTTCCCCATGCGTGATCATAGTCAGCGTGCGTGTTGACGACGAGTAGCCGCTGCGCATCGCCTGGCCCTATGCATTGCGCCGCGAGCTGGCGCGCAAGCGCCGGCGTGCTGTGCGTATCGACGATGACGAGCCATCGCTCGGTCCCGACGACGAACGTGTCGACCTCGCCTTCGCAGCGGAAACGCCTGATTCGCGGGTCGACGGCGAGCGGCGACTCGTGGACGGCGTCGGGGTAAGGGAGCAAGCTCATCGAGCGGCGACCGTATCAGCGCCGCTTGGCAGGGACGACCAGGCCGGCCTCGTACGCGAAGATCACCACCTGGACGCGATCGCGAAGGCCCAGCTTGGCAAGGATGTGGGTGACGTGCGTCTTCACGGTCGCTTCGCTGAGAACCAGCTCGGTGCGGATCTCGCCGTTCGAGTGGCCCCGCGCGATCAGCTCGAGGATCTCGCGCTCGCGAGGAGTGAGGCGGTCGAGGCCGACCGGGGCCTCAACCGGGTGCGGGGACAGGCGAGCAAACTCCTCGACGACCGACCGCGTCACGGCCGGTGCGAGCAGCGACTCACCCGACGCAACGACCCTGACCGCAGCAACGAGCTCTTCCGGCGGCGCGTCCTTGAGCATGAAGCCGCTGGCACCCGCGCGGAGCGCCTCGAAGACGACGCCGTCGAGGCCGAACGTCGTCAGCACCAGCACCCGGGCCAAGGACCCCGGCTCGGCCAGGATCCGGCGGGTCGCCTCGATCCCGTCGAGAACGGGCATCCGGACGTCCATCAGAATCACCTCGGGATGCCAGAGCCGCGCCTGCTCGACGGCCTCCGCCCCGTCGGCTGCCTCGGCTACCACCTCGAAGTCGTCGACGCTTTCCAGGAGCTTGTGAAACCCCGCCCGTACGAGCGCCTGGTCGTCGACGACCAGGAGGCGCAGCGTCATGCGCCCGCGGGCAACCACGCCCGCACCGTGTAGCCATCTCCTGTAGGTCCTGCATCGACGCGGCCCCCGTGAAGCGCGACACGCTCACGGATCCCGAGCAATCCGTGACCCGTCCCCGGCCCGGGGGCGTGCTCGACGCCACCCTCGTCTCGCACCTCGATCTCGAGCTCTGCCCCCTCGAAGCGGAGCGCTACGAGCGCGTGCGCCCCGCCCGCGTGCTTGAGAACGTTCGTCAGCGCTTCCTGGACGATCCGGAACGCCGACAGCTCGACGCCGGGGGCGAGCCGGCGCCGCTCTCCCTCGATGCGCAGCTCGACGTCGACGCCTGCATCGCGAACCTGGGCCACGAGCGCGTCGACGTCCTCGAGCGTTGGCTGTGGGGCACGTGATTCCGACTCCCCGCTTCGGAGAACGCCGAGCAGCCGTCGCAGCTCGACGAGCGCCTCTCTCCCGGTCGTCTCGATCGTGCGGAGTGTCTCCTCGGTGGAGGTAGCGCCGGAATCGAGGATGCTCCGCTCAGCGCCTGCCTGGACGACCATGACGCTGACTTTGTGAGCAACCACGTCGTGCAACTCGCGGGCGATCGTCGACCGCTCGAGCTCCGCCGCCTCCCGGAGGCGTAACTCCTGCTCGCGCTCGAGCGTGTCGGCGCGCGCGACGAGCGCGTCGGCTCGGGCGTCTCGCTCGTGGACGATGCGGCGGACGAGCACCATCGCGAAGAGCGGGATCCCCGCAAACGCGAGGATCCCGGCGACACCCGCGTGCTCCTGGATCGAGGCGACGCTGATCCCGCCGAACAAGGTTCCGCACCCGATCACGAAGTTGCGCCGGCCGGCCCAGACCGCCAACCCGTAGAGCGTGCAGATCCACCCCACCACGAACGCGACCGAACTCGGTGGGCCGGCGCTGACGTTGAGAATCACGATCGTCGCCGTGACGAGAGCGAGCGCAAGTAGGGGCCGCGCCCGCCGGGCTGCAACCGGAAGCGTGCCGGTTGCCGTTGCCGCCAGGCCAAGCCACCACGCCCCGGGGATCGAGCCGACGACCCACAGCTCTACCTGCGCGAGGGCGAAGAGGCCCAGCGCAACGGCCCCGTCCACGCGGACGGGGTCGACATCCGGCAGCGAGAGCTCTCTCATCCCGCCACGGTACCCCCGTACGGGACGATGCGCATCGTCCCCAGGTCGGGTCGCGAGCGCGGCCGAAATCAGACCAGGGGATGAGATGCGGTTCCGACGACGGCGCGACGCCCCCGGCTCATAAGGCCCGTACGTTGACTCCCGTCGCGGAAAACAAACCGAAGGAGATGGATCGATGAAACCAGAGCCGAGAACGTGGACGAAAGTCGCGATTGCCGGAGGCGTATTCATGGGCTTTGGCGAGATCTTGTTTGCGGCGTTCCTGAGCGATTTCCCCGGTGAGACGATCGCTCCGCTGGTCTTCGCCGCTGCGTTTCTCGGCGGGGCAGCGTGGCTGCGGCGCGGAAAGGTCAGGGGAGCCGTCCTGGTCGGGGTGCTCGCTGCAGCCGAGCTGGCGTTCCTGCCGATGTATGGCCTCGCGACGGCGACGGACTGGGTTGCGCAGGCGCTGACCCTCGTCTTCTCGTCGATGGCCCTCGCCGGAGCGGTCGGCGTCATCGCCCAGCGGAAGCGCAGGAAGCGGGTCGCAGCGTCAGTCCCCGCGTAGTTCGGGTGACCGGGACGGTCGATGCGACAAACAGCCCTTACGCCTGTCACCGGGCGAATGGTTCACGAGGGAGGGATCGTCAGGGAACCGTAGGTTCCCGGCTTCAGGATCGCGCGAAGCGCGCAACAAACATGCATCCGGTGGGCACCTGAAATGCTTCGCTACGCGCTTTCCACCGTCGCATTTCAGGTGCCTACCGGGTGCCAGACGGTCTTCAGCTCGAGGAAGGCGGAGATCTCCCACGGGCTCTGCTCGCTGCTTGCCCTGACGACGCGCTTGACGTTGTCGGCGGCGAGTACCTCGAGCTCGGCGGTCTCTCCTCCGGCGCCGGTGACATCGATCGCGTTCACGTCCATGTGCGAGGCGAGAACCGGGGCCAGTTCGGCGCGAAACCCGGTGAGGAGATTGATGACGCCTCCAGGGAGGTCCGACGTCGCTACCGCTTCGGCGAACTCGAGTGCCGCAAGCGGTGCCGTCTCCGACGCGACGACGACAGCTGCGTTCCCGCTCACGATCACGGGTGCGATTCGCGAGACGAGCCCTTCGAGGGCAGGTGCGTCGGGCGCGAGAACCGCAACGACGCCGGTCGGCTCGGGAACGGTGAAGTTGAAGTACGGCCCCGCGACGGGGTTCGCGCCGCCCAGCACCTGCGGCAGCTTGTCGGCCCAACCGGCGTACCAGACGACACGGTCGATCGCGCGTCCCACCTCGCGCCGACCCGAGCAGGCCCGGGCCAGGTCGGAGGTTCGAGTCTCCATCATCTCGGCGAGGCGGTACATGACCTGGCCGCGGTTGTAGGGCGTCGCGCTTGCCCACTTCGGAAACGCGGCACGCGCTGCCTGGACCGCGTCGCGCGCGTCCTTGCGTGAGGCGCGAGCAACATTCTGCCCCTCGGCCTCGTACGTCCGGCCCGACTCCGAGCGTGGAAAGGCGCCGCCGATGTAGAGCTTGTAGGTCTTGCGGACGGCGATCCTGCTCATCGGTCGAACCTCAGGTACGGCTCGAGCCCGTGCAGACCGCCCTCTCGACCGAAGCCGGATTCCTTGTAGCCGCCGAAGGGCGACGTCGGATCGAAGCGGTTGAACGTGTTCGCCCACACGACCCCGGCCCGCAGCCGCTCGGCCATCCAGAGGATGCGCGATCCCTTCTCCGTCCAGACGCCGGCCGACAGGCCGTACGGCGTGTTGTTCGCCTTCTCGACGGCCTCATCGGGCGTGCGGAACGTGATGACCGACAGAACGGGGCCAAAGATCTCCTCCTGCGCGATCCGTGAGCTCTGCGCCACATTCGTGAAGACAGTGGGCGCGAACCAGTAGCCCTTCTCGGGCAGTCGGCACGGCGGCTGGTAGATGTCAGCACCGTCGTCCTCCCCGCTCGCAACCAGCTCGCGGATCTTCTCGAGCTGCATCCTCGAGTTGATCGCACCCAGGTCGGTGTTCTTGTCGAGGGGGTCACCGACGCGGATCGTGCGTAGGCGACGCTTCAGCTTGGCGACGAGCGGCTCGTAGATCGACTCCTGGACGAGAAGCCGCGAACCCGCGCAGCACACGTGGCCCTGATTGAAGTAGATCCCGTTGACGATCCCTTCGACCGCCTGATCGAGCGCGCAGTCGTCAAAGACGATGTTCGCGGCCTTGCCCCCGAGCTCGAGGGTGAGCTTCACACCGGTGCCTGCGAGCTCACGCCGGATCGCCTTCCCGACCTCGGTCGAGCCGGTGAACGCGAGCTTGTCGACGTCCGGGTGCTTGACGAGGTGAGCCCCGGTCGAGCCGTCGCCGGTGACGATGTTGACGACACCCGCGGGCAACGCCGCCTGCCGACAGATGTCGGTGAAGATGAGCGCCGTCAGCGGTGTCGTCTCGGCGGGCTTCAGCACAACGGTGTTGCCACAGGCCAGAGCGGGAGCGATCTTCCAGGCGAGCATCAGCAGGGGGAAGTTCCACGGGATGATCTGCCCCGCAACCCCCAGGGGCCGTGGCTTGCGGTTCGGGAATGCATATTCGAGCTTGTCCGCCCACCCCGCGTAGTAGAAGAAGTGCGCTGCCGCCAGCGGGATGTCGACATCACGCGACTCCTTGATCGGCTTGCCGCCGTCGAGGGACTCGGCGACCGCGAGCTCACGGGAACGCTCCTGGATCAGGCGAGCGATGCGGAACAGGTACTTGGCGCGCTCCGCCGGACGGAGTGCCGACCACGCTCCCTCGAACGCTCCCCGGGCAGCCTGAACCGCAAGGTCGACATCGCGTGGGCCGGCGAGAGCAACCTCGGCAAGGTGTTCCTCGGTCGAGGGCGAGATCGTCGCGAACCACCTTCGCGAACGGGGTGCAACGTGCTCGCCACCGATGTACAGGCCATAGCGATCGTCGAGTGACAGGATGTCGCGCGCTTCTGGAGCAGGCGCGTACTCCCATTCGAGCGGGGAGGGGATGGGACGTGCAGCAGGGGGCCTCGCAGCCATCAGTCGATCGTGAAGTAGTCGCCAGATTGATACGCACCAGTGCGCTGCTTCCGAACCTGCATGAGCACATCGTTGAGAAGTGACGACGCACCGAAGCGGAACAGCTCGGGCGTCATCCAGGCGGATCCGAGAGTCTCGTTGAGGATGCAGAGGTACTGGATCGCCTGTTTCGCGGTTCGGATTCCACCGGCCGGCTTCATGCCGACCACGCGGCCCGTCTCGTCGTGAACATCGCGGATCACCTCGAGCATGCAGAGGGTCACCGGGAGCGTCGCAGCTGGGCTCACCTTCCCCGTCGACGTTTTGATGAAGTCGGCGCCGGCAGCGACGGCGAGCAGGGACGCGCGCCGCACGTTGTCGTATGTGCCGAGCTCGCCGGTCTCGAGAATCACCTTCAGATGCGTGCGACCGCAGGCCTCCTTCACCCTGACGATCTCGTCGACGACCTTCGCGTACCGTCCCGAGAGGAAGGCGCCTCGGTCGATCACCATGTCGATCTCGTCCGCTCCCAACGCGACCGCGTCACGGACGTCGGCGAGCTTGACTGCGATCGGCGACTGACCCGACGGGAAGGCGGTCGCGACGGACGCAACCCTGACACCCGAGCCGGCCAGCCGGCGCTTCGCCACGGCAACGAGATTTGGGTAGACACACACGGCTGCGACCGAGGGGATCGACGCGTCCGCCGGGTCCGGACGGATCGCTTTCGCGCAGAGCGCCGCGACCTTGCCCGGCGTATCGGCACCCTCGAGCGTCGTCAGGTCCATCATCCTGATCGCAAGATCGAGCGCGGCGAGCTTCGATCCCTTCTTGATCGATCGCTTCGCGAGCTCGCCGGCGCGCGCCTCGAGCGCGACGGCATCGACTGCACCGACGCGTGGCAGCCGCAGGTCGAGCGGCAGCTCGAGGTCGCGCGGGAGCAGCTCAGCCTGCGCCATCGTCGGCAAGTCTAGCCCCGGACTTTCCACAGGGTTGTTGCCTCCCGGGCGGTCCGTAATAGAGTGTTCGGCATGGCTCTCCGCAAAGACGCAAAGCTCGACCTCATCAAGGGCACCCCCCTGTTCGCGCATTGCTCCAAGAAGGACCTGCAACGCATCAGCCAGATCGCCGACGAAGTCGATCTCCGGCCGGGCAAGGTGCTGATTCAGGAGGGCGAACGCGGCCGCGAGTTCTTCGTCATCGTCAGCGGTGAAGTCGAGGTGCGACGGAAAGGACGGAAGATCGCAACCCTCGGACCGGGAAGTTTCGTCGGCGAGATGGCGCTGCTTTCGAAGACGCCTCGAACTGCCACGGTCACCGCTGCCACGCCTCTCGACGTGCTCGTGATTTCGGATCAAGCCTTCCTCGACCTGCTCGACAAGGTGCCTGAGCTCTGGCTCAAGGTCGCAACTGCACTCGCCGAGCGAGTCGACGCCGACCAATCGAACGACAGCCACTGAGACGATGGCAGCGGTCGCCTCGATGGTGCGCGAGCTCGCGCAGGCGGCAAACTTCGCCGCTCTGACCGTGAACCTGCAATCCGGTGCCGCGATGACGCATGTGATGTGGGTCGACGCCGACGACGACCACGTTCTGATCAACACCGAGGTTCACCGTGCGAAGTTCAAGGCGATCGAGCGTGACCCCCGGGTCACGGTGACGATCTGGGAGAAGGACGACCCGTACACATACGCCGAGGTGCGTGGCGCGGTCGTCGAGAAGGTGCTCGGCCCGGAGGCTCGCGCGCACATCGACGCGCTCTCACAGAAATACCGCGGCCGCGACTTCGACCCCGGCAACATCACATCGGAACGAGTGATCCTCAGAATCGCGCCCGACGTGCAGAACAATCACTAGGCGCCGCACTGCTCCCGTGGGGAACGTCCTGTTACTTCACGCCGGCATCGCGGACAGTCGGATGTGGCGGCCGCAGGTGGAAATGCTCAGCCGCGTGGGTCATCGCGTGTTGGCGCCTGACTTGCGCGGCTTTGGCCAGCGACCTCTGGAGCCGGTGCCGTTCTCCGGCGGACCGAGACGGCCATCGAGCCCTGGCTACATCCCCAGGCGCTCGATCATCTTCGGGTCGCGACGCCACTTCGAACGCACTCGCACCATCAGCTCCAGAAAAACAGGATGCCCGACGAGCGCCTCGACCTCCGGTCGCGCACGCGAGCCGATCTCGCGCACCATCGCACCCTTCTTCCCGACGAGGATCCCCTTCTGTGATTCGGTCTCGACGAGCAGGAACGCTTGCACGACCTTGTCGCCGATCTCTTCGACGACCACGGTGATCGCGTGGGGCACCTCATCGCGGGTGAGGTGCAGTGCCTTCTCGCGGATCACCTCGGCGACACGGTTCTCGATCGTGAGGTCGGTGGACTGGTCGAGCGGGAAGTAGAGCGGTCCTTCCGGCAGGAGGTGAACGAGGTCTCCCCGTAGCTCTCCGACACCGTCCTTCGTCACCGCACTCACAGGGTGCAGTGCGTGGAAATCACCGAGCGTGGCAGCCACCTTCATCTGCGTGGCAACGTGCCCGAGCTTGAGCCGGTCGATCTTGTTCAGCGCGATGATCACCGGGATGCCGAGCGCAAAGACGCGGCGGGCGACGTAGCGATCGCCGGCGCCGATCCGGTCTCGCGCCGAGAGGACCAGCAGGACGACGTCGATGTCCTCGAACGACGAGTCGACCGTGTGTTGCATCCGTTCGGTCAACGCATCCATGGGGCGTTGGAAGCCGGGGAGATCGGCGAGCACGAGCTGCCAGTCCGGCCCATTCGCAACGCCGAAGATCCTCCGGCGGGTCGTGTTGGGGACGTTCGAGGTGATCGCCACCTTGTCACCGCACAGTGCGTTGACGAGGGTTGACTTGCCGACGTTCGGGCGGCCCGCGACCGCGACGAAGCCTGACCTCATCAGAGGTCGCCGGCGTCGAACTGCTCCGGCAGAAGCTCGTCGACCGTCATCCGGACGAGTCGGCCACCGTTGCGGAACACGACACGCTCGACCTGCATCTCGACGAGCCACTGCCGGCAGCCCCCGCACGGCGAGGCGGTGATCGCGGCGACCGTGAAGTCTCCTGGACGATAGCCCTCGCCGATCGCGCGCCCGAATGTCGCTCGCTCGGCGCAGATCCCGAGCGGATAGGCCGCATTCTCGACGTTGACGCCCTCGATCACCGCGCCGTCGAGCGTGAGCACCGCACACCCGACGTTGAACCCGGAATATGGCGCATAAGCCCGCGAGGCGACCTCGTCTGCACGTGCCAGCAGCTCCTCGTCTGTCATGACGAGAACACCTGGAAGATGACGAGTGCCACGATGGCGCCGAGGGTACCGCCGGTGAGCACCTCGAGGCTGGAATGGACGCCCGACTCGACCCGGGTCTGAGCGACGAGTAACGCCATGATGAAGGCAACAGAGGAGACGAGGAAACGGTGCTCCGACCCGTCAAGCGTGAGCGTGACGGCCATCCAGCCTGCAAAGGCGACGGCCGCGTGCCCGGACGGCCACCCACCGCGAAGCGGCGTGCCACGCCCCGAGAGCGCCTTCATCGAGATGACGAGCCCGACGACGATGACGAACGCAACGAGGGTCAGCTCTGCGGGGGTCTTCGAGAGACGGTCGAGGAAGTCGTTCGACCGGTCTGCCACCTGACCCGAGAAGACGAGGTAGCCGACGGCGAGGGCGTTCACCGCAGCAATCAAGACGGCACCGGCGGCAATATCCTTTGCGAGCTTCGCCATCGGATCGAACGACGTCGACGCGATGTCGACCGCGGCCTCGACCGCTGTGTTGATCATCTCCGCGATCAGCACGAACGCGATCGAGAGCAGGAGAACGATCAGCTCGATCTTGGACACGTCGACCGCGAGTGCCGCGACGAGCACGGTGACTGCGATCAGAAAGTGAATCCGCATGTTCCGCTGAGTGCGGAGAACGTGGATGATCCCTTCGAAGGCGACATTGAAGCTCTCGAGGATCGAAGGTGGGCGACGACCGGGGATAGGGCTCAACGCGCCGCCTCGAGAATCTCGCGCTCCCGGTGCTCCATCGCGTCTCCGTGCTCGAAGCCGAGAAGGTGGAGGATCCCGTGCACGAGCGGCCACCGCCACTCGTCGCCGACGACCTGGGGGCAGAGAACAACGTCACCTAACGCCCGCGGCACGCCCTCTGGCAACTCGTCACGCCCGTCGATCGGGAACGACAGGACGTCGGTTGCCTCGTCGATTCCGAGGTGCTGCGCCTTCAGGGCCTGGATCTCCTCGGGCGGGACGAACGAGATACCAAGCTCTGCGGCACGAACTCCTTCCTGCGCCAGCGCGTGCTGAGAAAGGGCCACCGCACCGGCGGCGTCGACCTCGATGCCGCTCCGGTTGTCGACCTCGATCTCGATCACTTCTTGCGGGCTGTGCCGGTCTCTTCGGCGTAGAGCTTGTACGCCTCGACGATCCGTTGCACGAGCTTGTGCCGGACGACGTCCTCGTGCCCGAACTCGACGACCCCGATTCCGTCGACCTCCCGGAGGATGTCGCGCACCTGGATCAGGCCAGAAGCCTGCTCGCGTGGAAGGTCGATCTGAGTGATGTCACCCGTTACGACCATCTTCGAGCCGAACCCGAGGCGCGTCAGGAACATCTGCATCTGCTCGGGGGTCGTGTTCTGTGCCTCGTCGAGGATGATGAACGAGTCGTTCAGCGTGCGGCCGCGCATGAAGGCGAGCGGCGCCACCTCGATCGTGCCGCGCTCCATGTAGGCGGACAGCCTGTCGGGATCCATCGTGTCGTAGAGCGCGTCGAAGAGCGGCCGCATATACGGGTCGACCTTCGCAAGCATGTCGCCCGGCAGGAAGCCGAGCCGCTCTCCCGCCTCGACGGCGGGACGAGTGAGGATGAGCCGGCCGACCTGTCGTTCGCTCAACGCGGCAACAGCAAGCGCTATCGCAAGGTACGTCTTGCCGGTGCCGGCAGGGCCGATCCCGAAGGTGACTGTGCTCGAGCGGATCGCGTCGGCATACCGCTTCTGGGTGACGGTCTTCGGGGCGATCGTCTTGCCACGGTGGCGCCAGACGACGTCCTCGAACACGTCGCGAATGTCCGCCGCCTGGTCGAGCGCGGCGGCGACAGCACCGACCGTATCGGGACCGATCGCGTGGCCACCCTCGACGAGTTCCACGAGCTCGTCGACGACCGCTCGCGCTTCCGCAACACGCCCGCCCTCGCCGTCGAGCGTGAGCTTGTTCCCACGAAGTGAGATCGAGCAGCCGAGGCGCTCCCGGAGCGAATCGAGCACGCCGTCAGCCACACCGGCGAGTTCGGCGGCAACTTCATTCGGAACGACGATGACGTCTTGCATGCCGCCCAGTGTAGGGGTCGGGTGCGACGCTCTCGAGGGCGGCATCCGGGCGGGCACGCTTCGGGACGGCGAGCTACTCCCGGATCTCGGCGTCCTGGAGGCTAGCCGGGGAGCCAGCCGGGGCGGTACGGAATGGGAACGTCGGCGGCGCAACCAGCGTACGCCTCCTGCGGGTCGGGCGTCGACCGCTCGACACCGGCACCGTGACGCTGGGCGAGCTCTGTAGCGGGATAGATGACGTCTCCCCCCGTCCGTGTCCCCATCGCGAGAATCGCGCACGGCCCATCTCCCGCGCCGACGAACACGTGCTCCGTCCATGCCGGGCAATGGACGAAGTCCCAGGCTTTGAGCAGACGCTCCTCGCCTTCGATCAGGAGCAGGCACTCACCCGCGAGCACGAGGAAGTCCTCCTGCTCGTCCTCGCCGTGGTACATGCAGGCGGGCTGGCCGGGTGCGAGGACGCCGATATTGACGCCGAGGTCAGGAAAGCGCGGCACGGAGGCTTCGAAGCGTGTGAACGCCCCGAAGTCGCCCTCAAACCAGAGAGCGTCGGCGGCATTGAGAACGAACCAGCCTTCGCCTGTGGGAACGGTTCCCTCCGCAGTGGTCTCATACGAAGCCTCTGGAATCACGTCGCGATTCTTGCATACGGGCCTGGACGTGCTTCGAGTGCCTCCACCATGCGCGCTGCTCGAGGCTCGTTCCGTGCCCGCCGGGTTCAACGCGGCGGTGCGGATCTCAGTCCACCGATAGCAGGTCGACCACGAACACGAGCGGCTCGTGTGGTGCGATCACCCCGCCGGCGCCCCGGGCGCCGTAGGCCATCGCGGACGGGATCGTCAGCTTGCGACGCCCGCCGACCCTCATGCCCTGCACACCTGCGTCCCAGCCAGGAATGACCTGCCCCTTGCCGAGCTTGAAGGTGAAGAGCTCATTGCGATTCCACGAAGCGTCGAACTCCTCGCCCGTCGAGAATGCGACTCCGGAGTAGTGCACCGAGACTTTGCTTCCGCTCGTTGCCTCCGCACCCTCGCCGACGACGATGTCTTCGATCTGGAGGTCGAACGGGATGTCGCCTTCGGGCTTGTCGATCTGGGGGCGTTCGGGTGGCATAGGGCGCGCCTCCGGGCTCGGGGTCTTGGCTCGAGAGCGTACTTCGGTCGCGAGCGCAGCGCGCCGGTCAGGAACGAGGCGCCTATGGGGAACCGTGGGGTCCCGGCTTCCAGGATCGATGCTCCAACCTGAATCGATCAACCCTCGAGGCGAAACCCGAGAGACAGACTAGAGCCTGTCACCGCACCCGCGCGCTAACACAACCCTCCCGACCCTACGAGGGAGGGGTCACGGGGAACCGTAGGTTCCCGGCTTCAGGATCAGGCGAAGCCTGCAGAAAACAACGCGTGGCGGAGGCCGCGATATGCTCTTCCATCGCGGCCTCCGTCACGCGAGCTTCTCGCGGACGATCTGGCTCACGGCCGAGCCGTCGGCCTTACCCGAGACGCGCGCCATCACATCCGCCATGACACGCCCTGTATCGCGCAGTGACGTCGCTCCGACCTCGGCGATCACGTCGTCGACGATCTCGTCGAGCTCGTCCTCGGAGAGCGGCTCCGGCATGAACTCCTCCAGCACCTCGAGCTCGAAGTCCTCCTTGTCCGCCTGCTCGTCACGGCCGGCGGCTTCGAATGCCGTAAACGCCTCGACCCGCTTCTTCCGCTCGCGCTGTAGGACCTGGAGCTCCTCGTCCTCCGAAAGCGGACGCTGCAGATCCTTCTCCGCGGATCGGAGGCTCGCGAGTATCAAGGTGAGCGCGTCGCGGCGGTCATTCTCACGCGCGAGTCGCGCCTGTTTGAGCTCGTCCTCGATGGTGGCGATCAGGTGCACGGTGACAGTCTGCCCGGTATTGGCTTCCGGTGCACCCATTCAGAGCATGCCTCCGGGGAGCGATTTCCCACCGAGCACATGCCAGTGGAGGTGGAACACCGTCTGTCCCGCGCCCGGCCCGACGTTGACGATCACGCGGTAGTCCTCGCAGCCCTCCGCTGCAGCCACCTCGGCTACGAACCGCAGCATCCGGCCGGCTTCCTCGTCCGGAAAGGCGTCGATGTCACGGAACGTATCGACGTGCCGCACCGGCAGAACGAGTAGGTGCGTCTCCGCCGCGGGCGCGATATCCCGGATTGCGACGAAACCATCGGCTTCATAGACGTGGTCGCCATCGTCGACGAGCCGACAGAACAGGCAGGTGGAACTACTGGATGGCAACTGCGACCACCCCTGAATCGGACACGCCGACGGCGCGCGCCGGCACCATCGCACCCACCGGGGCATCGACCAGCCACGGTGTGTAGTCGTCGGCGTAGCCGAGGCCGGGTCGGTCGACGAGCACGAGATCTTCGGTACCTATCCGACACTGCCAGCGTGCCTTGCACGCCGCGTCCGATGCGGCGCGAAGCCGAGCACTCCGCTCCTTCTTGATCGAAGACGAAACGGGGTCGTGGGCGGCGGTGCGCGTGCCCGGGCGAGGCGAGTAGGGGAAGACATGCACCTTGGTGATCCCGGTGTCGGCAGTTGCTGCGAGTGTGTTCGCGAACGCACGATCGTCCTCGGTGGGGAAGCCGACGATCACGTCGGTCGTGAGGTTGAAGTCCACGAGTGGTTCGAGCCGCGAGCGGTACGCTCCGATCGTGTAACGCCGTCCCATTGCTCGGAGGACAGCGTCGTCACCCGACTGCAACGGCACGTGCAAGTGGCGCGCCACGATGGGCGACTCGCGCATCGCGTCGATCAGATCGTGGGTGACGTGATTGATCTCGATCGACGACAGACGAAGGCGGTCCAGGCCCTCGATGGCGCTCGCTTCTCGGATGAGCCCCGCCAGGGTCACCCCGGCAGCCCGGTCGCGGAAGCAGCCGAGGTTGACACCCGTGAGCACGACCTCACGGTGGCCCTGCGCTGCGCGGCGCCTGATCTCTGCGAGGACCGCTGCGGCGGAACGGCTCCGTGTCGCGCCGCGGACTAGTGGAATCACGCAAAAGGCACACGAGAACGAGCAACCGTCCTGAATTCTCACAAACGCTCGGACACGGTCGAGGCGGTGCTCCGCCTGAACGCAGCCGATCGCGCCGACGTCACCCGCGATCGCGTCGGCAACGTCCTCGCTGCGGCGGGAGACGACGCTGATGTTGCCCGCGAGGCCCGCGAATGGATCTCCGGCGAGGTTGGCGGCGCACCCTGTCACGTAGACCCGCTCGTGGCTCCTGGCGGCCTGAGCGGCGGCCTGGCGCGACTTCGACACGGCCTCGTTCGTCACGCAGCAGGTATTGATCACAGCGACGTCTGCCGTGCCTTTGCCTTCCGTGTGCCCATCGGCGAGCAGGCGCTCTCTGATCGCCTGCTCATCGGCAAACGACACCTTGCAACCGAGGAAACGGGTCGTGAAGGTGGCCATCGATCTGGGAGCCTAGATGCTGCGGACAGGATGACGCACCGGGCGCCGGCACGGGCACTACGCTTTGCAACGATGATTGGTTCCGAACCCGGCTTTCGCAGCTGTCTCGCCCAGGCACTCGGCCTCGAGCTGCAGGAGCTCCCGCAGCCTGACGGCGACCACGACGTCTTCTGGCGTCAGTGGCTCGCGGGACGGAATCTCGGCCTCGTGCCAATCGAGGAGCCGCACTCCTTCTCCTGGCCCGGGTACTGGATAGCGGCGTTCGACGACGCAGAAGGGCATCGGGACGCAGTCCTCATGTTCGGCGTCCCGTCCGGCAGCATCCTCGACCCCTCCGGGCTCACGGCGAGCGGGTCGATCGCCGAAGCGGTTGCTGTAGCGCCGTTCCAGCTGGGCCTCGATGCGGTGGAGCCCTACGGGGAGCCGAGTGGCAGGACCGGCGCCGTCGTTGCGCTCCTACTCGCGCCGTCAGCCGAGGCGCCCCTGCATCGTGTCGCCGCGGCGGATGCCGTCGCTGGCCGAGGTCTCATTGGCGATCGCTACGCGGATGGAGCAGGAACGTTCTCGGGAAGCGGTCGCGGCTACGAGCTGACGTTGATCGAGGTCGAGGCGCTCGACGCACTCACGACCGCCGGCGTCGAGGTGACGTGGGAGGATGCCCGACGGAACGTCGTCACTCGCGGCGTACGGCTGAACGCGCTCGTCGGTCACCACTTCCGCATCGGCGACGTCGAATGCGTCGGTCGCCGTCTCGCAGAGCCGTGCTCACATCTGCAACGGCTCGCTCCGCCGGGCGTGCTTTTGGGACTCGTGCACCGCGGCGGCCTTCGCGCCGACATCATCGGCAACGGGACGATCCGGGTCGACGATCCCGTCGTGCCGATTTCCACGCTGTCGTAACGACGCCGCCTAGTGGCGCTCGAAGCGATCCGCTGCCCAGCCGTCGAGCTCGAGCCGGTCGACGCCCGTCCAACCCGGTGCGACGGGGTTGTCGGTCGTCAGGTATCCCGATGTGATCACCGCCGGCGCCTGGAGTCGCTCGAGGATTCTCTCGACCGGGGCAATCAAGACGTTCGCGACGACGAGGTCGGCGGTCGGTAGCGCGTCGAACTCGCCGTCGAGGACGGAAGCCTCTATCTCGACGCCGTTGACGTCGGCGTTCGCAGTCGCCGTTTCGACCGCAATGGGGTCGTTGTCGACAGCGCGAATCGGATTGAATCCGAGACGCGCGGCCGCGATCGACAACACTCCGGAACCGCAGCCGATGTCGAGCAGAGAGCCGCGTCGTGACTTCGCCAGGAGCTCGATACACAGTCGCGTTGTCGCATGTGCCCCCGTCCCGAACGCGAGACCTGGATCGATGACGACGGACAGCTCACCTGGATCGGGCTGCTCCCACGGCGCTCCGATCCAGAGACCGCCGGCCCTAACGGGACGATGGAACGAACGCCAGGAGTGCTCCCAGCCCGGCGCGACCGGCGCGACCGTCACGTCCGAAAACACCGCCCTGATCGACTCGACTGCGGTCTCCCCCACGTACAACGCCAGAGTCAGCGTCTCGCTGTCCTCGGACTCTGCGAAACCGCTCGGGACGAGATCGAGCGCTATCGCCCGCGCCTCCTCCGATTCCGCGAGGGGGACACGCACAGACGCGCAGACGACGCGGTCGATCACGCCAACCCGAACCGGGCCGACTCTTGCCGGGTGCCGTCGGCGCATTCCTCGAGCAGGGCAACGGTGTCCACGACGAACCGGAACGGCAACCCTGCCGCGAGCTCGAGGCGAGCCCTGCCCGCGACCCGCTCGACGTCGTCATCGCAGGCAATCGCAGCGATCGTCAGTTGCGGCTCCGGGTCGCGGTCATCCCCGTCGTACGGCGGATACTCCGAAAGGCGAGCACACGTTGCACTGATCAGGCCGACGAAGCGATCGCGCGGCTCGGGGATGAGCCAGACATAGCCGGCGAAGAGACCCACGCCTGTCAACTCGGCCTCGAAGCCCTCGAGGTTCGCGAAATGAGCGGTGAGCTCGGCGTGGTGTCCCTCGTCCACCGCTGCAGCATTGCGAAACGGAAACGGGACGGTGATATGGATCCGTCTCGCGACCGCAACGGCGTCGTGGCGGAGTCGGAAGTCGGCGACGAACTCCGCCACGGGCACCGGAATGACGAGGCCTGTTCGGCGTGTTACGCGCAAGGGCATCGAGCTCAGCCCTGGTCTCGGGTACGAGGTCGTCGTTCCGCCAGAGCACCGCGACGGTGTACAACCGCGACTCGGCGCTCAACGAAACGCGTTTCTGATGCGCCCGAAGAAGCCACCATCGTCTCCGTCACTACCGTAGGGCTCCTCGCCGAGTGCCTTTCCGAGCTGCTCGACCAGGGCGCGTTGCTCTTCGTCGAGGCGGCGCGGAACATGGACGCGGACATGCAGGTGAAAACTGCCGCGCCGGCGCCCCTGAAGTGACGGCATGCCCTCGCCGCGAAGAACCTGCACGTCCCCAGGCTGGGTGCCGGCCGGGATCTCGACCTCGATGTCGCCTGCTGGACCGGGAAGCGAGAGTGAGGCACCGAGCGCGGCCTGCGTCATCGTCAACTCGACTGCGGTGTGGAGATCGTCGCCGTCGCGCTCGATGCCTTGCTGCGGCCTCACGTGAACCTGAACGAAGAGATCGCCGGCGGGGCCGCCAAGCGAGCCTGCGTGCCCCTCGCCGCGCACCCGGATTCGCTGGCCGTCGTCGATGCCCGCAGGGATGTCGATGTCGAGCGCGCGGTCGTGCAGGGTTCGGCCAATGCCTTCGCAGGTGGAACACGGCGATTCGACTGTCCGCCCGAGCCCATCGCAACGCGGGCACGTGCCGCTACGCAAGAACTGGCCGAACACGCTCTGAGAGACCTGTTGGACGCGCCCAGCCCCGCCGCACAGGTCGCAGGTGACCGGAGCCGTCCCCGGCGCGGCGCCGCTGCCGTCACACGTCTCACACGCCTGCGCAACGCGGGTCTGGACGTTGACGGAGATTCCGGTGAACGCCGCCGCCAGTGAGATCTCCGCGCTCGCCGAGACGTCGCCTCCGCGACCAGGCCCTCCGGGGCGAGCTGCCTGACCGAAGAGCGACTCGCCAAAAAAGGCTCCGAAGATGTCGGAAAGGTTTCCGAGGTCGAAATCGGCGGGCGTGAAACCTCCGCCGCGGAGACCCTCACGTCCGTAGCGGTCGTAGGTTGCGCGTCGTTCCGGATCGGAGAGCACTTCGTACGCCTCCGCTGCCTCCCTGAAGCGCTCCTCCGCGTCGGGAGCCTCTGAAACATCGGGGTGAAGCTCACGAGCGAGCTTGCGAAAGGCGCGCTTGATCTCTGCGTCTGGCGCACCCCGCTCGACGCCGAGGATCTCGTAATAGTCGCGCTCGGCCGTCGCCATCAGGTGTTCGAGGGTACCGGCTTCGGCTCGGGCTGAGGAACGGGAACCAGCGGCTCGACATGGATCCGGTGGCTGCACTCGTGGATGGCCCGCGCACCGTGACGCCGGCGCCTACTCGTCCTCGTAGACGTCCTCCACCAGGCGCGAAAGCTCAAAAGCGGCTGCCCGCACCGCGCGGATCGCCTTCTCGTAGTCCATCCGGAGAGGCCCGAGGAGTGCCACCGAGCCGAGCGAGCGGCTTGCGATCCCGTAGCTCGCCCCGACATAGGACACGTCATGCAGTTGCCCGCCGTCGACCTCGGGCCCGACGCGAACAACGGTGCGGCGCGGATCGAGAGCGTCGGATAGGAGCTCGAGGACCGCCGCACGCCGCTCGAGCACGTCGAGCAGGTGTTGGCAGGCTTCTAGCTCAGCTCCACGGGCATCGCCGAGCAGGCCGGCGGCTCCGCCGACGTAGAGTTGAGGGCCATCGTCTGCGACCGCGTCGACAAAGGCCGTCCGGAGACGACTCAGGAACGTGCGCTCGCGAACTGGCAGCGCAGGGTCCTCGAGTCGCCGGCGCAGCGTCGCCGAGCCGAGGCGCAGTCCGACCACCTGTTCTTCGAGATAGGTACAGGCCCAGTCCACGAGGCCAGGATCAATCGGCTCTTCCAACTCGAGCACCCGCTTCATGACGCCGCCTGTCGAGCTGATGACGACGACGATCACTGCTCGCGGCTGCAGCTGGAGCACATCGACGTGCCTGACGGATGCGGCCTCGAGCGCCGGTGCCGAAACAAGAGCAAGAAGGCGTGTTGCCTGCGAGAGCGTCTCGGTCGTCGACCGAAGTGCGGCCTCGAGCTCACTCCGGACGGCGGCGACAGCGGGCGTCTGCCGCTCGGGCCTCCCATCGAGCGCCTCGACGAGCTGTTCGGCATAGATCCTGTAGCCGTTCTCTGTCGGAATGCGTCCTGCAGAGGTGTGGGGATGCGTCAGGAGCCCGATTGCTTCGAGCTCGGCGAGCTCGCTACGCACCGTCGACGACGACACGTCCATGCCATCCCGCTCGACGAGCGATTTCGACCCGACGGGCTGGCCGGTCGCGACATGCTCTTCGACCACCAGCCGCAGGATCTCGCGCCTGCGGGAGGAGAGCTCCATGATTCCCTGATCGTACCCGGCCGTCGCCGTTCGGCCGGCGCGGCGCCAGCTCGGCGTTCAGCTCGCCCGGGATATCTGAGCCATGGAATTGGGGCGGGACAGGAGCTGTCACGCGAGGAGCTCCGCGGTTACTCCACCGCCGAGGAATCGACCGCGCTGCGTGAGCGCGAGCGTCTGTGCCTCGGGAGACCCAGAGTCGCTGACGACAAGGCCGCCGAGCACCATCCGCTCAAGGGCGGAGGCATCGATGACCGACTCCAGCCCGGCGAGTTGGAGCGGTTCGTCGAGGCGCAGGCCGAGCATGATGCGCTCCTGCGCCTTCGTGCGACCATCGAGCTGCTCCAGCTCACATGGGGGCTCACCGCCCGCCGCGAGCGCGGCAACGTAGCGCCCGATCGAAGGGCTGTTCCGACGGCGTAACTCACCGAGGGTCGATACCGCCCCGATCCCGACACCAAGGTAGTCCCGCCCCTGCCAGTAGCCCAGGTTGTGATGTGCGCGGAGATCCCGCCCTTCATCCTCCTCGTCGGCACGACAGAAGTTCGCCGTCTCGTACCACCGGAAGCCGGACGACGTCAGCGTCTCGACGACACGCTCGAAGTACCCCTCCATCGCCTCGGCTTGAAACCCGAGCTCGTGACCCCACGCATGTGTAAATCGTGTTCCGGGCTTTGCTTCGAGCTCGTACAGGGAGAGGTGCTCGGGCTCGAGTGCCAGCGCCTCAGCGAGATCATGATCGAGATCGGAGGGCTCCTGGCCCGGGATCCCGTAGATGAGATCGAGAGAGATGTTGTCGAATGAGGCATCACGGAGAGTATGAACGGCAGATCGGACGTCGTCTGGTCCGGCAACACGTTCGAGGACTTCGAGGAGCCGGGGTGCGAACGTTTGAGCGCCCAGCGAGATGCGCGTTACACCGCACTCGCGCAGCAGCTCCGCCAGTGCGGGCGTGACGGTTTCGGGGTTCGCCTCGACCGTAACCTCCGAGGCGGCCGGCAGTGCAGCGAGCAGGCGGCGCAACGGCTCAGGCTCGGTGAACGTGGGCGTGCCACCGCCGACAAAGACGGTCGCAACGGGATCAGCCAGTACACCTGCGTTGCGCTCGAGCTCGAGCAGCAGTGCATCGACATATGCGGCGTGCTGATCCTTCCGACCTACGACGGTGACGAAGTCGCAATAGCCACAGCGATGAACGCAAAACGGGAGGTGGACGTAGAGATGACGGACGTCCTCCGCAGGACTCATCACGCCTTCACGCCCGGACGAGCTCCCTCCTTCCATGGCGGGTAGCGCGCCGTCGCCCGCGATCATACGGCGCCACCGGCGAGACGCTCGACCTGCGCGGCGAGCTCCATCGGTGTGGCGCTCGCTGCGTCGATGTGCTCGGCGAAACAGGCGTTTCTGTGCGCCACCACAGAACGCTCGACCCGCTCGACCGCCCACTCCTCGGCGTCGGATCGGGAACGAAGCCGCTCGGTGATCACGTCCACGGGCGCCATGAGTGCAACGTGCACGAGCTTCACGCCTTCAGCGCGGATCCCACCCACTACCTCGGCGAAATAGACGTCATCGACGAGCGTCATCGGGACCACGACGGCTCCCCGGCGTGTCCGCGAGAGCGAAACGACTGCGTCGCGACTGAGCTCCCGCCACGCAGGGATGTCCTGGAAGTCGTCGGTTTGCTCGTCACCGGGAATGACCATCCGCAGCAGCTTCCGAGTGGCTCCGGGTCGAACAGAATCGCACCCGGAAGCAAGGTCACCAACTCCCCGGCGACCGACGTCTTGCCGACGCCGAAGGCACCATTGATCCAAACGACGAGCGGCTCGGAGACGCTCGCCATGCGCTACTTCTTCTTGTCCCCGTCGAGATTGAGCACGGCGAGAAAGGCCTCCTGCGGCACTTCTACCCCACCGACCTGCTTCATTCGCTTCTTGCCTTTCTTCTGCTTCTCGAGCAGCTTGCGTTTGCGCGAGATGTCGCCGCCGTAGCACTTCGCGAGCACGTCCTTGCGGCGTGCCTTGACGGTCTCGCGCGCAATCACCCGTGACCCGATCGCGGCCTGGATCGGCACGTCGAACATCTGCCGGGGAATCTCTGCGCGGAGCTTCTCGACGAGCAGTCGGCCACGGTCGTATGCGAATTCCCGGTGGATGATCAGCGAGAGCGCGTCCACCGGCTCGCCACCAACGAGGACATCGACCCGCACCAGCTTTCCGCTCTTGAAACCCGAAAGGTCGTAGTCGAAGCTGGCGTACCCTCGCGTGCGCGACTTGAGCTGGTCGTAGTAGTCGAGCACGATCTCGGCGAGCGGGAGCTCGTAGGTGAGATGGACACGCTCGGGCGAGAGGTACTCGAGGTGATCGAACGTGCCGCGCCGCTCGTTGTTCAGCTCCATCACTGTGCCGACGTACTCCTTCGGGACGATTATCGAGGCTCGAATATATGGCTCCTCGACATCCTCCAGCTCTGCGGGCATCTCGGATGGGTTGTGCACCTCCCGCCAATCGCCGTTGCGCTCGAGCACGCGATAGGCGACGTTCGGCGCCGTGACTATCAGGTCGAGGTCGAATTCGCGCTCGAGCCTCTCGCGCACGATCTCCATATGGAGGAGGCCGAGAAACCCGCAGCGAAACCCGAAGCCGAGCGCCCGCGACGTCTCTGGCTCGTAGAAGAGCGCGGCGTCATTGAGCTTCAGGCGCTCGAGCGCATCGCGCAGCTCCGGGTAGTCGTCGGAATCGCTCGGGAACAACCCGGCGAACACCATCGGCTTGACGTCCTTGTAGCCGGGCAGCGGGGATTCGGCAGCGGCACCTTCGCGAGTTGTCAGCGTGTCGCCCACACGGAGTGCCGACACGTCTTTGAGCCCGGTGATCACGTAGCCGACCTCTCCTGCCTCGAGCGCCTTCACGGGCACGCGCGCAGGCGACATGAACCCGAGCTCCTCGGCGTCGAACTGCGTCCCGAGCGCCATCGCACGGAGACCCACCCCCGTCTCGAAGCGGCCGTCGACGACCCGAACGAACGCGATCACCCCGCGGTACTGGTCGTACGACGAATCGAAGATCAGGGCGCGTGGGGGCGCATCGGAGTCGCCTTTTGGAGGCGGGATCCGCTCGACGATCCCGTCGAGAACCTGGTCGACGTTGATCCCAGTCTTCGCCGAGATCCGAACGACGTCAGCCGGGTCCCCACCGAGGAGCTGCGTTACCTCGCGTGCAGCACCGTCGGGATCGGCCGACGGAAGATCGATCTTGTTCACGACGGGCACGATCTCGAGCTCGTTCTCGATCGCGAGGTAGGCATTGGCCAGCGTTTGTGCCTCGATCCCCTGCGCAGCGTCGACGACCAACAGCGCTCCCTCACAGGCCTGCAACGAGCGCGAGACCTCGTAGGTGAAGTCGACGTGCCCGGGTGTATCGATCAGGTTCAGCTGAAAGCCCTTCCACGCGACACGAACCGCCTGCGCCTTGATCGTGATCCCGCGCTCACGCTCGAGATCCATCGAATCGAGCAACTGCTCGCGCATGTCACGGTCGGCGACGGTGTCGGTGAGCTGGAGAATACGATCGGCCAGGGTCGATTTCCCGTGGTCGATGTGCGCGATGATGGAGAAGTTGCGGATCCGGCTCTGGTCCATGGGAATCAGGCCCGGATGCTAGCTGTCATGCGGTTTTCCCTGGATCTCGGCGCCGCCGATTTTGTCGTTCATAGCTCGTGACGGCGCGACGCCGCCGCCTGCTGCCGACGATGGGCATCGAACGGCTCCGATCCGTCGTCGGCCTCGCTCATACGCAGGGCAACAATCACGCCCCCGCACCAGTGTTCGAGAACATGAGCTGCAGCTACGGCTCTAGCAGCTCAACCCTGCCAGTCCTTCTTCGCCTCGTCTTCCATCCGCGCGAGCCGTGTGTAGTAGTCGGGGAACTCATTCAAGTGGGCGAGCGCGATCTTTCCCGTCACGATCGGATCGCTGCCGGTGACGTTCGTCACAGGATCGTGAAGACCGTGCTCCAATTCGACGTCCATTCCCATCCGAAACTGTTCAACGTCGAAGGGAGCCGAAGGCCAGTCGATCCCGATCTCTGCTCCCACTCCCTGCGCCTCCTCGAGCGTGAAGCTCTTCCGGTCGGTCATGACCATGCCTCCCTTTCGTCTCGCTCGTCCACTTGGCCATCGACGCCTCCGGCCGACACCTAGTGGTGAGGCGCCGTTGGCGGCGAAGGCGATGTCTCGTGTAGCTGCGGCGGCTGTTTGCGCCAGGTTGGACAGCGCCTGGTGGCAATCATACGCAGCATCGCGACCATGAATAGCGGATGCCGGTGACTGTGGTGAGGCGATCAGCGAGTGACTCGTTGAGCAGAGCGCTCGCACCGCGTCGTCCGTGGACGCATGCGCGAAATCAAGGGACGAGCCTCATCGCGGACGCTCGCTATACGGCTCGGCGCGAAACCGTCTCGCGCAAGACGTCGAGCTCGCGCACACGGAGCAGCCGGCAGGCACCCAGATACACGAGCAACCCGATGGCCAATGAGACGCAGAGCGACACGATCTGAGCTCCCACCGAACGCCCAAGCGCCCGGTCGATGGCATACCAGACGCCGAATGCGACGGCTCCGAGTGCGATGGACGCGACCGTCACGCGGACGATTACACCCGTGACGCGGAGGAGATCGAGGCCTTCGACGCGACGCCGTAGGAGCAAGACGAGAAGACCTGCGCCGACGATGTTCGCGAGTGACGTCGCAAGCGGAATGCCCCAAATGCCGACACGGTAGAGAGACACATCGAGGACAGCATTGAGCACGAGGGTGCCAACGGCGACCCCCGTGGGAATCCAGTTCGACTGCAGTCCGTAGAAACCCCGTGTCAGCATCAACATCCAACCGTTGAAGACGAGGCCGAGCGAGAATGCGGCAAGGCAGGCGGCAACGACCGTGACGTCCGCCTCCGTGAACGCACCTCGTTCGTAGACGAGACGGACGATCGGCTCGGCGAGGACTGTCGAGACGATCGAGGCAGGGACGAGGAGGAACGCGATCTGGCGCAAGCCGGTGCTAACCGTCGCGCGGAATCCGTCGAGGTCGTTACGCGCGGCAAGTCGTGCGAGGGCAGGAAACAGCACCGTTGCGATGGCAACGGAGAACATTCCCTGAGGCAGCATGTACAGCCGAAAGGCCGCGTTGATCGCGGCTGGTGCGAGATCGGGATCGAGCAATCGCGATGCGAACAGCGTGTCTATGACAGCGTTCACGTTGATCAGCCCGAGCGTCAGCGTCACCGGGAGCATCAGAGTGAAGAAGCGACGCACCGCCGGATCGCGCCAATCGAGCACGAGTTGCAACCGGCCGTCGAGTCCCCTCAGCCAGGGAACCGGCAGGAGAAGCTGGATCAGCGTGCCAACAAGGATGGCGCCGGCATAGACGTACAGCTGCGCGCTCTCGCCGCTCACGCGTGGGACACCGAGCCAGAGCCCGGCGATGATCGCGAGGTTCCAGAACACCGGCGTCAACGCGGGAACGGTGAAGTGATCGTAGGTGTTGAGGATCCCGACGATGACCCCGCTCAGCCCGAGCAGCACCACGATCGGGAAGAGGACGCGTGACAGCCCGACAGCGAGATCGAAGTCCCCGCCGGGATCGCCAAACGGCCGAATCAGGATCGGGGCAATGAGGATGAACAGCGCCGTCAGGCCACCGAGAACGAGCAACACGAGCCAGAAGATCGTCGAGGCGACCCGCCAGGCCCGCTTCCGTTCGCCCTTCTCGAGAAGATCGCTGAAGACCGGCACAAATGCTCCCGAGA
Organism: uncultured Thermoleophilia bacterium; assembly: GCA_963784945.1. Taxonomy (GTDB): domain Bacteria; phylum Actinomycetota; class Thermoleophilia; order Gaiellales; family Gaiellaceae; genus Gaiella. The sequence continues at coordinate 159,847 of CAWATN010000017.1, read as the reverse complement.
GGGCAGCATCTGCGAGTAGCGCGCGGACGAGGTTCGGGATCTGGAAGGCGACCGTGAACGCGTTGATCTTGCCGTTAACCCCGAAGTAGTACGCCGCGACCATCTCTCGCGCGAGCCCCAGTACGCGCGAGAGCCCGGTCGCGATGGAGAAGATCAGCGTCGATCGAGCAAGTCGCCGCTGATGACTTGCTCCGGCCTCGGGTCCTCCGGCGGCGTCGACATCGTCGGTCATGCCGGTCGAATTCGGCGCGGACACGCTCTCCACCTTCGCACGAACGACGGCTTCTCGCGTCGCGATGCGAGGCGCAGAGCCAGAACGGCGCTCTGCTACCATCGACCTCGCCCGCAAGCCGCGGGCATTCCTACGGTCGAGGGTAGATGCCGAACATTCAGCAACAGAAGAAGCGCGTCCTGATCGCCGTCCGGCAGCACGACGAGAACCTGCGCTATCGATCGACGATCAAGACCCTGACGAAGCGGCTCGAGACGGCCGTTGCCGCTGGCGACGCCGATGCGATCGCGTCTGAGCACCTCGCGTTCGTGCGTCTCGTCGACAAGGCCGCGTCGAACGGTGCGATCCACAAGAACACCGCCGGGCGCAAGAAGGCCCAGGCCGCGCGCCTCGTCGCGACGCCCGTCGCGTAGCGCGCCTCATCGGTCTTCGCCACAGCGCTGCTCGGGGTTTGCGTCGCCCAGCGCTCGCCTGCGCTAGGCCGGCTCGGCGCTCACGTCGATGAGCGCACGCTGGAGCTCGAGATCGGGGGCTAGTCGCGAGCCGCCCTTGAGTGCGAGATCGAGCTCGGCGAATCTGACCGTAGCGCTTGCCAGCTCCTCGTCCGAAAAGCCCTCGGCCTGCCGATACACCTTCTCTCCGTAGAACGGGTGCATCTTGAGGGCCGTCGCGGCGTCTCGGGCAGGCAAGCCCTCCGCAGCCAGCCGCTTGAGCTGGCGCATCCGCGACAGATGTCCGCCGAGAGTTGCAGCCAGCCTGGGCGCGGTGTCGCGCCGCGGCTTGTCTGACCGGTCGAGCATCGTCTCTGACACATCGAGCAGTCGGCCGGGATGCCTCCCAGCCCACGCATCGGTGAGCGCGAACGACGGGACATCCGCAATGGGCGAGACAAGCTGCTCGATCTCGGCGACTCCCACCGGCTCTCCCTGGGCCCAGGTCGCAACCTTCTCGATCTCGTTCGCGAGGCCGTGAAGATCTGCCTCACCGACGTACTCGACAAGGAGCGCACACGCGTCGGTTTCGGCCTTCACGCCGGCCTGTCGAAACCGCTCTGCGACCCAGCCCACGCGACCTCGCTTCGCGACGTCGTACAACAGAACATCGCCGGCCTTGGCACATGCTTTGGCCAGAGCCGCGTCCTTCTTCAGTTCGAGGCCGACGACCGCTAGGACGCCGCCTGGTGCCGGCGCCGCGAGATAGGACGCAATCGCTTCCACATCGGCTGCCTTCCAGCCTCCGGTCGGCGGACGATTCTCCTCCTTCTTCCGGCCGTCGGCGTCGGTGACGACGACGAGCCGGGCATCGCCGAAGAGGCTGCCCGAGTTGCACAGCGTCACGACGTCGGCACCGGAAAGCTCGAGCGCCGAAACGATGTCGACGGATTCGGGCCCGAAGCGGGCTCGCAGACGCTGCACAGCAGTCTCGACCTTGGGGCGATCGCTGCCGGAGATCAGGTACGCCGGCTTCAGCGACGGTCGCTCACTCATGTGACCTACCGTACTGGATCGCGATTGGGCGTCACCGCTCCGTCGTGACGGTCAGCGAATGCCCGTCAGACTCGATCACGATTTGTCCCCTCTGGTCGGTCCGGAACACCGCGAGACCGGGCCGTGCAGCCAGGGCGGCGAGGGTGTCTGCTCGAGGGTGGCCGTAGTCGTTGTGGGCGCCCACCGAGATCACGGCAATCCGGGGCCTGAGAACGCGGAGTTCGTCAGCGAGACCATCGTCGGACGAGCCGTGGTGCGCGACCTTGAGCACTTCGATCGGCCGCAGTGGGAGCGACCGCGTCACTCCCGACTCCGAGTCGCCGGTCAACAATAGGTCGACGGACCCGTAGGTCGCGAGCAGGACTGTCCCGTGCAGATGAGGATCCTCGTCTCGCGAGCCGGCGTGATCGGGCCAGAGCACGCGCACGTGTAGCCGCCCAAGAGCATAGGTCCTTCCAGCTCGAGCCGGAGCAAGCGGAACGCCAAGCCGACGCGCGGTTCGCCGCAACTCCCGCTCATCGAAGCCGACTCCCGGCTGCATCGGATCGATCACCTGCCCCACCGACACAGCGCGTAGGACGGCCGACCCGCCTCCGACGTGGTCGCGGTGCGCGTGCGTGGTAACGAACGCAGCGAGAGCGTGCAGCCCCCTTCGTCGCAGTTGGCGATCGACCCCTGCCTCGGGTGGCCCCGCATCCACGAGCATCGCGCCCTGAGGTGTCTCGAGAAGGATGCTATCTCCCTGTCCGACATCGAGGAACGAGACGCGCAGTCCCGATGGCGGTGACCACGAGGGGGGTGGATGAAGCGCCCACCAGCCGAGCGCTGCGAGTGGAATGAGTGCGAGCGCCGTCACGACGGCCGGCGCACGCCGATAGGGCGGCAGTGCCCGGAGACCTATGGCAGCGACGCAGGTGCCGGTGAGAGCGAGGACGAGGTTCCGCGACGAGGTCTGGGCGTACGGGAGCGACGCGATCAGGCGAGCCGAGAACGCTATCCACGCAGCCGCTGCTCCAGCGAGCCACGAAAGCGCGACCGCCGCGGGCGGGATCACGGGAGCAAGCAGCGCTGCTCCAAGACCGCACCCCAGCAGTACCGGCATGGCGGGCTCGGCGAGCGCATTCGCCGGCACCGTCCAGAGCGGGATGACTCCGAACTGCAGCCAGAGGATCGGTGCTGTCACGACTCCGCAGGCAGCTGAGATACCAATCACCTCGACGATGCCCATCGGCACCGGGTAGCCCTCCTGCAGACGGCGCAGGCGAGGCAGCGTGAGGAAGATCGCAGCAACCGCGGCGAACGAGAGCTGGAACCCTGGTTCGAGTAGCGACCGCGGCGTCCACGCGAGGAGAACAACCGCGCCGACCGCCATCGTGTGCCAGCGATCGCTGGGACGCGCGAGCAGCCAGGCCACAGACGCGAGACACCCGGCGACCGCGGCGCGCACGACGGACGGCTGCCAGCCCACTGCGAGCGCATACGCGAGAATCGCGCCGATCGCGAGCCCGTGGCCGATCGCCCTCCCTAGACCGGCGACGTAGGAGAGACCGAGGACGCCGAATCCGATCAACACGATGTTCTGACCCGACACCGCCAGGAGGTGATAGAGGCCCGAGGCCTTGAAGGCGTCGCGAAGCTCGGGGTCGATTCCCTCATCGGCGCCGAGCACGACGCCGGTCACGAGCGACCGGCGCTCGCCATCCGTCCCGAGCGCGAGCGCCTTCGCGATTTCCGTGCGCAGCCGATCGCCCACGCCTCCGATCCCGCCCCGCCGGCCGACGATGTGCCAGGAGCCGCTTGCGTGAAGAACAACGTGGATCCCCCGTCGTGCAAGCCAGCCTCGCTCGTCGAAGCCGGTCTCAGGCCCTCGCGGGGCGACCGGGCGCGCCCGGAGCTCGAGCACGGCGCCCTGAGGAGGAGCGCGCCCGGCGGGCAATTCCAGGAGGACCCGCTCGCGCAGGTCGACGCCGTCGAAACGCCTGACCTCACCAACAACCCGGACGGCAAACGGCGAACGGGCCGCCGCACCCGTCACGACGACCTTCACCCCCGCCGGCTGTCCTATCCGTGAGACGAGAATGCTCCGGTTGAGCTCGTGCAGCCTCAGGCCTCCCCACCAGAGGCCCGCGGCGGTGAGCGCGCCCGATGCGAAGACGAGCCGCCAATGCGGCGGCAGGCGAATCGTCGCGGCTGCAGCCGCAACGGCGGCCGCGACGCCTGCCAAGCGCGGTAGAGACAACCAATTCGCTGCTGAGAGCCCCAGCGCCAGTGCGGCGAGAAGGGCGGCTGGCCAGCCTCTCTCGAGCGCTCCTCGCACCCGGCTCACGGCGTCACGAGATCCCGAAGCTGCTCGACTCGAGCAGGCCCGATACCGGGAATTGCGTCGAGGTCGTCGACCGACCGTATCGGCCCATGCGTCTGGCGCCAGTCGACGATCTTCTGCGCCGTCACAGGGCCGATGCCCGGCAACTCGTCGAGCTGGTCGATCGTTGCGCTCGCGAGACTCACCTTTGTGGGAGCACCTGGGGCTGCCGTCGCTCCGCCGGGTCCGGTGGGCACGCGGCCCGGAACGACGATCTGTTGGCCGTCCGCAACCGGCGCTGCAAGGTTGACGAGCGTAAGGTCGGCGCGGCGCGTCGGTCCGCCTGCATGTTCGAGCGCATCGGCCACGCGCGCGCCTTCTGGCAGCCTCACGAGGCCCGAACGACGGACCGCTCCAACGACGTAGACGACGAGCCGCGAGGCGCTCGCAGTCTTCCCGGCAACGCGTTCCTCGGTGAACGACGTCGCCTGCGCGGCAGGGGAACTGGCAGTCCCGGCTGCAGCGAGCCGCTTCCCCACCAGCGCGAGCACGGCAACGCAAGCGATGAGAAGGATCGCAGTCTGCCTCCGTGGCAGCCTCTCGAAGATCATGTAGTCAATAGTGGCAACAAACGCGTGGCCACCTTGCGCCTTCTCTGTGCCAGATGTGTGTCGAAGCTGCCGGTGTTGACCCGGCGTGCAGGGCCGCGCGCTCACCCTGGAGAGCCGCCCTGCCTCAACCGGGCGGATCTAGCGCAGGCGACGCTGCCGCGCCGCCCCGGATAGCGACGGAGTGGGACCTACACCACGAGCGAGACGAGCTTGCCGGGAACCACGATCGTTTTCCGCAGCTCCTTGCCGTCTAGATGAGCCTGCACGCGCTCAGAAGCGAGCGCGAGAGCGAGCAGCTCCTCCTCACTCGTCGCCGCAGCCACGCGGAGACGGTCGCGTACCTTGCCGTTCACCTGCACGACGACCTCGACCTCGGCCTCGACGAGCAGTGCGGGATCGGCCACCGGCCAGTCCTGCTCCCACAACCTCCCCTCACCGAGCACGCCCCAGAGCTCCTCGGCTACGTGCGGCGCGTAGGGCTGAATCAGGGAGATCACGGTTTCGGTAGCGAACCGCGCTGCAGGATCGCCGGGTGCCCGCTGAACCTCGTTCAGGAGCTCCATCATCGCCGCGATCGGTGTGTGGAACGAGAATCTGCGGTCGATGTCATCCGTGACCTTCGCGATCGTGCGATGCGTCTTCCGTGCGAGCGGACCGTCGCCCGGATGTCCGGCCGGCGCGATCGCCTGCTCGTGGGCGATGCGCCAGAGGCGATTGAGGAAACGCCAGATTCCCTCGAGGCCGTTGTCCTGCCAGTCCATGTCCTCGTCGGCCGGGCCCATGAAGAGCGTGTAGAGCCGCACGGTGTCAGCGCCGTAGCGATCGGCAAAGTCGAGCGGGTTCACGACGTTGCCCTTGGACTTCGACATCTTGTGGCCGCCGGCTGTGATCATCCCCTGGTTGAACAGGCGCGCGAACGGCTCGCGGAACGAGCACAAGCCGAGCTCGTTCATGACCTTGGTGAAGAACCGGGCGTAGAGGAGATGCAGCACTGCGTGCTCGATACCGCCGATGTACTGGTTGACGGGCAGCCAGTAGTCGGCGATCTCACGATCGAAGGGCAGCTCGACGTTGGCCGGATCCGTGTAGCGGATGAAGTACCACGACGAGTCGACGAACGTGTCCATCGTGTCCGTCTCGCGCATGGCCGGCCCGTCGCACTTCGGACAGGTGGTCGAGACCCAGTCCTCCGCGGCAGCGAGCGGAGATCGGCCTTTCGGGGCGACCTCGGTGATGTCCGGCAGCACTACCGGCAACTGGTCGTCCGGAACGGCGATCTCGCCGCAGGCGGGGCAGTGAATGATCGGGATCGGACAGCCCCAGTACCGTTGCCGTGAGAAGAGCCAGTCGCGCAACCGGTAGCCGATCGTCGCCTCACCGAGACCCCGGTCGCCGAGCCAGGACACGATCTGCTGCTTCGCCTCGGGACTCGCGAGCCCGTCGAACTCAGCGGAGTTCACGAGCACCTCGCTTGCCGTGTGGGCCGAGAATGCACTGCCCTCGGGGGGCTCCTCCCCCTCGGGAACCACCACCGGGCGGATCTCGATCCCGTAGCGCTCCGCGAATGCGTGGTCGCGCTCGTCGTGTGCAGGCACGGCCATGATCGCGCCGGTGCCGTAGCCCATCAGGACGTAATCAGCGACCCAGATCGGGATCGACTCACTGTTGACCGGGTTGACTGCGTAACGCCCCGTGAAGACGCCGTCCTTCTCCTTCTCCTCGCGCTCGACCTCTGACCGTGCCGCGGTCCGGCGAACGTAGTCGAGCACCTCCGGCTCGTGAACCGAACCGGAGACGAGCCGCGGAACGAGTGGGTTCTCGGGCGCAAGGACGAAGAAAGTGGCACCGAACAACGTGTCCGGGCGGGTCGTGAAGACCGGCAACTCCTCTCCACTCCCTTCGACGCTGAACACCACGCGGGCCCCGTGCGAGCGGCCGATCCAGTTCCGCTGCATCGTCAGAACGCGTTCCGGCCAATCCTCGAGCAAGGCCATCTCGTCGAGCAGCTCGTCCGCGTAGTCCGTGATCCGGAAGAACCATTGGGTCAGGCTCTTGGCCTCGACCTCCGCTCCGCACCGCTCACAGCGGCCGTCGACGACCTGCTCGTTTGCGAGCACGGTCTGATCGTTCGGGCACCACTTGACCGGAGCTTCCTTGCGATAGGCGAGCCCGCGCTCGTAGAACCGAAGGAACAACCACTGCGTCCAGCGGTAGTAGGCGGGATCGTGGGTCGAGACCTCGCGGCCCCAGTCGATCGCCCACCCCATTCGATGCATCTGTTCCCGGATCGAGACGATGTTGCGCTCGGTCACGGTCCGTGGGTGCCCGCCCTCCTTGATGGCGGCGTTCTCCGCCGGCAGGCCGAACGCGTCGTACCCCATCGGCCGCAACACCTGCATCCCCTTGCGGCGTCGCATGTGCGTGATTACGTCGCCGATCGTGTAGTTGAGCGTATGCCCCATGTGGAGGTCGCCCGACGGATACGGCAGCATCTCTACGACGTACGACTTGTCTCGATCGCCTGTCAGCGCCGAGAGATCGGGGTTCGGAACGTGGAAGGACTGCTCGTCGGCCCAGACCTTCTGCCACTTCGCCTCGATCGCCTGTGGGTCGTAACGCTCCATCGTCTCCGTCTTGTTCGTCGCTTGGTTCGAGAATCCGGGTACAAAAAAGCCTCTCGCGAGAGAGGCCCAGAGGAGATCGCTGCGGCCTTCACCGCACTTGTCTCCCTGTCTTACGTAAGAAGCAGAACCATTCCCTCCGATCGTACCACTGCGCTCCTCGTCCGACCAGCCGTTCGAGCCACCCGCGCGTGTACCGGTGAGTACCCTGACAACGTCAACGAAGAGGGAGAACCGGAAGATGCCGCTCGTCTCGATGCGCCAACTCCTCGACGAAGCCGCCGCTGGTGGCTACGGCGTCGGGGCGTTCAACGTCAACAACATGGAAGGGATCCAGGCGATCATGGAGGCCGCTCGCGAGACGGCATCGCCCGTGATCATCCAGGCGTCGCGCGGCGCCCGTGCCTATACGAATGACCGCTTTCTCTGGCATCTGATGCAGGCTGCTGTCGAGCTCTACCCGGAGATTCCCGTCGCGCTCCACCTCGACCACGGCAACGCGCCCGAGACCTGTATCTCCGCAATCGAACTCGGCTTCACGAGTGTGATGATGGACGGCTCTCTCGAAGCAGACGGGAAGACCCCGGCCTCGTTCGACTACAACGTGGCGGTGACGAAAGAGGTCGTCGCCTACGCACACGACCGAGGTGTGACCGTCGAAGGTGAGCTCGGAACGCTCGGCGGGATCGAGGACGGCCATGGCTCTGGTGAGGTGCATCTGACGGATCCGGACGAGGCGGTGGAGTTCGTTGGCTCGACGGGTATCGATGCGCTTGCGGTCGCCATCGGTACCTCCCACGGTGCCTACAAGTTCGCGAAGGCTCCCGACGGCGACGTCCTCAAGATGGATCTGATCGAGGACATCCATCGCCGCCTCCCCGAGACGCACCTCGTCATGCACGGGTCATCCAGCGTGCCTCCCGAGCTCGTCGAACGGGTCAACCGCTACGGCGGCAACCTGAAGCCCGCCTGGGGCGTGCCGGTCGAGGAGATCCAGCTCGGTGTCCGACACGGCGTGCGCAAGATCAACGTCGATACAGACTCACGACTTGCCGTCACCGGTGCGATTCGCAAGGTGTTCGTGGAGTCGCCCGAGCAGTTCGACCCGCGGGACTACCTCAAACCCGCCCGCGCAGCGATGCAGGAGCTGATTGCCACGCGAATGCGCGATTTCGGCCAGGCCGGCCACGCCGGCGACTATCAGCCACTCTCTCTCGAGCAGATGCGAGAGGTCTATGCCGCGGCGGCGGCCGCCTAGTGGTCGAGGAGCACGCAAACGACGACCTGCTCACCCTGTTCCCCGACTCGGCGCTCATCGAAGGAGCCGAGCTCGAGATCGGAGGGGTCACCGCCTCCGCGCTCGCGCAAGAGTTCGGTACTCCCCTTGTCGTGTACTGCGAGAGCACGCTTCGGAGCCGGGCCCGGTCGATGAAGGCAGCCGTGGCCGGTGGGCATGTCGCCTTCGGAACCAAGGCGTTCGCGAATGTGGCGATCCTGCGTCTACTGCGGGATGAGGGGGTCGGGGCCGATGTCGCATCGACAGGGGAGCTCGCGTTTGCTCGCGCTGCCGGCTTTCACGGCGAGGAGATCGTCGTGCACGGCAACAACAAGAACGACGCGCTCCTGCACGATGCGGCAAGCGAGGGGGCGACAGTGGTTCTCGACGCCCCCGACGAGGCAGATCTGGCGGCCGCGGCGGGAGTGCGTCGCGTGCTCGTCCGCGTCACTCTCGGTGTCGACGCCGATACGCACGAGGCGATCCGGACAGGGCACCATGGCTCGAAGTTCGGTCTGCCACCCACCCAGGCGCGGGCCTTGATCGAGGATGCGCTCGCGCGCGGTCTCGATGTGCTCGGGCTACACGTTCACATCGGCTCGCAACTCGCGGACTTCGACGCCCAGGCTGAGACGATAGTTCGGCTCGCGTCATTCGCCGCTTCATGCCGCGATGCGCTCGGATGGACCGCGCGCATCGCCGACCTCGGCGGAGGGTTTGGGATCCGCCACAATCTCGACGAGCACGCGCCTGACGCGGCGGAACTCGCGGCGAGCGCTGTCGAGACGGCACACACCGCCTTCGCCGAGGCTGGGTTGCCGATGCCGGAGGTGTGGCTCGAGCCGGGTCGCTCGCTCGTTGGTCGCGCCGGCGTCACCCTGTACCGCGTCGGTGCTGTGAAACGGCTGCCCGAGCGTACGTGGGTCGCGGTCGACGGCGGCATGTCGGACAACCCGCGACCACAGCTCTACGACGCGATCTATACGGCTCTTTCCGCAGATCGCGCGGGAGAGTCCGCTTCGGAACGCGTGAGTGTCGCGGGAATGCACTGTGAGTCGGGGGACGTGCTCATCGACGATGTTGCCCTCCCTGCCCCACGGCGAGGCGATCTTCTCGCCGTGCCGGCCACCGGCGCCTACACGCTAGCCATGGCATCGAACTACAACGGTGTCACACGTCCTGCCGTCGTGCTCGTCGAGGGGGCAAACGCCCGGCTGATTCGTCGTCGCGAGACGCTGGACGATCTCTTGCACACCGAGGTGTGACGACGGCTCCAGGGCTCCAGGACGCCGCTGTACTGGCACCCGTCTTCCGGGACGCGAGTGGTGTGCTCCGCGTCCTGTTGCTCGTGCGCACGGATCGCGGCGTCCATGGGGGTCAGCTGGCGTTCCCCGGCGGTCGGCCGGAGCCCGGCGATCGCGACTTCCTCGCAACGGCGCTCCGCGAGGCCGAGGAGGAGGTTGGCCTGCCGCCGGCGTCCGTCGACGTGCTCGCTGCGTTCGAGCCGCTGGAGACGATCGCCACCGGGTTCCGGGTGCACTCATTCCTCGGTCGGGTTCCGGCTGACGTCACGTGGCAGCCACAACCAGACGAGGTTGCCGCCCTACTCACGCCGGCCGTGGAAATGCTCGGCGACCCGGCAAGACGCGAGCAGCTTCCTGTCCGGTCGAGCTCGCTGACGGCCCCGCTCGAGGTCGAGGGCATCGAGATCGACGGCCATGTTCTCTGGGGCATGACGCTCCGGCTGCTCGACGGTTTCGTCGCGCGACTGCTCGCCGGCGAGTGGCAGATCTAGCGGCTCGATCCGGATTGGGAGTGCAGCGTGGACGGTTCTGCACCAACGGGGCTGTGCAGAGTCACATCTTGAGGTGCTCCCAAGGCGCGCCGGGCCCCTAGGGCTGAGGACCCGCTCATCCTCCGTGACGGCGACGCAACTCTTCCTCGACGCGCTCGGGGTCGAGGCCCCGTGCTGCAAGGAGGACGTAGCTGTGGAACCAGAGGTCGGCGAGCTCCTCGACGAGGCGTTCGTCGGTATCGGCGACGGCGGCAAGAGCAGCCTCGACTCCTTCCTCCCCCACTTTCTGCGCGACGGCGGCGGTTCCGCGGTCGAGAAGGCCCGCGACGTAGGAGCCTTCAGGTCTCGTCGCAGCGCGCTCGGCTACGACGCGCCATAGCCAGGGCGCGAAGCACGACTCGGCACCGGTGTGGCAGGCAGGGCCAGCCGGATCGACGCGCAGCAAGATCGCGTCACCGTCGCAATCGTCGCGCACCTCGACCACCGACATCGTGTTACCGGAGGTCGCACCCTTGTGCCAGTACTCCTGGCGGGAACGGCTCCAGAACCACGCTTCTCCTGTCTCACGGGTCAGCCGTAGAGCCTCGCCGTCCATCCATGCGAGCATCAACACGCGGCCACTTGCAGCGTCCTGCACGATCGCAGGCATGAGCTCGGTTGGCACGGGAGCTAGATCCGGACGTTCCATCCTGCCTCCTTGAGCTCGACCTTCAACTCGGGAAGTCGTTCGGGTCGTTCATGGACGATCGAGGCAACGATGGCGGCCTCCGCGCCCGCCGCGAACGCTTCGGCGAGGTGCCGCGCCTCGCCGGCCCCGCCCGAGGCAATCACCGGTACCTCGACGGCCTCGGCGACGGCACGTGTGAGCGGGAGGTCGTACCCGGCGCGCGTGCCGTCGGCATCGATCGACGTGACGAGGAGCTCGCCCGCCCCACGGCTGACTGCCTCCTCCGCCCAATCGACCGCCTCACGGCCGCGAGGGGTCATCCCTGCATGCGTAACGACCTCACCTGCCCGTGCGTCGATTGCACACACGACCGCCTGCGATCCGAACTCGTCCGCTAGCGCCGTGAGGATCGAGGGGTCGTCGAACGCTGCGCGATTGATCGCCACCTTGTCGGCTCCCGCGCGAAGGAGTGACCGCGCATCATCGAGGCCTGTGACACCACCACCGACCGTGAACGGGATCGTCAGCTCTGCCGCGGCCCGCTCGATCAACTCGAGGATTGGCCCGCGACCCTCGAGGGTTGCCGTGATATCGAGGAAGACGAGCTCGTCGGCGCCGAGCTCGGAGTAGCTCGTTGCGAGCGCAATGGGCTCTCCCATCTCGCGGAGATCGAGGAAGTTGACGCCTTTGACGACCCGACCACCGGCCACGTCGAGACAGGGGATTACGCGCTTCTTGACCACGACAGCGCGTTCTCGAGGAGCCTGGCGCCTGCACGCGCGCTGCGCTCCGGATGGAACTGGACACCTGCCACGACTCCCTGTTCTACAGCCGCGACGATGCGACCGTCGTGATCGGCGACGGCAACGATGACCTCGTCGTTGTCTGGCTCGGCCGCGAAGCTGTGGGCGAAGTACACGTCTTCCCCGTCGAGGTCGTCCACGAGACGCGAAGCCTCCGCTACCGCCAGGGTGTTCCAGCCCATATGCGGCACGGTCCTGGCGCGCACCCGGCGCACTGGGCCTGCGAGGAGCTCGAGCCCACTTCCACCCTCCTCGCTCGCCCCGAACAGAAGCTGCATGCCAACACAGATGCCGAGAACGGGCCGACCAGCCGCAACGCGGTCGCGGATTGCATCGTCGAGCCCATTCATCGCGAGCCCGCGCGCCGCGCTCTCGACATGCCCGACCCCGGCGATCACGGCAAGCGGTGCCTCGCGGACGGCCGCGGCATCGGTCGTAATCGTGGGCACAGCTCCCGCACGCTCGAGCGCAGATGTAACCGAGCGAAGGTTTCCTGCGCCGTAGTCTGCGAGCACGACCTTCACGCGACCTCAGTCGTCGGGGACGCGGTGGTAGTCGAGCCGTGCACGCCGTTCGACGATCGCCCGCCAGTCGGGCAATGGCTAGTCCGTCGGTGCATGCTGTTCACGCGATGCCCTTCGTCGACCGGATGCCGCCGTCGCCCGGCGCGACGGCTTGTCGAAGCGCCTGGCCAAGCGCTTTGAAGGCGGCCTCGGCGATGTGGTGGTCGTCGACGCCGGCCGATTCGATGTGAACGGTGCAGCCGGCTTCCATCGTGAACCGTTCGAGCGCGTGCGGCAGCAGCGAGAGCGACAGCCCGCCGACTCGATCTCCGTTGAAAGAGAGCGCAATCTCGGCGTGCGCGCGCCGAACGAGATCAACCGCGGCCGTTGCGCGAGCCTCGTCCATCGGGACGACGGCTGACCCGTAGCGTGTCACACCCTCGCGGGTACCGAGTGCCTGCTGAATTGCGCTCCCGAAGGCAGCGAGCACGTCCTCGACGGTGTGGTGCTCGTCGACCTCGAGATCGCCGCCGGCAACACACTCGAGATCGAAGCCAGCGTGGAACGAGAGCAGCGTGAGAAGGTGGTCGAGAAAGCCGATTCCTGTCGCGACATGCGAGCGACCGGTGCCGTCGAGCGCGAGCGAGATGCGGAGAGCCGTTTCGGTACTCGTCCGGATCAGCGTCGCCTCCCGACCCGCCGGCGGGCCTGGTTCGGCTCCAAGCGCGCGCAGGACGATGTCGTTCTCGGTGGGCCGCCGCAGCGTCATCCTGATTCCTTCTGCGAACCGCCGCACGACGATGCCCTGCACCTCGAGGCGCTCAGCGAGATCCTCGTCGCTTCGGATCCAGACGAAGTTGCCGGCCACCGGCGGGACGTCGAAGCCGGCGTCGTCGAGCGCCGCCCGCACCCGCTCCCGTTCCGCGATCTCCGAGGAAATGTCGTAGCGCGGATCGCGCAGTGCCGCCGCCGCGATGCGAGCCGCCGGCGAGGCGATGGGTGCCGGAGCGCGACGAGCCTCGAGCACAGCGGCCGTGGGCGAGGCCGCAACGGCGTAGCCGACTCGGAGACCGGCATAGCCGAATGCCTTGGACATCGTGCGGATCACGATCAAGTTGGGGCACTGATCGAGCCAAGGGACGACCGACTCGCCTCCGTACTCGATGTATGCCTCGTCGACGACGACCGCAGCGCGCGGGTGTCGCCGCGCGAGCTCGACGAGCTCGGCGGCAGGCGTGACGACACCTGTTGGGTTCTGTGGGTTACACCTCCAGAGCAGACTTGCCCCGTCTGCCTCGACGATCGGTTCGGCGCCGCTGAGGAGCGTCGCGATCCGGTAGAGCGAATACGTCGGCGGGACGATCGAGGCCGAGCGACCGCGTTCGAGGTACGCGCGGGCACAGAGAAGGATGAGGTCGTCGGCGCCCGCGCCGATGATGATCTGCTCCCAACCAACAGTGCCCCCTGTCTGCTGGCGAAGGTACTCGGCCGCCGCCTCGCGGAGGTCCCGGTAGAGGCCGTCGGGATAGCGGTTCAGCGTTGCGAAGCTCTCCGCCAGCGGCACCTGCGGAACCCCCGGCAGGGGAGGGGTGTTCTGATCGAATTTCAAGACCTGCACAGGGTCGAGCCCGTGTCGCGCGGCGACCTCGGGAATGGTGGCCGCCCAGGTGTAGGGCACGAACGCATCGGGCAGCGAAACGGCGTCCGGGCCTCCAGCAACGTGCTCGACGCGACTCACGGTTGCATCACCAGGCGCTCGGCCGCAGCAGCGTGGAACGGGAGGCCCTCGGCCCGTGCGATCGGCGCGATCACGCGCACAGCCGCCGCTGCCCCGGCTTCCGTGACACGCACGATCTGGAGCGGCTTCATGAACATTTCGAGCCCGAGGCCACCGGAGGAGCGCGCGAGCCCGCCGGTAGGCAGGACGTGCGTGGCCCCGGCTGCGTAGTCGCCAATGACTGCCGATCCGCCGATGAACACCGAACCGGCGTTGTGAACGCGTTCGAGCAGTGACTCGGGATCATGGACGTGCAACTCGAGGTGCTCGGGTGCGAACGCTTCCGAGCGCGCAAGAGCCTCGTCGAGTGACGCAACCATCTCAACCTTGATGTTGTCATATCGAGCAACCATCGAAGCGACGGCCGCAGAGAGAACGGGGTCGGTGCACAGGAACAAAGCCTCGCTGTCGGCGCCATGCTCTGCCTGGGCGAGCAGGTCTGCCGCACACGCCTCCGCGTCCGCCGTCTCGTCAGCCACGACCACGACCTCGCTCGGCCCCGCAGGCAGGTCGATTCCCACGCGACTGGAGACGAGGATCTTCGCGGCAGTGACGTATGCATTGCCGGGTCCGACGATGCGATCCACGGCGGCGACCGATGCCGTTCCGTAGGCGAGCGCCGCTACGGCTTGAGCTCCGCCGATCGAATAGACCTCGGTGAGACCGAGCTCGCGAGCGACGACGAGCGTGGCGTCGACCGGCTTTGGCGTCACCACCGCGATCCGCCTCACACCGGCAACGAGAGCGGGAACCGCCGCCATCACAAGCGACGAAGGCAGCGGAAACCGGCCGCTCGGCACGCAGATTCCGACCGACTCGAGGGGAAGCCAACGGCGTTCGGAAACGATCCCTGGAGCCGCCTCGACCTTCGTGTCGGCGGGCCGCTGCGCCTCGTTGAAGGTTCGCACGGCCCGGATCATCGACCGGAGCGCCTCGAGAACGTCAGCGTCGACGCGGGCAGCCGCAATGCGCTCCGCCGACACGCGGAGCCCTTCGGGCCGGGGGCCGTCGAACCGCTCGGTCCACTCGAGAAGGGCCGCCTCACCACGGTCGCGCACGTCCGCGACGATCGGCGCAGCTACCGCGATCGCGTCGTCCAGCCCTGCTCCTCTCACGGGACGAGCCGTTCGATCGGAAGGACGAGAATCGATGTTGCACCGGCATCGCGGAGCGCTGGAAGCAGCGACCAGACATCGTCCGCGGCGACGGCGGCGTGCACGGCGATGTCTCCCTCCTCCGCGAGCGCCAGAACCGTGGGCGCACCCATGCTCGGCAGCACCGCCCGAATCGCCGGCAGCGTCTCGCTCGTCGCGTTCATCATCACGTACCGGCGGCGACGGGCGGCAACGACCCCCGAGAGCATCAGCTCGAGCCGCTCGACGAGGTCGTGTTGCTCCTCGACCGCTACGCGCCCGCCGATGAGGACAGCTTGCGACGAGAGCAGCGTGCCGATCAGACGCAAGCCGTTGGCGCTCGCGGTCGAGCCAGTTGACACGAGATCGACGATCGCGTCCGCGAGCCCGAGGCGCGGCGTGGCTTCGACCGACCCGGAGACCGGCACGAGCTCTGCCTCGATCCCCCGCTCGGCCAACAACATTCTGGTCGAGGTCGGGTACGCGGTAGCAATTCGGAGCCCGCCGAGCTCGGCGATCGTCAGCTGCGGAGCGTCGTTCGGCACGGCTGCCTGGAGCGTGCACCGCGCAAAGCCGAGCTCGGCAAGCGTGGCCACGTCTGCTCCAGCCTCCACCACCAGATTCGCGCCGGTCACACCGAGATGAACGACGCCGTCCTGGACATATTCTGGGATGTCGCTCGGCCGCACGAGGAGGAGATCGACGGGCGCGTTGGCGCAAGGAACCACGAGCGAGCGCTCGGTGGTCTCGAATGAGAGGCCGGCGTCGGCACAGAGTCGTAGCGTCGGCTCGGACATGCGCCCCTTGGCCGGCACCGCCAGCGTCAGGCGACCGTTCTCACCGGCTCGGGTGAAGGAGCTCATCGCCGCTTCGCCCGACTGAGGGCGATTCTGTATCCGCCCGTGCCATGGTTGACCCACTGGGCCACTCTCGTCACAGTCGCGGTCGACGTCGGCACGCGCTCGGCGATCTCCAGGTATGGCACGCCCTGATCGAGCAGCCGCGCCGTCTGCCATCTGTGCGCGAGCGCCTCTAGCTCCGCTCTGGTGCAGAGGTCACGCAGGAATCGCGTCACCTCGTCGTTCGTCCGCAGGGTACGGATCGCGCCGGCGAGCTCGCCTATCCCCTCGAGGTCCTCGAACGCCTCCGCAGGTGACGGTGAGATTGCTTCTGTACGGGCCATCAACGCATGATAGCATGATAACGTGTTAACACAACACTTCGATCTCATTCCAGCCATCGACGTCCTCGAAGGCCGAGTCGTACGACTCTCCCAAGGCCGTCGGGAGGCCGTGACGATAGAGGGCGGCGACCCGCTCGAGCTCGCGCGGAGGTTCCGAGCCGAAGGAGCTCGCCGACTCCACCTCGTCGATCTCGATGGCGCCTTCAGCGGGGTTCCCACGCTGGATCTCGTCGAGCGAGTCGCCGCCGCCGGAGGGCTACCACTCCAGGTTGGAGGCGGGTATCGAACCATCGATGCGATCGCATCAGCGGTCGACGCCGGTGCGGACCGGGTG
This sequence comes from uncultured Thermoleophilia bacterium, assembly GCA_963784945.1. GTDB lineage: Bacteria > Actinomycetota > Thermoleophilia > Gaiellales > Gaiellaceae > Gaiella. The sequence continues at coordinate 143,123 of CAWATN010000017.1, read as the reverse complement.
ATGGTCGGTACGGCCGCGCTCGTGCCGTCGTTTCTCGCCGAAGCTGTGGCGCGGTTCGACGACAGACTGGTCGTCGCGATCGACGTCCGTAACGGCGAGGTCGCCGTGGACGGCTGGACCCGCACATCGGGCGCGACCGCAGCCGCCCTTGCACGGGACTGTGCAACGGCAGGCGTCACGCGACTTCTCGTCACGAGCGCTGCACGGGACGGCTCTCTGGCGGGGCCGGATGTCGATCTCCTGGGAGAGGTACTCCCCGCCGGATTGCCGGTGATCGCTGCTGGGGGCATCTCGTCGATCGAGGATCTGCTGGTCGCACGCGACCTCGGTTGCGAGGGAGCAGTCGCCGGCAGCGCCTTGCTTGCGGGACGCTTCGGGTTGAGAGAGGCCCACGCTAGGCTCGCAGGGTGACTCAGCACACAGTCGCGATCTGGTCCGATTACCTCTGACCGTTCTGTCGCGCCGCGCAGCCGACCGCTGCGTGGCTCGGGCGCCGGTTCGGTGCCCACGTCGAGTGGTTGCCGTACGACCTCCATCCCGAGTACCCGGCTGGAGGGATCCCGCGCGCCGAACTCTTGGCGCGCCACGGCCCAGGGATGACCGACCGGATCAGCACCTTCTTCGTCGAGCGGGGCTTGCCGCCGTCCAACCCGCCGGCCGACGTAGTCCCCCGGACGCTAACAGCACTCCGCCTCGGAGAGCTGGCTCGTGAGCGCGGAGTGCACACAGCGTTTCACGACCGCCTCATGGATGCCTATTGGGCGGAGGGTCTCGACATCGGCGATCCGGAGGTTCTCCGACGCCTGTCCGAGACGGTTGGCCTCCCCTTCGAGGCGGCCGAGTCGGTGATCTCGTCGGAGATCTACGCCGACGTTGTCCACTCGTCCACGCAGAACGCGATCTCGATCGGTGTGACGGGGGTTCCAGGCTTTCTGCTCGATGGGCGATTGCTCGTGGTAGGCGCCCACGAAAACGATGTGTTCGAGCAGGCGTTCGGCCAGCTCGCCTGACCGTCCTGTCGGAGCGGGACGGAATTGCCGGCCACCGTCCGTGGCAAGGATCTCTCCCAACGATCCGAACTGGATCACCGGATTGGCAGCCATCCGCCCTGCAGGACGCTTCGACGAGAGCGACCAGAGCTACGTGCCGGGCGGATCGGCCTTCCAGGTCTTCACGAGCCCCGCCTCGAGCAGCTGCCGTTCGGCGTCGGTCAGTCGCGCCTCGGAGTGAACGGCCCGGTACACCAGCGGTGGCATATCCTTGCTCCGGATCGCGTCGATGACCTCCTGCAGATCGGCTTCTTGAGGCCGCTGCCACTCCGAGAAATTGAGCTTGGCGCGCCCGTCCTCGACGTCGCGAGTCGAGAGCCACGAGATCGGGGCTATGTTCGTGTACCACGGCCACTCCGTGAGGTTGGAGTGGCAGGAGAGACAGGCGTTCGACGCCAGCGTGCGCGTCTCCGGCGAGTTCCACTTGACCTCTTGCACTGTCCTCGGGTTCGTGTGGTCATGCCCGTACGGCACGAACTGAATTGCAACACCGACGATGACGAGGACAACGAGGAGTCTGAGAAACAGCCGCATCGTTCACAGCATGACGCATGGCACGGACGAATAGCCGGCTACCCTCACGAAGTGGAGATGCGCGTCTGCGACGAGCTCGGGAGCAACGGATTTTCCTGGGTTGTCGACGAACCGCTGACGCGCACGTCGCATGCGCTTGCCGCAGCCGGCGACGTGTGGCTCGTCGACCCCGTCGACTGGCCCGAAGCCGTCGACAAGGCAGCGTCGCTCGGTCGGATCGTCGGCGTCTTGCAGCTCCTCGACCGCCACAATCGCGACTCGGCGTCGATCGCACGGCGCCTCGCCGTGCCGCATGTGACGGTCCCCGACGTGCTTCCGGGAACACCGTTCGACGTGATCCAGATCAGGCGCAGGCGCCGCTGGCGGGAGATCGCTCTCTGGTGGCCGGAGCAACGGATACTGGTCGTCGCCGAGGCCCTCGGGACAAATTCGTTCTTCGCGCTCGGCGACGACCGGGTTGGAGTTCATGGCCTACTGAAGCTGACGCCACCGCGGATCCTGAGCTCGTACGAGCCGGAGCATCTGCTCGTCGGTCATGGAGAAGGCGTCCATGGGCCGGAGGCAGCGGTCGCGTTGCGAGCCGCGCTCTCTCGGCCGCGGTTGTCGTTTGTGACGTGGGGTTTGACGTTGCCACGCCAAATCAGGAGAGCGAAGCGGCCCGGGTGAGGGCAGCATCGGCCGTCGGCCCCGGCAGGACGCGTGGCGGCGCCTCAATCGCACCGAGTCGGCGACTACAGCGATGTAACGGCAAGGCCCGGCCGAACGAGCCGTGCCGGCCGCTTCAGGCCTGCTTCGCCCGCCGGCGGGTTGACCGGCTCCGCAAGAGGGTCGGCGCCGAACGACCGATGAACCTGCTCCTCCGGAGGTGTTCCGTACGTGGTCGTCCGCTGGCGTGGAACCCTGTCGGCGGAGCGAATCAACGCTTCCATCCGCTCGGGCGGGAGCTCCTGCCCCCACTCCGATCCGGCCGCCCGCGAGATCGATTCGTTCATCAACGTCCCGCCGAGGTCGTTGACGCCTGCGGCGAGCGCCTGGCGGACGCCGTCAGGCCCGAGCTTCACCCAAGAGACCTGGATGTTTGTGATCACCGGGTGCAGCGCGAGGCGTGCCACGGCGTGCACGAGGAGCACTTCTCCGAACGTTGGCCCTCGCCGGGCGAGGCCCTTGAGGAAGATCGGGGCCTCCATCGGGACGAACGGCAACGGCACGAACTCGGTGAACCCGCCGCTCCGGACCTGTTGCTCACGCGTGCGGAGGAGATGGTTCGCCCAGTGCACCGGCTGCTCGACATGACCCATCATCATCGTCATGTTCGAGCGCAGGCCGACCCGGTGTGCTGCGTCATGGACCTCGAGCCACTGGCCGGTCGAGACCTTGTCGGGGCAGATGATCGCGCGCACCTCATCGTCGAGGATCTCCGCGGCAGTTCCCGGCAGCGAGCCAAGCCCGAGTGTGCGAAGACGCGCAAGATAGTCGTCGAGCGAAACTCCGAGTGTCGCTGCTCCCTGCCAGATCTCGAGAGCCGAGAATGCGTGGACGTGCAGGCCCGGCACCGCCGCGCGAATCGAGGCGACGACATCGGCGTAATAGTCGCCCGTAAACGCAGGATGGATTCCACCCTGGAGGCAGACCTCGGTTGCGCCACGCTCCCACGCCTCGACGGAACGACGGACGATCTCATCCGTCGGCACGAGGAACGCCGGGCCACGGAGGTTTGCAGCGAGCTTGCCCTTCGAGAAAGCGCAGAAGCCGCACCTGAAGTAACAGACGTTCGTGTACTGGATGTTTCTCGTCACGACGTACGTGACCGCGTCGCCGCAGACATCACGTCGCAGCCGGTCCGCAGCGGCGAAGACGCGTTCGCGCTCCTCCCCTCTCGCCGATAACAGCCGCACGATCTCTGCCGGGCCGAGTTCGGCGCCGGTCAGCTCGATCGGGATCACATCGCGCCGAACGAGAAACGGCACGTCGACCGGCTCGCCCGGCGCCCAGCGGTCCTCGCGTGCCAGGCCGAGCGCATCCGTGGCGCGGCGAACCGCCGGTCGAACCACTGGATCGACCCAGCGCTCGAGATCTGCAACGTACTCGGGATACAGGGGTAGACGCGGAGCCAGCGCGAGCCCGCGAGCTGCTGTCGCCTCCCGCAGCAGTTCGATCTCCGGCCACGGCGCCTCCGGGTTGACATGGTCGACAGTCACCGGGGAGACACCGCCCCAGTCGTCGATGCCTGCGTCGAGAAGAAGCGGAAAGTCGTCGTAGGCCAGGTTCGGCGGCGCCTGCACGTGCCAGTCGGCCCCGAGCACGAGACGGGCCGCGGCGATCGTCCACAGCTGATCCTCGAGAGTCGCGTCCGGATGAGCGGCCATTCTCGTCCCCGCCTTGGCGCGGAAGTTCTGGACGATGACCTCGCCCAGATGACCGTATTCCTCACCGAGAGCCTTCAGCGTCTGGAGTGCCTCGAGCCGCTCGGCGCGCGTCTCTCCGATCCCGATCAAGACGCCGCTCGTGAACGGAATCGCGAGCTCACCGGCGAGCCGGATCGTCTCGAGCCGGGCAGCCGGCACCTTGTCGGGCGAAGCCCAGTGTGGCCCACCCTTCTGGGAGAGTCGATCAGAGACCGTCTCGAGCATGATCCCCATCGAAGCCGACACCGGCCGCAGCAGCTCGAGCTCCGCACGGCTCATCACGCCCGGATTCAGGTGCGGCAGCAGCCCCGTCTCGGCAAGCACACGCCCGGCGCAGTGCGCGAGATACTCGATCGTGCTCGCGAAACCGAGTTGAGCGAGCTCGTCACGCGCAACGCGATACCGCAGCTCGGGCTTGTCGCCAAGAGTGAAGAGCGCCTCGGTGCAACCTGCAGCGGCACCGGCTCGGGCGATCTCGAGCACCTCCTCGACCTGGAGGAAGGCGCGCTGCCCGCGGCGCGGCGGACGCGCAAATGTGCAGTAACCACAAACATCACGGCACAGCGTCGTCAGCGGGATGAAGACCTTCGGCGAATACGTCACGAGACGCCCACGACGCAGCGAACGCGCCTCGGCCATGAGGTCATCGAGGGGCGCGCTGAGGATCTCGGAGACGAGGTGTGCCATCTGTGCAGAACCGGTTGTCGCCGGGCGGTCTCCTCGCGCCGGACGCAGTCAGCATAGACGAGCGGGCATTCCTGAACAGCGTGAACGCTGAGTTGCCGCCCTCGCGCACCCCGGCGTGGGCAAACGCTGCGCTACGAGGCCCGGTATCCCCAGAGTCCGCCGAACGACCTCCATGAGCCCTTCCGCCAGCTCTGGAGGAGCATCTGCTCGATCGGAGAGTGATCCTTGCCAGACGTCTTCAATGCGATGCCGGGCAGAAGGAACGGGTTTCCCGACGAGTTGAACTGGTCGAGGACCTTCAGCAACGACGCTCGCGACAGATCCTTGCCTGCCTTCCTCAACGCGTCGACCGCAGTCCAGGCGACTGCCATCCCGTAGACGTAGAAGACGTCGTCGACATTCGCGCCCGGCGCATAGCTCTTCATCACCTGGAGATAGAGCTTGATCGCCGGATCCGTCTGCCACTGCGGATCGGTCGGATCCTTCAGAAAGACGATCGAGACGGTGTTCTCGGTCAGCTTGTTCGTGCCGCCCTCGGACGCCGCTTGCATGATGTTCGCAGCAGACGCAACACTGTTGTTGATCACCCGCTTCGGCTTCCAGTTGAGCTTGTTCGCAGAGCTGAACGCCTGGATCGCCGCCTTGGGTGTCGCGAAGAGCGCGAGCGTATCCGCGCCCGATGCCTTGAGCTTTGCCACCTGCGACTGCACGTCGGGTGCGGTCACCTCGTACGGCTGGGCGGCGACCACCTTGACCTTCGACCGCTGGAGGCCGCGCCTGAGGCCGCCGAGAAGGTCCTTCCCGTAGTCGTCGTTCTGGAAGAGCACGGCGATTCGCGCTCCGGGTGCAGTGCGGGCGAGATACTTGCCGTACACCCAACCCTCGGCCTCGTAGGTCGGCTGAAACCCGATCGTGTACGGGTACCGCGCGTAGTCTCGACCCCAGGTGGTCGCACCGGAAGCGACGAACAGCTGCGGCACCTTCTTCTCGTTCAAGTAGTCACGCACGGCAAGGTTCTGTTCCGTGCCGAGCGAGTTGAACACCGCGAAGACCTTGTCCTGCTCGACGAGCTGCCGCGTCACCTGAACGCTCTGCGGCGGGTTGTAGCCGTCGTCGTAGTACCTGTAGTTGATCATTCGCCCGTTGACGCCGCCGCGAGCGTTCACATACTTGAAGTACGCCTCCGCACCGCGCGCAATCGAGGAGTAGGCCGACGCAGGCCCCGACAGTGGGGCAGTCCCGCCGAGCAGAATCGAATCGGCGGTCACGCCGGGATCGGACCCACCGCGCACGGTCCCGGCGATCGCCGCCGTCACCCCGAGGGCGAGCGCGATCACGAGCACGAGAGTCGTGACTGTCAGCTTTCGATTCATCGAGGACGGCACTCCTAGGACACGGGAGCCATCGGGACGAGGCTCTCGCACGATGGTAGCCCTCGAGTGTTAGGGCTTCGGAAAGGTTTCTCGGCGCCCGCGTCCACTGCAAAACCCGCGAAATGAGGCCCGATGCGCCACCCGGCAAGGCCAGGATCAAGAGGATCAGGATGACGCCGTAGACGACCGCGGGCGCGCCCGGCGACTTCGAGACGCTCTGGGCCCACAGGGGCATGAACTGAATGAAGACCGCACCGACGATGAGCCCGGTCAACGAGCCGAGTCCCGAGACGACGACGCCCACGAGGAGAAAGATCGAGAGGGCGACCGGGAAGGTGTCCGGATTGACGAATGTCGTCGCGATTGCAAACAACGCTCCGGCTGCGCCGGCGTACGCCGCACTGATCCCGAACGCGAGCACCTTTGTCCGTGTCAGGTTGATTCCCGACGAAACGGCAGCGGTCTCGCTGTCGCGGACTGCCCGGAACGCACGGCCCGTCCGACCACGGAGAATCAGCCACGCGATCACGTAACCGATCAGCGCAACCGTCCAGGACGAGGTAGTAGAGCCAGTTGTTGAAGTTGAGCTCGAAGCCGAGAATCCTCACCGGCGTCAGAGATGCGGTCAGCTCCGGTGTGCCGAACAGGTTCACCCCGGAGCCGCCACCGGTGAAACCCTCGAACTTCTTGATCACGGCGGGTGTTGCGACTGCGACGGCGAACGTCGCAAGAGCGAGATAGAGGCCCGAGAGACGGGCGGCCGGAAGTCCGAAGAGCATTCCTGCGCCACCGGCCACGACGATCGCGAGAGGGATCGTGACGATGTCCTTGACGCCGTGATCGGTCATCAGGATCGCGGTCGTGTACCCACCGATCGCCATGAAGGCACCGTGCCCGAGCGAGATCTGCCCGGTGTATCCGGTCAGGATGTTCAGCCCGAGCAGCGCGACCAGGTAGATCCCGACGTACGAGAACTGCTGGGCGCGAAAGTCGTTCACGAACGCAGGCAGCGCCAGCACGACCACGGCGAGCGCCAGCGAAGAGGCACAGGGTGCGGAGCGTGGCGCGGCTCAAACCCTCTTCACCTGTGGCTTGCCGAAGAGCCCGTTCGGACGAACGAGGAGCACGACGAGGATGACGAGCAGCGCAGCGGGCAGCCGGAGATCGGCGCCGACGAAGTCGATGTAGACGCCGAGCAGGTTGAGGCCGACACCGAGCATCAGCCCACCGACGACCGCGCCAACCGGTGAGTCGATCCCGCCGAGCACCGCAGCGGCGAAGGCGTAGATCAGCACCGCCTGCATCATGTTCGGGTCGAGGAACACGCTCGGCGCGGTCAACATGCCGGCGATCGCCCCGAGCACGGCCGCGAGCCCCCAGCCAAGACCGAGCATCCAGGGAACTCTGACTCCCACGAGACGGGCCTCGGCAGGATTGACGGCAGCAGCGCGCAGGGCGAGCCCGACCTTCGTGAACTGGAAGAATGCCCACAGGACTGCGACGCTGCCCGAGGGAGACCGCGATCGTGCCGATGTCCTGCACGGAGATCGCGACGCCGCCGATGTCGATCGTGCGCGTCGGGAAGGGGCTCGGGACCGCGCGAACCTCACCCGTCCAGATCCACGTCATCATCCCGTTCAGGAGCAACAGCAGACCGATCGTGATGATCACGACCCGGATCTGTGGGCCTCGTTCGACAGGTCGGATCACGGCCTGATGGATTCCGACGCCGCCGACGAACGACACGAGCAGCGTCACTGCGAATGCGGGCCAGTACGAGAAACCGTGGTTGGTCGTCAGCGTCCACAGGATGTAGGTCGAGAAGGTCGCCATCTCGCCCTGGGCGAAGTTGATCACCCCGGTGGCACGATGGATCAGCACGATCGCAAGGGCGAGCGACCCGTAGACGCCGCCCGAAGCGAGGCCCGAAACGACCTGTTGGAAGAAGTCGGCCATCAGTAGCCGAGATAGCTCCGCCGGACGGCCTCGTCATTGCGTAGCTCGGCGCTCGATCCCGCTACCGCCACTCTCCCGACCTCGAGCACGTAGGCCGTCGCCGCCGAGTCGAGCGCGATGCGCGCATCCTGTTCGACGACGAGCACCGTGAGTCCCTCCTTCTCGTTGAGCTCGCGCACGATCCGGAAGATCTCCCGGACGATGAGCGGGGCAAGCCCGAGTGAGGGCTCGTCGAGCATCAGAAGACGGGGTCTGCCCATCAGTGCGCGGGCGACCGCAAGCATCTGCTGCTCGCCGCCCGAGAGCGTGCCCCCGCGCTGCTCGCCGCGATCGCGGATCCACGGGAAGTAGCTCGCCATCCGCTCGATGTCCGCCTTCACCGAACGATCACGGCGCGTATAGGCACCGAGCCTCAGGTTCTCGACCACGGTCAACTCGGTGAATGTGCCCCTCCCCTCCGGAACGTGCGCGATGCCGGCCTTGGCCACCGCCTCGGGCCCGCCCCGCAACGGCTTGCCCCCGAAAATGATCTCGCCGCTGGATTTGACCGTGCCCGACACGGCACGAAGCGTGGTGGTCTTCCCGGCGCCGTTCGCACCGAGGACGGCGACGACCGAGCCTTCGGGCACTTCGAGCGAGATGCCACGGAGCGCCTGAACGGGCCCGTAGCGGGCCTCCACGTCATGCAGCTCGAGCAACGAGCTCATGTGTCCTCGTCGCTTCCGAGGTACGCCTCGATCACGTCGGGATTCGACCGCACCTCGTCCGGCGTCCCGTCGGCGATCTTGCGGCCGAAGCTCAGTACATTGACGTGGTCGGAGATCCGCATCACGAGGCTCATGTGGTGCTCCACGAGCAGCACCGTGAGCTCGTGGTCATCTCGCAGCCGCAGGATGAAATCACCGAGCTCCTCCACCTCCTCATGGTTGAGACCGCCTGCCGGCTCGTCGAGCAGGAGCAGCCTCGGCTTTGCAGCAAGGGCGCGAGCGATCTCGACTCGCTTCTGGATCCCGTACGGGAGTGCCGCAGCGCGCTCGTGGATGCGAGCCCCGAGCCCGACATAGTCGATCGTGGCGAGCGCCTCCTTCTCGCCATCCGCTGTTCGGGCCGGGCGACCGAGCGCATGGGCACCCACGAGGACGTTCTCGAGGACGGACATCGACGTGAACAGATTGATGTTCTGGAACGTGCGAGCAATGCCGCGCTCGACGATGCGATGCGCCGGCGTCTGGAGAAGCGACTGGCCATCGAGCTCGAGATGACCGCTATCGGGTGCGTAGAGCCGGGTGATGACATTGAACGCGGTGGTCTTGCCAGCTCCGTTCGGCCCGATCAGGCCCGAAACCTGGCCTGACTCGACATCGAACGAGACGCCGTCGAGGGCAACGATGCCCCCGAAGCGCAAGGTGATCTCCCGAACCGACAGCAATGTCGCCACTGAGCCGACGAGCCTACTCTCTGGCGCGAGACGGTGTCTCGCAGGCGAGGGCTGATGGACGGCAGGCGCGCCTCCCCGCTTCGGCGCGAAGCCCTACACGCCCCGTGCCGGGCTCAGGGAAGTCGAGGGGCCCACAGCGTTGCTAGGCAGATCCCGCAGGCGAGGAGAACCGCCGCGACCGCAACGAACGCATCGCTCACCTCTCGTGGCTTCGAAGTCTGAGCGACGACACCGCCGAGTCGGTCGTAGACTGAAGCGAGGCCCCGAGCATCTGTTGCCTCGAACGTCGAAGCTCCGGTGGACTCGGCGATCCTGGCAAGCGTCGCTCGATCGGGAGGGACGAGAACTGTGATCTCTTCACCGCCGCGGTTGATGGTCACCGTGCCGGCGAGTGTTCCGAGCGCGATCGTGTAGACGGGAACGCCGGCCCGCTTCGCCACCTGAGCCCCTTCATCGGGCTGCAACACGCCACGCGTCTGGGAGCCGTCGGAGAGCAGGACGACTGCGCCGAGAGGCGGCCCGCGGTCCAGGGGTGCACCATCGACCGACTCCCCTGCGACAGGAATGTTCTCACCGGTCGAAAGCTGCACGAGCTCGACGGCCCGCGCAACGGCATCTCCGATCGCGGTGCCAAAGCCCGGCGTGAGCGACGCGATCCCAGTCTTCAGCGCCTCGCGATCCGTCGTCGGCGAGGTCAGAACGGTGGAGTCGTCCGCGAACGCGATGAGCCCGATCTTGACCCGTCCGGGAACCTTCTCCGCGAACGCCGAGATCGCGGCACGCGCAGCTTCGAGACGGCTGGGAGCGACATCGGTTGCATTCATCGAGACCGACACGTCGACAACGAGCACGACGGTGGCGCGGTCCGCGGTCCCGGCGAGCGACAGCCTCGGGCGCGCGACAGCGACGCACAGTAGAGCAATCGCACACAGAAGGAACCCCGCAACGAGATGACGCTTCCTGCTCGAACGGCCCGAGACCGATGCAAGCACCGCGAGGTTGGGAAACACGATCCCTGCCCGCAACGGCCTGCGCTCGAACCACACGTAGGCGCCGAGGGCAAGCAGCGGCACCAGGAGGGACGCGAGCAGGATCGGTGAGCCGAAGCTCATTGCAGCCTCGAACAAAGCGCCCGCACCTGCACCTCGGCTCGCGAGCCTGCGGCCGGAGACGCCGTGACGCGCGCGACGATCACTCCGTCGACGACAGCACGCCGCACTCGGACGGCGCCGGCTTGAGCGGTCGACGGTGGCAACGGCTGACGGAAGGCAGTCGCCAGGGTCGAGCCGACGAGTCGCGATCCGGCTGGACACGTGACTCGCACCGTCACGGATGGGCTCCGAACAGGGGCATTGACGACAACGCTCCGAATGGGCCGGATCGGCTTGCTTCCAGCGGCCCGGGCCGCCACGCCGGTCAATGCCCGACCGCCGCCCCCGCTCGTCGGGATGCACCCGAGAAACGGCTGAAAGCTCGTTGTACCAGCCTTCGCGCGCGCCCGGACTGCGCCGAATACTGCGCTGCGGAGCGTCGTGACGCCCGGGCCGACCGGGCTACCCAATTCGCCACGGAACGAGACGTCGACGTCGCTGGCGGCCACGCGGGCGTCAGTGCCGCCGATGACGTACCCGGGGAGCGGGCACGCAAGCTCATAGTCGACGGCGTCCGAGCTGACGACGACCCACGGGCCGGCGACCGGGAGACAGACGCGGAGACCGTCGCACTCATTGGCCGCGAACGCAGGTCCCGCCGTCAGCGCACCGAGAGACAGCCCGCCGAGAACAAGCGCAAGCGCGACGCATCCTCTCACAGCGGCCGCCGTGTCCAGGCGAGGGAAAGGCCTGAGGCGACGAGTAGGAGCACAGCTCCGGCGCCGGCAAATGCTGCGGTGACCTCTCGCTTCTCACGCCTCGTGCCGAGCCTGCTGCCGAGGTCGCGATATACCTGCTTCAGCCGCTCCGCCGTCGGGGCGGCCGCGTACCGGCCGCCGGTGATTCGGGCCACCTCACGCAACGTCCGGATGTCGGGCGCAACCGTCACTCGCTCTTTGAGGCCGTTCGGGAGAGGCACCTCGACGATTGCCTCACGTGTTCCAAGGGCAACCGTGTTGACCGGCACCCCGAGCCTCCGAGCCTGGGTGGCGGCAGCGAGCGGTGTCCGTTGCCCGGACGTCTGCTCCCCATCCGAGAGCAGCAACACCGTCGCCGGCGGAGCGTCCTTGGGAATCGGCTCTTGCGCGCTCAGGCCAGGACGGGCTGCCGTCACGGATCGATCGATCGCGTCGCCAAGCGCGGTCCCCGAGGCCAGTCGGATCTGATCGAGCGCGGCCCGGGCTGCATCCCGATCGGTGGTGGGGGCGAGGACGAGGGATGCCCGCGTCGAGAAGGCGACGATGCCGATGGAGTAGTCCTTGGGTGCGACGTCGAGGAAGGTACGCGCTGCGGAGAGCGCGGCCGCCAGCCGCGAGGGCTGCACGTCGGTGGCCGCCATCGACCGAGACGTATCGAGCGCGAGGATGACCGTCGCCTGACGACCTGGAACGGCGAGTGTCGCCCGCGGTCGGGCCACGCCCACGATGAGCGCGGTGAGGGCGACGAGCGCGAGCGCGAGGGGCAGGAGCCGCCTGACCCGATTGGGGGTCGGCGCGGAGACAGCGACGAGGGCAGGCGTTCCGAATCGCTCTCCCAGCCCCTTCCGTCGGCGCTCGCCGACCACGAGCAGCGCTACGAGGGCGGGGATCGCCAGCAGGCCGAGTAGCGCGAACGGTGTACCGAAACTCACCGGTGCCTGCCAAGGTGGGCCGCGAGATCGCGCAGCCAGTCACCGCTCGTCGACAACACGACGTGGGAGGCGTGGGCAGCAGCGAGATCATCTGCGACATCGCGCCGCTCGCTAGCAGCGGCCTCTGCAAACCGTGCTCGCAGGTTCGGATCGCCCGTGTCGACACGGAGCCGCGCTCCGCTCTCGGGGTCGGCGAACCAGACCTCCCCCACGTCGACGAGCTGCTCCTCGCGCGGGTCGCGAATCTCGACGGCAAGGACGTCGTGGCGCGCACGGAGGTCGACGAGCTGCGGTCGCCAGTCTCGAGGGCCGCGGAAGTCGGAGACGATGGTGACGAGCGCCCGCTGGCGAGCGACCGAGCCGAGCGTGGACAGGGCAGCTCCCAGCTCAGGAGCCGCTCCGCTCCGGCTTCCCTCGTCACCAAGGGCAAGCAAGAGCCCAACGAGGCCGGCGCGCCCTTGTCTCGGCGGCAGCGGTGCCTGATGACCGCTCCCGAACGAGACGAGCCCGACCCGGTTGCCACGGACACTCGCGGCGTGGCCGAGAGCGAGCGTGACGCCTAGCGCGACGTCTGCCTTGCGACGGTCGGCCGTGCCGAACTCCATCGAGGGCGTGCGGTCGAGCACGACCCACGTGACGAGAACGCGCTCGGCGAGCTGAACCCTGATGTGCGGCTCATTGGTACGGGCGGTCACGTTCCAGTCGATCAGGCGGACGTCGTCACCCGGCGCATAGGGACGCACCTGGGCAAGCTCGCTGCCACGACCGAGCAGATTCGAACGGTGGTCACCAGCCAGGAGACCATCCACTCGACGCCCGATCGAGAGCTCGAGGGCGCGAAGCAACGGCTCCGGCATTGGCCCGGGGCCAGGACGTGCAGGTGTCTCGACGAGACCGAATGCCCGCAGTGCCGTCATGCAGCGACCGGCCGCCCAAGCTCGAGTGGCGGCGCCGCGACGCTTGCGAGCACGGCGTCGAGCACGTCGTCGGCCGTCCGCTGCTCGGCGAGCGCGCGGTACGTGAGGACGAGGCGATGGCGCAGCGCATCCTTGGCCAGCGAGCGGACGTCGGTGCCGATGACGTAGTCCCGCCCGTGAATCAGCGCGAGTGCGCGTGCGCTCTGGACGAGTGAGATCGGACCTCGTGGGCTAGCGCCGTATTCGACGAGACCGGCCACGTCACCGAGCCCGACCGCCGCTGGGTCGCGCGTCGCCTCGGCGAGCGACACCGCGTATGCGATGAACGACGGATCGACGTAGACAGCTTCCGCAGCGCGCTGCAGCGTGCGGAGCGCATCCAATTCGAGCACCTGACGTACTTCCGGGGGAGCGGCGAGAGAGCGCTGGACGACCGTCAGCTCCTCGTCTCGGCTCGGGTAGTCGACGAGGATCTTGAGCATGAAGCGATCGACCTGCGCCTCCGGGAGCGGGTAGGTGCCCTCCGACTCGATCGGGTTCTGGGTAGCCATGACAAGGAACGGCTCGGGCACGAGATGGGTGTCGTGGCCGATCGTCACCTGCCGCTCCTGCATCACCTCGAGCAGCGCCGACTGCACCTTCGCCGGTGCGCGGTTGATCTCGTCCGCAAGCAGGAAGTTGCAGAAAACCGGTCCTCGCTCGGTATCGAACCCCCCCGAGTCGGGTCTGTAGATGCGCGTACCGACGAGGTCGCTCGGTACGAGATCGGGGGTGAACTGAATGCGCCGAAACGTGCCGCCGAGGACGGCCGCGGTCGTCTTGATCGTGAGTGTCTTGGCGAGCCCGGGCACGCCCTCGATCAGCAGATGCCCTCCCGCAACGAGGCAGACGAGCACACGCTCGAGCATCTCGTCCTGGCCGGCGATCACCCTCTTCACCTCCACGAGGGCCTCCTCGAGCTGCGAGCGATGGTCGACAGAGTCGGCAACCGGTGGGATCTCGGGAGTTGACATCGGCTCCTCCTTTTGCAGTGGCTTGGTGTTCGAAGCAGCGTAGATAGGCGACCCTGGGTACGCGTGAATCCACCGTTAAGCACAGCTGTGTGATCTGGCCGTCCAATCGTCGTGGGGTTCGCGCTGATGACGACCTACGCGCGGACGCCTCATCCACACCAACCCTCTAGGATCCCCCCGGTGGACCTCCGTGACACACCCGACGAAGGGCAGTTCCGAAGCGAGCTGGGCTCGTGGCTCGAGGCGAACGTCCCTGCGAGCCTTCGCGGGCATCGGGGCGGCGATGCACGATATTCGGACAGCGCGATCCGCGATTGGAGTCGTGCGCTCTACGAGGCGGGCTATGTCGGTCTCACGTGGCCGACGGAGTACGGCGGCGGTGGCAAGCCCTACAGCTACCAGGCGATCTATCTCGAGGAGACGGCGCGCGCCGAGGCACCACCACACCTCGGCGTGATCGGGCTCGGCATGGCCGGCCCCACGATCATCGCGCTCGGAACCGAGGCGCAGAAGGCCCGCCATCTGCAGCGAATCCTGTCAGCCGACGAAATCTGGTGCCAGGGCTTCTCCGAGCCCGATGCGGGATCCGACCTCTCGGCCGTGCGAACGACCGCACGACTCGACGGCGCGCACTTCGTCGTCGACGGCCAGAAGGTCTGGTCGTCCTATGCTCACATTGCCGACTGGTGCATTCTCGTCACCCGCAGCGATCCGGACTCGGAGCGACATGCCGGGCTCACGTACCTGCTCGTCGACATGAAGGCGCCCGGCGTCGAGGTTCGGCCGTTGCGTCAGATCACAGGAGAGGCAGAGTTCAACGAGATTTTCTTCTCCGGCGTCGAGGTTCCCGTGGAAAACGTGATTGGCGACATCGGCGGTGGCTGGCACGTAGCCATGACAACACTGCTCCACGAGCGCGGAACGCTTGGGTTCGCACTGACAGCCGCACTCGAGGTGATGGTGGGCAAGCTGATCGAGCTGGCCCGTGACCGAGGCGCGACACCGTTGCAACGCGACGCGATTGCGCGGGAATGGATCGAGCTGCAGGCTCTGCGCTACACGGCGTACAGATCGCTGTCGGCGCTGATGAAGACCGGTGTCCCGGGGCCGGAAGGATCGATTCTGAAGCAACAGTGGTCCGAGGCCGCACAACGGTTGACGAAGCTCGCGCTCGAACTGCTCGGCCCCGATGCACAACTCCTCGCAGAGAACGCGCCGTACGGCGGGTACTGGCAGCACATGCAGCTCAGGAGTCGCGGCAACACGATCGAAGCGGGCACCTCGGAGATCCTCCGCAACATCATCGCCGAGCGTGTCCTCGGCCTGCCGAGGTCGCGCTAGTGGTCTCCCGGAGAGGTCACTAGTGGACTTCGCGTTCACGCCCGAGCAGGACGAGCTCCGCACACAAGCCCGTGCGTACCTCGCCACGCACGGCGAACCGTCGTGGAATGACCTCGCTGAGCTCGGCTGGACCGGCGTGTCGGTCTCGGAGGAGAACGGCGGCGCGGGGCTCGGCTTTCTCGAGGAAGCAATCCTGTTCGAGGAGATGGGACGAGCATTGACGCATGCGCCGTACTGGTCGACGGTCGCCCTCACACTGCCTGCCCTTCCCCCCGAACTGCAGGCGGAGGTCGCGAACGGCGAAGCAAGCTGGACCCTGGCCACCGGCCCACTCGTCGCCGATCTCGACACGGCAACCCGAGTCGCGACGATCGGCGGCGACTCGATCTGGGAGCTCGAAGGCGCAGAGCGCGAGGTGTTTCGGACGAACGACGAGACGCGGCCGCTCGGTGTCGTATCGGGCGGTACTGCCGGCCGGCGGCTTGCGGGTTCGGAGTTGCTTCCGGAGATCCGCACCCGCTCGCTCACGGCGCTGTCACTCGAAGCGTGCGGTGTCGGCGCGCGAGCTCTCGAGCTCGCAGTCGACTACGCCAAGGAGCGCCGGCAATTCGACAAGCCGATCGGCACCTACCAGGCGATCTCGCACCCACTCGCGACCACGCTGATGGAGCTCGAGCTCGGCAGGTCGCTCGCCCTCTTCGCCGCGTGGTGCATCACCGAGAACGACGCAAGAGCGCCGATTGCCGCGGCGTCGGCGAAATCGCTGTGCGCGGACGCCGCCGTAGCTGCATGCGAGCGATCGATCCAGGCGCACGGTGGAATCGGCTTCACCTGGGAGCACGTGCTGCACCGCCTCTACAAGCGCGCGCTCTGGATTCAAGCCTGGGAAGCATCAGGGGCTCAGCTTCGCTCAGAGGTAGCGGCCCACCTACTCGACGGCGACCGGGGGTGACATGCAGGGTCTGACGATGGACTACGAGCTGAACGTGGCTGCGATCCTGCGTCGCGGAGAAGAGCTATTCGGCCACAAGCTGATCACGAGCCGGCTCCCCGACAAAAGCTGGCACTCGTACACCTATGCCGACTTCGCGCGCCGCTCCAAGCAGCTCGCGCTCGCGTTGCGGAACGAACTCGGCCTCGTCGATGGAGATCGAGTCGCCACATTCGCGTGGAACCATCACGAGCACATGGAGACGTACCTCGGTGCGCCGATCGGCGGGTTCGTCACGCACACCCTCAACCTCAGGCTCCACCCCGACGATCTGACCTACATCGCGACCCACGCAGGCGATCGAGTGCTGATCGCCGACAAGACGCTCTGGCCGCTCGTCGAGGCGTTCCGGGACCGCGTGGGCTTCGAGCACGTGATCGCGATCGGTCCCGGGGAGACTCCGCCTGCCGCTATCGACTTCGAGGATTTGCTCGCGACCGCCGACCCCGAGACATTTGTTGACCGCAACGTCGATGAACGCTCGGCCGCGGCGATGTGTTACACGAGCGGGACAACCGGGCAGCCGAAGGGCGTTGTCTACTCCCACCGCGCGATCGTGATCCACTCGCTCGCGTCGACGCAGTCGAGCTCGCTCGGGATCTCCGAAACCGACGTCGTCCTGCCGGTGGTACCCATGTTCCATGCCAACGCGTGGGGTTTTCCCTTCACCTGCACGCTCGTCGGCTCGCAGCAGGCGTTCCCGGGCCAGCATCTCGACCCGGTGTCGCTACTCGACGCGTTCGTCGAGCAGGAAGTCACCGTGACGGCGGGGGTTCCGACGATCTGGACAGGCATCCTGCAGATGCTCGACGCCGAGCCGGACCGGTGGGATCTGTCGCGGTTGCGATCGATGATCGTCGGCGGCGCGGCAGCGCCTCAGGCCATGATCGAGGGCTTCGAGCGACGTCACGGTCTGCACATCACCCATGCGTGGGGCATGACAGAGATGGCGCCGATGGGCACGATCTCGGCGCTCTCGAGTCGCGAGCTCGCACTCCCCGAGACCGAGCAGTACGTCTATCGGGCAAAACAGGGGCTCCCCTCGCCCCTCGTCGAGATCCGTGCACGCGGGTCCGAGGGCATCGTCCCGTGGGACGGGGCCACGATGGGCGAGCTCGAGGTGAGGGGACCGTGGATCGCCTCGTCGTACTACAACGCACCGGAGGCGAGCGATCGCTGGACCAACGACGGCTGGTTCAAGACCGGCGATATCGTCACGATCGAGTCGAATGGATATGTCGAGATCCAGGACCGCTCGAAGGATCTCGTCAAGTCGGGCGGCGAGTGGATCTCGACGGTAGCTCTCGAGAACGCGCTCATGGGCCACCCCGCCGTTCTCGAGGCTGCCGTGATCGCGGTGCCCGACGAGAAGTGGTCGGAACGGCCGCTTGCAGTGGTTGTCTTCCGCGAGGGCCAGACGGCCGACGCCGACGAGCTGCGCGCCTTCCTGGCGCCGCAGTTCGCCAAGTGGTGGCTGCCCGACCGTTTCGAAGCCGTCGCTGAGATCCCGAAGACGGCCGTCGGCAAGTTCCGCAAGACCGCTTTGAGAGAACGCTTCACGTAGCACTACTAAGGGCGAGCCCCGTCTCGCTCACCCGTCCAGGAGGATCAGTGGGAACATTCGTCAGCACCGAGCACGAGGGCGCGGTCGCGCTCGTCACGATCGACAACCCGCCGCTGAACGCGCTCTCCGCCGCGCTTTTGCAGGAGCTCGAGGCCGAGGTGGACCGGCTCGACGGAGACGAGGCGACCCGTGCGATCATCCTGCGCGGAGGAGGCGAGCGGGCGTTCGTCGCCGGCGCCGACATCAAGGAATTCCCTGCGTTGCGCGAGGCCGGTGGCAGCGAGGGCGGGGCGGCGCGAGGACTTCACGCGCTTGGTCACCGGATGGATGCCTCTCGCACGCCTTTCGTAGCGGCAATCAAGGGCTATTGCCTCGGCGGCGGTCTCGAGCTTGCGATGTGTTGCGATGTGCGCATCTGCGCAGACGATGCACGTCTCGGGCAGCCGGAGATCAAGCTCGGACTGATCCCTGGCGGCGGCGGCACCCAGCGACTGCCACGGCTCGTTGGTCCGGGCCGCGCCAACCTCCTCAACCTCGGCGGCGAGTTCATCGAGGCCGAAACTGCATATGCTTGGGGCCTCGTCGAACAGGTCGTTCCCGGCGAGGACCTGATCTCTGCCGCGATCGTGGTCGCCGCGAGCTTCGCCGCCCGCTCCCCCCATGCGGTCGCCGTGATCCGCGAACTGGCCAGGACGACCCGCGACCTCTCGCTCGAGGAAGGACTCCGCCGTGAGGCGGACGGATTCCGCCGTTGCCTCGTGAGCGAGGACGGTCGGGAGGGCGTCGCGGCGTTCGTCGAGAAACGTGAGCCCATCTTCACGGGTCGCTGATGCGAGCCGTCGTGCTCGAAGGAATCGGCGGGCCGGAGAAGCTTCGCCTGCGCGATCTGCCGCCTCCGATTGCCGAGGAAGGGCAGGTGATCGTCGACGTGAAGGCGTCAGCGATCAACTTCCTCGAAGTCCTGATTCGCCGCGGCCTCTACCCGCAGATGCCCGAGCTGCCGTGGGTCCCGGGGGTCGAGATCGCCGGCACCACGGAGGACGGCCGCAGGGTGCTCGGACTGGTTCGGTCGTCGGGTGGTGGGTATGCGGAGGTTGCGACACTCGAAGAGCGATGGCTCTTCGATCTGCCTGACGATGCATCGTTCGAGGAGGGTGCTGCGTTCCTGATGGCATATCTGACGGCGTGGATCCCGCTGACGCGGCAGGTGGTGATTCATCCCGGCTCGCGGGTCCTCGTCCACTCCGCCGCCGGTGGCGTTGGGAGCGCGGCAGTCGTCGTCGCTCGCCAGCTCGGTGCAGAGGTCGTTGCAACTGCAGGCTCGGTTGACAAGCTCGAACTCCCGCTCGCGCTCGGCGCAAGCCAGGCGGTCACGTACGAGCGGCTGGCCGAGATCGAACCGGTCGACGTCGTCTTCGATCCAGTCGGCGGACAACTCTTCGCCGATTCGATCGGACTGCTGCGCCCCCTTGGTGTCGCCGTCGCGATCGGATTCGCAGGAGGGCTGTGGCAGACGCTCGACCCCGCGCGCCTCGTCGGGCGTAACGTGGGCGTGCAGGGGTTCTACCTCGGACGACTGATGCAGCGGCGTCCTGACGTCGTCCGCGAGGCGGCCGATGACCTTCTGCGCCTCTGGACAGCGGGGCAGGTGCATCCGATCGTTGGTGCGACGTTCCCGCTGGCCGACGTCGCAGAGGCACATCGACTCGTCGAGAATCGACGGTCTTCCGGGAAGGTCGTGCTCGTCACGTGAAGGCGATCGTCACAGGCGGGGCGGCGGGACTCGGAGCCGCGATGGTCTCGCGCCTCCGGGTCGAGGGATTCGAGGTGAAATCCCTCGACCTGACCACCGGGTTCGACGTGACCGATCCAGCCAGCTGGGGCGACGTCGGGCCCGTCGATGTCGCCTGTTTGAACGCGGGTGTGCTCGGCGGCAACCCGGATCCTGCCGAGATCTCGCTGGAGGCCTACCGGAGAACGATGACGGTCAACGTCGACGGGGTCGTTCTCGGCGTCAGGCATCTCGCCCGCGTCATGCCGTCCGGAGGCCGAATTGTCGCAACAGCCTCTCTGGCCGGTCTCACCGCTATGCCGGACGACCCTGTCTATGCGGCCAGCAAGCACGCCGTCGTCGGCTTCGTCCGTAGCGTCGCCCCGACTTTGGCGGCCCGCGGCATCTCGATCAACGCAATCTGCCCCGGAATCGCAGACACGACGATGCTCAGCGGCACGGCGCGCGATGCAGTCATGGCCGCCGGGTTTCCACTCCTCGCAGCAGCCGACGTCGCTGACGCCTGCTGGCTCGCCCTCTGTTCGGGGCTCAGCGGGCATGCATGGGCCGTCCAGCCGGGCAGAGACCCGGTCGACTTCCGGTTCCCGAACGTTCCCGGTGCCCGAACGGCCAACGGCGACGTCGTCCCTCCCCCGCCACTCACGCCGTGACGTGCCGGCAACGGTCTGCCGAGCTCTAGCCGAACTGCCAGGGCTCGCCGGAGGCATACGACTTGAGAATGCGGCGGGCGACGACCATCCTGTGGACCTCGTCGGGCCCGTCGTAGATCCGGCCCGCTCGGGCGTGCATCGCCATCTGAGCAAGCGGCGTCGCGTCGGTCAGCCCTCGGGCGCCGTGCACCTGGATTGCACGGTCGATGACATCGTTCAGCACGCCGGCCGCATAGAACTTGAGGAGGGACACTTCGACCCGGGCCTCCGAGCCCTCGTCGATCTTGCGTGCCGCATCCATCGTCAGGAGCCTGCACGCCTGGATACCGGCTGCCGAGTCTGCGATCCAGTTCTGCACCGTCTGCTTGTCGGCGAGCGGCCCTCCGAACGCCTCGCGCTCGAGGGAGTACGAGCACATGAGATCGAACGCTCTCTGCATCTGGCCGAGCCACCGCATGACGTGGTGAATGCGCCCCGGGCCGAGGCGCTTCTGCGCAAGCCTGAACGCCTCACCTCGGGCGCCGAGCGTGTTTGCGACCGGAACCCGGACGGCCGAATACCGCACCTCACAGTGCGTATTCCACGCTCTCCCGCGATGCCCCATCACGGAGGTGGGGCTCGCCACTTCGAGACCCGGCGTGTCGGTCGGTACCAGGATCATCGTGCCGCGCTCGTACGTGTCGGCCTTCGGATCGGTGATCGCGAAGACGATCCCGAAGGCCGATCCATCTGCGCCGCTCGAGAACCACTTGTGCCCGTCGATCACCCAGTCGTCGCCGTCGACCACTGCCCTCGTGAGCAGGAGCGTCGGGTCCGAGCCGGCTACATCAGGCTCGGTCATCGAGAAGAACGATCGAGCCCGTCCTGCAACGAGCGGCTCGAGAAAGCGCTCCTTTTGCTCAGCCGTGCCGAACTGATGCAGGATCTCGGCGTTGCCCGCATCAGGAGCCTGACAGCCGAAGACGAGCTGCGCCCAGTGCGACCGGCCGATCTCCTCGTTCATGCAGGCGTAGTAGAGAAACCCTTCGCCCGTACCTCCTGCCTCCGGCGGCACGTGCGGCGCCCAGAGCCCCACCTTGCGCGCCTCCTCCTGAAGTCCCGCGATGAGCTCCTGAGCCTCGTCGTCCTCACGGTTGAACAGACTCTCGTTCGGAAACACGCGGTTCTCCATGAAGTCCCTGTAGTAGGCCCGGCGCTCCAGGTAGGCCGGCGGGAAGAGTGACGTGCTCACACGAGTAGGATCGTTGAAATGCGCCTCGCTCTGCAACTGGGCTACGACGACCCGCTCGGCAGCATTGCCCTCGCGCAGGAGGCTGACCGACTCGGGTTCGACTCCGTGTGGACATCCGAGGCCTATGGCACTGACGCAGTCACACCGATGGCCTGGATCGCAGCGACCACCGAGAGGATCGCTGTGGGCAGCGCGATCATGCAGATGCCGGCACGCTCGCCTGCCGCGACGGCGACAACCGTCGCCACGCTGGACATACTCTCCGGCGGCCGGGTGCTGCTCGGTCTCGGCACCTCCGGCCCACAGGTCGCGGAAGGATGGCACGGCCAGCCATGGGGCAAGCCCCTCACGCGGACGCGCGAGTACGTGGAGATCGTGCGCGCCATCCTCCGCCGAGAGGAGCCGCTGGAGCACCACGGCGAGCACTACGACATCCCCTACACGGGGCCGGGCGCGACAGGTCTCGGCAAGCCGCTCAAGATCATCGTGCACCCCGCTCGAAGCGAGGTGCCGATCTACCTGGCTGCGATCGGACCGAAGAACGTTGCGCTCACGGCCGAGATCGCCGACGGCTGGCTGCCGATCTTCTTCTCTCCCGAGCGGGCGGCCGACGTCCATGGCCCGGCGCTCGAGGAGGGTTTTGCACTCCGCGGAGGCCGGCCCGACGGCTGGGATCTCGCGCCGCTCGTGCCCGTCCTGATGGACGACGACGTTCAGACCTGCCGCGACTTCCTCAAGCCGATGCTCGCCCTGTACGTCGGCGGCATGGGTGCCCGCGGCCAGAACTTCTACACCCGCCTCGCGCAACGCTACGGATTCGAGGCCGAGGCGGCGATCATCCAGAACCACTATCTCGCCGGCCGAAAGGGCGACGCAGCCGCTGCCGTGCCCGACGCCCTCGTAGACGAGATCGCGCTCATCGGCGATCGCGCACGCATCGCGGATCGGCTCGACGCCTGGCGGGCGAGTGGAGCGACGACGCTCGTCCTGCAGGCGCGGCAATCCGAGGCACTCCAGACGCTGGCGGAGCTCACAGGTTGAAAGAGGCGCTCGAGGAGGCGCTCGGCACCGCCGTCACGCGAACCACGCAGCTCGCGGGCGGCGCCTCGAAGGAGGCGTGGGCCGTAACAACCGCCGACGGGCGCGATGTGCTCTTGCGCCGGGCAGGAGGCGGGGTAATCCATCTCGACACGCTGTCGCTTCGCCAGGAGTTCGATGTGCTCGTCGCGGCGCAGACAGCAGGCGTGCGCGTTCCCTCTCCCATCGCCTATCTGGGAGACATCGACGGCCGCGAAGCGTTTGTGATGGAGCTCGTGCAGGGCGAGACGATCGGCCGTCGCATCGTCCGGGAACCTCCAGCCGGACTCGACCTGCAGATGGCAGAGGAGCTCGCGAAGATTCATTCGATCCTGCCGGAAGCGCTGCCGTTCTTGCCGGCGCCCGATCTGTGGGAGCGGCTCTACCTCGAGCTCGACGGCGTCGACGAGCCGCATCCTGCGATCGAGCTCGGGCTCAGCTGGTGTCGTGAGAGGCTTCCTCTCGAGCGGCCTCGTGTCGTCACGCATGGCGACTTTCGGCTCGGCAACCTGATGGTGGACGAAGACGGCATCGTCGCAGTGCTCGACTGGGAATTCGCTCACATCTCGGATCCGGCCGAGGATCTCGCCTGGCCGCTCGTCCGCGCGTGGCGATTCGGGAACGATGTTCTGCGCCTCGGGGGCATCGGCGAGGTCGGGCCGTACCTGGAGCGGTACACCGAGCTGACCGGTGTCGCTGTCCACCCGGAGGAGCTGCTCGCCTGGGAGGTCCTCGGCAACTGCAAGTGGGCGATCGGTGCGCTCTACCCAGGCTCGCCGGCACCTGCGCAGCGAGGAACGCAGCGTGGAGCTCGCGATTCTGGGACGGCTGGCCGCGGAGATGGAGTACGAGCTGCTCGATCTGATTGCGAGAGCCGCGTGAGCGGCGAGAATCCGCCGACCGCCCAACGGCTGCCGAGCTCGCAACGGCCGTGAGAGAGTTCCTCGAGACCGAGATCTTGCCGACCCTCGACGACCATCGCCTCCGCTTTCGCACCTCGTCGCGATGAATGCGCTTTCGATCGTCGAGCGGGAAGCTCCCGGACCCGATGGCAGGCGACTGGGAGATGGCGCGTCGGATCCGGGCCGGTGACATCCGCGAAGGAGACCTCGCGGAGCTGCGGGCGCAGGTCGCAGCGAAGCTCGCGGTCGCGAGCCCGAAGTTCCTGGAGCGCTACGAGTGAGTGGTGTCGAGCGACGCCGGATCTACCTCATGCGTCACGGTGCCGTGGCGTACTTCGACGATGCCGGTCGCCCTGTCCCTCCCGAGACGGTGCCGCTGACCGAGGAGGGGCGGGCGCAGGCCGAAGCGGCGCGTGAGCTACTCACCGGGATTCCGTTCGACCGCGTGATCGCGAGCAGTCTCCCACGAACGATGGAAACCGCGGCACTCGTCGCTCCAGGCTCCACCAGCCGAGCCGTGGACCGACCTGCAGGAGATCCGCGGCCACCGGCTCGACTCGATCCCGGCGAACGAGCTCGAAGGATGCATTCCGGCACGCGTTCCGCGGCGTCGTGCCGAACGAGAAGCGCTTCCTCGGCGGCGAGTCGATCGACGAGCTCTTCGACCGCGTCCTCCGTGCGCTCGACCGGCTGCTCTCCGACCGCTACGTGGGACACGGTGCTCCTCGTCCTTCATGGGGCTGTCAACCGTGCGATTCTCTCTCATGCCCTCACTGGACAACGGATGTTTCTCGGTCACTTCGAGCAGGCACCAGGATGCGTGAACATCCTCGACGTCGGCGACGAGTGGATCGTCCGCGCCGTCAACGTGAGCCCACCCGACCTCGCGCACCGAGCGACCCGCATGACGACGATGGAAGGGTACTGGCAGAGCTTCAGCCGATCGGCACCGACCGAGAGCGCGCCTCCGATGATTGATCTCGGTCGACCAGATGCCGACGGGGCCGGCGATGCCGGCCCCGTCGCTGTTGTGATTCTGCCGCCTACGAGATTGCGCTTACGTGCCTGACGTTCGCACTTGAGCGTGGAAACCGGCGTGAACGTCCCGTCCGTGAACTTCGATCGAGACGCTTGCACTTGATCGGGAACTGGTTCGTTGCATCTGTCTTCTGCTTGATCCCGGGGAGAAGGAACGGGTTCGCCTGATTCCAGCTCCGGAATGCCTTCAGCAGCGATGCGCGAGTCGGGTTCTTGCCCGCCGTGTACAGCAACTCGGTGAATGCCTCGGCGGTTGCGACCCCGTAGAGAGTTGAGCGAGTCCGTGACGCGACCGCTTCGGGTAGTACTTCGCCATCACCTGCTTGTAGAGCTTCATCCCGGCGTCGTTGTCCCACTTCGGGTTCGCCGGATCCTTCGCGTACTGCGTCGTGAACGTCCTGTTGACGAGCGTCGTTGTTGCCGCCGTTCGCCTTTCCGGCGAGCGTCAGGAACGTGTCCGTGGCCGACACCGCGTTCGTGTAGATCACGTCGGGCAGCCACTTGAAGGCGAGGGCCGTCGCGTACGACTGGATCGTCTTTGTCGGTGTCGCAAGGATCACGAAGACGGTCGCCCCGGACGCCTTCAGCTTGGCGATCTGTGACTTCACGTCAGGCGCTGTGACCTCGAACGGCTCCTTGTCGACAATATTCGATGCCTTGGCGCCGAGGCCCGCCTCGAGGCCCTTGATGTAGTCCTTGCCGTAGTCATCGTTCTGGTAGAGCACGCCGATCTTGGCGTTCGGGCTGTTGCGAGCGATCGACTGGCCGTAGAGCTTGCCCTCGAACTGGTACGTCGGCTGCCAGCCGGTCGTCCACGGGTACTGCTTCCAGTCGGCACCCCATGTCGTTGCTCCGGTGGAGACGAGCATCTGCGGCACCTTCTTCGAGTTCAGGTACGGGCGGATCGCCGTGTTCACCTCCGTGCCGAGTGAGCCTACGACCGCAAAGACGTTGTCCTGCTCCACGAGCCCACGCGTCAGCTGCACGGCCTGCGCCGGGGCGAATACCGGTCGTCCTTGTAGTTCCAGATGATCTGGCGGCCGTAGACACCGCGCTTCCCGTCCGGCCCTCGGCGGGCGTTGACGTACGAGAAGTACGCCTTCATCGCCGCCGGGATCGTCGCGTACAGCGATGCAGGCCCGGAGAGCGGGAACGTGCCGCCGAGCTTGACGGACGTCGCGGTAACGCCTGTCTCGGTCGTCGCTGTCGTCGCCGTCGACGCGGTAATTCCGAGCGCCGCGACCAGCGCGAGCGCGATGATCATGACTCTGCGCATTGACACTCCTTCAGTGAGTGGAGCTATTCCGTGAGGTGATGCACCTGCATGACACGAAGCTTGACGGGACGACCCTAACCGCCCCATCACCTAGACGCTAGGTCCGCCCGTTTGTTGGCTCAGCCGAGCCCGAGCTCCGTCGCGAGAGCCTCCGCCTCGTCGAGGTCGTCAGACAGGGCTTCGATCCCGCTCGCCCAGATCGAGGGGTCTGTGAGGTCGAGACCCGACCATCCGTGCGAGCTCCGCCGGTGGCCTCGAACCACCGGCTCGCAACAGGTCGAGGTACGGCGCCACGATCACGTCTCCCTCCCGCCCGTAGGAGCGGAAGATGGCGAGTGCGAAGAGGTACCCGTACGCATACGCGTACACGTAACCGGGCACGTTCGTGAAGTGCGGAATGTAGCTCCACCACGTCTCGTAGCCGTCGATCCCCACCGAGTCGCCGAACAGCTCGGACTGACATTCGATCCAGAGCTCGTTGAGACGCTCGGTGGACAGCTCGCCCTGCTCTCGCCGCCCCGTGTGGACGAGGTTCTCGAAGCGGTTCATCGCGATCTGGCGGAAGGTCGTCGCGATTGCATCCTCGAGCTGACCAGTGAGCAGGTCGAGCCTCTTCTTCGGGTCGTCCTCGGACGCGAGCAACCGCTTGAACGTCAGCGCTTCGCCGAACACCGAGGC
Organism: uncultured Thermoleophilia bacterium; assembly: GCA_963784945.1. Taxonomy (GTDB): domain Bacteria; phylum Actinomycetota; class Thermoleophilia; order Gaiellales; family Gaiellaceae; genus Gaiella. The sequence continues at coordinate 116,430 of CAWATN010000017.1, read as the reverse complement.
GGTCTCGGCGGTCGTCAGCGGCGTCGATGCGTTGAAGAGTCCGAGCGGCTGGGCCATCGTGCCGTGGAGTGCGTGGCCGAGCTCGTGCGCGAGTGTCAGAATCGAACGTCGATCACCGGTGTAATTCATGAACACGTACGGGTGCACGCCGGGCACGTTCGTAGCGCAGTAGGCACCGTGACGCTTGTCAGGCCGCACCGGGGCGTCGATCCAGCTGTCCTCGAAGAATTGCTCGACAGCCGCTCCCGCCTGACCCGAGAAATCGCCGTACGCCTGCGTGACGACGCGCCGCGCCTCCTCCCAGGGCGTCTTCGACGAGTCGTCGGAGATGGGCGCAAAGCGGTCGAAGTACGCAAGCTGGTCGAGCCCGAGGAGCTTCGCCTTGAGGCGGTAGTACCTCTGTGGCACGTCGTAGCGAGAGGTGGCTGCATCGATGAGTGCCTGCACCGCGGCATCCGTCGTCTCGTTTGCAAGGTTGCGCGATGTGATCCAGGTCGGGTAACCGCGGAGCCGGTCATCGATCCACTTGTCCACGAGGATCGTGTTGAAGATCGATGTGCGGGTGCGGAGGCCCGGTTCGAGAGCCACGGTGACCGCCTCGGCGGCACCCCGGCGCTCCTCGCGATCTGCCGAGTAGAGCTTCGCCATAGCCGTCTCGAGCGAGACGGGCTCCGTTTCGCCCTCGAGGTTGATGCGGAGGGCGCCGAGCACCTCTTCATAGAGCCGCGACCAGGCCGAGACGCCGGAGACGGCCTTCTCGGTGATGATCTTCTCCTCGGGCTCCGTCAACAGATATGGGCGGAAGACGCGTTGAGACGAGAGCCAGTGGCGCCAGTGGTCGAGTGCTGGGTCGTCGAGCAACCGCTCGGCCGGTTCGTCCTCGATCGCGGCCCACTCGAGCCCGAAGAAGAGGAGCTGCGTCTCGAGGCCTGCACCCTTCTCACCGAGCTTTGCCACGAGCGCACCACGCGCCTGGTCCGCCATGTTCGTGGAGAAGTGCATGTGCGCGTAGTAGAGAGCGCGCGTCGCGATCGACTCGATCCGCTCGCGCTCGTCGATCGCGGTGGCGAGGTCGGCTGCGGAGAGCTCCGCGACCTTGCCGTAGTACCTGTCGCGGAAGGCCGCGGCGGCTATCTCGGCTTCGGCGAAGTCGTCTTCGATGCGCGGGTCATCGCCAGAGGCGTAGAGGTCGGAGAGGTCCCACGCAACCTCTTCGGCGCCGGTTTGCTCGATAGTCGTCATGGGTTGGAGACTAGATGATCCCACTAGACGATCCGACCGCTGCCATCGAGGTCGGCGACCTCGATGGCAGGCGCCCGGCAGACAAACCGCTCGCAGATGTAGACGGCGGTCTTTCCGTCCACTAGAGCCTTGCCCGCGAGGAGCGGCACCCCTGACGCGGGACCGACAGCCGCAACGGTGTTCGGTGCAAACGGGCGCAGCGCGGCACGCGCAACCGGGCTGTCGACGGAGCCAACGATCGCAATCTCGCGGGGCGTCGCAAGCCAGAGGTCGACCGCACAGAGCATCCACCCGAACGCTCCGGGCGCGCGCCTCAGCATCGGTTCGGCAAGCCGCAGTACCGACACCGCCTGGCGCTCGAGTTGGTCGTCACCCCAGATCCTGCTGAGTCGGAGCAAGACGTGCGCGAGCATCGAGTTACCGGACGGGATCGGGTTGTCATCGAGGCCCTTTGTGCGCGCGACGAGCTCGTCGCCGCCTGTCGGAGCGAGAAAGAACCCACCGCGATCAGGGTCGCCGAACAGTTCGACAGCAACGAGCGCAATTCGTCGTGCCTCCTCGAGCCAGCGTCCGTCGCCGGTTGCAACGTGGAGCTCGATCAGGCCGTGGGCGGCGTTCGCGTAGTCGTCGAGGAACCCCTCACCGCTCACCTTTCCGTCGCGCCACGAGCGCGACAGACGGCCGTCGTCGCGGGAGAGTGGCCCCAGCAGGAACTCCCCGACCTCGCGCGCCGCTTCGAGCCAGTCGCGGCGTTCGAACCTGCGGGCTGCTTCGGCGAGAGCCGCCAGCGCCAGACCGTTCCAGGAGGCAAGTACCTTGTCGTCGAGGCCCGGTTGACGTCGCTGCGCTCGCTCCTCGAACAGCTGGGCGCGCAGAGCTGCCGATAGCTCTCCACGGATGATCGAGCGACCGTGCTCGAACGGCTCGAGCAACTCCGGAGGGACGCCTTCGTTCTCAGCCCACGTGAACGTCAGCCCCTCGACACCATCCGTATCGGCGTCCTGCGCCGACGCGAGACCACCTTCAGGCAGCCGCAGCTCTCGCAGGACGTAGTCGAGTGTCTGCTCCACCACGGTCCGGTACAGCGGCTCTCCCGTCACGGCCCAGGCGTGCAGATAGGCGGGCGCGAGCAGCGCGTTGTCGTAGAGCATCTTCTCGAAATGCGGCACGAGCCAGCGGTCGTCGACCGAGTAGCGATGGAAGCCGCCGCCGACGAGATCGAACATGCCGCCGGCCGCCATCCCGGTGAGTGTCGTCATGACCATCTCCACCGCTCCTGGTGAGCCACGGCGCAGAAGGAACTCCAGACTCGAAGACGGCGGGAACTTGGGTGCGCGCCCGAAGCCGCCGTTCCGCCGGTCGAACGTCCGTGCGATTCCCTGCTCCGCGTCGGCAAGCAAGGCTGCCGTCAATGGCTCTGCCGACGGCTCGATCCGAGCCGATTGCCCGATCGCCTCGACAAGCCGGCGAGCCTGCTCTACGACATCGCCTCGCTGCGTCCGCCACGCTTCGGAGACCGCCAGCAGGAGCTGTGGGAACGACGGCATCCCATGGCGAGGCTCCGGCGGGAAGTACGTGCCTGCGTAGAAAGGCTCGCCTTCGGGTGTGAGGAAGACCGTCATCGGCCAACCCCCTTGTCCTGTCATCGAGACGGTCGCGTCCATGTAGAGCGCGTCCACATCCGGCCGCTCTTCACGGTCCACCTTCACGTTCACGAAGTGCTCGTTCATCAGAGCCGCTGTGGCAATGCTCTCGAACGACTCGTGGGCCATGACGTGACACCAATGACAGGCGCTGTAGCCCACCGAGAGAAGCACGGGACGTTCCTCCTCGCGCGCGCGAGAGAAGGCTTCACGGCCCCACGGGTACCAGTCGACCGGGTTCTCTGCATGCTGCAGCAGATACGGGCTCGTCTCGGTGGCGAGGCGGTTCACTCCACCAGCCTATGTCCGGGCCGTGAGCGGACCGACCGTCAACGCCACGATCGGGATACACGCCCCGTGTCGACGCTGCTCGTCATGCTCGCGGTCCGAGCTAGGGGAAGACGGCGTGCACGCCCCGCAGCTGAGTGCGCAGCAACGACCGAGCCCGCGACGAGTCGAGCGAGCAGTCGAGCGGACGCCCCGGTGGAGCGGGAGAGCGACGAACCGGACGACCGACGACGAGCTCCGCCAGCTCGGCGCGCGAGACATCGTCGGCGCCGGCGACGTTGAGCGGGCCCGACATGTCGAGCGCTGCCAGCTCGAAGAGCGCAGCGGCGAGGTCGCCGACCTGGATCGGTGATCGGATCTCGTCCTCGTAGAACGTCGCGTCCGGGTCGCAGGCAGCGATCTCGTGTTTCGATTGATCGTGACCACGCCCGCCGACGATCAACGATGTCCTGACGAGCAGCGCATCGGGCGCAGCCACGGCCACCCGTGCCTCCGCGTCGGCCTTCGCCCGGCCGTACTCGGTGCACGGGGAGGGAAGATCCGACTCGAGATAGGGGATCCCCTTGCGTCCGTCGAAGACAACGTCGGTCGAGAGGTGCACGAGCCTCGCTCCGACGGCCGTCGCGGCGCGAGCGACGTTCTCGGATCCGCCCACCACGACATCGCGGGCATCCTCGCCGTCCTGGCGGTAGGCGGTGTGGATCACGACCTCTGGCCGAAGACGCACGAAGAGGTCGCAGACGGCGTTCGCATCACGCACCTCGACGCGCTCGACGCTGGAGTCCGGTGCCATCTTCACGAGCTCGGAGCCGAGGAACCCGGTCGCGCCGGTGATGTGGATCCTCACGCTTCAGCTGCCAGGCGCTTCGCCCGGCGATGCCTGACCCACTCGATGACGAAGGCGACCGAGAACGCGATCGCGAGCCCGACCAGTACGCCCTTCCATGGCTGCTCCTCGAACTGCTTGCCGCCGATGTAGCCGAGCATCGTGGCGTAGGTCGCCCATAGCCCCCCGGCGATGAGGTCGTAGCGGAAGAAACGATGCCAGGGTAGACCGCGCGTGTAGCCCGCCGTGAACGTGACCGCGGTGCGACCGAACGGGATGAACCGTGCGATGAGGATGATGTAGCTCCCGCGTTCCTCGAGCTGCTGTTCGGCCCAGTCAAAGCCTTTCAATGCCTTCTCGTGACGGAAGAGCCGCTTCACCGTCCGTTCCCCGGCGAACTTGCCGATGCCGTAGGAAATATTGTCCCCGATCACGGCGCCCGCCCAGGCAGCCAGGATCACGAGAAAGACGTTGAGGTCGCCTGCACCGGCGAGCGTGCCTGCGATGATCACCATCGATTCGCTCGGGACGACCGGGAAGAACGCATCGAGAATGGCAACGCCGAGGATCGCGACGTAGCTCCAGTTCGAGCCCGAGACCCAGTCGACCATCTGGTTGAACACGACTGCATCCTCGCAGAGAGCCGAACAGGGATGATGGCATCGATGACGCCAAGCGCCCTCACCCCCCTCACGGGCATGCGCGTTCTCGACGTGACGACCTCGATTGCGGGTCCGTACTGCGCCCAGATCCTGGCGACACTCGGCGCCGACGTGATCAAGGTCGAGCGCCCCGACACGGGAGATGACGGTCGGGCCTGGGGGCCGCCGTTCTGGAACGGCGAGGGGACGATGTTCCTCTCCGCCAATGCGGGTAAGCGCTCGCTCGCGCTCTCGCTGCGCGACGAGCGCGGCCGCGAGGCGCTGCTGCGACTCGTCGACGGCGCTGATGTGTTCTTGCAGAGCCTGCGCCCCGGGCTCGCCGCCGAGCTCGGATTCGGCGCCGACGCCCTGCGCGCGCGCAACACCCGTCTCGTCTATTGCTCGGTGGGTGCCTACGGCCGCGTCGGCCCACTCAGCCACGAGCCCGGCTATGACGCACTGATGCAGGCCGCTGGTGGCCTGATCTCGATGACGGGCGAGCCCGGCAGGCCTGGGGTGCGCGTCGGCTCGTCGCTGATCGACCAGGGCACGGGCACGTGGGCGGCAGTCGGCGTGTTGGCAGCGCTGCTCGAACGCGGTCAGACGGGCGAGGGATCCGTTGTCGATGTGTCTCTCTACGAGACCGCCCTGGGCTACATCGGGTATCACCTCGCGGGCTACTTCGCGGCAGGCACCGTGCCGCACGGCCAGGGGACCCGCTTTCCGATGGTGGTTCCCTACCAGGTGTTTCCGACGCGGGACGGTGAGCTGATGATCGCCGGCGGCAACGACCGGCTGTTCGCGGCCATCTGTACCGTCGTCGGACTGCCAGAGCTCGTCGGCGACCCGCGTTTCGCGACGAACCCGGATCGGGTGAGCCATAGAGACGAGCTCTGTGCGATCGTGGAGGAGGTGCTGGCGACGAACGACACGGGGTACTGGCATGCAAAGTTGACCGAGGCCGGCGTTCCCGCAGCTCCTGTCGCGGACGTCGCCGACGTCGCGAACGCACCACAGACCGACGCGCTCGGCATGATCCAACACCTCGACCACCCAACCATCCCGGACCTCAAGCTGACCGCGCTACCGTTGTCGTTCGACGGCGAGCGTGCCCTTTACCCATCGGCACCACCAGCCGTCGGCGAGCACACTGCGGAAGTTCTCGGTGAACTGGGATACGAGCCCGAAGAGATCGCGGCGCTTGCCGCGGAAGGAGTGATCCGGAAATGAGTCATGTGTCCGCCTCGTTCAGCGCCACCATCCGCGTTCGGTTGGCGGACGCGCCGGGCGCGTTCGCGCGCCTCGCAAACGCGATCGGTGAGGCCGGTGGCTCGCTCGGGGCGATCGACCTCGTACGCGTCGAGAAGGGCATCAAGGTGCGTGACGTGACCGTCGACGCGTCCGATTCGGATCATCTCGACCGCATCGTCGAAAGCGTCCGCGGGATCGAGGGCATCGAGGTCGAGCACGTTTCCGACCGCACCTTCCTGATGCACCTCGGCGGCAAGATCGAGATGAATTCCAAGGTCCCGGTCAAGACGCGCGACGACCTCTCGATGGCATACACGCCCGGCGTCGCGCGCATCTGCCAGGCGATCGCGGCCGACCGTGAGCTGGCGTGGAACCTGACGATCAAGCAGAACACCGTCGCCGTCGTTTCCGACGGCACCGCGGTACTCGGCCTCGGCGACATCGGCCCTGAAGCCGCGATGCCGGTGATGGAGGGTAAGGCTCTGCTGTTCAAGGAGTTCGGCGGGGTCGACGCGTGGCCCCTCTGCCTGGATACGAAAGACCCGGACGAGATCGTCGCGATCGTGAAGGCGATCGCGCCGGGCTTCGGCGGGATCAACCTCGAGGACATCTCCGCACCGCGCTGCTTCGAGATCGAGCAGCGGCTGCGGGCGGAGCTCGACATCCCGGTCTTCCACGACGATCAGCACGGAACCGCGATCGTTGTGCTCGCCGCGCTCCTCAACGCGCTCCGGGTCGTCGCCAAGCGGATCGAGGACATCACGGTCGTCACAACCGGCGTCGGCGCGGCCGGCGTGGCCGTGACGGACATCCTGCTCAACGCCGGCGTCCGCACGGTGATCGGCTGCGATCACAGCGGCGCGATCTACGACGGTCGCGACGGACTGAATCCCGTCAAGCAGGCGTTCGCCGAGCGCACGAACCCGGAGCGGCTCAGCGGCGTCGCGGACGAGGTTCTCGCAGGCGCCGATGTGTATCTCGGCCTTTCGATGCCCGGCGCCGTCTCCCGCGCCGGCATCGAGCGAATGACGGATGACGCGATCGTGTTCGCGATGGCCAACCCGACGCCCGAGATCGCACCGGAGGACCTACCGCCCGGCAAGGTCGCAGTCGTAGCGACAGGGCGGTCCGACTACCCCAATCAGATCAACAACGTGCTTGCGTTCCCCGGCGTATTCCGCGGTGCCCTCGATGTCCGGGCGAGTACGATCACGGAGGGCATGAAGGTCGCCGCCGGCCACGCGATCGCGTCGGTGATAGCGGATGACGAGCTCGGCCCGGAGTACGTTGTCCCGAGTGTGTTCAACCGCGACGTCTCACTCGCAGTTGCGGCCGCGGTCGCACAGGCGGCCGAGGTGGACGGCGTCGCACGGCGCAGTCGCAGCTGACGCGGAGCGCCGCCCGTTGTCGTAGCTACTACTCGTAGTGGAGAGCCTCGAGTGGGTCGAGTTTCGCCGCTCGCCGCGCAGGGAAGATCGCCGCCACGATCCCCACGACGATCGCTGCGATCGCAAAGACGATCACCTGCGTCGTCGGGAACGCGAACACGATGAAGTCGACCCGCGCTATGAGAAGCGCTGCGAGCACGAGTCCCAGGGCAATTCCGATCGCAGCGCCGATCAGTGCCGTGATCACGCTCTCGTGCCTAATCATGCGCTTCACCTGACGCTGGGTCATCCCGATTGCGCGCAGCATCCCGATCTCGCGCGTGCGCTCGAACACCGTCAACACGAGCGTGTTGACGATGCCGAACAGGCTCACGAGGACGGAGAGTGCAAGTAGCACATACAGGATGTTGAGAATCGAGCTGAGGCCTGAGATCTGGCTGTCGACGAAGTCCTGACGCGACTGGGCCTTCGCGTTCGGGTAGTCCTTCAACGAAGCCTCGAGTGCAGCGAGGTTCGCGTCGGTATCGCCGCCGTCCATCTTCACAAAGGAATAGATGTTCTTCGGGTCGGAGTTGTTGGCGTCCCACGTGGCTGCCGAGATCGTGACCGGCCCAAAGGGCGATCCGCCCGGGGGAGAATCGAAGATGCCCTTGACGACGAACGTCTTGCTCGTGCCGTTGACGAAGGTGATCACGACCGGCGAGCCGACCGTCAGTTCGTGGCTCTTCGAGTAGCCGTCGTCGATGAAGGCTCCGTTCGACCCAAGGGTCGCGAACGTGTTCTGCGAACCCTTGATCCAGTTGAGCCTGATCACGTCCTTCGCACCTGGATCGACGGCAGTGGCGAAAATCGTCTTGTGGTAGACCTGTGCGTCGCCCGTTCTGACACTGCCCACCGACACCACTCCGGGAGCAGTCGCGGCGGCAGCGGCAGCCGAAATCGGGATCGGGCTGAAGTTGTTCTGCGCGGTAATCGAATAGTCACCGGTGAAGATGTCATCGACCGCGCTCGTGAACGAATGGACGATTCCGGCCGCAAGCGTCGCGACGAGCGTGACGAGTGCGAGGCCGATCATCAGCGCAGCCGCGGTCGAGGCAGTGCGCTGCGGGTTCCGCTTGGAGTTGTCCGCTCCGGTTCGTGCCGTGACCTCGTCGGGTACGACCCCGGGGAACTCGGCGGGCCACTCCGGACGCCATCGTGAAACGGCGCGCCGCACCATCATGACGAGCACGACGAGCAGCACGAGCACGTTCAGGACACCACCGGCCACGAAGGCGAGCACTCGCTTGCCGGCAGATCCAGGCCCCCACGCGCCGTACCGCAGGAGCCAGTACGGAAGGAGGAAGAACGGCCACACGAGCACGGTGAAAAGGAAAACCGTCCAACGCGCTACCGGGCTCAGTACGACGACGAGTGGCCTGACGAACCGCGCCGACAGCAACGCGACGCCGAGGAAGATGAACAACGTGCCGAGCCCCATCCACAGCAGCACCTTGGTCGTGCCCAGCCCGTGGCCGAAGACCCCGTAGGCCAAGGCCGCGAAGCCGACCGCGGTGAGGAGCGCCGAGCCGAGGGTGCGGAATCGTGCGAAGCGTCCCTCGGGCAGCGTTGCCCCCTCGCGAACGGCGGCAATCGGCGGTACCCGCGTGGCCCGGATCGCCGGTCGCAGGCTCGCGAGCAGCGTCACTATGACCCCGACGAGCAACGACACGATGATCGTGCGCGTCTGGAACAGCAGCCCACTGTTCGGAAGAGTGAAGCCGACTGCGTCGAAGAGCGCAAAGAGGCCTTTTGCGAGCCCGAGACCGAGCAACAGACCGGTGATCGACGCAAGAAGGCCGATGACGAGCGCCTCGATCACGATCGACGTGAGCACCTGTCGCCGCGAGGCCCCCAGCGTGCGCAGGGTTGCAAACTCACGCGTGCGCTGGGCAATCGTGATCGAGAGCGAGTTGGCGATCACGAACGCTCCGACGAAGAGCGCGATGCCGCCGAATGCGAGCAGGAACTTCTGCAGGAAGGAGATGAAGGCGTTGGTATTGGCCGCGTCCTCCTGCGCCTGCGCGGTGCCGGTGCGCACCTGCGTTCCCGGCGGCAGGATGGCCCGGATCTCCGCCACGAGCTTCGTCTGCGAGACACCATTCTTGGCCGCGACGCGAATCTGATCCAGCTTCCCGACCTTGGCGAAAAGCCGCTGTGCCGTCGGCAGGGTGAAGCCGGCGAGAGTCGCGCCCCCGATCGAGGACACCGATCCGAACTTGACGAAGCCCGAAATTCGGAGCTTCTCGATCGGACCTTCCGCCTGAACGCCGATCTCTTGCCCGATCGTGAGGTCCTTCTTGCCCGCCGTCGCCTTGTCGATCACGACTTCGCCTTCCTTTGGCCAGACGCCCTCCACGAGCGTGAGGCTGTTGAAGGAAGGCTGGGACGGATCGATGCTGAACCCGAGGTTGGGCGCGCCGCCGAACGTGATCGCCTTGCCATCGGAGCCGATCAACTGCGCGTCGCCGCCGACGCCGCCAACGGCTTCACCCACGTCGGGCAGAGCCTTGACCTGGGCGAGCACGGACTCCGAAAAGGGTGGCGCGACGCTGCCGTTGTCGTTCAGATCGAAGGCGGTCTTGCCGGTGATGGTGGCATCGGTGCCTCGGTAGACCTCGGTGAAGATCGTGTTGAAGGCGTCGTCGATCGAGTCCGTGAGCACGAACGTGCCGCTGACCATGGCGACGCCGAGAACGATCGCGAGGGCGGTGAGGACCGTGCGCAGCTTGCGGCCCAGCATGCCCTTGAGCGCGAAACGGGTCACTCGGCTCCGATCTGCTCCATCTCGGCGACAACGTCGTGCGCCGATGCTCCGCTGACCTCCTTGACGATCAACCCGTCGGCGAGGAAGAGGATGCGGTCGGCAATCGCCGCAGCGCGCGCGTCGTGCGTGACCATCACGATCGTCTGCCCGAGGTCGCGCACGGAGTGGCGCAGCAGCTCGAGGATCTCGCCGCTCGTCTTCGAGTCGAGGTTGCCGGTGGGCTCGTCGGCGAAGATCACGGACGGCCGTGACACGAGCGCTCGTGCAATCGCTACACGTTGCTGCTGCCCCCCGGAGAGCTCTGCGGGACGGTGATGCAGCCTGTCCCTGAGACCGACCGAGCCTATGAGTTCGTCGAACCACGCCGGGTCGACCTTCTCGCCGGCGATCGACAGCGGCAACAGGATGTTTTCCTCCGCGGTCAGCATCGGCAGGAGGTTGAAGAACTGGAAGACGAACCCGATGTGCTCGCGGCGGAGCTTCGTCAGATCGGTGTCGCCGAGCTCGGTGATCTCGATGCCGGCGATCTCGACGTTCCCGCTCGTTGGCATGTCGAGCCCGGCGAGGATGTGCATGAGCGTCGACTTGCCCGAGCCCGAAGGGCCCATGACTGCGGTCAGCTCGCCGTCACTTACCGTAACCGCAACGCCGCGAAGGGCGTCGACGGCGGTGTCTCCGGCGCCGTAGCGCCGCGTCACACCCGTTGCGACAACGACGGCACCGTTCTGCCGTACCGGTGTGGCCAGGAGCTCCGTCTCTGTCACGTCGTCTGCCTCCTCGTCGGTGTCATGTGGCAAGCATCCCGGGTCGGGGCGCGGAAGACCATACGGGTAACCGTACCGTCCGCGTCCGGCTCGCTACGGGAGAAGGCTACCCTCGTCGGAGAGGCGGGCTCAAGTCGACGCGAACATCCGTCTGGACGCCTCGGCCAGCACGGCTCCGAGCGTGCCGACGATCTCGTCCATCTCTGCCTCGCCCGCGATCAGCGGAGGCGAGATCTGCACCACCGGATCGCCGCGGTCGTCCTGCCTGCAGATGAGGCCGGCGTCGAAGAGCGCCGGCGAGAGAAAGCCGCGGAGCAGCGACTCGCACTCGTCGTCGTCGAACGTGGCCCGGGTCTCACGATCCTTGACGAGCTCGACGGCGTAGAAGAACCCCGTGCCGCGCACGTCGCCGACGATCGGTATGTCGAGGAGCGTTTCGAGCTTGGCCCGAAAGACGTCCTGGGTAGCGCGCACGTGCTCGACGATGCCCTCGCGCTTCATGATCTCGATGTTCTTCAACGCGATCGCGCACATCACCGGGTGGCCGCCGAAGGTGACACCGTGGGAGTAGATCGACGTCGCGTCGAGGAACGGTGCCATGATTTCGTCGCGGGCGATCACGGCTCCGATCGGCCCATATGACGATGACAGCCCCTTCGCGCAGCAGACGATGTCGGGCCGGATGTCGTAGCGCTCGGATCCGAACCAGTGGCCGAGCCTTCCGAACCCGGTGATGACCTCGTCGGCCGAGAGCAGGATGTCGTACTCGTCGCAGATCGCACGAACACCGCGCCAGTACCCCTCCGGGGGTGTGAAGCAGCCACCGGCGTTCTGCACCGGCTCCATGTGCACGAGGCAGACGGTCTCGGGACCCATCGCGAGTATCGCCTGCTCGAGGTCGTCGAGGAGGAACTGCGTGAACTCCTCCTCGCTCTCGCGGGCGGGCCGGTGGTAACGGTTCGTGTTGTGGACGTGACGCACCTCCGGCACGAGCGGCTCGAACGCCGACCTCAGCCCCGGGATGCCGTTGATCGAGAGGGCGCCCATCGTCGTGCCGTGATAGGCGATATGACGTGCGATCGCCTTGTACCGGTGGGGTCCCCGGTGCGCAGCGACTATCGCGTCATGTCTCGTCTCCGGCTCGCCGAGCGCCGGGTGTACCCGCTTCTCGCCTCGTGCGACGTAGTACTGGCGGGCGAGCTTCCACGCCGACTCGACCGCCTCGGAACCACCCGAGACGAAGAACACGCGGTTGAGGTCGCCGGGAGCGAGAGCGGCCAGCTCGGTCGCGAGCTCGATCGCCTTCGGATGCGCATACGACCAGTTGGTGTAGAAGGGCAGCTCACGCATCTGCTCGAGCGCCGCCTGGCCGATCTCCTCGCCGAAGCCATACCCGATGTTGACCGAGAACAAGCCCGCGAGCGCATCGAGATACCGCTTCCCGTTCGAGTCCCAGAGGTGGCAGCCGTCCCCCTTGACGATGATCGGAACCTCGTTTTCGGCACCGAAGGCGCCCATTCGGGTGAAGTGCATCCACAGGTGATCTCGAGCGAGCTGCTGAAGGTCAGCCGGTGCCACCGACTCAGCCCTCTTTGGTCGGGACGACGAGCAGCGGGATCGACGACCGTTGCACGAGCTTGAGAACGACGGAGCCGAGGATGGCGCCGCTGATCGGATTCTCGCCCACGGTGCCGACGACGATCGTGCTGGCGTCGAGCTCCTTGGCGACGGCCATCAACACATCCGCCGGTTTGCCTTCCTCGATGCGAGAGGTCGTCGAGATCCCGGCGGCCTCGAGATCACTGACCGCTCGGGCAACGGCCCTCGACCCGAGCTTCTCGAGCTGGCCCCTGAAATCCGTCGACTCACCCTCGACGGCGGGCCCCCCGAAGGCGCTCATGTAGTAGCCGAACACGACGCAGACGTCGGCCCCGAGCAGCGGCGCGCGGCGGATCGTCTCCGCCAGCGCGGCGTTCGCCGAGGAAGAATCGTCGTAACCGAGCACGATGGTGTTAAGCATCGAGCACCGCCGGATCTGCGACCTCGAGTTTCCGCTGGAAGAACTCGCGATGGTTGAACCAGCGCCAGATCATCAAGACCACCCCCAGGATCATGAATCCGATTGCGATGACGAGCGGCGGGCCGAGCCCGAACCACGACGCGCCCGACTCCGAGTTCTCGGGCTTCGAGAGATCGATGATCGACTTGACGAGGATGTAGGTCATCACGATCGCGCCGATCAGCGGGACGACGCCGACGAGCACGAAGTGCCTCACGCTCTTCGTCAGCTCGTGCCGGAAGTAGACGACGCAGGCAAGCCCGGTCATGCCGTAGTACAGCAGGATGAAGATCCCGATCGAGAGGATCGAGTCGTAGAGCGCGTTCTGGCTCACGATCGTCAGGCCGACGTACCAGATGATCGACAGGACGGCCATCCAGATCGTTGCGACGCCGGGAGTCATGTGCTTCGGGTGGACGCTCGCAAACCGCTTCGGGAACGCGCCCTGGACAGCCATCGACAACGCCGTTCGCGTCGAAGGCAGGATCGTCGTCTGCGTCGACGCCGATGCCGACGTCAGCACCGCGATGATCAGCAGCTTGTCGAGCGGCGAGCCGAACACGTCACCTCCCGAGCGCCGCCAGCACGTCGAGCTGGTTGTCCTCGAGAAACTTCGGCCCGTGGAAGGCGATCGCCGCGATCGCCACCACGACGTAGATGCCGACGAGGATGATCGTGCTCAGGATCGCAGCCACGCCGGGAGTCTTGGTCGAATCCTCGGTTTCCTCGTTGACGCTCACCGTCGAGTCCCAGCCCCAGTAGATGAAGATCGCGGCGAGCACACCCGCGACGAGAGCGCTGCTGGACGAGATGTTGAGCGGGTTGAGCCAGCTCAGGGACGGATGGACCGAGCCCACCGGGTCGGAGGTGTACACCTTCCACAACGCCACGACCGCGAACAGGAACAGGGTGACGATCTCCGCGGCGAGCAGGAAGTACTGGGTCTTGGCCGACGCCTCGATGCCGACGTAGCAGATCCAGCTCATCACGATGATCCAGATCACGCCGACCACGGTGACCCAGAACGTGCTCGCAGCGAGGCTGTCCGCCCCGACGAGCAGGAAGCTGTACTCGCCTGCGATCTGCGAGAGGTTGGCGATCACGATGATCTGGGCGATCAGCGCTGCCCAGCCCCCGAGCCAGCCCGCCCACGGCCCGAACGCCTTCGTCGTCCACGAGAACGTCGTGCCGCAGTCCGGGTCGGCCTTGTTCATGTAGTAGAAGCCGGCCGCGATGAAGAGCATCGGGATGAACGTCACCCAGAGCGCGGCCGGCGCGTAGAGGCCGACGGCGGCGACGACGATGCCGAGCGAGGCCGCCAGGCTGTAGCCGGGAGCGGTCGAGGCGACGCCGATGACGATGCTCGAGAGGAGACCGAGTGCGCCGGTCTTCAGTCCCTTGTCCGCGACCCCGGTCTCCGCCGGCAAGGTCGGCTCGACGACGGCCATCAGGCGGCTTCCCTCAACGATTCGATCATGACGCCTCCTTCGCGGTCGGCTCGAGCACGCGAGCCCCCCAGTCGTAGAGCTGCTTCCACAACTCCAGGTACAGGAAACTCTCCGTTGTGATCACGTCGGGCAGCGCCCGGATCCGATTGGTCACGTCGAGCAGGGCGCGCCGATCAGTGCACACGAGCTCGACGAGCACGTCGAACTGCCCGGCGGTCACGACGACGTAGTCGGCCTCGTCCCAGCGGGCGATCTCGTCAGCGACCCGCTCTGGCGGCCCGGCCGTACGAATCCCGACCATCGCCTGTGCCTCGAAGCCGAGGCCGAGTGGGTTCGTCACCCCTGTCACCTGAAGGATGTTGTCGGTGCAGAGACGCGAATAGCGGGCACGGATCGTTGCCTCCGAGACGCCGACGGTGGCGGCAATGCGCCGGAAGGGCTCACGGCCGTTGCGCTGGAGCGCCTCGATGATGCCCCGGTCGACCTCATCGAGCTTGCGCGCCCGCCGTACAGGCCCGCGTGGAGCGCGATCGGTGCGAACGTCGTCGCTGACGCTGTCGTTGCGCATTGCGAGGGGTTTCTTATCACTCCCGACGGATTGCGTCAATCGTCATGGATATTGCGATGAAAAGCGTATAGCAATATCCATGACGATTCCGTTGTTGCCGCGCTGCGCGCGGATCCTGAAAGGCCTGCTACGCGGCACGAATAGTGCGGCACGACTAGTGGAGCCGCCTCTTTCCAGGGAGGGGTCACGGGGAACCGTAGGTTCCCGGCTTCAGGATCCGCGCGCAGCGCGGCAACAAACAAGCGCCTGACGATTCTGCGATACGGTTTTCAATCGCAGAATCGTCAGGCGCCGACGCGGATCATCTTCCGGTTGACGAACTCCTCGGTGGCGTAGCGGCCGAGCTCCCGCCCGAAGCCGGAGCGCTTGACCCCACCGAATGGGAGCTCTGCAGCGTCCGCACCGACGATGTTGACGAAGACCATCCCGGCCTCGATCCGGTCGGCAACGCGCAGTGCCTGGTGGGGATCGGTCGTGAACACGTATGAGCCGAGCCCGTACGGTGTGTCGTTCGCGACCTCGACGGCCTCGTCCTCGGACTCGACGCGGTAGATGATGGCCACCGGGCCGAACAGCTCTTCTCGATACGCGGCGTTGCTCGGCTTGACGCCCGTCAGCACGCCGGGGGACACGAAGTTCCCCCTCCGCGTGCCACCGACGAGCGTCGCGCCGTCCGCAACGGCGCGCCGCAGCTGGTCGTCGAGGCGGTTGGCCGCCGCCTCCGAGGAGAGCGGGCCCATCGCCGCGTCCGGCGAGGAGGGGTCTGATGGCTCGACCGCGGTCAGCGCCGCCGTCAACTTGTCGACGAACGGCTCGTAGAGGTCGGAGGCGACGACGAAGCGCTTGGCGGCGTTGCATGCCTGGCCTGCGTTCTCGAGGCGCGCTGCCACGGCGGATTCGACGACGCCGTCGAGGTCGTCGGTGCTCAGCAGGATGAACGGGTCCGAGCCGCCGAGCTCGAGGACGACCTTCTTCAGGTTCCGGCCCGCGATCTCGGCCACTGCGGCGCCTGCGCGTTCCGAGCCGGTGACCGACACACCCTGGACCCGGGGGTCGGCGATGACGTCCGCGATCTGGTCGTTGGTGGCGTAGATGTTCGTGTAGGCGCCGGGAGGGAAGCCTGCCTCGTCGAAGATCCGCTGGATCGCCGCCGCCGATTCCGGGCATTGAGGCGCATGCTTGAGCAGGATGGTGTTGCCGACAACGATGTTCGGTCCGGCGAACCGTGCCACCTGGTAGTACGGGTAGTTCCAGGGCATGATCCCGAGCAGGACGCCGACGGAGCTGCGACGGATGAACGCCGACCCCTCGCCGTCCGACAGGACGATCGGCTCGTCGGCGAGAAGGCTCGCCGCCTCCGTCGCGTAGTAGTCGTAGATCGCAGAGCAGAAGTCCACTTCGCCGAGCGCCTGCTCGACGGGCTTCCCCATCTCCCGGACGATGATGTCCGCGAGCTCGTCTCGCCGCTCGGTGTGCAGCTCGCCGACGCGCCGAACGAGTGCCGCACGCTCCTCGATCGTCGTCGCCCGCGACCAGTCGCGGTGGGTGCGGTCAGCGGTCGCGATTGCGTTCACGAGTGCCGCATCACTGATCGTCGGGTATTCCTCGACGCGCTCGCCCGTCGTCGGATTGGTCACTGCGTACTCGCTCACGTTCATCCTCCGTTGAATCGTCGCCGGCCCCACGCCGAACGGCATCAGTCTAGAGGCTTGGGCCGGGCGGGATCGAAGCTCGGCGTGTCCACCAACGTGCAGGGGGCACCTCCCACCATCCTGACCGTGTGATCAGGTAGAACCCGGTCATGAGAATCCTCGTCATCGGCACCGGCGGGGTCGGCGCCGCCTTCGCACGGATCGCGCAGCGCCGTTCGTTCTTCGAGCACTGCGCGCTCGCCGACTACGACAGCAGCCGTCCCGAGGCAGTCGTCGCGTCGCTCGACGACGGGCGCTTCAGCGCGCACCAGATCGATGCGACCTCGCAGCCGGCTATCACCGATCTCATCCGGGCCACGAATGCCGATCATGTGCTGAACGCCGTTGATCCGCTCTTCAACGTCCCGATCTTCGACGCGTGTTTCGGCGCCGGCGTCACGTACCTCGACATGGCGATGACGCTGTCAGCACCTCACCCGACGAACCCGTTCGAGCAGAGCGGTGTCAAGCTCGGCGACTACCAATTCGACCGGGCCGCAGCCTGGGCCGAGAAAGGGCTACTGGCGCTCGTCGGGATCGGGATCGAGCCCGGCGCAGCCGACGTGTTCGCGCGGCACGCCGCCGATGAGCTGTTCTCGGAGATCGACGAGGTTGGGATCCGCGACGGCGCCAACCTCGCCGTCGAGGGCTACGAGTTCGCTCCCACGTTCTCGATCTGGACGACCATCGAGGAATGTCTCAATCCTCCGGTGATCTGGGAGAAGGATCGCGGCTGGTTCACGACCGCCCCGTTCTCCGAGCCGGAAGTCTTCGAATTCCCGGAGGGCATCGGTCCCGTCGAGTGTGTGAACGTCGAGCACGAGGAGGTGCTGCTCGTACCCCGTTGGGTCGACTGCAAGCGCGTCACGTTCAAGTACGGGCTGGGAGACGAGTTCATTGCCGTCCTCAAGACGCTGCACCTGCTCGGCCTGGACTCGAAGGAGACGATCCGTGTCAAGGGTGTCGAGGTCGCGCCTCGAGATGTCGTCGCTGCCGCGCTTCCGGATCCCGCCTCGCTCGGTGACAAGATGAGCGGCAAGACCTGCGCTGGAACGCTGGTCACCGGCCTCGGCAAGGACGGGCAACCGCGCAAGACGTACCTCTACCACGTCGTCGACAACGAATGGTCGATGCGCGAGTACGGCTCGCAGGCTGTTGTCTGGCAGACCGCGCTCAACCCTGCCGTGGCTCTCGAACTGCTGGCCGAAGGCGCATGGACCGGCACGGGCGTGCTTGGCCCCGAGGCGTTCCCGGCGCAGCCGTTCCTCGACAAGCTGAGCGTGTTCGGCTCGCCGCACGGTGTGCTCGAGCTAGCTCCGTAACCGTCGAAGCACACGCCGTCGATCCTCGAGACAAATTACGATGTCCCGATGGCACTCGTCCTCCTACGCGCCCCCCTTTCGGAGCTTGCCGGCGGACGCGAGCACGACCTCGAGGGCGGGACTGTCCTAGACGTGCTTCTGGCCCTCGAGAGTCGGTGCCCTTCCGTCTCGGGCTGGGTCCTCGACGAGCGGCGGGCCATCCGGCCCCACGTCAACGTCTATGTCAATGGTCAACTCGCGCAGGAGGAGACGGCGGCCGGTAGCACTGACCGAGTCCACGTACTGCCGGCAATCACAGGAGGATGAGATGACGGAGCTCTTGGTCGGGACGAAGAAGGGGTTGTTCGTGCTCGACGGCGATGTCGACACGGGCTTCGAGGTGACCGCGCGCGCATTCGCCGGGCAGTCGGTCGAATACGCAATGCGCGATCCGCGCTCGGGCCGGTATCTGGCGTCGGTCACCTCGTGGTTCTACGGCGGCAGAATCTGGGTAGCCGACGACCCTGCGGGTGAATGGCAGGAAGCCGAAGGCACCGTGCTCCCCGAGGACGGCGATGCCTCACTCGCCCGGATCTGGGTCATTGCCGCAGGAGAGGCGGATGGGATGCTCTACGCCGGCGGCGATCCGGGGTGCCTCTTCGAGAGCCTGGACGGAGGGCTCACGTGGGCGCTCAACCGTGGATTGTGGGATCACCCCACCCGCCCGGACTGGACTCCCGGCGGCGGCGGGCTCTGTTTGCACACGATCGTTCCGTGGCCAGGCGACCCAGACAAGCTCCTGGTTGCTATCTCCGCCGTCGGCGTCTGGCTCTCCGACGATCGCGGCCGTACCTGGCGGTACTCGAACAGCGGCATCGTGCCCGAGTACTTGCCAGAGGAGGCGCGTGATGCGCCCGCGCAGCACTGCGTCCATAACGTCCGACGCGTCGGAGCGCAGCCGGAGCGCCTGTACATGCAGTTTCACGGCGGGGTCTACCGCTCCGACGACGCCGGCGGGAGTTGGATCGACGTCGGGGACGGCACGGATCTGCCGTCCGACTTCGGCTTTCCGATCGTCGTTGACCCCGCGGACCCCGACAGCGCCTACGTGATCCCGCTGATAGGAGCAGAGGACAGAACGACCCCCGGAGGTGCAGTTCGCGTCTGGGAGACGCGCGATGCAGGTGCCAGCTGGACCGCTCGAGACAGCGGGCTTCCCGGCCGCGACGCGTACCTGACCGTTCTCCGCGAGGCGTTCGACACAGCAAGCGCCGGCCCCAGCCTGGAGCTCTACTTCGGCGCCACGTCCGGCGACGTGTTCGGCTCCGCCGACGCGGGCGCAAGCTGGGCGTCGGTTGCCGAGCACCTGCCGCCGGTCCACTCGGTTCGCACGGCCTAGAGCGGTTGACAAAGAGGGTGTCTTCTCACGAGAAGGAGAGACACCCCTCTGCCCCGCACCCTCTAGCCGGTCGTGGTCGGGATGTCCTTGATCTCACCGTCGGCGATCCGCTGTTCGACCTTCTGCGTCGCCTCGATGTCCGCCTTGTCGGCGTTGGGGCTGAACGTCCCGAGGCCGACGCCCTGCTGGTCGAGTCCGAAGATCGCATTGCCGCCGCCGGCGAACGTCCCATCCTGCACGGCCTTGGCCGTCAGGAAGACCGCACTGTCGACGCCCTTGAGGCCGCTCGTCAAGATATGCGGCCCGAGAAACGACTGATCGGCGTCGACTCCGATGCCCCAGACGTGCTGCTGCTTTGCCGCGAGGAGCGCTCCGAGCCCACAGCCTCCCGCGACCTGGAAGATGACCTTGGAGCCGACCGCGATCTGGTTGAGTGCCAGCTCCTTGCACTTCGCCTGGTCATCCCAGTCCTGCGAGTATCCCCACTTCACGACGATGCCCGGCACGGCCGCCATCGCGCCCGCCTTGTACCCAGCGATGAACCGATCGACAGGCGGCTGCTTGACGCCACCGACGGCACTGACTCCGTTTCCGCCGGCCCGTTTTGCGGCGAGAGCGCCGAGGTAGCCCGCGAGGTAGCCAACCTGCTCCTCCCGGAATAGCAGCCCCTGGACGTTCTTGGGCTTACCCTTCAGTGTCGCCTGGTCGACATCGACGATGGCGAATTTCGTGTTCGGGAACGCCTTCGCCGCCTGCGCGATCGCGTCGGCCTGCGCGTAGCCTGCGCTGATGATCAGGTCATAGCCTGCGCGTGCGAGCGATGTCATGTTGGGCACATAGTCGGCTGCCGATTTGGACTCGACGACCCGCCCCTGGACCCCGAGCTCCTTCTCCGCACGCTTGAGACCGTTGTAGGCGAGCTCGTTGAAGCCGTGGTCGTTGAGCTGTCCGATATCCGTGATGAGAGCGACCTTGATCCCGCTCGCAGCAGTCGTGTCCGTGGAGCTGACTGCGGCGCTATCGCTGCCTCCGCATCCCGCAGCGAGGAGCGCAATCGTCGTCACGAGCCCCGCGATGACGGTTCGAGTTGTCCTTCGCCTTGTCACCGGGCGAGCCTTTCGCTAGAGTTTTTGTCTATGAGTCGTAAACCTCGGGACGAGTCTATCAGACCGGCACAGGTGACCCTCGCCGCTGTGTTGCAGGTACGGGACGGCGTGCTGCAGGCGTTGCTCTGGCAGCGAGCCCTCGAGCCGTTTGCGGGTGCATGGGCCTTGCCCGGGGGCGTGCTCGCCGCCGGCGAGACGCTCGAGGCCTCCATCCGTCGCCATCTCGCAACAAAGGTCGACCTGGGCGAGGTTGCTCACCTCGAGCAGGTTGCAACCTACGGCGACCCCGATCGGAATCCCGTCGAGTGGGAAGTTGCGACTGCGTACGTCGGGCTCGTACGCCTCGGAGTCGACCCATCCGTACCCGCGGACACGGGCTGGCACGCGGTCGATGATCTCCCCGAGACTGCGTTCGATCACGGCGCGATCATTCACTCCGCGCGCGACCGGCTCCGCGGCAAGCTCTCGTACTCGAACATCGGCTTCGCTCTGGCGCCCGCGACGTTCACCCTGAACGAGCTCCGCGATGTCTACACAGCAGCGCTCGGCTACGACGTGTCCGCGACGAACCTGAAACGGGTACTCCTTCGCCGAGCGGCGCTCTCACCGACGGGTGGCCGGCGGGATTCCGGCCGCGCCGGCGGACGACCGGCCGAGGAGTTCGCATTCTCGGAACAGGAGCTCGAGATCACGGACCCGTTCGCCGCGCTGAGACCGCCGGGGCCGCACACGGCGTCGTAAGGGCGAGGTAAAGCCTCACCCGCAACGCCGGAGACGCTGCGCACAAGGGCGACGCTTCGCGTCGCCCCTACGCCCGGATCCGTTCTCCAGCGGGGTCGTACAGCGGCTCGGCTGCTACTTCACCGCCAACCCAGTTGCCGAAGATCTCGACCGCGACGCGGGTTCCAACTTCGGCGTCGACGATTGGCAGATACGCGTACGCGATCGAACGTGCAACCGTATAGCCGTACCCGCCGCTCGTCACCCGTCCGACCAGCCGATCGCCGACCCGCACGGGCTCGGAGCCGAGCGCAACAGCCCGCGGGTCGTCGAGCGTCAGGCACCGGAGCACGCTGGGGGGCTGAGACTCAGCGCGAACCGCCTCACGCCCGAGAAACGGCCCCTTGTCCAGCTTGACGGCGAAGCCGAGCCCGGCGCGCGCCGGCGACTCCTCCGGCGTGATGTCCGCGCCCCAGACGCGGTAGCCCTTCTCGAGCCGGAGAGAATCGATCGCCTTGTACCCGGCTGCGACGATGCCGTGATCCTGACCGGCCGCCCAGATCGTGTCCCAGAGCCGCCCCCCGAACTCCGCCGGGCAATAGAGCTCCCAGCCGAGCTCGCCGACGTACGTCACCCTGACCGCGAGGCACGGCACTGCCCCGATCGAGAGCTCCTGCGCGCGCATGTAGCCGAAGGCGTCTGCCGACATGTCCGTCGTTGTCAGCGGCTGGAGGAGCGCGCGGGCTCTCGGCCCCCACACCCCGAAGCAGGCAAGCGCAGACGTCAGGTCGGCGACCTGTACCGACCCGTCGCGCGGCGCGTGCTGCCGGATCCAGGCCAGATCGTGTTGGCCGAAGGCAGTTCCCGTGACGATCCGAAACCGCTCGTCGGCCAGCCGGCTCACCGTGAAATCACACTCGATCCCACCTCGCTCGTTGAGCATCTGGGTGTAGGTGACTGCGCCGATTTCGCGGGCGACCCGATTGGCACACACGGATTCGAGAAATGCAGCAGCCCCGGGGCCGGTGACATCGATCTTTGCGAACGACGACTCGTCGAACACTGCGACCGCCTCCCGGCAGGCTCGATGCTCGACGCCGATCGCCGCCGACCACAGCTTGCCTGCCCAGCCGTTCGGTCGCAACGACTCGTCACCGCGAGAGGCGTTCGGCTCGAACCAGTTGGCCCGCTCCCAGCCAGACTTCTCACCGAAGGCGGCTCCGAGCGCCTGCAGCCGTTGATAGGCGGGCGACACCCGGAGCGGCCTGCCCGCCGAGCGTTCATGCCCCGGGTAGGTGACGTCGTAATAGGTCTCGTAGATCTCGGTCGTGCGCGCGAGCGTGTACTCGCGAGACCGATAGGCGGCCCCGAAGCGACGTGAGTCCATGTGCCAGACGTCGAGAGACGGGGTTCCGTCGACGACCCACTCCGCTACGAGCCGGCCCATCCCGCCCGCGCCGGCGAGCCCGTGCGCACAGAAGCCTGCTGCGACCCAGAAGCCTCGCACCTCGGACGGCCCGAGGATGAACTCTCCGTCGGGGGTGAACGCCTCCGGTCCGTTGATCAACTTGACAACGCCCATCCCCTCCAGCGTTGGGACGCGGACGACGGCGTTCTCCATGAGCTCTTCGAATCGTGGCCAGTCTTCTTCGAGCAGCTTCCCGTTGAAGTCTGCCGGAATACCGTCGAGCGACCACGGGGCGCAGGTCCGCTCGTAGCCACCCATGATCAGACCGCCCGACTCGGGGCGGAAGTACACGAGCAGCGATGGGTCGCGCATCGTCGGCATGTCCGTCGGCAGACCGGAAGGCTGTAGCACGAGATACTCGTGTGCCATCGGAATGATCGGCACATTGACTCCAGCGAGCGCCCCTATCTCGCGGGCATACATACCGCCGGCGTTGATCACGATGCCCGTCTCGATCAAACCCTTGTCGGTCTCCACGCCCGTCACCTCACCGTGCTCGATCGTGATTCCGGTGACGCGGGTGCGAGTGTTGACCTCGGCGCCCCGCCGGCGGGCGCCTTCAGCGAGGGCGAAGGTCAGCTGACTTGGATCGATGTAGCCATCGCTCGGGAGATATGCGGCCCCGAGTACGCCGTCGGTCGACATCGGCGGGAAGAGCCCCTGCGCCTCCGTGGCCGAGATCAGCTCGAGCGGCAAGCCGAACGTCTTCGCCCAACCGGCCTGCCGCGTGATCTCCTCGAGCCGTTCCGGCGACGAGGCAAGCCGCAACGAGCCGACCTCGCGCCACCCGGTTTCGAGGCCGACCTCTTCCTCGAGGGCGCGATAGAGCTCGACCGAGTTCATCATCATCCGCGTCAGCGCGAGTGAGCTCCGCAACTGCCCCACGAGCCCAGCCGAGTGAAAGGTCGAGCCACTGGTCAGATCCGCCCGTTCGACGAGGACGACGTCCTCCCACCCGAGCCGTGCGAGCCAGTACAGAATCGAGCAGCCCCCGACCCCGCCTCCGATCACGACAGCCTGGGCTCTAGATCTCACTCCCCAACTTTCAGCGATTCGATCACGACCCGAGTCCGGTCACCGCGGAAGCGATCGCGCGAGAACTCCACCGGTGTTCCGTCCTCGGAGTAACCGACGCGTTCGACGAGCAGGATCGGCGCACCTCGCTTGAGCCCGAGCGTGCGGGCATCGGACGGCCGTGCTTCTGCCGTCTCGAGGATCTCCACGGCGCGAACGGGTCGGCGGCCGAAGCCCTCCTCCATCAGGTCGTACAACGAGCCCTCGAGATCCATATCCTCGATGTCGGGGAAGAGCCGAGCGGGGAGCGATGACCGCTCGACCGCAAGCGGCTTGCCCCCGGCGAGTCGAAGGCGAACGATGACGACAACACGCTCATTGGGCTCGAGGCCGAGAGCGGCGGTGGTGCGGCGACGGGCGGGCTCGACTTCAACCGAAATCAGCTCGGCTCCGGCTGCGAGTCCCTGGCGTCGCAGCTCAGCCGAAAGCCCGGCAGCGCCGGCGGGATGCCGTTCGCCCGTCGGCTCGCAGACGAAGGTGCCTCCCGTCCGGCCGACGACGCGGCGGAGAAGCCCGTCCCTCTCGAGCTCGCCGAGAGCCTGCCGGACGGTCATGCGGCTGACGCCGAGAGACTCGGCGAGGCGACGTTCGGGTGGGAGCCGCGCACCGGGCGCGAGTTGGCGCGAAGCGATTGCGGCGGCCAACTGCGCCGCGATCGCAACGTGCAACGGCCGGACGCCGCGCTCGAGCGCCAGCTCGAAGCCAAGATCCTCCATGGCTGCAAGCGTATTCCGCCTGCTCACTATTGTCTAGACCGTTCAATGCCTACTCATGTCGGTTCCTCGTCGCTAGGGTCCCCGGGATGCGGCTCGTCGCTGAGCAACGCACGTTGCGACACGTCACGGATCGCGGTGGCGACCTGTACCTGTGGCCCCGTGCGTATCGGTGTTGCGGTGGGGTGTCCTACTCCCTCGAGGCTGCGACGCAACCTCCTGCGAAGTCCTTCCGTCGCCTCCACACCGGGCAAGGAATCTCGGTCTGGGCAACTCCAGGGCTCATCGAGCCGGACGAGGTTCATCTCGAGCTCGGACGACGCGGGGCGCTCCGCGCGTTCTGGAATGGTCAGAGCTGGATCGGCTGAGCAGGCTGAGGGTGCGCGCCCTCGGTCATCGACGGCTCTTCCGATCTCAAGCCGCGGATTCGGTCTGCCGATACGTCGTGGCATGCGGCACGTTCCTCGTTGGGTCAAGCTCGTAGCGCTCGTGAGTCTCGCTGCAGAGGCGACGGCGGCGGCGGCCGTGTTTTGGCACTCGCGTTGACCGACCGCCGGGCCTCAGGCGTCTAGAGCACTGACGAATTCGGGCGCGGCCGCCGTTGCCTCCATGCGCTCGAAGTGCTCTGCCGCGTAGCCGCCGAAGTCGAAGTCGAGTTCCGACACCACTCCCTGCACGACTGCCCACATCGCTTCGCGGAAGTCGGACATGAAGAGCATCAACTCGAGCGCACGCATGTCTTCGGCCCGCGTGCTCCCGAAATAGGCAGCGAGGAGGACGCTCCGCTCATGCCGGCCGAAGCGATGGTTGATGGAGAAATTCGCAAGGTCGAAGAAGACGTCGCCCATCCCCGCGTACTCCCAGTCGACAATCCTGATTCGGTTGCCGTCATCGATGAAGTTCGCGTTGAGAAGGTCGTTGTGGCAGGGGCGTTCGGGAAATGGACCACGTGCGCGCTCCACCTGACGCGCCACCTGACGGGCCCACGCGAAGCTCGAGGGCACTTCGGCGCCATGCGCGAACGCGGTCGTGCGGTAGTCCTCGACGACCTGAAACGAGATGAAGCGCGCCGGCAAGGATGGGCCGCGATGGAATGCCCGGAGCGCCTGAGCGACCCGCCTGATCGATTCATCCTCACGCATGTGCTCGATGGGCACGATCGAGCCCTCGATGAACCGAGTCACGAGGTAGCCCTCGGGCTCGACGAACGCTACGACGTCCGGGCCGACACCAACCGCTGCTGCTGCAAGGGAAGCCTCGTGCTCGACGGAACGGTCGATTCCGAGGAGCGCCGTATCGCGGCCTGCCACGCGGAGGACATATGTCCCTTCGGCGACCGCCACCTTGAAGTTGTGGTTTGTGATCCCGCCACCGAGCACGTCGACGCGTGCCTTCTCTCCCGGCCAAATGCGAGCGATGATCGCGTCGATGTCCATCGCCCGATCTTCTCACGTTCACCGGCAAGATCGGTTCGAGCCCTGCAATACGTGTGGTCGACAATACCCGCCGCAAGGCACGCCTCTGTACGCTCGCGGTCGTGACCGAACACCACGATGTCGTCGTCATCGGAGCGGGAGTCGCCGGCCTCGCGTGCGCCCGCCGGCTCGTCGAGGGTGGACGGACTCCTCTCGTCCTCGAACGCTCCGACACGATCGGCGGGCGGGTCAGAACCGACACCGTCGACGGGTACCTGCTCGATCACGGCTTTCAGGTTCTTCCCCTCGCCTACCCGGAGGCGAAAGCCGTGCTCGACTACGACAGCCTTGGCCTGGGTGTGTTCGAGCGCGGCGCGATCATTCGCTCGGACGGTCGCTTTCGCAGGCTCGCCGACCCACGGCATTCGCCCGTGCGCAGCCTTCGCGCGCTTGCCGGAGGGGTCGTCAGTGCGCGTGACAGTGCCGCCGTTCTCAGGCTCTTACGCGGATCCGGCGACGAGACAACCGCGGCGGAAGCTCTGCGGCGTGCAGGCGTGTCGCGCGCGACCGTCGAGCGCTTCTTTGCTCCGTTTCTGCGCGGCGTCTTCCTCGACGAGAGGCTGACGACGTCGAGTCGGTTCCTCGACTTCGTGCTCGCGTCGTTCTCCAACGGGGCTGCTGCCCTTCCACACGACGGGATGGGCGCGATCGCAGAGCAACTCTCGAGAGGCCTCGACGTCCGTACCGGCGCATCGGTTGCAGCTGTCGGCCCACACGCAGTGTCACTCGAATCCGGCGAGCATCTGCGAGCGAGATCTGTGGTCGTGGCGACGGCCGGGCTCGTCAACGAGCCCGATCACGGCTGGAACGGGGTCACGTGCATCTACTACGACGCGCCGGAGACCCCGATTCCGGGACCGTGGCTCGTGGTCAACGGCGACGGGGGGCCGATCAACAACTTCTGTGTGCCGAGTGAGGTCGTGCCGAGTTACGCACCCGCAGGACGCTCGCTCGTCTCGCTCACGGTCCTCGGTGCAGACGAACCCGACCTCGAAGCGGTCGCTCGACAGCTCCGCGGCTGGTTCGGGTCCGTCGTCGGCGATTGGAGCCACGTGCGGTCGTATCGAATTCCCCGGGCGCTGCCGTCCTACCCCGTCGGCGGCTTCGGAAGGAAGCCGGCGCTGCTCGCTGCCGGGTTGTTCGCCTGCGGAGACCATCGCGAGCACCCCTCGTTGAACGGTGCCCTCGCCTCAGGCCGCCGGGCGGCGGAGTCTGTGCTCGCGGACGGCGCTCTTGCGTGATCTGCGATACGCTCTCCACCACAGATTCGCTCCGCTCTCGACAAGAGGAGGCTACTCAGATGATTGACATCGGTTCCTCCATCCCGCGCGACGCGCGGTCCGTCGCCTAACCAGGACCCGCTCGGACATCCGCAAGCGCCCTTCCTGCCAAGAGGGAGGGTCACGGGGAACCGTCGGTTCCCGGCTTCAGGACCACGCGAAGCGTGCAGAAATCGACCGCGTTTGGGAAGCCGCGATACGCTTTTCCATCGCGGCTTCCCAAACGCGAAAGGGAGTTTCCGCTTGCCCGAACTCGAATCGCTCGGCTGGAACGATCGGCTGAGCAGTCTGTATGAGGTCCTCGCCGGCGACGATGTTGTCGCGGGGCGAGTCTCCGTTCAACATCGAGGAGCGTACGACGTGCTCACCGAGCTCGGTGAGCTTCGCTGTGAGGTGCCACGGCGCCTCGTCCACGAGGCGGCAACGCCGGCCGATCTACCGGTCGTCGGCGACTGGGTCGTCGTTGCTCCGCGCCCGGAGGACAGCTCGGGCACGATCACGGCCGTTCTACCGCGATACACGAAGTTCTCGCGCAAGACTGCATGGCAGGCCGCCGAGGAGCAGGTGCTGGCCGCAAACATCGACGTAGCGTTTCTCGTCGCATCGATGAACGAGGATCTCAGCCTGCGTCGGCTGGAGCGTTACCTGATCCTCGCGTGGGAGAGCGGAGCCCGTCCCGTGATCGTGCTCACGAAGGCCGACCTCCACCCGGCCCCTGAAACCGCTGTGGCCGAGGTCGAGACGATCGCCGGCGGCGTTCCGATTCACGCGATCTCCAGCCTGACCGGCGAGGGGCTCGATGGGGTGAAGGCAGTGCTCGCATCGGGGCTGACGGCTGTGCTCCTCGGCTCGTCGGGCGTCGGCAAGTCGACGCTCGTCAACACTCTGGCGGGGGAGGAGCTCCTCGCGACGCAGGAGATCCGCGAGGACGGCAAGGGCCGGCACACGACAACGCGCCGTGAGCTCATCCAGCTCCCGACGGGAGCGCTCGTGATCGACACGCCGGGAATCCGCGAGCTCCAGCTCTGGGTCGCCGACGACGGCATCGACGAGGCATTCGAGGACGTGACCGAGCTCTTCGCGCAGTGCAAGTTCTCCGACTGTGCCCACGACCGGGAGCCCGGCTGCGCCGTCCATGCTGCGCTCGCGGACGGCACGCTGCCCACTGAGCGCTGGGACAGCTATCTGAAGCTGCAGGGCGAGCTCGAGCATCTCGACCGGAAGCTCGACAAGCGCGCTGCATCGGAGGCTCGAAAGAAGTGGAAGGCGCTGAGTCAGGAGGGTCGGGCGAACATGCGACTCAAGGGTCGTTAGAGACGCCGACAGTCCCAACGTCTTCGCGAGCGGCAGGGGTGAGGCCCCCGCGAGCAGCGAGAGCCTCACCCCCGCCTTTCACGGCGTCTTGACGTTCGCGGCGCCGGGAGTCGACGTCGTCGTGAACGACCAGTCGGTGGCCGCGTTGCCCGTGTCCGACCCGTCAGGAATCCGCGCAACCGCGCCGTCGACGGTGTTCGAGTCGGCGACATCGACCGGAAGGAGCGTCCCTTCGACGAGATCGAACACCTTGGTGCCGATCGCGGCCGCGGTGATCGCGCCTTCATAGCTCAGTGCATCGAGGAGCGAATCCCCGGCCGTATCGATGAGTGCGAGCCCGTCGGGCGCGCCGTTTTGTGGATCGACTTCGACGACGAGCTTCGCTCCTGCCGCGAGATTGCCGGTGAGGGCCTTGCGGGCGTACTCGGTGCTGTCGCCGCCGTTGACGAGGACGAGCGCGATCCCGTCGAGCACTGCGGCTGTCGTGCCGGTGTTTGCGATCTCGACAAAGCCGCCGGTGTCGGCTCCGACCTGGTCGTAGTCGACCTCGTTGATCACGAGGCGTGCGCTCCCCGCGGGTGGAGGAGGGGGCGATGAGGCGCCCGCCTCACAGGTGAGCGTGATGAGATCGGTCGCCGTCGAGCCGATCTCGACGTGACCTGAGACGCCGTCGAAGGTCGTGCACGAAGAGCCGTTGAGCCCCTCGACGGAGCTCACCGCCGCTCCTGGCTCGCCCTTCGGCCCGGCAGGACCAGCGGGGCCTGCCGGGCCTGTGTCGCCCTTCGGACCCGCCGGACCGGTCGCGCCGGCGGGTCCGGCAGGACCTGCCGCCCCCTGAACGTTCCACGAGACGTGTGCCTCGTTCCTCTTGCACGCGTTCGCGTCGAAGACGATGCGGACGAGGCCGTGTCGGAGGTTGCGGCAGGCGTTGATCGCCGTCGGGGCGTCTCCAGCTGCCGTCGCCATCGCCGCGGCGCCCATGAGCACCGCGGCTGCCGCCCCGGCGAGCGTGATCATCTGTCGGTTCACTCGAATCCTCCTTCGGTTCTTGGATGGGAAGACCGACAGAGGTATCCGGACGGATTCACGGCGCCAAGTGTCCGTTCAGGACAGCGGGGCTGCGAAGCGCTGTTTCAAGCGGCAGTGTGGATGCCTGGTCACGCTTTGGGGACGATCTCGTCGAGTCGGATCGCGACGGCGCGGCTTCGTGCCGTCACATTCCGCAATGTGCTTCTAGCGCTTCCAGGGTGCTTCGACATCTGCGTCGATGCCGTAGCGATCGATCGCCTCCTGCACGGCGGCCGGCTCGACGAGACCGTCATCTGCAAGCGCCTTCAGCGCCGCCACTGCGACGTGATGGCGGTCGACTTCGAAGAACTGTCGCAGCTTGGCGCGGTAGTCGCTGCGACCGAAGCCATCGGTGCCGAGCACCGCGTAGCGCCCCGGCACGAATGGTCGGATCTGATCCGCAAAGGCGCGCATGTAGTCGGTTGCGGCCACGAACGGGCCGCCACGACCCGCGAGAGCTTCCTCCACGTGCGAGCGCCTCGGCTCGCTGGTTGGGTGAAGCCGGTTCCACCGCTCCACCTCGAGCCCGTCGCGTCGCAGCTCGGTGAAGCTCGTCACGCTCCAGACGTCACTTGCGATGCCGAAATCTGCCTCGAGGAGGTCTGCTCCGGCGATGACCTCGCGGAGGATCGTGCCGGAACCGAGCAGTTGCGGGCGCGGCCCCTTGCCCGCTCCCGCTCGCAGGAGATACAGCCCGCGGAGGATGCCCTCCTCCGCTCCCTCGGGCAACTTCGGCTGAACGTAGTTCTCGTTCATCACGGTGAGGTAGTAGAAGACGTCCTCCTGCTCCTCGCACATGCGCCGCAGGCCGTCTCGGACGATCACGGCAAGCTCGTATCCGTAGGTGGGGTCGTAGGCCCGGCAGTTGGGGACGACCGAGGCGAGAAGGTGCGAATGCCCGTCCTCGTGCTGAAGACCTTCACCGTTCAGCGTCGTACGACCTGCGGTTGCACCGATCAGAAAGCCCCGGGCACGGCTGTCACCTGCCGCCCAGGCAAGGTCGCCGACCCGCTGGAATCCGAACATCGAGTAGAAGACATAGAACGGAACCATCGTGATGCCGTGGTTCGCGTACGACGTCGCCGCCGCGATCCACGACGAGAACGCGCCCGGCTCGTTGATTCCCTCTTGCAGGATCTGCCCGTGCTCGTCCTCGCGGTAGAACATGAAGTCCTCGGAGTCCTCCGGCTGGTAGAGCTGGCCGACCTGCGAGAAGATGCCGAGCTGGCGGAACATCCCCTCCATCCCGAACGTGCGTGACTCGTCCGGCACGATCGGGACGATCCGCTCCCCCATCGCGGGGTCTCGGACAAGGGAGTTGAGGATGCGGACGAACGCCATGGTCGTCGAGTTCTCTCGCTCGCCGCTGCCCTCGAGCACGGTGTCGAACGGCGGCGGGGTCGGGAGTGGATCGGCGTTCGGGTGGCGTGCGGGGAGGCTGCCGCCGAGCGCCTCGCGACGCTCGAGCAGGTAGCGAAGCTCGGGGCTGTCCTCGGGCGGCCGATGGAAGAAGGCGCCGGTCGCCTCCTCGTCCGTGAGCGGCAGGCCGAGCCGATCACGAATGGCGAGTCGCGCCTCTTCGTTCATCGACTTCTGCTGATGGGTGATGTTGCGGCCTTCGCCGGCCACTCCCATCCCGAAGCCCTTGATCGTCTTCGCAAGGATCACCGTCGGGGTGCCCGTGTTCTTCACGGCGGCAGCGTAGGCGGCGTACACCTTCTGCGGATCGTGCCCACCGCGACGCAGCTCCCAGATCTCCTCGTCGGTCCAATCTGCGACCATCGCGCGGGTCTCGGGGTACTTGCCGAAGAAATGCTCCCTGACGTAGGCGCCGTCCTTCGATTTGAAATTCTGATACTCGCCGTCGACCGCCTCCCCCATGCGGAAGTGCAACCAGCCCTCGGTGTCTGCCTCGAGCAGCGGGTCCCAGCCGGAGCCCCAGATCACCTTGATCACGTTCCACCCCGCCCCACGGAAGTTCGTCTCGAGCTCCTGGATGATCTTTCCGTTACCGCGCACCGGCCCGTCGAGGCGTTGCAGGTTGCAGTTGATGACAAAGACGAGGTTGTCCAGCTTCTCTCGGCCGGCGAGCGAGATCGCGCCCATCGATTCGGGCTCGTCCATCTCCCCGTCACCCATGAAGGCCCAGACCTTCCGGTCGCCGGGGTCGATCACACCGCGTGCCGCGAGGTACTTGAGAAACCGAGCCTGGTAGATCGCCATCAGCGGGCCGAGGCCCATCGAGACGGTCGGGAATTGCCAGAAGTCCGGCATCAGCCAGGGATGGGGGTACGACGAGAGCCCGCCCCCGTCGACCTCTTGCCGGAACCGGTGCAACTGCTCCTCGCTCAAGCGGCCCTCCAGGAACGCACGGGCATAGATCCCGGGAGACGAGTGCCCCTGCATGTAGACCAGGTCGCCCCCGTGCTCAGCGGAGCGGGCACGCCAGAAGTGGTTGAAGCCGACCTCGTACAGTGTTTCGGCCGATTGGTAGCTCGCGATGTGCCCACCGAGCTCCGATGACTCTGCGTTGGCCTGCAAGACGATCGCGATTGCGTTCCAGCGGACGAGTGCTGTCGCGAGCCGCTCGAGCTCGGGGTCACCGGGAACGGGCACCTCCTCGTCCACCGGAATCGTATTCACGTACGGAGTGCTGAGCCCGGCTGAGACCTTGACGCCGTACTCCTGGGCGTGGTCGATCGCCTTGTCGAGCAGGTAGCTCATTCGCTCCCGTCCGTCGGACTCGACGACGGCCTCGACGGAGTCGAGCCACTCCTGGGTCTCGACCAAATCGCTATCTGGAATGTCTGCTGCCATAGCTCCTGCGCAGAGTAGATGAGTGAATCGAGCTGTCGTCGCCAGATACCCTGCCGGGCGATGTCGACAGGAGAGCACACGAACGGATCGAGCACGCCCGCCGACACCGCGGCGAAGTTGCGCGCGGCCACCGAGCTGCTCGAATCGATTGTCAACGACCGCGGCCTCCTCGGCCTACTCACGATCGAGGAGCGCACGAGGCTCGTCGCGGCAGCAGCCGATGTGTTCAATCCCAATGCAGCGCAACGCCGTCGATTCACGAAGGAGCAGCGCAAGCAGGTGAGAGCTGCGCGGATCGCCGCAGACGAGTCGCTGCTCGCCGACACCGGGATCCGCGTTCTCCGCAAGCGGCCGGTGTTCACGACGCCGAACGTCTACCCGCCCAGAGGATTCGAGCCCTCCGACAGCGAGCCGACCGACCATGCGGCCGACGGCCGCGAGACGCTCGAGGAGCAACACTGCTACGTCTGCAAGCAGCTCTACCGGGAGCTCCACTTCTTCTACGACCAGCTCTGTCCGCCCTGTGCTGAGTTCAATTTCCGCAAGCGGTCGGAGACGGCCGATCTGGACGGGCGGGTGGCGGTCCTCACGGGCGGAAGGGTGAAGATCGGCTACCAGGCGGGGATCAAGTTGCTACGCGCAGGTGCCCACCTGATCGTCACAACGCGGTTCCCCCGCGACTCAGCCACCCGTTACGCACAGGAGCCCGACTTCGCAGACTGGAGAGACCGACTCGAGATCTACGGCCTCGACCTGCGTCACACACCGAGCGTGGAGGCGTTCTGCCAGCACCTCCTGACGACCCACGACCGCCTCGACTACATCCTCAACAACGCCTGCCAGACCGTGCGCCGGCCGCCGGACTTCTACCGGCACATGCTCGAGGCGGAGATAGCCTCGGAACAGACGCTACCGGCGGACGTGCAGCAGCTCCTCGGCGGCTACGAGGGCGTGCGGCGCTACGACATACTCGAAGCAAGCAACTCCGGCCGGGGCGCGGTCGATCTTCACGAAACAGCCCGCGCGGCCGTTCTGCCGGCGATCTCCGCAGAGCTCTCACAGGCACGCCTGCTCCCGGAGGAGATCGCAGACCAGGGGCATCTGTTTCCGGAAGGCCACCTCGACCAGGATCTGCAGCAGATCGACCTGCGCGACCGCAACTCGTGGCGGTTCCTCCTCGCCGAGGTGTCGACCGTCGAACTCCTCGAGACGCAGCTCGTCAATGCCGTGGCACCGTTCGTCCTGAACGCCCGACTGAAGCCGCTGATGCTGCGCGGTGCCGACCGCGATAAGCACATCGTCAACGTCTCGGCAGTCGAAGGGCAGTTCTACCGGCGCTTCAAGACGACACGTCACCCGCACACGAACATGGCGAAGGCGGCCCTGAACATGATGACCCGCACAGCGGCGACCGACTACCACGGCGACGGGATCCATATGAACAGCGTCGACACAGGCTGGGTGACCGACGAGGATCCGCTCCACATAGCGGAGCAGAAGATCGTCGAGCACCGGTTCCGGCCGCCCCTCGACATCGTCGACGGGGCGGCGCGGATCGTCGACCCGATCATCGACGGCACGAACACGGGCGATCATCTGTGGGGCAAGTTCCTCAAGGACTATCGCCCCACGGATTGGTAGCCGACTGCATGCCGTCTTGGAGTCCGCTACTGCTGAACCGGGCGTGTCGGAGGACACCCGCTTAGACGTTCTTGTGGATTGCCATTGCCGTGGCGATCGCCGCGTCGAGCCGTCCGGCCGAACCACCGTCGTGGGTCGCCAGCGAACGGTGGTGGGCTTGGATCGCCGCAGCAATTGCCGGGTCGAGCCGTTCGGCCGAACCACCGTTGTAGGCCGCCAGCGAACGGTGGTGGGCTTGGATCGCCGCAGCAATTGCCTGATCCAACCCCTTCAACACACTTGCTTCGACAGCGGTCGAGGAGCTCTGATCGGTCACGATCGCCACAGCGACTGCCGGGTCGAGCCCACCGGCCGGGTCGGCTGCGAGCGCCGAGGGGATGACAAACACAGCGAGCCCTACGGCGAGCGCGGTTGTCGTTGCCTTGAGCTGGCGGCGTGTGCGGGGTGAAGAATTCATCGTTCCTCCTAGAGTCGGGGACCGCCGAGCGCGATCCGTCTGTCTCACTTGAGCGGGTGCCGGCAAGAGCTCGGTTAGGCGCGGGTAAGGGACCGCCTAAGCCGGCGTCCAGCGGTGGTACGGTCGGGCTAGGAGGTGGGATGGAGTTCAGGATCCTCGGCCCGCTCGACGTGATCGAAGGAGATCGAGTGGTGGACGTGGCGGGCGCCAAGCATCGAGCGCTGCTCGCGATGCTCGTGCTGCATCCCAATGAAGTCGTCTCCCTGGAGCGCCTCATCGACGCGCTCTGGGAGGACGAACCGCCAGAGACGGCGCAGAAGGCTCTTCAGGTCTACGTCTCACAACTGCGAAAGGCGCTTGGCAAGGACCGCGTCCTGACGCAGGCGCCGGGCTACAGGCTCCGCGTCGAGGCGGATGAATTGGACCTTTCGCGCTTCCAACGCTTCATGGAGGAAGGGCGTGCGAAGGAAGCGCTCGCGGTCTGGCGTGGCCCGCCGCTCGCCGAGTTCGCGTCGGAGCGCTTCGCACAGAGTGAGATCTCGCGACTCGAGGAACTGCGACTTGCGTGCATCGAACAGCGAATCGACAACGATCTCGGCAGTGGGCATGACGCCGAGCTCGTGGGCGAGCTCGAAGCACTCGTCGCCCGGCACCCACTCCGAGAACGACTACGAGCGCAGCTGATGCTCGCCCTCTATCGGTCTGGCAGACAGGCAGAGGCACTCGCGGCCTACCAGAGTGGACGACACACGCTCGTCGAGGAACTAGGTCTCGAGCCCGGCCGCTCTCTCCGCGAGCTCGAACGGGCGATTCTCGAACAGGATCGGTCACTCGACTTCGTCGCTGACGACCGGGGGGCCGACGAGGCAAAGATGGAATCGAAGGGTGCCTTCGTCGGACGCACAGCGGAGTTGGAGGAGCTGCTCGGTGGCCTCGACGCGGTCGTCTCGGGGCGGGGTCGACTCTTCCTTCTTTCTGGCGAGCCCGGAATCGGCAAGAGCCGACTTGCGGATGAGTTGATACGGGCGGCGCAGACGCGCGGAGCCGTCGTTCTCACCGGTCGCTGCTGGGAGGCCGGCGGCGCCCCCGCGTACTGGCCGTGGGTGCAGTCGCTTCGGGCCTATGTGAGAGAAACGCCACCCCAACTACTTCGAGCGCAGCTGGGCGCCGGTGCTGCCGAAGTGGCTCAGATCCTTCCCGAACTGCACGAACTTCTTCCCGGGCTCCCCGAGCCTGCAGCGATCGACTCCGAGGGAGCGCGTTTCCGCCTGTTCGACGCAACCGCTGAATTCCTCCGAAACGCGTCCGCGGAACGGCCGATCGTCCTCGTCCTGGACGATCTCCATGCCGCCGACACGCCGTCGCTACTGCTCCTCCAGTTTCTCGCCCGCGAGCTC
This sequence comes from uncultured Thermoleophilia bacterium, assembly GCA_963784945.1. Taxonomy (GTDB): domain Bacteria; phylum Actinomycetota; class Thermoleophilia; order Gaiellales; family Gaiellaceae; genus Gaiella. Next base: position 80,585 of record CAWATN010000017.1, on the reverse strand, counting down.
GGCCCGACCCACCTACTGGTTCTCGGCGCCTTCCGCGATGTCGACCCTGTCCCGAGACCGCCGCTGATCGCGATGCTGGCCGAGGTCGCCCGGGAGCCCGTGACCCGCCGACTTCCACTCAGCGGGCTCAGCCGCCTCGACGTCATCGAGTACGTCCAGCTCACGGCATCGGAGGCAGTCTCGGTAGAGCTTGCGGCCGCGCTCTACGAGGGGACCGAGGGGAACCCGCTCTTCGTCGGTGAGACTGTCCGACTGCTCTCGCTCGAGGGAGTGGGGCTGGATTCCGCGGGGAACTTCCAGCTCGCAATACCGCAGAACGTGAAAGACGTCATTGCGCGCCGACTTGCCCACCTCTCGGAGGAGTGCAATCGACTGCTGCTCCTCGCATCGGTCCTCGGTCGGGAGTTCGTCCTCGAGGCGCTCGCTCGCGTCGGCGACGTCTCCGATGACGAGCTGCTGGACCGGCTCGATGAGGCGATGGCCGCCCGCGTGCTGTCGGAGGTTCCCGGCGGTCCGGGCCGTCTCCGATTCGCACACGTCCTGATCCGCGACACCCTCTACGAGGGACTCACCACAGCCCGCCGGGTTCGTTGCCACAGGTTGGCGGTGGAGGCGCTCGAAGCGCTCTACGGCGACCAGCCGGGGACCCATCTCGCCGAGCTCGCGCATCATTCGGTCGCCGGCAGCGACTTCAACAAGGGCCTTGAATACGCCCGGCGCGCCGGCGAACGAGCGTTCACTCTCCTGGCGTACGAGGAGGCTGCGCGCCTCTACGAGATGGCGCTCGACGCATTCGAGTTGGCCGACCTCCCCGACGAGTCTCTGCGCTGCGAGCTCCTCATCTCTCTCGGCGAGGCCGAGCTTCGGGCGGGCGACAGCCTGACGGCGAAGCAGGCCTTCCTCGAGGCGGCCGACATCGCTCGGCGTCTGGGTCTGCCGCACGCGCTCGCCCGCGCGGCAACGGGGTACGGCGGTCGCATCATGTACGCGCGCGCGGGAGACGACGATCGACTCGTGCCGCTCCTGGAGGAGGGACTTGCCGGCCTCGACGACGGAGACGTCGAACTCCGCACCCGGCTCCTGGCCCGCCTGGCGGGCGCACTTCGTGACGAGCCAAGACGCGATCGCCGCGATCGGCTCAGCCGGGAGGCCGTCGATTTCGCCCGCGCGAGAGAAACTCCCATCGCACTCGCGTACGCGCTCGACGGCCGCGCCGCCTCGATCATGGCCCCAGACACTGTTACGGAGTGCTTCGCGCTCGGGAGTGAGCTCCGCGAGGTGGCTGAGCGGATCGGCGACAGAGAGCGGATGTTCTACGGCAACTGGCACCGGTTCATCGTTCAGCTGATGACCGGTGACATCGTCGCTGCCGAAGCCGAGCTCGAAGCGATCAGCATCCTCGTGGGGGAGCTCAGGCAGCCGGCCCAGCTCTGGCAGGTCCGCTCGGCACAGGCCATGTTGGCTTTGGCGGTGGGCGACCTCGCGAGGGCCGAGGAGCTCGTGACCGAGGCATTTTCGCTGGGCGAGCGTGCGCAGCCAGAGATGGCGACTCCCGTCCACCGACTTCAGCGCCACGCGCTCTGCGACTTCCGTGGGGGTCTCGTTGAGATCGAGCCCGAGATACGCGAACTGGCCGACGCGTACCCCGCCCGGCCCGTCCTCCGCTGTGCGCTCGCTCATCTCCACGCTCGGGTCGGCCGGACGGCTGAGGCGAAGCACACGCTCGATGACCTCGCACGAGATCGGTTCTCGAGACTCCCCTTCGATATGGAGTGGCTCTACGCAATGAGCCTCCTTGCAGAGACATCGGCGCTTCTCGGCGACGCCGGTTCGGCGACCGTGATGTACGGGCTCCTCCTTCCCTGGGAGTCCTTCAACGCCACCGATCACCCGGAGGCGTTCCGGGGAGCGGTGGCGCGTTACCTCGGCATTCTCGCAACGACAATCGGGCGCTGGCACGAAGCCGGCATGCATTTCGAGTTCGCGCTGGAGATGAACGAGCGGATGGGAGCCCGACCCTGGCTCGCCCTGACCCAAGCCGATTATGCGGCCATGCTGCGGCTCTCGGACACCCCAAACGAGGAGAAGGCGCAACTCCTCCTCTCCCGGGCCCTCGCCGCCTACGAGGATCTGGGAATGCTCGAGCAGACGACACGCCAAGGATAGGGCCCGCCTGAGCGCCGCCCACCGATGCGCTTAAGACTCCCCTCGACTTTGCAACGCGAAAAGTCGATGCTTCCAGGGATGGAGACGCGGCATGGCACCTGAGGAGGAGCATCCCGAGATCGACGCGGACCCGCGCGAAAGCCCGTTCGAGCTGCCTCCAATCGATTGCCTGCCGTCTGCAGATGATGCCGAGAAGGCGCAGGCTATCCGGCGGATCATCGAGCAGGCAGAACGCGAGCGCGCATCGAGCCCTGGCGCCCTCTCACCGCGTGAACGCCCCAACGCTCCTGAAACCACGCCCCGGGACGAGCGGCACGGCTGCTAGAGGTCGACCGAGAGACGCTCGCGGAATGTGCGTCGAAGCTCGTCGACCGAGCCGCCGGCCAGTGTTCGATCGGTCAGCTCCTCTTGCTCTGCACGGTCGAACAGGTTGAGAAAGGCCATCACGCTCGGCTCTGGTCGCGTTGGCCGTGCTCCGGGACGCCAGGCTTCGCGCTGCTCGAGCAAGAGCAACTCGGCTCGGTCTCCAGGACTGAACCCCGGCCCGTGCCGAATGAGTAATTCCGCGAGCTCGGCCTGAAGCTCTGCGACCCGATCAGCCACTGCGTGCCGGGCGCTAGCGGAGCCGGTAGACGATGCGGCCGCGGTCGAGGTCGTACGGGGAAAGCTCGACCCGCACGCGATCGCCGGGGAGCATCCGGATCCGGTACCGCTTCATCCGTCCCGCGGTGTACCCGATCATCTCGTGGCCGTTGTCGAGCTTCAGCCGGAACATCCGGTTGCGGAGGGCCTCGGTGATTTCGCCCTCCATCTCGATCTTCTCTTCCTTGACGGCGATGGCGCATCTCCCTTCGTCGAGTCAATGACGGACGCGGCGCCCGCGGTCGCTGAGCGACCACGGGCATCCGGCGACCGAACTACGAGACGACGACTACGTTCGTCGCCTCTGGGCCCTTCGCGCCCTCGCGGGCCTCGAACGTGACCTTCGCACCCTCCGGAAGCGACTTGAAGCCGTCACCGGCAATGTTGCTGTGATGCACGAACAGGTCCTTCGACCCCTCGGCGGGCTCGATAAAACCGAAACCCTTCGCATCGTTGAACCACTTAACGGTTCCTTCTGCCATAGAAATACACCTCCCACCACAAACTAACGAACGCATAGGGAAGGCGCACTCGCGCAAACCTGTAATCGCTCTATCTGCTGGTCACCGTAGCAGAAGAATCGCGGACATCCTCCCTGGCCACCACCGCGAACAACGACTCTTCCACCGCCAATCCGCTCGGCCGCTGCGCACGTATCAGTAAGTGCCCCAACACCCAACTGAACGGAGATGGGATCAATGAGAGAGCCTCTTGTCGTGATGGCTGGCGTGGTTGCCGCGGCCGTGGTGGTTACGTCCGCCTCACTCGCCTCGACTCCGAAAGTGACCGGCACCGTCGGACCAGGATTCACGATTGCGCTCACGTCGGGCGGGCAGAAGGTGACCAAGCTGAAGGCCGGCACGTACACGATTGCGATCAACGACCGCTCGTCGAGGCACAGCTACGGTCTCGATGGCCCGAACGGATTCGCGAAGGACTTCACCTCAGTGTCCTACAAGGGCTCCAAGACGTTCACCGTCAAGCTCAAGCCAGGAACCTACAAGTTCTACTGCTCAGCGCACGAGAGCACGATGTTCGGCCATTTCAAGGTCTCCTAGCCTGCATCAGGAACGGGAGGCAACTGCTCGAATGGATAGACGCACCGTCGCCACAGGCGGGTAAGGTTGGCCTATTCTTAACGTTCCCGAGAGGCGCGCTTGGAGTGGCCGCGCCTACCCTGGCATGCGTCATGCCGTCTCGGTCGGAGATCCACCTGCTCGTAACGCCGCCGCTCGCCAGCCGGTGCTCGCGCCGCTCGCGGATCACCCCACCGCCACCGAAGGCTGACCTGCCTCTCATCCGAGTCACAGGAGGCTCTCAGAAACGGCTGGTTAGCTCCTACTCATGACCGACCTTCGCGCGACTGCGGCCACGGCCCAACGCTTCGCTGCAGCCGACCCCCGAATCGCGCAGCGTACTCACCACACGGTTGCGTTGGTGCTGGCGAGCGGCCTCGTCATCGGCAACGCCCTGCTCATCGTCTGGCTGTGGGCGCACGGCGGCAACGTCACGCACGTCCACAGCACGGGCGACCTGTTGGTCAGCATTGCCCGCCTGACCGGCCTTCTCGGCGCGTACTCGGCTCTCCTCCAGGTACTCCTCCTCGCACGAATCCCGTGGGTTGAGCGCGTCGTCGGGTTCGACCGCCTTACCGTCTGGCACCGCTGGAACGGGCACGCCTGCCTGTACCTCGTGCTCACACACGTGATCTTCTCGGTGTGGGGCTATGCCGCGCTCGACCGGCTGCCTCTCACGAAGGAAACGTCGACGATGATCACCGGCGGCGTCTATCCCGGCATGGTCACAGCCACAATCGGTACCGCTCTGCTCATCGCTGTCGTTCTGAGCTCGATCATGGTCGTACGTCGACGTGTGCGCTACGAGGCCTGGTACGCAATCCATCTCACGGTGTACGCATCGATCGCCCTCGCGTGGTTCCACCAGATCCCGACCGGCAACGAGCTCGTCCTCGACCGGCTCGCCGCCGACTACTGGCGTGGCCTCTACCTCGCAACGCTGGTTCTGCTCGTCGGCTTCCGTCTGCTCGTGCCCCTTGTCAACGCGTTTCGATTCCGGATGCGCGTTGTCGACGTCATCGACGAGGGCGCCGGGGCCGTCTCGCTCATCATCCACGGCGACCGGCTCGATCGCCTGCACGCTCGAGCCGGCCAGTTCTTCCTCTGGCGCTTCGTCACCCGCGACAGCTGGTGGGCGTCGCATCCATTCTCGCTTTCCGCCGCTCCGGACGGCCGCTCGCTCCGCATCACGATCAAGAATCTTGGAGACTTCACGCGCCGCGCCGGCACGATCTCGCCTGGGACGCGCGTGCTCGCCGAAGGCCCGTTCGGCGTCTTCACTGACAGTGTCCGCCGACGGTCGAAGGTGGTGTTGATCGGTGGTGGCATCGGAATCACGCCCATCCGGTCTCTACTCGAGGAGATGGACGGGGACCTCGCGGTCGTCTACCGCGTGATCAGCGACGACGACGTGATCTTCGGCGAGGAGCTACGCGAGCTCGCCACGCGCAAGGGGGCCGCGCTACACATCGTTGCGGGGGACCATGCGACGCCCGAAGGCAGTCGACTCCTCTCACCCGACCACCTGCAGGCGCTCGTACCCGACATCGCCGAGCGCGAGGTCTACGTCTGTGGGCCGCCGGCGATGGCGGACGCCACTCGCAAGAGCGTCCGCAATGCCCATGTCCCGTCCCGCTACATCCACACAGAGCGCTTCGCGCTCTGACCCGAACAGGAGCAGGTTATGCAACGAGCACTCGCGGCAACCCTCGGAGCGGCAACGGTCGCACTACCGGCAGCGAACGCTGTCGCCGCGGCGAACGCTCACGTCGCCACAGCAGCCACGACGAAGAAGACGGTCATCACCCGCAAGTTCACAGGCCCGGAGATCGAAGCTGACCGCTGGGGAACCGTGCAAACGACGGTGACGATGCGCAAGACGACGATCGTGAGCAACGGCGTCAGGAAGGTGACACGGAAGCTCATCGACATCGGCGGCCGCTTCTCGTACCACACCGATCGTTCTCTCTACATCATGCAACAGGCACTGCCACAGCTCCGCCTTGCGGCGCTGCAGTCGAAGAGCGCAAACGTCGACATCATCTCCGGCGCCACGTACACGAGCGAAGCGTTCGTGCAATCGCTGCAGGCGACACTCTTGAAGGCGAACAAGGCCTGACCGAATGGCGGCTGTGTCGGCACCCGGACTGCGGCGCATCGAGCATGTCATGGGTATGCCCATCGTCGTTGACGTTCGCGACGAAGACGTTGGGGACGACGCGATCGATGAAGTCTTCAACTGGCTACGCCTCGTCGACGCGCGGTTCAGCACGTTCAAGCTCGACAGCGAGATCTGCCGACTGGACCGCGGGGATCTCACGCTCGAGGATGCCCACGCGGACGTTCGCGCCGTGCTCGCGCGCTGTGAGGAGATATGTGACGAGACCGGCGGCTATTTCGACGTCAGGGCAGGAGCTTCGCGGCAGCTCGACCCATCGGGCCTCGTGAAAGGGTGGTCGGTCGACCGCGCGGCGGCCCTTCTCGACGCTGCCGGCGCAACGAGCTACGCGGTCAATGCAGGCGGCGACATCCGCCTGCGGGGCGGCGCGCTGCCGGATAGCGTCTGGCGCATCGGCATCCAGCATCCGCTCGAGCGCGACCGGGTAGCAGCCGTCATCGAGACGCGTGATCTCGCGGTCGCGACATCCGGTGCCTACGAGCGCGGCGAGCACGTGATCGATCCCCACACGGGTCGACCTCCCACAGGCGTCCTGTCGGTCACGATTACCGGCCCCGACCTCGCAACCGCCGATGCGTACGCCACGTCCGCTTACGCAATGGGGCCACGCGGCGCACAGTGGACGACCGGGCTGCACGGCTACGAGGCAATGACGATCCTTGCCGACGGGCGTGTCCTCTCCACGCAGGGTTTTCCCACGCTTGACTAGGTCACGACTCCAGGAGCGCGAGGATCAGGCGGTTGCAACCGCCCCGATGCCGAGCGCGTCGACGCGCTCGAGCCAGGGTATTGCGCGGAGCCGGTCGAACGCTTCGCGCGCCTCGGTCAACTGCGGCCCGGCGCCCTCTGCCCGATCCAACGCCACGAGGAACTCGGCGTGCTCGAGCTGAACGACGGCCAGGTAGAAGGGCATGCCGATCTCTCGGAAGAGCGCGGCGGCTTCGCCGAATCCACGTTGGGCTGCGGCCAGATCGTCGCTGCCTGCCAGGTGCGCACGAAAGCGCGACGTGTGCGCCCGGAGAAATCGCGTGCTGCGGCCGGGCGGCAGCGCTTCAACGAAGCCTAACCGCTCTGTTAGCTGAGCGATGTCGCCGAGCGCGAGCTCGGCTTCGCAGGCGATGGCGAACCCTTCCTTCACTGCCTCCGCAGCGAGGCCGAGCTCGGAGTAGGACGAAAACGCCCGGTGAGCCATCGCGGAGGCCTCGCTGAAATCATCTTGAGCGAGCAGGATGCGAGCTCGGGCAACTTCATACGCAGACCGCTCCTGCACGTCCCCAGACGACTCCATGGTCTTGAACACCTCGGCGACATCGGAAGGTCGACGCGCGGAGGAGCGGCGATGCGCGATCCTTGACTGCATATTCGTGATGGTCGTCAGTTGAGCAAGCCGATGGATGGTCGTCGTCGCCGCGATCGTATTCGCCGAGAAGGTGCTTTCGATCGGCGAACGTGTAGCGCAGGCGCTGGCGGTCGTTCTCGTTGCTTGCGGGATCTGGGTGGCCGTGGCACCTGCGAGCGTCCCGGTTTGACTCGTCCCGGATCGGGGGCGAAGATGGATGAGATGCTGCCCGCGCCCGCCCGCCTGCTGTTGTGATCGACGCTGTGACTGCCGCCGCGCTCACACCATGGCGAATCCAGGGCTCCTACTTCGAGTCGTGCAACTGCGAGGCGATCTGCCCCTGCAGGATGGTCGGCGGGCGCAAGGGCGGCCGCTCCACGTACGGCATCTGCTTCGGGGTCCTGTCGTGGCTCGTCGAGGATGGGCAAGCCGGCGACGTCGACCTCAGCGGCCTCGCTGCGGCGTTCGTGATCCGCTACGACGATGACGAGCCGCGCTCTCCCTGGAGCTTCATCGTTCACGTCGACGAGCGCGGCAGCGAAGAGCAACGGCAGGCACTTGCCGCGATCCTGACGGGCGAGCTCGGCGGCGAGGCGGTCCTGCGCCTGCCGTGGGTTTCGAAGCCGAGCGAGCTGATCGACGTACGCGCGAGCCGGATCGAGATCGAGGACGGCCCCTCCGGACACGAGCTACGGGTCGGGCGCGCCGTCACGCTGCGAGCGAGCCGCCCCTATGAGACCGAGGAGGTCGTCGCGTGCGGCATTCCCGGCTACAGCTTTCCCGGCACGGAGCTTCTTGCGGATGAGCTCGTCGTCGCCGACGGTCCGTTTACCTGGGAACTGAGTGGCAACTGCGCCTTCGTGAGCCCGTTCGATTACGCATCGGGCTAGCCGGCTCCGGACTCAGACGCGCCGATCGCCCGAACACGCAAGGCGCATCCGCACGATCTGGCCGTCGGTGATCTCCGCGTAGGCCGTTTGCTCGTAGGCACAGGGCCCATCATCGGGATCGACGCTCTTCACCACCCAGGTCAGGCGGAGGAGGTCGGCGAATGGTCCCGCATCGCTCTCGGTGACTTCGTAATGCTCGCGGTCCTCCGTCCAGATACGGAACCTGTCCACGATCGCCTCGCGCCCGTCTGCCTCGCGTACGCCCGGCGGCACGATTGCGCGGAGCGTCCCGTCGGCCGCGAAGCAGCGCCCGAGCGCCTCGTAGTCGCGCGTCTCCAACGCCTGCAGAAAGCGCGACCCCACGTCGGTGCGGAGAGCCGTCTCGCTCATCAGACGAGGATAACGCAGTCGCGTACCGAGTGGGTGAACCCACCCTGAGCGGCCCCCCGACTTCACCACCTGTCAGGCTGACGTTCGATGGCTGAGAATTCACGTGCCGGAGGACGCGCCTTTGGTTGGGGCGACTTCGATCCGGAGGTCGTCCAGGGTCTGGCCGAGAACGATGCGCGTTTCATCAACCGACGCCAGGATGGTTGGATTGCTTGCCCGCTCGTTGGACACTTCGACGACGAGCTCCGCTGGAAGGACGACAACTACAGGAAGGGCAGCGTTCCTTGTGGCGACCCCCCGGCGAGCTTTCGCGCTGCTCCCACCTACATCCTCGAGAACGCCCTCGACAACTTCATCGCCGGTCGAGAACTGATCGGCGAAGCGATCGCCGGCCGCTGGGGACGAGCCGCAGACACGGGTCGCCTCGGTAGCGAGGGGAGCGAAGATGCCCTCACCTGGAACGTGCTCCGGTCGTTGCAGGAAGCACGTCAGCCTCGGCGTTGTAGCAGGAGCACTAGGTGCCGAAATGGAGCCCGACGCGCCTGTCGAACCCGAGCTCTTCTTCTGGGGGCGACGCCTCGAGCCGACTCGGACGACATCATGGACAGAGCTGGAGATGGTTCTCGACGAGCTCGAGCCGGGGCTCGACCGGCAGAGCGCGCCGGACGCGTGCCTGCACCTCCCGGGCTGGGGTTGGCTGCTCATCGAGGCCAGCTTCGGCAGCGGCACCGATGTCTACGACGATCCCGCGCGTGTCGGGGCTTGGCTCGAGCGATACGCCGCCGCGTGCCCGGGCGTCTTCGACGACGAGGCGATCAGAGGCGTGAAGCTGCGCGAGTTCCCGCAACGACTTCTCCGGAACATCGCCGTCGGGCACAAGCTCAAGAGAGCGGGCGAGCACGCCGTCGTCGTCTCGCTCGTGCGCGAGAGCGACCCGACCACTATCGAGAAGTGGGTGAATCGCTGCCTCACAGCAGGCGCCGGCGTTGGGTTCCGCCGCGCGACGTGGGAGGATCTCTATCGAGCCCTCGACCCCGGCGATTCAGCGCTCGAGGCACTGCGCCTCTACCTCGAGAACAAGAGCTACGGCCTTCGTCCCGCGTTCGCGGTCCACGAGGCCGATACCGCAGGCGTCGTCTAGGCGACGCGCTCGGCCCAGTCCCCGTAGAGGCTCGTGTAGGACCCACCGCGCGCCATCAGCTCTGCGTGCGTCCCTTTCTCGACGATCTGGCCGTGCGCGAGCACGACGATCAGGTCCGCGCTCTGGATCGTCGACAAGCGGTGTGCGATCACGAAAGCCGTGCGCCCGGCGAGCAAGCGATGGAGGGCGCTCTCGATCACGCGCTCGGTGCCGATATCGACCGACGAGGTGGCCTCGTCGAGGATCAGAATTCGCGGGTCGGCGAGGAGCGCTCGCGCGAAGGCGAGCAGCTGCCGCTGGCCGAGCGACAGCCTGAATCCCCGCTCGCCGAGTTGTGTGTCATACCCGTTCTCGAGGTCACTGATCCAGCCGTCTGCGCCGACAGCAGCAGCCGCGCGCTCGACGTCCTCCCCGCTCGCATCGGGTCGAGCGAACGCGATGTTCTGGGCAACCGTGCCGGCAAACAGGAACCCCTCCTGCGGCACGACCCCGAGTTGACGTCGGAGCGACTTCTGCTCCACCTCCCGCAGGTCGTGCCCGTCGATCGTGATCCGGCCCTCGCGCACATCGTAGAAACGCGCGATCAATTTGGCGATCGTCGACTTGCCCGCGCCTGTTTGCCCGACGAGCGCGACCGTCGTCCCGGCAGGAACGTCGAGGTCGATCCCGTGCAGCACCTCGGGCAGCGTCCCGTAGCCGAACCTGACACCCTCGAACCGGACGTGGCCTTCGATCCGTGGCAGTGCGATCGCCGCAGGTTCGTCCACGATCTCGGGCTCCTCGTCGAGGACCTCGATGATCTTGTCGAGAGCCGCCGTCGCCGAGAGGAACGTGTTGTAGAGCTGCGACAGCTGCTGCACCGGATCGAAGAAGTTGGCGAGGTAGAGGAAGAACGCGAGCAACGTTCCGATCGAGACCTGGTCGTTGACGAGCAGATAGCCGCCGTAGCCAAGGACGATGGCGGTGGCAAGCGAGGCGAGAAAGTCGACAGCCGGGAAGTAGAGGCCGTTGAGAACAATCGTCTCGTAGTTCGCGTCGCGATAGAGGCTGTTGATGCCGCGGAAGCTCGTCTGGTTCGTCGGCTCACGTGCGAATGACTGAACGACCCGCATGCCGGAGATATCCTCGGCGAGCGTTGCCGTGACGAGCCCGATGCGCTCGCGCACCCGACGGTAGGCGCGGTTCGAGCGGATGCGGAACCAGATCGTCGCGAGTGCCATCAACGGGATCACCGAGAGCGTCGCGAGAGCGAGACGCCAGTCGAGCACGAAGAGCACGACAGCCGTGCCGACGAGAAGCATGAGGTTCTGCACGAGCGACGTGACGCCGTCGGTGATCAGCGTGTCGAGCGCCTCGACGTCGTTGGTGATCCGACTGACGATCGCGCCGGTGCGATTGCGCTCGAAATACCCGAGCGAGAGCCTCTGAAGATGTGCAAAGAGCCGGATCCTCAGGTCCGCAAGCGCCCGCTCCCCAACCCAGCCAGTGAGATAGGTTTGCAGCGAGGAGAGCCCGAAGGCGACGAGACCGACCGCGACGAACGCGGCGACGATCCACGCGAGGGTCTGCAGGTCGCCCTTCTTGATGCCCTGGTCGACCGCGAGTTTCGCGAGCAGCGGTGGCACGAGCGCAACGAGCGTGAACGCAAAGAGCGACACGATCGCTCCCACGGTGCGCGCGCGATAGGGCAACGCGAGCCCGACAAGAATTCCGATCCGGCGACGGGTCTGGCGCCACGACCAGTCTCCGACCTTGCCACCCCGTTCCTCCGAGAGATGACTACCCGCCTGCCACACCTTCATGCTGACACCCCGATCTCCTGGAGGAGCCCGTACTCGTGGATCTCGCGATAGACAAGGCTCGTCTCGAGAAGCTCGCTCTGGGTGCCGCGCGCAACGATGCGGCCGTGCTCGAGCACGATGACGGTGTCCGCGAGAGAGATCGTCGAGAGTCGATGGGCGATGACAATCGTCGTCCGGCCCCGCATCGCCTCGGTGAGACCTGCCCTGATCAACGATTCGGTGGTCGCGTCAACTGATGCAGTGGCATCGTCGAGGATGAGGATCCGCGGATCGATCACGAGCGCGCGGGCAATCGCAAGGCGCTGTCGCTGTCCGCCGGACAACGTGATCCCTCGCTCGCCGATCACGGTGTCGTAACCGTCCGGCAACTCCTCGATGAACGGGTGGGCCTGCGCAGCACGGGCCGCAGCCTCGACGAGATCGAACGGCACGTCAGGCACCCCGAAGGCGATGTTGTCGCGGACGCTCGCGGAGAAGAGGAACGGATCCTGCGAGATGACCCCGACCTCACGCCGGAGCGATCGCCTCGTGACGTCACGCACGTCGACACCGTCGATCGAGATGCTCCCCGCACTCGCGTCATAGAAGCGCGGCACGAGGGAGGCGAGCGTCGTCTTGCCGGAACCGGACGCGCCGATCAGAGCGACCGTGCTGCCGGCGGCGATCTCGAGGTCGACACCGTCGAGAACGGGTCGAGCCGGCTCATAGCCGAACCCGACACCGGCGAACACGACGCGCCCCGGCCCCGCCGGCAGCTCGGCGGCTCCGGGAGCATCCGCGATCTCCTCGGGCTCGTCGATCACCTCGAAGAATCGCTCACCCGAGGCGGTCGCGCGTTGTGCCTGCCCGATCCACATGCCGAGGCTCCGCAGAGGGATCACGAGCATCATGAGGAGGAGGTTGAACGCGAAGAACCCACCGATCGTGAGATCGCCCTGAACGACGAAGTGACCGGCCGCAAGAAGCACACCCGCCTGGGCAAGCATCGGCAGGAACGTGAGCAACGGGACGTAGAGAGAGCGCTGGGTGTTCGCTCGAACGGTCGCCTCGAAGACACTGTCGGAAGCTCTTCGGAACCGCTCCTCGACCTGCTCTTCCTGGGCGAACGACTTGACGATATGGACACCGACGATCGACTCCTCGGCAACGGTGGCGACGTCACCGAGCTTCTGCTGCACATCGCGTAGGACGGGATGAGAGACGTGGCTGTAGCGATGGGCGACGCCGACGAGCAGCGGCGTGATCGCAAGCGCGATCAGCGCGAGCCGCCATTCGTAGAAGAAGAGGACGCCGGTCACGCAAACAATCGTGATCACGTGCTGGGCGAAGAAGATCAGGCCGTAGCCGAGGAAGAAGCGGATCGTCTGGAGATCGACAGTCGCCCGTGACATCAGTTGGCCCGTCTGGTGCCGGTCGTAGTAGCCGAACGAAAGCCGGAGCAAGCGCGCATAGAGCGCGTCGCGCATGTCCCACTCAACGGCAAGAGCCTGCTTCCCCGAGATGAATCGCCGACCGAGCATCAGCACCGCTCTGAGCAGGCCGACGGCCAGAATCGCAACGATGAGCAGCGCGAGCTGGTGGCCGTCCTGACCCCCGCGGAGCTCGTTGATCACGAAGCCCGTGAGCACGATCACCGCTATCGCAGCGGCCTGCGAGAGGATCGCAAGAACGCTCGAGATCGCAAGCGACGCCCGGTAGGGCCGCAGGAACTGCAGCAGCCGAGCGAAGGTGCGGGCGTTCGAAGCAGCGATCAGGTCATGGTAGGTACACCCCGCTTCGAGGCCGACAACCGCATCACCGGGGAATCCCGTTCACTAATCTTGAGACCCCAGCGACCGCGCACAACCAGTGAGGATCACTTCGTGCAAGTACTGACCGGCATCCCGACATCCGAGCTCGAAGCGAGGCGCGAGCGCCTCCTTGCGCACCTCGAAGGCGAGAAGCTCAGCGGTTGTGTGCTCTTCGACGAAAACTACGTCCGGTACTTCACGAGCTTCGGTTTCCTCGCAACCGAGCGACCGGTCGCCGTTGCCTTGAATGCGTCGGGTGACATCGCCGTCTTCGTGCCCGAATTCGAGGTCGAGCGGGTGCGGGCCGAAACGACGTTCGCGCGAGTCGAGTCGTATCCGGAGTACCCCGGGATCGAGCATCCGATGCGCATCCTCGGACGGCTGCTCGTGGATATGGGGATCACCGGCGCACTTGCCGCTGACAGCGATGGCTATCCGGGCATCCTTGGCTACCACGGACCCGCGCTGAGCGAGGTGATGGCGGGCAAGGTGGCTCCACTGGCGCCGCTGATCGAGAACATGATGGTGCGGAAGAGTGAGACCGAGGTAGCGCTGATCCGCGAAAGTGCCCGTTGGTGCGAGTACGCCCATCGGCTCCTGCAGGACTACAGCCTCCCGGGTGCGACCGAGGCGCAGGCGAGTCTCCAGGCCGGCCACGAGGCCTCGCTCGCCATGCTCGACGCGCTCGGCCCGTCGTACAGCGGCCAGCAGGCGTCATCCGACGGCGCCACGGCCGGATATCGCGGCCAGATCGGCCGGCGAAGTGCCTGGGCCCATGCCGTTGCGCACAACATCGAGTTCCAGGAAGGTGACGTACTCGTCACAGAGACCAGCGCTCCGGTCTGGGGATACAACGCGGAGCTCGAGCGCGCCATGATCATCGGTGCGCCGACGGACGAGATGCGACGCCTCTTCGATCACACCGTCGCAGCTCAGCAGGCCGCCTTCGATGCGTTGCGTCCCGGGGTCACCTGTGCCGACGTCGATCAGGCCGTGCTCGGCTACCTGGAGGCCGAGGGGCTTCTGGCGTACTGGAGACAGCACGTCGGCCACGGCATCGGGCTGCGCAACCACGAGGCACCGTTCCTCGATGTCGGCGATCACACACCCGTCGAAACAGGGATGGTGTTCACGATCGAGCCCGGCCTCTACGCGGACGGTCTCGGCGGCTTTCGCCACTCCGACACGGTCGTCGTCACCCCGGACGGAATCGACATTCTCACGTCGTACCCACGGGATATCGAGAGCCTGACGATTCCGGTATAGACGGTAGCCAGAGCTCGGGCCGCTCACAATCAGTGAAATCCCCGATCCACACGGCCTTCCAACCTGACACACTCCGTTCGTGGCGAAACGTGAGATGTCTGCCGCAACACTCGAGGGTGTCCTCGTCCTCGTCGTCGTGTTACTGCTGGGCGGGGCCGTTGCGATTGGCGTCTACGTCGGCAGAGCTACCGACTCGCCGGGTTCCGCTGCCGTCCCGGCCGGAACTACCGGCACGGTTGAGCAGATCGATCCAGCAGTCGCGGCCGGTGCCCAGACGTTCAACGCGTTCGCGTGCGCCCAGTGCCACGGTCTCAACGGCCGCGGCGGCGTTTCGCCCAACGTCCCGGCACTGACGGAGGCGGCGAAGACACTGAGCGTCCCGCAGATGCGGACGATCATCAACAAAGGACTCGGCGTGTCGTCTGACCCGAAGCGGCCGTTCATGCCGGTCTGGGGCCCGCTGATGTCGGCTCAGCAGGTGAGCGACCTCGTGACGTACATTCGCGCCGGCCTACCGGACGTTCCTCACGCGACGCCCGTGCCGGTGCCGGAGGGTCAGGGGCAAGCGGTCGCCGGCGCGGCCCTCTACGTGCGGTATGGCTGCATCAACTGCCACGGGCCGAATGGCCTCGGCGGGGTGCCGAACCCTGCTGCTCCGGACAAGACGATTCCGCCGCTCTCAGGTGCGGACTTCCGTGCGGAGTTCAACACCGACGCGAAGATCATCGACTTCATCAACTCCGGCAGTGTGCTCGGTGGCCCGGCTCTCGTGGCCATGCCACACTGGGGCGGGATCATCTCCGATCCCAACCTGCGAGCCCTGGCCGCGTACCTCAAGACGCTGAAGTAGACGGCTGCTCCTCGTCTTGGAGGCGATGCGCTAGCCGTGGGCTGCGGCAGGAAGCGCGGCCCGTTGGGCGATCAGCTCCTCGAGCTCGTCGTACACATCCTGGATCTGGGCGCGCGTTAGTGAATCGACCTCGGTGGTCCCGGCGACACGCTCGACGAGCGCAGCAACGTGGTCGCGGTCGACACCGCCGTCCGGACCGAGAAGGCCCGCGGAGCGGGCCATCCCGAACACCCTTCGAATCTGAGGCTCCGACGCGAGACGAGTGTCGCCACGCGAGCGAAACCGCATGTACGCCGCGTAGTCGAGTCGAACAGTCTCGGGCGCGAGCCCTTCAGCGAGCAGCACGCGCAACAGCGCCACCGTTGCAAGCACGTCGCTCATCGCCTCGTGAGCGCCCTCGAGCAGGACCCCGCGCCGCTCGCAGATCGACTCGAGGCGGTGATTGTCCGCGAGCGGTTCCATCAGTCGGAACGCCTCGAGTGTGCACGCCACGGCATCGGGCCGGTAGTCGATCCCACAGGCCGCCAAAGCCTTCTGCACCATCGGCAGGTCGAAACCGGCGTTGTGGGCCACGAACACCGCTCCCTCGAGCACACGCAGCAGTTCAGGGGCGATCTCCGCGAACAGTGGCGCGCCGGTGACATCAGCGTCGGCAATACCGTGCACTGCAGTCGCCTCGGGCGGGATGGAACACGATGGTCGGACGAGCCGGGCATACCGGCCTTGCTCCAACCCATCTGCATCGAGCCGCATCACCGCGAGCGAAACGATCTCGTCGGCGCAGAGATCCGTCCCCGTTGTCTCGCAATCGAAAACCGCGTAGGCCTTTGGTGCCGGCACGTCGCTCCTTGCGCACACCGTTCCGGGCCGCTCCTCAGCTGCAGCGGGGGTGGTGAGAACCAGCAACGGCTCGATGCTGCGGATCGACATCTTCCGAGGATGTCGCCTGCGTCGGACGACACTCTTATCGAGCGCTCCCGTGCGGATCCGACTCAGTAGACCGTGGTGACGCCCGAGCCAGCGCCTCACGGCTGACGACGGTACTCGACGCGTAGCGGGCGAGCTGCCGTGCTGCGATCGCAGCACCCCACTCGTCTTCGCGTGCGATCAATGCGCATCCCGTGGCGACTGTGGCGCTCGCGTTGGGTAACCGCTCGACAGGGAACTGCGTCCCGATACGGGCAACAGATCCACGGAGCCGTGACAGGTGAGCAGCTTGCAGACGCCCGTAGGCGTACCGTTCGATGGCGTCGAACCTGGCAGGCTCGAACACCGGACCGCGTGGGAAGATGCGGTCGGCGATCAACGCTTCGGCGATCGACCAGATCGTGGGCGGCCGCACGAGCAAGGCGAGCGCATTGGCGGGTGCTTGCCGGAAGAGCCCCGTCTCGTAGATTGCGAGCTCGTTTCCGGAAACCGGCAACCAGTCGAGGAGCGCACGACGCACTGCTCCTGTCACAGCGACGTCGCCGACACGGACGTCGCAGCCTTCGTCGGTGATCAGCGATGACCACCGCGTGCATCGAGGGATGCTCCAACTGCCGACAATGCGCTGACGTTCTCTCGGATCGAGCTGCCTCAGCCCGGTTTCGAGGATCCATGTTGTCGCCGACGCGTTCGCGGCAAAGATCGGGCGGCTGCGCGAGATTGCCATGGCTACGCCGTCGCACGCTCGCACCGAGGCGAGCAACGCAGTGATCCCACTCGGCTCGGCCAAGGCGTCGGGCCGAAATTCGGGCTTGGGGAGGTGTCCCGCTCGCCGATCGGCGCGTCTCCGGGAGGGGCGGATGAGCTCCGTCGTTGGCACATCTACGACGGTAGATCGCACGAGAGGACGGGACAAGTCGCTCTTTAGGACATGTCCCGTGGTGCCGCCCCGACGGCGCGCCGCTTGTGAACAGCCAACACCGTCGCGATACTTCGCATTGGGCAGGAGCACGAGGCGGGAGGCAGATGTCTGCGGCGGGTGGAACGGGGAACTGGGCGGCGGTACCAATCGCCGGACCGGCAGAGACGTCGGTATCGGTCGGCGCTCGCATCCGTGCGTTGCGCCGATCAGCCGGGCTGAGCCAGACCGAGCTCGCCGGCGGACGTTTCTCGAAGGAGTACGTGAGCCAGATCGAGCGCGGTAGGACGCGGCCGAACGGCGAGACGCTGGACTGGCTCGCAGGGCGGCTCGGCACAGATCGCGCGTTCCTCGAGCACGGCCTGAGCGCGGCCGATGCGGCCCGGGCAGAAGAGACGCTGCGGCGGGCTGAGCGGCTCGCCGAGGCACACCGCAATGCGGATGCAGCAACCGCGTTTCGCGACGCTGGTGCTGCTGCAGCTGAGGTCGGCGTGCCGGCGCTCGTCTTCCGAGCGCTCCGCGGACAGGCATGGGCGGAGATCCGGGGCGGCAATGTCGGGGCAGCACGGTCGCTGCTAACGGAGGCGGAAGGCCTCGCCGCCGAGCCACCATTCACCGACGTCGATCGCGCGGATCTGTTGTTCCTCATTGGCGTCTGCGAAACGACGGAATCGAATGCCGAGGCAGCAGTCGTCACGTTCGGGCACGCACTCGACCTGGCCGAGCGATCCGGGCTGGCCTGTGACCGACTTCGGTCCGACATCTTCGAGTGGCGCGCGCGTTGCTACCGCCGGTTGCGCGACTGGCCCGGTGCGCGAGAGGACGTTGCGCACGCGCTCGAGCTCGCGAACGCTCGCGGCGATCGTCGACAAGCAGCACTGGCGCTCTTCCAGGCGTCCCTCAATGCGCAGCGCGAGGGGAACTGGCTGCTCGCACGCAGGCGTGCCGAGGAGTCAATGGCGCTGTTCGCAGAACGCGGCGACCGGGTGAACGTGGCGCGCCTCCTCAACAACGTCGCCGGTGCCAACCACTTGCTCGGCAACCTGGATACCGCAGTCACACAACTGAGAGAGGCGTTCGAGAGCTTCGTCGATCTCCAGCTCCCTGCCGAAGCCGGCTACGTGCTCAGCTCCCTCGCTGACGTCCACCTCGGCATGGGCGAGCCGGAGCTGGCAGAGACACAGGCGCGCAAGGCAATCATTCTGCTCGCTGACCGCATCGAGCACCTGCAAGAGGTCGGAACGGCCCATCTTGCGCTCGGACGTAGCCTGCTCGCCCAGGGCCGGCTCGAGGAGGCCGAGAAGGAGTTCGATACCGCCGACGCCACATTCAGTCGCGTAGCCTCGGCAAGCCACCAAGCGGACAGCTGGATCGCCAGAGGTGACCTCGCCCAACGCACCGGCGACGAGCACGAAGCGGCTCGGCTCTATCGCCAGGCGGCCGAGACGCTGATCTCGACGAGCCACGAGGACGCGCTCTGAGCTAGAGCCGGGCCGCCCCCCGTACGAGCTCATGGGGGCGACGCGGAGCGCCGCCCGGCCCGCGGCCATCCGAGTTCCTCGCTGACGCCGCCGGGAGCGCAGGCACGTCGCTACATGCGTCGCGACGGACATGTCTCTTCAACCGCAAACCTGGCCCATTTGCACGGGTTTCGTGGCACGGTCAACGCGCAGTTGCCGTTCAAGGTACCCCGATTGGGGGAAGACGGCGGGCTGTCTCTCCACCGATAAAGGACACGAAGGATCTCCAACGCGAAAGGGCGTGATTCGTGTTCAACAAAGGAACGACCCTCTGTCTTCTCGTTGCGCTGACAGCCGTCGCCGCAACATTCGCCAGCCTCGGCGGCGGTTGGTTCGAGGGCGGCTGAGCCGCACTGTTCCATCAATTGAAGCGACCGCTCGAGGGCCGGAGACGGCCCTCGAGCTTTGGACCGTCCGCGCGACCGCATGAACGCAATCCTCGCGGCCGTGAATCCCAACGAGAAGGGAAGTCCCAGGAACCGTAGGTTCCGGCTTCAGGGATCCTCGCGATCCGGAATCCCCATTAGGGGATTCTGGATCTGCGGAAAATGGAGCCAAGCGGGCTCGAACCGCTGACCTCCCGCCCGTCAGCGAGGCCCGACGATCCCAACGAGAAGGGAAGTCCCAGGAACCGTAGGTTCCGGCTTCAGGGATCCTCGCGATCCGGAATCCCCATTAGGGGATTCTGGATCTGCGGAAAATGGAGCCAAGCAGGCTCGAACCGCTGACCTCCCGCCCGTCAGCGAGGCCCGACGATCCCAACGAGAAGGGAAGTCCCAGGAACCGTAGGTTCCGGCTTCAGGGATCCTCGCGATCCGGAATCCCCATTAGGGGATTCTGGATCTGCGGAAAATGGAGCCAAGCGGGCTCGAACCGCTGACCTCCTGGGTGCGATCCAGGCGCTCTCCCAGCTGAGCTATGGCCCCGTTACGGGCCTCAGTGTAGCGCCTACGGCGCCCGCGGTCAGCTGCTCGCGGCGGCTTTGAACTTGCCCGCCCGGATCGCCTTCGCCATGTCGGCGGACTGCTCGCGATACCAGGTGCCGTCCTCGAGCTCGATCGCGGGCAGACTGTTCTGGCCTGTTCCCTCGATCACCGCGGTCCGGCCCTTGCGGCCTGGCCACGACTCCTTGACGATCTCATACTCGACGCCCGCGTCGTCGAGCGCCTTCTGGACTGCCCAACACGGGTGCAGGCCGAACTTGGCCCACAGGTGCCCACAACGGTGCAGCTGTACAGCCATCGGTACCCTCCTCCGCTCGTTCGCAACCCCAGCCCTACGATACGCCGATGCGCGCCGTCGTCCTAGGCACCGACTCGGAGCCCCGCCTCGCGGACGTCGCTGAGCCTGCTTCGCCTGGTGACCTCGTGACCGTCCTTGCGTGCGGGCTCTGCGGCTCGGACGTCGAGAAGATCGGCCGTGCCGCCGCTGGCACGGTGCTGGGACACGAGGTCGTGGCAGAGACCCCCGAAGGGCAGCGCGTCGCGCTGGTACACCATGCGGCCTGCGGTGAATGCGAGTTCTGCCTTGCCGGCCACGAGTCGCTGTGCGCGACGTTCGAGGGGCTCACGATCCGGCCCGGCGGCTTCGCCGAGCGCGCTCGCGCCCAGGGCTGGGTCGCCCTTCCAGACGACATAGACGATGCCCGCGGCACGATGGTCGAGCCGCTCGCATGTGTCCTCCGCGGTGCGCGACAGGTTCCTCGCGGTCGCGTGCTCATCGTCGGGCACGGATTCATCGGTCACGTGTTCGCGGCCGTGCTGCGAGACCGTGGCGACGAGGTATTCGCCGTGGACATCGACCCGCGCCGCTCCGGGCCGGCACCTGATGGCCCAGTCGACACGGCGATACTTTCGGGGAGCGGCGGTGTCGAATCCGCCCTCGCTGCGGTGCGTCCGGGCGGCACGATTCTCGTCTTTGCCGACGCCGGCACGATTCCGGCGGCCCGGGTCTATCGCGATGAGCTCACGCTCGTCGGCGTCCGCTCTGCGGCCCCACAGCTGATGGACGAAGCGGTACGGCTGCTGGGTCGCCTCGCGCTCCCGACGCCCACCGTGCTTCCGCTCGAGCGCTTCCACGAGGGGCTCGATCTCTTCCGCCGCCGTGATGCGCTCAAGGTCGTCTTCCGGCCGTGAAGGCATTGATCTTCCACGGCCCCGGGGACCTACGGCTCGAAGACGTTCCCCGACCCGAGCCGGTTGCAGGAGGTGACGTTGTCGTCCAGGTCGAGGTGGCGCTCACCGACGGCACCGACCTGAAGGCGTTCCGGCGTGGCCATCCAGTTCTGCTCGGGGCGTCGCCGAGCCCGTTCGGGCACGAGTTCTGCGGCGTGAACGTTGCAACCGGCCGGCGCGTCGTCGCTGCGAACTCGGCACCCTGCGGTACCTGCGTCCCGTGCGCCCGCGGTCAGGAGACTCTCTGCGAGAGCCTCCTTCCGCTCCTCAACGGGGCCTACGCCGAATTCATCCTCGTGCCCGAACGGATCGCCCGCACGAACCTGCTTCCCGTCCCGCCGGGAATGCCGCCTGAGGTTGCCGCGATGGTTGAGCCCCTCGCATGCTGCCTCCACGGCGTCGAAGCTGCCGGCGTGGCGGCCGGTGACACGGTCGCGGTGATCGGCCTCGGACCGATCGGGCTGATGATGTGCGCATGTGTTGCCGACGCAGGCGGCTGGCCGGTCGGCGTCGGCTCCCGGCCCGAGCGGCAGGAGCTCGGGCCGGCCTTCGGCGCCGAAACAGGCGACGGCGTGGGCGCAGACATCGTGATCGAGGCGGCCGGAACCGTAGAAGCCTGGACGCTGGCGCTCGAGCGCGTGCGACCCGGCGGCACGGTGCTCGCCTTCGGCGGCCTGCCTCGCGACTCCCGCGTAGAGGTCGATCCGTACCGCATCCACTATGAAGAGGTCACCCTGCGTGGCGCGTTTCACCACACGCCCCGGCACGTTCGTGCGGCGCTCGCATTCCTCGGCAGCGGCGCCTACCCATTCGAGCGCCTCGTCACGCACGAGGTCGGGCTCGAAGGCGTAGCCGCATTGCTGGCAGAGCCACCCCGCGACTACCTCAAGGCGGCCGTCGTCGTCTCCGGGTAGACGGCTTGTCCACGAGGACGTCATCCTCCGTTCAGCCGGAGAACAGCGTCAGCTCTGGCTCCTTCTCGCCGCGCAGCGAGGCGAGGTCGACCTCGACCCAACTGAGCCCTCGCGACTCGGCGAGCGTCCGGGCTTGCTTGACGACCTTCTGCCCGGCGAGAATTCCGCGGCACGCTGCCATTCCCGGCAGGGTCTGGATTCGCTCGAGATAGCGGCACAGTTGCTCGACGGCGTCGATCGTTGCGATGCGCTTGATCTCGACCGCCACCCACCCGCCGTCGACATCTCGGCACATCAGGTCGACGGGACCGATGTCGGTCTGCCACTCACGCTCGACGAGATGAAGGCCGGCCCCGAGCACGTCGGGGCGGCCGGCGAGCTCGAGCTGAAGGTCGCGCTCGACGCCGTCCTTCGCAAGCGCGGCGGCCTCACCCATGTCGTGCTCGACATCGCTGAGGACCTCGACGATCCGGATGTCGAGGCGATCCTCGGTCTTCCCAGCCCTCTTGCGCACGACGATCCGCTCGAGCGGCTCACCTTCGTGCTCGATCACGGTGGGTGGGGTCATCCAGTTTTGCGGCTTGAAGCCACCGGTATCGGCGTGGACGAGAAACGAGCCGTCCGACTTGAGCATCAGAAGCCGTACCGCTTCTGGGAGGACCGCGTTCAGTCGGCCGGAGTAAACGACTTCGCAACGGGCCACGACGAGACGCACAACGCCACCGTATCGTCCGGAGGGGCGAGGCGCGGCCTCGCCCGCCGGCCGACCCTTGTGAGGTCAGCCGCGCTCGACGCGGGAGCCACCGACGATCGCCTCGCGCCCGTCGGCAAAGCGAACGAGCGCCTTGCCGTTGCCGTCGTAGTCGGGTGACCACACGACGAGCTCTGCCTCGTCGCCTGCAACGCGCACGCTCTCGTCGAGTGAGGCCGCCGCACCGCGCCAGTAGGTCACAAACGGATTGCTCTCCCATTCGCGCCCGATCGTCGTCTCGTCCGTGTGCCCGGGCAAGACGCGCATCTCGGCCGGCAGTGTCATCAGGCCGTCCATGACAGAGCGCCGCACGACATCCGCGGGGCCGCCGCCGACCGCATCCTTGAACAGCACGTCCCCGCTGAAGCACACCTCGTCGTTGACGACGAATGCGACTCCATCATCGGAATGCCCAGGAAGCGAGATTGCCCGAACGATGAACCCCCCGGTGATGAGGTCTCCTGTGACGACGGGGATCCCGAAGAGCTCGCGGAGCTCGTCCTCATGCTCGATGTGATCGGGGTGCGTGTGCGTCCGCAACAGATGCGTCGGTGTCAGATCCTCGCGGTCGATGAGCTCGAGCAGCGGCTCGAGTGGCGCCCCACTGTCGACGAAAACCGCGGCTCCACCGGTTGCGTCACCGATCACGTAGGCGTTCGACAGATAGCGCTCGTGCATCGAGCGTCCGACAATCATGCGTACACCCTACGCAAGTCCGATCCGCCTGGTTAGAATCCACTGCGATGCGCCGGTCCACCACTGTTGCCCTCGCTCTCCTCGCGCTCGTCCTCGGTCTCCTGGCGGCCGGTTGTCTCAGCGGGACCGAGACCACAGCCTCACCCGAGACGGTCGTCGGCGACGTGCCCGCGGCAACGACGGCGGACCTGCCGGCGCTGAAGCTCACCGGAGACGCAGCAGCCGGCAAGGCAGTGTTCACGAGCCAGGGGTGCGGCGGCTGTCACACTCTCTCGGCGGCAGGTGCCAGCGGCAACGTCGGCCCGAACCTCGACGAGAAGAAGCCACCCGTCGAGCTGATCGTGACACGAGTGACGGAGGGCAAGAGCCCCATGCCGGCGTTCGGGGAGACCCTCACGCCTCAGCAGATCGCCGACGTCGCGGCGTACGTCGCCCAGTCGACCGCAGGCTGATCCTCCCACCGTCCTTCCCGACCGACGTTCAGGCGTTTGCCTGCGACTTCGACCGGACCCTCGTCGGTCGCGACAGCCTCCTGCGTCCGCGGACTCGCGCCGCAGTCGCGCGATCGCAGGCGGCCGGGATACCGGTGATCGTGGCCACCGGGAGGATGTTCCGCTCTGTTCGCCCGCGCCTCGAGGAGGTTGGCATCTGGGAGCCAGTCGTCTGCTACCAGGGAGCCGCCGTCGTCGAACCGGCAAGCGGCACATTCCTCCTCCACGAGCCGATTCCGCTCGATACGGCACGCGAGGCGGTCGCCCTGCTCGCGAGGCTCGGGCATTCGCCGAACTGCTACGTCGACGACCGCCTCTACATCGAGAGGCATACCGAGTACTCACGTATGTACGCGGAGTTCCAGCATCTGCCGGTAGAGGAGGTCGGGGATCTCGCGACGTGGCTCGAACGCCCGCCGACGAAGCTCGTTGTCGTGGCCGATCCAAGCGATATCCCGGCTGTGCGGGCGGCGCTCGTCGAAGCGTTCGCCGACCGCCTCTATCTGACGACCTCCTTGCCCTATCTCCTCGAGCTCGGCAACCCCAGGGTCTCGAAGGGAACGGGCATCGCCTTCGTCGCCGAACGGCTCGGCTTCTCGCTCGATCGCGTCGTCTCGTTTGGCGATGGGGAGAACGACATCGAGCTGATCGACGAGGCCGGTTTCGGAGTCGCTGTCGAGGACGCAAACCCCTTGCTCCTCGAGAGGGCGGACTGGGTCTGCCCGAGCGCGGATGTCGAGGGCGTTGCCACCGTCATCGACGCGTACCTAGACTCCATCGCATGATCGACCTCAAGGCAGCCCGAGCCGAGCCCGACGCGTGGCGCGCCGCCCTTGCTCGCAAGGGAGCCGGTGACTCATTCGACGCGTTGCTCGCCGCCGACGAGCGCTGGCGTGCGCTCGTCCCCCGGGTCGACGATCTGCGCAGCAGAACGAAACTCAAGGGGAAACCGACTCCGGAGCAACTCGTCGAGCTGCAAGAGCTGAAGGAGGAGCTGCGCATCGCCGAAGAGGAGCTCGCGGCTGCAGAAGCCGCACGGGACGCGGCGCTCGCCATCGTGCCAAACCCACCTCACGAATCGGCTCCCGACGGCGACAGCGAGGACGACGCCGTGGAGATCCGCCGGCTTGGCGAGCCGCCGACGCTCACCGAGGTGAAAGAGGCGAGTGAGGTGGGTCGCTTCGAGCTGGAACGCGCGGCCCGTCTCTCGGGTTCGCGTTTCGGCTACCTCGTCGGCGATACCGCGCTGCTCGCTCTGGCGCTGTACCGATTCGCGCTCGACCAGGTGGCGACCGCGGGCTTCACGCCCGTGCTTCCGCCTGTGCTCGTCCGCGAGGAAGCCATGATCGGAACGGGGTTCTTCCCCACCGAGAAGTCGAACATCTACGAGCTCGAGCAGGATGGCTTATTCCTCACAGGCACATCCGAGGTAGCGCTCGCCGGGCTGCACATGACCGAGATTCTCGAGGCCGACGAGTTGCCGCTGCGGTACGCGGGGTTCTCGACCTGCTTCCGGCGCGAGGCCGGTGCGGCCGGCAAGGACACGCGGGGCATGTTCCGCGTTCACCAGTTCAACAAGGTCGAAATGTTCGTGTTCACGACAGCCGCCGACGCCTGGAACGAGCACGAGCGGATGGTTGCCCTCGAGGAGGACCTGCTCTCGCAACTCGGGCTCCCCTATCGCGTTGTCAACGTCGCAGCCGGTGATCTCGGCGCGCCCGCGGCCAAGAAGATCGACATCGAGGCGTGGTTCCCGAGTCAGGGCCGCTACCGCGAGGTGACCTCGTGCTCGAACACGACCGACTTCCAGGCGCGCCGCCTGGGGATCCGTGTCCGCACCGAAAGCGGGCTCGAGACGCCGCACACGCTCAACGGCACTGTCGTCACCGACCGTGCACTGCTCGCCATCCTCGAGAACTTCCAGGGCGAGGTGCCGGACGTGTTGCGCGCCTTCGGAGCACCCGACTCCGTCGAGCGCTGAGGCGGGTCGGTTTACAGGGGGCGTTTGAACGCGGCGTGCTTGCCGGTCACGCCGACGAGCTCCCAACCGTCACGGCCGAGGACGTTCCAGTCGGCGACGTCGGCCGACCGCTTGCCACGACGGCGTTCGAGCCTGTACTCGAACGCAGCTCGCTCAGGGTGGGCTGTGACGTCGAGCGGCTCGCGCGTCGGAGCGATCCCCGACGACGCCTCGACCCGCGCCCGGTCGAACGCAGCGCGAAAAGGGGACGGCGACACCTCCGTGTCCTCGAGGTCATGGGCGCTGCTGGACGCGGGCATCGTTCCCCGAGACTAGCTGGCTCCACGACTATCGGTCCGCCGGACTGCAAGGCGAACGAGGAACCCCGTGGCCATGCGACCACGGGGTTCGGATGTGACACTGATAGCGGAGCGGGAGGGATTCGAACCCCCGGGCCCGAGTAAACGGGCCGGCTGCTTTCAAGGCAGCTGCAATCAGCCAGACTCTGCCACCGCTCCGAGCTTGTCGGCGTCCTTTAGCGTCACCGACCGTCG
The DNA here is from genome assembly GCA_963784945.1 of uncultured Thermoleophilia bacterium. GTDB lineage: Bacteria > Actinomycetota > Thermoleophilia > Gaiellales > Gaiellaceae > Gaiella. The sequence goes on along the minus strand of CAWATN010000017.1, from coordinate 54,148 downwards.
CTCAGCCAAGCATGACTTGATGAGGTACTCCTCGTTCGATCCGTCGAGAACGAACAGCCAATCGTAGGAGCCTTCAGCCGTGCGCTTCACGACGTATCCCGCGGAGTTGGAGTGAATTCTCCGCAGATCTACTTGGCGACGAGCGCCGCTCGAAAACTTGCACTGAACGCGCGCCAGGCGATGTCCGTCATCCACCACGAGATCGTACGCGGCGGACTCGGTCAACGGTATAGAGACGTCGTAGCCCATCGCCGTGAAGGTCGCCACAGCTCTCGATGTCGCTATGTCTCCCTTACGTTGTGTCGTGCGCACAACCAACACCTTAGCGGTATGGGAAACCGCTATCGGTATTCGGCTCCCTTCGCACGCGCACTCAGGAGAGTCTCCGGCAACATCGACGGTCATTCCGGACGTCCGATCTCGTTCTAGGAGCAGCAACGAGACGACCACGAAGCGGCATCCGGGCGGCTTCTACGACGAATCGGTCGAGCCTGGGGGCCGCTTCGACCTCCGCGAAGAAGCAACCGCCTCGATGAGAAGGCGATCCGGCATTGGCCGTTTCCGCGGGTCGTGCTCGATGCACGTCCCTCGTCCGAAGATGATCGTCGTGCATCCCTCGGCGGTGCAGAGGCTGAGCATCGAGACACCCGAGGGGAAGCGCGTCCGATCCGATGCCTTCATCGGCTCGACCCTACAACCCCCCGCGACCGAAAGCGAGGAAGTGTCTCGCATGTACCCCATTGCCGCCGCGATCGTCACACTGCCGCCATGGCTCACGAACCTTCCGCATCCATTGCGCCGGAGCATCGGGCGGTGCTGACGCCTGAAGCGAACGCAGGCAAGGTCGCGCTCGTCACAGGTGGTGGCACCGGGATCGGCGCTGCAACAGCACTCGAGTTGGCCCGAACGGGTGCCTCGGTCGCGATCTGCGGACGACGCCCCGAGCCGCTCCAAGCCGTCCGAGCCTCGATCGAGGCCTTTGGCGGCTCCTGCCTCACGGTGCCCACAGACGTTCGCGAGCCCGATCAGGTCGAAGCGCTCGTCGATGCTGCCCTCGAGCGCTTCGGCGTCATCGACCTACTCGTCAACAACGCTGGCGGACAGTTCGTAGCCCAGGCCGAGGACATCTCGTCGAACGGTTGGCGGGCCGTGCACCGGCTCGCGGTCGATGCATCATGGGCGGTGACGCGGCTCGTCGCAGAGCGGTCGATGATCCCGCAACGACAGGGAGTTGTCGTGTTCGTCGGCTTCAGCCCGCGACGTGGGATCCCCGGATTCGCCCACGCTGCTTCAGCGAGAGCCGCGCTCGAGAACCTTGCCTCCGGACTCTCGCTCGAGTGGAGCCGCTACGGGATCCGCTCGGTCTGCGTCTCGCCCGGAACGATCGCCACCGAAGGGCTCGGGCAGTACGGCGCCGACCCGGAGGAGTGGGCGAAGAGCATCCCGATGCGCCGCCTCGGCACACCGCAGGAAGTCGCATCGCTGATTGCGTTCCTATGCTCGCCGGGCGCTGCCTACATCACGGGCACGACGATCGTCGTCGACGGCGGCGCCGATGCGTGGGGTCAGGCCGAGTTACCGCCTCCGCTTGAATCTTGACCGGACACGAACGCCTCAACTGCGCCTTGCGCCGCAGGCGTCTGCGCGAGGGCCGCGTATGCGATGCGCTCGATCAGCAATCCTGCTTCGCGCGATGAATCGGCCATAGCGTCAATAGCCTGCTTCGCGAGAGCGACGGCGAGCGGCGGGAGAGCGGCAAGGCCTGAGGCGAGCTCGAGCGCACGATCGCGAGCGGCACCGTCAGCGACGACCTCCGTCACGAGCCCGAGCCGAAGCGCCTCGGGAGCATCGACGCGATCGCGAAGAAGCACGAGCTCCTTGGCACGCGCCGTACCGAGGAGTCGCACGAGGCGGTGGGTACCGCCCGAGCTCGGAATGATCCCGATCTGAACTTCCGGCAAGCTGAACGCGGCCGCCACGTCCGCGATGCGAAAGTCAGCGGCAAGTGCGAGCTCGAGGCCGCCGCCCACGCACCAGCCGTGAATCGCAGCGACGGTCGGCTGTGGGAGCGCCGCAAATCGCTCGTAGACGTCCCCCGTGTCGCGGTAGTAGGCAAGAATGGACTCGGGCGTTGCATCGCGAAACTCGGTTACATCCGCTCCAGCCGAGAAGGCCCGCCCCTCGCCCGCGATCACGACCGCACGACTCGTGGTGATCTCCACCGATCCGAGCGCATCGCCGAGCTCTCGTTCGAGAGCAGTCGACAGCGCGTTGAGCTTCGTCGGCCGCTGCAGTGTCAACAGGCAGACGTCGCCGCGCCGCTCGACTCCGATCAGCTCCCTCGTCATGCGAATGGCCCCGCGCCGATTGCCCAGGCACCGAGGATCGCGATGGCTATGCCGACAACGAGCGACACGACGAGCACGACTGGACGGCGGGAGCCCATCGTGCGCGGACGATACACCGTCACGCGACTCACGTGGCCACGGTCGACACTCACTCCTGCCCGCTTCGCTACGGTGCGGAAATGGACATCGACGCCCGCCTGCAGCGGTACGCCGAACGCGTTTCGTCGCAGCACGAGCCCCTGCTGATGGAGCTATCAGACGCGACGAATCGCTCGCTCGGTTCGGGAGAGATGCTGACAGGGCCGGTCGCAGGCAGGCTGCTCGAGATCCTCGTCTGGGTTCAACAGCCGAGGCGCGTCCTCGAGATCGGCACGTTCAGCGGCCATGCAACGCTCGCGATGGCAGCAGGCTTGCCGGACGACGGGCGGATCGACACCTGTGAGCTCAACCGGGATAGTGCCGCTCTGGCGCAGGAGTACATCGATCGAAGCCCCTGGGCGAGCCAGATCACCGTTCACGTGGGGCCGGCTGGTGAGACGATCGACAGCCTCGACGGTCAGTTCGATTTCGTGTTCATGGACGCCGACAAGGGGGGATACATCGGCTACTACGAGGCCGTCCTCCCCCGCCTCTCCGAGCACGGCCTGATCGTCGTCGACAACACCTTGCACGACGGCCAGGTCTTCAATCCCGGCGACCCGATCGCGGCCTTCAACGCGCACGTCGCCGCCGACTCGCGGAGCTCCCAGGTGCTGCTGACCGTCCGCGACGGCATCACGCTGATCCGGCGCGCCTGACGGCGCCGCTCGGTACGGCCCGACCGCAGGCATCGGGCGCTCCACCGGTGGTGGGACAAGGATCCCTCGAATGGTGACCGCGTTTCCCCCTAACCGGGAATGGCTGCCTCCAGAGGTCCAGCACACGATTGGGAGGCGATGCGCGTGCGGCACCTCGTTCCCCTCACAGCCCTGGTGGTGCTCCTCGTGCCCGTGGGCGCTAACGCCTCGACCATGATCGATCGCAATGCTCACGGTGTGACGCTCAAGGTCGACAATTCAGGTCAGGCGCTCGTCTCGTACACGGCGCGCGGCAAGCGCTGGAACGTGCTCGCGTGGGGCGCCGTCAACGCAGTTGCACCGACGGTCGGTGCCAGGCAGGTCGATTTCAAGCTCGACTACTCGGGCGGCTGGGGCACCTACAAGAAGGACGTCTGGAAGACCTTCGCGAACACGTGCGGCCCGTACACCGGCCCGCCGCTTGCGTGGCACGTGGTGAGCTGCACGGCGAAGGACGGCAGCAACTGGGGGCTCCAGGCGTGGCAGCGGATGCTCCCGAACTACGGTGTTGCGGCGACCCCGAAACAGGCCGTCTGGGAGTTGCGACTGTCGCACTGGACCGGTGACCTCCCCGCCCTGACCGTGAATCTCGACTGGGCGTACCGGAAGTACGACCACCTCTTCGGGACGTTCCTCTACAACGGCAATCCCGTCCACGGGTTCAAGTCGACGGCCGGTGGAAATCCACTCGACTCGTTCGGCCGCAACCTTTACGTCGACACGTTCAACTCGGCATACGGCGCCGGCTGGAAGCGCGAGAACAGCTTCCTCACGCACAGGGGCACCGGGACGTTCTGCTACGGCTTCTACCCTCACGGCAGCCGACCCGCAGGCCCCGGAGAGCGCTATCGCGCCACGATCATCGGACCCGGCGTGACGCCCGACGTGATGTGGCAGGGGACGCCTCCCGGCGCCTACGACGAGTCGCTCGACCGTCAGCTCGCAGATGTCGAGCGACAGCTGTTCGCGTCGGACAGCCTCTGCAAGCCCGTCTAACGTCGTTCGCCGAGAGGCTTGATGTGGAGTAGGAGTGCGGCTGGGGCGGTTCTGCACCAAGGAGCGTGTTCGACGCGGCCGGCTATCAAGGCCGGTGGCCTGGATGCCGGCCGTGGCGGACACGCTCCGCGGCGTGCAGGGCCGCATCCAGATGTGCTCCTACTCCACATCAAGCCTCTAGGATCGGCCGCATGGTCGAGGCGGTCATATTCGACATGGATGGCGTCATCGTCGACAGCGAGCAGGTGTGGGACGAGGTGCGGGAACAGCTCGTGGCCGATTGGGGCGGTCGCTACTCGGCCGAGTCACAGCGCGCCATGATGGGCATGAGCTCCGGCGAGTGGTCCCGTTACATGCACCGGGATCTCGGTCTCCCGCAGGCACCGGAGGAGATCAACGAGGAGGTCGTCGTCCGCATGCTCCAGCGCTTTCGGGCCGACCTGCCGCTGATCGACGGGGCAGTCGACGTCGTTCGAGACCTGTCGAGGTCGTTCCCGCTTGCTGTTGCCTCATCTTCGAACCGACCGTTGATCGATGCCGTTCTCGCGACCGCGGGCATCGCTGACTGTTTCGCGGTCACTGTTTCCTCGGAGGAGGTGCCGCGCGGCAAGCCGAGCCCTGACGTCTACCTCGAGGCCGCCCGGCGACTCGAGGTCGCGCCGTCCTCATGCGTTGCGGTCGAGGACTCCGCAAACGGGATCCGCGCCGCTGTCTCGGCCGGAATGCATGTTGTCGCCTATCCGAACGCGCACTATGCACCGGATGACGAGGCGCTCGGCCTTGCCGACACCGTCATCGGCTCACTCGCCGAGCTACCTGCCGCAGTGACTGGCTTCAGCCGGTCTCCCGAGTTCGTCACGAAACTCGACCGGCCTACTGCCTGATCTCGACCGGCGTCCCTTCTTCAGCCAGTCGCAGCAACTTGCGGATATCGACATTACGAACCCGCAGGCACCCGTGGGAGACGGCAAAGCCAATCATGTCGGGCTCGTTCGTACCGTGGATCGCGATGGGGCCACCCTGAGCCCAGCTGAGAAGGACGGGCGAGAATGCCGAGAGACCGACTGCTCCCGGCCCGTAGGCGCCGGTCGGATTAGCTGCGAGGAGCCGTTGGTTCACGTAGAAACGCCCTGTCGGGGTGGGTGTCGAAGGCGCGCCGATAACGGCCGTCGTGACGAGCACCACGCGGCCGTCACGGAACAGCGTGATCCGACGCTGGGAGAGATCCACAGCGATTCTCGAATGCACCGCGCGCAAGCGAACGTCGACAGCACGAACCCAGCCGGTCGTGCCCGTCGGACGGACGGGCAGCTGCACCTTGTAGTGAGTGGCGCGGCAGGAGCCGTCTACCCGTGAGGCAAGAACGCCGAAAACGGTCGCGACGCCGTTGGCGTTCCGCGTTTCGAAATACGTGCTCGCTCGCCCGGCGAGGGCCCGACGGGCGTTGAGGGGCCTCAGGGCCGTGACGGAATACGACAACCTGTTGGTCCGCAAACTGTGGATCGAGCCCGGTACGCAGCCGGCTGCCGGCTGCCGGGCAGGATTGTGTTCGATTATCCGGCCCTGTGTGTCGGCGCACAGAACGGCAGTCATGACGAGAACCGCGAAGACGAACCGGATCCTTACTAGACGACGCATCGTGCTGTCCCTTCGTGTCCGATTGCCACTCTCATCCTCACCGTTACGATCAGGCGCTGCGATCTCCGAGCACATTCACCCACACGACGACATGCGACATATTGCCGAAATGAGGAAGAACGACGACGGCGAGGCCCTGTTCCCGCCACGAGGTCCGAAACAGGTTTTCCCGGTGCGGCGCGCTGTTGAGCCAGGCATCGACGGCGGGACGTGGAGCAGCGAACGGACCGGTAGCGAGATAGAGGTTCTCGCCGAACGAGCCGGAATACCCGGTCGACCTGACCGACGCCGTCCAGTCGCCGCCGCACGGATTGTGTGCGAAACGCCCACAACGGAGAATGGCCTGCCCCTTCCTGACGGACGCACCGTTGAGGATCGATGCCACCGGAAGCGCCTCAGTCCACGCTGTTTGCGCGCGAAATTCAAAAGGCAAGCCACCGTGGCGGCCTGACTCGTTCGGGGAGAGATCCGTTCGCTCCCCGCCAGGACAGACCTGTTCGCTCGCGAGGTACGTCTTCCACGGATCGTTCCTGGCATAGAGCGCTTTCGTGCTGACGCGCCTGGCGGGAGAGGTGGCAGCCGACGACGAGAGAACGATGCGAATCGACTTCACACCCGAACCGTCCGGGTCGATGCTCCGGTCACAAGAGCGACGGTCCGACCAGTGACACCCCCGCGAGCGCGAGCCGAAGAAACCGTGAGTGACCGAACAGCATCCCCCCACGGGCGCGTCTCCCCACACCCATCCCCAAACGTTAACAGCGATTTCCGAGAAAACAACCCCTTGACAGGCAAGGGAGAACGTGTCGAATGATCGAGTCGGGCTTCGTTGACAATCTGCATTGGTGTGGCCGCGATGGGCGGATTTTCCCCCGATTGCCTCCCCTTTCACAACATACGTACGCCCAAGTCGCGGCACGAGTCTACGCTTTCGGGATCATGCTGTCGAAGGTCTGGGCCGCCGTTGGGGCGGTAATAATCGGGGTGCTGGTGCCGACACTGTCGGGAGGGAATGCACCTCCTCGCGCAATGCTCATAGTTCTGGGCGCTCTTCTGGCAGGCTCCGCTGTGACGGCGTTCGCCACCCTGAAGCGGAATGGAAGCAATCGGCGGGCGAGGAAGAACGTTGCGAACCGGTTAGATCGCCGAGCCATCTCGAAGGATCGTGAGGTCCTGGCTCAGCTCAGCCGCTTGGTCCTCGAACCCGAATTCAACTGGCTGCGCTCAGCGAGCTTCGCGGGATCATGGCGCGACGACCACAGCGCACGACTTCGCGATGTCCATCGTTTCGATGGTGGCGATCATCGTTTTTCCGACCCTGCACTCCAACGTGCCGTAACTCGCTTCACCAAGGCTGCTGGCGCATTTCTTCGCACTCAGGACAACCTGACGGTCGCCGATCCGATCATGCGCGACCCGGCCTGGCGAACAATCGGGCGAATCGGGCCTAACGGTGAGATGGACGTACTATCCAGGCCGGAGGAACTCACTGCGCAAGCGCGGCTCCGCAATGCGGCAGCCGAGGTCTGTGAGAGCCACGATGCGTTGGTATCGATCGCTGGCAGCCGATTGCCACCGAACCGTCCCTCACTCCCCTCTGGTCGCCGTCACAACACGCGCGACCAGCAAACTTGAGACTCTGAATACGCTCGACCGACCCCAGAACCTAGCGTCTGAGCGCAGCCAATGACCGCGAGAGCGTCGCCTTCGCACGGTCACGCAGAACGCCTTTGCTCGGCGCGCGAGGCGAAAGGTGGAGGCGGCGAAGTCGCGCATTGACGGCGTGCACGCGCGCGACGCGGTCAGTAACGGGCGTCCGCCAAGTAATCGACAACGATACCGAAACCGCCTCGCCGTTTTGGACCCAGTGCGGTGCGTTCGGCGGAACGTACACACCATCGCCACGGGCGAGCGAGAACGTCTGGGCGCCTACGGGCAACTGGTCGATGTTGCGGTGTCCACCTCCGTAGAAGCGCTCGAGATCACGCTGCTCGGTTTCGGCATCAGGGAAGCGACCGACGTTCATCTCCTTCGTCCCGCGCACCTGCAGCAAGAGATTGTGCTCAGGATCGACGTGTGTCGGCGTGACAGAGCCTGGTGCGGAAAGGAAGACAAAGCCCTCGCGGTCTTGCATGCTTCCCTCATGGGAGCTCACGAGAGGCTCCACCTCGTCCAGCGTCAAATACAACAACTCGCGATAGGCCGGATCGTGTTCAATGTTCTTGAGCACCATCCAGCAGCCGTTCGTCTCAATCCCTCGGGCGATCTCGCCTGGCAGGAGGTCGGTGACAGGCGCATCACCGACCAGAACGCTGGGCAAACGCCCCGTGTTGTGCTCAACATTCTCGATCGGAAGGAAGTCGGCAAGTTGAGCGAGCGCATCCACAGTCAGAAGCTCGTGGTCGGCGAGCTGATGATGAACAGCTAGAGGTCGGCGCGAGTAGGCGCTAGCCAGTGCACCGGGTTCGATCTGTAACAGGCTCGTCACCGGAGGCGCTCTACCCGTCTATGCACTGCGACCGCGGCTCGAGCACTCCGTGCCGACACCCAGCCAAGGGCACCCTCTGATGGGAGGAGCATCGTGGCGAGCGATCGGCGATCGGGCCATAGCCGATTGATCATATCATTGTGCGGGTCGGCGCACGAATCCATAGCGATTGCCGATGTCCGTGCATGAAACGTATCGATGGTCCGACGCTCGAGTTGTAAGCCCGGCGAGTACGTCGCGTACCGTTCGTCGTAGGCAATCTTGAAACAGAATACGACGTCTCCGGCAAGCAGATTGCATTTCATGGCAACCGTGCTACCTGCGGCCGAGAGGTCAAGCAGCTGCAGTCTGCCGGAACGAGCGTATGAGCCACAAACTGTGCGGAAGAACGAGGCATGTCCCGGGTTGGAGGCGAGTGCCGTCCCGTCACGACCCTTCCACCCTTCAGCCTCGAGTCGCATGAAATCTTCGTAGGCGCCTGGCTCCCCCGCACGGTCGTTGACATGGAGCGGCCCACCCAGCTCGCGCTCAAGGCCGCGCGCCTGGCGATTGAGCTCGCGCCTCCGGTGCGGTCGCATCTCAGCAAGGTATGTCGGCTCGGGCCGACGCACGAGAGTAGCTCGCTCCATCCGCTCGAAGCAAAAGCCCCCCGCCCGTCGGCGACCCATGTCCTCTTCGAGCGCTGACCACACGACGCTATCGGCGCCAACCCTCTCAAGGGCAAGAAGCCCTCTGCCAGCCCGACTGCCATGGTCCACCAACATCTGAACGGCCGACATCGCGCAATCTGCTGCGATCAACGGCGTCCCGAGAAATGAGTACTTGTGTCTCCATGTCGCGAGAATCGGAATTGGCACTCTCCGCCAATGCAACGCGCGGTGCACGGGCATGCAGGCAATCCAGCGGTCGCGGTCCTCAACGATCAAGAGGCCGACCCCGTGAATGCCCAGCCAATCCCGAGCGGCGAGCACAAACTCCGGCTCGAAGAAGACATTTGGCTCAACGGCGCAGGCGGCAAGCTCGCGCCAGCGGACGATGTCCCGGCCGGTGAGCTCGGCCAGCCGGGGGATGCGCGCCTGCATGCTCATCTATCATAGAGCCGTCGGTGCCTGAAAGGTGCTCCAACGAGCTAACCCCGATGCGAGAGACGAAATCGCGCCGGGCACGACCCACTCCGCCAACCGCGAGAGGCTCGTTGCGTGATCGATCTCCACAGCCACATCCTCCCTGGTCTCGACGACGGAGCCAAAGACCTCGAAAATTCGCTCGCGATCGCCCAGTCGATGGCGGACGACGGTGTTTGGGTAGTGGCTGCCACTCCGCATGTTCGCGCCGATTTCCCAACCACTCCCGAGGCGATGAGCGACGCTCTAGGTCGCGTGAGGGCTGCCGTAACACAGGCAGGCATCGATCTCGACGTTCGCGGAGGCGGCGAGATCGCGTTGAACCGACTCAACGATCTCACGTCAGAGACCCTCGCCACCTTCGGCCTCGGTGGGAACCCACTGCTCATCTTGTTGGAATATCCCTACTACGGTCATGCGCCGACGCTGATTGGACAATGCGAACAACTGCGAGTCCGCGGGGTCGTTCCGGTGATCGCGCATCCCGAGCGTAACGAAACGCTCCAGGCACATCCAAGCGATCTAGAGAAGCTGGTTCTGCCGGCGCGATCATCCAACTGACGGCGGCGTCGGTTGCCGGTCGATTCGGTAATGCGACAGCACGTTGCGCCAAACGACTACTCGAACTCGAGCTTGCACACGTCGTCGCGAGCGACGTCCACGGGCCGGGAACCCGACGATCGCGCCTCTCGGACGCGGCCGCCGCCATCGGGGATCGGGCGCTGGCCGAATGGCTTACGTCGTCGGTGCCGGCTGCGCTCCTCGCGGGTGAGGATCTGCCGCCGCGGCCCGCTGGAGCGCAGCGGCGCAGGGGACTGGTTGGACGTCTCCGCCGCTAGATGCGCTGCGTCGGTTTCCCAGCACTCTCATCGGGCAACGACAATGTGCATGCGACGCCCCGTTCCGGCACCGAGCTCGTCGGCAAGAATGCGGGCCTTCCTTCAAGAATGCGGGCCTTCCTTGCGGATGCGCGTGATCAGCCCGGTGGACTAGCGACGACGACTCAGCGGGAGGATGTGCTGGAGCCGCGCCTCGGCCGATTGCATCGTCGTTCGGGCGGAAGTCGGAAGTCGACGTCCAACTCGACGTAGAGCCAGATCGAGCCTGACCGTGGCGAAGCGGCCGCTCCACGGCTGCCCGAGAATTTCGGTCTCGACTTCTCGGAAGCCGTTCGCGAAGCGCAGTTTGTACTCCTACGTTCCCCGAGAAGAAAGTCGTACTCAGATGCACCTTCGTCGATCGCGGACTGAATGGTGTGGGCGAGCAAGAGGAGTCCGACGCTCCGATCGCTGAACTCAGGGTCGAAGCCTGCGAGGTAGTACGAATAGCGGACCCCCACCCGCCATCCTAGTAAGGCGGCTGCAGCCTCTCCGTCGACCTCCAGCGTCCAAAGCCGGAGCCAGCCCTGGTTCAGCGCACGAAGAGCTAAGGAGGTGAGAAAGTCACGCGTGCGCGACGACGAGAGCCCCGAGCCACCCCTCGGCGCCCATCGCCGGTCATGAAGATCGAAGAACGTGGCCAGGTCGACCGGCACCTCTGACGCCAACTCGGACATCCTCGAGTCGACGGTGTGCAACCGCTCAAGCGTCCTCGCCTTTCGCCCGAGCTGGCTACGCAAGTTGGCGCTGCGCGTCGCCAGAAAACCAGCCCAGTCGAGTCCCTCAAGGGTGAGATAGGGGAGTGTGGTTTGGCGGTCCGCCAGCCGTGCGAGACCGAGGTCTTGCTGAAGCGTCTGCCGCCAAGCGGCCCCGAGTTCGACATTGGTCAGGATGAGCAGCTTCCCAGGATGCGTTCGAAGCGTCCCAATCAGAGCATCGAGAGTCCCGTGCGGAGCATCTGGCGCAATGACTGGGGCGAAGACATCCCCAACACCGTCGCCCACAAACCTGAGGCTTCCAACGGCGTCTGTCATCAGCGGAATGAGCGCGACAAGACGTCCGTCGTGAACAACGTAGCGAATCGACGGCTCGAAGTCGTCTCGAAAGATCTCGAACCACGCAGCGACCCATTCCGGCGTCACGAAGATGCTGCCTCCTCGGACCGCAAGCTCCCTCCACTCATCGAACCTGGGGGCTAGCTCTTCGATGCTCGTGCAGACCGCGGCCTCAATTCTGCCGGTCGTCACGGCAGGATTATATTAGTCGGATTCGCTGAGTCGAGAGCCGTGCTCCCAAAGCTCAACTGCATTCTGGTAGTCCTCGTGTCGACCAATATCGAGCCATAGACCCTCGTGAACGAAAGCCCCGACAGGTTGACCCCCAGCCAGTAGGCCCTTCACGACTCGGGGAAATCGAACGATCCCTCGGGCGGGATCTCCAACGAAACAGACGGCTCCATAATGTAGATGCCCATGCTGACGTCCCACGACATCTCGGGTTTCTCTTGAAAGTCGAGCACGCGCTTGCCGCTGGAGTTTACATCCAAGTGAGGACTCCATAGTCGATTCGGACACGGCGACGATGAGCTGCGATCGTCAGGACGTCACCGCTCGCGCGATGCGCCTCGAGCATCGCTCCGTAGTCCAGGGTGGTGAGGAGATCGCCGTTCATTACGAGGAACGTCGAGTCAAGGCCGGCCACCAGTCGCAATGGTGCAGCGGTGCCGAGGGGCTCGGGTTCGACGATCCATTCGATGTTCACTGAGTCGCTCGGCCCGTTGTCGAAGACGGCACGGATGAGGTGTGACGAGTCGCCGACGGAGAACGTGAGGTTTCGAAATCCTGCGTCGGCGAGTTGTGTCACAAGAATCTCGAGGATTGATCGATTCCCAATGGGCATCAGGGGCTTGGGAAGAATTGAGGTGTATGGCTCCAGCCTGCGACCGCGACCACCGGCGAGGATCACGACGCGAGTATCTCGCGGCAACGTATCGCTGGCGGGCGTATGGCGCGTGAGGCGGAGCAGTTCCACCTCTAGTGCAACGTCGAGATCCGACATGTCTCTCTTGTCGGTCATTGACGTGACCGAGTTTAACCTGATCTTGCGGTGCCCCTTCTGCGTCGTACCGTGAGGGCGGCGGAGCGGCGGTTCACAGCAACGTCCACCCGCATGACTACGGCTAGAACCGTCCATAGGAGAATCGAGAGATCTCCGGATGGTCCAATTGCAGGCGTAAAATCGATCAAGGATGACTTTCTGTGGGAGGATCGCGTCAACGTAGTGACCGACGGCATCCTCTTGGCTCAGGATCTCGGCTTCCTTCGAAATCCAAGTTGGCCAAGTCCAGTCAGACCAGGCCGTACGCTGAGAATCTCACGATACTCCAAGGCATGAAGCGCGACGAAACCCGGATCCTCCGGCCGTGGCCCCACGAGGCTCATTTGGCCTCGCAGGACGTTCCACAGTTGCGGTAGCTCGTCCAACTTGGTTCGCGCAAGAATGCGCCCACCCGCGTAAAGCGTGGATCGTCGTATCCCGTCAATGGCTGCCCCGAAGCACCGTGAAGCATCTTGCGAAATTTGAGCACCTCAAGGGCCGTTCCTCGCCAGCCCAGCCGGCTCGCCCGGTAGAAGACGGGTCCGCGACTGTCGAGCTTGGTCGCGGCGGAGACCAGGACGATTACCGGCGAAAGGAGACACAGCAGTGTCACCGACAAGACGACGTCAACGCCGCGTTTCATACAAACGCGCATCAGCGACGGCGCCGCGGGCCACGGCCCACGAACCGATGACTCGGCGTCGAACAGGCTCTCCCCGAGACTCTGTGTCAACTCCCTCCTCCACTCACGAACACTAGTCGAGCTTTTGGCTGATTGGTACCCATCTTAGGGCTTCGGCGCGATGGGACGACGGCCTCAGAGACGATGCAACATCATGCTCCTCTTTGGTTTCTCTGCCTCGATCGATCGCTGGGTACCCTGCAATCCCCCTCGATGCCAGTCGGGTCGCAGAACAGCGGGCGCCTCGCTAGTGCCCGCGACGATGAAGCGCCGCCAGAATCCGCCCCGGACGCGACATCTTGAATGCCATGCGCCGCAATGAATCACGCCGGTAGATCGATACTCGATCGACCGCGTAGGGATCACGGATATGCATGTCGCTGGCCTGTGCGAAGGCTGCGGAGTACCCGGCGGACCGTGCTGCGGCACGGACCCGCGCGTTGTGTTCCCCGAACGGATACGCGAGGTAGGCGCACGGACGGCCCAGCTCGTCTTCAATCCGTTTGCGAGAGTCGACCAGCTCACGCTTCAGCTCTGCATCCGAGAGTTCAGTGAGATGCGGATGACTGTGGGTATGTGAGCCGATCTCGACGCCTTTTGCCGCGAGGTCGCGAAGCTCCTGCCAGATCATTGTCTCACCCTCCCGCGCTGGGGCGCCCCTCGTCAGCGAGACCGGAACAAGCAAAGACGGTAGCCGGAACCCCGAGAGTCGCCAAGACGTCGAACTGGCTCGAGGATATTGCGGAACGCATCGTCAAACGTGACGTGGAGGAGTTTGTCCCAGCCTGACACAACCTCGGCCGTGGGTGCCGGCGCGTAGCCGGCCTTGAGCGCCGATCGAATCTGAGCCTCGAATGACACCGCGTCGACCGCCAGCTCGTCCTGCCAAGAGCCCGAAACGGCGTGATAGCAAGAAACAAGCGGCCGATGCGCTATGAACGAAGCTAGTCCCACAGAGTGTCGTTCCACGATAATCGCTACCAATCACGGAACGCGCCGAGGCTCTCGAGCAATTCGTACCAATGCTCACCTACGACTGCAGTCGAGTGCTCGTTAAGAACGTGAGCGCGGGCCCTCTTGGCGCACGCGTAGCGATCGAAGCCCCGTGCCCAAAGCTCGCGAGCACCCGAAATGAACTTCTCCTTCGAACCGCCCGCTGCAATGCCGAGTCCCTTCTTGGCGATAACGCCGTCAGGATCAAACTCGAACGCTAACACCGGCACCCCCAGGCCCCATGCCTCGAGATACGTGTTCGGCATCCCCTCAAACGAAGACGTGTTGACAACCGCGACCGACCCCGCCAAAACCGCCACCAGCTGCCGGTGCGGGAGCGGGACACCGAGTTCAAAATTCGGCGTCCGCGACGCGAACGCCTCGAGCTCTGAGAGCAGAGCTGCCTCGCCTCTACTCGGTGGCGTCGGGACAAGGGGTATGAGAAGGAATCGGGCCTCAGGCACCGCGGCTGCAAGGTCAGCGAATAGAAGCGGACGCTTATAGTCAATGAGTCGACCGACCCAAACAAAGGCCGATGGCTCTCGGCCGCTCCGGGTTTCCGTTGGTTCATCCGCGAAGCTTGCGATTCGAACAAGCCTGCGGATCTCCGGAAACCGGTGACGCGCGAGTTCGAGCTGTTCCAACGACTGCACCACTACAGCATCAGCGTGTCGAACCCCGAACTGATAGAGCCGCGCTTGTAGATCTGACGGTTCGTGCCGAGGCAGAAAGTCGAAGTTGTTCGCGCTCGAGAAGATAAACCTCCGTCGTCGAACGATGCAGTAACAAGCAATAAACCCTACGACCGGCGTCCCTGTCCTCACGATGACTACCCGGCCGTTCGCCGCAAGCAACGACCGGATCACGCGGAAGCTCTCTAGCAGCGCGGTCAAGATCCCCGATGACCCCGAGTGAGGCGGCCGTTCCACAAGCACTAGATTCGATGGGATGTCATCCACCGGGTCAGGAACCGGATAGACGACCAGGGCGACATCAACCCTACGCCGCGCAAGCTCACGGGCAAGAAGCACCATCTGGCGCTCAGCGCCGCCGACCCTCCCAATACTACGTCTCACAAGTGCGGCGGAGGTTGGCGAATAGACGGTGATGGCGCGCTCAGGCATGGACTATCAGAGAAATCCCAACTCTGGTTCGCATTTGCACTTCGTCAGGCGCCAGTCGGCGAAGATGGAGACGCGAGAGGGCGAGGGCTCAGATGTGGTCGTAATACGCGGACGTGCTCTTGCCGCCGATCAGGAGGAACCCTGCGGGGGTGACCTCTTGCTGGACGAGAAGTTCTGCCAATTGTGCCAGCTCTTTCAGACGTGTGTTGCCGAGCCGGACGACGAGGATCACGTCATCGACCTGTTTAGCGAACGAAAGCGCATCAGGGATGATTACGAGGGGTGGCGCATCGATAACAAGCCAATCAGTAAGAGAATGAGCGTTTCGAATGAAGCGCTCAACGTTTTGGTTCGTGGCAACGGCGGCCAACGGCGCCTCACCAGATACCTGGAACAGCAGCTTGATGTCGTCCGCGTCCTCTGCCACGCTAACTAGAGCCTCGTCAAGGGAAACGCGTCCTCCGAGAACGCTCGATACGCCATGCTTGGGTCTTCGACCGAACGCTCTGGCGAGGGTGGGCCGGCGCGCGTCCGCCTCGATGAGGACAACGCGCTCCGTGGCCGAGATGGAAACCGCGAGGTTGAGCGCCGAGGTGGTCTTACCGTCGCCCGAACTCGGACCGGTCAACAGTACCGAATGCGTCTTCCCATCCCTGCCCTGATTGCCCGAGAGCGTCGCAGCGAGCAGGGCGTAGGAATCGCGAGTCGCCACTGACAAACTGCCTGGAAGAAGCGGTGCCTTCTTCTCCCTCCTCGAAGCACTGGTATCCGATGGCACACGTGCGAGGATCGGGATTCGGTAGCGACGGAGCTGCTCCTCACGACGGAGTTTCGGGTCGAGATACTGCGAGCCGAACACCGCAGCAGCGCCAATGGCAAGTCCGGCGAGCACAGCGGCCGCCAACGTCAAGACGGGGCGCGGCGAAATTGGAGAGACACTCGGCTTGCGCTGGGACCTCAAGGCGGATCGTGGGGTCATTGAACGCTCGCAACGTTTCCAGATCCCGCAGACGTTGCGAAATAGCCTCGCGTGCGTCCCTTTCTGAGGGTTGGAGACGGGAGAGCTGCTGGCGCAGTTGCGGAATAACTATGTCGAGTTGCTCGCGCATGCGCTGGGTCGAATCGGCGACGCTCGCCGCTGCGAAGGCGTTGGCTATAGCCGCGGCTCGGTTTGGATCGTTCGCCCTCGCCGCAATCGTCACGACGTCGCTGGTCGCTACTGGTGTCGCATCGACGTTGTCGAGGAGTCCACGAGGCGTCAGATCGAGGTGTAGGCGCCTGACCACTCTGCCCGCCACGGCTTGTGTCCGGATCAATCTCGCTGTCGTTTGGATATCGCGGCTCGGGTCACCAGATGCGGTCGGAAGTCCGAGGCCAAGAAGGGTCGCGTTATCGGAAGACACGGGCGTGATCAATAGATCAGCGGTCGATTGATAGACCCGTTCTGCCTGTGCCAGCGAAATGATCGCAGCGACGACACAAAGGGCGATGATGACGACGATGAACCAGAGCTTCGACCTCAGGAGTGTGAGGTAGTACGACAATCCCTCGCTTTCTGGTGCAGCGGCGAACCATTCAGCTTGTGCGTCCCCCAGGTGCCTCGGGGGCGATGGTTCGGCCGTCAGAGCGGCTCTGGGTCTAGCCACAGGTCGCCGTGGTTGCGGGAGCCCTGGCGCGCTCCTCGACCTCAGGTCGTGACACTCTGTTTCCTCTGTAAATGATTCTTCCTCTGTAAATGATTCCTCGCTCCTCCAACGCTCACTTCAATCGTAGTCGAGGTCTCGGAATACGGCGCCGACTCGTCAATCTCCACGTCAAGCACGCTCGATTTGCGCTCTGGATAGGTTCAATACTCAGCGGGGAACGATGAACCAACCTCGTTCAAGCCACGGGGGGTCGGTGCCTCGGCTGGAAGGACGATCACCCACCGACACGCGCCACGAGTAGCGCCCCGCACCAAGCCATCGCGGCACTACAAGATGGTTCACTCGGGTGCGTAAAGCGACGACGAGGCGCCCTCTGCTCAATACCTCAACCCGGTATCCGACCGCCGCGCGCCTCGGCCAGTTGAGCGTTGGTCGCGTCGTCGTTGCCGCCAGCGGAGCAGCACCGAGATGAGGTGCTTGACGGGGTGGTAGGAACGCAGCGCTGAGCACCAATAGAAAAGCAACAACCCCTCCCGATCACCCCCAAGACGATCGAGCGCATTGCGGGTTCGACGCTCCGATTGAACGTGCGGTGCCTCGCGTCTGTACCTGTCCCACGGCCGTGTATCGCAGCCCGCGAGGTGGACCGCCGGCTCCGACCGCTGGGGTGACACGTTCGGCGACGCCGCAAGCCAGGGCGCTGAGGCGGCGTGGTCGAAAGCAGCCGCGGCTCGAATCCGAGCTGCGAGCTCGGGGTCTACGAGAACGAGTCCGGGGCTAATCGGACAGGTGATGGGACCGCTCACGCTTTCGATTTCGCCCTCAATGTTCAACGCCCTTCGGCGCGGAGGCCGTCGATCGCGACGTCATGCTGAGACTGGAAGCTTGAGTTCGGGAATCCCGTGGTCGCGCGCAGGCGCACGGGACTGAGGAGGATCTGGCACAACCGAGGGCTGAGATGACACGGCCGTAGCCCGTACTTCTGTCCCCTTGATCACTCGATCAGGCGCCTATTCCCCCCCAACAGAGGGACAAGAATTGCTTTGCCATACCCGATGGATTCGGCATGGCATCAAAAGCAGCCGGCGCCGTCCGCCGTTCTCCAGCAACCCGCCGTGGCGTTCTCGCCACGCTTCTGATCGTCACTGGCCTAGTCGCACCTCCCGGCTGGTCGTACTGGTCGGAGCGACTCGAAAGCTCAGACTTGCCCTCGCCGACAGGCCTGGCGATCGTCGCGGCCTCGACTTCGAGCGTGTCGTTGATGTGGACCGCTCCCACCGGGGCAAAGTCCTTCGAGGTCTTTGTCAGCGGAACTCGATTCATGAGGACTTCCGACACCCGGGCCACAGTTTTCCCCCTCCCTTGCGGCCGAAGCTTCACATTCGGTGTCATGACTCGTATCGGTCCCATAAGCTCCCTCTCCGGCCGCCGTGGACGGATCAACAACAGCATGTCTACCGAGGGCTGCCCAGCGAACGAACCCTGCGCGACGCCGCCCTCGCGTGCACCAGCATCACCACCAGCACCAGCATCCCCAGCACCAGCCCCAGCACCAGCACCAGCATCCCCAGCACCAGCATCCCCAGCACCAGCATCCCCAGCACCAGCATCCCCAGCACCAGCATCCCCAGCACCAGCATCCCCAGCACCAGCATCCCCAGCACCAGCATCCCCAGCACCAGCATCCCCAGCACCAGCATCCCCAGCACCAGCATCCCCAGCACCAGCATCCCCAGCACCAGCATCCCCAGCACCAGCATCCCCAGCACCAGCATCCCCAGCACCAGCATCCCCAGCACCAGCATCCCCAGCACCAGCAGGGACGTGTACACGGACAGCGTCCCCCGGATCCGGAACCGCCCAGGCACTGCTCGCAAGTCTGCAATCAGGCCAGACCGGCTGCCTTCGGGGCGGAACATACACTTCCTCAGGTGAGTACGTGCTCGACGCCTCGGTGCAGTCAGGTGTGACGATCAGGAGCTCGCCAGGTGAACGAGCAGTGCTGACGGCATCATCATCGTCCGCCCGAGTGCGAACAACATTAGGATCGCGAACGTCGAGATCCACGGTGGGCCCGCAGGTTCGATGAACACTGTCAAGGTCTACTCGTCGGACTTCACCTTGGAGGACTCAAGCATCACAAATGGGGCAGCCGGCGGACCAAGCTGCCTGATGCTGGGAAGCAGTTCCGCCGGTAGGGCGATAGACGTCCGGTCATTCGCCGTACTCGCTTCCACGAGTGTGGCAACCCCGCAAACGGCAACTTGGACCACGCCATCTACGCCTCCGCTCTCGACAATGGCCTGATCACCGAGAACGTCTTCTGGAACACCGCCGGCTACTCGATCCAACTCTACCCCAACGCCCAGAACACCACCTTCTCGCACAACGTCATCGACGGGAGCGGATCCAATCGCGGCGGTCTGGTCTTCGGAAGCGAAAGCGATGGACTCCATCCAGCGGCAACATCGTCGAGAACAACGTGATTGCTTACGCCGCCACCTACAACATCGCGTCATCTTGGGCGGCACGCCCGGCACCGGGAATATCGCGCGGTCGAACTGCGTCTTCGGTGGGGCGAACGGAAATATCGCCACCCCGGTTGGCTTCATCTCTCAGGCGAATGTCGTCGCGGATCCGGCTTTCGTGGAACCGCGCGGGGCACGACTATCGCCTTCAGGCGGGAAGCGGTTGTCTAGCAACGGTCGGCTACGACACCGTTGCCCGTCTAGGCTAGCCGCAGCTCATTGCGTCGCTAGAACACTTCGGCGACGAACTTTCGAGTGGGTCTCGACCAGGTTAGGCGCGGTCTCCGCCCGACCCGGCGAAGTCCGAACCCGAGGCCGAGAAGTGCAACCCCGGCAATCGAGACAACCACGAGATCGGCCCCGGTGAACGGGAGCGTCGACGCGGTCTGGACGGGCTTCGCTGCCGGCTTCGAGACGGCAACGGCGCTCTTGACCTTGATCACGGGCTTGGCCGAATTCGAACCGTACGAGTCGAGCACGGTCGAAGATCCAGCCATCGCAACCGAGGTAGCCGCGAGCGCGACGACCAGAGCGACGAATGCGACAAGCCTCTTTGTTCCCAAAACCTTCTTCATTCCCACAAACCCCCGGTGTCACGGACATGTACGTCTGCTTGGCTCCAGTAGCTCAGGAGTTTGATCTGTCTACGGACGGCAGCAGGTGGCAGCACTCGCGACGTACAGCTTCTCCATCTCCGCCGCACGAGGTGGATGTCCGGCCCGTACGCGCTCCAGGGCGAACTGGATCGTCAGATCCCTCGGGTTGAGCGCCCGCGCCTGCTCGAGCGACCGCAGCCCCGCCTTCCTGTTGCCGGCCCGCGCGTCGATCAGCCCGAGCTCCACGTAGGGGAACCAGTCATAGGGGTTCCGCTCCAGCGCACGCTCGAGGAACACACGCTGGCGTGGAATGTCACCTCTCTGGGATGCGATCACGGCGCCGAGCACGTCGGGCTCGGCCGTGAAGGGATTGAGCGAACGAGCACGCGCGAGCCCGTCGAAGACGGCGTTCGTACCGGGCGCCGAGGCCAGTGCGACCTCGACCTGCCGCGCAGAGAGGTAGCCCGGCACGAGGGTGATCACGGCGAATGTCAGAGAGCCGCCGAGGCCACCGGTACCGCCCAACGCCGCCGCCGCCCGTCTCGGCCGCGGTCTCGGCCTCGGCCTCGGCGAGCTCTTCCTCCGGCGAGAGGGCGACGACGAGCCCGAGCGCCGAGAATGCCGCCGCGGAGAGGGCCGGGATCTCCCACAGCCAATCGACGGAGCCGTGGACGATCCAGTAGCCGAAGACGAGCAGGGCTGCCGCGGAGACGCCTCGCGCCGCGGGCGCTGCGGTCCGCAGGCCACGGAAGCCCGCGACGAGCGCGGCCCCGAGGAAGAGGCACAGGAGCGCCGCCCCGACGAGGCCTGTCTGCTGCAGGGTCCGGAGCTCGACGCTGTGCGGGTAGATGTTGTCCTGGGTATTGGGCCGCTCCCGAAGCCAGTCGACCCCGAAGTTGTCGACTCCGATCCCGGTGATCGGATGCCGTTCGAACAGCCGCAAGGCGACGACCCAGATCGCATACCGCCCCGCTCCGCCGAATCCACTCGTCAGGTGGGGCGTTCCGGCGTCGGAGACGTACTCGTTGGCCTTGAAGCGGTCCCACCAGATTCCGGCGCGGTCGACCGGATCGCCGTACCGGTGGACGAACCCGGCCCCGGCCCCGACGCCCGCCGCGAGCGCAAGCGCGATCGCGGCGACGCCGAGCACCCGCACGACGCGGGTCGGCAGCGTGATCTTCTGGTCGATCAGTCCCCAGGCGATCCCGACGAAGAGGAGCGCCACCGCGCTCAGGAGCACCGCGCGCTGCGCCTGGTTGATCGTGTCGGCGATCTTCTGCGCTCCGAGGCCCGAGGAGTACACGGCGGTGTACACGTCGAGCAGCGAGCCGGCGGCGAGCGCGACGACTCCCCCGGCGAATGCGAGCGAGAGGAGCGACCGAAGCCTCCCCGGGATCGCGACGAAATAGCCGAGTAGGACGATCGGTGCCGCGATCAGCGACATGCGGCTCTCGGCCAGCAGCCCGAGCTCGAGGAGAACGCCGGCGGTCGCGAGGAAGACGCCGCGCAGGAGGATCGGTGTCTCCTTGCGGGAGGCGAGGAACAGGGCCGGGATCGTTGCTCCCACGAACAGGGCGCTGTTCCCGTTGGCGTACGAGATCGGCTCCACGAGCCTGCCGGCGATGAAGCTGAGCGTCGGATCGACACCCCGGTCGATCGCGAGTAACTTCCAGGTGCCGATCGCCGCGACCCCGACCGAATACGACCCGAGAAACGCGGCTGCGGCGCGGGGGCGCCAGGGACGGATCGCGAACAGCAGGTAGATCGCGAAGTAGCACAGCGTCTTGTTGGCCCCGGACCAGGCATCCGCCCTCACGTCGGCCCACAGGAGCGACAGGTAGGACCAGCCGGTGAATGCCGCGAACGAGGCGATCGCGACCTTGCCCGGGGAGCCACCGGGCACGGAACCGGGAGCCGTGACGGCGACGACTGCAAGCAAGGCGACGAGCAGCAGAGTGCCCGGGATCCAGACCAGTGGGTCGGTGGCACCGTCGTCCGCCGACCAGATCAGGGTCACGACGAGAGCCACGACCCCGGCGGGAACTCCCGGATTGCGCGCGAGAGCCGCCCGGACGGGCTCGAGTCGAAGATCGATCACGACCCGCAGCATAGTGAGCGCCCCTACAGCGCTGGTGCCGCCCGAGCAGCTCCGGCCCTGACAAAGGGGTCTCCCGGCCGTTGGCTAACGTAGGCGCATGGATCGATCCGAATCGCGACACTCGTGGGACGGCACCTCCGTTCTCGTCACGGGAGCGGCGGGCTTCATCGGCTCGACGCTCGTCGAGTGGCTGACCCGGGAGGGCGCGAACGTGCGAGCGTTCGTCCGCTACAACTCGCGGAACGACTTCGGCCGGCTCGAGGATCTCGACCGGCCGTGCTCGACGAGGTCGAGATCTACCCGGGAGACCTGGCAAATCCCGAAGCGGTGGCGCTCGCGACGAAGGAATGCGACGTGGTGCTCCACCTCGGCGCCCTGATCCCGATCCCCTACTCGTTCAAGCACGCGCGGGAGTACGTGAGCGCCAACATCGAGGGGACGCTCAACGTGCTCGAGGCGAGCCGCCGCTCCGACGTGCGCCGCATCGTCCAGGTATCCTCGAGCGAGGTCTACGGAACCGCTCAGGTCGTCCCGATCCCGGAGTCGCATCCTCTGCACCCGCAGTCGCCGTACGCGGCGACCAAGGTCGGCGCCGATCAGCTCGCGCTCACCTACTGGCACGCGCATCGGCCTGCCGGTCGTGCTCGCCCGCCCGTTCAACACCTACGGGCCGCGCCAGTCGGCCCGGGCCGTGATCCCGACCGTGATCACCCAGGCCCTCGCGCGCGACCGGATCGAGCTCGGCGCGACGAGCACGACGCGCGACTTCCTCTTCGTCGAGGACACGGCGCGCGGCCTCGCCCGCTGCGCCGAGGTCGACGGCATCGAGGGCGAGACCTTCAACCTCGGGACCGGGCTCGAGTACTCGATCGCCGACGTCGTGACCCGGATCCTCGACGCAGCTCGGCGTCGAGCTGCCTGTCGAGTCGGTCGACGCGCGCCAGCGCCCGGGCAGCAGCGAGGTCGAGCGCCTCGTGTGCGACCCCACCCGCGCGCACGAGATTCTCGGCTGGCAGCACCAGGTCGACCTCGACGAGGGTCTCGCGAGGACGATCGACTGGGTGCGGTCCCACCTCGATTCGTTCAAGCCGACCTCTACAACGTGTAGATGAGCGACCGTCGCCTCACCCTGGCGGGTCGACGCTCGCCGACGTCTCGATCTCCGACGAGGACCGCCGCGCCGTGATGGAGGTGCTCGACTCCGGCTGGCTGAGCATGGGCCCGGTGACGGCCAGGTTCGAGGACGACCTGGCCGCGTTCCTCCGGACGCGAGCACGCGCTCGCCGTGACGAACGGCACTGCCGCGCTGCATCTCGCCGCGGCGGCGCTCGGCCTCGGCCCGGGTGACGAGGTCATCTGCCCGAGCCTGACGTTCGTCGCGAGCGCAGCCGCGATGCGACAGACGGGTGCGACGGTGAAGCTCGCCGACGCGATCTCGACCGACGACTTCACGCTCGACCCGGCCGAGATCGACACGCCTACTCACGTCGCAGGACGAAGGCGATCGTCGTCATGCACTACGGCGGCTACGCCGTCGCCGATGGACGAGATCGGGAGCCTCGCCCGGCGAGCACGGCCTGTTCGTGATCGAGGACGCGGCGCATGCGCCCGGGGCGACGACTCGACGGAGCGGCGCTCGGCACGATCGGCGACGCGGGCTGCTTCAGCTTCTTCCCGAACAAGAACATGACGACGGGCGAGGGCGGAGCGGTCGTCTTCCGCCGCCAGGAGCACGCCGACCGGGCGCGACTGCTGCGATCCCACGCGATGACGACCCTGACCTGGGATCGCCATCGCGGCCACGCGACGAGCTACGACGTGCTCGATGTCGGCTTCAACTACCGCATCGACGAGATCCGCGCGGCGCTCGGAGTGAGCCAGCTCGCCCGCGTGCCGATCGTTCAACGAGGCCCGGCAAGGAGCTCGCCCGCCGCTATCGGGAGCGCCTCGCAGAGCACGACGGGCTGCACGTCCCGTTCATCGCCCGCCCGCGGCGAATCGTCCTTCCACCTCGCGCCGGTCCTCGCGCGAACGCCCGAGGCGCGCGACGCGCTCCGCGAGGCGCTGAGGATCGAGCGGATCCAGACGAGCGTGCACTACCCTCCGATCCACCGCTTCACGAGCTACGCCGGCGCGGGGGCGCTGCCGGTCACCGAGGAGATCGCCGACCGTGTGCTGACGCTCCCGCTCCACCCGGCGTTGCTGCCCGAGACGGTGGACGAGGTCTGCGATCTCCTGTTCCGAGCTGGTCGGCAGCGATGGCAACGTCCGCTGAGGAGCGCCCGCGCGGCGCCGGCCTCTGGCTGCGACGATCCGCGCGATGGCTCGGCTCCCTGCTCATCGTTGCCGGCGCTGCTCGGCCTCGCCTGGGTCGCGACCGTTCTGCTCTGGCAGGACCCGGTCACAGCGCTCTACGCGAAACGCGCGCAGGCGCGTCTGTCGTCGGACTACGAGCAGCGCGTCCGCGAGATCCAGCCCGAGCCTCGCGGTCCGGTCAAGAAACGAGGTGCCGCTCGCCACGCGTTGCACGCCGCTTCCGGCTGTCGACGACGACGGGAGCAGGCGGTCGGGAGACTCCGGATCCCGCGGATGGGCCTCTCCACCGTCGTCGTCGACGGGCACGGACTCGAGCTCGCTGAAGAAGGGGCCCGGGCGTCGACCAGCGCACGCACCTGCCGGGAGAAGGGCAGCTCGTGTACATCGCCGGCCACCGCACGACCTACCAGGCACCGTTCTCGCACATCGACCGGCTCGAGCCCGGTGACGTCGTCCACCTCGCGACGCCGTACGCGTCCTTCGACTATCGCGTCACCGGGCCACGTGATCGTGCCGGCAACCGACATCGGCCGGCTGAAGTCCCGGGGGCGCGAGGAGCTCGCCCTGCAGGCGTGCCACCCGCGGTTCTTCGCAACGGAGCGCTACATCGTCTACGCCCGCCTCGTGAACGTCCACCGGGTCGACGGGTGACTCGCAGCGTGCGCACCACGTCCATCTGAGACGCGAAGGCCGACGATCGGTGAGCCCTACCGGCGAGCCTCGTCGGAGGTCGTACGCCCGCGGACAACTGCGTGCAAGAGACCGTGGAGCATTCCGACGCCGTACCCGAAATGAAAGCACGGGAACACGGCGGCCAGGCCCGGCGCGGTCTTCCAGATCCTCGCCGCGGCGTCGCGTCGCGACAACCGCCGCCGCTAGAGCAGCCACTCCGTACAGCGCCGTACTGACGACCAGCAGGCGTCGAGATGCCCGGTACAGTGGCGCCCCCGCGCCAAGGGCCGCGAGGCCCATAACGAAGGCGCCTGGTGCTAGCGAGCGAGCGCTGACAACCCGCCGGTGCTTGAGCATCACCGCAACCTTCCAGAACCCGTACTCGCGATACTGGCGCCAGACTGCCGGGAAGGAACACCGTGGTCGGTACCGGACGGATCGCAGGATCGAAGACGATTCTGCCTCCTGCGCGACGAATGCGGAGGTTCAGTTCGTCGTCCTGGTTGCGCACGAACGTCTCGTCGTAGAGTCCCGCCCGCTCGAACGCGATTGGAAGAAATGCGCCGAGATAGACAGTGTCCACCTCACTCCTGACCCCGGCACTCCGCTTCGTCCAGTTGACGCCGCCGAAGGGCGATGAGAGGGCGCAAGCGACAGCACGCTCGGTCCGGGTAACCCCTTCCGGCTCGTAGATGCCCCCAACATTCCACGCACCGGTCTCCTCGGCCGCCTCGACGCAGCGTCGGACGTAGTCCGACGCGTAGCGGGAGTGACAATCCATTCGGACGATCAGTTCGCCCGATGCGGCTCGGATGCACGCGTTGAGCCCCCGGTGCAACAAAGCGCCGCTCATTGTCTATGAGCGTCACCTTGGTCCGACCCATCACGGCACGCTCGGCGATCAACTCACGCGACCCGTCACTCGAGCCTCCGTCCGCAATCAGAACTTCCATCGCGCCGCCGAAATCCTGAGCGGAGATGTCGCCAAGGAGGTCATCGAGATGCCAAGCTCATCGAGCACCGGCACGATGATCGAGACAAGCTTCACGCGCTCACCGCCTCCTCCAGGAGGTCGTACATGCGATTGAGGTTGACGGCCAGATTTCCGTCTCGCACGACCCTGGCACGGTTGCAGTCGCGTGCGGAGGCACGGAGCTCTGGGTCCAGTATCGCCCGGCGCATCGCAGCCGCGAGCCCGTGGCAGTCTCCAGGCTCGAACAGAAGACCAGTCGTCCCGTCCTCTACCCACGACCTGTTCGCCGGGATCGCAGAGACAACGGGGAAGAGACCGCACGCCATCGCCTCGAGCAGCGATGAGCTCGCGCCGTCTCTGTTCGACGCGGAAATGTAGATGTCCGACGCCTGCAGCGCCCGGCGACATGGCCTGACGCGAGCTGCCGGGAAGGCTCACCTGGTCCTCCAACCCGAGAGCTCGTACCTGCTCTCGCCGCTCTTCGAGCAGTCTGCCGCCGCCGATGAGTGTCGCCTCGGTCTCAAACCCTTCACGCTTGAGAACTCCGAGTGCAGCGACGATAGTGTCATTTCTGTACAGCGGTTCGTGGCGACGCGTACATACGAGCCTCGGTGGACCGTCGACACCGGGCAGGCGCGGTACGACGCAGAAGGCGTCCGTATCGATTCCGATCGGGAAACAGCGGAGCCTGTCTTCAGGCGCACCGGACGAGGTGAGAATCTCGCCGAGTGATGGTGAGACCGCATGCACGAGCGTGGCCCGCCTGGAGACGAAGCGCAGCATCCGTCGGTGGAGCCAGGCACCACCGGGGTTGCCGAGCACATCACTTCCATGCGCTGAGACAACAAGCGGAGAGCGCGTGGATAGTGCAGCGACGAGGCCGTTGAAGAGAGAGATAGGTCGCAAGGACGACATCGGGTTCGAACATCCGCGGCGGTCAATGGACCCGAGGCACCTGAGATGTGTAAGCGAGAAGCTTCACGCTCCTCGGAGTCCCGGATCCTACGTAGTCGACGTCGACTCCGTCGAGCGGATCGCGACTGAACGAAACCACCCGCAGGTCGTGACCCCGTGCAACGAAGTGTCGAGCGTAGAGACCGGTCCAGTAGAGGGCCGTGTGAGAGACAAGTGAGATCCGCATGTCGGTCGTTCGTCGGGCTCCGGCACGGCTGGCCCCTTGGATCAACACTACAGCGCGAACGTCGTCACCCTCGGTCCAGATAGACAGCATCTACGCGCCGTGAGCGACCGGACACCGGCCAACGGCGAGGCGTGACGCAAGCTCGAGCAGGCAGATGTTGCCAGTGCGCAGCGCGGCATCCGTGCAATCCAACCGGATGGGTATCGTGGCTCGCCTGAGCGGCGAACAGCCCACATTCACCGCCGGCGTGCCGCGCCCCGACAGCATTGCGCGAAATACCGGAGTGGCCTTCGTGACGAGCTTGGCGAGTGCCGGGTTCACGGCTGTGCTCACACTCTTCTTGCTTCGGGCGCTCGGGCTGACACAGTACGGCGTCTTCGCGCTCGCGATGAGCTTGGCGGCTCCTGTGCTACTCGTCGCGGACCTCGGGATCTCGCACGCTGCGGCGCGGTTCGTTGCCGAGGGCCGCCGCGACCGCGTCGAAGTCACCGGAGTGACCTCGGATGCCCTTGGATTGAAGGTTGTCGTCGCTGGGTTGTTCTCGCTCGCGTTCGCCTTCGGGGCTGTGCCGATCGCAGAGGCGTACGACACGCCGGCGCTCGTGTGGCCGATTCGGATCCTCGCGCTGGCCATCTTCGGAGAGAGCTTGCTGGGTCTCTTCCGACAACTCTCGGAGGCTGAAGGAAGACAGAAGCCGTACCTCGGCATCGTCCTGATCGAAAGCACGATCGAGACGACCGTCGCGATCGCTCTCGTTCTCGGTGGATTCGGCGCTGCCGGGGCGATCGCGGGACGCGCTGCCGGGTACCTGATGGCAGCGGGGATCGCGGTCACGCTCCTTCTTCGGCCGCTCGATACTCGGAGGGCGTTCAGGGGTCGAGGCGCAGGCAATGTCCGACGGATCTCTCGCTATGGGTCGGCAGTGCTCGTCGTAGACGGCGCGTTCGTTCTCTTCGGCTCGATAGATGCTCTTCTGATCGGTGCGATGATCAGCGTGACAGCGGTCGGTCAGTTCCAGGCTCCCGTCAGACTGATGGCCTTCTTGACCATCGCCGGGACAGCTGTTGCGTCGGGAGTCGCGCCGCGGTTGGCACGCGGTCGCGAGGAGCCCAACAAGGCTGCGCTCAACAACGCACTACGCCATCTCATGATCCTCCAGGGCATCCTCATTGCGCCACTGGTGGTCTGGGCCGAACCCATCACCAGGTTACTGCTCGGTGCCGATTACGCAGGCTCGGCGAACGTGCTGAGAGCATTTGCGCCGTACGCTTTCCTCATCGCGATCTCCCCTGTGATCACCCGCGGGGTCACCTACCTCGGCGCAGCTCACCTCCGCATTCCAATCGCGATCGGCGCGCTCCTCGTGAACCTCGTGTTCGACCTCGTGATGCTTCCTCGCATCGGCATCGTCGCCGGCGCGCTTGGCACGGATCTTGCGTATGGGCTCTACGTGGCCGCCCACCTCATGATCTGTCGCCGGTTTCTCGGAATCCCGCTGCGGCCGCTTGTACTCACGTTGCTTCGTGTCATGGCCGCTGCGATGGCGATGAGCGTTGTCTTGCTCGCCTTCGGGACCGGTCAGATCCGCCTTCCGGCGCTGGCCGGGGGCGCAATTCTCGCTTCGCTCACGTACGTCGGCACGCTCCTTCTAACGCGCGCGGTGGCGCCCGGCGAGGTTCGCCGCGGACTCACGTTGCTGTCATCGTTGTTCCCACGCGTGTTCAGTCGCTAAGAACCGTCGCCTAGGATTTCGCCATCCCGGAGTGTACGAAGTACGTGAAAACCAGTCTGTGCGATGAGTTGCTTTCGATCTGGGAGATAGGGTCGATCCATATAAGTAAAGAGTACGACCACTGCATGCCGTTGACTGGCATCAATTCTCAAGCGCTCGAGGCTTTCGCGGTAGCGTTGATACGGACGATCCGAGATCGGATCCACACGGACAGGGATGCTCAATGCTCGTCTGCCGGTGGCGAAGAAGATAGCTTCGGGATGGTTGCTGTACACGATACGCGACGGGTTCAGCGCCTTCACGGCGGCGAGAGACGGCGAATGACGCCAACCATCACTTCCGTATCCAGTCGTGTCTATTGACCGAATTGCATGTGTAGTATTCAGAGCATATGATACTACGATTAGAATTAACGCAATTGTTCCTCCCGCTGCAATGACAGTTGTCTGTTTTGCTCTATCACCGGTCAACGATTCGATCACTATCGCCGTCCCTACAATCGCGAGCGCCATATAAGAGGGAGCGAATCCTCTATCATTAAGAGGGTTCGATGCGTCGGCGATGCTGCGAAATACAAACAGAAATATGAGATATATTGTTGCAAACCCGACGAGTGTCGAGACGCGGACCATATTCCGGCGGGTCTGGCCCAGGGGTCGCCAACCTTTGACAAAGATGCCGAGAATGACAGCAACCCCTACTATTGCTGCTGCTAGCGCGCGAGCGGCGGGTGGAAGTGCGGACGGAGCGAACCACGCGGCTAGATGGCCGACCGCGCTCTCAAGTATGGCAGACCCGGGCGGATGCCACCCGATCCCATCGCGACCCGTGGCGCTTCCCGTTGTGACTGAGTTGCGGATGAGCCACACCACGAGCGGCAAACTCACGACGATTGAGGCAGAGCCGGCAACAACAAGACGACGCAGGAGCGACCCCTTTCCGTAACTCGTAAGAACGAGGAACACGACGAGGACGATCGGGAGGCCGGCATACCGCGTAAGGAGAGCGAGAGCGAGGACTACCCAGGACGCCACGAGCCAACGCCCGTGCCACCGTGTTAGATACATCGCGAGCAGCTCGAAGCCAAGCATGGTCAGAAAGAGAAACAGAGGTTCGGACGCCAGTTCGAGATGTCGCTCGAGACCGGCGGGCGACGACGTGAAAACGGCCGCTCCTGTTGCGGAGCCGATCCTGCTGAGAGTGAGCCTCCACACGACGAAGCCGAACAACGCCACATTCGCTGCGAGAAGGAAAGCTTGCATCCACCGCGCACCCTCCAACTGATTGTTGAAGGCGACGGCTGCCGAGCCGACCACAACCGGATACAGCGGAGGCCAGTGGACGAGAGGGAAAACCCGGCCTGCCGTGAAGGGTCGGTTCGAGGTTCGGGTATGAGCCCGACAGTACGAGGCCGTGACCGTCGACGAGGTTCTGCGCAGCATCGAGAAACACAACGGAGTCGGAGGTGATCACGAGACCACTTTGTGTCGAGACGAGAAACGCGATCGCGCTGACGAGCGCTACCAATGCTAATACGAGGATCGGTGGTCGTCCCGTACCAGGCTCGGAACGGACACGTCGCAACGTCTGTGTGACCACTCAGGAAGTGTAGTCGTCGCGTGCTGTCCCCTACGACGCCGCTCTCTGCGACGTTGGCGGGGGTCTCGGAGCCACCGAAACGTGCACAGCTGCCCGTCACACACATCGGGTTATTGGCCCGACGACCAGGGAGAAACACTGGCTCACTTAATCGTGTCGATTCCTCCGCGCCGTGAAATCGCGAGTAATGCCACTGCCGTCGCTAGGAGAAGATAGAGCTGCTTGCTGTAAAGCTGAGACGAAAAGAAGAGTGCTGCTAGCAACCCGAAGAGTGCCACGAAAAGACCTCTTGCGAGAGCTTCGGAACCAACTTCCTCACGCTTCCTGAAGGTGATTGCAGCTCGAATAGAACACGAAAGGCAAAGAACAATGATCGTCAGGAATAGTGAAAGACCTACCAAACCCAATTCGGACAAGACTTGGAGATAAATGTTGTGCGTTACCGCCGGTGCTTCGACAACGTACTTGTATGCGTTGATCGCTCCCGGCTCGAGCAGGTAGTGGATTGATGACACAGGGAAGTTCCCGGCTCCAACCCCGGTGACTGGTTTGTCATGGAACATCCGTAGCCCTATGGTCCAGAGATCCAAGCGACCCGTACCGTTAGAGGCGTGTCTGAGTCGATCAACCGTCTCAGTCGGCACGACAAACGCGAGCCAGGCCACGATGAAGCATCCTGCGACGACAACCAGGGCGAGGGCGGTCGACGTCTCCCCCGCCCTGCGACGAGCGGGGTGACGGCGAGTGCTGCAACGAGGCCCACCGCCGCCCCACGTGAAGCCGTCATAAAGATCGATGCGACACACAGACCTGACGCTACGAGGGCAGTCAATCTCGCTCCGACGCCAAGAGCGCGATCGAATGCTAGGCCCACTGACAGGGCGACGGCAACGACGAGATACGCACCGAGGGAATTGGGGTTCAATCCGTCTCCTTCAAGGCGTTGCTCGCCCCCTCCCAGGCCTCCGGCCGACGCTAGTCCGACAACGACTGCGAGCAGCGAGCAGCCGATGAACAGGGAGTAGAGCCAAACAACATGACGCGGAGTGCGTAGCGCTGCGAACACGATCGGAAAAAGTGCGAAGTTCAACGCGTAACTGATGAACGAAGTGCGCCCGACCGCGGTGTCCCGGCCCAGAGGAGACTGAAGAACACCCACGAGAGGTAAAGGCCCAGCGCACAGACCAGAACCCGCTGCTGATCCAGCAGGTCGAATCTCGATCCGTCGCCGACCCTGCCGGAAACAGCGGCAGCAAGCCAACCGAGGATGAGGCACGAGCCCACGATCTTCGCGGCCGACGGCACCCCGGGGATGGTCGGGAGGTCCCCGAGGAAGACCACTAACGTGAACACCAAGATCCCGGCCGTGAGATCGCAGAAGACGACGCAAACGCTCACAACCCCGACCACAAGCGTGATCAAGGGCACCGGAGCGAGACCCGCCGCTCCTCCGACGAGAAGTGCCGCTGCGGCGGCACCCAGAAAGAGGACGGTGATGGAATCGAAGCGGAACGCAACAAGGCCACCCGAGATGCGACGTGCATTAGAGCGGCTGTCTCGTGCCGTCGGGGCGATCACGATAGGAACGATACCGCGGGCACGTGTCCTTCGGCCACGGGTTGGCCAGGGGCAACACGAGCGTCTAACGACACTCGAGGTTGAGCATCCAATGCTAACCGATGACCGCTCGAACAAGTCGAGAACGCGTCTCCTCCTGGTCGCCTACCCCTCACGCTCGGCTGATCAGCCCTGGAGTGGCAAATCATCGGGCACTCCGGTCTGCTCACCACGTCGCTGATTGCTTTCTGTTGCGCCCGAGTAACCGCGCGGGCGAGATCACCGGCGCGGCGGGTGTCCGGCCGACGCCCGGCTGGTGGCTCACCGAAAGCGCGATGGAGGGTCTGGGCCGGAACCCGACGACAGGCGGGCGCTGTATCGTCCCGCTCCACGGTGAGGAGCCACTCTCAACGGGCGACGAGATTCGCACTCCAGGACGTCGACCCTCACGTCGTGCTCGCATCGGGTGCAGCATGCGTCGTGGCCGCTGAATACGCGCGTATCACAACGGAGTTCAACGGCTTCCTATTCGTCGAAGCGACGGCCGCCCTGCTTGCCATCCTTTTCGCATGGCGGGAGCAGGAACGGCTTCGACTAAGGCCTCTCCTCGTGCTGGCGGTTCTGTTTCACGCCTCCTGGATCGGCCTCCGTCTGGGGCTATCGGTTGAGGGTGATCACGACACAGACGTCTACAGAGTGCAGGGCCAATCCCTCCTCGACGGTGAATATCCGCGGTCCGAGTATCCCGTAGGAGCTGTTCTGCTGTTCGGGCTTGAGGTATGGCTCGGGGGTGGGGTGGCGAAAACCGCGAACGCGATCCTCATGATTCCGTTCCAGTGCGCAACAGTCGCTCTGGTCTGGGCTACACGAACACGACTGAGCTCCTGGTTCGCCGTCCTGGTCGCATTCTGGCCCACCACCGCCTTCTGGTGGGGCCCTCGCTTTGACCTCGTTCCAACGGCTCTCCTGACTGCGGGACTCGTGCTCGCTCTACGCCGCCGTTGGGGTTGGGCGGGGATCGCGCTCGGCTTGGGAACTGTGGTCAAGTGGACACCAAGCCTGGCCTTGATCGTTCTCGTGGTTTGGCTCATCACATCGCGACAAGGTCGGGCAGCGAGAGCCCTGGGAGTCGGTTTCACCGCCGTGCTCGCCGTCGTGTACGTACCGTTTCTACTTTGGAATCCGGATCACGTCCTCGCTGCCTACACGATCCAAGGCGCACGGCGTATCACAGGCGAGTCGATGTGGTACGTCCTTCTCCGCGTCGCCGACCAGGTGCACACTGCGGAATCAATCGCGGGGCCGATCGGCGCTCCTGATTGGTCGAATGCCGTCGCCGGCGTCGTTCAAATCGCACTCGTTGCCACGATCGTCATCGCTACCGCGGTACTACGCCCGAGACCGGAAGGTGCCGTAGCGGTCGCTGCACTCGCGCCCGTAGTGTTTCTCCTGACAAACCGGATCTTTAGCCCGCAGTTCTTGGTGCCCATCGTCGCGTGCTGCGCAGTCGCAGGTGCGCTTGTCCTCCGTGACGAGATCGAGCAGCTTGTCATCGGTCTCATGCTCATTGTCGCTGCCACCGCGAACATCTTCGTGTTCCCGTTTCTCTTTGGATTCAAGCTCGCGCTGGAGCTCACGTCGTCCATAGTCTTCAGCTCAAGCCTGATTGTGTGCGGATTCCTCATACACCGCTCATTCGACCAAGGATCCTCACCCATCCGGAGGAGGGTGCAATCCACTGGCGGGAGAACCGGCCTACCCGACCCGGCCAAGCAGTACGCACCCGTTGTGCCCACCGAGCCCCATCGCATTCGAGAGCGCCACGTCGAGATCGACCTTGCGAGCCTCGTTCGGGACGTAATCGAGGTCGAGTTCCGGGTCGGGGTTTCGGTAGTTGATCGTCGGCGGAAGCAGCTGATGGTACAGGGCCTTCGCGCACATCATCGCCTCGATCGCGCCGGCGGCTCCGAAGCAGTGCCCCATCACCGACTTCGTCGACGACACCGCAAGCTCGTAGGCGTGCGAGCCGAAGACCTGTCGGAGGGCTCGAGTTTCGGCGAGGTCGCCGAGGGGCGTCGACGTCCCGTGCGCGTTGACGTAGCCGACGCGCTCTGGAGCGATCCCCGCCGACTGGAGGGCCATCGTGATCATCGCTGCGACCCCCGTTGCCTCCGGCTCCGGCTGCGCCAGGTGGTGGGCGTCGTTCGAGGCGCCGTAGCCGAGCACCTCGGCGTACATCGTCGCCCCGCGTGCCTGGGCGGCCTCGAACTCCTCGAGCACGAGGATGCACGCACCCTCCCCCATCACGAAGCCTGCCCGCGTCGCGTCGAATGGCCGCATGGCGAGGGCCGGGTCGACCTCCTCGGCCACGAGCCCGCGCATGGCGCAGAAGCCGGCGAGGATGAGCGGAGTGATC
Source organism: uncultured Thermoleophilia bacterium (assembly GCA_963784945.1). Taxonomy (GTDB): domain Bacteria; phylum Actinomycetota; class Thermoleophilia; order Gaiellales; family Gaiellaceae; genus Gaiella. Next base: position 19,670 of record CAWATN010000017.1, on the reverse strand, counting down.
GCCGCCTCGGTGCCCCCCGCCAGCACGATGTCGGCCTGCCCGCGCACGATCGTCGCGGCGCCCTCGCCGATCGCAGTCGATCCCGTCGCGCACGCCGAAACCGGCGCGTAATTCGGTCCCGTGAGCCCCAGCTGGATCGCGATCTGGCCACTCGCGGTGTCGACCAGAGCCGAGGGGATAAAGAACGGTGAGACCCGGTCGGCCCCCCGCTCGAGGAACACACGTTGCTGCTCCGCGATCGTCGCGATCCCCCCGATCGCTGAGCCGACGAGAATGCCGGCACGGGTCGGGTCGAACTCCTCTATGCCAGCGTCGACCCATGCTTCGTGGGCCGCGGCAACTGCAAGGAGAACGTTGCGATCCATCCGGCGCGCCTCCTTCAGTGGCACGAGGGCAGATGGGTCGAAGCCGCGCACCTCGCCGGCAATACGCACAGGGAACTCGCCGGCATCGAACGCCTCGATGAAGCCGATCCCACTGCGGCCCGCGACGGCGGACTCCCAGGTCGCGTTGGCATCGAGGCCGACCGGCGTGACGGCTCCAAATCCTGTGATGACGACGCGGCGCATGAAGCGCAGAGCGTAGTAGGTTGCCGGGATGGCCGGTACACCTGAGCGACCCGGGGAGCTCGATCCGATCGTTCCGTTCCCGCCGATGGAGGCCGAGCTCGTCCGCGAATTGCCGCTCGGAGGACGGCTGGGCCTACGAGCCCAAAGTGGGACGGATTCCGCGGAGTGCTCGAGAACGCGAGCGGCGAGTTGCGCCTGTGGTCGCGGAACGGCCGGCCGCTGCTGCGCTACTTCCCGGAGCTCGAGCCGCTCGGTGAGCTGCTGCCTCCGCGCTCTGCGCTCGACGGCGAGATCGTGATCGACATCGACGGTGCGATCGACTTCGACGCGATGCAGACGCGGCTTGCATCCAGCGGAGAGTCGGATCCGCAAGCTCTCGGCCGAGATCCCCGCCCGATTCGTTGCCTTCGACTCGCTCGTCTGGGACGGAGTGCCAGTTTGGGAGCAGACCCTTCGCAGAGCGCCGAGCAGCACTCGAGCGAGACGCCGCCGCGTTCCAGCTCTCCCCCTCGGTCTCTGAACCGAAGACGGCTACGGCCTGGCTCGAGGAGCTCGAGCTCCTCGGCCTCGACGGCGTCGTCGCAAAGCAGCTCGACAGGCCGGTCGAGCCCGGCGGCCGCGGGGCCGTCGTCAAGGTGAAGCCGGAGCGGACTGCGGACTGCGTCGTCGTCGGAGTACGTTGGAAGTCGAAGCCCGATCGCATCGCGACGCTCCTTCTCGGGCTCTACGACGATGCAGGCGAGATCGACTACGTCGGCTCGGCCGCTGTGGCTGCGAGCCGGCATGCGGCGATCGCAGAGCAAGTGGTGCCGCTCCTCGACGAGACGTCGGACAGGCGGTTCTCGGAGCCGAACCGCTGGGGCGGCTCCGGGCTCGAGGAACAGCCGCTGCGATTCGAGCTCGTCGCCGAGGTTCGGTACGACAAGGTGCAGGGCCGACGGTTCCGCCACGGCACCAAGCTCCTGCGCTTCCGGCCCGACAAGGATCCGAGCGCCTGCACCTGGGCCGAGCTCAGACCGCCACGGGAACCTGGCAGGCTCACGGTTTCCGACCTGCTCGCGTAGTAGAGGGTCGGCGCGCGGACGAGAGCGACGCTACGCGTCGCCCCTACGAGCCCGTCACCGGCCGTCCGACGTCGGCGCGCGACGAGAGCGACGCTACGCGTCGCCCCTACGAGCCCGTCACCGGCCGTCCGACTTGCGGCGCCGCGACGGCTGCACCCTCGGGGGCTCGCCCGGCATCTTCGGGAAGTTCGGTGGGTACGGCGCCTCGCCTTCGCCGGCGGCCTCGTCTCTCGCGACCCACTCGAGCAGCACCCGGAGATCACAAACGGTCTCGTCGATCGCGGCCTGGACGTCGCCGAGCGATGCGAAGCGCGGCGGCATCGAGATGAGCGTGAAGTCCTCCGTCTCGACGTCGGGTAGCTCGTCCCAGGTGACGGGTGCGGAGACCGCGGCATCCGGCCTCGGCCGCACCGAATACGCCGACGCGATCGTGCGGTCGCGCGCGTTCTGGTTGTAGTCGATGAACACCTTCTCGCCCCGCTCTTCCTTCCACCAGGCTGTCGTGACGAGGTCGGGCGCGCGTCGCTCGATCTCGCGGGCGAAGGCAAGGGCGCAGCGACGCACCACAGGGAACTCCCACTGCGGCTCGATCCGGCACGCGATATGAATGCCTCGGTTCCCCGAGGTTTTCGGCCAGCCGACGTACCCGATCTCCGCAAGCGCCTCGCGCACGATCGCAGCGACCTCCTTTGCGTCCCCAAAGTCCGTGCCCGGCTGCGGGTCGATGTCGATGCGAAGCTCGTCGGGGTGCTCTGTATCAGCGCGCCGGGATGGCCAGGGATGAAAGTCGATCACCGCGAGGTTCGCGGCCCACGCAACCTGTGCGAGCTCGGTCACGCAGAGCTCGTCGGCGTGTCGACCCGACGGAAACGTGACCCGCGCCGCCTCGATCCAGTCGGGACGCTTCTCGGGCACCCTCTTCTGGTAGATCTGCTCGCCCTCGATCCCGTCCGGAAACCTGCGCAGCTGGGTCGGTCGCTCACGCAGCGCGCGAACGATGCCCTCGCCCACCGAGAGGTAGTAGCCGACGAGGTCTCGCTTCGTGTGCCCCGCCGCGGGAAAAAGCACCTTGTCGGGGTTCGTGACCTTGACGACGCGCTCCCCGACCTCGATCTCGATGAACGGTGAGGCCATGCGCTAACCGTATCCCGTCGCCTGCCGTCCTTTACTATCGAAAGTAAAGTATTGCGGGGACATGTGGTACGCTCGCCCCCGCTTCGAGGATCCGACAGAGGAGATGCATCATGCGCAATGCGCTCATCATTAGCTTCGCCCTGGCCGCCGCCTTGCTCGTTGCGGCAACGGCCAGTGGCCGCTCCAACGCTCCGGCCGCCGCCTCGGTGATACCCGGCTGCGCGAAGGACAAGCTCGCCCTGCTCGACTCTGCCGTGCTCACGGTCGGCGCGGATAACCCGGCATACCCACCATGGTTCGGTGGGGACGAGAAGACGAAGCCGTGGAAAGTGAGTGACCCGTACAGCGGCAAGGGGTACGAGTCGGCCGTGGCGTACGCGATCGCCAAGCAACTCGGCTTCGCAAAATCGCAGGTCAAGTGGACGGTCACTCCGTTCAACAACTCGTTCCGCCCGGGAAAGAAGTCGTTCGACTTCTACATCACACAGGTCTCGTACAACCCTGAGCGCGCGAAGGCCGTGGACATCTCGAACGGTTACTACTTCGTGAATCAGTCGATCGTCGGGCGCAAGGGTAAGCCGATCGCATCGGTGCGCTCGATCAACGGACTCAAGAAGTACAAACTCGGTGCTCAGGTCGGTACGACGAGCTACGACTACATCGTCAAGCAGATCAAGCCGGACTCTTCGCCAAAGGTGTACGACACGAACGACGCAGCGGTCCAGGCTCTCAAGAACGGCCAGATCGACGGACTCGTCGTCGACCTGCCAACGGCGTTCTATGTCACGGCCGTCCAGGTCCCCGACGGCAAGGTCATCGGTCAGTTCGCCGCAGCAGGGGCGAAGGAGCACTTCGGGCTCGTCCTGCCGAAGGACAGCAAGCTGACCGCATGCGCGAACAGGGCGCTTGCTCGGCTCTGGGCGAACGGGACGATCAGGAACCTCCAGCGCATCTGGCTCGCGAAGGCGACCGGCGCGCCCGTCCTGAAGTAAGCACTGAACGAGAGCCGCAACTCGCGGATCCTCGGCGGCGCGACCGCCCACGTCTCCAAGGAGGCGCGGGCGGTCGCGATCGCCCTCCTCTCGACGGCCGTCGTCGTCACGGTCGTTGTCATAGTCGTCACGCGCTCACCCGGCTGGGGCGCGTTCAAGGCGTACTTCCTCAACTGGCAGATCTACAAGGACAGCTTCCCGGAGATCCTGCACGCCTTCTGGCTGAACGTGAAGCTGTTCTGCGTCTCCGAAGCGATCATCCTGCCGGCAGCACTCTTCCTCGCCGTGCTCCGCTCGCTGCCCGGACCGGTGTTCTTCCCGATCCGGGCGCTCGCGATCGCATACGCCGATCTGTTTCGCGGCATCCCGACGATCCTCGTCATCTCGATCCTCGGCTTCGGGATGCCGGCGCTCGGGCTGTCGTGGCTCCCGTCGTCGGAATTCTTCTGGGCAGTCGTCGCGCTCGTGCTCGTCTACACCGCGTATGTCTCCGAGGTCTACCGCGCCGGGATCGACTCGGTGCATCCCAGCCAGGACGCCGCCGCACGCTCGCTCGGCCTCTCGCACGGGCAGGCGCTCCGCTTCGTCGTCCTACCCCAGGCTGTTCGGCGAGTGATCCCACCGCTCCTGAACGACTTCATCGGCTTGCAGAAGGACACGGCACTCGTCGGCACGCTCGGCGTGGTCGAGGCCTTCAAGCAGGCCCAGATCGACCAGTCTGCGACATTCAACGGCACCCCGTACCTCGTCGCGGCGACGCTCTTCGTCCTGATCACGATCCCGCTCGCCCGGTTCACTGACTGGCTCATCGCTCGAGACCGGAAGAGGCATCAGGCCGGGAGGCTCGCGTGAGCGTCCCCGTCACCGCACTCAGCGTCGAAGGTGTGCACAAGTCGTTCGACAAGCTCGAGGTACTGCGTGGGATCGATCTCGCTGTGGACGAGCACGAGGTCATCTGCCTGATCGGGGCGTCGGGATCGGGGAAGTCGACGCTTCTGCGCTGCATCAACCTCCTGGAGCCGATCCAGGCGGGACGGATCGTTGTCGGTGGCGTGGAGATCACCGCGCGCAACGTCGATCTCAACGCAATCCGCCGCCGGATCGGCATCGTCTTCCAGTCGTACAACCTTTTCCCCCATATGAGCGTGCTCGAGAACGTGACACTTGCGCCCCGCAAGGCTCTGAGCCTGCCACGTGGCGAAGCAGACGCGCGTGCGGCGGACTTGCTCGAGCGATTCGGCCTCGCCGACAAGAGAGACGAATATCCGGACCGGCTCTCGGGCGGCCAGCAGCAACGGGTCGCGATTGTCCGGGCTCTTGCGATGCAACCCGAGCTGCTCCTGCTCGACGAGGTGACGAGCGCCCTCGACCCGGAGCTCGTCGCCGAGGTGCTCGACGTGATCCGCGAGCTCGCGGACGGCGGCATGACGATGGTGATCGCCACGCACGAGATGGGTTTCGCGCGTGACATCGCGAGCCGGGTGTGCTTCCTCGATGCAGGCACGATCCTCGAGGAGGGAGCCCCGGCACAGATCTTCAGCGCTCCTCGCGAGGAGCGCACGCAGCAGTTCCTGCAACGGATCGTTGACGCGGGCCGGCTCTGAGATGAGCCGCGTGGCTAAGCTCTGACCATGCTGGAGGAGTCGAAGAACATCGATTCGTCGCTCGAGCCGCTCGACGAGTACATCGTCATTCAGCCGGTCAGCGACGAGACCGAGACGCGCGCGGGACTGATCCTGCCGGCGTCAGCTCTCTCCACGGTCGCCTGCCGCACAGGAATCGTGACGGCCGTCGGCTCCGAGCCGAACGGGATCGAGCGCGGCGACAAGGTCCTGTACCCACACGACGCGGGCTACGACGTGCGACTCGGCGGGATCGAGGTCAAGGTGTTGAAGCGCTCGGAACTGATCGGCCGGATCCACGACTGACCGCACCGCGGGCGAGGCTCTGCCTCGCGCCTACGAAAGAGTGGTCCAGGGCTCGTAGGGGCGATGCGGAGCGTCGCGCGCGCCACGCGATAGGTGACCGGGCCGACGTTCGATATCCTCTCGCGACCGGGAGAAGTGGCCGAGTGGCTGAAGGCGGCGCCCTGCTAAGGCGTTATGGGGGTGAACTCCTCCATCGAGGGTTCGAATCCCTCCTTCTCCGTCCCCGGCGATTCGCTGCGGATCGCCCGCGCGAGGCGATCCGCTGCCGAACGTTGGGGTTCCGCAATGCAGTCACGCTAAAGCGCTCGTATGCAACAGCCACGCTGTTCGCCAGGTGCTGAAGATGCGCTGCTCTGCCGGCCCACGTGTCGGCAACCTTCCCCTTCTCCGTGGCAACTACGTGATCGTCCCATTGAAAGAACCTCCAGTCTTCTCCGAGTACCAAGGGATCCGGCAGGGCGTTGTGGCGGTAGTACCCGACGAATGCGTGAACGGTGTCGGCTAGGCCACCGACGGCAGAACGGATGTCGGGCTCGAAGGGCCGCTCGACGAGCTCGATCACTAGAGGCTCGATCTCCAGTACCGGTCGTGCGTGGACATCGAGCCATGGCGTTGCGAAGTCGTTCAACCGGAACCAGTCGATCTGCCTGGGGCTGAGTGCACGACAAATCTCGCTCACGACATCCCAATCATCCGGGGCGATCTCCTTCGGGGCACTCCGTTCTTCGCCCTCTAGGGCGCTAGGTTGCGACGCCCGTCGCTCGTTATCGGCAATGGGCGCAACCTCGCTCGACCCCTCCCAGTACGGAGACGCGACAACGGTGAAGCGATGTTTGCGGCGCAGGCGCTCTCCAACGGTGAGGGCTCCCGGCAGAGCTATGAGCAATCCGAGGAGCCACCAAGGCGGCGCGCTCGAACCGGTAGCCGCCGCGACAAGGACACCCAACATCGCGGCCACCGCCGCCACCCACATCCCGAGGATCCATCGCGGCTGCACCGCCTCACGTTAGCTCTCGCGTGCGACAGTGCCTCACGGCCAAGATTTTGCCACCCGTTAACACGCGCGCAACGCCTGTCACAGGGAACTCCCAGGTGCGTCCGCTTCTATAAGGGCGTGGCACATGAAACCTCCTCCTCCCGCCTCGCACCCGCCCGCCGACGCGCTCGATTCCTCAAGGTCGCGTCGGCGGGTGCGGCTGTGGCCGGGTTCGGCGTCCTCTCGGTTCTCGTTCGCGGAGCCCACCCCGGGAGCTCCAGCCCTCCCGCTGCAGTCGCGAGCAGTGGGCTCGCGGTCTCATCCCGCATCACGCAGGAGGCCGAGCAGAGCGACTCGTTCTTCCAGTCCGGCTCCGTGGCACCCTCGCAGCCGACCGCAGCGCCGCAGGCATCGACTCAGACGTCATGAGCACCCACCGATTCCGGGCCATGGGTTGTGAGGTTGTCGTGGGTGGCGCCACGCCGCTCGAAATGACTGCCGTTGAGCGCCTCTTCGCCGCTCTCGAGGCGGCGCTCAGTCGTTTCAGGCCGGATTCCGACCTCGAGCGCCTCAACCGCTCCGAGGCCGAGACGGTCATCGTCTCGCCCATCCTCGCCACGGCCCTGGAGGACGCGCTGCGAGCCGCGGCTGCGACCGACGGCCTCGTCGATCCGACGATTGGCGCAGCCCTCGTTGCGGCAGGCTACGACCGGACATTCTCGGAAATCGAGCCGCGACCGCTGAGCGAACCTGTACCTGCAGGACGCTGGCACGAGATCCAGCTCGTGGGTCCCCTCGTGCGCCGACCCGTTGGCCTGAGACTCGACTTGAACGGAGTCGTCAAGGGGCACGCCGTCGATGACGCCCTTGCGCTCCTCGAGGGAGACGGCTTCGTCTCTGCCGGCGGCGACCTCGCGACCCGAGGAGAGCTCGTCGTTGCACTCCCGGATGGGGATACGATCACGCTCCGAGCCGGTGCGCTCGCGACGAGCGGCGTGACCTCCAAGTCGTGGCAGGGTGAGGACGGCCAACGCGCCCACCATCTGATAGATCCCGCGACGGGAGCTCCGGCCGAAGTGCGTTGGGATTGCGTCACCGTGTGCGCGGCGACGTGCCTCGGTGCGGACGTCGCCGCGAAGACAGCGTTTCTCCTCGGCGACGATGGGCCGGAGTGGCTCGAGCGTCACCGACTGCAGGGTCGCTTTCAATCCTCGACCGAGATCGTGCTCGCGGGCGGATGGCCCGAAAGCTCGGAGTCCGTCTTGTGCATCTAGTCGCGTCGACAACCAGCTGGTACGCCGCGCGCGCAGGTGGCGTTCTTTCATACGTTCTGATTTCCGCCTGCGTGCTCGCCGGAATCCTGCTCGCAGGCAAGCGGCGTGTCCCAGGTCTCCCCCGCTTCGCGGTGGAAGACGTGCACCGGTTCCTTGGGATCCTGGCGGGAGTGTTCCTTGCGGTTCACGTCGGAGCAGTCGCGCTCGACTCGGTCGTGCCGTTCTCGCTAACGCAACTCTTTGTCCCGTTCACGGCTACCTACCGTCCCCTCGCGACGGGGCTCGGCATCGTGGCACTCGAACTGCTCCTCGCGGTCTCGGTCACGAATCGCCTCCGATCGCGACTCCCGTACCGGATCTGGCGTCGCGCGCACTACGCGACCCTCGCCGTCTGGCTCCTCGGAACGGCACACGGCATTCTCAGCGGCACCGACCGCGACCAGAACTGGCTGCTCTGGCTCTATGCCGTGACCGTCGCTGCCGTTGCCGTCGCCGCCGCTCTGCGGTTCGGGAAGGCGCCGGCAGCGAGGCGGGTCGGGTTCGGGCTGGCAGCAGCAGGCGGCGCTCTCGTGGCTGTCCTCGGACTTGCAGCCTTACCCCAGCCGGCGTCGAGCTCGACTCCTGCAAAGCGCGCTGCCCGCGCGGTTCCGGAGATCAACGGCGACCTGAGCGCGACGATCGACAACACAGGCTCCGGTGTCGTCTCGATTCGGGGCACGGCCGCTCCCACGTCAGAGTTCAGAATCGACCTTCTCACAGGGGACAACCGAGTTACGGACAGCGCGCTTCAAGTGCGCTTCGCGGGCTCGACGCCATGCGAAGGGACGATCACCTCGCTCGACGAGCGCGGTTTCACGGGCAGCTGCACGCTTCCCGGCGGCGGCACCCGCACGGTGCGCGCCGACTGGACGGTCTCAGGCAGCACGGTCTCGGGCACGATCTCTTCGAGCACGAGTGGATCGGCGAGCCCCGAAGACGCCTGAGCGCTCGGACGAGCCCGGATCGGGCTAAGCTTCCATCCGCTCGGAGAGGTGGCAGAGCGGTCGAATGCGGCGGTCTCGAAAACCGTTGTCCGTCTTAACGGTGGACCGAGGGTTCAAATCCCTCCCTCTCCGCTGGACGGGCCGGATCCCGCATAGCACGCGAGATCCGGCCTATCTCGACAGTCGACCCAACCGCTCCCGCTCACCGTTTTTGGCATACGCTGGTGGAGACCTGAGAGGGGTGAGGACTGGCGCGCAGCTGGCGCACTAGGCGGACGCACTGCGACTTCCTCAGCATCTTCCCGTAGTCCGAAAGTACTCGCCCTCGCGCGCGGAAACCCTCGTATGTAAGGCCTCGTCACCATCGTGCCGCATTGGCCGAGATGCTGGGTATGGACAGGGCCGCCGCCTGAGACTGCTAGTCGGTGAGGGCGATGTCGGCCAGATATTCCGCGATTGCGAGAGCGGAAGTCGCACCGGGGGAAGGCGCGTTGCGAACGGCTGTCACCGGACCGATGCGCCGGATCCGGAAATCGTCGACGAGCGACCCATCTGGATCGATCGCCTGTGCCCGCACACCCGCCGGTGCAGGAACGAGGTCAGCGGCGGCAAGTTCAGGAACGTAGCGGCATGCCTCCGCGGCGAAGGCCCGCTTCAGCAGCGAGCCGCGCATCTCGCGCACCCCCATACGCCAATGCTTGCTGGCGAGAGCCCGAAACCCGGGCGACTTCAGGGTCTCCATGAGGTCGGCGAGCCGGACGTCGCGGCGGCGATACCCCTCCCGTGATAGAGCCAAGACCGCGTTCGGGCCGACGTCGATACCTCCGGAGATCCTTCTGGTGAAATGGACACCGAGAAAGGGGTACGCCGGATCGGGTACTGGATAGAGCAGCCCGCGGACGAGTCCCTCACGCTCTGAGATCAGGCGGTAGTACTCCCCGCGGAACGGGATGATGGTCGGCTCGCGGGTGTCGCCGGCGCTGCGGGCGAGCCGATCCGAGTGAAGGCCGCCACAGAGGACGAGGCGATCAAATTCGAACGTCTCTTCGGACGTGGCGACCTGCACGATGCTCCCGGCTACGGCGATCCCCGACACCTCTGCGCCGAGTGCGATCCGGCCCCCCGCCGAGCTGATGTCGGCGGCGAATGCTCGTGCAACCGCTCGATAGTCCGTGATGGCAGTTGTCGGGGAGTAAAGGCCCGCGAGTCCGGCCGCGTGCGGCTCAACCTCGCGGAGCTCGTCCCCATCCAGCCAGCGCATCCCGGGAACACCGTTCGCCTCTGCGCGAGACTCTAGTTCGCGCAGCTTTCGGATCTCGCCTGCATCGAGCGCCACGACCAGCTTCCCACACTCCTCGAAGGCAATCTCGCGCTCCTCGCAGTACGCGCGGAGAAGCCCGCCACCACGCCGGCACAGCTGCGCCTTGAGAGAATCGGGCGTGTAGTAGATGCCGGCGTGAACGACACCGCTGTTGTGACCGGTCTGATGCGACGCGATGTGTTGCTCCTTCTCGATCACAGTCACGCTCGAATCAGGCCGAAGCTCGCCGAGCCGCCGTGCGACAGCTAGGCCGATGATCCCGGCGCCGACGACCCCGAGTCGAAGCTTCTGCACCGCTAGCCCTCGTCGCGGTGAATACAGAACGATTCAAGCCTTGAAATCGCCGTCACCAAGACGTCGATGCAATGCTCGAGACTAACCCAATCCGAAGCCTCAGACTCACAGACCCGATCGAAAGCACTCCGTCTCAAACTATTCGCCGACCATCTCTCGCGCGATTGCGAGACGTTGGATCTTGCGTACCTTCATAGATCTGCGCAATCATTGCGTCGCGCATCATCCCGCCGCCGCCCGAGCGTGAATGTTCCCTGCCAGGGTGAGCGCCACGACCATGCTGATGTGAGCGAACCCGTGCAAAGCGTGGACGAGATACTGACATACACGATCCCCTCCCGCTCACAGTCTCCGTCCTCTCCGCTGCACTGACGAGACCCACCTCCAAAGGCGGGTTTCGTCCTGGTCCCCTCTCATGCGACGGTTGCTCGGGCAGAGCAACCCCCATTGCCGCTATGAATGGTGTAGGCCGGATCCGGCAAGGCACCCGCACTTCTCAGGGGAGGGGAAGGTGCGAGACGCCGCAGAAGATGCCCGGACCCGGCCATGAGGGATGTTCGACGCTCGACCGAAGGAACCTTCTCCGCCGGAGTCGACAGATTCTCGGCGTTCGGGTGGGCCGAACCGGCTAAGGCAATCGCGCGGCGTTGCCGATATCCAACCCCGGGTCGGCAGCACACTCTCAGGGGGTGCTGCCGCCCTTCTCCCTCCCAGCAGAACTGCAGCACCGGCTCAGCTTGCGTACCAAGCGGCGAGTCGGCGCATTCCCTCAGCCACGCTGACCGTCGGCCGCCAGCCCGTGACCTCTCGGAACGGGCGTGGATCGAACCAGTGGGCCAGGGCGAGCTGGTCGACGAGAAACCGTGTGACAGGTGGCTCGGCGTCCGGACGGAACCTGGTCGAGGCCCGCTCGGCCACCCCCGCGAGACCCCGGGCGAGCCAGAGTGGGATATCCCTCTTCGGTGGCTGCACCCCGGCGGCAACGCAGATGAGCTCGAGAAGGACTCGCACGGGCAACGGCTCGCCGTTCGAAACCACGAAAGCGCTGCCGGCGAGCCCCCCGCCCTGATCGAGTTGCTCGGCTGCCATGACGAGAGCGTCGGCGGCGTTGTCGACGTAGGTCGTGTCGATCAAGGCCCGGCCACCGTCGACGAGGAACAGCCGTCCGGCCCGCGCACGCTCGACGATCCGCCCGACGAGCTGCGTGTCAGCCGGACCCCAGATCGCATGTGGGCGGATCGCGGTTACGGCGAGGGCGGAGTCGTTTGCAGCGAGGGCGGCGAGCTCGGCCTCCGCTTTGGACTCCGAGTACCACGAGCGGTCGTGCCTGGCGGTGATCGGCCTCTCGGCGCCTGCCCCGACCGTCGGTACGGACTCGTAGCCAACGGACGGTGAGGAGACAACGACGAGGCGCGGCACGCCAGACTTGCGGCAGGCGACGACGACCGACTCGGTGCCACCAACGTTGACCCGGCGGAACTCCTCGCGACTTCCGACGACGCCGACGCGCGCAGCGCCGTGGATGACGGCGTCACATCCCGTCACTGCCAGCCGCAACCGCCTCGGTGTCACAGATGTCCGCGAGTACCTGCTCGTACGCGAGATCCGGGCTACGGGTGCGTTGCAGCGACACGACCTCGTGGCCGCGCTCTGCGAGCGCGGCGATCGTCGTCCGTCCGAGCAGGCCCGAGCCTCCGGTGACGAGGACGCGCACTAAGCGTGCCTCGGAGCCGGGCCACCGGAGAGAACAGCCTCAGCCCAGTGTCCGAGGCGGGTGCGATCGATCTTCGAGTTGTGACGGCGGTCGACAGGAAGGCTAGGCACCGTGAGCACGGCGGCAACCGCCGTTGGCGCAACTGCTCGTCGAACGGAACGATCGACGGCGTGACCAGCGAGACCCGCCTTTCCTCCCCGCTCGACGACAACGACGACCTGTCGACAGCCCGGTGGGCCAACGCCGGTCACCGCACAGCGCAGCTCCGTTGACGTCGTGACAGCGACCTCGAGCGGCACCGGCGTCACGGGCCCGTTGACGGTGTCGACGATGTGCGCCATCCGGCCCTCGACCCACAGCCGCCCGTCCGGATCGAGGTGGCCGACGTCACCCGTGCGATGCCACGCGACACCCTCATCGTCAACCGTGCGGGCCTGGTCGGTCGTCGCCCAGAGCCCGTCGTAGCCTGTCGACTGCCATGGAGCAGTGACGACGATCTCTCCGCTTTCGCCGCCTCCGTCCAACGGCTCGATCCGCAACCCGACGCCTGCGAGCGGACGTCCGACGCAGACGCCTCGGCCCGGCCCGATGTCGGCGAGTTCCAGCAGGTCGATGTCAGTCACCGACAACACCTCGGTCATGCCATACGGCGTGTGCAACTCGGCCCCGGGAACGAGGCGACTGAACGCCTCGAGAGTCCCTCGCGGCACCGGTGCACCAGCCGACAGCACGAGGCGGAGCGCCCCGAGAGCCTCACGCCCGGCCGCCCCAACGGCCTCCTGCGATTCCAGCACGCCGTTGAGAGCTGCCGGTGCAGCGAAGAGGATCGTCGCGTCGATCGCAGCGCAGGCAGCGGCGAGCCGGTCGGCACGCAGGGATGCCGGCTTCGTGATGTCGCAGTCAGGGACCGCGACGGGAATGCCGAGCGCCGGGCCGTAGAGCGCGAAGGGGGCGAAGGCGGCAACGAGGCGGTCTCCGGGACCGATGGCGTAGCACTCGCGCACGGCGGCAAACTGCGCTGCCATCTGTCCCTGGTTGTAGAGCACGCCCTTGGCCGGTCCGGTTGCGCCCGAGGTGTAGACCACGGCCGCAGGCACGATGGTCGCGGATTCGAAGCTCGCGACAACGGCTGAAAGTTTCGTCCCCTGCTTCCCTCCCTCATGAGCGAGAGCCGTGATCTCGAGCCGACGGGCACTCGGCACCCACCGCAGCAACCGCGCGACGCCGAGCGTCTTGCGCGTGCCGAGCAGCCAGCGAGGCTCCGCACTGCGCAGTGCCCGCGGGAGACCACGCAGCCCGAGACCGCGATCGACAACGACCGCCACAGCTCCGATCACCCAACACGCGTAGGCGGCGGCGATGAAGTCTGGAGGGTCAGGGGCGAGCACCGCCACGCGGTCGCCCTGGCCGACGCCCGCTTGCCGCATCCCCAGTCCGAGCTCGGCCACCCGTTGAGCGAGCGCCGCAAACGAGAGCGAAGGCCCGTCGCCCACGACAACCGCGGTTGCAGGGTCGTTCTCCCGAGCGACGAGCGCTGACCACAGCGCGCCTGGCTCTCCCGGCGGACGGGGTACTTCCGCCTCGGGTTCGGGAGCCAGCAGTCGCGCGATCCACTTCTCGGCCAACGCCGCGACGTCTTCCTCCTCCACAACGAGGTGTCCTGCGAGTGGGAAGCGGTGGAGCTCGGCCTGCGGCAGCCGGGTTCGCAGGTCCGCTGCGAAGTCGAGGTGGAACACCGGATCGCGTTCGCCCCAGGCAAGGAGGACGGGACAGTCGAGCTCCGGCAGACGTGCAGCGACGGTCTCTAGCGCTCCGTAGGACGGGTGTGCCGGCGTTGTCGGGATGTCCGCCACGAAGTCTTCGATTCCACGCCTGTTTGCCCGCGCCGCATAGGGAGAGAGGTACCCGCGTCTAGCGTCTTTGCCGATCGGCCCACCCGGCGCTGCGAGCGTGGCCCGCACGAAAAGTGACGTGCGGCGGCACGCGAGGCTCCGGAGCGCACGCGATCCGGCCAACCGAATCAGGAGCGGTACTCCGCTCGGCGGCATGGCAACGCCGGTGTTGCAAAGGAGAATCCCCCGCACGCGTTCCCGATGCTCGAGCGCCCAGCCGAGGGCGATGGGCCCGCCCCAGTCGTGCGCTGCGAGGACAACTGGGCCATCGACCGCGAGTGCTCCGAGGATGCGCTCGAGATCGTCGACTCGTTGGGCAAACACCCTTCGGCCGGTGCGCTCCGAGAGCCCCATCGAAAGCTGGTCGATTGCGACGACTCGGTAGCGGTCGCCGAGACGACGATGGAAGGACCGCCACATGAACGACCAGGTCGGGTTGCCGTGCACGCAGACCACCGTCAATGGTGGCGGCTGACCGTCACTCGGCGCAGCGTCCAAGGCGTGAACCCGCAGCTCCCGGCCGTCCGCGCCGGTCACTCCGACAACGCGCGACCAGGCCGCTTCGATCCCCAGTCGCTCGAGACGGCCCGCATCGAACACGGCCCGAGCGGATTTCACCAGATGATCTCGGCGACGCTAGCGTTCAGGCCCGATCCCATTCCCATGCAGAGAACCCGTTCGCCCGGTTCTATCTCGCCCTGAACTCCCGCAAGTGTGAAGGGGATCGACGCAGGGCCGATGTTGCCCTGGGTCGGAAACGTCAGCGGTGCCCGGGCTTCGTCGACCCCGAGCGTCGCACAGAGAAACTTCGTGTGCACCGAGCTGACCTGATGAAGGACGTACCAGGAGATGCCGTCGAGCCAGTTGAAGTCGGCGGCTGACTCGGCCCAGGCTTCTCCGGCCAGTTCGAGGCCGGCCTCGAGAAGAGCCTTCGTGTCCGTCCTCATCCGCTCGAGGTCGCCGACGCAAATCTCGTGATACTTGGTGGCCGCGCGGGAGATCCCGCCGACGAGCCGATGCGCCTGTGGGCTCGCGTCGAGATTGCCGAGCACCATCGCCGCAGAGCCCGAGCCGAGCGTCAGGCTCGCAAACTCGTCGTAGACGTCGGCCGTGACGTGAGCGTGCTCCTGCAGCCGCGCGATAGTCGTGAGCTGCGTATGCCGCGCTCCCTCACCGTCGACGATCAGTGCGTACCTGATCTGACCTGCGTCGATCGCAGTGGCAGCGAGGTGAATCGCGTTGACGAAGCCCAGGCACGCATTGCCGAGGTCGAAGTTGAGACAGCCTGGCGATAGGCCTAGGTGGTGGTGCACTGCACAGGCGACCGACGGCTCCAGATGGTGTCTGCAGACCGACGTCGAGATCAGCATGCCGATCTCGGCACGATCGATGCCGGCGGCAACGATCGCTCGTTCGCCTGCGAGTGCCGCTGCCTTGTCGAAGCGCATCTCTTCCGGCCACCAGCGGCGCTCCGTGATCCCTGCAATCTCCTCGAGCAGGCCGGGCCGCACGTCGCAACGCTCGAACACGTCCGCGAGTTGCTCGTCGATCCACGCTGATGTGATCACCTCGGGCGCCTCGACCGCCTCAACGGACACGACACCGACGTTCGAGTGCCGCTGCGTGTGGTTACTGCTCACGGCTGCCTGTCTCGAAGGACACCGGTGATCTGAATCGTGTGCACTTGTCAGTCCATCTCTCTGGTCGGGTCTGGTTCCGCTACGAGAAAGAGGCCCGCCGGGGCCCCTTTCTAGCGGAGAGAGCGGGATTTGAACCCGCGAAGCACCTTTCGGCACTTACGCGATTTCCAGTCGCGCTCCTTCGGCCACTCGGACACCTCTCCGTAGCCCCGAAAGCGTACCCGCAGCGGCGGCGACACATGATGCCTCGCATGCGAGTTGCCGAGCGCCCGGGGCTACTTCGTGCCGGCGACGGACGACACGTAGGCCGCGACGTCCTGGATCTGCTTCTCCGTCAGGTCGCTGAACGGCGGCATGACGCCCTTTCCGTGCGTGACGCGATCGACGACGAGAGCGGCCGGTGGTTTCGCCTCATCCAGGTTCGGACCGACGTTTCCAGTCGCGCCTGCGTCGGCGAGCGTGTGGCAGTTGACACAGCCTGCTGACGCGAAGATTTCCTTGCCCGCCACGACGTCAGCGTCTCCGCCTGCCTCGGGGTCCCCATTCGACGTGGTCTCCCCGGGTGTCGGCACGGTCGGAACGGTCTCGGCCCCACCGGCCTCGCCGCCGACCGCCTCGGTCTCGACCTCCTGCGTGCTGGTCACCCAGTACACGGCACCCAACTGAGCTACGAGGAACAGGGCCGAGACGAGTATGAACGCGGTCAAGGTGGCCGGGAATTCGGCGTTTCGCTTGGGAATCCAGATCGCCGTTATCAGCGCCCACGCGATGAACGCGCCGGCGACGATCAGGAGCGTCACTTTGCCGGTGGTCGTGATCGTGAGCAGCACGGCAGGGACGCTACCACGGCACCGCGGCAGAGCTACGGATGAACGGGCGCGGCCGATAGTAGGCTGGGCGGCATGAATCCTGACGAACGCCTCGCCCGGTACGCACGCCTCGCCGTGGAGGTAGGCGTCAACCTCCAGCCGGGGCAGCTCCTCCGAATCGGTGGGCACCCCGACCACCTTCCATTCATCCGTGCCCTGGCGGAAGTCGCGTACGAACGTGGCGCGCGGTACGTCGAAACGAGCTACGCCGACCCACACCTACAGAGATCGCGGATTCTGCACGCACCCGAAGACTCGCTCGAATGGTCCTCGCCGTGGCTCCTCGCGCTCATCGACGAGCTCGCGACGACGAACGGGGCGTTGATAGCCATCAGCGGCGACCCCGAGCCCGAGTTGCTGGCCGATCTCGACCCAGCTCGCGTCGCGAAGACGCGACCACGGATCGCCGCCCAGCGCGCCCTCGCAGCAACCGAAGACGGAAGGATCGCATGGACGATCGTCGGCTACCCGAATCCCGGGTGGGCGCAAATGGTGTTCGGCGAACCTGATGTGGAGCGACTCTGGGAGGCGGTCGCCTTCGCCACGCGGCTCGACGAGGACGATCCGGTCGCCGCCTGGCGCACACACGTTGCACGGCTCAAGGATCGCGCCGCGCTGCTCAACGAACGACGCTTTGACGCCGTCCACTTTCGAGGCCCGGGCACCGACCTGACGGTCGGCTTGATGCCCGAGTCTCGCTGGGGCGCCGGATCGGAACAGACCGTCGCTGGGTTCGAAGAGGTCGTGAACATGCCGACCGAGGAGATATTCACAACACCACATCGGCTGCGTACAGAAGGCTTTGTCCGCTCCACGGTGCCGCTCGCCGTCAACGGCCAGATCGTTCGCGATCTCACGATGCGATTCGAAGGTGGCCGCGTCGTCGATGTAGGAGCATCGAGCGGCGCGGACATCGTCCGCGAGGAGATGCGAACCGACGAGGGCGCGGCGTACCTCGGCGAGGTCGCTCTCGTGGACGGCGAGTCCCGCGTCGGCCAGACCGGGCTCGTCTTCTTCGACACGCTCTACGACGAGAATGCGGCCTGTCACATCGCCTACGGTCTGGGATTTCCGAAGACGCTCGACGTACCTGCGGAGCTCGAGACGAAACAGCTCGTCGAGCTCGGCTGCAACGACTCGATCGTGCACACGGACTTCATGATCGGCGGCCCGGAGGTCGAGGTCGACGGCATCGAGACGGGCGGGGCGGCGGTGCCGCTCCTACGTGCAAACGAGTGGCTTCTCGCCTGATCGAGACCCGGTCCTAGGCAGCGAGTCGTCGCCGAGGCATCCCCCTTTCGGGGGAGATCGTGCGAGTACGTACAACCGAAATCACTCGTGTGCGTGCGGTCGCCTTCCTCGCAGTCGGTCTGAGTGCCTTTCTGCTGGCGGGAAGCATCGCGTTCGGCCTCAGTAACAGACACCAGGATCGGAGCCGAACAGACCAACGACTTGCGACGAGCGCCGGCAATGAAGCGGTACAGGTCGAGGACTACTTCGGCAAGGCCCGCTCGATCATCCTGCTCACCGCTCACAACCCAGCCTTTGGCTCTTTCTACAGCGATCCGGGTCGGCGGCTCGGCAAGATTCACGCGAGAACGCAGAGCATCCGTGAGTCCGAGGACGGACTCGCATATATCGAGCAACTGTATGCCTCGAGCATCAGCGAGGTGTGCTTCATCGACCATGGTGGCCCCGAGAACGCCCGCTTCGTTGACGGCGTCCGTGCGCCGCTCGGTGATCTGTCGCCAGACGAGTCGAAGAACCCCTTTTTCGCGCCGACATTCGCTCTTCGCGCCGGCCAGGTCTACCAGGCGAAACCGTACATCTCACCGGACACGAAGACCTGGGTGGTCTCGAACTCGACCCCGCTCCCACGCACGGGGCGGCCGGCTCGGGCGATCATCCATTTCGAGGTTTCCATCGCCTCCTTCCAGCAGGAGGCCACCTCGATCGCGCACGGTGTCGATGTCGCGATTATCGAATCTACGACCGGCAGAGTGATCGTCGACAGCCTCGAGCCACAGCGCGTTGGCGCTCCCCTCGGGCAGCCGAAGGACAGACGTTTCAGACAGATCGCCACGGTCGGCGCGCCGACCGGTGCAACGACAATCGACGGGCATCGTGCGGCCTTCCGACGCCTCACGCGTGCTCCGCACAACGCAAACGACTGGACCGTCGTCGTCCTCGATCGATCCCCCGTTCCATCGCTGATCTCTGCCGCAGGATGGGCTCCGATCGGGATGGCGGGGGCCGGCCTCGCGCTCCTCCTCGTCGGCGCGTTCGGATTTCGGAGCGCGCGGCGGTCGCTCGTCGAACAGGATCGGTCGCAGGCCGCCGACCAGAGACGCATCGAGGCAGAGCGTGGCTACCACGAGACGCAGCGCGAGTTCACCGAGGTGATGCAGATCACCCGCGACGAGGAGGAGGCATATGGGTTACTGAAGCGTCATCTCGAGCGCTCACTCGACGGCGGTGACGTCCTCGTCCTCAACCGCAACAACAGTCACGACCGCCTGGAGCCGATGACGGAAATCGACGCGAGATCGGCTCTCTACGAACTGCTCAAGACGGCGACGCCCGATTCGTGCCTCGCCGTGCGCCTCGGCAAGATGCACGAGCGCGGCGTCGGCCAGGAACCGTTACTCACGTGTGACGTCTGCGGGCGGACGGAGGGTAACTCGACGTGCGTGCCCTCTCTGGTGGGTGGCGAGGTGATTGGCTCAGTGCTCGTGCGACACCCTGGCGTGCTCGAGTCGCTCGGCCGACGTCGGATCGAGGAGTCGATGACGCAGGCGTCTCCGGTGCTCGCCAACCTGCGCAACCTTGCCCTCTCTCAGGCACGGGCCTTGACCGACGGTCTCACCGGTCTCCCCAACCGGCGGGCGATCGAGGACACGCTCAAGCGAATGGTCGCACAGGCAGATCGTTCCGGTGGCCCGCTGGGAGTTGTCCTCTTCGATCTCGACCACTTCAAGCAGGTCAACGACCTCTTCGGGCACGAGAAGGGTGACGAGGTG
>CAWATN010000016.1:0-144044 GCA_963784945.1 uncultured Thermoleophilia bacterium | reverse complement strand
TCCCGCGCGCGGAGGTGACGGAGGCCACGGTGGTCGCCCACTGTGCCGCCCTGTTGGCGGGGTTGCAGAGGTGCCGAGTTGGTTCATGTCGTCGAGAGCATCCCGCGTACCCCAACCGGCAAGGTTCAGCGGCCGAGGATGGCTGCCCACTTCGGGGAGGACTGAGCATGCGGTTCGTCATCCTCGGGAGCGGGGCGATCGGCTCGTACGTCGGCGCATCACTCGCCCGCGGCGGCTCGGAAGTGGTGCTCATTGCCCGGGGCCCTCAGCTCGCGGCCCTGCAGCAGAACGGCGTCCGCGTGCTTTCCCGCGAGGAGATTTCGAGGCACTCGTTCCGGCGACCGACGATCTCGAAGCCGTGCGGGATGCAGACGTCGTGGTGGTCGGCCTCAAGGCGTACAGCATTCCCGAGCTCGCGCCCCGGCTCGGCGAGCTGCTCGGGGACGACACGGTCGTCCTACCGGCCCAGAACGGGGTGCCGTGGTGGTTCTTCCAGTCGTTCGGCGGCGTCCACGAGGGAACATTCGTCGACCGGGTCGACCCAGGCGGGATCGTCTCCCACTCGATCGACCCGTCCCGCGTGGTCGGGTGCGTCACCTACCCCGCTGCCGAGCTCGTCGAGCCTGGGGTCGTCCGCCACGTCGAGGGCACCCGCTTTGCGATCGGAGAGCCCGACGGCTCGACGAGCGAGCGGTGCCGGGTCATCTCCGCCGCGCTCGTCGCTGGCGGCCTCAAGTGCCCGATCGAGAGCCAGATTCGCGAGCAGCTGTGGCTGAAGCTGATAGGCAACGTCGCTTTCAACCCCGCCACGACGGTGACGGGGGCGACGCTCGGCGAGCTCGCGCTCGCGCCCGAGGCCGTCGCGCTCGCCCGCGCGATCATGGTGGAGTGCGCCCGCCTCGGTGAGGCACTCGGGATCACCATGCCCGTCTCGATCGACCGACGGCTCCAGGCGGGGATCGGCGTCGGCGACCACCGCACCTCGATGCTGCAGGACTACGAGGAGGGCAAGCCACTCGAGATCGACTGCCTTACCGGCGCCGTGATCGAGATCGCCGACCTCCTCGGTATCGACGTGCCGCAGACGAGAGCGATCGACGCCGCCGTCCGCCTCAAGACCATCCTCCGCGACCGGGCAGGCGGGGGCGCCGCTGCGGAGCCTCCTGCCAGAGAGGCGATGCCGAGCCCATGACCGATCTCACGCGGCTGTCGGCGCTCGAGCTGCGCGAAGCGTATCGCTCGCGCGAGGTCTCGCCCGTCGAGGCCTTCGACGCCTGCGCCGAGCAGATCGGGCGCCTCGACGGCCGGCTTTGCGCCTTCAACGCGCTCTGCCTCGACCGGGCGCGGCGCGAGGCGCATGCAGCCGAGCAGGCGTTCGCTCGAGGCGATGCCCATGGTCCTCTGGCGGGCATCCCGTTCGGGGTCAAGGACCTATTCGACAGCGAGAGCGTCGTCACGACCTATGGGTCGCCGATGTTCGCCGCCCACGTGCCCGCCGCCGACGCCGAGGCCGTGCGCCGAGCCCGCGCCGCGGGAGCGATCCTTGTCGGGAAGACGCAGACCCACGAGTTCGCCTGGGGGATCTCGTCGGTGAACACGTTGCTGCGGACGAGCCGGAACCCGTGGGCGCCGGATCGGATCTCGGGCGGCTCAAGCGGGGGGTCCGCGGTCGCGGTCGCCAGCCACCAGATCCCGCTCGCGCTCGGCAGCGACACAGGCGGGTCGATCCGCGTCCCGTCCGGGTTCTGCGGCGTCGTCGGCTTCAAGCCGACCTACGGGCGGATCAGCCTCGCGGGGGCCTGGCCGCTCGCCCACAGCCTCGACCACCCCGGGCCCATGGCACGGACGCCCGCCGACGCCGCCCTCTTGTTCCAGGCGATCGCTGGCTACGACCCAGGCGACCCGTCGACCGAGGACGTGCCCCTCGCGGACGTCCACGGTGCGCTCGCCCGCGGTCTCGAAGGAGCACGGATCGGCATCTGCCCCGACCTCCACCAGGTTCCGCTCACACCCGACGTCGCCGCGATCTTCAACGAGGCTGTGCGGACGGTCGCCGGACTCGCGGCCGGAGTCGACGAAGTCGGCCTCCCGGAGGCGGCCACCGTCTACGAGACTTTCGGCGCGACGCAGCGGGCCGAGGCGCTCTTCACCCATCGCGAAGCCGGCCTGTACCCGGATCGGGCCGAAGAGTACGGCGCAGACGTCCGCGGCCGCCTCGAGATGGCCGCGAGCGAGGGTACCGTCGAGTACTTGCGCGCCGCCGCCGAACGACAGCGGCTCCGGGCCGGGTTCGCGCGCGTCTTCCGCGAAGTCGACCTGCTCCTGACGCCGGTATCCGCGGGCCCCCCCTGCGAGATCGGAGAGGAGACGATCGACCACCTCGGCTCGCCGACCGAATTCCGCCGGCTAGTCATGAGCTACACGGTCCCGCAGGACCTCGCCGGACTGCCGACGTGCGCCGTGCGAGCCGGCTTCGACCATCTCGGCATTCCGGTCGGCGTCCAGTTCACCGGGCCGCCCTGGACCGAGGCGCACGTGCTCGGCGCCGCTCACGCGTTCTGGTTGGCCACTGCCGACGTCCAGAGCCGCTGGCCAGATCTTTCGCAGCTCGTCGTGGAAACCGCAACGCTAAGGGGGCGACAATGACCTGGAAGGGCAAGTATCGCTGTGCAGTCACGATCTCGGTCGACTTCGACGCAGAGACGCTCTGGAGCGGCACGTTCAAGCTGACGACGCCGAGCCCACTCTCGCGCGGCGATTACGACATCCGCGCCGGCATCCCGCGCATCCTGGCCATGATGCGCAAGCACGAGATCCCTGCGACCTTCATGGTTCCGGGCCAAGTGATCGACGATCACCCCGACGCCTGTCGCGAGATCGCCGCCCACGACGTCGAGATCGGTTACCACGGCTACTACCACGAGAGCGTGCTCGAGATCCCGGTCGAGGAGGAGCGCGAGCTGATGCGGCGCGGGATCGGCCGGATCGAGGAAATGTTCGGGACGAAGCCGCGCGGCAACCGGTCGCCGCCGTTCGCTCTCGGGCCGAACACGGCGGATCTCCTGGAGGAGTTCGGCTTCGCCTACGACTCAAGCCTCTTCGGCCACGACGAACCATACCGGCCGCGCGTGCCCGTCCTCGGCGGGCAGCTGCGCGACTTCGTCGAACTACCTGTCAGCTGGGAACTCGACGACGCGCCGTATTTCCTCTTCAACTTCTTCCCCTACATGTCCGGCTACGCGACGCCGGCCCAGGTGCTCGAGATCTGGAAGGCGGAGTTCGACGGCTCATATGCGGTCGGCGGCTGCTTCCTACTCGTGATCCACCCGTTCTGCATCGGCCGACACCCGCGGATCGCAATGCTCGACGAGCTGCTCACCTATATCGCGGGCCATGAGGACGTCTGGTTCGCGACGCACCTCCAGGTCGCAGAGGAGTGGCGGGCGATGCAGGCGCGGGCGGGGACGTGGGAAGAGGCTCACTAACCCGCCGGAAACACTTTCGCAAACGACGGGTGCGACGCTATTCGCGCCCTCATTTCCTCGACGCACCCAAAAAGGCGAGGCCGTGATGAGCGTACCGGCCTGTCTCCGTTCGTCGCAGTTTGTTGCAGTTTGGTGCAGCGCTGAAAGCGGCGAATTGCAGGCAGATTCAGTCTGTTGCGGTTTGCTGCAGCCTGTGAGGGTGGACTTATAATCCCAAGGTCGCTTGGTTCGATCCCAACACGGCCCATCCTCGGAGCGGCCCGAGCATGCCGCTCCGGGCCGTTCGCTGTTTCGGCGGCATGCAGGCGTGTCCGCTGCGTCGTCACCGGCTCGCCTTCCGGTCGGCGACCCACTTCTCGATGGCAGCCGCGTCGAAGCGGACGTAGCGTCCGAGCGGGACGCTCGGCAGTTCGCCCTCGCGTGCTGCCCGGTACACCCACGTCGTCGGCACCTGTAGGAGCGCGGCCACTTGGTCGGCGGTGAGCAGGCGCTCGCTCACGCAGTAGTCCGTTCCGCGAGCACGGCACCGAAGGGCTCAACGAGACGGGGGCAGCACAGGGTCGGAGGTTGACAGTCGCTGTTCTCTGAGTACTGATGAGACTTCTGTAGCGGGTCTAGGAGAGGGGGTTCGCGATGCTGAGGGAACTTGTGGCGTCTCTGCTTCTTACTGCCTGGGTGGGCGCGTGCGTCGTTGGGGTTGTGTGGCAGCCGTTCTTCAAGAAGACAGCCAGTTTGAGTCCGAGAACTGTGCGCTCTCGTAATTAGCTCCCTATCACTGCTGCACGCGGCCGGTCTTCGTGCGGTGGCAGGAACAGGTCGGTGTTGTAGCTGTGCAAAACGGCACTCGTGTGCAGTCCGATGTGAGCGATCGGAGCGCCGATCGGGTTGAGAGTGACGAGCGTGGGGATGCTCCACACCACGTCTCCCGTCATTGGCGACCGAAGCTGCGAAGAACGGAAGTCGCTGTAGCCGAGGTGGTAGGCAGCCGTCATGGCAACCGACGCGAGAATCGCGACGAATCCGATCAGAACCTTGCCCCACGTCTCTCCCCGGAGTCTTGTCCCGGCGAACGCGGCGAACACAGCCAGGATCGGGAACGCCGACAGCAGCAGGCCGTCGGTTGCGCCGTAGACGACGCCGCGCCAGAGCACCGCTCCCGCGACCGTCAGGTTGTCCGGTCTTGCGGTCGCGTCCTCGACGCGCAGCACCATCAGCGCCAGTAGTGCAGCGCACCCAAGTCCGAGCGCCACGGCAAGCATCCAGCGACGGCGAACCATCTCCGCGATCGACTGTCCGGTCGCTCGTGTCCAGAGCACGAAGAATCCGAACACTGAGACGGCATAAACCCCGTAGTAGAGATCACGCTGCACGTTCAGTCGATCCGCGAACACGAACGGCACGAGGAAGCCCAATGCCAACCCTCCGGCGAGCCAGCGGATTTGCTGCGCAGCATCGGCTGAGATCCGAGAAGGCGAGGCGTCGTGATGCTTGATCGCATGGGTACTCATCCCACACCTCCTTCTTGACCCTCAGATCGTCTCAACTCGGTCGTCTACTCACATCGGTAGTACTGCTGATCTCCATTTCGGCACTTCCACAAGCCCGGTCAGGCGACCCCCTCATCCCAGTGGTAGTCGAACTAGCTCGGGCGGGCGTGTCCCAACCGTGTCCCGAACTGCCGCGATCTGAGCGAACTGAGAGAACCTCACAGCGCCCAAGAGCCGCTCAGAACAGCGGGAGTGGGCTGGGCTGAACAGCTGCCGAGTTGGCAGCCTTCATTCCAACGATTGTTAGAATGTTGGGATAGCTGACGATCGCTGCGACCTGCTCTGCCTCGACCTTCCGGTTGCTGAGAGTCTGCGAGCGCGGCGGATCGAGCCAGAAGCTGCCGTCCGTGCGGCGAGCCTGGCCGGCGCACTCGCAGATCCGACGCGGCTCGTTCTCGCGGCGACACTGTTGGAAGCCGAAGAGCTCTGCGTCTGTGATCTCTCCTGGATCGTCGAGCGCCCCCAGGCGCTCGTGTCGCATCACGTCCGTCTGTTGCGCGAACGCGGTCTCCTCCGTTCACGGCGAGAAGGGAAGATGGTGCTTTACTCGCTGACCGACGACGGACGGGAGCTGCTCACTTCCGTGCTGGGGCTTGCGTCGAGGACTCAGGCGCGTGTCTAGCCGGTCGGAGAGCGGTCTGATCCAGCTCGGATCGTTGACTGGGCCCGCTTCACCGCTGGGCCTGTCGGCGGACGAACGCTTGCACTGGGAGCGGCGGGCTCGACTCCTTGCCTGGGGTGGGATCGCCTGGCATGTCGTCGAGTTCCTGATCGCTCTCCTTGCCGGCCTCGCAGCAGGCTCGATCGCGCTGATCGGTTTCGGCGCCGACAGCCTGATCGAGGCGATCGCCGGCTTCGTCGTCATCTGGCTCTTCACCGGCAGCCGGATCGGCTCGAGCCACGCAGAGCGGCGGGCACAGCAGATGATCGCGATCAGCTTCTACATCCTCGCCGCCTATGTCGGCGTTGAGTCGGTGCGCACGCTCGTGAACGGCGATCATCCGCAGGCGAGCTGGGTCGGAATAGCTCTCGCGACGTTCACTGCTGCGACGATGCCGTTGCTGGCCCGCGCGAAGCGCCACGTCGGCACGAGACTGAACTCGTCCGCGGCGGTGAAGGAAGCGTCGCAGACGAGCCTGTGCGCCTACCTTTCCGTGGCATTGCTCGTCGGACTCGGGGCAAATGCGCTCTTCGGCTGGTGGTGGGCCGACCCGCTTGCCGCGCTCGTGATCGCGGCGGTCGCTTTCAAGGAAGGCCGTGAGAGCTGGCGGGGCGAAGGCTGCGCCGACGGCTGCTGCTGACTGCTCCGGGCGGACTGGGAAATGAGCGCAAGCAACTCCCACGGCCATTCACACGGGGCACCGCATGGCCACGATGTCCTCGATCACTCACACGGGCTCGTTGACCCTTCGATCGTTCGCTCCCGTGAAGGTGTCAAGGCCGTCTCGATCTCCCTCGCGATCCTCCTGGTGGCAGCGCTCGCGCAGACGGCGATCTTCGTTGCAACGAGCAGCGTCGCGCTCCTTGCCGACCTGATCCACAACTTCGGCGACGCGCTGACCGCGATTCCGCTCGGGATCGCGTTCTTTCTCCGTTCGTTCCGGGGCGAGAAGCTCGCCGGGCTAGCGGTTGTCGCCGCGATCCTGATCAGCGCGCTCGTCGCGCTCTACGAAACGATCCAGCGGCTGATTCACCCGCAGGAGCTGACGCATCTCTGGGTGCTCGCAGCAGCGGGGTTGATCGGTTTTGTCGCAAACGAGATTGCGGCGCAAGTACGGCTGCGCGCGGGCAGACGGCTCGCGAGCCCAGCACTTGTCGCCGACGGCAACCACGCCCGCGTCGACGGGTTCGTTTCGCTCGGCGTTATCGCCAGCGCCCTGCTCGTCGGCCTCGGCCTTCCCCGCGCCGACCCCCTCGTCGGCCTCGCGATCACACTTGTGATCCTCAAGATCACCTGGGACTCATGGCAAACGATCCGGGCCACCGAGCCCGGCGAGCCGCTCCACGACCACTGAAGCAGGAGCGCCCCGGCGGGAGCCGTAGTGCGACCCTGGGGAGGGGCAACCAAGCTGACGCGTGAGCCATGCGGCGTCTGTGCGACGATTGAGTCGTGGCCCGGGGTGACGCGAGCGATGTGGATAGGTCGGCGGCGAACGGGCCGGAGAAGGCCTCGCTCGGAGAGTCGCGTTTTCCGCCCGCGGTGGCGCTGATTCTGTTCATGGGGCTCAATATCGGGTTGCGGCTCTGGTTGCCGAACCAGCGAGCGATCCGTCAGCCGTGGCTCCTGCCCTCGGTCGAGGCGCTGCTGCTTGTTGTTCTGTTCACGGCCGACCCAGTGGGTCTCGCCAAGCGGACACGCTGGCAGCATCGCATCTCGCTCGTGCTTGTTTGCGTCCTCGTCGCCGCTGCATTGTGGGCGACAGTTCTCCTCGTCTACGACCTGATCAAAGGGACAGGTGTCACCAATTCGCCCAGCCAACTCCTCGCCTCAGGGGGTGTGGTCTGGCTCGGCAACAACCTCTCCTTCGCGCTTCTCTACTGGCTGATCGATGGCGGCGGGCCGATCGCGCGTTTACGGGACCCGTTTCCTGTCGACTTCGCCTTCACGCAGCACCTGAGCCCCGAGGTTGCACCGCCTGGATGGAGGCCCGTCTTTCTCGACTATCTCCACCTCGGCTTCACGAACTCGACCGCATTCAGTCCGACGGACGTGATGCCGCTCACGCATCGCGCCAAGTACACAATGCTCGTGCAGTCGACCGTGTCGCTCGCGCTCTTCGGCCTGATCGTCGCACGAGCGGTCAACGCGTTCACCTAGCGGCCGGCCGAGGTCGAGGTCGAGGTCGAGGTCGAGGTCGAGGTCGAGGTCGAGGTCGAGGTCGAGGTCGAAGCCACGATGCTCAGCCGCAATCGACCGGAAGGACGCCGAGACTCTCGATCTCACCGACCTGACATCCCGTCGAGAGTGGAGCTAGCCGTACCCCAACAGTGGCGTGCGCCGGACTGTGCCCGCTGTCGCGGGCTGCGAGCGTGCGTCCATCAGCAAATCCGCGCCAAGGAGTTCAGTCGTGTCTTCGATCAAGATGCTTCCCGCCAGTCGTGAGCTGGCATACCGCTCGACCAACGGGATCAACGTCTTCCTGATCTGGTATCCGGCCGACGACTCGCTCGCCGTCGCCGTGATCGACGAGAACGCCGATTCGTTCGAGCTCGTCGTCACTGCCCAGGAGGCGCTCGACGTGTTCGAGCATCCCTACGCGTACGCCGCTTTCCGCGGGCTCGAACTCGCCGAGGCTTCGCTCGGGGCAGCAGCATGAACACCCGACTTCTCGGCCTACACGTCCCCGACGACGCCACCCGCGATCGTGAACCGGGCCCGACCGTCGCAGACTCCATGACCGGCGCCGGCGCACTCGCCGCCGTTCTTGCCGTCGCTGCGATCGGCGCACCCCGGCTCCGTGCAGGCCACACCCTTCTACGTCTCCAAACCCCGCCGGAAACTCACCGTGGCTAAGGGCACGCGCGCTCTTCGCCGACTGCGCGCGGCCCTCGGCTTCGTCCTCGGCATCGTCGCGCTCTTCATAGGTGCGATCGCGCTCCTGACCTACTGGCAGGTCCACAACGTCCGCAGCAGAAGGTCCTGAGGAACGCTCCTCGCGCTCTTGGTCGGACCTGCCAATCAGCGCAGCAGCGTGTGTCACATCGCGGCGACCGAGGTATCCACCAGCCTCCTAACGTGACACCGGCCCACGCCCAGTTGGGCTCACACAGTTAGGACAGAGAGGCGCCGGCTCGAGTGGGGGCGGGTGCCGGGCGTGGCGCGATGACAAAGTGGACTCCGTGGGTCTCCTCGAGAGACATGCTGGAGCCCGAGCCGGCGGAGACGTCGAGTACGAGCGAGGGGCTGTTCCAGCGCTCGTACTGGGCCGCGTCGATGTGGAACGAGCAACCGTCCACGTCGCCAAGCTGAAGGTCGTTCGGGCCGAGCAACAGCTCGCCGTCGGTGAAGCACATCGGGGAGCTGCCGTCGCAGCAACCCCCCGACTGGAAGAACATCAATGGACCGTGCTCCTCCCTCAGGCGCCTGATCTCCGCGATTGCGGCGTCGGTGGCGACGATCCCAGGAACACGATCCGCTTCCATTGCCTAGAAGAACCCGAGAGGCTTCGGGTCGTAGGAGACGAGCATGCACTTCGTCTGGGTGTAGTGGTCGAGCATCATCTTGTGGTTCTCACGCCCCACACCCGAGCTCTTGTAGCCACCGAACGCGGCACCAGCCGGGTAGAGGTGGTAGCAGTTCGTCCACACGCGCCCGGCCTTGATGCCCCGGCCCATGCGGAACGCCCTGCTCGTGTCTCGTGTCCAGACGCCGGCACCGAGGCCGTAGAGCGTGTCGTTCGCGATCTGGAGCGCCTCCTGCTCCGTCTTGAACGTCGTGACCGAGAGGACCGGACCGAAGATCTCCTCCTGGAAGATCCGCATGTCGTTCGTCCCCTTGAAGACGGTCGGCTCGAAGTAGTAGCCGCCTTCGAGCGCACCACCGAGGTGGGCGCGATCCCCACCGATCAGTAGCTCGGCTCCCTCGCTCTTCCCGATCTCGACGTAGCTCTCGATCTTCTCGAGTTGCGCGGTCGAAACCTGAGCGCCGATCTGGGTCTCGCGGTCGAGCGGATGGCCCTGTCGGATAGCGCCAATCCGCTCGAGGCAGCGGTCCATGAACTCGTCGTAGATGGACTCCTCCACGAGTGCCCGGGACGGACAGGTGCACACCTCGCCCTTGTTGAAGGCATAGAGAACCAGCCCTTCGATCGCCTTGTCGAGGAAGTCGTCCTCCTGCGCCATCACATCGGCGAAGAAGATGTTCGGCGACTTGCCACCCAGCTCCGTCGTCGACGGGATGATGTTCTGCGCGGCGTACTGCATGATCAGCCGCCCCGTCACAGTCTCGCCCGTGAAGGCGATCTTCGAGATCCTCTTGCTCGTCGCGAGAGCCTTGCCGATCTCCGCACCCGGGCCGTTCACGACGTTGATCACGCCCTCCGGGAGAATCCCGTCGAACACCTCCATCAACTTCAGAATCGACCATGGCGTCGGACTCGCCGGCTTCAACACGACGGTGTTTCCGGCCGCCAGCGCCGGAGCCAGCTTCCATGCCGCCATCAGGATCGGGAAGTTGAACGGGATGATCTGGCCGACGACTCCGAGCGGCTCCTTGAAGTGATAGGCGACCGTCGCCTTGTCGATCTCCGAGATCGATCCCTCCTCGCCCCGAATGACGGAGGCGAAGTAGCGGAAGTGGTCGGCGGCAAGAGGAATGTCCGCCGCAAGCGTCTCGCGCACCGGCTTGCCGTTTTCCCAGCTCTCCGCGACGGCGAGCATCTCGAGGTTCTCCTCGATCGCGTCCGCCATCCTGTTCAGAACACGCGAGCGTTCCGTCGTCGACGCCTCGCCCCAGGCATCTTTCGCCGCATGCGCCGCATCAAGCGCGAGATCGACATCCTCCGAGGTGGAGCGAGGAACCTCGGTGAACGCTTCGCCCGTCGCAGGCGTCAGATTATCCGAGTACGCGCCATGCGCCGGCGCAACCCAGTGACCGCCGATGAAGTTCTCGTAGCGAGACATCAGCTCGACGGGACTCTCGACCTCGCCCGGTGCCGGGAAGGTCTTGGACCGTTCGATTGTTGCCATTGTGTCCTCCTCTGAGACTGGTGGACTGGTCTACCGTCTACCGTCGCATTCGCCGAAAGACTGCGCATCGGGGATGCGTGCACCGCTGGTACGGGAAAGCCGCATAGGCCGCCTCCACGTCGGCGGCCAGAGGGTGCAGGCGACTCGGTCTCCCTACTCCGCAGCGATCGCGCTCTCGTAGTCCTCGTCGGAGACCTCGTCGAGCCACAACGTCTCGCCGACCGAGACCGCTAGGTGCAGCATGTACGTGTCGGCGGTTGCGCCGTGCCAGTGCTCCTCGCCGGCCGGGATGTGGACGGTGTCGCCGGCGGAGATCGGGCCTCCGGCCCCGCCGCGCGCCTGCACCCAGCCGGAACCGGCGAGAACGTAGAGCACCTGCGTCACCTCGTGCGTGTGCCAGTGCGTGCGCGCCTTCGGCTCGAAGAACACATCGTTCACGACAACGCCGTCCTCGGCACCGAGAACGGGATCCGCCCACACGCGACCGGTGAAGGTTGGTCCACGTTGCTCCGATCCGGCTCCTGACACTCGCCCTCTCGCGATTCTCATGCTTCTTCTCCTCTCGCCTGGATGCGGACGCCACCGGCGACATCGCCGATCGCATCCACGACCCGGTTGCTGATCTGATCGCCGTAGCCGAGCGACGTGGCGAGATTGAAAGCTCCCAGGCAGGCGGCACCGGTGAAGCTGGTGACGTCGATCTGCTGGAGGTACTCGAGGTAGAGCCTGATGTCCTTGGCCATCAGGTTGTTCGTGAGTCCGCCTTCGAGATAGTCACCTTCGATGATCCGTGGGAAGCGGTTCTGGGTGGCGAAGTTGACACCGCTCGAGTGGTTGACGACATCGAGGAACTGGGCCAGGTCGAGATCCGCGCGCTTCGCCGCGACCATCACCTCGGCGGTCGCGGCGAGGCTGATCCCGTTCAGAAAGTTGTTCAACAGCTTCGCGACATGCCCTGAGCCGGTGGGGCCCATGTGAAAGACGCGCGTTGCGAAGGTCTCGAGGATCGGCGTGACCCGCCGGAGCGCATCCTCAGAGCCACCGGCCATGATCGAGAGCGAGCCCTTCTCCGCGGCTGCGGCGCCACCCGAGATGCCGGCGTCGAGAAACTCGACCGACCGCGCCGCGAAGGCCGCGTGGATCTGTGTCGTCGACGAAGGAGCCGACGTGCTCAGATCGACCACGATCGTGCCCTCAGGCGCCGTCTCGAGCAGCCCACCTTCGCCGTAGACGACCGCTTCGACGACGCGGCTGTCGGGAAGCGAGAGAAAGACGACGTCGGCCGCTTTGCCGAGATCGGCAATCGATGCGGCCGCATCGACGCCGGAAGCCTCGACCTGTGCTGCGCTCGCGTCGAACCCGCACACAGTCAATCCTGCGTCGCGGATCCGTCGGGCTACCCGGCCGCCCATGTTGCCGAGGCCAATCACCCCGCTCGCGACGCCGCTCATCCGGACGCCCCCGCCGCGGCCAGCTCCTCGACGAGAATCGGCACTCCCTCGGTGCAGGAGTGGATCCCGATGCTGCTTGCCAGCTCGATCACTTCGAGGATCTCCTCGCGCGTCGCGCCGTAGCCGATCGCATTCTTGATGTGCAGCCGCAGCCCCGGCAGGTAGAGGTGCGTCGCGGAGACGTCGAAGGCGGTGTAGATCAGCTCCTTGATCTTCGGCTCGAGCACACCGCTGACCCAGGGAACCGATGAGAACCGTGTGTACGCCTCGAAGAAGTCCGGATCGAGCAAGAGCACCTCTTCCCAGAACGTGTGCCAGTAGCCGCGTTTCTCCTCGAAATCGGCCTTGAGCTCGGTCTGTCGCTCCGACATCTCCCGCGGCACCGGCTGCCCTGCCGCCTCGAGCTCCTCGAAGAGGATCGGAACGCCGATGTTGCAGGCGTGGATCCCGAGCGTGGCCGTGAGCTCGAGCACCTCCATGATCTCCTGCGCGGTGGCGCCGTAACCGAGCGCCTGCTTGATGTGCTGGCGGATCCCCGGCACATAGAGATGCGTTGCCGCGGCATCGACCGCGATGTAGACGAACTCCTTGACCTTGGGCTCGAGCGGGCCGGTGCGCCAGGGGACGCTGGAGAAGTTGGTGTATGCCTCGAAGAAGTTCTCGTCCAGCTCGAGCAGGCTGTCCCAGAAGGGGTGCCAGTACCCACGTGCGTCGATGAACTCTTCGCGCAACTTCTTCTTCCGTTCGGTCAGCTCGGTGCTCATCTGGTCTCCTTCGGATTGGATGCGGCTCAGCCGACGCGAAACACCGTCGGATTGGACTCGCCGAGGGCATGGCGACGCTGAACGTCCGGGTCGTGTCCCGGCACGACCGTTGCTCCAGCGCGCTCGAACTCCTTGAGCAGGTCGAAGGCGGCGTACATCCGCTCGAGATCGTGCATGACCGCAAACGGCCGCTCGAGCTCGAGCTCTTCGTAGAAATGCACTGCATCGGAGGCAAGCACTACTGCTCCGTTCGCGCCGTCGACGACCGTGAGTTGCTGTCCCGGCGAGTGCCCGCCCACCTCGATCGCGGTGATCCCAGTGAGGATCTCCTCGGTTCCGGCGGTGGTGCGCACGCGGCCCTCGCGCTCGGCTTGCACAACGTACGCGACCTCCTGCTGCTCGACGTGTGAGCCGAACTGGAACCGCGGCGCCATCGGCCCTGTCCAGAACTCGAGCTCGGTCCGTGGGACGATCAGCTGCGCCTGCGGGAAGGCGTCGAGGTTCCCGATGTGGTCGTAATGGAAGTGCGTCACGACGATGGTCGAGACCGACTCTGCAGCGATCCCGAGCCCGCGCACCGCATCGACAGGTGGCATGAGACACGTCCGTCCTCGGCGCTCGCCGACCGGTGGGCAGAACCCCGTGTCGACCAGGACCGTCTCGTCGCCGCGGCGCAGGACCCAGAAGTAGTACGCCATCTCGATCTCTGCGTCCGGCTCCCCGTAACTCGAGTGGCGATAGAAGAGCTCGCTCTTCCGGGAGCGCAAGGTCGCGTAGAGCACGGCGTGGATCTCGTAGCTCATCCGGCGTCTTCCTTGCTCGCAGCGACCTCGACTCCCGACAGCTGCTCGAAGAACCTGATGATCTCCGTGTGGTCGGCGCCCGGATCGGCCTGTGCGGCGGCCTGCGTCCAGAGTTTCTGCACGAGCTCCCCCAGCTGCATCGGAAAGTCCCTCGCGCGTGCCTCCCCGAGGCACAGCTCGAGATCCTTCGCCATCAGCTCGAGCCGGAACCCAGACGCGAATCGCTCCGTCAGCACGTGATCGGGAAACTTCGCCGCGGTGGCGGTATTGCGTCCGGTGCCGGCGTTGAAGACCTCGAGCAGCGTGGCCGGATCGAGGCCCGCAGTCATCCCGAACGTGACGGCCTCGGACGTGATCGCGAGCGCTGTCGCCGAGAGCAGGTTGTTGAGGAGTTTCGCGGTCTGGCCCTGTCCGGGCGTCACACCGACGTGAAAGACGTTCTTGCCGAAGAGCTCCAACAGCGGCCGCACCCTCTCGAAGGTGGGCGCCTCCCCGGCGGCCATCACGGCGAGCGTTCGGGCCCGCGCCCCGGCCACGCCACCGCTGACCGGGGCGTCGAGAACGTCGATGCCACGGTCGCAGAGCGATTCGGCGACCTCTCCGGCAACGGTCGCACCCGTCGTGGAGAGATCGACGTAGGTGCGCATGCGCCGACCGGTGGCCAGGCCGTGCTCGCCGACGGCGACCGCCAGTACGACCTCGGGTCGCGGCAACGAAACGAAGACGAGCTCCGCGAGATCCGCCACCTCGACCGGCGACGAGCACACGGTCGCCCCACGACTCGCAGCGGGCCCGACCGCGCTCGGCGCGGTGTCGTGAACGGCAAGCTCATGGCCACCATCGGCGAGCGCCTCGGCGATCGGCGCCCCGATCGC
This sequence comes from uncultured Thermoleophilia bacterium, assembly GCA_963784945.1. Classification (GTDB taxonomy): domain Bacteria; phylum Actinomycetota; class Thermoleophilia; order Gaiellales; family Gaiellaceae; genus Gaiella. The sequence continues at coordinate 129,431 of CAWATN010000016.1, read as the reverse complement.
ACCGAGCCCGATAAAGCCGATTCGTGGAGCGCCGGTCACGAGGCCGGCGCGTCGGGCTCCTCGGCCTCGACCCGCTTGATTGCCTCCTCGGCAACGCGGAACGCCTCCATCGCCGCCGGCACGCCGCAGTAGACGGCCGCCTGCAAGAGCGTTTCCTGGATCTCCGCGGGAGTGCAGCCGTTCCTGATCGCCCCGCCTACATGCACCGAAAGCTCATGCGAACGATTGAGCGCCGTGAGCATCGCGAGATTGATGAGGCTGCGCTCTCTCCGCTCGAGGCCGGGTCGTGACCAGATCACGCCCCAGCAGTACTCGGTGACGAACTCCTGCATCGGCTTCGCAAACTCACTCGCATTGGCCAGCGATCGCTCGACGTGTGCCGCACCGAGCACCTCGCCCCGGACGGCACGTCCGCGTTCGTACGCGCTATCAGGCATCAAACCTCCTCGTCGTCCTCGCGTATCCGCGCCACCAAACCTATGCGAACGACATCGCAAACGTAGGATCACCTGACCTGCCCAAGGAGCGATTGTGGAATCACTACGAGACAGGGTCGCGGTCGTCACCGGTGCCGCCAGCGGGATCGGCGCGGCCGTGACGGCCAAGCTCGCCGGAGCCGGCGCGAGGGTCGTCGCCGTCGACACGAATCGCGATGGTCTCGAAGCAGTCGCCGGAGGCACGAACGGCGAGGTCTTCCTTTTCGAGGCAGACGTCTCCACGGAGGCCGACGTTGTGGGGTATATGCGAGCGGCGGTCGAGCACTTCGGCCGCATCGACCTCTACCACCTGAACGCGGGAATCGGCGGCGAGCAGACGTCGTTTCTCGACGCGACCGCAGCAGACTTCGACCGGGTCATGGGCGTCAACGTGCGCGGTGTCTTCCTCGGGCTCCGAGAAGCCTTCCGTCAGTTCGAGAGGCAACAGAGCGGGGGTGCGATCGTGACGAGCGCATCGATCTGTTCCTTCGGTGGCGGCGCGGATCTCGTCCCGTACCACGCAAGCAAACATGCGATCGTCGGCCTCATGAACTCGGCCGCGGTCTTTGGCGGCCCAGTTGGAATCCGTGTCAACGCGGTAGCGCCGGGCATCGTGCCGACCAACCTCCTCGGCCCTGCAGCTCCTGCGGCGGGTGCTGGAGCGGCCAGCTCACGCGCGCTGCTTGCGCCGATGCGTCGCGCCGGGACGCCCGAGGAGATCGCCAACGTCGTTGCCTTCCTCCTCAGCGACGAGGCGTCGTTCGTCACGGGCAGCGTGTATTCCGTCGACGGCGGCGCGAACGCCGTCAACCCGGTGCGCCCGTACACGCAATGACTACTGGGCGGTGTAGCCACCGTCGACCATCAAGATCGCGCCGCTCACGAACCGCGACCGTGGTGAAGCGAGGAAGACGATCGTCTCGGCGATCTCGTCCGGGGCCGAGATGCGACCCAGTGGATGCGCCGCCGCAATCTGGGTCAACACTTCGTCCACATCGGGCACGCCGGCGAGCGCCTGCCTGAGGAAGGGCGTGTCGATCGCGCCCGGCGCGACCGCGTTCACGCGGACCCCGCGCGGTGACCACTCCACCGCGAGCTGGCGCGTCATCTGCACGATCGCCCCTTTGCTCGCCGAGTACGCGATCTGATCAACGAGGCCGACAGTGCCCGAGATCGAGGCGACGTTCACGACCGCGCCGCCACAGTCGGCGAGCTGCGGCAGGGCTTCGCGACAGTGCACGAAGACGCCGCGAACATTCGTCCGCATGATCTCGTCCCACTCGTCGTCCGTGGTGTCGACCACAGGTTTCGTGAGGAAGCGGGCCGCATTGTTGACGAGGATGTCGAGTCGGCCAAAGCGCTCGATTGCAGTCGCGACAACAGCTCGCGCGGTGTTGGCGTCGGCCACGTCGCCGACGAGCGCAACAACGCGCCCGTCTGGCGTCTCCAGCTCGGCAACCGCGGGGTCGATGTCCTCCGCCACGACCGACGCTCCCGCATCGAGGAGAAGGCGAACGACCTCGCCGCCAACACCCCCGGCGGCGCCGGTGACGATCGCTACCGATCCCTCGAGCTCGGCCACGGTCACCGACCGGCGCGCAGAAGCGCAGTCGCCTCCGGGTCGACCGTGAGACCTTCCGGATCGGACTCCGGATCGCCGGTCACGACGACACCGTAGTCGCGCGCCGCTCCCTCGATCGAGACGTAGCCGTCGCGGACGTCGCGCTGAACGCGCTCCGGCTCGCGCTCGAACGGGTTACCCCAACCGCCGCCGCCGTGATTGAGATACCGAAGCGCAGAGCCTGCGGCCGTTGGATGCACCGGCTGCCCATAGGGATAGACGTAGCGCCCGCCGAGATCGGGCGCGTTCGTCTCCAGATGAACGACGCCGGCGAGCGGGGTCGCAGCGGCGTAGGAGCCCGGACCGAGCTCGGGCGCCGGCGCAGCCCCGTCGACGCCACGCTCGTATACCCACACGCCGCCGGTCTTGCCGTCGCCGCCGCCGTTGACCCCGAAACCCGCTGCCTCCTTCGCACGCAAGGTCATCAGCGAGTGCGCTGCCGGCGCGAGCCAGAGCGAGTCGCGGACGACCGAGGCACCGCCGCGGTGGTAGCCAGGTCCACCCGAGTCGGTAACGATCTCGTGCCTCAGCACCACGACCGGCACCTCGGCCTCGACCGCCTCGGCCGCGACCGCGATCCCATTGGCGAGATACGAGAGCATCTGCGAATCGGCGTCGCCGTACGCGTTGGCGCCAAATGGACCGATCTCGCCGCCGCACTGCGCGACCGAGACCCACGGCGTGCCGTCTGGGTGGGCACCAAAGGCCATATGGATCTCGGTGCCGCCGTGGTCGCCCGCCAGCGCTGCCGGCCCGAGCGCCTGTGCGAAGGCACGAAGCAGCGCTGCCATCATCGCCTGGTTCTGCTCGTAGTAGAGGAACACGGCCCCATCGGGCGGCAGTGCGCTCACGATCGTTCCTTCGGGAAGGACGATGTCGACGTTGCGCAGCAGCGCCGACGTGAACACCCCGTCCGGGTCGAAGAGGTACTTCATCGCGATCCCGACGGACGTCTTCGCGTCGAGAGCCGTCGCATTGATGCACGTGCGCGCCTGGCGGGAGGTCCCGCTGAAGTCGACCTCGAGGCGCCTGTCGTGCTTGGTAACGCGCGTGCGGATCCGGTACTCCTCCGAGTCGTCGACTCCGTCACAGTCGATGATCGCCTCGCCCACCCAGGAACCGTCGGGCATGTCCGCGATCCGCTCGGCGACCCGCTCGGCCGCCGCGTCGCACACGTAGCGCATCGCTCCATGGACAGCCGCGACGCCGTAGCGTTCGACTGTCTCGAGCAGCAGCCGCTCTCCGAGCGAGAGCTCGGCGCATACCGTCTGCATGTCTGGGTAGAGGATCTCGCCGAAGCGCACGTTGTCGAAGATGAGGCTCCACGTCTCCTGCAGCGGCTTCCCAGCCTTGTAGAGCGGTCGCGGCGAGAGCACGAGCCCGTTTTCGTAGACGGTCTGCTTCGCGACACTGAACCCACCTGGAACCGAGCCGCCCATGTCGAGCTGATGCGCCTTCAGGTTGACGAAGGCGACGAGCTCGTCTGCATGGAAGATGGGCTTGCAGAAGAGGATGTCGTTGACGTGGGTCCCCGTCCGGTACGGGTCGTTGGCGATGATGATGTCGCCGGGCTCGAGCCGGTCGACGCCGTACTCCTCGATGACGTTGCGCACCGAATCGGCCATCGTGCCGGTGAAGAGCATGATGCTGTTGCTCATCGCAGGCGTCACCCAACCCACATGCGCGGGTGCGGTGAGCGTGGCCGCGAAGTCGTAGAAGTCGCGCAGGATCGGCGAGAACGCAGCCGTCAGAAGCCGCACGCACATGTGCTCGACGACGTAGCCGAAGCGGTTCGTGAGCACGGTCGCGGTGAAGCGATCGCAGCCGTAGAGCTCCGCGAACTCGGTGTCGCCGAGGGTGCGCAGCGCCGGGCTCACGCGCCCACCTGCTCGATCACGATCTCGCCGAAGCGGCCGACTTCGGCCACCTGCTGCGGGCAGACGAAGGTCGTCGACAGGTCCTCGCGGATGATCGCCGGCCCTTCGATGCGGGCGCCGACGGGCAGGTTCGCGCGACGATACTCGCCCACCTCGAGCGGGGCCTCCGCGAAGTAGCGCAGCTCCAGCATCCGCTCCGGCTCGACCGACGCGTCGTCGGCAGCGTCGAGCTGGACGTACTCGACCTTCTCCGACGGAACGATCAGCTGAACGCGATACGTGACTCCCTGCACCGGGACGACGTCGAAGCGGTTGCCGTAGCGGCGCTCGTACTGCTCGTGGAAGCGCTCGATCATTCGGCCGATCATCGCCCCGTCGATCGGCCCATCGGGCAGCTCGACGAAGGGTGTCTCCCAGCTCTGGCCCATCAGCCGCCCGTCAAAGCTGCGACGCACGGTCGCCTCGGCCTCGTCGGGCATCGACTCGCGGAGCTGGGCTTCCATCTGCTCGAACACGCGGGCGATCTCCGGTGCTGCCTCGGGCGCGAGCACCACGTACGAGCTGCGACTGCTGTAGAAGACGAGGTCGGTGCTGAGCAGCCCGATCGCCGAGAACAGTCCCGGGTGGGGCGGGATGATGACGCGGCGCGCCTGCAACAGGTTGAGCGCCGCAGGAAGGAGCATCGGTCCCGCCGCGCCGTACGCCACCAGGCTGAAGTCGCGCGGGTCGACCCCGTGGCGCACCGCGATGTTGGTCACCTCCTCGGCGATGTTCGCCACCGCGATGCGATAGGAGTAGCCGACCCGGTCGTCGAAGCGAAGCGGTGTCGCAAGTGCCTGGAATGCCTCGCGCGCAAGTTTCGCGTCGAGACGCATCTCGCCTGCCGCTAATCCATCGGGGTCGATGATCCCCATGAGCAGGCAGGCATCCGAGACGGTGGGCTCCGTGCCACCCCGCCCGTAACACGCAGGGCCTGGCACCGACCCTGCGCTCGCCGGCCCCACGGTGATGTCGCCGGACGGTGAGATCGCGACGATGCTCCCGCCGCCGGCACCGACGCTCGAGATCTCGATCGACAGAGCGTTGATCACGAGGTCGTGCTCCAGGTCGAACGTGTTGTTGACGAACGGCTGTCCGTCCACGATCAACGAGACGTCTGTCGATGTGCCGCCGACGTCGGCGCACAACAGGTTGCCGTCGCCGAGAGCTTCACCCAGACGCGCGCTCGAGATCGTCCCGGCGGCCGGTCCGGCGAAGACGATCCGAAACGGCTGCTCGAGTGCCTCGACCCAAGGCAGCAGCGTGGCCGCGCAGTCGGCGAAGTTGAGGTCGCCGGTGAAGCCGAGCTCGCGGAGGTCAGCATCGAGTTCGCGCGCGTAGGTCGTGAAGATCTTCTTCATGAACACGTCGACGACGGTCGTGGAAGCGCGCGCGTACTCCTTGGCCAGCGGTGAGGTGTCCGACGAGATCGAGACGGGGATGTCGCCGAGCACGTCCTGCGTCAGCTTGCGGAGCAGCTGCTCGTGGGCAGGATTGACGTAGGAGTTGAGGAGACAGATCGCAACACCGTCGACGTTGCAACGCTCGAGCACCTCGAGCTGCTTGCGTGCCTGCGCCTCGTCGAGCGGCGTCATCACGCTCCCGTCGGCACGCATCCGCTCCTCGATGCCGCGACGCAGGTAGCGGGGCACGAGCGGCCTTGCGGCGTCGCCGAACGAGCGGCGCCAGCTCGGGTCGGTCTGCCCGTCGAGCGGCCGCCAGACGCGCCCGCGATCGAGCATGTCGCGGAATCCCTCAGTGGTCAGGAACGCCACCTTCGGGAGCCGTCGGGTGATGACGGCGTTCAAGCCCATCGTGCTCGCGTGGTTGAACACCGCACTTCCCTCGACGCCCAGCCGCCGCGCCCCCTCGACGACTGCCGCGGCGGGCCGGTCGCGGTCGCTCGGGACCTTCGTAACCTCGATCCGGCCGTCCCTGATCGAGACGACGTCGGTGAACGTGCCGCCTACGTCGACGCCGAGCATCTCAAGCCCTGTCCTGCAAACCGAGCGGTGTGTACGAGCCGTACCGCGGAGCCGGTTGACGCGACATCGATGCAAAGCAGGTCTGGCACTTACGCACGTCCCACCAACCGCCCTCGCTGAGCACGCGGTACTCGGCGAGCGTCTCCTCTCCGCACTCACCGCAGGCGCCGTCGACGAGCTGCCGCTCGACATGGAGGTGCGTGTTGGTTGGTCGCGGGAAGGAATGCATCAGGCGTTGGGAACGATGACGCCGCTCAGATCCCGCATCTCGGCCGAGGCGTGGAGCGCATCGTTGATCTCGTCGAGGGTGTACCGGCGCGTGATGATCGGCTCGGCGGTGACCCAGCCGTCCTCCAGCATGCGGATGAAACGGGGTAGGTCATGGCGCATGCGCACGTTGCCGTTCTGGGCGCTCAGGATCGCGCGGCTCTGCACTGCGATCGCGACCTGCGAGACGGTCACGGTCGCGGTCGCGCTCTCGACGCTCGTCAGCACCACCGTCCCCGCTCGACGAGACATCATGATCGCCTGCGCTTGCGCCGAAGCGAGCGTCGCAGCTTCGAGCACGTAGTCGGCTCCGCGGCCTTCGGTGAGCGCCTTGACCTGCTCCACCGGGTCCTCGACGGCCGGGTCGACGAGGTCTGTCGCGCCGAGCTTCCCGGCCAGTTCCCGGCGATACTCGATCGGGTCGACGGCGATGATCCGCCGCGCGCCTGCGAGCTTCGCTGCCTGCACCATCCACTGCCCGAGGTGCCCCAGGCCGACGACGGCGACGCTCGCTCCCGCCTGCACCATCGCGACGTTGAAGACCGCGCCGAGCCCGGTCGTGATCCCGCAGCCGAGCAGGCTGAGCCACTCGTCTGGCAGGTCGCTCTCGATCGGAAACACCTGGTTGGCGGTGACGTTCATCAGCTCGGCGTAGCCGCCGACGTTCCCGGCTGCGCTGACGGGAGCGCCGCTATGACGATTCGCGACATGGGGCCAGATCCCGGCACGGTCGAACGTCTCTGCGCACTGGTCTGGCCGCCCGATCGAGCAGTAGAAGCAGACGCCGCACTCGGAGGTTCCAGGCACGATCACGCGGTCGCCGACCTTCACATGTGTGACGTCTGCGCCCACCTCGACCACATCGCCCATGGACGCGTGGCCGAGGATCGTCGGCGGGATCTTGCTCAGCTCGCCACGCCAGTTGACACAGTCGGTCGAACAGAACGGCGAGGCGCCGGTGCGGATCAGTACCCGCCCCGGAGTCGGGTCGAGGTACTCGATCTCCTCCACCACGAACGGCTCTTTCACCGCAGCGAGGAGAGCCGCGCGGGCGTGACCGCTCACGTCTGCTCCCGCTCGTTGCGGTGTTGCTCGGGTCGGGGTACCTGGGTGACGAGACCGAAGTGCTCCTTTGCGAACTCTCGTGCGGCCCAGTCGCCGACGATCGTGCCGAAGTGCCCCCACCCCATCGCCATGTCGCGAAAGACCCGCTCCATGCGCTCGCCGCTCCGGGCCGCGCTCGTACCGGCGGTTCGGAAGATCTGTCCCTGCATCGCGTTCCAGGCGAGGGTGAGGGCCTCGCGCGCGATCATGTTCAGCCGCAGGTCTTCCTCGCGTGAAAACGGGGCGTCCTCCTCGACGCTCCTCCTAGCGAGCTCCATCCATTGTGCGGAGCAGCCGAGGAGCGCAGCCTCCGCGGTAGCGACCTGACCCGTCGCGAGGCCGAACCAGCGCTGGTAGTCGGGATCCTCGACCCGCGAGACGATCGGCGGTCGTTGGGTCTTGCGCGTCTTGAGCATCACCTCGTACTCGTCGAGCGCGCCCTTCGCCGCTCCGATCATCACCGCGGCGAGCGCACTCTGGAAATACGCCAACGTGCGCCCCGCATACATCGGGTTGCCGTGCAGGCGATACCCCGGCGTGCCGCGAGAGACGTCGGTGTCGACCATCCAGGTGTGCTCGAGCACGAGGTGCGACGGGATTTCGGCGTTCTCGAAGCGCACGCTGTGTGAACCCGAGCCCTTGAGACCGAGCGTGTCGCCCCAGTCGTCGAGCATCGTCCACGAGCTGCGCGGGGCGACGAAGAGCAGGATCTGCGGCGGGCTGCCCTCGCTCGTCGGCGCGAATGTCTGGCCCATGTAGTGCGTCGAGTACGGTGCGCCTGACGAGTACGGGTGCGTGCTGGTCAGCAGCCAACCGTCGTCGGTGCGCGTCGCCGTTCCGGCGGGTGCCGCGACCGCTGCGGCAAGGAAGTGCCCGTCGCCGAAGAGCTCGATCTGCGCCTCCTCTTCGAAGAGAGAGCCGACCTGAAGCGCATGTCCTGTTGGGAGACCGAGGCACCATGCCGTCGAAGGACAGCCACGCGCGATCGCGATGATGACCCGCCAATAGGTAGGGAGGTCGAACTCGTATCCGCCGAAACGCTTCGGGACGAGCATGCGATAGAACCCAGCCTCGAGAAACGCCTCGTGCGTCTCCTGCGAGTAGTACGTGCGCTCTTCGGTCTCGGCCTGAAGCTCAACGAGCCGCTCACGCATCGCCTCCGCGCGGGCAACGATCTCTCTCGGCGTCGGCGCCGCCACTAGAGCCGCCGTTCAACAGCAGGCGACAGGAGCAGCCAACCGTTCCAGCGTCGCGATTGAGCCGATCCCGGCATGCGGTCGCACAATACAGACGGGGTGCAAGACAGATGAGGTGAAAGTCACCGCACCGCGGCCCAGACGTTCCCGGACATTTCTGCTCACCTACGAACTACCCGCCGGCTGATGGCGACGCGGTGTCCGAGGCAGCTGCCCAGAGTGCGTCGCCCCCGAGCTGGGTCCGGGTTGCCGACCCGGCTGCGGCGAGTGCCAGCATTGCGGCCTCGGCTCCGAGGCGGTCGGGTGCATCGTTACCGCGTGTCAGCAGCTGTGCGACCTCCTGGGTGGTCAGGCCCTCGGGAAAGCGCTCGAGTAGCGCCAGTGGGTCGTCCGGTACCCCGCGTCGCTCCCCGCGCGGGATCAGATTCGCGACCAGCACGTCGTATGCCTCGATCGTCTGCCAGCCGCCGGCCACGAGCCTCTTGCCACCATGCTCGAAGACGAGGGACGGCGCGGTGAAGCGGACGGGGCCGTCGGTGGTAGCGGTCTTGCCCTGGAGCTCGGCCGGCGACAGGGCTGCGCCCCGCGCCTCGGCACGGTCACGCTGATACGCCTCTTCGACCTCGGGTGCGCCGATCGATCCGACGACCGCGTCGACGTCGATCCCCGGAACCCCCTGCAGAGCTCGGGCGATCGCGTCGTCCTCGTCGAGAAGCAGCGTCGTCGTGAACCATGCGAACTGAATGGCTCGGAACGTTGCCCACTCCGTGCCGGGTGCATGCAAGCGGGCAGCTACAACGGCTCTGCATGCTCGTCCCGTGCCGATGACCCGAGCGCGAGGCTCAGGGGCGAACGGCATCCCGAAGGGCCGGAACCGCCGAGCGTATCCCTCGGCCGACTTGAGTGGGGTGTAGCCGCGATCGACGTACTCCTGCGCGTGCTCGGTCAGGCCGATCACCACGAGCCGCCAATCGAGCTGTGCTCCGTACCTCCACTCGAGCACCCGCAACGCAGGAACCGCCGAATACCCCCATGGGCAGCCGGCGTCGTTGTACACGGTCACCTGGATCCGCTCCGTCATCGATTCTCCCGTCACTGCGTGGCCCCACTCTCGTTCCAGCCACTTTGCAGACAAAGTATGTCTTGTCTGGTTCGACTCCGACTGCTTGCCGTGCCGCCTTCCCCGCCGGGGAGGATTTTCCGCTGGGGGTTGGTACCGTGGCAAAAGGGGGATACGCTCTCGGGTATGGCGTCCGAGCAACCTGCGGCAGAGCAACCTCCAGCAGAGCAACCTGCAGCCGAGCAAGCCGCAGCAGAGCAACCTCTAACCGAGCAAGCCGCTGAGGCCACACCGGAGAAGGTTGCATCGGTCGCGGCCGGCTTGACCACGTTGCGTCCCGAGGATGTGACGAGCGCCGGCCTGCCGGTGACGATGCGTGGCTACGACAGGGACCGGGTCGATCGGCTCCTCGCGCGGGTCGCCGAGGCATACGCGCTGACGTTGCAGCAGTGCCAGACGCTGCGGGACGGGCAGCGGTCGCTCAAAGCGGAGCTCGATGCCGCGGAGGGCGACGCTAGCGCGAGCGCGAGGTCGGTTGCAGAGCTGATGCGGCGATCGGCGATGGTGGAAGATCAGCTCGTGCAGATGCGGGAAGCGCGTGCCGACCTCGAGGCCCGACTCGAGCTGGTGGAGAGCGAACGCAAGCAGGCGCTCGCGGACCTCCACGAGGCTGGCGAGCGCACCTCGGATCTCAGCCGGCGCCTGGACGCGTTCGAGGGCGGTCAGCTTCCACCGGGGCACGTGGACGCAACGACCCTGCAACCTGCCGCTGCAGACGGAGAAGCCGCACAGCTGCTCGTAGCCGCGGCACGTGCCGCCGAGGATGTGCGCGCCGCGTCTCGTGCTCGTGCTCTGCGCACTCTGACGAAGGCGCGCGACCTCGCGGCGCTCGTCCAGGCGCAGACGGAGCGCGAGCAGGCCGCTCTCGTCGCGACACAGGAGCGCCGAGACGAGGTCGAGCGTGAAGCCAACCGTGTTCTCGCCCGCGCGCAAGCCGAAGCCGACAGCTTCGTGATGGCGATCGAAGACGAGCGGCGCCGTGTCCGGGAGCTCCTGACAGGCGCGCTCGTGTCACTCGACGGCGAGAGCGCTCCACCGCCGGAGAGCCTCATGACCGACCTCGAATCCCGTCTCCACGAGACGACGGAGCCGACCGCGACGTAGCGAAGTCGCCTCGCAACGAAGGCGTGGGTCAGCTCCCTCGTTGAGGGAAGGGTCCTGCGGCACTCGAGGTCCAGTTCAGCCCACCAAGACCGGGTCGGCGGTCAGGCCGCTTCGACCGCCCTCAGGGTCGCCACCACTCTCCGCGAGGCCGCGTCGACGATGGCCGACGCTATCTCGGGGAACTGCGAGAGCATGGTGGCGAACTCGCGTTGCGCGAGCACGATGACGTCGACGTCCGAGGCTGCGACGACCGTCGCCGTGCGGTGGAGGCCGCTCATCAGAGCGATCTCGCCGAAGAAGTCACCGGGGCCGAGAACCGCGATGCATTGCCCGTCCCGGACAACGGCGGCCGTCCCATCCACGATGACGAAGAACTCGTGCGCACGTGCTCCCTGCCGCGCCATCACCCTGCCCGCCGGCAGCGAAAGACGGTCGGCCAACCGCGCCACCTCGGCCCGGCGGGATCGTGGGACGTCGCGAAAAAGCGGAATGGCCGAGATATCGTTGCTGTTCACGTGTTCCTCCTCGAGAGTGTCTGCGGCCCGCCGTACGCGGGTCGGATCGCACGCTACGAGGAGCTCCTTTGCGCGGGCTTTGCGGACTCTTGGGAATGAACCTGAGCCGGGCGGTGAGCGGCTTTCGTTAGATTGGCGTGACGATGGGCGAGGTTCGTCTGACGCTCCTCGGCGGATTTGCGGCCTCCGTTGACGGGATCGCTGTCTCCGATCGGGCCTGGCGCCTGAAGAAGGCGCGCGAGCTGGTGAAGCTGCTCGCCCTCGCGCGCGATCACCGACTCCACCGCGATCAGGCGATGGACGCGCTCTGGCGTGAGTTGGGAGCGACCGCCGCCGCCAACAACCTCAACCAGGCGGTGCATGTAGCGCGGCGCGTCCTCGACCTCGGCGTGATCGAGTCACGGGATGGGTTGCTCGTGCTCGCGGCCGGTGTCGACGTCGACGTCGATCACTTCGAGCAGGCGGCGGGGTACGCCAGGCAGGTGGAAACACCCGCTGCCTACCGGTCTGCTATCGCCCTGTACGGGGGCGAGCTCCTGCCCGAGAACCGCTACGACGACTGGGCGATTGATCGACGAGAGGAGCTTGCGGAGGTAGCGCTCGAGCTCGAGGAGCGGATCGCCTCCCTCGGTCCGGCGGGGACGTTCGCGCTCCCCGCCGACGCGAGCTCGTTCATCGGCCGCAGCCGGGAGCTGGCAGAGCTGGGATCCCTCCTTCGACGCACCCGGCTGCTCACGCTCACGGGAACCGGCGGCGCCGGCAAGACGCGCCTCGCGCTGGAACTCGCCCGCGGTGCGGCCGGCTCCTTCGAATCGGGGGCAGCGCTCGTCGAGCTCGGCGCCCTGGCCGATCCCATGCTCGTGACCGAGGCTGTAGCAGCGGCACTCGATATCCGTGCGCTCGCTGCTCAGGAGCTCGGCGATGCGGTAACCGACTTCCTCTCATCACGAACCCTGCTCCTCGTTCTCGACAACTGCGAGCACGTACTTGGTGAGACCGTCGGCCTCGCCGACACGATGTTGCGTGCAGCTCCCGGCGTCACGATCCTCGCAACGAGCCGTGAGCCGCTGAGGGTGGCTGGAGAGGTCGTCTTTCGCGTTCCGTCACTCGACATCCCCCACCCTGAACAGTCGTTTCCGCCTGCCCGGTTGCTCGAGTACGAGTCCGTTTCGCTCTTCGTCGAGCGTGCCGCGGCGGCGTCTCCTGGCTTCGTGCTCGACGAGAACGTTGCCGGGGATGTCGCGCGCATCTGCCTGCGCCTCGACGGCCTGCCGCTCGCGCTCGAGCTCGCAGCAGGTCGACTCGGCGCGTTGAGCCCGTCGGCAATCGCGGAGCGGCTCGATGACCGCTTCAGGATCCTGCGCCACGGCAGCCAGGCTGCGCCGACGCGGCAGCAGACGCTTGCGGCGACACTGCAATGGAGCCACGACCTGCTCGAGCCAGGCGAGGCGTTGCTCTTCCGGCGGCTCGCCGCATTCGCGGGTGGGTTCGAGCTCGACGCCGTCGAACAGGTGTGCGTCGGTGACGGCCTCGGCTCGGAGGGGGCGGCGGATGCGCTGGCGCGGCTCGCCGAGAAGTCCCTCGTGGCGGTCGAGGAGAGCTCCTACGGTCGCCGGTATCGGCTCCTCGAGACCGTCCGCATGTACGCCCGCGAGCGGCTGGTCGAAGCCGGAGAGGAACAAACGCTCGCCGACCGCCAGGCCGAGTGGGTGCTCGTGATCGCCGAGCAGGAGCGCGGCTCGCCCAGACTGGACCCCGAGGCGCCAAACCTGCGCGCGGGGCTGCGCACCCTGCTCGAGCGCCGGCCGCCTGATGCCCTCCGGGTGTGCGTCGCACTCTCCCCGTTCTGGTTGCGCCGGATCGAGCTCGAGGAGGGGAAGCGGCAGTTCGCGGCCTGCCTCGACGCCGTACCCGAACGGACGACGCTCCGTGTCGAGGCGCTGCTGGCCGCGGCAGCGCTCGACTTCCGCAGCGGCACCATCGAGCACGGCACGACCATGGTGCAAAGCGCCCACGCGGCCGCCCTCGAGATCGGTGACAGAGAGCTCGAGTGGCGCGCGCTCCAGCTCCTCGGCGAGTTCGGGATTGCGGGCGACGCCGCTGATGTCGCGGTGCCATGGTTCGAACAGGCACTCGAGCTCGCGCGAAGAGAGGGCTATGCCGCACCCGAGGCGATCGGGATCCACTCCCTCGGCGTCGCGAGATGGATTCTCGGCGACCTTCCCGGAGCCGATGAGCTCCTGTTCGAGAGCATCGAGCGGTTCCGCGTACTCGAAGGCTCGCCGGACACGATCCCGTCACCTCTCAACATTGCCGAACTCCGGACAACGCAGCCTCAGGGCCAGATCGCAGTCAGGCATGTCTTCGAAGACACGCTCCAACCCCTCGTGGAGATCTCCTGCGACGCCGCGATCGGCTACGCGCTCGCTAACCAGGCAGGCATCGCTCGCGTCCGAGGCGATCTCCGCAGGTCATGGGCGCTGCTCGACGAGAGTGCAGCACGCTTCACGGACGCCGGCGACGATGCCGGTCTCGCAACCGTCTTCGTGCGGCGTGCGTACAACGCTCTCGCCGAGGACGAGCTCTCCGAGGCTCGCGCCCATCTCGAGGCCGCGCTCGAGCTGCGGGAACGACTCCGTGACCGCCGCGGACGCGGGCTCGTGCTCTCGGGTCTCGCGCTCGTCGAGACCGCGGCTGAGAACTTCGCCGTGGCAGAGGAGCACTTGGCCGAGGCACTCGACATCTTCAGGCGGGCAGGCGACCGCTGGGGTCTCGCGAGCACGCTATGGCGCGCGGCGGACCTCGCCCTCGCGCGTGGCCGGCTGGACGAGGCGGAGACTGCACTACAGGAGGCACGCTCGGTGCTTGTCGAGACCCGGCGACAGCGATGGATCGGCAGCACACTGGCAGGGCTCGGCGAGGTCGCGCTACTGCGGGGCGACACCGAGCGCGCAGCCGAGCTGTTCGTAGAAGCACGTCAACGCTACGCCGCTCGCGACGACGCACTCGGCGTCGCGGAGATCGACAGGCGCCTCGCAACCCTGGGCAAAGGGCCTGCTAAGTCCGGGCTAAGGAGGGCAAGAGACACTCCCCGAAACGTCAAGCCGACGAAAGGGAAAGCATCATGAGTGACACAATCGTCTCCGTTCTCGGGGAAGCGACGATTCAAGAGCTGCGCGAGTCCGTGCGCGGTGACATCTTCACCCCGGGCTCGGTCGGGTACGACGAGGCGAGCCTGATCTGGAACGGAGCCCACCACGACCGGCGGCCGGCGCTCGTCGTCAAGTGCACGGGGGCGGCCGACGTGATCGCCGCCGTCGGGTTCGCCCGCAGTAACGATCTCCCCCTTGCCGTGCGCGGAGGTGGCCACAGCATCGCTGGGTTCTCGACGTGCGACGACGGCGTCGTGATCGACCTTTCGCGGATGAACAGCGTCCGCGTCGATCCCGACCGCCGCCGCGCGATGATCGGGGGAGGAGCCGTGTGGGCCGACGTCGACCACGAGACACAGGCCTACGGACTGGCGACGACCGGCGGGCTCGTCTCTTCGACAGGCGTTGCGGGCTTCACGACCGGCGGCGGCATCGGCTGGCTGATGCGCAAGTACGGGCTCGCCTGCGACAACCTCATCGGGGCTGACGTCGTCACGGCCGACGGCCGCTTCGTCCATGCGAGCGAGACGGAGAACGCCGACCTGCTCTGGGGCCTTCGGGGTGGTGGGGGCAACTTCGGGATCGTGACGCAGTTCGAGCTGCAGGTGCACCCGGTCGGGCCGCTCGTGTACGCCGGGCCGATCTTCTATCCGGCGGACGCTGCCCACGATCTGCTGCACGCCTTCCGCGACTGGTCGGCGAACGCCCCCGACGAGATCACAGGCCTCGTGAACCTGACGAGCGCGCCGCCGCTCCCCGTGATCCCGGCGGAGTGGCACGGGAAGAAGGTGGCGGCACTCGTCGCCGTGTCGGTCGGTCCGGTCGACAAGGGTGAGTCCCTCGTGCGGGATCTCCGCTCGATCGCGACGCCGATCGCCGACCTGCTCGGGCCGATGCCGTACCACGTGATCCAGACCCTGCTCGACCCGCTGTGGCCGAAGGGAATCAACGCGTACTTCAAGGCGACCAACCTGGCCCGACTCGACGACGCGCTGATCGACAGGTGGTGCGACGTCCACCTCGCCGCGCCCGGGCCGCAGTGCGAGATCCACGTCCACCAGATGGGCGGAGCCGTCGGCCGCGTCGCTGACGGGAGCACAGCATTCGCCGAGCGGTCGATGCCGTTCGTGGTCAACGCCGTCACCGGCTGGCACGACGACGACGACGAGATCGCGATGGCGCACGAGGAGTGGGCGCGCAAGGTGATCGAGGTCTCCGCGGACGCCTCGACCGGTCGCGCGTACGTCAACTTCCTCGGCGACACCGACGCAGCCCGAGCGGCGTACGGCGACGATACGTACGCACGTCTCGTCCAGCTCAAGAACGAGTACGACCCGACGAACGTGTTCCGGCTGAACCAGAACATCGAGCCGGACGCGTAGAAGCGGGCGCCGATGGCGCAGCGGGTCGTCCGGAACCCGCTGCGCCAGGCGCACAAGGACACGCAAAGAGAGCGCTAAGGGGCCGCGCGTAGCGTGTGATGCTTCAGACCCTCGTACGCCACCCATCCGACGGAGACACCAGTGAGCACACAGGAGATCAGAACAGTTTCCTTCTTCGACGACGACCCCCGCGCGCGTTGGGCCGAGCTGGGGATGCTCGCCGACCGCATCACGGTACCGGCGGGCCACATGCTGGTCGAGCAGGGAGCGCTCGCCCACGACTTCTTCGTCATCATCGACGGAACGGTCGAGGTGATTCGGGATGGGGAGTTCGTCACCGTGCTCGGCCCCGGCGACTTCTTCGGCGAGATCGCTCTGTGCGGCGATCCCCACCGAACGGCTACGGTCGTTGCTGTCTCCGAGGTCGACCTGACCGTCGTCGGCCGGCGTGACTTCCGCACAATGCTCGCGCGGTTTCCCGAGATTGCGTCGAGCATCCTGCTGACGGCGTCGCGGAGGCTGGCCGCGAGCCGTTTGGCCGCCCCCGGGGATGTTCATCCGTCGCCCGATCGTTGGAAAGCATCGCTTGGTTCGACCAGGAGCTGATCCATGCACACCCGATTCCTACAACCAAAGTACGGGCCGAAGCTCCTCGTCAGGCCTCTCCGCCACGGCGACGTCGCCACGGTCGGGGCGGTCTTCGACCGTCTGAGCGAGCAGTCTCGCCGCACACGCTTCAACGGTTCCAAGCCTCGCCTCACTGCGGCGGACGTGGAGCAACTCGCCACAGTCGACTCGGACCACCACGTGCTTGTCGCGTACGTCGAGGGTGACCGACGACCCGTCGCGATAGCGCGTCTCGTCCGCGACGGTCTCAGCGCCGAGATTGCCTTCGAGGTGGCCGACGCGTATCAGCAGCTCGGCATCGGGTCGACCCTGACTGCGGAGTTGATCGCAGACGCTCGAGCCGCCGGAATCACTGACGTCACCGCTCTCGTCGCGAGTGACAACCGAGCCGCGGTCGCCCTGCTGCGCCGTATCCTGAGCGTCCTCGACATACGGTTCGACGGCCCGGAGCTCACGATCAGAGCCGCGCTCCGATAGCGCGTCGGCTATTGCACATCGTCAACCGCGGCCGATGAAGGGCATCGACGTTGCCATCACGGTCATGAACTGGACGTTGGCATCGAGGGGCAAAGTCGCCATGTAGACGACCGCCCGCGCCACGTGAGAAGTCTCGATCGTGGGCTCGCGTTCGATCGTGCCGTCCGCCTGTATGGCTCCGGTCGTTGTCATCGACTCGGTCAGCGCGGTGGCGGCGTTGCCTATGTCGATCTGCCCGCAGGCGATGTCGTACGCGCGGCCGTCGAGAGACGTCGCTCGCGTGAGGCCGGTGACTCCGTGCTTCGCCGCTGTGTAGGGGGCGGAACGTGCGCGAGGGACGTGAGACGAGATGGAGCCGTTGTTGATGATCCTTCCTCCGCGCGGTGTCTGGCGTTTCATGATGCGGAAGGCCCCCTGGGTGCACAGGAAGCTGCCGGTCAGGTTCGTCTCGAGAACTGCGGCCCACTGCTCGGGCGCGATGTCCTCGAGATCGACTGGGGGTGCACCGACACCGGCATTGTTGAAGAGAAGGTCGAGCCGCCCGAACCTCCCCTCGATCTCGGAAAAGAGCGCCGCGACCGCCACCGGCTCGCAGACGTCGCAGGTGAGAGCGATCGCGTCGCCACCCGCCGCCGCAGCAGCGGCCTCGAGCGGCTCCCGGCTCCGACCCGCGACGACGACGGTGAAGCCCACCTCCGCAAGCGCAACAGCGGACGCGCGCCCGATCCCGCTGCCGCCGCCCGTGATCAGCGCGATCCTGCTCATAGGGCTGCTCCCGGGATCACGCCGCCGAGCTCGTCCTCGATGTGGATCCGGATGATCTCCTCGAAGTCGGACTCCGCCTTGAACCCGAGTGCGTCCGCTCGACGTGTGTCGAAGGCACGCGGCCAGCCGCCGACGATGCGCATGACAGCCTCGTCAGGCTCACGGCGAATGAGACCGACGACCTCGTCCCCCGCGACGCGACGGAGAGCCTCGATCTGCTCGGTGACGGTCACCGAGACGCCGGGCATCGTCAGACACCGACGCTCCTCGAGCGCGCCGGTGTCGATCGTCGCCGCATGAAGCAGAAAGCCGACCGCCGAACGCGGCGAGGCGTGCCAGTGACGGGTGTCGTCGGGCACCGGGAGCACGGCCTCCTCACCGTTCAACGGCTCGCGAATGATGTTGGAGAAGAAGCCCGACGCAGCCCGGTTTGGCGCACCGGGCCGGACGCAGATGGTCGGCAGCCGGATACCGACGCCGTCGAGAAAGCCGCGGCGTGAGTAGTCGGCCAGCAGCAGCTCGGCGATCGCCTTCTGTGTCCCGTAGCTCGTTCGAGGCGTAAGGCACTGATCATCGCCGATGAGATCGGGGAACGGCGGACCGAAGACGGCGATCGAGGAAGCGAAAACGACCCGAGGGCGATACCCACCCTCGATGCTGCGGATTGCCTCGAGCAGAAACCGTGTCCCGTCCAGGTTCGTGCGATACCCCTCCTCGAGATCGGCCTCAGCCGCGCCCGAGACCACTGCTGCGAGATGGAACACGACATCCGGCCGGCCCACGACAAGATCCCCGGCAACGCCCGGCGTAGCGATGTCCGCGACGACGGTGTCGATGTCGAAGCCCGCTGCGGCCGGGTGCCTCGGCGCCACGATGTCCGCCAGCGCCAGATGCCCGATCGGTCGACCCGCCAACGAGCAATCTCGGCCCAGCCTCTCCGCGAGCCTGACCCCGAGCATCCCCGCGCCCCCGACCACCAGAATCCGCATCCATGGATGCTAGAACAACACCGGCGGTCGTTCTCAGTGGTTGTCCCGAGGCACGCCCTTCGTCTGTGCGATGCGCTGATACTTGACTGCCGGCTCGAGCACCATGCCGGTTGCGAGTTCGTCGACGAGACTCCGTTGGATCTCTTGCCACGGTGTCTGGCTCTCCGGCACCGCGTAGCCGCCGGCCAGTGCGAGTGACTCGCGGCGTGTCGCGAGCTCTGCATCCGTTACCAGGACGTCGGCGGTGCGCTTACCGAGGTCGATTCGCACTCGATCGCCGGTCTGCAGGAGCGCAAGGCCGCCACCCGTTGCCGCCTCGGGGGAGGCGTTCAGGATCGACGGGCTCCCTGATGTGCCCGATTGACGGCCGTCGCCGATGCAGGGCAGCTCCCGGACGCCCCGCTTCAACAGGTAGTCCGGTGGGCGCATGTTGACGACCTCGGCGGCACCGGGATAGCCGATCGGCCCGACACCGCGGATGACGAGCACGGAGTTCTCGTCGAGCTCGAGGGTCGGGTCGTCGATGCGTGCGTGATAGTCCTCAGGGCCGTCGAAGACGATCGCACTGCCTTCAAAGGCGTTCGGATCCGACACGTTCTCGAGATACCGCGCCCGGAACTCGTCCGAGATCACCGACGTCTTCATGATGGCACTGTCGAAGAGATTGCCCTTGAGATTGAGAAACCCGGCCTGACGTCGCATCGGCGCAGCGGCGGACTTGATCACGTCGCGATCGCTCGCGAATCTCCCCTCGTTGTTCTCGTGGAGTGACTTGCCGTTGACGGTGATTGCGCTCTGGTCGATCTTTCCCATCGCAATCAGTTCCGCGACGACAGCGGGGACGCCGCCGGCACGGTAATAGTCCTCGCCGAGGTATTCGCCGGCCGGCTGCATGTTGACGAGGAGCGGCACGTCGTAGCCGATGTGCTCCCAGTCGTCGTTATCGAGGGCGACCCCGATGTGCCGGGCAATGGCGTTCAGGTGAATGGGAGCGTTGGTCGAGCCTCCGATCGCCGACGTGACCACGATCGCGTTCTCGAAGGCGCCGCGTGTCAGCACGTCCGACGGCTTCAGGTCATCCCACACCATCTCGACGATGCGCTTGCCCGTCCGGTACGCCATTTCCTGTCGGTCGCGGTGGGGGGCGGGGATCGCTGCGCACCCGGGCAGGCTCATCCCGAGGGCCTCGGCGAGCGAGTTCATCGTCGACGCAGTGCCCATGGTGTTGCAGTGCCCCGCCGAGGGGGCCGACGAGGCGATCAGGTTCGTGAACTCTCGAGCATCGATCTCGCCGCGGGCCATCATCGCGCGCGCAGTCCAGACGATCGTCCCCGACCCCATCCGCTCACCGTTCAACCATCCGTTCAACATCGGCCCGCCCGAAAGCACGATCGCCGGAATGTCGACGGTCGCGGCCGCCATCAGCTGAGCTGGCGTCGTCTTGTCGCATCCGGTCGTCAACACGACGCCGTCGATCGGGTAGCCGTACAGAATCTCCACGAGAGAGAGGTACTGGAGATTGCGGTCGAGTAACGCAGTCGGCCGCTTGCACGTCTCCTGGATCGGATGAATCGGGAACTCGAACGGAACCCCTCCCGCCTCGCGGATCCCGTCACGCACACGGGTCGCGAGGAAGAGATGGTGCCGATTACACGGCGTGATGTCAGAGCCCGTCTGCGCGATCCCGATGATCGGCCTGCCCGACTGGAGCTCATCGAGCGTCAGTCCGTAGTTCATCGTACGCTCGAGGTAGAGCGCCGTCATGTCGACGTTCGCCGGGTTGTCGAACCACGCCCGCGATCGCAGTCTTTCGATCTGCGGTGCGGTGGGTTTGTCCGGCATCAGCAGATCCTACGGTGCGCCGAGCCAGGTCGCACAGTCCTCCTCCGCTCTCCCCGACTGCCGGACTCCCGCCATGTGCTCCGCCAGCAAGCGAGTATCTGGTCGTGTCGCAACCTCAACATGGCTCAGTGCCCGCATCGTCCCCGATCGCGGTCGATCTCTACTGGCTCCCGCTCGGGGCAGGTGGTCGCTCGGTACGGCTGAACGGACGCATCTACGAGGCGGTCGCCGCTCGGGTGGAGCGGCGGCCAACCTTCGAGCTCTACCACTCGGCGCTCGTCGTGAGCGTGCCGGAAGGCCGGTTCGTGGTCGAACAGGCTCCTGTCCGCGACAACGGTGGACCGACACGTGGCGTAGTCGTCGAAGGTGCTGTCGGTTGCCGCTGGGCGGGACGCTTCCGGATCTTCCGCTACGAGGTGCGTCGATGGCGCAACGGAGTGATCCCCGATGTCGAGGAGGCAGTTGACAGCCCACAGCGCCTGACAGGCGACCCGATCCTCGCGCAGCGCATCCTCGATCTCGTTCCAGCCGTGCCGGCGCTCGTCTGGGGGCGAGACGAGAGCCAGGCAGGCGAGATGTGGAACTCCAACTCCCTCATCTCCTGGCTGATCACGTGCGGTGGCCTCGATGTCGATTCTGCTCGTCTCCCGACGGGAGGGCGTGCTCCTGGCTGGGATGCTGGGATCGTGGTAGCGCGCCGACCGCAGACGACGGCCCGATCTCAGGTCGAGAGGCCTAGCCCGCCAGGACCTGGCTGCTCGCGAGCCGCTCGGCGCGCTCCTTGATCCCGAGCAGCATCTTGCGCTCCATGACGAGAGAGCCCGGCTCCATCGGCAACATGCCCAGACGCGCAACGACCGTCGGCAGCCTGAAACGGTTGCGGCTGATCAGCCGCGTACAGCCATCGTGCTCATCGAGCACGAACGTCCAGATCCAGTTGCCGTCCTCCGAACGCCATGAGAAGACGCGTTCGGGCTCGACCCGCGCGAGCCTCATCCGGTTCGAGCCAAAACCGATCGTCTCGCCGACCTCGGGATGTTGGTACTCCGGGAGGACGCGATCGACGCTGTGCATGTCGAGCCTCAGCAGGTTCTCGATCCAGTCGTAGGTGTACGCACCACCTCGCGGTGACGGCCCCATCTGGGCGAGCCACGGCCAGACCGCGCTGGCCGGCGCATCGATGGTGATCGCCCGCGTCGAGACCCCGTCGGCGTCGGCTAGCAACTCGTCCCCCGGTAGGCGAGCAGAAGACTCGAGCTCCGTCGCGCCCCAGGTGAGAATCCTGCGGCGTACGAGCGGATACGAAACGGCGATCGTGATCACCAGCGCCGGCATGATCGAACGGAACCTCATGCCGCAAGGGTGACCTCTTGGGAGCTGAACCGCATCCGGGAAAGACACAGACTGCGATCCGGGCAAACCCGACGACATTCGCTGCGGCGATCGTAATGCGGCCGCAGCCGACTCAGACCGCGTCGAGCCCCACGTAGTTCTCGGCGAGCATCTTCGACGCCGCTCGCGAGCTCGTGACATAGCGGAGCTGCGACTCCTGCAGCCGTACCTCGAACGGGTCGTCCCCCCCGGGGCGGTGCAGCATCGTCGTCATCCACCAGGAGAAGTGCTCGGCCCGCCAGACCCGCCGCAGGCAATCGGTCGAGTAGCTGTCGAGAAGTCGCTCGCTTCCGACGCTATACCACTCTACGAGTGCGTCGGCGAGGAGTCGCACATCGCGAATGGCGAGGTTGAGGCCCTTCGCTCCGGTCGGCGGCACGATGTGAGCGGCATCGCCTGCCAGAAACAGGCGTCCGTGCTGCATCGGCTCCGTGACGAAGCTGCGCATCGGCGTAATCCCCTTCTCCAGCACGGGGCCTTCCGCGAGCGTCCAGCCGGGAACGCCGAGCCGGATCTGCAGCTCTTCCCAGATCCGCCCGTCGGACCATTCGGCGATGTCCTCGTCCGGGCGACACTGCACGTAAAGGCGGCTGATCTCCGGAGAGCGCAGGCTCAGCAGCGCGAAGCCGCGCTCGTGATGGGCGTATACGAGCTCGTCGCTCGACGGCGCCACGGCGGCCAGGATCCCGAGCCAACCGAACGGATACTCGCGCGAGAACGTGCGGAGAACGCCCTCGGGAACCGTTGGTCGGCAGACCCCGTGAAAGCCGTCGCACCCTGCGATCACGTCGCAGTCGAGCACGTGCTGGGACCCTTCATGAGTGAACATCACACGCGGTTGCTCCGATTCGAGCTCATCGATCCTGACGTCGTCCACCTCGAACAGGAGCGGGCGTCCTGTCGCGAGCCTTGCCTCGATCAGATCCTTGACAACTTCCGTTTGCCCGTACACCGTGATTGCCTTGCCGCCGGTGAGGGACGCCATGTCGATGCGGTGTCGCTCCCCTGCGAACTGCAGCTCGATGCCGTCGTGGACGAGACCCTCGCGTGCCATCCGCTCACCGACGCCCGCCTCGGTGAAGAGGTCGACGACGCCCTGTTCGAGCACCCCCGCGCGGATCCGAGCTTCGACGTACTCGCGGCTTCTGTTCTCAAGGATCACGGACTCGATGCCTTCGAGATGGAGAAGCTGGGCCAGCGTCAGGCCGGCCGGCCCCGCGCCGATGATCGCAACCTGCGTCCGCATCACGCACCACCCTTGCTGGTGCGGCCCACGCGCGGGATACGTCGACGCGTCATGTTTCCTCCGTCCGTGCGAGGGGCAGCTCGCCCCGGGATCGACTGATCAGATCGCTCACCGACCGCGGCGGCTTGCCGGTCAACTCCCGGTAGTCGTCGCTCACGACGTCAGCCTCCCCCCTGGCCACACCGTCGTAGTACGAGATCCCCGCTTCGATGGACCAGTCGGGACGTCCGAGCGAACGGCGGTAGGCGATCCACTCCTCCCGCTCGAGCGGCTCATAGCGATAGAGATCGCCGGTCACGTCCGTCGCGAGAGCGGCGAGCTCTGAGAGGCTGACCGCGTCCGGGGTCGTGATCGTGACGATCTCACGACCATCGTGGCTCGGTTCGGCGAGCAGGGCAGCGATCGCCTCACCAAGCTCCAGCCGGTGGGAGAAACTGACGCGGCCGTCGCCACCGGGGCCGGTGATCCGGCCGTCGCGGTCGAACCAGGTCTCGATGATGTCGCCGTACATTCCGTTTCTCACCGCACTCCAGGACAGCTCCGACGCCCGCAGCATCGCCTCGGTCGCTCCATGCGAGCGAGCGTGGACGAACGAGGCGTCCGGCCCGGCAGCGATGAACGAGAGGTAGACGACCCGACCGACCCGCCGTCGTGCGGCCACCTCGACGAACGACTGATGAAGCGCTATCCGCTCAGCGTAGGGCGCGTGCATCGAGACCATGAAGACCCTATCGCCGGGCTCGAGCACCGCCGCCAACGCCTCCACGTCGTCATAGCTAGCCACGGCGGTCTCGGCACCAGGGAGGTCGGGTGCCCGATCCGCGTCCCTGACGATGATGCGGAACCGCTCACCGCGGGCGGCGAGCTCGCGTGCGACGATGCCTCCCACCACGCCGGTCGCGCCGGTGACGACGATCACGCCTGATCGTCGGCGTTTCGCCGCGGCGCGTTTGGCATCGCCTGCTCAATCACGCCCCGCCTCCATGAGTTTCTCCGCGCTCAGTCGCGGGTTGGTGAACATCGCTTCGTGGCCGCCGGGCATCTGGACTAGGCGGTAGAGGCCGAGGCGGGACGAGAACCGCGGATGCCAGCCGTACGCGCCGGGAGGCATGGCCGCGTCCTCGGTGCAGTTGACGTACGAGCGCGGGATCGGGAGCGTCGGGAACGTCTTGAGCTCGACCTTGTCGCGAAGGGTCTTGACGGGATGAGGCGACAGCCGTTCGTCATAGACATGTCGCGAGAGGGCATCGTCCGCGTCGTTCATGAACACCTCGCGCCACACCGGGTACGGCAAGACGGTCGAGCCGTCACCTCGTTCGGCCGCGTCGGCGTCCATCGCCTCGTTGTAGTGCGGTGGGCTGACGTCGTACAGTGACTCTCCGTCGAGCAGCACGAAAGCGTTCCAGTAGACGAGCCGTCGGATTCGGTCGGTGAGCTGCTCGGCCAACTTCGAGACGACAGTGCCGCCGTAGCTGTGGCCGACGAGCACGATGTCGCGGAGGTCGGCCCCGGTGATCGCCTCGGCAGCCGATGCAACCGCCTCGGCGTGGCCGACCGACCGGTCGACGTCGCCGCGACCCTGGCCTGCGAGCGTGGGCGTGTGCACGTCGTGGCCCGATGCGCGCAACTCGGCGGCAACGTCCGCCCAGCAGCTGCCGTCGTGCCACGCGCCGTGGATGAGGACGAACGTACTCATTGCAGGTCCTTCGGCTCGCCGTCGACTATGCGCTGCGCGATCGCGAACGCCCCGTTTGCGGCGGGAACGCCGCAGTAGACGGCGCATTGCAGCAGCACTTCACCGATCTCGTCGGGGGTGAGGCCGTTACCCAGAGCCGCCCGCACGTGCATCTCGAGCTCATGCTCACGTCCGGTGGCGACGAGCGCCGTCAGCGTGATGATGCTGCGCGTCCGCCGGTCGAGCCCTGGGCGCGACCAGATCTCGCCCCACGCGTAGCGCGTGATCATGTCCTGGAAGTCCTCGGTGAACGGCGTCGTGCGCTTGATCGCGCGGTCGACATGGGCGTCGCCGAGGACCTCCCGCCGGGTCGTCAGGCCACGCGCATGAAGCTCTCCCAAGGTTTCGTCGCTCATGTATCTCCTATCTCGTTGTCCAGGTGAGCGAGCAGTGCCGCCGTAAAGGCGTCCGGTTGCTCGACGTTCGCAATGTGTGCGGCGCCCGGGATGACGACGTGAGTTCCGACCGGAATTGCCGCAGCGAGCTCTGCACCGCTCTCCGGTGGCGCAACGGGATCGACACCACCCGTGACGACCAGGGTCGGCGCTCGGATCGCGCCGAGGCGCGAGCGGAGGTCGAACGCCGCGAGCGCCTCGCAGCAGGCGGCGTACCCCTCTATCGGGGTCCCGGTGAGCATCGTCCGGAACGAATCCACCACCTCCGGGTGCTCGGCGTGGAAGCGCTCCGTGAACCAGCGACCGAGCGTCCCTTCGGAGACAACCGTCATGCCGCCCTCCCGCACCGTCGCGGCCCGGTCGAGCCACTGCTCCGGTGGGAGGAAGGCGGGCCGCGTGCAACACAGAGCGAGCCTGTTCAGGCGCTCGGGGACCTCGAGAGCCAGCCACATCCCCACGGCGCCTCCAATAGAGAGGCCGCAGAACGAGAACCGCTCGACATCGAGCTCGTCCAGGAGCGAGAGCACGTCGCGGCCGAGATCGTCTATCGAATACGGGCCGGGCGGGACGGGCGAGAGGCCGTGGCCGCGCCGGTCGTAGCGCACGATCCGGAACCGTTCCGCGAGGGTGGGCACCTGCGCGTCCCACATCGCGAGCGTCGTTCCGAGCGAGTTACAGAGCACGAGTACCGGCGCGTCGGACGGCCCTTCGAGAACCCGGTGGAGTCTCACTCGCCCTCCTCGTGCTCCGCGCGGTAGCGCGCAAGCGCCCGGTCGACAAGCAGGCCTGCCGAGCCCAGATACGTCGTCGGCTCGAGAGCTTCCCGGATCTCCTCGGCCGTCAGGCCCGTCTCGAGACCGGCGAGCTCGTCGGCCAGCGGCCGTTCCGTCGCGCGCGCGCGAAGCGCGGCATCGCGCACGAGCGTGCGTGCCACGGTTCGCCCGAGCCTCTCCGTCAGGACAACCGCGATCCGCTCGGCGGCGATCTGTCCACCGGTGAGATCGAGGTTCGCCCGCATTCTGTGCTCGTCCACTTCGAGACCCTCGAGAGACCCGGCCAGTGAGGCAGCGGCTCCACCTGCATACTGAAGCGCTCCGGAGAGCGCCTCCCACTCTGCTTGCCAGAGCCCGGCTGCCCGCTCGTGCTCCTGGGAGAGCCCACCCATGAGCACGGACGCATGCCCCCGGGCGAGCTCGGAGGACGCACGGGCCCTCATCGCACCGACGGCATTGCGCTTCTGAGGCATCGCCGTCGAGCCACCCCCCTCCCCTCCCTCGTTCACCTCTCCTATCTCCGTCTGCGCGAGCAGCAGCACATCGAGGCCGATCTTCGCCACCGCTCCTGCCGCGATCTGGAGAGCTGCGCCGAGCTCGGCGATCCGGACGCGATTCGTGTGCCACGGCACCGTGGGCTCGGAGAGGTCGAGCTCGTGGGCGTAGGCACGCGCGATCTCGGGTCCGTGCTCACCCATCGCCGCGAGCGTGCCGACCGCGCCGCCGAGCTGCGACGCGAGCGCGTCGTCCCGCAATTGCTGGAGCCGTGCGCGTGCTTCGAGGACGGCGACGAGCCAGCCTGCTGCCTTGAGCCCGAACGTCGTCGGCACGGCCTGCTGCAGAAGGGTGCGACCGGCCATCGGCGTGTCGCGGTGGGCTCGGGCGAGACCAGCACAGGCTGCCGTGACGCGGTCGAGCTCGCCGAGGACGAGGGCGAGCGCTCCGCGGGTGACGAGCATCGCAGCGGTGTCCATCACGTCCTGTGTCGTCGCGCCGAAGTGCACCCATCGGCCGTGCTCCTCCCCGACACGGTCAACGAGGGCGCGTACCAAAGGCTCGACCGGGGCGCCGGCCCGCTGCCCCGCCTGCAACAGCTCGTCCCAGTCGTACCCGTCGCTCGCGCACGCCGCTGCGATCGCAGTCGCGGCGGGGGCTGGGACGACCCCGACGAGGCTGCCCGCGCGCGCAAGCGCGGCCTCGGCGGCGAGCATCGCCTGCAGCCACGCGCGTCCCGACACCGACTCCCTCAAGTCGGCCGGGACGTAGAGGGGCGCGAACGCGCTCACACGGCGAAGAACGTCGTATGCCCCGGCCCTTGCAGCCGGATGTCGAAGCGAAGGCAGCCGTCGTCGTTGACGGCGACGAGCGTCGAGCGGGCCGCCTCATCGAGGCGGGAGAGCACCGGGTCGGCTGCGTTCGCCTCGCCCTCGTCCGGGAAGTAGAGCCTCGTGACCGCCTGCTTGAGCAGCCCACGCGCGAAAACTCCGATCTCGACGTGCGGCGCCTGGAGCCTGCCGTCCGGCCACGGCACGCGCCCCGGCTTGACCGTGACGAACTCGAACGTGCCGCCGAGGACGGTGCCGCTCCGGCCGAAACCGAGGAACCCTTCCTCGAGCGCGAGCTCTGTGCGATCGTCGGCCGGGTGGGCGTAGCGACCGGCGGTGTTCGCCTGCCAGATCTCGACCATCCCGTCCGGCACGGGCTCGCCGGCGCCGTCGAAGAGTGTGCCGCGCACACGGATCGCCCGCGGGTCGCCCGGATCGACGAGCTCCGGCGTGATGAGGCGGTGCAGACTGATGGAGAGATACGGGCCAACCGTCTGCGAGGGAGTAAGGCCCAGGTCAGTCGTCATGTGGCTCCTCCAGCGGCGTCGCGTTGCGACCACCGAGAACGATGTCGAAGCGATAGCCCAGCGCCCAGCTCGGCTCGGTGAGCCCGATCTCGAACTGACAGATCAGCCGCTCGCGCGCCGCGGGGTCCGCGATCGAGTTGAAAATCGGATCGAACTCGAAGAGCGGATCCCCGGGAAAGTACATCTGTGTCACCAGGCGCTCTGTGAACGCGCGCCCGAACAGAGAGAAGTGGATGTGGTTCGGTCGCCAGGCGTTGACGTGATTCCCCCAGGGGTAGGCACCCGGTTTCACCGTCACGAACCGATAACGACCCTCGTCGTCGGTGAGGCAGCGGCCGGCGCCGGTGAAGTTCGGGTCGAGCGGGGCGTCGTGGTCGTCGACCGTGTGTTGGTAGCGGCCGGCGGCGTTTGCCTGCCACACCTCGACGAGCTGGCCTCTGAGCGGCTTACCGTCCGAGCCGAGCACCCGGCCCGTGACGATGATGCGCTCGCCGAGCGGCTCGCCGGCGTGCTGACGCGTGAGGTCGTGATCGAGCGGTCCGATCACCGACTCGCCGTAGGCGGGCCCGGTCAGCTCCGTCAACGTGGACGGGATGATCACGAGCGGCTCCTTCGGCGCTCGCAGCCGCGTGCCGACGTAGTCGTGGTAGTCGAACGGAGGGTCGGGGCCGACGCGATCGGCGTCCACGACCTCGGCGAACGGGTCGAGCTCAGTTGGCATGGCTCTTCTCCAGACTGATGATGTAGGGGGCGGTCGTGACAGCGGCGACGTCGTCGATCGTGGCGTCTCCGAGCAGTTCGGTCAGGTGCAGCGCGCCGTCTTGCAAGCGGAAGACCGAGAGCTCGGTGATGATCACGTCGACGGCGCCTGCGGCAGTCAGCGGATAGCTGCATTCCGCCACGACCTTTGGCTCGCCGCGCGACGATGTCGACGTCATCGTGACGATCACGCGTCGGGCTCCGACGACGAGATCCATGGCCCCGCCGACGCCGAGCACATCCTTGCCCGGGACGGCCCAGTTGGCGATGTCGCCCTTCCCGCTCACCTCGAGCGCGCCGAGCACGGCCACGTCGACGTGGCCACCTCGGATCATCGCGAAGCTCTCGGCGCTGTCGAAGTAGGAGGCTCCGGGAAGCGCCGTGATCGGCTGTTTCGCCGCGTCGATCAGATCCGCATCGAGCGCCTCCTCGTTCGGGCGTGGGCCGACGCCGAGCAGGCCGTTCTCGGTATGCAGCACGACGCGCGAGTCGACCCCGAGGAAGCCCGGGATCAGGTTCGGGATCCCGATCCCGAGGTTGACGATCTCGCTCGGCCGGAGCTCCTCGGCAGCGCGCTGGGCGATCCGGGACTTGGCGTCGCTCGTCATACCCGCCCCACCAGGTGATCGACGTACAGGTGCGGCGTCACGACCGACTCGGGCTCGATCGCACCCACCGGTACGACCTCGCCGACCTCGGCGATCGTCACGGTCGCAGCCGTCGCCATCAACGGATTGAAGTTCCTCGCTGTCCGCCGATACCAGAGGTTGCCGAGGGTGTCGGAACGGGCCGCGTACACCAGCGCGACATCCGCGTGAATCGGCTCCTCGAGCACGTGGAGCACGCCGCCGATCATTCTCTCCTCCTTGCCTTCGGCGAGCAGTGTCCCTGCGCCGACGGGGGTGAAGAAGCCGCCGATCCCTGCGCCGGCTGCCCGAATCGCCTCCGCGAACGTGCCCTGAGGTACGAGCGTCGCTTCGATCTCACCGGCATTCACCGCGGCGACAGCCTCGGGGTTCGAGGTGAAGTACGACGAGATTCCTCTCTTGATGCGTCCCTGCCGCAGCAGCCGGCCGAGCCCACGGCCCGGCTCGCCGATGTTGTTCGAGACGATCGTGAGGTCGGTCGCGTCCGAAGAGTCGACGAGCGCATCGATCAGGGTCAGAGGCGCGCCGACCAGGCCGAAGCCGCCCACCATCACGGTGTCGCCCGACTTGATCACGGAGACAGCCTCGTTCGCCATCATCAACGCACTCGCCGTCACATCGGTCTCCCCGCCGAGCTCGTCGGGTTAGAACGGGAAGTGTCGGTTGCCGGCCTGGACGGTCACCCAGCGCAACTCGGTGAACTCCTCGACCGCGGCGCGACTCCCGAAGCGACCCCAACCCGAGTCCTTCACGCCGCCGAACGGCATCTGCGGCTCGTCCCCGACCGTCTGGTCGTTGACGTGGACGATGCCGGACTCGATCCGGCTCGCCAGCTCGAAGCCCCGCTGGTTGTCGCCCGTGATGATCCCCGCCGCAAGCCCGTACCCGGTGGCGTTGGCCCGATTAACCGCCTCGTCGGCGTCGTCGACGACCTCGATCGAGGCAACCGGGCCGAACGTCTCCTCGAGGGCGAACGGGGAATCTGCCGGCACGTCCGCGACGAGAGTGGGCTTGTAGCAGGGCCCGTCCGTCTCGCCGCCGACGAGCAGCTTCGCTCCCCGGTCGATCGCGTCCTGGACCCGCGCCGCCACGGTCGAGAGAGCCTGGCCGTTGATCAGCGGTCCGATGATCGTGTCGTGCTCCTTCGGGTCGCCGACCTTGAAGCCCGCTGTCTTGGCGACGAGCTTCTCGGTGAATGCGCCTGCGATCGAGCGCTCGACGAAGATTCGGCGCGTCGACATGCAGATCTGCCCCTGATGCAGGAACGCGCCGAACGCTGCTGCGTCGACGGCGTACTCGAGGTCGGCATCAGCGAGCACGATCAGCGGATTCGAGCCACCGAGCTCGAGTACAACCCGCTTCAACTGTCGACCGCAGGCCTCGGCGAGGCGGCGGCCGGTCTGCGTCGACCCGGTGAAGTTGAGTCGTCGTACCGCCGGGTTCTCGACGAGCTCGTCACCGATCCCGATTGCCTCACCCGGGGCGTGCGTGACGATGTTCAAGACTCCGGCGGGCAGGCCGGCTTCGGCAAACACCTCACCCCAGAGCGTGCCGCCGGACACCGGCGACCACTCCGACGGCTTCAACACGACCGTGTTGCCGAGTGCAAGGGGAGCGGTGATCGAACGGAGCGAGAGGATCAGGGCGGCGTTCCATGGTGCGATCGCGCCGACGACGCCTACCGGCTGCCGCAGCCCCATTGCCATGGCTCCCGGAATGTCCGAGGGAATCACCTCTCCGAGCGGCGCATAGGCCGAACCGGCCGCCTGGCGCAGGAGGCCGGGGGTGAAATGCATCTGGAACATCCCGAAGCCAAAAGTGGCGCCGGTCTCGCGGGCGAGCAGGTCGACAACCTCGTCTCGCCTGCTCTCGAGAATCTCCGCCGCGCGCAGGAAGATTCCCTGACGCACAGCCGGGGGTGTTGCTGCCCAGGCGGGAAACGCCTCGGCGGCCGCCTCGATTGCGCGTCGCGCGTCGTCTCGCGTGCCCGCGGCGGCGCGCACAACGGCCTCGCCGGTGAACGGGTCGGTCGACGTCGAAGGTGGCGCCGTCGCTCGAGGCGATCCACTCCCCGCCGACGAAGATGAGAGCCTCGCGGAGGGTAGTAGCGGTTTCTGCTGATTGCGTCATGGTCGTCGCTCCTTTCGAAGGGCAGTGGGTCATTTCCTGAGGCGGGGACGGCCGCGCGAGTCGCGCCGATCCCGAGTCGAGGGCTGCCCGGTTGATGTTACGCGTCTCGGCGCCGCCCGACCCGCAGCCGCCGATGCGGGTCCCGGCACCAACCAACGGCGCCCGTCCGCGCGACAGCGTCACACTCCAGGATTCCAGTAGTTGCCTCTCATGAGGCCGACCCGCAGGCCGACAATCCGATGCATCCTTCACCGTGCCACGGCAGCCTACGAGCACACCGTCCCGGCTGTCAAGACAGAGTTCCACCTAACGGGACGAAACGAGGGAGAGCGCTCCAATTACACCGGAGTGTTCCATTCGTCAAGACAGTGGTCTAGTATCCGGGACGTGCCAGTGGAGGCAGACAAGTGGACGGCTGTCGGTCAGGGGGAGCAGCGACTGCTCCCGCGGCTCGAACCGAGCGGGCCGACGGTGAGCCCCTGGGCCTTGACGCGCTGTAGCCGTTCTGACTACGGTCGCGCAGTTCCACCCATACTTAACGGCCGCGGTGGCCGTTCGCGGCGCACAACGAGCTCGTCCCTCGCGAGTCATACGACGCAAGGAGGACGCACTTGACGAGATCCTGATCGGTGGGAGCGTGGCGCCCTCGCGCCGCCGACCACCGCGTGGCTGAGCGCTAACGAAACCAGGAATCAGAAGTCCTATGACGCGAGAGTTCCATACGTCCTACAACACCAGAGAATCGGAGGAGGGCAGGAAATGATGAGATCGAACAAGCTCAAGGTCGCAGTTGCAGTGGCCGCCAGCGGTGTTCTGGCTCTGACGCTCACCGCGTTTGCAGCCGGCTCAGGAGACGCGACGCCGATCGGCTCGGGCACAGCGTCCGCGACGAAGTCCGTCTGCGGTGCGGGCACAGGCAAGAAGGCGACCGGCAGCCCGATCAAGATGGGCGGCCTCGACATGGTGATCCCCGGCGTCGACTTCTCGACGATCGGCAAGGTCGTCGACGCGTACTTCAAGTGCGTCAACGACAACGGCGGCATCAAGGGCCACCCGATCGCCTACAAGCTCTACACGGATCCGCTCAACCCGGCGCAGGAAGCCGCGTTC
Source organism: uncultured Thermoleophilia bacterium (assembly GCA_963784945.1). Classification (GTDB taxonomy): domain Bacteria; phylum Actinomycetota; class Thermoleophilia; order Gaiellales; family Gaiellaceae; genus Gaiella. The sequence goes on along the minus strand of CAWATN010000016.1, from coordinate 96,854 downwards.
GCTCGGAAGATGATCGAGAGTGACAAGGTCGTCGGCATCGTCGGCAACACGAGCTTTGCCGAGTGCGGCGTCAACTGGAGGTACTACAAGTCCAAGGGCTACACCGTGATCGGCGCAGGTGTTCAGGCCGAGTGCTTTGGTACGCCGGTCTTCGTCGAGTCGAACATGGGGCCGCGCTACAGCGTGCAGGGTGCGGCCGAAGCGCTCATTCGAGCCGGCGTGAAGTCGCTTGTCATCGCGTCGCCGGACACGATTGCAGCGTACTCAGACGGTGCGGCCATCAAGGTGGCCCAGAAGGCAGGCATCCCGGTTAAGAGCATTCCGCTTCACCTGCCGGTGACAGACGCCAACTCGGCAGTCCTGCAGATGGTGCAGGCGGCCGGTACCGGCGGCGGCGTGATCCTCAACTTCACGACCCGACCTCAGCGCCTCCGTTGATGAAGGCGGCGGAAGCCCAGAATCTCGTCGACAAGGTGAAGTGGGGCTCGTCGACGCCCATCGCGAACACCTTCATGTCGGGCCAGTTCTCGCCGAAATGGGACGGGCATCTGTGGATCAACCGGAGTTCAGCAACCTCGACCCGACGGTTGGGCCCGACACGCGGCTGATGATCGCGATCCTCGAGAAGTACGCACCGAGCATCCCGCCGCAAGCATTCGGTCAGATGGGCTTCATGGACGGGAAGTTTGCGACGATCGCGCTGCTCAACGTCGCCGCCAAGGGCGACGTGACGGCAAAGTCCTACAACGCAGCCGTCCGTAACCTGAAGAACGTCAAGACGGACATGCTCTGCAAGCCGTGGTACGTGGGCAACACCCTGCCGTACCACATCCCGAACAACGCGGACATCACGGTCGACTACAAGAACGGCAAGGTCGTGGTGAAGGAGAAGTGCTTCAACATCGCACCGGTCGACGCCCCAGATGGCGCAGACCCGCGTCTGGGAGAAGAAGTACAACCTGAATACCGCCAAGTAGTCAGCAGGAAAGGAACACGAGTGATCAGGGTGCCCGAGGGTTCCGATGAATAGCATCATCGGATTCATGGTGTTCGGCGTGGACTGGCAGTTCCTCAAGCTGTACATCGTGATCGGCCTGGCGCTGGGCGGCTTGTACGCGCTGTCCGGCGTCGGCATCGTGGTGCTGTACCGGGCCACGGGGGTGCTGAACATCGCGTTCGGCGCTGTCGGCGCCGCGGGTGCCCTGATCGCTTACTACCTCATCAACCACACGGCCACGCCGGACTGGCTCGCGTTCCTCGTCTGTGTTCTCTTCGGCGGAGTCCTGAACCTCGTGTACGGCGTTGTGCTCGGCCCCGCCTTCGCACAGCGTGACCCTCTCGTCAAGATGATGGGGACCCTCGGACTCGCGCTTATTCTCCTAGGCTCATGGCATGGCGGGCGCCGATCGGAGGAGCGATCGTGCGGACATTGCCTCTGCCTACGACGCCCATACCTTCCAGATCTTCGGGGCCTACGTGAACCTGACCCAGGTGATCGCACTGAGCCTGGCGGTGTTCCTCACCATCGGGACGACAGCGTTCTTACGCTTTACCGCCGTCGGGACGGCCATGAGGGCACTCGCCAACGACCGCGAGATCAGCGCCACGCTCGGCGTGCCCGTCCGCAGGGTCGAGGCCGTCGCCTGGTTCGGCTCCGGCATCGTCTGCGGCGCAGTCGGGCTGCTCTTCCGACTTGCTCACGACGCTCAACTACACGACGCTGACCTTCCTCGTCATCTGCTCTCTCGCGGCGGCGCTGATCGGCCGGCTGGAATCGCTGTGGGACCCTGATCGGGGGGATCACGATTGGAGTTCCCAGGCGGTGCTAACGCCCTACGAGTCGGTGACGCAGTACCGCACGCCGCTCCATTCGTGATCGTCGATCATCGCGCTCCTCTGGCTCGCCGGCGTCGCGTCGTCTCGATCTCGCGGACAGCCCACTGCGTTGGAGAGCGGGCCGGCAGCGGGCGGGGAGCGAGACGCGGAGCACGATCCCGCGCGGGCATCGAGTGAGGCATCGTACCCGTGCTGGTCTCGTCGTCATTCTGGTATCGTGCTTTTCGTCCTGCCGCGTTTCGGCGGCGATTGGATCACGACCTTCACGAGTGTCGCCATCTACGCCATCGTCGCGGCCGGACTGGTGGTTCTGTACGGGAAGGTCGGGATGATCTCGCTCGGACAGATCGCTCTGCTCGGGCTCGGCTCGTGGACGGCGACGCGCCTGCACTTCCTCGTGGATCTCCCGTTTCCGCTGCTGCTGCTCGCCACGGGGCTGATCACGTGCGGCGTCGGCGTGCTGATCGGGTTGCCGGCCTCCGGCTCAGTGGCCTGTACCTGGCTCTGATAACGCTGATGGGCGCGGGCGCCACTCACGATCATCCTGAGGACGATCGAGTTCCCGAACGGCGGACCGTGGATTCACCGGTCACCTCTCGGCGGTCGACCTCTCGAACCTCGACCAGGTGCGCCGACCCCTGGGCGGCGAGGGCGACACGGCGTTCTACCGCTACGCGTTGATCGTTGCCGCCATCATGTTTCTTCTCGCGCTCGTCCACTTCGCAACCAAGCCCGGCCGCGCCTGGGCGGCTATCCGCGAGAGCGAGCCCGCAGCCCTCGCCGCCGGCGTCAACGTCACGCTCTACAAGATGTGGGCGTTCGCGCTCGCCTCCTTCATGACGGGCGTCGCCGGCGCTCTGCTCGCGGCTCAGATCGGCAACCCCACGGTGTACGGGTTCCCAACACAGGATTCGCTGACGCTGATCGCGACCGCGCTGATCGGAGGGATCTTCACTCTCTGGGGAGCCGTTATCGCGGGGGCCTTCATGCAGCTCGTTCCGTTCATCCTCTCGACGCAGTGGGGCGTCGACTCCAACTGGCTCCTCATCCTCTTCGGCATCGGACTGCTGCAGGTGCTGTTGACTGCTCCGGGCGGGGTCGCGCAGCAACTGCCGAAGGACCTCGCCAAGCTCGGGCGTCTGATAGCCCGTCCTTTCCGAAAGCGCAAGGGCCCCGGCACCTCGGAGGAGCCGACGTGATCGAGGTGGAGAATCTCACCGTTCGCTTCTCGGGAGTGACTCCGATCGACGATGTGACCGTCACGTTCCCGGACGGAACGTGCGGGCTGATCGGCCCGAACGGTGCAGGCAAGACGACGTTCTTCAACGTCCTCAGCGGCTTCGTCAAGCCGGCCTCGGGATCGATCCGCGTCTTCGGCGAGGACCTGCTCAAGATGGTGGACTTCCGTCGGGCGCGGTGGGGGCTCAGGCGCACGTTTCAGACCGAGCAGGCGATCGAGCCGCTGTCGGTGTACGAGAACGTGGCCATGATCCACGAGCACTCGCGGGCCGGGCGCAGCACGCGGCGAGAGGACGTCCTGGCGGCGATCGACTACGTCGGGCTCGACGCGCCGAACGCGCGGGTCGGCGGGCTCGACGCGCGCGACCGGCGACTGGTCGAGGTCGCGCGCGCCGTTGTCGGGCAACCACGCGTTGTGTTGCTCGACGAGCCCGCCGCGGGCCTGCCCGACGAGGAGACCGAGCACATGTCAAAGGTGATCCAGGGGATCCCGGAGCGGTTCGGTGCCCTCGTCCTCCTCGTCGACCACGACATGAGCCTCGTCTCGGCGTGCTGTGCGACGACCGCGGTGCTCGATTTCGGCAAGCTGATCGCATCGGGCAAGACGGAGGACGTGCTGCGCGACCCGCACGTAATGCGCGCCTACCTCGGCACCGAGGAGGTCACGTGAGCGCGGCCGAGACCAAAGCTCCCGTGGCCGACCTGCGCTTCGAGAAGCTGTGCGTCGCGCGAGGCGGACGGCCGGTGCTGCACGACGTGTCGTTGACTATTCCTCCCGGCGAGATCACGACCCTGCTCGGCCCGAACGGGGCAGGCAAGTCGACGCTCGTGCTGGCTGTCGGCGGCGTGCTCCGCACGACCTCCGGCACGATCGTGCTCGGCGACCGGGATCTCACGCGCTCCCGGCCTGAGCAGGTACGGGCTGCCGGCGTCGCAATCGTTCCGGAGGGCCGGCGCCTGCTGCCGGGACTGACGGTCGAAGACAACCTGCGCGTCGCGACATATGCTCTCGATCGCGCAAGCGCCAAGGCCGGCATCGCGAAGGCGCTCGAGCTGTTCCCCGAGCTCGAGAAGCGCTGGGGAGCGGAATGCCGCCTGCTCTCGGGAGGCGAGCAGCAGATGGTCGTGCTCGCGCAAGCGCTCGTTTCGGACCCTAAGGTGATCCTCGTCGACGAGCTGTCGCTCGGCCTCGCGCCCGTCGTTGTGAAGCGCCTCGCACCCGCGCTCGAAGCCGTCGCCGAGACCGGTGTCGGCGTTCTGCTGATCGAGCAGTTCGCCCACGTCGCTCTCGCGATCGCAAACTCCGCGTACGTGCTCGAAGGGGGCCGCATCCGGTACCACGGAACGGCGAAGGAGCTGGCAGAACATCCGGACCTTCTCCACTCCGCCTATCTGCTCGGCGGAAAGACCATCAGCTCTGACGTGGACGCCGAGGTCTCGATAACCGGGTCCGAAGCGGGCGACGTCTCGTAGCTTCGGCGCCGACGACCACGCCGGGCTCGCGCGCCCGCCGACGGAAGGTGAGCGAATGGAAGTGATCACGGCGGGTCGTGCGGTCGTCGGATTGCTGAAGGCCGAAGGCGTGCGCTTCGTGTTCGGCCTCCCGGCGGTCCTCGACTTCGTCGTCGCGCGAGAGCGGATGCTGCAAAGCCTGGAGCACTACGGCTTCTATCCCGAGGAACTGGTCGAGCGCGCCCGCCGCTCCCCCCTTGAGGCGGCGACATGACGATGCTCCGAGGCGGCGACATGACGATGCTCGGGTTTGGCGTCCCGACAGGAGCGATCTTCCAGTACGCCTACGTCGTCGACGACATTCACGGCCAACATCAAGGAGACGCCGCTCGGCCGCACCGGCTCGGTCGACGAGGTAGCGCCGCTCGTCCTCTACCTCATCTCCGACGAGTCGACCTACGTCAGCGGCAGCGAGATCCCGGTCGACGGTGGCCTGAGCTCACACGGCGGGACGAAGTCGATGTCCGACGCAGTCAGGGCGTTGGCGGCGGACGCGTGAACGAGGACGCAAACGATGACCCCCGTCCCTCCCGGGGCGGCCTCCAACCCTAGGAGATAAGCGCCGATGAACACCGTTGAAACCGTGCGCGGGCCGGTGGACGTGACCGACCTCGGCCCGACGCTGATGCACGAGCACATCTTCGTCCTCCAGCCGGAGGCGCTGCAGAACTACGGTCATGTCTGGGGCGAGAGCTACTGGGACGAGGACGTCCGCGTCGCCGACGCGATCGAGAAGCTACGAGCTGTCCGGGCCGCGGGCATCCGGACGATCGTCGATCCGACCGTCCCCGGCCTCGGCCGTTACATCCCCCGGGTTCAGCGGATCAATGCCGAGGTCGACCTCAACATCGTCGTCGCCACGGGTGTGTACGCATTCCTCGAGCTGCCGAACTTCCTCGGGTACCGCAGCGTGGAGGCGATCACCGAGCTTTTCGTCCGGGAGATCCGCGAGGGGATCGACGACACCGGGGTCAAGGCGGCGTTTCTCAAGTGCTGCGTCGAGCGGCACGGCGTCATCGGCGACGTGCCTCGGATCCTCGAGGCGATTGCAGCCGCCGCCGTCGAGACGGGTGTACCGGTGATGGTGCACACGAATGCAGCCGCGAGGACCGGCCTGCTCGCATTGGAGGCGTTGACGAATGCCGGAGTCGATCCAAGGCGGATCGTGATCGCGCACGCCGGCGACAGCAACGACCTCGAGTACCTGCGCGCAATCGGGGATACCGGTGCCGCGCTGGGCTTCGATCGCTTCAACATCCCGTTCTTCAACCCGGACGCGCAACGAATCGGAACGCTCATCGCCCTTCTCGGCGAGGGCTACGGCGACCGTGTCCACCTCGGTCACGACGCCGCGTGCTTCTACGACTTCATGGTCGGCGACCCGAACTTCGCCGATGAGAAGCCGGACTACCTCCACATCTGGAGGACGGTTCTCCCGGCCCTACTCGAGGCCGGTGTCACCCAGGGGCAGATCGACGAGCTGACGACCGTGAATGCACGACGGTATTTCGAGCCGCTTCGACGGTGAGCTCAGGCCGGCCCGGGGCCGTTCTCGATGTAGCTGCGGATCGACGGGCTCAGGCCGAGCTCGATCGCCACCGAGCCGCCGCTCAGCCGCAGGCGCGCCGCGTCGTCCGTGATTTCGGCGTCCCAGTGGTGCATGTCGACCCCGCGGAGCGCTTCGTCGAGGATCCGGGCTGCGCGGTGCGCGCGATCGGCGCCTTCCCTGTCAACGTTGAGGGCGATCGCCAGGGAATCGCCGAGCTCAGCGGGCGACATGTCTCGCAGGGCATGGAGATTGAGGTCGATCTCCGCTGCCACGGGCGCCAGCAGCAGGTCCTTCGGGGTCTTCGGACGGAGTGTCATGCGCAGAATCCTCTCACAGCTCAGGGCGTGCGTACAGGCGACTCGGGCACGCCGAGCTCGGCCTGGAGGGCAATTCCCAGCGAAAGCAGCTCCCAATCGGCGCCTGCCGGCCCTATCAGTGAGACGCCGACGGGCAGGCCGCTGCGACCGACGCCTGCCGGAAGTGCCGCCACGGGAAACCCCGTCCAGTCCCACAGGTGCGTGAGCGAGATGAGCGCATAGTCGCTGCCCGCATGCTCGTACCCGTCGCCGCGGAGCGGCGCGACGACGGGAATCGTCGGCTCGACGATCGCCGCGACGCGATGCTCGTCCAGCCACGCGGCCCAGGCACCGGTCAGTTCTCGTCGCCGCGCCTGCGCAGCGACGTACCCTTCACCGGACAGGGCGCGGCGCTCCCCCTCCTCGACCCACTCGCGTAGCGACGGCCGATAGAGTTCGCGTCTGTCATCGAAGCGCCGATGGTAGGCGAGCAGCTCCGTCGTAAGGATGTCGAGGAAGTCGTCGCCCGCCTCGGGGCCAATGTCGGGCGCGGGCGGCTCGAAGAGAACGGCACCAAGCCGACGGCACGCGTCGAGCGCGTGCTCGAACCCAGCTGCCACGTCGGCATCCAGTTCAGCACCGGCAAGGCGCGGCGAGACGGCCAGCCGCACGCCTTGGAGCGACGGCGACTCCGCGCCTCGGGGCACTTCCGGCGCCGGTGCATGAAGAGCGCTCTCGGCGCGCCTCCTATCGGGGCCTGCCATCGCCGCCAGCAGCAGGCGGCAGTCGGCGAGCGTCCGCGCCATCGGGCCGGCGTGGTCGAGGCTCCAGGCCAGTGGCACGACTCCCGCCATCGAGACCCCGCCGCGCGTGGGCTTGATCGCCGAGGTGCCACAGCAGGCGGACGGGATGCGAAGAGACCCGGCTGTCTCGGTGCCAGTGGCCGCGGGAACCATGAAGGCTGCAAGCGCTGCCGCCGAACCGCCGCTCGAGCCGCCCGCCGAGCGCTCGAGCGACCAGGGGTTGCCGACCTGGTCCGTCGTCCCGCCGGCGGCGAACTCGTGGGTGTGGAGGTGCCCGAGCAGAACCATTCCCGCGGCAGCGAGGCGCATCCCACACATCGCAGTCGTCCGTCGGCACATCCTCGAGCAGGCGACTGGACGCGGTGAGCGGCTTCCCCGCGACGGCGAACAGGTCCTTGAGCCCGAGCGGAACTCCCGTCAACGCCGGAGCCGGGCCGTTGCGTCGTACGCCGGCCGCGCTCAGCCGTTCGTCGGCTCGCGCCGCGGCCGCGACCGCGTCTTCCTCGTAGATGCGTACCCACGCGTTGATCGATCCCGGGTCGCCGTCGTGGCTGTGCGCCCCGTCGCACTGACGGATGCGCTCGAGACACGCTCCCACGAGCTCGGACGACGACACGCTGCGCTGCGCGAGCAAGGCCGCCGCGTCCACTACGCCGAGTCGAGTCAGGTCACTCACGCGTCGCTACCCGGGCACGAGCACGGCACGGCCGGTGACCTCGCCGTCGCGAAGCTTCGCGAGTACGTCGTTGACGGCATCGAGCGGATGTACCTCCGTCTTCAGGACGACTCGGCCGGCCGCGTGCAACTGGAGAAGTTCCCAGAGATCGATCCACGTGCCAACGAGGTTCCCGACCACCGCATGCTCGTTGACGACGAGCGAGGGCGACGGAATTGCGATGAGGCCTCCGTAGCCGATCACCGAATAGGTCCCGCCGCGGGCAAGCATCGCTGCAGAGTCGGCATGAGACTGATCCGTGCCTACGAAATCGAAGACGAGGTCGGCACCTCGACCACCCGTGAGCTCACGAACGGCGTCGACCGGGCTACCGCCGTCGAGGACGTCGTCCGCGCCGAGCTCCACGGCAAGCCTGCGACGCCTGGAGTCGGTGTCGACGGCGATCGTCGAGCTCGAGCCGAGCTCGCGAAGGAGCTGAAGGGCGATATGGCCGACTCCGCCGACACCGATGACGACGGCGGTCGTACCGGGCGAGGCCAGCGGGGCCAGGCGCCGCACCGCGTGGTAGGCGGTCAGGCCCGCGTCCGAATGGGGGGCGACTTCCGCCGGCTCGACACCGGCCGGCAGCCGCAGGAGCGAACGCTCCGAAACGAGCACGTAGTCGGCGAAGCCGCCGTCGACAGACAGGCCTGTGAACTCGTGACGCGCGCAATGCATGTCGTTGCCCCGCCGGCACGAGACGCAGAGACCGCAGCTGAAGGGCGGATACACGAGCACTGCGTCGCCCCTCGCCACGGTTGTCACGCCGGCGCCGATCTCCTCCACCCAGCCTGCGTTTTCGTGACCGAGGACGCGTGGAAGGGTCACCCCGGCGGGCTCCATCAACCCCTCGATCGCATGCAGGTCGGTGGCGCAGACGCCCGCTCCGCCGATCCGGACGAGCACATCCCCGAATCCCGAGGGCTCGGGCACCGGCCGCTCGACGAGCTCGAGTGGCTGGTGATACTCCCGCATGAGTGCTGCTTTCATGTCTCTCCTTCGCTGAGCGCGTCGACGAGCTCGCGCAAGTACTCGAGATGGCGCCGCATAGCTCTCTCCGCGGCTGCAGGCTGGTGCAACCTGATCGCACGCTCTATGTCGCCGTGTTGCCGCAGGATCGCATCTCCGTCGATCGTGTTTCCGATCCTGTCGATCAACGAGGGCTGCAGGACGTCGAGCGTCCAGCTCGTGAACGCACGCAATAGCTCGTTTCGGGCCGTCACCGCGATCACGCGGTGGAAACGTGCATCGGCGACCCGGAACGCCTCCGCGGCAGGATGGTTACCCTCGGCTTCGGCGATCGCCTCCCGCAGATCTGCCACGGTCTTCTCGGTCGCGTTCTGCGCAGCGAGGCCGGCGAGCGGCACCTCGAGATGCACACGAGCCTCGAGAAGCTCGTGCAGCGAGACGGTGTCGGTCTCGAGCATCGTCGCGATCGACTCGCTCAGGTTGCGGCCCATCCCCTCGTTCTGCGTGCTGTCTACGAAGATGCCGCCACCCGGCCCCTGTGCGGCGCGGACGAGGTGGGAGCTCGTCAGTAGCCGCAATCCCTCACGGAGCGTCGGTCGGCTCACTCCGAACTCGGCCGCGAGCTCCTGCTCAGTCCCGAGCCGATCACCGGGGTGAAGCCCGTGTGTCGAGACGTAGCGCCGGATCTCGAAGGCCACCTGCTCGCTCGCATCCCTTCTCTCCGTCGTGAACCGCTGCGTCACGGGGCGAAGCTCGTGTCCTGGGCCACCGTCACTTCCAGCAGCAGCGGCTCTCTACGGTCGCCCAGGTCTGGCACGACCTCGTCGAGCGCCTCGAGCAGGTCACCGTGCTCGGCAACGGTCCGTGCCGAGCACCCAAACGCGCGAGCGAGGCCTGCAACGTCGATTCCAAATCCCGGCCACGGCGCGGAGCCGCCGTGCTGCTCGGCGAGACGATCCATGATTGCGTAACCGCCGTTCGAGAGGATCACGAACAACGCTCCCGCGCTGTAGTGGGCCGCGCTCCAGAGTGCCTGGATCGAATAGAGCGACGACCCGTCCCCCACGATCGCGACAACGGGCCGGTCGGGCCGCGCCATGCGCAAGCCGGTAGCCGCAGGGAGCGCGAATCCGAGGCCTCCCATCGCCGGGCTGAGTGAGCCGAGCGACTCGCGCGCAGGCAACCGCACCAGCAGCTCGGGTCGATTCGACGGACACTCTTCGATCACGATCGTATTGCGCGGCAAGCGCTCCGCAAGCGCGCTGAAGACGTGAGCCGCGCGGAGCGGCTCACCCGTGGCAGGTGGCTCAGGCGGTTGTGGGCGGGGGAACGGCCCGGGACGGGCGAGGTTGCGAGCAGGGACGAGCCGTGCGAGCTCGACGCACACCGGGCCGGGAGCTGCGAGAACCGCCAGATCGACCGTGCTCCGATGCACCTCCGCCGCGTCCTGGCTCACCATTGCGACGCGCGTCCCCGGCTCGACGAACGGTCCGGCGACGTAGGGGTATTGCCGGAAGACGGGCGCACCAATTGCGAGCACGACATCGTGCTCAGCGAGCATCTGGCGCAGCCTGGTGCGGTCGGCCGGGAGATGGCCCGCGAAGAGCGCATGATCCTGAGGGAAGCCGGCGCGGGCGCTGAACGGCTCCTGCCAGACCGGGCAGGCAAGCCGCTCGGCCAGATCGACGAGGGCGACCCACGTGTCGGGGTCGTCGGCTCCCGCGCCTACGACGAGCACAGGGCTCTCAGCGTCCGCCAGGAGGTCGGCGAGCTCCGCGACGGCGTCGGCACCTGCCGAGCGGGAACGGACGACGCGCCGCGGCGCGGCGCGCTCACCGGCGTCGGACGCCTCCACGGCCCAGTCGTCCATGGGCACGATCACGATTGCCGGCCCGCGTCCGGTCGTCGCTTCGTGATGAGCACGAGCGATCGCGCCGGGCACATCCTGGGCGCGAACAGGCTGGTCGACCCAGACTGGGTAGTCGCCCGCCAGACCCTGCAGCCTGCCCGCGAGGAACGGCTCCGTCGCTATGTGGCGTCGGTCCTGTTGGCCGACGACCACGACGAGTGGCGCTCGATTGACGCGCGCCGTCGCGATCGCGCTGACCGCGTTCCCGAGCCCGGGCGTCGTGTGCAGGATCGCGAGGGCCGGCTCACCGCGCCCGATCGCCCACCCCGTCGCCATGCCCACCACCGAGCTCTCATGGAGTCCGAGAACGAAGCGCAGGTCGGTCGGGAGATCGGTGAGAAACGAGATCTCCGTCGACCCCGGATTCGCGAAGAGCGTGGTGAGCCCGTACTCGCGGAACACGTCGAACGTCGCATCGCGAACCGTCTGCGCAGCCACACTGCAGCCTATACACAAATGATTTGACTTTTCAACTGCCGCGCGCGACGATCCCTCACGTGAAGGTAACCATCGTCGGAGGAGCCGGGGGCGTCGGCGCGTCCGCGGCCTTCAACCTCATGCTGAGCGGCAGCGTGTACGAGATCGTGCTCACCGACGCGCGACCCGAGATGATCACCTCCCACGTGATGGACTTCGAGCAGGTCCTGGAGCTCTCGCCAGGCTGCACCGTCCGCGGCGGTGACGAGACCGACCTGCACGATGCCGAGATCGTCGTCGTGATCTCCTCGACTCCGCTGACGGTCGGATCGTCGCGTCTCGACTACCTCGCGAAGAACGCCGCCATCGTCGACAAGGTCGCCGACGGCCTGCCGGCCGAATGGCCCGGAACCCTCGTGATCGTGACGAACCCCGTCGATCCGCTCGTGACTCGGCTCCAGCGACGGACGGGAATCGATCGCCGCCGCGTCGTCGGGTACACCATCAACGACAGCCTGCGCCTACGAACGGGCCTCGCAAAGGCACTCGACGTGAGCCCCGCCAGCGTCGAGGCGTGGGCGATCGGCGAGCACGGCGACCTCTGCGTGCCGCTCTACGACCACGTCACCGTTAACGGGCTCCGGGTGCAGGTGACAGACGAACAGGCCGCGACCGCGGAGGCGTACTTCCGGACGTGGTACGTCCGCCACGTTGCGCTCGACTCGGGCCGCTCCTCGACCTGGACGTCGGGGCTCGGCGTCGCCCGGATGGTCGCTGCTCTCGGCGGCGAACGAGGACTCTGGCCGGCATCGGTCATGCTCGAAGGGGAGTACGGGATCTCGGGCGTCGCGGTCAGCGTTCCCGTGACACTCGGCTCGGGCGGCGCGGAACAGATCCACGAGTGGGAACTCACCGCAGCCGATCTGGCCGCCCTCCACGCTTCCGCTGATTTCGTTCGCGAAGCGGTCACGAGCATCGACCCCCGTCCGGCAGGCGGCGTCGGATGAGCCCTCCGCGGCCGGAGCCAGCCGTCAGCGGTCGAGCGGCTCTCCGTTCAGCCAGGCTGCCCCCGTCCGATAGAGCCCCTCGACCTCCCGTCCCTGCAATCCAGGCATGTCGTCCTTGACGGTGTACCCGATCCTGGTCTGGAGATACGCGAGATGCCGGTACCCCTCGGGGAACCTCGCCAACAGGCCTCGATCGAGATCGAGGTCCGCCCCCGGAACGACCGCGTCCATCCGGTCGCTCTCGTAGATCGGCTGGCGGAGCACGAGCCCCCAGATCCCGTCGCGCTTCTCGAGGAAGTCGTAGAAGCGACCGGTACAGACGACGTCGACCTCGACGCCGTCCACGATCGCCCGCTGTGAGATCTTCATCTTCGTCTGGGAAACCGCACGAGCTCCGGCGACATCGATCGACTGTCCGCCCAGAAAGTGGAGGATCTTGACGCCGTTCGCCCAGCCGGCGCGGCTCATGGCGATGAACTCGTCCGCCGTCCCCTGCGTCCAGGTCGCCATCATGCGACCGTCGTCGAACCACACCGTCCGGAAGCGCTCCCAATTTCCGGCATCGCGCCAGACGACCCAGTTCTCAACGAGATCTCGGATCGCCTGCCGGTCCTGTTCCGAGTCCTCTCTGTCTGTCATGTGAGCGGTCCTAGGTGCCTGTAAGACTGCGGCCGCTGATCAGGTCGGCGGCCTTCTCGCCGATCATGATCGCAGTAGCGTTCGTATTCGCCCGCGTGATCGTCGGCATCACCGATGCGTCTGCGACGCGCAGTCCCTCGGTCCCGTACACGCGCAACTCCGGGTCGACGACCGATCCGATCGCGCAAGTCGAGGTGGGGTGGTAGACGGTGAATCCGACCCGGCGGACGAACGCGAGGATCTCCTCGTCCGAGTCGCCTCCCGGGACGGAGAAGGGCCTGGGGCGAAGCTTTTGCAGTGGCTCCTGTTCGGCGATCTCGAGCGCCAGCCTGACGCCGGCGATCATCGACGCGCGATCCTCCTCGGTGGTGAGGAAGTTACTGAGCACCCGCGGCTTGGAGTCGGCGAGCGGTGTGCGCAGCATCACGCGACCACGGCCCGTCGGCTTGACGACGGTGGGGCCGAAGGCATAGCCGTGGCCGTGCGGTGCGGTGAGCCCTTCGTCGTAATACATGGAGGGCGCGAGGTGGATCTCGACGTCAGGCCCCTCGAGACCTGGCCGCGAGCGGAAGAACGAGCCCCCTTCCGGGATGTTCGAGGTCAGCGGACCCTGGCCCTTCTCGAAGAGAGCGAAGCTCTCCGGGCTGAAGGCGTCGAAGAGCGACGGGCCGTCGGTGTCGTAGTTGAGCGTGGTCATCGCGTGATCCTGAAGGTTGTGGCCGACCGGGAGGGCCTCGCGGACCTCGATCCCGAAGAGGGGGAGATCCTCTGCCGGCCCGATGCCCGAGAGCATGAGTAGGACGGGCGACTGGTAAGCGCCAGCCGAGAGGATGATCTCGCGCTCCGCTCGGATGACCTCGACCCTGTCGTCCCGGGCGACCTCGATTCCGACAGCCCGTGAGCCGTCGAACACGATCCGCAGGGCAAACGCGTCGGTGATCAGCTCCAGATTCGGACGATCGAGCGCTGGGTGGAGGAATGCGGCCGCGGTCGAGCATCGCAGCCCGTCTCGCTGCGTCAGCTGGAACCGGCCGACTCCTTCCTGCGTGGCACCGTTGAAGTCGAGGTTGTGCTCGTGCCCTGCAGCGACGCCTGCCTCGATCATCATGTCGACCATCGAGTTCATCGATCGGCTATCCGACACGGCGAGTGGCCCGCCGGCGCCGTGGAACTCGTTCTCGCCACGCTCGTTGTCCTCGGAACGCTTGAAGTACGGCAACACGTCGTCGTAGCTCCAGCCGTCGGCACCGTCCGCCGCCCAGCCGTCGAAGTCGGCGCGGTTGCCGCGCGTGTAGATCATCGCATTGATCGATCCGCAGCCACCGACGACCTTGCCGCGCGGCAGGAATAGCCGCCGGCCGTTGAGACCCGGCTCCGGTTCGCCGAGCAGATCCCAATCGACGCTCGACTTGAACAGCATCGGGAAGGCGATCGGCATTGCGATCTCCGGCCGGCTGTCGTTCCCTCCTGCCTCGAGCAGCACCACGTTGACATCGGGGTCTTCACTGAGCCGCGCCGCGAGCACGCAGCCTGCAGATCCCGCACCGACGATCACGTAGTCGTACACGACGCCTCCTTCGTTGTCAGGCGGCCTGATACTACGCCACCATGGTTGCGGAGATCAAACGCCACGGGCCGATACCGCCCGCACCGCTGCGACGACCTCGTCCGCACCGGGACGGTACGCATCCTCGAGCGGTGCGCTTAGCGGGATCGGCGCGAACGGCGCTCCGACGCGCCCGATCGGGGCGTCGAGATAATCGAAGGCAGCCGCCTGCACCTGAGCGACGATCTCCGCCCCGAAGCCACCATGCTCGACCGCCTCGTGCGCGACGACGAGCCGACCCGTGCGCTTGACCGACTCGACGATCGTGTTGATGTCGAGTGGGACGAGTGTGCGCGGGTCGATCAATTCGACCTCGATGCCCTCCTCCGTTGCAAGGCGGTCCGCCGCCTCGAGGGCGTCGTGAACAAGCCGTGACAGCGCGACGACCGTCACGTCGCTGCCCTCGCGGAGAATGGCGGCTTCGCCGATTGGCACTGACGCAGCTGGCTCGGGCACATCCCCCTTGCTGAAGTACAGGGTCTTGTTCTCGATGAACACAACGGGGTTCGGATCGGCGATCGCACTCTTGAGGAGCCCCGCGGCGTCGATCGGGCGGCTCGGCATCACGACCTTGAGACCGGGGACGTGTGTGAGCCAGCTCTCGAGGCTCTGGGAGTGCTGCGCCGCCCCCCGGTACCCGGCGCCGCCCTGGGTGCGTACCACCATCGGCACCTTCAGCTGCCCACCGGACATGAAATGCGCCTTGGCGGCGCCGTTCACGAGTTGGTCGAGCGCCAGCGTGATGAAGTCGATGAACATGATCTCGAGGACCGGACGCATCCCCGACTGTGCGGCTCCGATCGCGACGCCTGTAATCGCGGCTTCGCTGATCGGGGTGTTGATCACGCGTTCGGTGCCGAACTCCTCGGCGAGGCCCGCTGTCGCTGTGTAGGGCCCACCCTCGGCAACGTCCTCGCCGAGCACGAACACGCGCTCGTCCGCCCGCATCTCGGCAGCGAGCGTCGAGGTGATCGCCTTGATGTACGTGGTCTCAGGCATCTGCGTAGACCATCTCCGCGATCAGCTCGGTTGGCGGGAAAGGACTCTCGCGCGCGAACACGACTGCCTGTTCGACAACCTCGGCGGCCTCCGACTCGATCGCGGTCACCGCGTCCTCGGTCCACCAACCCTCGGCGAGTCCATGCCGCTGGAGCCTCAGGATCGGATCCTTCGCCTGCCACTCGGCATCGGCGATCGCCTCGCGATACTTGGCTGCGTCGCCCTCGTAGTGCCCGCCGAGCCGGTAGGTCAAGCACTCGAGAAGAAATGGGCCACCACCCGCGCGCGCCGAGGCGAGATAGCCACCGAAGGCATCCCAGACGGCAAGCACGTCGTTGCCGTCGACCGTGACGCGGTCGACGTCGTACGGCGCGACCACGTCACTGACCCGTTCGATCGTGGTGTGGGCAGAACGAGGCGTGAACTCCGCAAAGCCGTTGTTCTCGCAGACCAGGAGCAGTGGCAGCTTCCAGAGGGATGCAAGGTTGATCGTTTCGTTGAAGTGCCCTGCCTGAACCGCCCCGTCGCCGAAGAACACAACCGCCACCGCGTCGTCGCCGCGAAGCCGCGCCGCGAGTGCGCTCCCGAGGGCGATCGGGATGTTGCCGCCCACCACGCCGGTCGCGCCCATGAAGCCGTGCTCGACGTCGACGAGATGCATCGAGCCACCGAGACCACGGCAGAGCCCTCGATCACGCCCCATCAGCTCTGCCATCGTGCGCTCGAGCGATGCGCCCTTCGCTATCGCATGGCCATGCGCGCGGTGGCCCGAATACACTGCGTCGCCGTCGCGAAGCTGCGAGCAGACACCGACAGCGACGCCCTCCTGCCCTGTGCTGAGGTGGATCAGCCCATAGACCTCGTCGTCGCGGGTGAGTCGCCCGACCCTCTCCTCGAACAGCCGAATCCGCCACATCGTGGTGAGCAGGAGGAGAGCCTGCTCACCACCAAGCGGCACGGAAGCCTCCAACTACGCAGTCATCGCGGCTGTGCCGACGACCTGTCGCACGGCCGCGGCGACCTTCTCGTCATTCGGCATCACCCACGCCTCGAGCGGCTGGCTGTACGGGACCGTCGCGTCGAGAGCCGTGACCTGCACGATAGGAGCCTTGAGCGACGAGAACCCGTGCTCGGCGACCTCACCGGCGATGACGGTCGCAGCAGAAGCGTGCCGCGTCGCCTGATCGACGAGCACGAGGCGGCCGGTCTTGGCAACCGATTCGAGGATCGTCGGCATGTCGAGCGGACTCAACGTGCGCGGATCGATCACCTCGGCCGAGATACCCTCGGCGGCGAGGATCTCCGCCGCACCCAGTGCCCTGTCGACGGTCCAGCCTGTTCCTACGATCGTGACGTCGGTGCCCTCGCGACGGATCGCCGCCTCGCCGAACGGCACGAGATACTCACCGTCCGGCACCTCTCCGTGCTCGAGCGTGAGCAGGTAGTTGTGCAGGTAGACAACGGGGTTGTCGTCGCGGATCGCGGTCGCCATGAGCCCCTTCGCATCGGCAGCCGTCGAGGGCACCACGACCTTGAGGCCGGGAACGCCCATGAAGAGAGCGGAGATCGTGCCCGTGTGCTGACCGGCCCATCCCGCCGTGAACCCGTACCCCGCCTTGAGAACGAGCGGAACCTTCACCTGACCGCCGGTCATCGCGCGGAAGCGATTGCCCTCGTTGACGACCTGATCCATCGCGACGAGCATGAACTCGGCCATGTACAGCTCGACAACGGGTCGGAACCCAGCCAGCGCGGCACCGATCCCCATGCCGATCTCGGCCGTTTCGGAGATCGGAGTGACACGAACGCGATCCTTGCCGAACGCGTCGACATACGGCTCGTTCTCGGTCGTGGCCATGTTCTGGCCGAAGTAGAGGACGGTTTCGTCCCGCTCCATCTCGAGCATGATCGCCTCGTTGATGGCGGCGATGAAGGGCAGTTCATGTGCCATAGCGATCCTCCTCAGGCGTAGGTGAATTCCAGAGCTGATTCGACTTCCGGGAACGGGCTCTCGAGCCCGAAGGTCACCGCGGCCTGCATCTCATCGCGGACCGCAGCGATGAGGGCGTCTGCTTCGTCGGCGGTGAGCGCGCCGTCAGCCACGAGTCGACCCCGGAACGCGGGTACCGGGTCGCCCTGCTTCGCGGCCTCGTACTCCTCCGGGTTGCCGAACTTCTCGACCGCCTCGTGCTCCGGGAAGTGAAGCGGGACCCCTGGCGGGGCGATGATGTTGCCGTGGGCCGAGAGGCGGTACATCTGTGACTCGACCAGGGTCGGCCCGTCGCCGGCTCGTGCACGTGCGACTGCGGCGCCGACCGTGTCGTAAACCCCGACCGGATCGCGGCCGTCGATCGTCACGCCGGGCATGCTGTACGCCCTCGCCTTGACGGAGAGATCCTCGCCGTTCGCGCGGTTCGCGTCTTCCTGGTCGGTCCGTGTGTGGACGTTGTAGCCGTTGTTCTCCATCACGAATACGATCGGGAGCTTCCACAGAGAGGCGATGTTCAGCGTCTCGGCGAACACGCCCTGCTTCGAGGCGCCGTCACCGAAGAAGCACAGGACGACCTGGCCCTTCTTGCGGATCTGTGCCGCCCAGGCAGCGCCTGCGGCATGCGGGATTCCGGCTGCAACGATTCCCGACGTGCCGAGGAACCCGTTGGAGACGTCGGTCAGGTGCATCGAGCCGCCGATGCCCTTGCAGAGCCCGTCCTTGCGGCCGTAGATCTCGGCCATCATCGAGTTGACGTCGGTGCCGCGAGCAATGGGATAGCCATGGCAGCGGTAGGTCGCAAAGAACTGGTCCTCGGGTCCGAGCGTTGCAATCGATCCGACGATCGACGCCTCCGCGCCGTCTGCCAGGTGCGTGTGTCCGCGCATCACGCCCGGATGGTCGATGAAGGTGCGCTTGACCCGCTCCTCGAACTCGCGGATCCGCAGCATCTGGTGATACATCCAGACGAGCCCGTCGCGGTCGAGATCCTTTCCTGCCGGTGCACTCACGTTGCACTTCCTCCTCTGCGAATTGGGCGGCGGTCTATGCGAACTGCGCGGCGGTCGTGTCGTACGCCCGCCGGAAAATGACATCGATCGTGTTGTTGCGGAGCTCCTCGGAGAGTGTTTCTACGCCCCAGGGCCCTGGGTAGCCGTGGTCATGACACACCTTGACATATCCCTTGATGTCGAACTCGCCTTCGCCGGGAAGCTTGCGATGGTTGATCACCTCGTCGATCGGGTCGTCCATATCGGCGAACTGTCCGTCTGAGAGCTCGATCCAGCTCATGTACTCGAGAGGGATTCGACGGAGATCGTCCGGCGCAATGCCGAGCTTCGACATGTGCCAAGTGTCGATCGCGATGCCTCCGTTCGGCCGTGCCGCCTCGCCGACCACCTGCAGAACGGCGTCGAGGCTCCGGACGTTCGTGTCCGGCGGCATGAACTCGTACACGATCTTCGCGTCCGTGCGTTCGGCGGCAATGTCGCACAGCTCGGCGAAACGCTCTGTGAGCTGTGAGAGCGACGCTGGTGTGCCGGGAATGTTCCCCACTTTGACATGGTGCGCCCCGAGCACAGACGCCGCCTCGAGTAGCAGGTCGCGGGATTTGTCCGCGGCCCGCCGACGATCGTCCCGCGGGTCGAGGAACCAGTCCATCAGGAACTCGAGCTCGAGTCGCGTGAGCCCGTTGTCGTCCATCGCCCGCTTCATGTCGGCGAGCGTCTCGGTCTCGAGAACGTGCTCGAGGTCGGCGTGCCAGATGCCGAGCCCGGCGAAGCCGACTTTCCGTGCCTCGGCGCAGCGGTCGGCCCAGCTGAAGTAGCTCCACTCTCGCCCGAAGTGCACCACGACCGGCCCTGAGACCGTCCAATAGAGGCCGAGCAGCTCTGGTTTCGCAGTCATCGCACTATCCCGGCCGGTACGACGCGCGGACGACCTCGGCGTACGGAACCGGCGAAACGATCGCGCGGATCTCCGTCTGCACATGCCTTTCGACGACCGGCTTCCGCGAGCCGCCACCCTCCTCACCCCACACGAGCGTCACCTCGGTACCCGGCTCGGCGACCTCGTTGTCGACGACGGCCAGGGACAGCATCGACGACTCGTTCGAGCTGTAGCCCGAGAAGGTGGAGCGACCAACCATCTCGCCGTCCTTCATCAGCCTGTCGTTCGGCCAGGTCGAGTAGTTGGAGAGCGGCAGGTCGATGTACTTCGCCCGGTTCTCCTTCTGGAAGAGGGTCCCCATCGCGCGGGCGACGTCCTCGCCGTTCCACGCGAGTGTCACCTTTCGACGTGGCTGATCCGAGGCCATCGCCTCGAGCGCCTCGCGCCCGATGAAATCGTGATCGAACCTCACGAACGGCCCGTAGCCGAGGTCGTACGGCGTGAAGTAGTAGTCGGCAATCGATTCCGAGTAGTAGCTCCCGCCGAGCGAGCCGGTCCCCTCGTACCCCTTTGCGGGCAGCCAGTCACGGTATGCCTTCAGGTCGTCGCCGGTAAAGACGGCCGGCAGTGGGCACGGGATCCAGCCCGACTCGAGCGTGTTCGTCGCGTAGACACGCGAGCCAACGTGGACGAGGCCGAACTCGGCGCCGGCCTCCAGCAGCTCCGCCTTGACGGCGGCGCCGTCGTCCCATGGACCGAAGAGCTCGCGACCGGGAACGCCCGACATGCCGTGGTGCAGTGCGCGCACCTGGTGTCCGGCGATCGTGATCCAATCCATGTTGAAGAACCGGGTCTCGGGGAGCGGGCCCCCGTTGACCTTCTCGAGCACCTCGAGCGCGTTCGGTCCCTGCACCTGGTAGCGGTAGACCTTGCGATTGTTCGGGTTCACCGCGGCGCGCTCGTCGCGCTCGCACACCGCGTTGTAGCTACCGGTCTCGCAGTGGTACTGCACCCAGTTGTGAGCAGACGGCCGCCCGACGAGGTTCAGCAGCTCGTCCTCGAGGAAGAAGAGGATGGCGTCGCCGATCACATACCCGTCGTTGTTGCAGACGACGAGCTGCTTGGCCTTGCCAGGAGCGAAGTTCTCGAAGCTGTTCACCCCAACCGCCGACAGGAGCTCGAGTGCATCGGGCCCGCTGATGTACATGTCGGTCATGTGGTACGACTGGTCGAAGAGGCAGCACGTCTCGCGCCACGCGTGTTGCTCGTCCCGCCAGTTCGTGAACTCACTCGCGTAACCCGGGTACACGTATGGGCCGATCTGCGAGTTGCGGGCGAGATCGACCGGATCGATGGTTCGCAATAGATCCCCGAGGCTTTGGGCACTCATGAAGCGAGCGGCTCCTTCTGTCGACGAACGCGGATGACGGTGCCAGACTACTGATGGCGATCGCCAGGCACGCGTACGCCCGCGGCGGCGATCCGCATCGACTTTCACAGCGCTCTGCCCGTTTGTCAAGACGGTGTTCCGATTGCTGGGACAAAACGCTAGGATCCCGGGCATGCCACGCTCGGAGGGAACCACGGGCACGTCGCAGTCGCTGGAGCGTGGCCTAGCGATTCTGTCCTCGTTCGACCCGGACCGTCCGTTGATCGGCGTCAGCGAGCTCTCGCGCGAGCTCGACCTGAGTCGAAGCACTGCACACCGGTACATAGCGACGCTCGCCAGCCTCGGCTACCTGCAACAGGACGCTGATTCGAAGCGCTACCGACTCGGCCCGAAAGTGCTCGACCTCGGCTTCTCGGCGATCAACTCGATGGACGTGCGCGAGATCTCGGCACCGCACCTGCGACAGCTGAGCGACGAGACCGGCTACACGGTCAACCTCGCGATCCTCGACGGCGTCGATGTCGTGTACATCGAGCGCTGTCGTTCGGCTCGGCCGGGCCAACGCGAGATCGATCTCAACCTTCACGTCGGTGCCCGGCTCCCGGCCTACTGCACGGCGATGGGGAAGGCGATCCTGGCATTCATGCCTGCGGCGCAGTGCGAGGAGATCATCGCGCGCATCGACTTCGCTCCCCGCGGGCCGAACACGTTCACGAATCCCGTCGACTTCCGGGAGGAGCTCGCTCGCGTCCGCGAGTCAGGGGTTGCGGTGAACGACGAGGAGCTGGCCTACGGGCTTCGCTCTATCGCCGCCCCCATCCACTCGCAGTCGGACGAGGTAGTCGCCGCGCTCAACCTGGCCGTGCACCGCACTATGGTCACGAAGGACGAGCTGATCGCGCGCTACGGTCCGGCTGTGATCCAAAGCGCACACGACATCTCGCTGAGCATGGGGCATAGGCTGGCGCCAGTCTGATGCCGCCGACGTCTGGATCATCACAGGCCGGTGCGGTTCTATGGAAGTCGCCCCCGGACGTTCGGGAGACCACTGAAATCGGTCGGTACCTTCGCTGGCTCGAGGAAGAGCGAGGGCTCGCATTCCCGGGCTACGACGAGCTCTGGCGCTGGTCCGTCGACGACCTCCCGGCGTTCTGGTCGTCGATCTGGGAGTTCTTCGATGTGAAGGCCCATGCCCCGTACAGCGCCGTCCTCGCATCCGACGCGATGCCGGGCGCCCGCTGGTTTCCGGGTGCGCTACTCAACTTCGCCGAGCACATGCTCGGGTCGGACGACGACGCCGACCAGGTGGCGATCGTCGCTCACTCCCAGACGCGCGAACCGCTCGAGCTCACGTTCGGCGAGCTCCGCGACCAGGTTGCCCGGGCGCGCGCCGGACTCTTGCGGCTCGGCGTCCAGCCGGGCGATCGCGTTGTGGCCTACATGCCGAACATCCCCGAGACGCTCGTCGCGTTTGCCGCGACGGCGAGCATCGGAGCGATCTGGGTGAGCTGTGCGCCCGAGCTCGGTGCGCGGAGCGTGGTCGACCGTCTAGGCCAGCTCGACCCGACGGTACTGCTGGCGGTCGGAGGGTATGGGTTCCGCGATCGGTCGGTCGACCGCCGCGACGAGCTTGCGGCGATCCGCGCCGCCCTTCCCACCGTGCGCCATGTCGTCCACGTCCCGTACGGCGAGTACGTGGTGCCCGATGCGCTCTCGTGGGATGAGCTGCTCGCCGAGCCGGGACCGCTCGAGTTCCTGCCTGTCGCGTTCGATCACCCGCTGTTCGTGCTGTTCTCGTCGGGGACGACCGCCCGGCCGAAAGCGATCGTGCACGGCCACGGCGGTATCCTGCTCGAGTACTTCAAGGCGCACGCCCTCAGCTGGGATCTCAAGCCCGGGAGCCGCCTGCTCTGGTTCTCAACGACCTCGTGGATGATGTGGAACGCCCTCGTCGCGGCACTCATCGTGCGCTCCTCGATCGTGATGATCGACGGCGACCCGACCTGGCCGGATCCCGGCTGGCAGTGGCGCCTCGCGGAGGAAACGCGAGCGACGTTCATGGGAGCAAGCCCTGTGTTCCTCATGGGCTGCCGCAAGGCAGGCCTCGAGCCGGGGAGGGAGTACGACCTCAGCCTGATACGGGTGTTCTGCACGGCCGGTTCACCGCTGCCGGTCGAGGGCTACCGCTACATCTACGACCAGCTTGGGCCTGATGTGCTGTTGATCAACGGCAGCGGCGGCACCGACGTCTGCAGCGGCATGGTGGGGGGTAACGCGCTCCTCCCGGTCTACGAAGGCGAGATCTCAGGGCGCCTGCTCGGCGTCGCGGCCGATGCCTTCGACCCCCAGGGGAAGCCGATCGTCGGCGAGCTCGGAGAGCTCGTGATCACGAAGCCGATGCCGTCGATGCCCGTCAAGCTGTGGGGTGACGAGGACGGCACCCTCTATCGCAGCTCGTACTTCGACATGTTTCCCGGCGTTTGGCGCCAGGGGGACTGGATCCGCTTCTCGGAACGCGGCAGCTGCGTTCTCACCGGGCGCTCGGACGCCACCCTCAATCGCGGTGGCGTGCGCCTGGGCACGGGGGAGTTCTACAGCGTGGTCGAGGAGCTGCCCGAGGTCACCGACAGTCTCGTCGTTCACCTCGAGGACCCGGCCGGAGGACCGGGCGAGCTCGTGCTCTTCGTCGTGCTCGCCGACGGCATCTCGCTGGACGACGAGTTGCGTACGAGCATCGGCCGTGATCTGCGCTCGCAGCTCTCGCCGCGGCACGTGCCCGACACGATCCAGGCCGTCCTCGCAATTCCCCGGACGCTGACCGGTAAGAAGCTCGAGGCGCCCGTCAAGCGCATCCTCCGCGGCGAGCCGGTGGACACCGTTGCCAGCAAGGACTCATTGCTCGACCCGACCGCGCTCGACCTCTTCGCCGCGATCGCAGGCGAGGCTGCCGGCTCGCGATCGTCGGGGGGTGACCGTGGCTGACCGAGTCTCCTTCGAGGATGTCGTCGCAATCGACATGCACACCCACGTCGAGATGTCGGAGGCGGGCGGCGACTCGCTCCCCGACGAGTTGCGAGACGCGGCCGTGAAGCATTTCCGCGGCGAGTCGGCGCGCCCGACGGCGGTTGAGCTCGCGGAGTACTACCGCGAGCGGAACATGATGGCCGTCGTGTTCACCGTCGACGCAGAGTCGGTCACCGGCCAGGCACGTGTGCCGAACGAGGAGATCGCGGAGGTGGCCAGGGCAAATGCCGACGTCCTCATCCCGTTCGCGAGCATCGATCCACACAAGGGGCGTCGCGGTGTCGACGAGGCGCGACGCCTGATCGACGAGCACGGCGTGCGCGGCTTCAAGTTCCATCCGAACGTTCAGGGCTTTTTCCCGAACGACCGCATGGCCTATCCGCTGTACGAGGTCATCGAGGAGGCCGGCCTCCCGGCGCTTTTCCACACCGGGCATTCGGGCGTCGGCTCGGGACTTCCCGGCGGAGGGGGCATCCGGCTCAAGTATTCGAACCCGATTCACGTCGACGACGTCGCCGTGGATTTTCCCACCCTGAAGATTGTTCTCGCGCACCCATCGTTCCCCTGGCAGGACGAAGCGATCTCGATCGCGTTGCACAAGCCGCAGGTCTACATCGACCTCTCCGGATGGTCGCCGAAGTATTTCCCGCCTCAACTCGTCCATCACGCCAACACGCTGTTGCGCGATCGGATGCTGTTCGGCACCGACTACCCGTTCATCACGCCCGATCGCTGGCTCGCGGACTTCGACAAGCTCGAGATCCGGCCGGAGGTGCGGCCGCTGATCCTGCGGGAAAACGCGATCCGGCTGCTCGGGCTGGGCGGCCTCTCGACTCTCGGAGAGACGTCGTGAGTGACGAGCGCCCGGTGACCGGGTACGGCGCGAGCGGCTTGTCCGGCCGACTTGTCGTCGGGTTTCTGCGGGAGTACAACATCAGTCGCCGATGACAGAGAGCGATCAGACGACGGCTCCGGAGGACATCAGCACCGCTGTGATCGCGAGCTTCGAGGATTGCGGCGATCCGCGACTCGAGAAGATCATGACGGCCCTTGTCCGTCACCTCCACGCATTTGCGCTCGAGGTCGGCCTGAGCGGCGAGGAGTGGCTCGCCGGCATCCGCTTCCTCACGGAGACGGGGGACATTACGGATGACGTGCGCCAAGAGTTCATCCTCCTCTCAGACACGCTGGGCCTCTCGATGCTCGTCGACGCGATCGCTCACGAGCGTCGGCAGGGAGGCACCGAGTCGACCGTGCTCGGGCCGTTCTGGGTTTCCGGCTCACCCGAACGCGGCTACGGGGAGAGCATCGTCGAGGAACCATCCGGCGAGCCGGCCTGGGTGCACGGGCGCGTCCTCGACCCGGGCGGCCACGCGATCCCCGGAGCGACGCTGGACGTCTGGCAGAACGGGGACGACATGCTCTACCAGGTGCAGAAGACCGACGGCAGCCCGGGCAACCTGCGCGGCGTGTTTACGACGCGCGACGATGGAGGCTTCGCGTTCCTGGCCGTTCGACCGACCGACTACACGATCCCTGCGGACGGCCCCGTCGGCAGGATGCTCGCTGCTACGGGCCGGCATCCATGGCGCCCGGCGCACCTGCACGTGATCGTCTCGGCACCCGGCTTCGAGACCGTGGTAACGCACCTGTTCGATTCCGAGAGTGCCTACCTCGACTCGGATGCCGTCTTCGGCGTCAAGCCGTCGCTCGTCCGGCGCTTCGTGCCGCGCTCGGCGGGCGACCCTGCCCGCCCAGCAGGGGTGGAGAGCCCCTGGTACTCGCTCGAGACCGACTTCGTCCTCGTCCCTTCCGCAAGCTGACATCCATGAGCGCCCGTTTCGACACCGATGTCCTGATCGTGGGCAGTGGTCCTGCCGGCTCGGCGACGTCACTCTGCCTCAGCACCTACGGCGTCGACAACATCGTCGTCAGCAAGTACGGCTGGACGGCAAATACACCCCGTGCGCACATCACGAATCAGGGCGCAATGCAGGTGTTCCGCGACCTCGGGATCGAGGGCGACGTGATCGAGAAGGCGACGCCGCAGCACCTGATGGGCGACACCGTCTTCTGTACCAGCCTCGCCGGTGAGGAGCTTGCCCGCCTGCACACCTGGGGCACGCACCCGGCCCGGATGGCCGATTACACGCTCGCAAGTCCGACCACGCCCGTGGACATACCGCAAACCCTGCTCGAGCCGATCCTCGTCAACCACGCGGCCGCGCGCGGAGGGAAGTTCCGCTTCAACACGGAGTATCTCTCCCTCGAGCAGGACGACGAGGGTGTCACTGCGACCGTGCTCGACCGGATCTCGGGGAGGGAGTCGACGCTCAGGGCGCGCTACCTCGTCGGCGCCGACGGCGGCCGCAGCAAGGTGGCGAGCGACATCGGGCTGCCGATGGAGGGGCAGATGGACGTTGCCGGGAGCATGAACATCGTGCTCGAGGCCGACCTTTCCCGCTACGTCGCGCATCGGCCGAGCATCCTGTACTGGGTGCTCCAGCCCGGCTCGCGCATCGGCGGGATCGGGATGGGCGTGGTGCGGACCGTCCGGCCCTGGGACGAGTGGCTGCTGATCTGGGGCTACGACATCTCCGGGCCGCCGCCCGAGATGAACGACGAGAAGGCGATCTCGATCGCCCGCAGCCTGATCGGCGACGAGACGATCCCGATCAAGATCAAGTCGTACTCGCTGTGGGGGAACAACAAGATGTACGCCACCCGCTACACGACGGGCCGCGTCTTCTGTATGGGCGACGCCGTTCACCGCCACCCGCCTTCGAACGGCCTCGGCTCGAACACGTCGGTTCAGGATGCGTACAACCTCGCCTGGAAGCTCGCGCTCGTCCTCCGGGGGCAAGCCGGCTCATCCCTGCTCGAGAGCTACGACGACGAGCGCGCCCCGATTGGGAAACAGATCGTGCTGCGCGCCAACAAGTCGATCGAGGAGTTCGGACCGATCTTCGCATCGCTCGGGCTGCTCGAGTCAGCGGATCCCCGACAGATGCAGGCGAACATGGACGGGCGCAAGGACGACAGCTCCGAGGCGCGCGACAAGCGGTCTGGGTTCCAGCAGGCGATCGAACTGAAGAACTACGAGTTCAACTGCCACGGCGTCGAGCTCGGACAGCGCTATCGCTCCGCCGCTGTCGTTCCCGACGGCACCGCCGAGCCCGAGCCCACTCGGGATCCCGAGCTCTACTACCACCCGACGAGCTGGCCGGGTGCCCGGCTGCCGCATTGCTGGCTCTCGCGACCCGGCATCACCGCGCGTGTGAGTACGCTCGACCTCGTCGGCAAGGGACGCTTCACGATCCTCACCGGTATCGGCGGTGACGGGTGGGAGCATGCGGCCGCTGAGGTATCGGCCGAGACGGGCGTCGAGATCGCGTGCTTCACGATCGGCCCGGGGCGCGAGCTCGAGGATGTCTACTTCGAGTGGTCGCGTCTCTCCGAGATCGAGGAGAACGGCTGCGTGCTGGTCCGCCCGGACACGTTCGTCGCCTGGCGCCGGACGACCGCCTCTGCCGATTGTGTCGGCGAGCTCGGCGCGGCCATGCGTAGCATTCTGGGCCTCGACTCCTGACGACATCGAGGACAAGCGCCCGGACAGATCCTCCGAGGGCGGATTGTCTCCGCGCAGGGCGGTACGATCGCTTCACAGGTGGGCCGCTGGAAGCCTCCCGTTCCGGAGCTCGCGGGCTAGCCGTCTCATGCGGCGTTACTCGAGTCGCTGCTCTCCGGCTGGTCGTCGACACATGCGTCGGGGCACCGATGCATGTTCCCGTCGCAGGGTCGAGAATGCACGAGAACGCGCTCGCGCGGCCGGCGCCGACGCGTTGTCGCGATCGTGGCGGCTCGTGACCGGGCCCGGAAGGCCATCGCACGCCGAGGGGCGGGCCGATCGTCGCGGTGCCATCACCGACGCCGGGCTGGAGATGACGCCGCATCTGCCCTGGGCTGGCGCTGAACGTCAAGACAACCGCCCGCGCTCGCGGTTCCGCCGACATCGACGACGACGACCCCGAGGCTACGTGGTCCGCCCGCTGGCGTGAGCGCCGCGAGCGGGCTGTCCCGGTGCGCACTGCGTCGAGACGACGTGGAGGCCGACGCCCAATCCGCTGATCGGCCGTTGCGGAGGAGGGAATCCGCGAATGGGCCTTGCGCTCCCCGCGGTCGTGCGTGACCCGAACGACAGCGTTGCCCGCGCGCTCGCGCTGCAAGGTGCCTGGCTTGGCGGCCTCTCGCTCACCTCAGCGGGGACAGCGCTCCACCACAAGCTCTGCCACGTGCTCGGGGGGATGGGGCTGCCCCACGCCGAGACGCACGCGATCGTCCTTCCGTACGTGACTGCATTCCTGGCGGGTCGCCCCCGACGCGGCAACCCGCGTCGCACGCGCTCTGCACGCCGAGACGGAGCCGGAGCGCTGTTCGATCTCCGTGCTGGGTTGGGTCTACGCGCTGGATTGCAAGACATCGGATTGGAGCAGTCGAACTCGCTCGCGTGGTCGAACTGGCCGTTGCCGTCGCACCTCCATTGCCGCGGCAACCGAGTGTTGCCGAGCTGGCGGCACTGCTCGACCTCGCCTACGTCGGCGCTCCGCTCGCCGCGGGCGCCGCTCTCTGGGTGACCTGAACCACTCGTCCCGGTCCTTCCGTCCAGACCGCCTGACTCAGATCACACGCTCGATGGCCCAGGCCCGGGCAACAGCCTCGGCGATTTCGCGGAGCCGCAGCAACGCCGGCAGGTAGTCATCCCGGCGCCACGCGAGGGCGATGCCCATCGTCGGCTCGGGCTCGGAGAAGCGACGGTAGACCGTGCCCGGAACGCGCAAGCTCTTCGAGCGCTCGAGCATGATCATGCTGATGCCGGCGCCCTCCGCCACGGCAGACACCATGCGCTCCTCCTCGGGCTCGACGCGCGCAATCGGCGGCCACGGTGGCGGCCCATAGACATCGGTGCGAATCTTATTCCAGGCACCTGGCCCATGCTCCTCGGCCCACCACCCGAGGCTCGCGGCGATGTCGTCCCGGGTGACCGTGGCGCGACGCGCCAGCCGATGGTGCGTCGGCAGAACGCAGACGAGTGGTTCGCGGGCGAGTGGGAGGTCTTCGATCCCCGGGTCTCCGAGAGGCGGCGCACTACGGGGTGAGCGACTCGAGCCAGCCCACCGCGGCGCGGGCAACGCGCGGCTCTACGCCGAGCTCCTCGAGGTAGGCAGCCGCCGCTCTCATCTCGTCCACGCGGCGCGCGGCGTGGATCCTCGAGCCGGTGAGCAGGCGGTCGAGGAGCGGCCCTCCGATCACGGCGGCGATGTCGCCGTGCAGCCGGTCGTCGACACCGGCGACTCTGGCTGCCTCGAGGCTCTCGATCGCGGCTGCCGCAAGCCCCTTCATGAACACGCTGCGCAACAATTTCAGCCCCGCAGCGTCGCCCGGCTCGGGACCGACGACCTCGACGGGCATCCCCAGCGGCCGAAAGAGCTCGGCAAAGCGCCCGGCTCCGTCCCCCGACGCAAGTGCCGGAGTCGCGAGACCGGAGCTCGGAACCACCCCGACGAGCGCGACGTCGGCGAACTGCACCGAGAGCGCCATCGCGATCTCGCGCTTGTCCTGAGGTGCCGCCGTGTTGAGGTCGGCGTAGAGCGCAGCGGAGCCGAGCACGTCTGCGACATCGCGCGCTGCTGCGAGCGCAACGGCCGCTGCATTGATACTCAGCACCACATCGGCGCCCCTGACCGCCTCCTGCGCACTCGTGGCGTTCTCGACTCCCGCCGCCCGCACCGCAGGATCCCAACCGCTGCACGTCACAGCCGGCGTCGACGAGGTCAGCCGCAATGCGTCCGCCGGCCTCCCCCAAACCGAGAACTGCGACCTTCACGTTCCTTCGACGACCTCGCGCAAGCCGTTGAGGTCATACGAGAGCTCTCCGGCCGCGTAGCGCTCGCGCATCGCGGCTTCATGCTCCGCACGCTCAATAGCCAGCGGCACCACCCCGCCCACGCGCTCCGACGGGAGCGCCGCTACCCCGTCGCAGTCCATGATGACGAGGTCGCCCGGGGCGATCGTGGCGCCTCCCACAACGACGGGGACGTCGAGCGCGCCGGCGACCCCCTTCGTTGCCCCCTGCGCTCGAACCCATCGTGCCCAGATCGGAAGCCCGATCGCGCGAAGCTCATCGAGATCGCGGATGGCGCCGTCCACCAGGATTCCCACGACTCCCTGCGACTGCGCCTGGGTGACGAGAAGCTCACCGATCAGCGCCACCGGCGCGGGCTCCGACAGCGTCAACACGAGAACATCACCGGCCACAGCGTGTGCCACGGCTGCGTGCACCATCGAGTTGTCGCCCGGCGCACACACGGCGATCCGCGCCGGGCCTGCGACCCTGGACCCGGGGACGACCTGGAAGAGATCGAGATCGACGATCCCGATGCGACCGGCCGCCTCGTGCATCGTCGCAACGCCGAGCCGTGCGATCTCCGCGAAGTCACTCACAACGCGTCGACGACGACGGGGATCTCGCGCATGAACGCCTCGGCGTACTTCACGTCGGAGCGCCCCGAGATCCGGCGGGCGTGATTTGCCCGATGCCCGGCCCGCTCGGTGTAGTACTGGCGAAGGTACGACTGCGCGCCCATTGCTTCCATCGCCGCGACCTTCCGATCCCACACGGGCGTGATGTCGAGAAACGTTGTCGGCACGAACCCGCAGAGCTCGGGCTGATGCGGCTCGAACAGGAGGAACTCCGGCGGCGCGATCGTCTTGAAAGCGCTCGCGACGCCCGCGCCGCTCGCCAGCTGCCGAGCCTGGACCGTCGCCTCGTACGCCACCGCGTGGTCGGGGTTGAAAGGATCCTTCGAAGCGTGCGTGAGGATCGAGGTCGGCTCGACCTCCCGGATCAGGTCGGTCAGCCGGTCGATCGCTGCCGCGTCGAGCGCGAGCGGATAGTCGCCGAGGTCGAACGCGCGAAACCCGGCACCGAGAGCGGCGGCAGCGGTTTCCGCCTCGCCGTGACGGATCGCCTTGACCCGCTCCTCGGTCTGACCGTCTTCCTTCCAGAGCTCGCCCGACTCACCGCGCTCGCCATACGACAGCGCCACGATCTCGGCGGTTCCACCTGCCTCCGTAACAGTCGCGATCGCACCGGCAGCACGCCAGACGAAGTCGGCGGAATGAGCGCTGACGACGAGGAGCCGGCTAGTGGACACCTGCGAGCCTCCGCGTGTTCACGACCGCCATCGTATGGATTTCGCCCTCGCCGAACCCGGCTTCGAGGAGCACATCCGCCATCAGCGCGAGCCCGTCCTCCACCGGAGGGTTCGTCACCTGGCCGAGGTCGGTCGAGAGAACGTTGTGCTCGGCGCCGGTGGCGCGGATCGCCTCGAATGTCTGCTCCCACGACACTTTCCCCGTGTGGATCGGCGCAAAACAACGCTCGAGCATCGCCCCTCGCGCGGCGAGCTCGCGCTGCTCGTCGACGGGAACACCCTGGGTCGGGTAGTCGGGGTGGGTCACGACGACGTTCGACACCCCGGCTGCGAGCGCAGCGGCGGCAACGGCGTGGATCTCGCTTCGCCCCAGGTGCCCGGTCGCAAGGACGAGGTCGTGGCGGGCTACGACCGCGAGCACCGCTGCGAGGCCTTCCTCCGTCAGCGCCACCGGTGCGCTCGCGACTCCGGCTGCGACGAATTCGTCCTGGATCTTCCGCCAGACGGGTTGCTTCGCCGGCTTCGGCCCGTCCTCGCTTGCCTCGTTCTCGGAGTCAACCGTCGGCAGCCAGACAATCCGCGCTCCTCCACGGGCTGCGATCTCGACAGCCTGCGCATTCAGTCCCCCGACACCGGCGTTGAGGGTGATAGCCCCCAGGACGTCAACGCCCGGCACGGCGGCGCGCACGACGGCCGCCCGCTCCGCCGTCGGTACGTAGTGCGACTTGAGCACGAACCCGGCGAGCCCGAGCTCGGCAAATCGAAGCGCCAGCGC
Source organism: uncultured Thermoleophilia bacterium (assembly GCA_963784945.1). Taxonomy (GTDB): domain Bacteria; phylum Actinomycetota; class Thermoleophilia; order Gaiellales; family Gaiellaceae; genus Gaiella. Next base: position 65,078 of record CAWATN010000016.1, on the reverse strand, counting down.
GAGATCGTCGATACGCCGCTTGGCGAGGTCGGGCTCGACGTGGACGTGGAGATCGTAGGCGTCCCGAACGAGATCGCGGGCGCGCGCCGAGGGCTCAGTGGCCGGCTCTGCCAAGAAGCTCTTCCTCCTGCGGCACGGGCGGCGTCCCCTTGATGTGGAACGACGCCACGGTCTGCATTCCCCATGCCTGCCCCTTCGCCCGCTCCGCCTGCGTCCACACGACCGGCTCGGGATCGGGATCGAAGACGAGGAAGCCGCCCGCGCACACCTCGATCCGGTTACCGCCGGGCTCGTACGTGTACAGGAAGAAGGTCTGCTGGATCGCGTGCTTGTGAGGGCCCGACTCCATCACGACCCCGTGCTCGAGGAAGATGTCGGCCGCGCGCAGCACGTCCTCTCTCTGGTCGACGAAGAAAGCGATGTGGTGCAGCCGGCCCGCCGTCCCCGTGGCGTCGCGCGTATAGGTGACGTCATAGGACTTCTGGTTCGAGGCGAGCCAGACACCTGCCTCGGCACCGTCGTCGAGCACTATCTGCTCCGTGAGCCGGAGTCCGAGGTACGTCTCGCAGAAGACGCGGTTCGCGCCGGGATCGAGTGCGAGGAAGTTGACATGGTCGAGGTGCCGCACACCAACTCCATGCCCTGGGTAGCGGTCGGGCTGGTTCTTGAGCGCCGGCTTCCGCTCCGGCGGCGCGACGTAGCGCTCCGATTCGTAGAAGAGCTCCATCCTATGACCATCCGCATCGCAGAAGCTGTAGGCCGGCCCATGGCCGAGATCGCCGTCGAGCCACGAGCCCTCGACCCCGCCCGCCTCGAGGGCGGCGACCCGGCGTTGCAGCGCTTCGGGGCTGTTCGTGCGATAGGCGAGATGACCGATGCCAGAGGTCGCCGATGCTGTCAGCTTCACCGACGACCGCTCGTAGTCGCCGAAGCACCGCAGGTACACCGAATCACCGCTCTCGCCCGCGACCGCCATCCCCAGGATCTTGGTGAAATAGTGGAGGCTCTCCTCTGGCTTGGGTGTGAAGAGCTCGACGTGCGAGATGTGCGCGAGGTCGCGTGGTTTCTCGCTCATGCCGCGAGATACCCGTGCGTATCGGCGTCGAGATGGGAGGCAAGCCGATCGGCGAGCGCCATGATCGTCAACGACGGGTTCACCGACATCGTGCGCGGGATGACAGAGCCGTCACCGACGTAGAGCCGGCGCACGTCCCACGACTGCGCATCGGCGTCGAGCACCGAGCGGGCTGGGTCGCTACCCATCCGGCACGTTCCTTGCACGTGCGTCGAGGCGATCCCCGTCCAGTACACAGTCGTCGCGCCTGCCGCCTCGAGCACCTGCCGAGAATACGCGAGCGCTGCGTCGAGCCGCTCGTGCTCCTGCGGCTCGAAATCTGCGCTGAACGTCTCACGTCCGTCCTCGTCCAGCGCGACGACGCCGTTGTTCTCGTCGTTGACCATCGTAAGCACACCGGCCCAGTGGCGAAACCGACGTAGCGCGTCGACGAGCGGCTGCCCCCACATGGGGCCGTTCTCGTCCTCGAGCGTCGTCGCAAAGCTGATCGGATCCTGGATCGTCGACGCCTCGAGCACGAACCCGCCGTCCTCGTCGCGCTGGTGATCCATTGCATGCGCCGAGATCGGATAGACCATGTGCGCGTCCTGCGGCTCGTCGAAGAGCCCGTAGACGAGGCGCACCGGGTGGAAACCGAGGTTGCGGCCGATCAGTTGGCTGCTCGGGCTGTCCGGCACACCCGAACGCAAGAGGAGCTGCGGCGTGTTGAGTGTCCCGGCAGCGACGACGACGACTCCCGCCTCGACGCGATTGCGTGTGCCGTCCGCGTCGACGTACTCCACGCCGCGAGCCTCGCCGTCCTCGATCACGACGCGCTCGACCGTCGCGTCGGCACGCAGCTCGAGGCGGCCCGCCGCCCAGGCGTCGTGGATGTACGTGTTGAGCGTCGACTTGCCGGCGTTCGTGGGGCAGCCCTGCAAGCACGAGCCACAGCTCATGCAGTTCGCGTCGGTGTAGGAGCGCACGGGCTCGAGGTGCGATCCGAGCGCACGGAACCCTTTCTCGACGGTGTACACGCTCTTCTTCCAGTCGGCGCGCTCACGGACACCGAGGCGTTCCTCGACCCGGTCGTAATGTGGGTCGAGGTCGGAGGCGCCGAAGGCGCTCGCCGTCGGCTCCCACAAGCCCGCTCGCGGCGTTCCACTTGGCATAGTCGTGGTCTGCGACTCGGAGCGCGACCTTCGTGTTGACCGTCGTCGTGCCACCAACGCAACGAGCACCGAGGAGCGCAACGACCCCGCGAGCGCCGCCGTCGATCGGAGCGAAGCGGACAGGCCACCAGAGGTCGTGGTTCGCCTTCGCCTCCCAGCGGGTGAAGTCGGCGGCCGTGCGATGCGGACCGCACTCGAGGAGCAGGACCGTGCGGCCGCGATCGGCGAGCTCCCCCGCGACGACGCCGCCGCCCGCGCCGGACCCCACGACGACGACGTCGAACCGCTCGCTCATCGAGATCCCGAGATAGGACCAGTCCTTCGCGAGCCGGGTCGCGAGCGGCGAGTTGAAGTCGATCTCGTCCCACGCGCCGGTCGCCTCAGCCCCGGGCGCGACGAAGTCGCTGTAGAACGCCTCGATCGCGAGGGCGCGCACCCAGAAGAAGTCGGGCGTCCCGACGCTGGCCGCAACGTCTGCACCCACGCTCTTGAACGCAGCGATCGCCGCACCGCGCGTTCCCTCGTCCATCCTCACCAGCAAGGCATCGACGTAGACCTCGGGACGCACCCGAGCCGAGCCGGGCACGATCGCGTCGCAGACCTCTCCGACCGTCTCAGCAGTAGCTGCATCGAGAACCTGGAAGGTCTGCTCGGCCACGCCTCGATGATATGCACATCGGCGCGGGCGAGAAAGGAAGCTCCGGCTGAATCGAGTTCCTGGCGGTCGGTGTAGGGTCGCCCCACTACGAGCGAGCAAAGTGAGGGCAACGCATGAACAGGTTCGAGCAAGCCGTTTACGACTGCATGATCCCGACGGCGGAGCTGCTGGAGAGGACGACCAACCCCCTCCACCGCGCGATCCTCCTCAACTTCTGGCGCCACGTCCACCTGGAAGGAGCCGGTGACTACGAGAGGATCGTGGCGCCCGACATGATGGTCGACGAGCCCGTCTACCGGGTGACCTGGGGCGTGAGCCCCGCCGTGATAACGGGCAAGGACGGCGTGCTCGCGTTCTACAACAGCGTCGGTGAGTCGGTGCTGTGGCACTCGGATGACCGTCTCGCGGTGGGTGATTGGGGCATCTGTGACGAGATCACGTTTCACATCCTCGCCCGTGGCGCTGACCTGAGAGCGATCGGCTACGACGTCGACAACCCGGAGGCGCTGTACCACGCCTCGAGCCGGCAGGCGTTCATCTGGCCGTACGACAGTCAGGCGCGGCTCGCCGGCGAGCATCTCTACGAGGACAAGACGAGCCTCGTGATCGAGGAGGTGAGCCCCGCCGAGGCGATCACCCCCGCTCGCGTGCGGGAGATCCACCGGGAGCAGCTGGCGAAACTCGAAGCGGACCGTGGAGAGCGCTTCTGGGTCCTCGAGACGAACAGCGTGTCCCGATGAGGATCACGGCTGCGGTCACCGAGGAATCGGGTGGCCCGTTCGTCATCCAGGAGCTCGAGGTCGGGGCGCTCGCGCCGGACGAGGTGCTCGTCGAGGTGGCGGCAGCGGGGATCTGCCATACCGACCTGATCGTGCGCGACCAGTGGCTCCCGACACCGCTGCCGGCCGTCCTCGGCCACGAGGGAGCCGGCGTCGTGAGCGCCGTCGGCTCGGCGGTCACGAACGTGGCGCCGGGAGACAGAGTGGGCATGAGCTTCAACTCGTGCGGGCATTGCGTCACCTGCCTCGAGGCGCAGAGCACGTACTGCCACGATTTCTTCGGACGCAACTTCGCGGCAGCCCGGCCGGATGGGACGAGCGTTCTCTCGCGCGACGCCGGTCCCGTCCACGGCCATTTCTTCGGGCAGTCGTGCTTCGCCACCCATGCCGTCGCGACCGCGCGCAACGTCGTGAAGCTCCCCGACTGGGTTCCCTTCGATGTCGCAGCACCCTTCGGCTGCGGGATCCAGACCGGCGCAGGCGCCATCTTCAATTCGCTGCGGCCGCCTGCCGGCAGCTCCCTCGCGGTCTTCGGGACGGGTGCAGTTGGTCTCTCCGCGATCATCGCAGGTGCAATCACCGGTTGCTCGCCCATCATCGGGATCGACGTGCGCCCGGCTCGGCTCGAGCTCGCCCGCGAGCTCGGCGCAACACACACCATCGATGCATCGTCCACCAACGTCCTCGAGGAGATCACCCGGCTCACCGGGGCCGGCGCCAACTTCACGGTCGAGACGAGCGGCGTCACATCCGTCCTCCGTACCGCCGTCGACAGCCTCGCTCCCGTCGGCGTCTGCGGGGTGATCGGCGCGCCGCCCGGAGGCGCCGAGGTCGGGCTCGACGTGAACATGTTCTTTGCCCTGGGCAAGACGCTCCGCGGGATCGTCGAAGGTGACAGCATCCCCGAGCTCTTCCTGCCGCGCCTCTTCGAGCTCTGGCGAGCGGGACGCTTCCCGGTCGACCGATTCATGGTGCAGTACGACTTCGACCAGATCAACGAAGCCGCTCACGACGCCGAGAGTGGCACAACGATCAAGCCCGTCCTCAGGATGGGCTGAGCCGTGAGAGCGACGCTCGTACCGCACTCCCACAGCACCCCTGTAGATTCGCGTGATGCTGCAAGGAAGAGCCGCCGTCGTCACGGGTGCAGGGCGCGGGATCGGACGCGCCACGAGCCTTGCGTTCGCGAAAGCGGGAGCGCGTGTCCTCCTGGTCGATCGCGATGGTGGCGTGCTCGCGGTCATCTCAAATCCCACGATGTAGCAACCCAGACGAGGAGGTCGACCACGTTGGACATGCATCCGCAGGCTCAGGGGTTGCTGGCGGCGCTCGCGGACGCCGGGGCGCCGCCGCTCTACGAGCTGTCTCTCGAGGACGCTCGCGCGGTGACAGGTGGCGTAGCAGAGCTGATCGGGCCGGGTCCCGAGCTCGCGAGCGTCTATGACATCGCGATTCCGGGCGGTGGTGGCGACATCAGCGCACGTGTGTACGAGCCCGCGGCGGACCCACCCACGACCGTTGTCTACTTCCACGGCGGCGGCTGGGTGATCGGCTCGGTCGACGACTGGGATGCGGTCTGCCGTGCGATCGCCGCAGAGTCCGGTGCCCGCGTCGTCAGCGTCGACTACCGGCTGGCACCCGAGCATCGGTTCCCTGCTGCTGCGGAAGACGCCTACGACTCCTTCGTGTGGGTCGCCGACAACCTGGCCCAGGGCGGGACGATGGTCGTCGCGGGCGACAGCGCCGGCGGCAACCTGGCGGCTGTGACCACTCTCCGGGCGCGCGATGAGAACGGTCCGGAGATCGCTCTTCAGGTGCTCATCTACCCGGTCGTCGATCACGATTTCACCACCGGGTCCTACGATCAGCACGGGGACGGCGGGATGATCCTCAACCGGGCCGAGATGGTCTGGTTCTGGGACAACTACGTGCCCGATCCGGCAGACCGATCACTGCCGCATGCCTCGCCGCTCCACGCGCCTGATCATTCCGGCCTCCCACCCGCATACGTGCTGGTCGCCGAGTACGACCCGCTTCGCGACGAAAGTCTCGCCTACGCAGCCAAGCTCGAAGCAGCCGGCGTTCCCGTCGAGATCAGGCGGTTCGACGACCAGATTCATGCGTTCTTCGGAATGGTCAACCTCATGGAGAGTGCCGATACCGCTGTCGCCGAAGTCGGCACCGCGATCCGTGCCGCGGCCGGCGACGCATGAGTGAGGAGATCAGGGAAGACGCTCACCAGTCCGGGCAGCCGGCCGAGCTCGACGCGATCGTCGTCGGTGCAGGCTTCGCCGGCCTGTACGCGCTCTATCGCTTCCGACAGCTCGGCATCACCGCGCGCGTCTTCGAGACGGCGCCGCGAGTCGGGGGCACCTGGTACTGGAACTGCTACCCGGGCGCACGCTGCGACGTCGAGAGCGTCGACTACTCGTACTCGTTCTCGGACGAGCTTCAGCAGGAATGGTCGTGGAGCGAGCGGTATCCGGGCCAGCCCGAGCTCCTCCGTTACCTCGAGCACGTCGCCGATCGGTTCGACCTGCGCAGGGACATCCAGCTCGAGACGTCGGTCACCGCGGCGATATTCGACGAGGAGAGCAGCCGCTGGAACGTGACGACCTCGGACGGCAACACTCACAACGCCGCTTTCTGCGTGATGGCCACGGGGTGCCTCTCGACCTCGCAGGTTCCGAACATCAGGGGCCTCGACTCCTTCACGGGTCCGTGGTTCCATACCGCCGCCTGGCCGCAGGACGGAGTCGACCTCAGCGGCAAGCGCGTGGGCGTGATCGGTACGGGCTCGACCGGGATCCAGCTGATCCCGGAGATCGTGGACGAGGCGGCACACGTAACCGTGTTCCAGCGGACGGCGAACTTCAGCGTTCCGTCACGGAACGGCCCGATGGATCCCGCGTTCGAGCGCCGCTTGAAAGAGAGCTATCCGGAGTTCCGCAAGGCGGCCCGCGAGTCGCTGCTCGGCGTGTCCGTCGAGGGAACGGGCAAGGCGGCGCTCGAGGTCTCGCCCGAAGAGCGGGACCATGTCTTCCAGGAGCGCTGGGACAACGGGGGCGGGATGCCGATGCTGCTCGCCTACACCGACCTCCTCGTCGTCGAGGAAGCGAACGACACGGTCGCCGACTTCTTCCGGGCAAGAATTCGCGACGCGGTCGTCGACCCCGCGGTGGCGGATCTGCTGCAGCCGAAGGGGTTCCCCATCGGTTCCAAGCGCCTGTGCCAGCACAGCGAGTACTACGAGATCTACAACCGCGATGACATCACTCTCGTCGACGTCCGCAGCTCACCGATCGAGGAGATCACATCGACCGGCATCCGCACCGCGGCCGCCGAGTACGAGCTCGATTGCATCATCTTCGCAACCGGGTTCGACGCGATGACGGGGACGCTGTTCAGGATCGACATCCGCGGCAGAGACGGCCAAGCGCTCGAGCAGAAGTGGGCCGACGGCCCGAGCGCCTACCTCGGACTGGCGACCGCCGGCTTCCCGAACCTCTTCGTGGTGACCGGACCCGGCAGTCCGTCGGTCCTCAGCAACGTCGTCGTCTCGGTCGAGCAGCACGTCGAGTGGATCACCGACTTCGTCGCATACCTCCGCGACCGGGGCTACGGAGTCGCCGAGACCACTGTCGCCGCAGAGGAGGCCTGGATGGTGCACGTCGACGAAGTCGCCCAGAGTACCCTCTTCCCGCGCGCCGATTCCTGGTATATCGGAGCCAACATCCCGGGCAAACCACGAGTGTTCATGGTCTACGTCGGCGGCGTCGGCGCGTATCGGACGACGTGCGACGAGATCGCCGCGAAGGGCTACGAGGGGTTCGTACTCAGTTGATCGCCAACGACTCGTTCGACCACATTGTCATCGGCGCCGGCTCAGCCGGGTGTGTCGTCGCACGCCGGCTGGTCGACGCCGGTGCGAAAGTCGCCCTCGTCGAAGCCGGAGGCTCCGGGGACGACCCGCGGATCACGACCCCTTACCGCCTGTTCGAACAGTGGGGGATCGAGAGCGACTACGACTTTGCGACCGAGCCGCAGGAGCACGCCGGGGGTGTGGTCGTGCAACTGCCGCGTGGCAAGGTGCTCGGCGGCTCGAGCGCGATGTACGGGATGATCTACGTGCGCGGCGCTGCAGCCGACTACGACAACTGGGCCTACAACGGCGCTCCGGGCTGGTCGTACGCCGACGTGCTGCCGTTCTTCCTCAAGTCCGAGGACTTCGAAGGCGGCGCCTCGGAGTATCACGGTGTCGGCGGTCCGCTGCGGGTGTCGATCAACCACGAGCCGAACCCGCTGACACCGCTGTTCCTCGCTGCAGCGGCGGAGGCCGGGATCCCCCTCAACGACGACCCGAACGGGCCCGAGATCCTCGGCGCCGGCATGACGCACATCAACGTCAAGGACGGCGTCCGGGTCACCTCCTGGACAGCCTTCGTCGCCCCGATCGCAGACAATCCGCTGCTCACGGTCTTCTCGAACGCGCGCGCCACGCGCCTGCTCTTCGACGGAACTCGATGCACAGGTGTTGCGATCGCGACCTCGGACGGTGAGCAGGAGCTGCACTCGAGCGCCGATGTCGTGGTCTCGGCCGGGGCCTACCTGTCTCCACACCTGCTGCAGCTCAGTGGAATCGGGAACGGCCCCGACCTCGAACGGGTCGGGGTGACGCCGCGCCACCACCTTCCCGGCGTCGGAGAGAACCTCCACGACCACTTCCTCGTCCCTCTCGTCTTCGAGGCCAGCCGGCCTCTCGAGCCTCACCGCGCGAACGTCATGGAGGCACACTTCTTCGCCAAGAGCGACGAGGGGATGGCGGCTCCGGATCTCCAGCCTCTGATGGTCGCGATCTCGCTTCCCGTCCGCGGACGGGAGCTGACGGAGCAGGCGTTCACGATGCTCGCCGGTGTCATCCGCCCCCTGAGCCGCGGCCACGTGCGGTTGCAGAGCGGCGACCCAGAAGATGCTCCGGCCATTGATCCGCGGTACCTGAGCGAGGAGCAGGACGTGCTTGCCATGGAGGCTGCGATCAGTCTCTGCCGCGAGGTCGCGGCGCAGCCGGCACTCGCGGCTGCGCGGGGTGCCGAGATCGCCCCGGGAGCCGACGTGACGGGCGAGGAGCTGCGGACGTACATCGGTGAGCAGCTGCTGACGTACCACCACCCGGTCGGAACATGCCGGATGGGACAGGACTCGCTCGCCGTCGTCGACCCGAGGCTGCGGGTTCACGGGCTCGAGAACCTCCGCGTTGCCGACGCATCGATCATGCCCGCAGTGCCGTCCGGGAACACGCATGCGCCCTCCGTCATGATCGGGGAGCGAGCCGCCGACTTCATCCTTCGCGATCGCGGGTTGGTGTGAATGATCCGCGACGAGCTCTTCGAGGAGGGAATCGCGCTGCGGAGCAGCATGTTCGGCGCCGACGTGACCAACGCCCAGATCGACAACGTCACCGAGCTCGACGACAAGCTGCAGGAGTTCGTGACGCGCCAGTGCTTCGGCGATGTCTGGCAGCGTGACGGGCTCGACAAGAAGCACCGGTCACTCGTGACCATCGCGATGTTGGTGGCGATGGGTCGCAGCCATGAGACAGGGATCCATATGCGCGGCGGCCTGGCAAACGGGCTCACCGTCGAGGAGATCCGCGAAGTGCTGGTGCAGAGCATCATGTATTGCGGGCTGCCGGCAGCCGTTGACGGCTTCCGCACGCTTGCCGGCATCGTCTCGGAGGCTGCCGATGACACCTCGGCGTGAACTGGTCGGTGTTGTCGGACTGGGCCGCATGGGCCGGCCGATGGCCGCGAACCTCGTCCGCGCAGGCTTCCGGACCATCGGCTACGACGGCGACGCGGCGGTCACGACCTCGTTCAACGGCGAATTCGGCATCGAGGACAGCTCTCCCGAAGCCTTCGGCGAAGCGGCGATCGTCGTCACGATGCTTCCCACCAGCGCGATCGTCGCCGCCGCGCTAGTCGGCGCCGACAGCATCGTCGGCCCACATCTCGAGCCGGGCACACTCGTGATCGATATGAGCTCATCGCAGCCGCTCGAGACCCTCGAGCTCGGCAGGCGTCTCGGCGAGCGCGGGATCCGGCTGATCGACGCACCGGTCTCCGGGGGCGTGCCCGGTGCCATCGACGGCACTCTCACGATCATGGTCGGAGCCGACGACGACGCCGATGCGCAGGAGGCCACCCCGGTGCTCGAGGCGCTCGGCAGCAAGATCTTCCGCGCCGGCGGGCTCGGTGCCGGGCACGCCCTGAAGGCGCTGAACAACTTCGTCGGGGCCAGCGGGTTTGCGGCGGCCTGCGAGGCGCTCCTCGTCGCCGAGAGCTACGGGCTCGACCCGGAGGTGTTCCTCGACGTTCTGAACGTCTCGACCGGACGCAACTTCAGCACCCACTTCACGCTCCCGACCGCTGTCCTGACCGGAGAGTTCGACACGGGTTTCTCGCTCGCTCTGATGACGAAGGATGTCGGCATCGCGGCAACGTTGGCCCACGGGCTCGGGCAGCCGGCCATCGTCGCCGACACCGTGCATGACCTGCTTCAGGCAGCCCTCGACGAGCTGGGCCCGCACGTCGACCACTCCGCCGCGATCAAGCATTGGAGTGGCCGCCCGGACTACGGCGAGAGCTGAAGTGAACCTCAGAAGAACTCGCCGCGCAGGGCTGCGGCGGCGTTGAGCGGAACGGCAAACTCCAGCGGAATGTGCCCCCAGGTCTCCGCCACCCGTGCGAGTAAGACATCTTCGTCGGGCTCGTCCGTGAGCAACCGTTCGAAGGTCCGGAGATACTCGCTTGTCCAGGCGATGACCGTCGCCGCGTCGTCAATCAGCCCCTCGACCTTGTGTCCCGGGATGATGGTGGTGGCGCCCAGATCGGCCATTTTCTCGACGTTGGCGAGGAACCCGGCGCGCGCGGCGGCGTCATGCTCGGCCACGTAGAGGTGGGTTCCGTTGAACGCCAGGTCGGCTGCGACGAGCGTCGAGAGCGAGCGGATCCAGACGGTGGTCGCCGGGGCGCAGTCGGCCTGATCCACGAACAGGATTTCGAGCGGGTGACCCTCCACGTCGATGACGTTGTCTTCGAGACCGCCTGGACCGATGAGAGCCTCCGCGATCTCGGCCCCGTACACGGGCTTCCATTGCTTGAACTTCTTCTCACGGATTGCTTCGATCTGTGCAGCGACCTCCTCGTTCGCCACGATCCGCGCCTCCGGAAACTGCGCGGCGAAGATCGGCAGCGAGAACCAGTGGTCGGGGTGGGCGTGGGTGACGAAGATCGTCGTGAGTTGCCGTCCGGTGTCGAGGACGTCGGCGACGAGTCGCTGGCCATCGCTCAGCAGGAACGGGACGTCGACCAAAACGGCCTCGCGCTCGCCTTTGATGAGGGTGCAGGTCGAACTCAGCCCCTCCTCGCTCGACAGGAACACGTCGGTGGACAGCTTGCTCGTCATCGCGGTTGGTTCTCCTTGTCTCGGAAGCGCTTGGGCCAGATGCCCGACTTGCCGGGCGAGAGGATCCCGTTCGGGTCGAGCGCGTCCTTGATCGTCTCGTGGAATTTCAAGAGGGCTCCGTCACCCCAGTTGAACGTCGCCATGACGTCGTCCATCAGAGCGTTGTGGGTGCGATATTCGCCGTAGCCTTCCGCCGCTGCCTCGGCGATCAGCAGCCGGGTAAGGTCGAGGGTCTCCTGTCGCTCGGCATCGTCCTCCGTGTCGAAGAGGAACAGGCAGATGTGGTGCATCTCGCGGAGGCCGATGATGAACTGCGCGGCGTAGTCCTTCGTCGCCTCGTCCGCACGCTGCTTGACCATGCTGAATTGTCGGAATGCGTCGGCACCGTCCGGAGCGGAGACGGGCGAGAAGGAGACGTGTCCTGCGTTGGGCAGCCAGTCCATCAGCTTCATCTCGTCGAGGCTCGGGATGCCGTTGTTGATCTTGTGCCGGTCGTGCAGGATGTGCGCGCCGCGGTCGCCAGCCTCGGGTCGGTCTTCATTGGTGTAGAACCGCGCACCGGGGATCTGGCCGAATCCCTCCTTGATCATCCCGTAGAAGGCGTCGATCATCGGTGGCGGGCCATAGAGGGTGCCGTAGAAGTTCCAGTAGCCCAGGTTCAGCTCCTGCTTCATTCTCTCGATCGCCTCGTCGGGCAGCGCGCCGTCGCCGTCGTACCACTCGGTTCGATGCGACACGACGCCGGCGTCGAGGATGATGTTACGCAGCACCGGGACGTTCTGGATCGGTGCCATGTTGATCCGCAGCGGCAACATGACGTCGACGATCTGCGCGAGGTCGGCGGCATGCTCGAACGTGATCAGGTACGTGAGTGATGCAGGCGGGCGCTGCATCAGCGCGATTCCCATCTTGGTGACGATGCCGAGATTCGACTGCGTGAACATTCCGTCCGGGTAGGGCCCAAAGCCGTACGGGAAGAGTTGCCAGGCATTGCTGCCCGGTACGGCACCCATCCCGGTTCTCATCAGCTCGCCCGTCGGCAGAACGACCTCGAGCCCCGTCTGCCACAGGAGATGGTCGCCGTACGGCGTGTAACCCACCCCTCGATCCAGCGTGTTGCCGACGATGCTGCCCCAGCCGAGATCCGGGGTGTCGAGCATCAGGATCGAGTTCGTCGACTCGAGATAGGCATGGAGGTCGAAGTACGTCACTCCGGGCTCGAGTAACGCATAGCCGTACTTCTCGTTGACCTCGAGGATCCGGTTCATCCGCGCGCCGGTGTTCACAACGACCGCGCCCGAGAGCCGTGGAGCAGCTCCGCCGTAGCCGTTGTTCTTGCCGGTCGAGATCGGCGAGAGCGGTACCCCGGTGTCGTTGGCGATCCGCACGAGCTCCTGCACCTGTTCGGGAGTCTCGGGGGAGACGATCGCAGACGGCGCGAAGTGCTCGCTACCTCGAACGGGGTAGGGGTCGTGAAAGGGAGCGAGGTCGGCCGCGTCGGAGAGCACCCATTCAGTTCCGACGACCGATCGGAAGCGCGCAAGAACTACCTCGAACTCAGGCTCTGACATCTCGGGCGGAAGCACTCGGGTCACGGATCTCTCCTCACGCGTTCGCATTGACTTTGGCCCCCAGGAGTCAACCGCTCCCGGAAGCGTGAGGCAACATTCCTGCGTCAAATCCGGCGCGAATGGGATCACTTCCGTCGCAATGTGGCTGCCCGCGGTGTAGCCTCACCGAGACCCTTCCGACGGAGCACAACGCATGGCGGATACCACGCTTCGCCCATATCGTCGGTCAGCCGCACTGCGGGATGTGTCGGTGTGCAGCGCCGATCCCTACGAAGCTCGCGTCATCGGAACGCGCATCTACCACCCTCATCACGTTTCGATTCTCGGCAATGCGCAGGACTTTTCGATGACCATCGATGCCGCTTCGATCGGTCCGGTCACCGTCGGGTGGCTCACGTATGGAACCGAAGTTCGGATCGAGACCCAGGAGTTCGTCGACTCCTACCAGATCAACCTGTTGACCGAAGGAGTGATGGACGCTCGCTGCGGCGACGAGCAGATCGTCGCGACCCGGGATCTAGCCATGGTGTATCGCCCGGATCGGCCAACAGCTTTCTCCGGCTGGCGCACGCCGACTCCGATGCTCGCGGTGAAAGTCACCCGGCACGCCCTCGAACGGGAGCTGGAGCAGCTCCTCGACCGGCCTGTCGCAGGGCCGATCGACTTCGATCTGGGACTCGACGTGAGCAGCGGCAGGGGCGCGGAGTGGACGAACCTGCTCCGGATGATTGCGTCCTCGCTCGCCGATGAGGACGCGCTCGTGCGCCAGCCGGTGATCGCTGCGCCGCTCGTGCACAGCGTGCTCACGGGCCTTCTGCTGACAGCTCGCCACGAGTATCGCGAGGAGCTCGACGCCCCGTCGCCCGCAGCCGGTCCGACCGCCGTCCGTCGAGCGCGAGCCTTCATCGAAGCCCACGCGGCGGAGCCGCTAACCGTCGGGCGCATCGCTGCCGAGGCGGGAGTGAGCATCCGAGCGCTCCAGCACGGATTTCAACGGGTGCTGGGGATGTCGCCCACCGCGTACCTCCGGGCGGTGCGCCTTCGCGGCGCCCGGCGCGACCTCGTGTCAGCCGACCGGGAGACGGCGAGCGTCGCCGCGGTGGCCGCGCAATGGGGGTTCCTGCACCCCGGCCGGTTTGCAGCGAGATATCGAGCGATGTACGGAGTCTCGCCTGGTGCGACGCTTCGCCGAGCACGGTAACTCCCGGGCTCAGGTTGCCTGATATGACTTGGGCATGAGCCCGCTCCGTGAGCAACTCGCGCAACCCGATGCGTTCCTCGTCGCGGCCGAGGTCGTCACGAGCCGGGGGTTGTTCACTGCGGACAGCAGTCTTCGAGTGATGGAGGTGGCGCGGGAGCTCGCGGCCGACCCGCGCATCGATGTGCTCTCGATCACCGACAATCCCGGGGGGAACGCAATGCTCTCCCCCGACACACTCGGGACGGATCTGGTCGCGCGCGGACAGGAGGTGATCATCCACCTCTCCTGCAAGGACTGGAACCGCAATGCTCTCGAGAGTCGCGGCTGGAAGCTCGGCTCGGAAGGGTTCGACAACGTCCTCGCGCTCTCCGGCGACTACCAGGTCAGCGGGCACAAGGGCCTCGCAGCGCCGGTGTTCGACATCGACTCGGTCGGCCTGCTCAGCCTCTTCACGGAGATGAATGAAGGCCTCCCGGATGCACGCAACCCGGAGCTACGCCTCGACCAGACCGACTTCTTTCTTGGCTGCGTCGTGACGAACCACAAGCGTCACGAGCGCGAGGTGATGCCGCAGTACTTCAAGCTGCGCAAGAAGGTCGGGGCCGGTGCGCGCTTCGTGATCAACCAAATCGGCTGGAACACACGTAAGGACGACGAGTTGGTGCGGTGGATCAGGCGGGATGCTCTGCCGGTCTCCGTGCTCGCGAACGTCTATCTCCTCTCGCGGGGCGCCGCGCGCGTTTTCAACCAGGGGAAGATCCCCGGTGTCGTCGTCACTGACGAACTGCTCGCGCTCGTCGAGCACCACGGGGCGAGCCCCGACAAGGGCAAGGCCTTCTTCGTCGACCTGGCAGCGAAGCACGTTGCGGTTGCACGTGGGCTCGGCTTCAGCGGCGTCTATCTGGGAGGCCACATGTCCGCCTCGACCTTCGGAGAGATTCTCAACCTGGCCGACTCGTACGCGAACGTCGACTGGCTTTCGTTCGCGCCGGAGATCCAGTACTCGATGCCGGACGAGTTCTACTTCTTCGAGTCCGACCCGGAGACGAAGCTCTCGTCGGAGGTGGTGAACACGAAGTACCTCGAGTCGAAGCGCCAGCGGAAGACCCAGCTACGGGTGCCGTTCAAGTACCGCTTCAGCAGGCGCCTTCACGCTGCCGCGTTCGAGCCGGAAGCACCTCTCTTCCCGGCGGGACGTGCCTTCTACACGGCGGTCGAGAAGGCCCCAACGGCCGGCAAGGTCGCACATGTTCTCGAGCAGGCCGCCAAGGTGCCGCTCTTCGGCTGCCGAGACTGCGGCGACTGCTCGCTTCCCGAGATCGCCTACGTCTGCCCCGAGTCACAATGCGCGAAGAACCAGCGCAACGGCCCGTGTGGCGGCACCCGCGAGGGCCTGTGCGAGGTCTACGACTCGGAATGCATCTGGTCGCAGGCCTATGAACGGCTGAAGGCGTACGGCGAGGAGGAGTCGATGCTCGAAGGCCCCGTGATCGTCAAGGACAACGCACTCGCACAGACAAGTGCGTGGGCGAACACGTTTCTCGGTCGCGACCACACTGCAAAAGAACGGGAGCGGTAGCCGGCGTGGAGGTTTCCTACTGACGCACGTCGCTTATTATCAGGTTGCCTGACATACTCAGGCTGGCACTCGAGAGAACGGAGGGCACCGTGTCATACGAAGACCGATGGTCAACAGTGCGGGTCGAGGTCGACGGAGGCATCGCGTGGGTCGAACTGAATCGGCCCGAGAAGCGCAACGCGATGAGTCCGACCCTCAATGTCGAGATGGTCGATGTGCTGCAAACGATCGACGCCGATGACGACTGTGGCGTGCTCGTTCTCACCGGTGCAGGAGATGCGTGGTCCGCAGGGATGGATCTGAAGGAGTACTTCCGCGAGGTCGACGGCGGGCCCGAGCACGTCCAGCGCAAGGTGCGACGGGACGCGGCGCTGTGGCAGTGGCGACTGCTTCGGACATACGCGAAACCCACGATCGCAATGGTCAACGGCTGGTGTTTCGGAGGCGCCTTCACTCCCCTCGTCGCGTGCGACCTGGCGATTGCCGCAGACGAGGCAACGTTCGGGCTGTCCGAGATCAACTGGGGCATCCCCCCCGGGAGCGTCGTCAGCAAGGCACTCGCCGACACCGTTGGCTCGCGAGCAGGCTTGCTCTACGTCATGACCGGAAGAACCTTCAACGGCCGGCAGGCGGCAGCGATGGGCCTCGTCAACGACAGCGTCCCGCTTGCGCAGCTCCGCACCGAAGTCGAGTCACTTGCGCAGGAGTTGCTCGGCAAGAATCCCGTCGTTCTACGGGCGGCGAAGCTCGGCTACAAGCACTGCGGCGCGATGAGCTGGGATCAGGCGGAGGACTACCTCTACGCCAAGCTCGAGCAGTCGCAGTTCCTCGACACGGAGCAGGGCCGCGAGCAGGGTCTCGGGCAGTTCCTCGACGAGAAGCGGATCAAGCCGGGCCTGCAGACCTACGAGCGGCCGGCAACGTCCTAGAGGCTCACGGAACTGGCAGTGAGATGGAGCCCCGGCTCAGCTACGTCGTAGGCCGCCTCGACCGCCTGCTGCGGCGCAGACTCTCGGCCGCCGTCGAGCCGATCGGCCTCACACTGCCCGCGTACACAGCCCTCTCGGTGCTCCGAGTGCACGACGGGCTCTCCAACGCGCACCTCGCCCGTCTCTCGCTCGTCACACCCCAGTCGATGAGCGAGGTCCTCGCCCTGCTCGTCGATCGGGGCTACGTGCGACGTCGCGCCGAGCCCGGCAACGGTCGCGTCATGCGCACCGAGTTGACGAGCGCAGGCAATCGGGCACTCGAGCTCGGTGATCGGGCAGTGGACGAGGTCGAACGGGAGATGCTCGGTGACCTCGGAGTCGAGGAGACTGCGGGCCTGCGCGCCGCCCTGCTCCACTGCGGTCAGGCGCTCGAGCGCGACCGCGAGGCGAGTCCCGCGCGGTGAGTCGCACACCGACGCAGGTGATCCGAACGGCTCTGTGAAGAGAAAGACGGTAGTTGCTGTCCTCGAGCGTTTGGGAGTCGAGGCTCCCGACGTCGATCTTGCCGGATTGCGCACGGTGTATGGAGCCTGGTGCAGCTCCGTCCCGTTCGACAACGTCCTCAAGCTGATCCATGTCCGAGAGCGTCAGGCTGGCCCGCTGCCGGGGTCGACATCAGACGGCTTCTTCGCCGCGTGGCTCGAGTGCGGCGCGGGCGGCACGTGCTGGGCGGGCAACGGCGCGCTCCATGATCTCCTCGAGGGGCTCGGATTCGACGTCGCTCGCGGGATCGCGACGATGTTGCCCTCGCCCGAGATCAGCGGGCCGAATCACGGAACAGTGATCGTCACCATCGAGGGCGACCACTGGATCGCCGACGCGTCCATCTTGAGCGGAGCGCCGATCCGGATCCCCGCATCAGCCGAGACGGCGAGCGAGGGCCGCCTACCGCGGTTCGAGTGGCTCGACGGCAGCCCTGCAGTGATCTGGCGGTCTCTGGCCGCGCCGACAGGCTTCCCGTGCCGGATCGATCGGATCGGTGCCGGTCGCGGGGAATGGAACGCGCTGCACCAGCGAACGAGCGCCTGGAGCCCGTTCAACTTCGAGCTCAACGCGAGGCTGACGCGGGGCGATTCGAGCCTGGGACTCTCGGCCGGACAGCGGTTCAGATTCGACCCGGACGGCTCGCTGTCCGCTTCCCCGCTCGACCGCGGCGAGCGCATTCGGTTTCTCGTCGAGGAGCTCGGCATCTCCGAGGAGATCGCCGAACAGGTCCCCGACGATCGCCCGGTGCCACCCCGCCCCCAAGGACGCTGACGGGTCGGCTAGGTGCCGTCGAGCGCTGCGAGCACGTCTGCAGCGTGTGTCGCCGGATCGACCTGGCGCAGGACCTTGACGAGGACGCCGTCGGCATCGATGACGAACGTGGACCGCTCGTTGCTCCACTTGAGAATCTCCCCGACGGTTCGCTCTCCCCAGACCCCGTAGGCCTCGCCTGCCTCGTGCTCGGGGTCGGCGAGAAGCGTGAAGGGAAGCCCGTATTTCTCCTTGAACTCCACATGCGATGCCTCACCATCGGGGCTGACGCCGAGCACGACCACGCCGCGTTCCTCGAACGCGTCCCACGAGTCCCGGATCCCACACGCCTGCGCCGTACAGCCGGGCGTGTCGTCCTTGGGGTAGAAGTAGAGGACAACGGGTTGTCCTCGTAGCGACGACAGGCGGAGCAGCTCGCCGGAGTCTGCCATGAGCTCGAAGTCTGGCGCCGGCGTTCCTTCCTTCACCATGAAGGCGAGTATACGCGCGGCGGCCCGGACTCCTGGGCGATCGACCGACGCTCCTCTTTCAGGCTCTAGAGGGGGTCGAGCCGCACGACTGCTTTCATGACTTCGGTCGGGTGCTCGATCGCATAGGCAATGGCCTCGGGCGCCTGCTCGAGAGCGAATTCGTGCGTGACCAACCCGGCTGCCGCATCGCGCCGTCTCCCGACGAGCTCAACGGCTGCCTCGAAGTCGTCTGCGCCCATACAACTCGTTCCGAGGAGATCGATCTCCCTGAACGGCAGGTCGCCAACGCGCACCGGTGCGCATTCGCTCGAAAGCCCGACGACGACCACTCGACCGGCCGGCGCCACGAGCTCGATCGCCGTTTGCACGAGCTCGGGGACACCCGTTGCCTCGAAAACGACCTCAGGCCCGTCCCCGTCCGCCCATTCGGCGACGGCGGCCGCCAGATCGACGTCGTCAGTCACGTGCAGAAGGTCGGCGCCGCTCGGAATCCCGAAGGCGAGGCGGCTCTCGAGCCGGTCGACGAGGAGAACCGACGCTCCACGGTCGGTTGCCGCGAGCACGAGTGCTTGCCCGATCGGCCCCGCTCCGAGGATCACGACACGCTCGTCGGGAGCAACACGGCCGCGAACGACCGCGCGCACGGCGACCGAGACGGGCTCGATCAGGGCAGCGATCGCCGGATCCTGGTCGCCTACGGGAAAGACCTGCGCTGCCCCGAGCACAAGGCGTTGCTGAAGCGCTCCGTCAGAGTGGATGCCCGTCAGGCTGATCCGCGCACAGGCGTTGCCACGGCCGAGACTGCACGGATAGCAGTGACCGCAGGCGTTGACCGGCCACATCGCCACGCGCATCCCGGGTGCGAGGTGTGGCGGGCAGTCAGATCCCACCTCGACGATCATCGCCGCGACCTCGTGCCCCTGGATCCGCGGATACAGGGACGACGGGTCGTCGATGGTGCCGAGATCACCGAGAAAGTAGTGGAAGTCGGAGCCGCAGAGCCCGACTGCCTCCGGGGCGATCAGGACCTGGCCGGGACCAGGCGCCTCCGGCGTCGCCACGTCGACGACTTCCATCGACCCTTGGCCGCTAGTAACGGCTGCTCGCATGCGATCCACGCCGAGATCGAATCATGCCGGGGGCCGCCGTGCAACGAGGAGTGAGCGCGTAGCATTGGCGGTGCGCCACCTACGCCGATTGAGGGAGCCGAATGCGCGAGCCGGTTTTTACCGAGACCATGCAGGTCGCACTGGTAGTCCGCGACCTCGAAGCGACGATGCGAACGTACGTGCACGAGTACGGCATCGGGCCCTGGCAGATCTACGAGTTCAATCCCGACACGGTCACCGAGATGGTGAAGGACGGCGAGCCCGCCGAGTTCGCGTTTCGACTCGCGCTTGCCATGGTGGGCACGACCCAGTTCGAGCTGATCCAGCCCCTGGATGACAGGAGCATGTACGCCGAGTTCCTGGCCGAGAAGGGCGAGGGGCTCCATCACATCGCCCTCGGCGCTCCCGACTACGGCGAGGCTCTCGACACCATGCTCGCAAAGGGACGCCGCGTGCTCCAGGGCGGCTTCTACAACGGTGTCCGCTTCGCCTACCTCTCGACCGACGAAGACCTCGGCTTCATCACCGAGATCCTCGACATCCCGCCAGGCATCGAGCAGAAGCCCGACGCCGTCTACCCGGAGCCGTGACAACGCCCATGGAGGAATGCTCCCGATGACTTCTCGCCCACGCCCACCGTTCCGAGCCGATCATGTCGGCTCCCTCTTGCGCCCGCCCGAGCTGCTCCGGGCTCGCGCCGATCTGGCTGCCGGTCGCATCGACGGGGCCACGCTTCGGAGCCTCGAGGACGACGCTATCCGCGAGATCGTTCGCGGTCAGGAGGAGGTCGGTCTCCAGTCGGTGACGGACGGCGAGCTCAGGCGTGCGTCGTGGCACATGGACTTCATCTACCAGCTCGACGGCATCTCGAAGGAGGCCGGCGAGCTCGCCGTCACATTCCACAACGAGAGCGGTGACATCGAGTTCACACCTGCCGCGCTGCACATCGGCGAGAAGCTCGGGGTTTCCGAGACCATTTTTGGAGACGACTTCAGCTTCCTCCGTGACACGGTCCAGACCGGCGTCCCGAAGCTGACGATTCCTTCGCCGAGCATGGTGCACTATCGGGGCGGCCGGGCTGCGATCGACACGAATGTCTACCCCGAGCTCGACGAGTTCTGGAGCGACCTCACAGCCGCCTATCGCGAGGAGATACACCGGCTCGGTGAACTGGGTTGCACGTCGTTGCAGCTGGATGACACGAGCCTCGCGTACATGAACGACCCGGACCAGCGTGAGCACGTGGCCAGGATCGGTGGCGACCCGCAGCATCAACACCTCGAATACATCAATCACATCAACGAGGCTCTCGCGGGCCGGCCGGCCGGGATGTCGGTGACGACTCACCTGTGCCGGGGAAACTTCCGCTCCTCATGGGCAGCAGAGGGGGGCTACGACTTCGTCGCCGAGGCCCTGCTGAGCGAGCTCGACGTCGACGGCTACTTCATGGAGTGGGACGACGATCGCTCGGGCGGCTTCGAGCCCCTGCGCTTCCTTCCGAAGGGCGACAAGCAGGTCGTGCTGGGCCTGGTGACGACGAAGCGCGGCGAACTCGAGACGAAGGACGAGCTGAAACGGAGGATCGAAGCAGCCGCGCACTACGCGCCGCTCGAACAGCTCTGCCTCTCGCCACAGTGCGGCTTCGCTTCCACACAGGAAGGGAACAGCCTCACCCAGGAAGAGCAGTGGGCGAAGCTGCGGCTCGTCGTCGAGGTTGCGCAGGACGTCTGGGGATAGGCCGGAGTCGTCGTGGAATCCGCCGACCCAGAGGCCTGGGAGTACCCCGATTCGCTCGACGCTCTGGTGGCAGCACCGACGTTCCATCGCGTTCTGTTCGAGAACGACGAGGTTCGGGTGCTGGAATCACGGATCGGCCCCGGCGAAACGACGCCCATTCACACCCACCGCTGGCCGAGCGTCCTCTACGTGCTCGCGACCGCCCATCACGTGCGGCGCGATGACGAGGGAGCGTTGCTAGGCGACACCCGGGTCAGTGACGCACCTCCTGCACCTGGTACCACCATCTGGATCACGGCAAGACCTCCACACACGGTCGAGAACGTCGGCGACGCGGTGATCCGCTTGCTCAATGTCGAGTTGAAAGACGGCTCGCCGCTCGACGGAAGCGCGTGGAGAGGCATGAGCGCGTAGCACCTGATCAGCTGGGTTCGCCCCCCGGCTGCGCTCGACGCCAACGGGCAGCTTCTCACGGACAACGGACTCTCCGGCGCTCGTGGCCCGACCTCCAGCGCGTTTCCAGCAGATTCCCAGTGCGCCGTTACACCGTGGGGCCCTGCGCGGCACCGGGTCGCGCGCCCAGAGCGAGGAGGAGCACATGTTCAAGCTCACGACCGGAGGGAAAAGCCGCCCACGAGCCCGGCTTGGAGTCGTCGCTGCAGTTGTCGCCGCGTTCGCGGTGGCGCCGATGGCCGCAAGCGCGGCTGTCTACACCGTGTCCGGCAATCAGGTGGCGGTGCCGGGCTCGGATACGGAGTCGGCAATGACGGGCGGCCTCAACGGCGGCTGGACGACCACGGTGATCGACTATCGGTACGACGAGGCAACAGGGCGCCTGGTCGCATGGGGCACCGAAGCGTTTTCGGGCTGTCTCGATCGCTTGCGCAACGGTTGCGACCAGTCCGACCCATCCGGGACGATGTACTTCAGCTTCATCGCCTGGCAGCAGTACGGCGCGAGCGGGTTGGTCTCCGGAGCGTGTATTCATCCCGTGACAGGGGCGACGGGCGGCTTCAAGGGTGCTCACGGTGTGATCGCCATGAAGGACACACCGCAGACCGACGGCTCCGTCTCGACGAGCTACGTCGGCGTTCTCACGATTCCGTCTGGCCCGTCGATCAAGTCGACGTCTGCCGGAGGAAACAGGTCGCTACAAGCATCGACTCCTCGCGTGACGTGCGGGGGCTGACAACGACGACGATGCAGGGCAACCGGACGGCAGATTCCGTCGTCCGGTTGCCCTGCTTCCACACTGCCCCGAGATGCGTGAGAATCGATCCGTGAACTCCGGGGTTCAACCCGCCGGCACACACATCGCCGGTTACGAGATCGAAGATCTCGTCGGCCGCGGCGGCATGGGCGAGGTCTACCGGGCGCTCGATCCGAACCTCGAGCGCCCGGTTGCGTTGAAGCTGCTCGTGCCGGCACTTGCCGACGACGACAGCTTCCGCGAGCGGTTGCTGCGCGAATCCCGGCTCGCAGCCGGCCTCGACCACCCCAACGTGATTCCGATCTACGAGGCAGGTGAGGCAGACGGGCGCCTGTTCATCGCGATGCGATTTGTCGTCGGAACAGACCTGAAGGCGTTGCTCCGTCGCGAGGGCATGCTGGACCCGAACCGAGCGATCGCGATTGCAGCACAGGTCGCCGATGCGCTCGACGCAGCTCACCGCCGCGGGCTGGTCCATCGCGACGTCAAGCCGTCGAACATCCTCATCGACGAGCAGGACGGCGGCGAGCACGCATACCTGGCCGACTTCGGCCTGACGCAATGGGTCTCGGAGAGTGGCCCTGCCGACGGGCAAGGGCTGGGCACCATCGACTACGTCTCACCTGAGCAGATCCGAGGCGAGGCGCTCGACGGCAGGGCCGACCAGTACGCACTCGGCTGTCTGATCTTCGAAACATTGACGGGCACCCTGCCGTTCGATCGCACCTCGGACATCGCCGCCCTGTATGCCCACCTCGAGGATCCGGTGCCCGTCGCCAGCAAGCGAAATCCGAGCCTGGCGGCCGAGGTCGACCCCGTGCTGACGCGCGCCATGGCGAAGGATCCCGCCCAGCGCTTCGCGAGTTGCCGTGAGCTGATCGACGAGGCGCGCACCGCGCTCGGCCTCGACGCTGCTCCGCAGACGAGCCGACGGGTCGTCATCGCAGTCGCGGTAGCCGCAGCACTGATCACAGCTACAGCCGCAGTTATCGGGGTACTCGTTACTCGCGGCGAGCCAGCAGCAGCACCGCCGATAAGCTCGCTGGTGCGCATCGACCCCAACACGAATGCTGTCGCCGCCAGCTACCCGGTTGCCGCCCATCTCGCGAGCATCGCCGTCGCCGCCGGGCACGTATGGGTCGGCAGCCTTCGTGACGGGTCCCTCTGGCGCCTCGCGCCGCGCACAGGCGACCTGCAGCGCTTCACGACGACAGGCGAGCCACGCGACCTGACAGCGATGGGTGGGAAGTTGTACGTCGCGAGCGATGGTGAGACCCCCAACGAAGGACGAGTCGTGCGCTACGCGGCGGGCAGTGGAATGCGCGAGGCCGGCGTCCCCGTTCTTGCCTGCTCGGTCGCCGCCGGCAACGGAGTGGTCTGGGCGGCGGGATGCCCCTACATCAAGCGACTGTCGACCGATGACGGTTCGTTCAGGGTGCTGCGGGCGGTCCGGATTCCCTTCCAAAGGCCCCTGACCGCCGAGAGCATGCGCTTCTCGCTAAGCGACATCGCGATCGGAGCTGGTGCTCTGTGGGTGCTCGGCGACTCCGTCGACCGGCGACTTTGGCGCGTAGACGAGCGCACCGGAAAAATCGAGGCCACCACCTCCCTGCCATTTGCACCGCGTTCGATCGCCTTCGGCGAAGGCGCAGTGTGGATCACCGGATCGATCGACGATGTCGTTGCCCAAGTCGAACCTCGAAGCGGTCGGATCAGGCGGATCCTCCCCGTCGGCCGCGGCGCTTCGGGCGTCGCTGTCGGCGCCGGGGATGTGTGGGTCGCGAATGGGCTGGAGGGAACCGTCTCGCGACTCGACCCTGTGTCCGGAAAAGCAATAGCGACGATCCACGTCGACGGTATCCCACGTGAGATCGCAGTCGGAGTGGGCAGCGTCTGGGTGACCGCAGATGAAGGGTAGATACGGCTCAGCGATCGTTCTAGCACTGGTCATGTCGACCGTACTCGGCTGTGCAAGGGGGAGCGATCCGATCCGGATCGGCGTACTCGCGGATTGCCAGGGTCCATTCCGGGGCTTGCAGGACTTTCAGCTCTCGGGCGCCGAGCTTCCGTTCCTACGTCGAGGTGCGAGACTTGCCGGCAAGGCGCCCGCAGATGGCATCACGCCGGTCGAGGTAGGAGGACGCGACGTCGAGATCGTTCAGGGGTGTGCCGAAACGGGCGAGCACACAGTGTTCATCGAGGAGGCGCGCAGGCTGGTCGAGCGCGAGCACGTCGACGCCATCATCGGCGGCTCCAGCGTCGTCGCCCGGGAGGTAGCACGGCTCTATCCGGAAGTGCCGTTCATGAGCGCCTTCTGGGACGAGCAGGAGGTGACGCTTCGGCATCCGGCACCGAATCTCTATCGCTTCACACCGGACAATCCACAGCTCGTCGCAGGGCTCGGGGCATACGCCTACCGGACACTCGGATGGCGCCGGGCCGCCGTTCTGGCCCCCGATCAGCCATGGGGATGGCAATCGGTCGCCGGGTTCGTGGCCGAGTTCTGCGCGCTCGGAGGCACGATCGTCACGCGTGCGTATCGGGACGCCGAGCTTCCCGATCCCGGCGTCACCAGTCGTGCGACGGCACAGTCGCCGGACGGCGTCGCCGCGTTCGTGGTGGACTACGACGGTTCGACCGCGGTCCTCCGTGACCTCATCGCGCACCTGGATGAACCAGCGAAGCAGCTGCTTCTCTGGGCGCCGAGCACCGAGGACGCTGCCCTGCGATCGAGCCTCGGCTCGAAGCTCGATGGCGTCACGTCCACGTCCTGGCTCGCAGCCGGCCCTCCAGATGCTGCGCTCCAAACGTATCTAGCTGAATTCCGCCGCTCATTTCCGGCGTTCACCGACGTCGCACGCCAATCCACCGTGCTCAGCTATTACGACGCGTCGGAGGCTCTCCTCACTGCGATCGAGCACGTCGGCGGCGATCTCTCCGGCGGTCGCAGCCGGCTCCGACGGGAGCTCGCACGCATGCGTGTCGAGCTCCCGGACGGACTCGTTCACCTCGACGCCAACCGGCAGGCGGTACGTGACATCTCGATCGTGCGGTTCGTCACCGGCGCAGGAGGTAAGGGGTCGTTGGAGACAGTCAGCACCACCCACGACGTCGAGCAGACCTACGGCGGGCTTCTCTCGGACGCACCGCCACCGAGCAGGACGAGTCAACCCTGCCGGAAGGCGACGCCGCCACCCTGGACTCGCTAGCTAGCCCGGTCCGATCGTCCACGTGTACCGCGTCTCGCTCTCTCGCGGAGCGATCCCTCCCGGGCGGAGGCCGCGCCGAACGAGCACCGTCGGCGTCCCCGCCGTAGCCAGCGCGGTTCGCGCGCGACCGAGGCCTTCGCGGCGCCACCGATCCGTGAGTCCAACGAAAACAACGCCTGCCGCCCGGGCCGCGGCTACGAGCGCGTCGGGAGCGGGATCGACGAGCAGGGGCTCTGTCGGAACGCCGAGCACTCGCTGGATCGCAAGCGATGCGCTGGCGAGTAGGCGGCTCGCGTCGCCACCGTCCGCGCCGGTGGACGCACCGGCGAGCCTCAAAGGCGAATTCCGGTTTCTGGCAAACCATGCCGCGAGCTCGATCGCCGCCCAGTCGTGCTCCGTTCCCGCGAAGGGAACCAGGACCGGGCCGTCCCGAGGCTCGGCAGACACAAGGACTCCGACGTCACAGGGCGCCCGCTCGAGCAGCGCGAGCAGCCGTGCGTCCTGAAGCAGCCCTGTCGGCGCGTCGACGAG
Source organism: uncultured Thermoleophilia bacterium (assembly GCA_963784945.1). Lineage (GTDB taxonomy): Bacteria > Actinomycetota > Thermoleophilia > Gaiellales > Gaiellaceae > Gaiella. The sequence goes on along the minus strand of CAWATN010000016.1, from coordinate 39,088 downwards.
GAGGAGATCGACCTCGTGGTCATCGGCCAGGCGTGCAAGGTCGGTGCCGGGCGTGACTGACGTGAACGCCGCCACGCGGGCCTCGACGCCATCGGTGCGCAGCCGTTCGCGATAGTGGTTGAGGTGTGACGTCGCCGGACCGAGCTCGTCCACATCGGCAACCGTGTGCACTATGACGAGCTCGCGTGAAGGATCGCGCGCGAGGGGCTCTCCTAGGGAGACGATGCCGTCGAGCGCAGTCATCTCGAGCAGCGCGAGAACGATCGAGCGCGCTGGAGCTGACACCGCGCGCGTGCCGGCTGAACCGGTCGGCCCGAGCGAGGGATCGTGCCGGAGGATCGCGGCCTCGAGCTCACGCAGCCAGGGGCCTGGCTCGATGCCGATCTCGTCGACGAGCGTCGCGCGTGCAGACCGATACGCCTCGAGCGCCTCGGCCTGGCGTCCGCTCCCGTAGAGCGCCATCATCAGCAACCCTCGAGGGCGCTCTCGCAGCGGATTCTCGTCCACGAGCGCCTTTGCTTCCGCCACGCTCTCCGCGTACCGCCCGCACGAGAGCTCCGCTTCGACGTGTCGCTCGCGCGCCAGGGCACGGAGCTCGTCGAGCCTCGCCGCGAGCGGCTCGATTCCCGTCTCCTGCGTGAGATCAGCGAGGGCTGGGCCGCGCCAGAGCGAGAGCGCCTCGGCGAGGCGCTCGCCCGCGATCGCTCCCTGCCCCGCGCCAAGGGCGCGATTGCCATCGTGTGCCAGCCGCTCGAACTCGCGGAGGTCGAGCGAATGACTCCCGAGATGAAGGATGTAACCGGTGCCGTGGGTCGCGATAGCGTCCTTGCCAAGCACCTTGCGGAGGTGTGAGACATACCCCTGAACGAGATTTGCGGCTGTGGAGGGAGGGTCATCCCCCCACAGCTCGTCCACCAAACGCGTCGCGGGGACGACAGTGTCCGCCTGTGCCAGCAACGCCGCGAGAACGGCTCGTTGGCGAGGGCCTCCAAGTTTCGCCGGCCGGCCGGCGACGGAGACCTCGAGCGGCCCGAGCAGCCGGTATTCGATCACGTCCACCCGGACGAACGTACCACTCACAGGTGGAGGATCTCCGAATGATCTCGGCCGTCGCCCGCCGCGCCGCGAAGGACGCACCACGACCCGAGCCGCGCCCCCCGTGGATCGACTGCCTGCCTAGGCTCCTGCCTCCCGAGTGCGAGGCTGCGCAAATCGCCGCATGGCCGTGCGATGCCTTGCCGCGGTCAGCGGTGGTTGCGGCAGCGGCGAAGCGTTGCCGGCGCGGAGCCCGTCGCTGAGCAGGGCGAGATACCGCTGCCAGAACTCGGGTGCAATGTCCCGCGTTGCATCCACGACGCGTCCGGTGGTCCACAGCAGGACCGAGACATCCTCGTAGACGACATCGAGCCGCAGTTCGCCGGCGTCCTGCGCGCGCTCGATGAGGCGCTGAACAAGTGGCCGTAGCCGCGACCGGGCGCGCGCAACCAGTTGCTCGCTGCGAAGGTGCGCGCCGAGAATCCCCGAGAGTCCCCGATCGGCTGCCTGCCGGCCGACCACATAGGCGAGGTACTCGAGCAACCCTTCCCAGGCATCGGCAGCTCCGTACGCCCGCTCGGCAGCTGCCGCCATGCCGTCGAGATGCACTTCGAAGACGGCGTCGACGAGAGCGTCCTTCGTGGGGAAGCGCCGATAGAGCGTGCCGACACCGACACCGGCCCGAGAGGCAATGTCCTCGACACTGGCGCCGATGCCGCGCTCGGCGAAGGCACGCCGAGCAGCCTCGAGAATGCGCTCACGGTTCTCCCGAGCGTCACGTCGGAGGGGCCGACTTTCGGTATCCGTGTAAGCGGAGGGTGCGATCCGCTTATGGTACCGTAGCGTGGGTGACCGCGCCGGAGCCAGCCCCGATTGCCGCGCGGCCCGGCCTCCTCCTCGCCGTCCTCGCGCTCGCCGGCATCGCCTACGCGATGCTGCAGTCGCTCGTCGTGCCCGCGCTCCCCACTCTGCAGACCGATCTACACACCTCGCCGACGGGAGTCACGTGGATCTTCACGGCCTATCTCCTCAGCGCGTCCGTCGCGACGCCGATCGCGGGCCGTCTCGGGGATATGTTCGGGAAGAAGCGCACACTCGTAGTCGTGCTCGTGGGGCTTGCGGTGGGCACACTCCTCGCGGCTCTTGCGACGACGCTGCCCGTGATGATCGGCGCGCGCACCATCCAGGGACTGGGCGGCGCGATCTTCCCCCTCGCCTTCGGGATCATTCGCGACGAGTTCCCCCGTGAGCGCGTCGCCGGTGGAATCGCCCTCGTCTCGGGGCTCCTGGGCGTCGGAGCCGGCCTCGGGATCATCCTCGCCGGACCGATCCTCGAGCACCTCGACTACCACTGGCTCTTCTGGATCCCCCTGGCGTTGATCATCGTGACGACGATCGCAACCGTACTCGCGGTGCCGGAGTCGCCCGTACGCGCTCCCGGCAACGTCAACTGGGCGGGCGCTGTGCTTCTCTCCCTCTGGCTGATCTGCGTGCTTCTCGGGATCAGCGAAGCTCCCGCCTGGGGATGGCTGTCGACCGGGACGCTTGGTCTGCTCAGTCTGGGGGCTGTGCTCGCAGTTGCCTGGATCCGCGTCGAGACCCGCTCGCCGAGCCCGCTCGTAGACATGAGAATGATGCGGTTGCGCGGTGTATGGACGACGAACCTGGCCGGCCTACTGCTCGGAGTCGGGATGTACAGCTCGTTCGTCCTTATCCCGCAGTTCGTCGAGACATCGCCGTCGAGCGGCTACGGCTTCGGCTCATCCGTGACGCAGGCCGGCCTGTTTCTCGTGCCGAGCACCCTGGCGATGATGATCGCCGGGCCTGTCGGAGGACGCCTCTCCGGCAGGTTCGGCTCCAAGGTGCCGCTCGTGCTCGGTGTCGCGATCACGCTCCTCGCATTCGTGTTGCTCGCGGTGGCACACACCACGCACTGGCAGATCTATCTCTCGTCGTTGCTGATCGGCACCGGTGTGGGCTTTGCCTTCGCCTCGATGGCGAATCTCATCGTCGAGGCGGTGCGAGCCGATCAGACCGGCGTTGCAACCGGCATGAACGCCGTGATGCGGACGGTCGGCGGAGCCGTGGGCGGCCAGGTCGCCGCGAGCATCCTCGCAGCGAACCTGCTCGCGAGCGGAGCACCCTCTGAGCGCGGATACACGCTGTCGTTCGTGATCATGGCAATCTCGCTCGCTGCCGCACTCGTCGCCTCGCTCGCCGTTCCCGGCAGGCAACCGCACCGGCTGCGCGTCGTCACTCTTTCCGAGCCGCAGGCATCCGTCGATTGAGCGCCGTAAGGCTAGTCGTCGTAGGAACGGACGGCTCACCAGGTGGCGATGCAGCCCTCGACTTCGCTTGCGAGGAAGCTCTGCTTCGCGGTCTCCCGTTGAGGATCGTCTGCGCCTGGCAGACGCCCGATTCCTCCTATGTGGGTGAGGCGTTCGCACCTACGGCAGACGCCGTGCTCGAGGCCGCGCAGCACGCCGAGACCGCGCTGCGCGCAGCCCTTGCTCAGCTACCGGCCGAGATCACGGGACGAGCAGAGGCGCTCGCGGTCGAAGGTCATCCCGCCGCAGTGCTCATCGAGCAGGCACACGACGCTACGCTCCTCGTCGTTGGCTCACGTGGCCGCGGAGCGACGGCAGGGCTGCTCCTCGGCTCTGTCAGTCAGAGCCTCGCCCACGATGCGCCGTGCCCGCTCGTGATCGTGCCACCTGTGAACGCGACGGCTAGTCGCTCGGACAACTAGAGGGTTAGGCTCGGTCGAGATACGCGCACGGGCGGCTGTCGAGCGGGAGCGGCGAGCGCCCGTACCGAGTCACGACAAGCGGGCCGTCGCAGCCCTCGAGCTCGACCGTCGACCCGATCTCTGGCGCCTTGCCCGGTAGCTCGACCAATCGGTAGCCGGCGGCCGTCGGTGCAAACGCAACGCAACCTTCAGCCTCCGACAACGGGATCTGATCCGCCATTCGGGCGTCGGCCTCGATGACTGCCGCGCCGAGCCTCTCGATCGAACGGCGGAACGTGTTCCCTGCTTCGACGTAGGCGGACTCACTGGTGATGAGCCGCTCACCGAGGGACGCCAGCCCCTTGCGCAGCGCGCGCTCCGTTGCTCGGACCTGCTCCTCACCCAGCGCCACCTGACCCTCGAGGCGGCGCTCGACCTCGGCGATCGCCGACTTCAGCTCCGCCGTGTCATCCGCCGCGAGTGACTCCTCGATCCTTTCGAGCCGCCAGCCGACCGACGAAGCGACGCGCTCGAGCTCACCACGCAGCTCTTCCCGCGCCTCGATGCCCTGGGCATCTCGCTCCTCGAGTCGAGCAGCGATCCCACCCAGCTCGTCCCGCAGCGCCTGCTCTACCTCGAAGGCCGCCGCCGTCGACTGCAGTGCATGATCATCGAGCCGCGCTGCCAGTTCGGCGCCGGCAATCTCTACCGCTGCCAGATCATCATCGCGCAGACTGCGGAGATCGCCGATCTGCGCTCCCACCTGCGCCGCCAGCCGGTCGGACGCGGAACGCGCATCCGCCGCTTCAGCATGGAGTGACGCGGCGAGGCTCGTCAGCCGCTCCGACAGATCGTGTGCGGCGGCCCGTGCTGCGTCAGCGTCGTCGACATAGACGCCAGCAAGCTCTTCAACCCGCTCGGCGAGATGGTCGTTCGCCGCGCGTGCCGAGCGCAGGTCGGTGTGGCGCAGCGCGAGCATCTCGTCGATCCGTGACCCCAAGGAGGCCGACTCGCCACGCAGGGCGGCAGCGACTCCCTCCGCCTCTGTGCGTGCGATTGCAATCCCGTCAGTGATCCGACCCGTGAGCCCGTCGAGTCGCTGCTCGAGCATGCTCTCGATCCGCTTCTCCCAGTCCGCATGACCGGCAATGGATTCCTGCAATGCCTCGATCTGCGCTCTGAGGGCAGCTGTCTCGTTCCACTGCTCCTCGAGTCGGCTGCCGAGCCCAGTTGCCTGTGCCTCGAGATCACCGCGGAGATCACGGACAACGCCGTCCAGCCGATCGGTGAACGCACTCTGCTGGTCTCCGAGCTCGCCCCTGACACCGGCAATCTCGTTCGCGAGACGTGTGGCCAGAGCTTGCTCGCGCTCATCGAGGTCCGAGCGAATTGCTCCGATCGCGCCGTCAACTCTGTTTCCGAGCGCCTGCTGGGCCGCCGCACGAGAACGGTCGGCGGCCACCAACGATGCGTCGACCGTCGTCGCACGTTCGTCAGCGACCGCACGCAGCGCCTCTAGCTCGGCCCGAACCCACGCTGCCTGGTCGGCGATCGTCGCCACTGCCTCGTCACGGCCGACAAAGCCATCGGCGCGTGCGGCCAGCTCGTCGACACGGCGATCCAGCGTCTCGGCGAGTCCGCCAAGCCGCACATGCATCTCCCCGGCAAGCGCATCGATCTTGTCGTGCCCGTCACGCGCGGTGCGATCGATCCTGTGCGACAGCTCCTGGAGCCGCTCGCCGGGATCGGCAATCGTCGGTCGATCGGCCAGGACCTCGATCTCAGCGCGGAGCTCGACCACAGCTTCTGCGAGTGCCTCTGCGTCCGGCTTGCGCTCGAGCTCGGCGGCGAGTGCAGCAACGCTCTCCTCGAGCTCACCCACCGCTACGAGCCTGCTCTCCGTGCCGTCGAGTCGCGCCGCAAGCAGGCGGGAGCGATCTGCCAAATCGTCGCCGTCTCGGATGCGCGCCTCGAGTCCGGCGATCGAGGCGACGGCTGCCTCGAGCCCTGCAAGCCGCGCTCCCGTGGCAAGCGCATCAGCGACACGTACTTCCGCAAGGCCTTCGACAGATTCACGCAGGTCGGCAACAGTGCCTGCTACCGCACCGAGGTCATCAAGGCGGTTGCTCACATCATCGACTCGCATCTGCAGCTCACGATCCTGCGTGGGCCGTGCGGCAACCTCGTCCAACCGTGCACGGAGCTCGTGCAACTCGTCATCGCGGGGGATCGTCGATGTGATCTCCTCGACCCGGGCGAAAAGCGCCTGCTCGAGTGACTCACGCGCCACGACACTGCTCTCGGCCACGCGGCGCATCTCGTTGCGAAGCTCCTCGGCCGGGGCCGCAGCGGCAAGCCGCTGCTCGATCTCATCCATCCTCGCCTCGAGCGCGCCGACGACTTCAGCCTTCTCTACCGCAACGGCGAGCTCGTCGACCCGCGCGCGCATGTCATCGAGTGGTGACGTGTCGGCCTCGTGAGCAACGGCGGTCGCAAGGTCGTCCACGCGTGCTCGCAACTCGCTGACGGGCGTCAGATCCGGCCCACGCTCGACAGCCGCAGCCAACTCGCCGACACGGAAACGCAAACCCTCGACAAGGGACAGATCCGGCCCGCGCTCGACGGCCGCGGCAAGCTCGTCCATGCGGGAGCGCAGTCCGTCGAGCAGCGTCGCATCCGGCGCCCGCTCGATGAAGGCCGATAGCTCATCTACGCGAGCGCGCAGATTGTCGAGGGGTGCCGGATCCGATTCCCGCTCGAACCCTGCAGCCAGCTCCTCCAACCTGGTGCGAATCGCGTCCAGCGCCGCCGAATCCGACTTCCGTTCCAGTGCAGCCGTAAGGCCGCTGACCTGGGAACGGATTTCGTCCATCAGCGCCGTGTCCGGCTCGCGCGCAACTGCAGCTGCCAGCGCATCCAACCGGCTCCGAATCTCATCAAGCGACGCCGATTCGGGCTTGCGATCGACGGCGCTCGCGAGATCATCCAACCGAGCACGAAGTTCGTCGATCCTTTCCGTGTCCCGCTCGTGCTCAACTGCAGCTGCCAGCTGATCCAACCGGTCCCGGATCTCATCCAGCGACGTCGTGTCCGGCTCGCGGGCGACGGTGACCGCAAGTTCATCGATCTGTGACCGAAGCTCTTCGATGGGCGCGCTCTCGGCGTCCCGCGAGACGAGGGCGTCGAGCCGTTCCTGCGTGCGCGTACCGAGCTCGTCGAGCTCAGCTGCAAGACGCTCGAGGGCACCGTTGCCCGTGCGCCCGCTTTCCTCGAGTGAATCGAGCCTGGCTGCTAGCTCGTGTGTCTCTGCGCCGGCCGTTGCACCTGCCAGCTTTCCGATCCGCTCCGCGAGCTCGTCGATCCTGGGCGTGACGTCGGGGACAGGTGTCGCTGCAACGTCCTCGACACGCGCTGCGAGGTGATCGAGTCGCGTTACGAGCGATGCGATCTCCGCGCTCCGGTCATCCTGGCCGTCGTTCGCCGGGCGCGCGGCGAGCTCAGCAAGCGATCGCTCGAGCTCGCCGATGGCATCGTCGTGCGGAAGCTTGTCGGCCAACTCGTCGAGCCGAATCTGGAGTGCGGCAAGGTCGTCGACCCGAGTGGCGAGCCCCTCGAGCTCCGATTGCGCGCCTTCTGCCTGACCCGCGACCATGTCGAGCCTGGCTGCTAACTCTGTGACGTCTGCGATCTCGTCGAGACGCGTCGCCAAGGTTGTGATTTCGGACGTGAGGTGTGCGACGACGTCGGCCGGATTCGGGCGAGCCTCGAGACGCTCCACCTGGGTTCTCAGCTCGGCGAGTCCCTCTGCATCGACGGGGTGTGCGGACAGCTCCTCGAGTCCGTGCCGGAGGGACTCGAGCTCGGTGGAGATCGACGCGCTCTCGAGCGACTCGATCCTCGAGCTCAGCGCGTCAAGCGCCTCGACGAGCTCTGCGTTCGGCGAGCCATCTCCTCTCGCCTCGAGTCGCTCTTCGACTGAGCTGACAGCCGAGCGCAAGCTTGCTGTGACAAGGCGCAGATCCTCCTGCCAGGGCGCCGCACTCGCAGCCCGCTCGACGACTCGCAGGCGCTCCTCTAGTGAGGCAACGACAGCGCGTTCGTCCGCCGACCACTCCGGCGCGGCAGGAGGCACCACGGGTACCCCGTTTTGCCACGGCTGCGGGTCGGCAGCGGGCTCCGGCGGACGCAGCTTCTGCAGGGCTGACCACTGCTCGGCGAGTGCACTCGCAAGATCGAGCCGTGTCAGGCTGCCCTGCTCGACGAGAATCTCGCCGATTCGAGCTCCGGTCTCCCGTTGTGCGTCGAGTGCAGCGTCGAGCTGGTCGCTGCTGATGAAGCCGAGCTCGACGAAGATCTCGCCGATCGGCCTTCGGATATGTACCTCGGCAGGCGTCAACGGCTCAACGGCGAGCACCGGCAAGTCCGATGTCGCGGGAGCACTGGGCTCGACCTTCTCGAGCTCCGCCCACTGCTCTGCGAGCACACTCGCAAGCTCGAGACGAGCAACGCCGAACTCGGCCACCACGATCTCACCGAGCCTCTCGCCGGTGTCCGCCTGTAGCTGCAGCGCCCGCTGGAGCTGCTCGGCCGTGATCAGATTCTTGTCGACAAGGATGGCGCCGATCAGGCGTGACTGGATGGCAGTGGATGCTTCCATTTCACTCCTATCGGCAGCCACTCGTTCGAGGTATAGAGGATCTTCGATTCACGCCTTCGGCCCGATCTCGATGGACGCCGTCTCACCTTGACAAACGATGCGTTACGATATATCGTGATATCACACGAAGAAAGGAAGTTCATGACTGAATTCACAGTCCCAATCACGGTCCCCCGCGGCAGGCACCGCCGGCGAGGCTCCCAGGCGAACGTCTGGTTCATGACCGAGGAGCCACCAAGGCGCCGCGGTCGCGGGAAACACAGGCGCGGTATGCACGGGCCAGAAGGCTTTGGCGGGCCGTTCTTCGGCCCAGGCCGCCGGGCAGGTCGCGGCGACATCCGCGCGGCGATCCTCGCCCTCCTCTCGGAGGAACCGATGCATGGCTATCAGATCATCCAGGTGATCTCCGAGAGAAGCGGAGGCCGTTGGCGGCCGAGCCCCGGCTCGGTCTACCCCACGCTCCAGCAACTCGAAGACGAGGGTCTCATAGAGCCTGCCGCCGCCGAGTCTGGCCGCCGCGCGTACGCGCTGACCGAGGCAGGGCGCACGACGAACGCCGCCGACGGAGCTCCCGCACCGTGGGAAGAGGCCGGCGAGGACGTCGACGACGACCTTCTCGAGCTCCGTGATCTCGTCCACCAGGTGCTTGCCGCGACAAGGCAGGTCGCCCAGGCGGGTTCGGCTACACAGGTGACAGGTGCAAAGGACGTGCTCCGAACGGCGCGCAAGAGCATCTATCGCCTGCTCGCCGAAGACGACGCCTAAGGCGCAGCCGGCGACCAGACGCGTAGGGGGCGGGGCTACGCCGCCCCCCTACGCGTCTGCGAATCGAACGAGCGCGTCCACGACAGCCTGCAGGCGCCGACCCTCGGGCGTGAGTGTGTACTCAACGCGCGGCGGCCGGGCGTCGACGACGCGTCGCTCGAGCACTCCGGCCTCCTCGAGCTCGACGAGCCGTAGCGCGAGCGTGCGCGGTGGGATCTCGCCCACCGACTGCTTGAACTCGTTGAAGCGCGAGGCTCCCTCGTACGAGGCCCACAGAATCGAGACGGTCCAGCGCCGTTCGAGGAGACCCGCCGCCTGGCGGACCCCCTCCGGAACGGGCTGACAGTGCCTACACCGTGACATCGAGCGACTGCGCGGCCGGCTCGAGTGCGAGCTCGAGCACCTCGGACAGCGCCATCACCGGATGGAACGTCATCTCATCACGCACGTGCTGAGGCACGTCGTCGATGTCGGCCCGGTTGCGCTCAGGGATGACAACGTCGGTGAGCCCGGCCGCATGAGCCGCGAGTACCTTCTGCTTGAGGCCGCCGATCGGAAGCACACGGCCTTGCAGGGTGATCTCACCGGTCATCCCGACCGTATGCCTGACAGGGCGGCCGGTGAGAAGAGAGGCGAATGCCGTCGCCATCGTGATACCCGCGCTTGGGCCGTCCTTCGGAGTCGCACCGGCCGGCACGTGCACATGGAACGAGCGGTTTTCGAAGACGTCGTCATCAAGGCCGTAGTCACTCGCCTTCGCACGCACTGCGGAGAGGGCGATCTGGGCCGATTCCTTCATCACCTCGCCGAGCTGGCCGGTCAGGACGAGTTTCTCGCCGCCCGGGATGCTCGTCGCCTCGACGAACAGCACATCCCCGCCGACACCGGTGACAGCGAGGCCGGTCGCGACACCCGGTACGGCCGTGCGCTCCGCTGCTTCGCGGAAGAACCGTTGCCGGCCGAGCGCGTCGCGAACGACGTCGATGTCGATGGCCACGGGAGCCTCGGCAGTGCCGGATGCGATCCTCGTCGCCGTCTTGCGCAGCACCTTGCCGAGCTCGCGCTCGAGCTGACGAACGCCCGCCTCGCGCGTGTATTCCGAAACGATCGATTCGATCACCTCGTGTGCCACCGTCACCTCGTCGTCGCGAAGCCCGTTGCGTTCGCGCTGGCGGGGCCAGAGATATCCATCCGCGATCGAGACCTTCTCGTCCGTGGTGTAGCCGTCGAAACGGATCACCTCCATCCGGTCGAGCAGCGGCCCCGGGATCGTGTCAGCCTGGTTCGCCGTCGCGATGAAGATCACATCGGAGAGATCGACCTCGACATCGAGATAGTGGTCGCGGAACGTGGAGTTCTGCGCGGGGTCGAGCACCTCGAGCAGAGCCGCCGAGGGGTCACCGCGCCAGTCGGCGCCGACTTTGTCGACCTCGTCGAGCAGAATCACGGGGTTCATCGTCTTCGCGTCGCGCAGCGCACGAACCAGCCGTCCCGGCAGAGCACCGATGTAGGTGCGCCGGTGGCCACGGATCTCCGCTTCGTCGCGGATGCCGCCGAGGGACATGCGCACGAACTCACGGTTCAGCGACCGGGCGATCGACTCGCCGATCGAGGTCTTGCCGGTTCCGGGAGGGCCGATCAGCGTCAGGATCGCGCCGGACTTCTTGTCGACCTCGATCCCCCGCTCCTCGCGCAACTTGCGCACTGCGATGTACTCGACGATCCGCTCCTTGACGTCGTCGAGGCCGGCGTGGTCCGCGTCGAGCACCTCACGGCTCGCCTGGGGATCGAGCCGCTCCTCCGAGCGAACACCCCACGGCACTGCGAGCAACCAGTCGACGTAACTTCGGATCGTTTGAGCCTCGGGTGAGCTGTCGCCCATCCGCTCGAAGCGGGCGAGCTCACGCTCGGCCTGTTCGCGCACGTGATCGGGCATCCCCGACTCTGCGATCTTCGTGCGGAACTCCTCGACGACAGAGGTCTCGTCCTCTCCGAGCTCCTTGCGGATCGAGTCGAGCTGCTTACGCAGGATGTACTCGCGCTGCTGCTTCTCCATGCCCGTGTTGACGTCTTCCCTGATGCGACGGCGAATCTGCATGAGCGTCAATCGCTCGCGCTGGAAGTTGAGGGCGAGGTCGAGTCGTTCGGCCACATCAACTGCCTCGAGGACCTGCACTTTCTGCTCGAACGTCAAGTCGGGTGAATAGCCGGACGTGTCCGCCAGCGCTCCGGTGTCGGAGATCGATCGGACGAAGGCCGCGATGCGGCCGTCGTCGCCGCGCAGCTCGAGGATCTCCTCGACGACGGCGCGATACTCGGTCTCGAGGGTGCGAACAGCCTCGCCGGTTGGCGTCTCGTCGAGACGCTCGTCGGCCTCGACGAAGAGACGCCCTTGAGCGTCCGTCTCCGCGGCGCCTGCAATCGCCCGGTGGAGGCCGTTGAGTGCTACCGCCGTGTCGCCACCCGGCAGCCGGACCCTGTCCGCCACCTCGGCAACGGTGCCCACCTTGGCGTACTCGCCGTCGTGCTTGGGCACGAGCAGCACACGCTCCTCGTCGCCGACGTCGATCGTCAAGGTCACATTCATGTTGGGGAAGACGACGATGTCTTCGAGAGGGACGAGCAGAAGCTTGCTCACAGTTCGTTCACGCTCCTCGGCGGACGCAGTGGGATCAGTATTGTTATCAGCAGTCATACCAGTACTAACTACAAAAACTGTACCGGTATTCCCGCAGCTCACACCTATGCGCCTCGCGCTGCTCGATGACCTTACGGAACCCGTACAAACCTGGAGACCGCGACAGAGTCTCAGTACTCGGAGCCCGGATTCCGAAGGATCGCCTCCCCGGACCGGACACCGTCTTGCGGCCGCGCACTCCGAGGGCGTGACCGCGAGCATGGGCGCCCGCCTGCGGGCGCCCATTATTCGTTCCCGGGCGGCTGCAGGCGGGCGCCCATCATGACCCTGGCGCCCGCCTGCGGGCGCCCATTATTCGTTCCCGGGCGGCTCAGGCGGGCGCTCGCTCCTGCTCGCGGGTCGGGCGCATCAGTTCCGGAAGCGGCGCAGCGCGGCCGCTGCGACCCGACCTGCGAGCACGTCGGAGGAGCTCCCGGCACCGGCAGCGCGGTAGGTCATGACGGTTACGACGAACGCGCCACCCTCCCAGAGGACGATGCCGTTGTCGTGCCGGGCGTCGTTGATCCAGCCGGCCTTGTGCAGAAGGCGGACGCCGGGAATTCGTCCGACCTCACGGTCGAGCTTGCCCGGGTCGTGCACCTGACCGAGGAGATAGAGCAGATAGCGGGCATCTGCTGCGGTGAAGCCCGGTTGAGTGGTGCGAAGTGGGCCACGGCCGGCACCAGCGAGCCAAACGGCACGCGTGAGGCTTGCGAGGTCGTAGGCGCTCGTCTTCTTCCCACGGCCCCAGTACGGCTGACTTTCGACTCGGAGCGGGATCACGTCGGCAAGCCGTCGTGACGGGTCACCGAGCCCATCCAGTTCGTAGCCGCCGTACATCTCGGTATCGACGAGCCCGATGGACTGCATCATCGAGTTCACGAGGGCAGAGCCGCCAGACGTCGAGCCACCAAAGTACCGCTCGGTGGCGTTCGCAGCGGCGTTGTCCGAATACGTCAGCATCTGGCGGAGGAGGCGGTCGAGTACCGAGCCCGCCGCCGGCGTCTCGTCGGACCGAGCGAGTGCGGTCACGGCGATCGGAAGCTTGAGGGCAGAGGCGGCAGGGAACGTGGCGCGCGCGTTCCAGGCCGCGCCGACTCCTGTCGCGAGGTTCTGGACGTAGACCGCGCTAGCGCTTCCGAAGGACTCGGCCAGCCGGCGGATCTCACGCGCCAGGAGCGCGTCGCTGCGCGCAGCTCGTGCACGCGGAGCGGAGGCTACCCCGGCGCCGAGCACATGCGCCACCGTCGTGCGATTCCTCTCCCCGTCCCGATCGACGGTGATCACCTGGACCGTGGTCTCGGTTGCCGGGAGCGTCACGTGGAGCTGGAACCGACGCCCCTCGAGCGGCCGATCGGCCAACGTCCGCGTCCCGACACGCACGATCACGCGGCGCGTGCCAGGCGCAGCGATTCCAACGATCGCACCGTAGGAGAGCTGGTACGGGGCCGGCTGCTCGACGGCGGGAGGTGGTGGCAACGCGGTGATCACGGCGGCACCGTACCGTTACCCGAGGTGCCAATTCTCGCCCATCTCGATCTCGATGCGTTCTTCGCAGCCGTGGAGGAGCTGGAGGAGCCCTCGCTGCGCAGGCTCCCCCTCGTGGTCGGTGGGAATCCACAAGGTCGCGGCGTCGTCGCAACCGCCAACTACGTCGCCCGACGCTTCGGAATCCATTCGGCCATGAGCTCGTCAGAAGCGCTCCGGCGCTGTCCGGATGTCGTGTTCGTCAGACCCCGTCATGCCCTCTATCGCCAGTATTCGCAGGCGGTCTGGGGAGCAATCCGTGAGGTCGTGCCCCGGGTCGAGCAGGTGGGCATCGACGAGGGCTACCTCGACCTCGGCACGGTTGTTCCGGCCTTCACGGGTGCCCGCGCGGTCGCCGAGGCGATCCAGACGTCGGTGCGCGCCGCGACATCGCTCTCGTGCTCGCTCGGGGTGTCGACGTCGAAGGTCGTCTGCAAAGTCGCGTCCGACCGCCGCAAGCCGGGTGGTATCACGGTCGTGCCGCCAGGGAAGGAGGCGCGGTTCCTTGCCCCATTCCCCGTCCGCGCTCTACCCGGGGTCGGCCCCAAGGCAGAACTGCGACTCGCTGCGGTTGGTGCGACAACGATCGGCGATCTTGCCAGACTCGGCGACGCGGAGCTTCGCGTCGTCCTCCCAGGGACGATTGGCCCGCTGCTTCGCGATCGTGCGCTTGGGATCGACCCGCGTGACCTCGAGCTCGAGACCGAGCGAGTGTCGATCTCGGTGGAGGAGACGTTCGAACGGGACATCTCGGATCGGACACTTCTGTACGCGGAGATCGAGCGCATGGCCGCCGAAGTGGCGGCAGGTCTCGTGAAGAGGCAGCTCTCCGCGCGAACGGTGACGGCCAAGCTCCGGTACTCGGACTTCTCGATTCGAAGTCGCTCGACGACGCTCGCGGCCCCGATCGACGAAGCCGACCGGATCGCAGAGCTCGCCCGCCGGTTGCTCGACCGCGGCCTGCGTGACCGACCCGGAGCCCTCCGGCTCGTCGGCGTCGGCGTCTCGGGGCTGTCGGAGCACCGGCAGCTGACGCTCGAGTAGTGCCGGCTAGGACGCCCCGGCGCGCAAAACGGGCCGCGTCAGGCACGTTGGCCCGCCGTCCCCGAGGCGCGAGATGTTGTCACCTTTGTAGGTGACGACTTCGACGCCGGCTCGTTCCATCCGGCGGCGAGTCTCGTCGTTACCCTCGAGCGCCAGCGCACGGCGTGGGCCGAGAGCGAGCACGTTGGAGCCCATCGTCTCGAACTCCCCGTCTGGCACCTGGATGACCTGGATCCCCCGCTCCGCGAGCAGCTCCATCAGCCGCACCGGTGCGATGCGCGGGTAGACGACCGCGAGATCGCCGTCGAGCGGTGAGATGAGCGACATGAGGTGCATCACCTCGGTTGCACCGACCCAGTGGGGCAGATCGAGCGCGATCACCTCGACGTCGGGGAACGCCTCGCGAAGCGCGGCGATGCCGGCCGCGCCCGTGCGGTAGCCGTGGCCGACCAGCAGCGTGTCGTGGTCGAGCCAGACGGTGTCGCCGCCTTCGACCGTTGCCGGCGCGGTCATGTGCGACGCGATCGGGACACCCGCCGCCTCGAGCCTCGCGCCGATGCCGTCGGGCTCGCCGAGCCGCCCCTCCTTGCCGGGTCGGAGCAGCGCCGCGCCGCCGTCACCGACGAGCACTGGGTCGTAGACGTAGATCGCGTCGGGGTTGCCGGGATCGTGCTCCGAGACGACGACCTCGGCGCCGTCGGCGGCGAGCAGCGCGCACAACTCCTCGTGCTCGGCTGCAGCGGCTGCGGGGTCGGGCACCCCGCGCCAGCCATAGCGCTCCACGTGGCCGGTGTCCACGGGCAGGGGCGGCCGCACGAGCACCCGCTCGATCGCGCCCCACATCGACTGGCAGCCGTAGCGATTGACGGCCCTTGGGCTAGCCGACGGCATTCGGCGGCCTCCGCCCTTCGAGCAGTACGGCGCGCAGAGCGTCCACGCACAGCATCCCCATGGCGACCCGCGTGTCGCGCGTCGCGCTCCCGAGATGGGGCGCAAGAACGACATTCTCGAGCTGAAGCAGCGCTTCCGTGACCTCTGGCTCTCGCTCGTACACATCGAGGCCGGCACCCGCGATCGTGCCGCCGTGGAGCGCTGCGGCAAGGGCGGCCTCGTCGACGACGGGTCCTCGCGCCGTGTTGATCAAGATCGCCGTCCGCTTCATCAGCTGGAGCCGGCGCGCGTCGATCAGATGACGCGTGTTACTTGTGAGGGGTACGTGCAACGAGACGACGTCGGCCCGACCGAGGAGGCCGTCGAGGTCGTCACCACGCCCTGCGAAGGAGACATCGGCGCCGAAGGCCTCCGCGAGCCGCGCCGTCTCACGGCCGATTCGACCGCTCCCGACGATCAGCACGCTCTTGCCGGCGAGGCGCTCACCGAGCATGAACTCCAGCGAAAACTGCCAGGGCTCCCGCCGCCGGACGAATCGGTCACCCTCGGTCACCCGTCGCAGCAGAGACAACATCAGCGTCAGCGCGATCTCTGCCGTCGCGCCCGTCAGCACGTCTGGCGTGTTGGAGACGATGATGCCTCGTGCATGGGCTGCAGCGAGGTCGATGTTGTTGATCCCGACCGCGTAGTTGGCGACGATCCGCAGCTGCGGCCCTGCGGCCTCGAGGTACTCGTCATCGACCGTGACGGTCAGCATCGCCACGATCCCGTCGGCCCCGATCGGCGACCCAACGAGCTCGAAATCGCGCGCGAGCTCTTCCTCGATCTCGTGTGGCACGTGCTCGCTGAGGTGGACGCGCGGGGCCACGAGTTGCATCATCCCTGAATGCCGGATCTCTACCATGAGGGGAACCGTCGGCTGCAGGACCGGTTCGACACCCGCCGACTCGCCGATCGCATCGAGGAACGCCTCGATCGAGACACGTTCGACGCGGACGATCGCGTCTTCATCGAGTCACGGGACATGTTCTTTCTCGCCACAGCCGATGAGCACGGGATGCCGCAGTGCTCCTACAAGGGCGGCGAACCGGGATTCGTGCGCATCGTCGACGAGCGGACGCTCGCGTTCCCGAACTACGACGGCAACGGCACCTACCTGTCGATGGGAAACCTCCTGCTCAACCCGCAGCTGGGGCTGTTGTTCATCGACTTCACCAGCCCGAAGCGAATGCGGGTGAACGGCATCGCATCGATCGAGGAGGATGACCCACTTCTCGAGAGCTACGCCGAAGCGCAGTTCGTCGTGCGCGTGCACGCAACGCATGTGCTGCCGAACTGCCCGCGCTACGTGCACCGCATGGAGCTCGTGGAGCGCTCTCGCTTTGTCCCGCACGAGGAGACGGCGACACCGGTTCCCGATTGGAAGCGACGAACCTGGTCGCACGACGTGTTGCCGGCCGGGGATCCCGCTCGCGCGGAGGGCCTCCTACCCGAGTGAGAATCGCAAGACGGCAGCCCGTCCTGCCAGCCGACGACGTCAGGTGAGCAGGTGACGGTGGCGAGCGAGCGCCCCGAGGAGCGTGTCGATGTCCTCGCCGGTGTTGTAGTAGTGCGCGGCAACGCGCAGGTTCTCGTCGCGGAGCGAACAGACGATGTGGTCCTCGGCGAGCAAGCCGACCAGGGTCGCCGCATCGGTCGAGCGGACGCAGACGAGCGGCCCGCGCCGAGCAGGGTCACGCGGCGTGACGACGGTGGCGCCCAGCTCCTCGAGACCTGCGATGAGACTCGTGTTGAGCGCACTCACGTGTGCCTCCACAGCCGGCACGCCCGTTTCCTGGAGCAAGCCAAGCCCTGCCACGCCTGCATAGATATTCGGTACGGGCGGCGTGCCGGCGTCGAAGCGGCGGGCTGTCGCGTGGGGCGAGTAGTCGGAGATGTCCATCTGGAAGATGTCCTCGTCGGCAAACCAGCCGGTCTGCGTCGGCAATAGTGCCTCCAGCAACTCCCGCCGCACCCAGAGGAAGCCGAGGCCCGCAGAGGCCAGCAGGTATTTCACCGTCCCTCCGGTGACGAAATCGGCACCGAGCGCCCGGGCGTCGATCTCGATCGCACCCGCCGCCTGGTAGCTGTCGGCAAGGACGAGCGCCCCGTGGGCGTGTGCGGCCTCGGCGATCGCGGTGATGTCGTGGCGATGTCCTGTGCGATAGGAGATCGTCGTGCAACAAACGAGTGCCGTGCGCTCATCGATCGCCGCTGCGAACTTCTCTGCCGGAATCGATCCGTCGGACTCGGGCCGCACGTGCACGACCTCCGCGCCACGGATCTCCTGCGCGTGGGCGATCTGGCCGACGGTCGGGAACTCGTACTCGCTGATCACGATCCGCGTGCGACCGCCCCGCTCGAGTGGCAAGGCCGACACGATCGCGTTCACGCCTTGCGAGACAGAGGTCGTCACCGCCACCTCGTCGGGTTGTCCATGCAGGAGCTCGGCGAAGCCTGCTCGGGCGGCTTCGGCTCGCTCGACCCAGAATTCCCACTCGGCGCCGTTCTCGTCCCAGCCGGCGAGGTATTCCTCGTAGGCGGCGCGCACGCGATGGGAGAGCGCACCCTGCGAGCAGGCGTTGAGGTAGGTCGCCCGCGCGAGAATCGGGAACTCGCCGCGAACCGCCTCGCCGACACCGCCGCTCACGAGATCACGTACGCGGCCGCTACGTCAGGCATCAGGTAGGCCGCCGACGGGCTTCCGGCGGGAGTAAAGATTCCGAGGACAGCCAGCTCGCGGTCGGGGCTCGTGTTCTCGACGATATGCACCTCTCGAGGCGTTAGCCGGAGGGCGGAACCATCCTCTAGTGGCTCGATCTCGTCGCCGAGGTGGTACCGACCAGGGCCGCGCCAGATCCAGATGATCTCGTCATAGAGGTGGTAGTGCCACGGCGCCTTGCCCGGCGGAACGTAGCCCACGAACATCGTGGCGCGGGTCGAGCCGTTGTGGGGGCCGAACAACAGCTGAAACGAGCGGCTGCCGGTTGCCTTTCCCGGTTCGACTTCAGCGATGGCGACGACCCGCTCTCGAGGCCCCATGGGGGCATGAAGGTCGGTGTCGGCTCCGATGGTTGCCCGGACGAGGGAAAGGCCGCCGGCGCCGGCGAGGAGCATGGCCTCTTCCCCCTCGAGCAGCAGCGCTGCCGAGCCGGCTGCGAGCGGCTGGCCGGCGAGCGTACCGCTGCCGGCGAAGGCGAAGAGGAGCACGTCGTGGCCCGCGTCACCCACTCCCGACCCTTCTTGCGATCCGAGGTGCAGCGTCTCGAGTGCGAGCTCGGATCCACGCTGCGGCGGAATCCGACCGTCTGGACTGACGACTCCCATCAGCGGCCGAGGTAGGCCTTGCGGAGCTCCTCGTTCTCGAGCAGGTCGGCGGCCTTCCCCTCGAGGACGACCCGGCCGGTGGAGAGGACGTAGCCACGGTCGGCGATCGACAGCGAGACGTTGGCGTTCTGCTCGACGATGAGCATCCCCACGCCGGCGTCGTTCACCTGCTTGATGATCTCGAAGCTCCTCTCGACGAGCACGGGTGCAAGACCCATTGACGGCTCGTCCATCAACAGCAGCTTGGGTTGCGACATGAGCGCGCGGCCCATGGCGACCATCTGCTGCTCACCTCCCGACAACGTCCCTGCGAGCTGGGAGCGCCGCTCGTAGAGCAGAGGAAACAGTTCGTACACGCGTTCGAACTCCTCCTTGAGATCCGCCTTGGGTCGTAGGTAGGCCCCCATTTCGAGGTTCTCGAGGACGGTCATCGGCCCGAACAGGCGCCGGTTCTCGGGCACGATCGCGAGGCCGCGCTTGATGCGATGAGCGGTCGGCATCTGCGTCACATCCTCACCCGCGATACGCACCGTGCCGGTGCGAGGACGAACGATCCCGAGGATCGTCTTCAGCGTCGTCGACTTGCCCGAGGCGTTCCCTCCGAGCAGGCAGACGAGCTCGCCCTCGCCGACGACGATGTTCTCGTCCTGGAGGATGTGGATCTGGCCGTAGAAGGTGTTGATCCCCTCGAGTTGGAGCATCGGGGTGGATTCAGCGGCTCCCTGCGTGCCGACCTGATTCTCGACGGCACTCACTTGCGGGCCATCCCGCCCGTACCGAGGTACGCCTCGATCACCTGCGGCGAGGTCGCGACCTGCTCGAACGAGCCCTCTGCGATCTTGATGCCGTGATCGAGCGCCACCACGCGATCCGAGATTCCCTCGACCACGTGCATGTCGTGCTCGATCACGAGGATCGTGTAGCCGGCATCTGTCCGGAGCTTTGCGATCAGGTCGGTGATCTCCTGCGTTTCCTTCGGATTCATGCCGGCGGCGGGCTCATCGAGCAGCAACATCCGAGGGTTCGTCGCCGTCGCCCTCGCGATCTCGAGACGCCGACGATTCGCGTACGACAGACTGTACGCTGGCTGATCCCAGCGGTAGCCCATCAGCCGCTCGCCGAAGAATGCGAGCTTGTTTTCGGCAAGCTCCCGGATCTCACGCTCTTCCCGGCGCATGCCGGGCGTGCGAAGCATCGCGCGGAACACCCCCGCCTTCGTATGACCGTACGCAGCCGCCATCACGTTCTCCCGCACACTCATGTTCAGGAAGAGACGCAGCGTCTGGAACGTTCGCGCGATCCCGCGACGCGTGATCTGGTGCGGCTCGAGGCCCTTGATGCTCGAGCCCGCAAAGACGATGTCACCGTCAGTCGGCTCGTACACGCCCGTGACCAGATTGAACAGGGTCGTCTTCCCGGCCCCGTTCGGGCCGATCACACTCACGATCTCGCCCTCGTCGACATGCAAATCGAGACCGTCGATCACCTTCAGGCCGCCGAACGCCATGGAGACGCCCTGCAGCTCGAGGAGCCTCTCGGCCACTAGATGATCTCCACGCGCTTCTCGCCGAGCAGCCCGTTGGGACGCAGCACCATCAGCGCGATGAGAATGACGCCGAGGATGATGTACCGCGTCGGCTCCGGATGCACGATCATCACGTTCTCCCACACGAAGGCAGCGAGGTAGAGCACGGGGATGAGCAGCGCGATGCGCACCCATCCGTGCAAGAGCGTCAGGATCAGCGCAAAAGTGACCAGCGCGATATACGACACAGGCGCGATCCAGGTGGCCGGTTCTGTGGGCACGATCACCCAGTTCGCGAAGAAATCAGCAACGCCGCCGCCTTCCCCACCACTGCCGTTAACCCACCCGTTATCGATTGCGCCCGCAGCCGAATGGACGACCACCCCGAACACCAGCGTTCCGGCCACAACCACGGCGAGCGTGACCGAGAAACGATAGGCCGCCAACAGCCCGAGCACTATGACGGTGTAGAAGAGCACGCGTGAGTCGCCCGGATCGCGCAGCAGCTCGAGCAGAATACCGATCAGCACGGCGCCGAGAACGACGCCCGCCTGATTGCCGGCCCCGCCGAGGATCACCATGGTATAGATGATGATCAGCAGCGGGAACGCGAACGAGAGCGGGAAGACGCTCTCGTTAGCGGCTGTCACGAACGTCCCGGTCAGTGCGGCGATCGCAGCGCCGAAGGAGAAGCTCATCAGTTTCAGCGAGTTGACGGGCATGCCCATCACTTCGGCCGCGAGCGGGTCCTCGCGGAGCGACCGCCAGGCACGGCCGGTCCGGGAGAGGTTGACAAATCGGAGGGCAACGTAGACAACGACGAAGACCGCCAGCACGACGTAGAGGTAGGCCGGGTTGAAAAGACCATCTCCGCCCGAAACGGGTAGCGCACGCCCAAAGACGCTGAGCGGGTCGACTCTGAGGATCCCGTTCGCTCCCCCGGTGACATTGTGGCCGAACAGATCGTCTCCGTTGGTCGTCACGGTAAGGAAGAGTTGGAGGAAGAAGAGGGTCACGATCGCGAGGTAGTCGCCGGTGAGTCGTCGCGACGGCAAGCCGACGAGGAATCCGACAATCGCCCCGATCACGACAACGAGGGGGATCGCAACGATGGTCGGAAGATGGACGCCATAATGGTCGGAACTGAGCAGGGCGTAGCTGTAAGCGCCGATCCCGAAGAACGCGACATAGCCGAGGTCGAGCAGACCGCCCCATCCGACGACGACGTTCAACCCGAGCGCGAGCAGCATGTAAATCGCGATGTCGAATCCCACCCGACGTATGTAGCCGCTGTCTGAAACGACAGGAACAAGCGCGAAGAGGACGACGAACGCTGTCAGCCAGGCCCACCAGGGCACGACACGCATGCGGGCTTCGATCGTGCCGAGGGGGCCCCCGCGTCCCGTCCAGTTGCCGCCGTGGCGGGCAACCCATTCGTCGCGGCCGACGGCCGGACTCGATGCACCCTCCGAGGTGGACGCCTCAAGAGCACCCTCGAGCGGCCGAGACAGCTCGTCGTCGTAGCCGCTCACATCACACCTTTCGTATGTCCGCTTTGCCGAGAATGCCCTGCGGACGGAACATCAGGAACAGAATCAGGATCACGAAGACGAAGAGATCGGACCAGCGCGTCGAGACGTACCCCTGCGTGTACGCCTCGGCGAATCCGAGCACGAGCCCGCCCGCCATTGCTCCCGGGATCGACCCGATGCCACCGATCACCGCAGCCGTGAAGCCCTTGAGACCGATCAGGAACCCGATCGAGGTGTAGGTCGGAATGCGGAGTGCGAACAGCACGCCCGCTGCGCCGGCGAGCGCCGACCCGAGCACGAAAGCAAACACGATCACCTTGTCGATATCGATCCCCATCATCGCGGCGGCCTCACGATCGAAGGACGTTGCCCGCATCGCCTTGCCGACCCTCGTCCTCGTCACGAGCAGCCAGAGCAGGACCATCATCACAAAGGCGGAGACGATCGTGATGATCCGGATCAGCGGCACGCGGACGTTGCCGATGTCGAAGCCGTTGAAGTACAGCGCTCCGCCGGAGAGCGAGAACGTGTCGTAGTTCCTCAACTCTGATCCGAACATCAGCTGCATCGAGTACGCGAGAAAGAACGAGACGCCCAGAGCGCTGATGAGCGGTGCGATCCGCGGCGCATCCCGAAGTGGCCGGTAGGCAAAGCGCTCGATCGCGACGCCGAGCACGGCGCAACCGGCCATCGCGGCGAGCGTGATCAGGATGAGCAACAGCCACACCGGGACGATCGGGCTGGTCGAGCCGCCGAGCATCTGGAGCGCCCCGAAGCCGATGAACGTGCCGACCATGAACACGTCGCCGTGGGCGAAGTTGAGCAACTTGAGGATGCCGTAGACGAGCGAATATCCAAGGGCGATCAGCGCGTAGATGCTGCCGAGCGTCAAGCCGTTGAGCGTGAGTTGGATAAAGGTATCCACGGCGCTCGCGAGTCTATCGCGGAATGGGAGAAAGGGCGGCCCGGCCCGGAGGCCGGGCCGCCCTTCGACGTGCTTCGAACTTACTTCGTCGAGGCCGTGATGTCCTTGTACGACCCATCCTTCTGGATCTCGAAGATGTAGAACCCTCCGTTGAGCGGGTCATTCGACTTCGTCGAGAAGCGGAAGTCACCGCCGAGGATCGAGTTCTTGACGAAGATCCGCTTGACATTGCGCGCGACGTCGGCGCGATCTTTGATCTGACCCTTGCCTAGGTCGCACGCCCGCTTGACAGCGTTGAGTGCAACCTGAACCGAAAGGTACTGCGCAGGTCCGAACGGCCCGAGGTGAAGGCTCGGGTTGTCCTTCTGCCAACCGGCGATGATCGACTTGTCGTACGGGATCGTGCTGATGTCCGGAGAGAAGACCGAGACAAACGAGCCCGGCACCTTGAACTGATCCGCGGAGGCTGCGCCGTCGCCGCCGAACACCTTCGCCTTCTTACCCTGCTCGAGCAGCTGCTGGGCGAAGTTCTGTGCGGCCGGTGGCGTCTGCGTCGGGAAGAAGACGAAATCCGCGTCGTTCGGGACCTTGGTCACGAATGACGAGAAGTCCGTCACTGTGTTGGCGACCGAGAGATGCGTGATGTTGACGCCCTTGGATTTGAAGACCGACTCGGCCGCAGCAGCGAGACCCTGCGAGTACGGCTCCTGGAAGTCGAACACGACAACGTTCTTGGCACCCTTCTTGATCATGTATTTCGCATCCTGGGGACCCTGAATGTAGTCGCCCGAAACGACACGGAAGAAGTAGGGCGTAGCCTCCTTCACGGCGCCCTTCGTCAGCGACGTACGCGTCGCCGATGCCGTGATGTGGGCGAGACCGGCCTTGAAGTAGGTCTCACTCGATGCGGCGACTGAGCCTGAGGTCGACGGGCCGATAACGACAACAACGTTCTTGTTTGAAGCGAACTTCTGAGCGACTGTCAGCGCTCCGGCCGGGCCGTTTTCGACAGGTATGTCACCCGTGATGAGCTTGATCTTGAGGCCGTATTTCGGCGCGAGCGTCTTTACCGCGTACTTCGCCCAGCTGAGCTGCTCGTTGCCGAGGAAGGCTGCACCGCCGGTGAACGGCGCTGCGAATCCGATCGTGAGCGTGTTCTTGCAGCTTACAGCCTGCGTCTTCGCGGCAGCCGTCGATCCGGCACCCGCGGTTGATGCGAGCGCAGCGGCCACGACGGCCACAGACGCAATCGCTATCCCTCCACGTCGTTTCATTCCGATGTTCCTCCTTGATGGGTGTGCATGATGTGTGACGCCAATCCGTCGAACTTGTTGTGGCGTGCCCGCCCCAAGGTGGGAGTCGCCGCGCGAGGCACCGGCGGAGTGAAGCAGTCCGACCGCTGACATGTCAACCCGTTGACTCGAGATCAGGGTTCGGTCGAGAGCGCCTCGACCCACCCAGCGGTGTCCAGAAACTGCCTGAACCGCCATACCTTGCCGTCACGAAGCGACCAGACGTGCACGAACGGGACGTCCAGCTCTTTCCCCGTTTCCTTCGCTGTGCCCCGATAGCGCCCGATCACAACGACCTCGTCGCCTGCCTCGAGAAACTCCCCGGGCACCGCCGAGAACTCCGACCACCAGTCGCGGTCGAGCGGATCGAAGACGTTCGTCCTGACTTCGGTCAGACCGCGGTAGGTGCCGCCGTGAGGGAGCCCCTGTGCTTGCTGCCATTCGATCGCCTCGTCCATGTCGGCGACGACGGCGTCCAGGTCACCCCGGGCGAACGCCTCATACGACCGTTGCACGATTGGCAGGTTCACGCCGTGGAGAGTAGAGGTTTGGTGTGGATCGGGAGGTTCGATGTGGGACGATGCGGGCATGAGCGTCGAGATCGTCGTGATGCCTGACGCCGAAGCCGCTGCGCGCGCAGTGTCGAAGCTGCTCGTGGACGTCGCCGATGCGGATGGGTCGGTCGTCCTCGCTGGCGGCTCCACCCCACGTCGCGCCTACGAACTCGCGGCCGCCGCTCACTCCGACTGGGGAGGCGTCGAGGTCTGGTTCGGCGACGACCGCTGCGTTCCCGCCGACGATCCACTCTCGAACCAACGTCTCGTCCGCGAAGCCCTCCTCGACTGGCTCGTGGTCGGCCCGACGGTACACCCTTTTCTCACCCAACTGCCGGCGGTCGAGGCAGCGGCAGCCTACGATGCCGCGCTGCACGACGAGCTCCTCGACCTCGTCCTTCTCGGCTTGGGCCCAGATGGGCACACCGCGTCCCTCTTTCCCGGTGCGGACACGCTCGCGGTGCGTGATCGCCTCGCCGTGGCGGCGGAGCCGGGGCTCGAGCCGTTCGTGGAGCGGGTGACGCTGACGATCCCAGCACTCGAAGCCGGCGCGCATGTCGTCTTCCTGGCGGTCGGCGAGGAGAAGGCGGTGGCCGCGCGTCGCGCATTCGCCGATGAGCCATCCCAGCTGACACCGGCAAGCCTGATCCGCTCGCGACACGGCACGACGACCGTGATTCTCGACGAAGCCGCCGCTGCCCTCCTCGGCTGAGTCGCGGGTAGGCTCGGGTCTGGTGGCTGACGAGCAGCGGTACAGGGAACGAAGCCTCTGGCTCGACGGTGCACTCGCCCAGTTCTCTCCGCGGCCGCCACTCGACGTCGATCGAGAGGTCGATGTCGCGATCGTCGGCGCGGGATTCACGGGGCTCTGGACGGCGTACGCGCTGGCTCAGCAGGATCCGTCGCTGCGTATCGCGGTCGCGGAGGCCGAGATCGCCGGCTACGGCGCCTCGGGCCGCAACGGCGGTTTCGTCTCGGCCGGCATCGCCGGCGAGTCACACGTCTATCGCAGAAGCCATGGAGCGGACGGGGTCAGGCGCGCCGAGCGAGCCGCGATCGACGGCGTCGACTGGATTGGCGACGTCGTCGGCCGTGAAGCGATCGAATGCGGTTGGGTCAAGGGCGGCTCGTACAGAGTCGCTACGAGCGCGCCCCAACTCGAGCGAGCGAGGGCTGCGCTCGCTGCCAGACGCGCCCGCGGGTACGGAGCCGACGACGCCTGGTTCGTGACGCCCGAGGAGATCAGGGAAGAGGTGCGCATCGCCGGTGTGCTCGGTGGGACCTACACGCCTCACTGCGCCCGCATCGACCCAGGGCGACTCGTACGCGGCCTCGCGCTTGCCTGCGAGCGACGCGGTGTGATCATCTACGAACGCTCCCCGGCGCTGTCGATCGCCCCCGGGCGCGTCACGTGCGTGAACGGCACCCTGCGCGCCGCGGTAGTCGTGAGAGCGACCGAGGCCTTCACCACGCGGCTACCAGGCGAGCGCCGCAGCTACCTGCCGTTGGGCTCGCACATGCTCGCCACCGAGCCTCTGTCGACGGAAGCCTGGGCGGAGCTCGGCTGGGCCGGCTGCGCTCCGATCGCCGATCAGCGCTACCAGTTCGTCTACGCGCAGCGGACGCCAGACGACCGGATCGCCATGGGCGGGCGCGGACTGACGTATCGGCTCGGCGGCGCGATCGAGGAAGCCGACGAAGTACAGCCCGCGATTCACGGCTGGCTCGAGCAGGCCTTGCGACGCCTCTTTCCGGCTGCGGCCGCAGCGCAGGTGACCCATCGCTGGGGTGGCTTCTTCGCCGCGCCGCGCGACTGGTGCATGAGCGTCAGCTTCGACCGCGCGACCGGGCTTGGGCTCGCTGGTGGGTACTCGGGGCACGGCGTCGTTGCTTCGAGCCTCGCAGGTCGGACGTTGGCGGACCTGATAACCGGAGCCGAGAGCGACCTCACCGGGTTGCCCTGGGTCGGCCACAGGAGCCGCCGCTGGGAGCCGGAGCCGCTCCGCTATCTCGGGGCGCGGACGATCGCGAAAGTCCTCACGAGTGCCGATGCGGCGGAGGATCGGACAGGCAAGCCTGCCCGCCGAACGAGGCTCGTGCGGCGGTGGTTGCCAGGTCGGTGATCGGAGGGAACCACGGTGTCCGGACGCTTCAGCCTGACCCCAGCGTCGCGTCACGCAGGCCCCGGTAGCGGCGGATCAACGCGTTCGTCGATGGATCATGGTCGAGCTCGGGCTCGTCAGCCGCCTCGAGCTCCGGCACGATCCTCTGCGCCAGGACCTTCCCCAGTTCGACTCCCCACTGATCGAACGAGTTGATCGACCAGATCACACCCTGCACGAAGACGCTGTGCTCGTAGAGGGCAACGAGGGCACCGAGTACCTCCGGCGTGAGTCGCTCCGCCATGAGCACATTCGACGGTCTGTTGCCCGCGAACGTCCTGTGCGGAACGAGCCAGGCGGGTGTCCCTTCAGCGGCCACCTCCTCGGCCGTCTTCCCGAATGCGAGCGCCTCTGCCTGCGCAAACACGTTCGCTACGAGCAGGTCGTGGTGGTTCCCGACAGGATTGAGGCTCGACGCGAAGCAGATGAAATCGCACGGGATCAGCCGGGTGCCTTGATGAATGAGCTGGTAGAAGCTGTGCTGCCCGTTGGTGCCGGGCTCGCCCCAGTAGACAGGCCCGGTGTCCACATCGACATGAGAGGAGTCGATCCGGGTGCTCTTCCCGTTCGACTCCATCGTCAGCTGCTGGAGGTACGCCGGGAACCGCTCCAGGTACTGGTCGTAGGGAAGCACAGCGGTAGTCTGGGCGTCGAAGAAGTCGCTGTACCAGAGCCCGAGCAGGCCCATCACAACAGGCAGATTGTGGGCTAGCGGAGCCGCCCGGAAGTGCTCGTCCATCGCATGGAAACCGCTGAGGAGCTTCGCGAAACCGTCGGGCCCGATCGCGAGCATCGTCGATAGCCCGATCGCCGAGTCCATCGAGTAGCGGCCGCCGACCCAGTCCCAGAATCCGAACGCGTTGGCAGGGTCGATTCCGAAGGCGGCAACCGCCTCGAGGTTCGTCGAGACCGCCACGAAATGTCGTGCGATCGCCGCCTCGTGGCCACCGACCCCGTCGAGCAGCCATTGCCGAGCCGTCCCAGCGTTCGTCATCGTCTCGAGCGTCGTGAACGTCTTCGAACAGACGATGAACAACGTCTCGGCCGGGTCGAGATCACGCGTTGCCTCGGCGAAATCCGTGCCGTCGACGTTCGACACGAAGCGGAACGTCAGCTCTCGGTTGCTGTAGTGGCGCAGAGCGCTGTACGCCATCACAGGGCCGAGGTCGGAACCGCCGATGCCGATGTTGACGACGTTGCGGATCGGCCTGCCCGCATGCCCCGTCCACTCGCCGGTCCTCACGGCAACCGAGAACTCTGCCATCCGATCGAGCACCGTGTGGACCTCTGCAACGACGTCGACGCCGTCGACGACCAGCGAGCGGTCGCGCGGCATCCGCAAGGCAACGTGGAGAACCGATCGGTTCTCGGTGACGTTGATGCGCTCGCCCGAGAACATCGCATCGCGCCGCCCCGCGACACCCGCCTGCTCCGCCAGTTCGACGAGCAATCGGAGCGTCTCGTCGGTGACACGGTTCTTCGAGTAGTCGAGGAAGAGCCCCGCCGCTTCGGCGGTGAACCGGTCGGCGCGGCCGGGGTCGGTCGCGAAGAGATCTCTGAGGTGCTCTCCTCTCACGGTCTCGGCATGGGCCTCGAGCGCAGTCCACGCGCTGAGTTGCCGCAGTTGACGTGGCGAGCCTTTCGGTGTCACGAGCGCTAGCCTACGCCCTCGTGGACACGGGTCTCACAGGCAAGGGCGTCGTTGTCACCGGCGCTTCGGGCGGAATCGGCGCAGCGTGCGCACGACTGTTCGCCGCCGAGGGCGCGAACGTCCTCGTCCACTACCACCGGGGCGAGGAGCGGGCCTCGGCCGTTGCGGCGGAGATCGGCGGCGCCACGATTGCCCAGGCCGACCTTACGGTCGAAGCAGACGTCGACCGACTCTTCGCAACCGCTCGTGAAACGCTCGGCTCTGTCGACGTCTGCGCGGCGGTCGCGGGCGTCTGGCCGTCGGAGGATCTGCCTCTCTGGGAGCTCCCACTCGAACGATGGGAAGAGACGATTCGTCAGAACCTCACCGCCACCTTCCTCACTGCGCGCGGCTTTCTGCGCGAGGTCGCGCGCGCGGGCCACGGCTCGCTCGTTCTCGTCGGGTCGACGGCCGGTCGCTTCGGCGAGGCCGGGCACGCCGACTATGCGGCGGCGAAATCTGCCCTCCAGGGCGGGCTGTTGTTGTCCTTGAAGAACGAGGTTGCGCGCATCGCGCCTCGCGCCCGCGTCAACGCAGTCGCTCCGGGCTGGACAGAGTCACCCATGACCCGCGGACTCGTCGACGCCCAAGCGGTGCGCCGAATCTCGCGGACGATGGCGCTGAGAAAGGTTGGGCAACCCGAGGACGTCGCACACCAGGTCGTGGTGCTGGCCTCTGATGTCCTCTCCGGTCACGTCAGCGGGCACGTCGTCACCGTCGCCGGTGGGATGGAAGGGCGCGTCGTCCACGAGAGCTGAAACGAGAAGGGCGGCGAATCGCTCGCCGCCCCTTCTCTCACTCCTCAGCCAAGAGATGATTGCCGTCAGTCCCCGACCCGGAGTTGCTTCGGGTATCGGCACCACGGTCGGAAGCTTGAGCGCGCACGGCGGGCCAACCGAAAGTGAAGAGGGGCCGCCGCCAGACGCCCCTCTCCTCGCAGGTCCCCAAGGAGAGGAACCGTATCGCCCATCTGCGCGTCCGCCGCACCGTCGCGCTCGACGAGATGCCCTCAGTATCAGCATCGAGAGCTACTTGACCAATCACCCAGACTGTGTTGACCGCCGTGGTTGATTCCGACGCGGTTATCGGTCAGCGCTCGGCGCAGTCCGTTTCGAGCGCCTCGGTCCCAGCGCGCGCAAGTGCTGCCCGGACAAGCTGGGTGGGGACGCCGTAGCCGCCGTCGGTGCCTGCGCGCTGAGCGAAGACCGTGGTGATGACACGTCCCTCGGCGTCGACGACCGGCCCTCCCGAGTTGCCGCTGCGGATCGTGCCGCGGATCGTCATCACCCGGCGGGGCGTCGGGAAGTGGCCGTAGGCATCGCGGCCGATGATCTCTACGACGCGACCGACGCGAACGGGCGTCTCGGCATACGGGCCGTTGCCGGGGTACCCGAGCATTCCGCCCGGCGTGCCCTCGTCGGCGTCGGCAAGTCGCATCGGAGTGGCCTTCAACCCCTTGACCCGCAGGACTGCGACGTCGTTGGCCTTGTCGAACGACACGACGCGCGCGTCGAGCAGAACGCCGTCGCTCCGATCGACGTGGGGGTTGTTCATCCCTGCAACGACGTGTGCGTTCGTGACGACGAGTCCGGGGCCGGCGACCCACCCGGAGCCCTCGATACCGAGCCCGCAGGCGTAGCCGATCACTCGCACGACGCTGAGCGCCGCCGCGGTGACACCGGCGGAGTCGAGAACGGCCGGATCGGGTGGAGCGACGTCCGCTGCCGGGCCGGCGAGGGTCGTGAACGGGTCGATGTGCGCGAGCGTGTCTATCAGTCGCTTGGGCGGAAACTCCTGATTGAGCGTCGAGAGGATCGTCGAGTCCTGCGCGTACCGACGAAGCTCGATCTGTCCCGGGATGTAGAGGAAGGCCGCGCCCACGGCCCAGCAAAGAACAACGCCCATGACGGCTCCTAGGATCCCGCCGCCGACGTTGTCGAACAGGCGCAAAGGGCCGAGCACGAGCAGCCCGCGCCGGAGGCTCCGGCCGATCATGGCTCCGATCGCCTGACCGACTCCAGCGAGCAGCATGGCTCCGCCGAGAGCGACGAGGGGAAGCCATCTGGCCTGATCGCCGCCGATCAGTGACGGGCCGAAGTGGGCGCCAAGGTAGGCGCCGAGCGCGAGTCCCGCGAGAGAGAACACACCGACGACGAGGCCCCGCCGGAACCCCGAAAGGGCGGCGAGCACGATGAGGGCGAGAGCGATCAGATCAACGACCGACATGTTTCCTGGTTCGGAAGAGATCGTTGCACCCCTGCGCCGGAGGCACCGATCGCTCCCGAGCCTTTACGTTGTCTCGCCGATCTCGAACCGTCGCAATCGGCGGACCGCGTACCAGACCGCCGTGCCACCGACGGCGATCATGAGGACAACGGCGGCCACGGGATCGAGCTTCGCCTCGAAGACGCTGCGAGGAAGATCGACGAAGATGTCCGCGACGGCGAGCGTGTAGTGCCGCACGCTGAGCAGTCGCGTGCCGGCGAAAAGCCCGTTGATCAGCCCTTCCCAGATGAAGACGTAGACGAGGCCGGCGATCAGCGCCCGGCTGGTGATGACGCTCAGCATCACGAAAACAGCCGAGTAGACGAGACTTCCCGCCACGAGCGCGATCCCGAAGCCGATCAGAAGACCGTGGCCCGGCACGCCCTGAAGGCCCACGACGCCGGCGACGAGACCCGAGGCGAGCACGGTGACGGACGTCAGCATCCACGCGGCGAGCAGCTTGCCGACGATGATCTGCGCGCGCGAGACGGGCTTCGCAAGGAGATACACCGCGGTGCCGTCCTCGATCTCCGCACCGAGCGCCGCCGTCCCGTACACGAGTGAGAGGAACGGCAGCAAAATCGTGACGACGAGCCCGTCGAACAGCACCTGGGCGACCCACCGTTGCTGATCGGTGTCCTCGCTCCCGATCCGGTAGACGATCGCCAGCAGGATCGGCAGGAGGGCAACGAGCCCGAGCAGCACGGTTCGGCCACGTCCGAGCAGTTGCCGGAGTGTCAGCGCTGTG
The DNA here is from genome assembly GCA_963784945.1 of uncultured Thermoleophilia bacterium. GTDB lineage: Bacteria > Actinomycetota > Thermoleophilia > Gaiellales > Gaiellaceae > Gaiella. The sequence goes on along the minus strand of CAWATN010000016.1, from coordinate 7,705 downwards.
ATGATCCAGATCATCGGCTCACCAGGTACGAGAACACGTCTTCGAGGGACTCGTCCGTCGGCCTCAACTCGCGCAGTGTGACGCCGCAGGATAGGGCGATCGTCGGTATCGCGAGCGCGAACGCTCCGAGCTGTGAGGTCCGCACGGTCAGGCGGTCCCCGCTCAGTTCGACGCCGACAACGCTCTCATGGGCAACGAGGGCCGCTGCGAGTCTGCGGTCGTCCGAGGTGCGGAGCGTGAACGTGTGCGGTCGATCGGTCATCAGCCCGCGGATCTCGCGGAAGTCGCCCGAGGCGGCGAGCCTGCCGCCGACGACCACGAGCACGCGCTCGGCCAGCCGCTCGACCTCTTCGAGAATGTGCGAGGAAAAGATGATCGTGCGACCCTCGCCGGCGAGCCTCCGAAAAAGCTCGATCATGTGGAGGCGCTGCCGCGGATCAGCCCCGTTGAACGGCTCGTCGAGCAGCAGTACGGAGGGGTCGTGGACGAGCGCGGCGGCAATCTTGACACGCTGCTTCATCCCCTTGGAGTACCCAGCGGTTGGCCGGCCCGCGGCGTCCCCGAGGTCGACTGTCCGGATCGCGGCCCGCGCTGCCTCGTCGGCGTCTGGGAGACCCTGAAGCCGAGCGTTCAACCTGACGAACTCGTAACCCGAGAGCGAGCCGTAGACCGATTCCCGCTCGGGCACGAGTCCGAGCCGGCGGTACAAGGATGGGTTGTTCCAGGCCGGCTCACCGAGCACCGTGACCTCACCGGCCGACGGCTTCAGGAACCCGGACAGCATGTGCAGCACGGTGCTCTTGCCGGCGCCGTTCGGCCCGAGCAGGCCGGTGATCCCGGCCGAGACGGTGAACGACATCCCGTTGACGGCTACGACGTTTCCGTACCACCGAGACACGTCCCTGAGGACGATCGTTGCCCCCTCCGGGTTCGGCTCTGGTACGGCGCTGTCCTCGTCGGTCACGTTGACACCCGTGCAAAGCGCCGGAGCGTCAGGGCGAAGGTCACGGCGATGAGCGCCAGAACTGCGAGGAGATACACCCAGCCGCCGAGGCCCGCATCGTTGAGGACGTTCCCCGGGCTGGGATCGACGCGAAAGAACCAGAGGATCGTTCCCTCCCAGGCGACGGGGCTGACGAGCAGCGCGAACCTGGCGTACGCCGTGTCGACCGAGTTCATGAGGATGTGCGAGATCGACAGCGTGAGGACGAAGGCTCCTACAATCGCGGCAGTCGAGTACGCACGCCGCGGCAGGTAGGCGGCGATACAGAGCCCGACCGAAGCAACCACGCAGGAGACCAGCAGGGAGCCAGCGGTGATCGGGAAGACGAGATCCCAGTTCTTGCTGATGTAACCCGCAAGATCGTCGTCGGCCATGCCGTTGCCGATGAAGAGCAGGAGCTGTGGCCCGAGCGTGAGCACCAGCATCGCGCTGGTCAGCGCCGCAAACTTCGAGATCGCGTAGTCGAACCGTGAGACGGCGCGAGAAAAGTAGAGCGACAACGTCCGGTTGCGCTGGTCGCGACCGACGAGCTCGGGCGCCACGGTCGCGCAGAACAGCACGAGGATGATGCGCACGTAGGTGAAGTAGTCCTCGTGCTTGAAGAGATCGACATGCTGGTCGAAGCCACTCACGATGGCCCCTACCCCGAGCTGGATGATCGCCGGCACGAACGCGAACACCGCGAGGCCGAATGGGAAGATCTTGCTGGTCGCCCGCCGCCCGAAGCCGAAGGCGCTGCGGAGGCCGTAGACGTAAAGAGTGAGCAGCGTTCCGCGGCGGCCGATGCGCGGACCGTCGTAGTGGCGGTAGCCGAGGTCGTAGATGTTGCTCGCGCCGATGTCGTTCTCAGACATGCGCGGGCGTCTCGCTGTCGGACTCGTCCCGGAACAGATCCTCGAGGTGCCTGCGTCGCTGCTCGATTCGGATCAGGCCGAGCTCGAGCGACGCCGCGCCGTCGCGGATCGCATCGTAGGCGCCTTCGTCCTTCAGGTCGAGCTCGAGCATGTGTGCGCGTGCCTGTGCGTCGTAGCCGCGCTCTCGCAGGAAATCCGCGAGGCCAGCGACAGGCCCGTCGACTTCGACCGAGAGGACTTCCGTGCGACCGGTGAACGTTGAAAGGTCGTCAGACCGAATGAGCCGTCCGTCCTCGATGACCACGAGGTAGTCACAGACGCGCTCGATCTCGGTGAGCAGGTGCGACGACATGAGGATCGAGATGCCGAATTCGCTCCCGATCCGCCGCACGAGATCGAGCATCTCGTCTCGGCCCGCCGGATCGAGGCCGTTCGTCGGCTCGTCCAGCAACATCAGCTCGGGATCGTGGACGAGCGCCTGGGCGAGCTTGACCCGCTGCCGCATGCCGGTCGAATAGCCGCGCATCTCACGGTACCGCTCCTCGTACAAGCCGACGTGACGGAGCGTTTCTGCCGTACGCTCGCGGGCGGCGGCGCGTGGCAACCCGTTCACCTGTGCCATGTGCGCGACGAATTCGGTGGCGCTGATCTCGAGCGGTAGGCAGTCGTGCTCGGGCATATAGCCGATCAGCTGTCGGATCGACAGTCCATGGGTGGCGACGTCGAGTCCGAACATCTCTGCCGAGCCAGAGGTCGACTCGATCAGCCCGAGCAGGATCTTGATCAGCGTGCTCTTGCCGGCGCCGTTCGCGCCGACGAGCCCGATCACCCCCGGCTCGACGTCGAGGTCGAGGTGGTCGAGAGCGACAACTGAACCAAATCTCTTGGTCAGCCCCCGCGTGGCAATCAGTGACACGCGGTGAGCCTAGATGAAGCCTTGCGAGAGCAGGCAGCAGGGCTCGTACATCGTCTCCTCGCACGTGCGGGAACGGTTCGCGCACATCGCCGAGGCTGCGCGCTCGACACCGTCGACGACCCCGGGAAAGGCGAGTCGTGCCCCGCACACCGGCTCGTCGTGCCGCGCGCGAACGCCGCCGCTACAATCCCTCGGCCCACGGGGGCGTAGTTCAGTTGGTTAGAACGCCGGCCTGTCACGCCGGAGGTCGCGGGTTCGAGTCCCGTCGCTCCCGCTCTCGAAGTGCCTGCAAAAGGCCGGTTCTTGTTGTCCCTGAAGGCGGTAAAGACGCCGTCGGAGTCGGTCGTTTGCTGCCCGCGACGCGAAACCGGTCGCTGATCTCGACGTAGAGCGCGGACGAGCGAATCTTGGGGATCGATCCTGGGAGCGCTCGTGCCTTGGTGATGCGATGACTCGTCGACGCCTTGGATCTCAGCGACCGGGGCGCGGGCAGGAGCAGGTTCGGCCGATATCAGTGAACCTTCGGCCGCTTGATCGGTCGGCCAGTGTCCGTGGTTGAATGCGCCGCGTGTCGGGCATACCTCACGGAGACGGCGATCGGAACGAGGTGGCGGTTGGCTCCGCTGGGATTTCCGTGCGCGCCAAGTGGGCGGTCGCGTTCCTGATCGGACTTGCAACCGTGACCGCCGCATCGTTTACGTGGCGTGCGGCTCAGATCGGCAGCACGGCGGCGTACGACGATCGTCAGTCGATCAGTGAGACGGTTCGCGCAGAACAGGGCGAGGTCGAGCGCACCGTCGCGATCGCCGCGGCGGCTCGCGAGTACGTGCGTTACCAGGCTGACTACGGTGTCGCAGCCGCCCTCGACCGCGAGGCTGCCCGGCTGGCGGCGGCCCAGTCGAGCCGGCTTGCCGACGTGTCGCGTGCCGAGGCTGCAGCGCTCCGGGAAGGTGCGACTCGCCGTGCTGCCGCGGCGGGCGTGTTCGGCCGCGCGACGATCGGGAGCGATCTCCTGAAGCCGAGCGCGACGCCCCGCCCGTTCGACATCAAGGCACGGCGGCGGGCACTCGAGGTGGAGCAGTCGACCGCGCTCGACTCGCCGGGCAATCTCAACCCCTCGGGATTCGCGAGACAGGCAGACGACATTCGCGACCGCGTCAACGGTCTCGTCCGCTTCGCGTTCGTGATTGCCTTCGCGGTACTGCTGTACACGCTTGCTGAGGTATCGACGCGACGCCGCAGGATGATGGCCTTCGCAGTCGCAGGGATCGCGGTCTATACCGCCGCTGTCGTCGGTTGCCTCTCGACCTACTTTTTCGCATGAGCGAGCAGCAACCGCCGGTGACCGACGAGGCCAAAGCCGGGGAGAGAGACGGGGTCGAGGAGGTCTCTGATCCTCTCAAGCCCAAGATCGCGGTCACGCTCGCCGTCGTCGTCGTAATCGCGGGGATGCTTGCCGTCCTGCAGACGCAGGCAGGAGCGAACGAGTCGACCACCGCGAGGGAGACGACCCGAACGGCAGTGAGGGCGATGTCCGCGAACGTCGCGACAAGCACGCTCCTCGGCGTTCGCTCGGTCGTTCAGGCCGAGCGCGACTTCCTGCCCTTCCGCCGCCCTCTGGACGCCGGGGCACCGGGCCTCGCAGCGGCCGCCGGACTGACGGCGCAGCCGGACTCCGTGCGCAAGGATCTACAGGCGGCCCAACGGCTCCCCACCAAGCAGCTGCTCAGCGAACTGGGGCCGCTCCAGCTCGACGCCGAGCGCCAAGTCCTCAAGCAGCAAGCGCTCGCAACGACACGGGTGACGTGGAATACGCGCTCGACGCAGTACACGACGGTGCTTGCCGTCCTGGCTGCGGCCCTGTTCCTCGTCGGCTTCGGTCTCGTCGTCGAGGGCTCGATTCGCCGTGTCACGTACGGCTTCGGGCTCGCGATTGCGGCATTCGTCGTCGTCTGGGGAGCCTGGATCTACCACCTCCCGATTCCGTCCACCCCCGACGCGGCGATCACCGCGGCCGCGCAAGGTGCCGTGTTGACGAGTGACGGCGACTACAGGGGAGCGCTCGCTGCCTACGACCGCGCGATCGCCGCACACGAGGACTTCGCGACCGCATACACCGGCCGCGCCCGCTCACGCCTGCTCGCGGCCAACCCCGACTACCCTGTTACCCGCGCGTTCGCCGACTCGGACGGCAGCCAGACGGCCGCCGCGGTCGCGGACGCAGAACGCGCACTCGAGCTCGGCGGCCACCGAGACCTCCTCGGAGAGTCCCTAGTCGCGCTCGTCGGTTTCTACCGCGGCGACTACGAACAGGCAGTCAGCAGCGCCGACGCGGCAATCGAGATCAACCCCGATGTGCCCGACGTCTGGCTGTTGAAGAGCGCCGCCCAACTCGCGCTCGCCGACTCCTCCGGCGCCGACGCGTCACTCACGAAGGCGCTGCGGCTGCTCGACGGCAGCGACCCCTCACAACGCACCCGTCTCCTCGCCGCCAGCTACCTCAGCTACCTCGCCTCCGTCACACACAAAAGACCCGCACGCGCCCCTCAGGCGCAACACCTCGCAGACCGTGTCGTCGCCACCGAAACCGCATTCACGCTCGGACGAAAGCTTCCTGGGGCTCTTCCGGCGACCGGACGAATCAGGATCGATGATCTCCGGTTCACGAACGGCCGACTCGGTCTCGTAATCCGCTGGCAGGGGCTCCCGGAGGCTACAGCGCTCGGTGCCGTCGCCTACGAGCGCCCTCTCGCGCACGGAGCCTGGACACAACCAGCCGATCTCGCCCTCTTCGCCACGATCGAAGGCAACGGCATGCGACGCATCTCCGTCCCGCTCTCACGCGTCTGCGAACCAACCGCGGTGCGCGCGGACATCTACCTCAACGGGGCACCCGCGCTCACCACCATCGGTCCCGGCGTCCCCGCGACATGTTGAGCCACACCGCGAACTTCCTCCCTCGGGTACTGGACGGGCATCGATCAGCATCACGACACGCTCTTCACCAGGGATCATCTGCGCGCCTTCCGGCTCACGCCGTAGCGCGTCGCCGCTCGTAGCTCGGCGGGGAAGGCGAGGAAGGCGAGGAAGGCGAGGAAGGCGAGGAAGGCGAGGAACGGCACGAACTCCTCCCGGCATGCTTCCCATGAGCTGATCATCGCAGGATAGAGCCCGGCCCATTCGCCGGTGAACTCGGCAAACCTGGTTTCGGCGGCCTCGACGGTGGGGGAGGTGTAGATCTCGCGCGTCTGGGCGGTGATCCTCGACCAGTACTACTTTGGACGGTCGCGTCGGGCCAGGTCGTGCGGATCGACTCGCGCAGCCCCGGCGCGGAGACGGGACGTGACTGCTCGGGTCGCCGACTTTGGGTTTTCTTGAGGTGGCTGCTGCTAGCGTCACCGATGGTGAGCCGGGAAGTCTGGTCGGCACCCCGTGAGGGTGGTCCGAGATGACAGTGCCAACTTCCCCAGCCATTGCTCCCACGGAATCCGTCGGCGCTTTGCGCCGTCGCGGGCGGGTGTTGTTGCTGATCGGGTTCGCGTTTGCGGTCATGGTGGACCCGGTGTCGTCTGTCGCGTACACGATCGAGGCGTCGCTGCGGTCCTTGCATGGTCACCTTAACCTTCTGATGGCGACGCAGCTAATCGTGCTCGGGATCATCGCCCTGGTCGATGTGAACTATTGGGGGCTCGTGGGGCGCTTTCCGTTGGGGGGCGGTGCGCCTGAGGCGGCCGGTCGCGCGTTCGGGACGGGATGGGTGTTTCTGCCGATCGGCGCGCTGATCGTCGACTTCGTGCTCACGATCACGATTTCGGTCGCCGCTGCCTCCAGCGCCGTGATCGCCTACGTGCCGGCACTCGCGCCAGAGCGGATCGTACTTGGGGTCATCCTGCTTCTCACCGTGGCAGGCCTGACGTGGTTCGGGCACGGAGGGAGGCTGATCTTCGCTGCAATGACACTGCTGTTTGTTGCGGCGGCCGTCGTGATGCTGACACGGGGCTTCCTGGATCCGGCTACTAGCCACGGCAAAGCTCCGGTCACGGGGCCGCAAGGGCCTCCCGTGCTCGCGGTGCTGCTCTCGTTCCCGGTTGCGATGGCGCTTGCGACCGGCACCGAAGCGCCAGCCACCGCAATAGCTCAGCTCGGTCAACTCGGGGCCGACGGCCGACGCCGATTCGCGCGGATCACACTGATGCTCACGTTGGGGATCGTTGGCGGTCTGACGATCGCGATCACCGCGCTCGCCGTTCGGCTCCATGTCGGACTCCCACCGGCTAACTCGACCCAGATCGCGGATGTCGCTCGCGCCGCCACAGGCGGCGGGGGAATCTATGCAGCGTTTCAGGCGACCAGCGCCCTGCTGCTGTTGGCCGCAGCAAGTTCGTCCTTCCAGGCGGGGCCTGGCCTCCTGAAGGCCCTCTCCCGGCACGCGACAAGTGCGGGGGTGGGTATCCTGCCGCGCCCACTGGGCGAGACGAACAAGCACCACACGCCCTATTGGTCGGTTCTCGTCTACCTGGTCGTCTCGCTGGTCGTCCTCCTCGCAGCAGGCGGCCACGAACAGGAACTCGTTCTCTTCTATGCCGTCGCCGTCTTCGTCAGCTTCCTCGCAGGACTGGCCGCCATGGCCCGCTTCTCCCGCCGCGACGGGCATCCCTGGCTCGCCGCGCTGAACATCGCCGGGGCGGCGGCCGTCGCCTTCACGCTCGTTGTCAACCTCGGCCGCGGCTACCCGCTCCTCTCCCTGGCAGCGATGCTCATCATCGCGGCAGTGCTGTACCTTCTGTGGGCCCAGATGGGAAGACCCACAGGCATCGAACGAGTGGAACGCTTCGCCGAGGCCGAGGACTAGCAACCCTGAGCGCGTCACCTCGTGGGACCCACCAACGTCTAGTGCTAGCCGGACGAGCCGAAGCGCTCGGTCTTGATGCG
>CAWATN010000015.1:0-6722 GCA_963784945.1 uncultured Thermoleophilia bacterium | reverse complement strand
GGCGGCCGCCAGAACGAGCACGGGGGCGACCATGATGAGCAGCGAGGCAGCGACGAGAGCTCGCGCTGCGCTCACGCGGCGGCGGTACGCGGCGATGCCAGCGGCAGCTAGGAATCCCGCCGCGCAGGCTGTATAGAGGTAGACGTTTGCCCCGGAGGCACCAGGGAGCTCGAAGGCGTCGAGCGTCAACCTGAAGGCCCGCCACGTGACGTCGACAAGCCCCCGTCCGGGTACCTGGTTCGCCTCCTCTGCGAGGTGGCCGTCGAGCGAGCCGGTATTGAGGACGTTGACGATGTACCAGACGCTGCCTCCTGCGACACCGACGACGATGATGGCAGCGTTCTCGAGAAGCGGTCTTCGGCGCGCCGCAACGACGACGAGGATGAATATCGCTAACAAGAGCGGCGCCGAGATCTTCGTCCCGAATCCGAGCGCCAGCGCGAGTGCCGCAGCAGCACCCGTGCGACGACCTGCGCCGAGGGCGAAATACACGGCCACGGTGAAGAATGCCGCGACGACGAGATCGTTGAGCGCCGAGGACAGTTGCAGGACGATCAGAGGCAACGTCGCGAAAACGAGCGCGCCGAAGAGCGACTCGCGAACCGTCCAGTTCGTGCGGCGGCCGATGCCGAAGACGGCTAGCGCCGTAGCGAGCGCTGCCGTGAGCTGCGGAAGCCACACTAGGCGCTCGTTCCCGCCGAGCACGAGTGCTGCGAGTTGGCCGATCTCGGCGTTCGGCGGGTTGCCATTGAGTCGCACGTCGACCGAGTCCGGGACGTATCCCACGTTTCCTTGCTGCGCCCAGAGCGCGGCTCGTGCGAGGTGGTAGGTGAGGGCATCCCACTCGTTCTGGGCTGTCAGGGTCCCAATCACCGCCGCATAGAGAACGACCACGGCCGCCAGCACGCCGAGGATCGCGAGCGGCGGATCGCGCAGTGCTGTCGCCGCCGCACGCAGCCCCGGGCCAAACGGCGGCGGCCTCGGAGTTCCACGGACGTGCCACAGGACGAGCGCAAGCCCGAGTGCACCAATGAACGCGGCGAAAAGTCCTGCCGTGCCGATTGCGCCAAACAGCGAGAGGCCGAAGACGACGGCGATTAGTTCTGCCCAGGCGACGAGGTACGCGCCCAGCACGAACGACACCGCAGAGCTTGGGCCCCCCACGGCCGTGAGTACGCACGCGGTACAGGTGACGAGGGCGAGGCCGAGGAGAAGGACGCCGGTCACGTCTCGCAGTCTCTCGGCGCTCCGGCGCTCACTGGCGTGTTGCTGCGCCGTCGATCCTGCAGCGGACGAGTGTTCTGAGCACGCGCAGCCCGTCGGCCGCCGTGAGCTTCTTGCCTTGGGCGCGTGAGCGCGCCCGGTAGGAGACCGGTACCTCGTAGATCCGCTCGCCCGAGCGCAGAACTCGCGCCGCAATCTCCGGCTCGATCGCGAACCCACTTTCGCGCAGGCGAAGCGCCTGGAACAGGTCGGTGCGCATCATCTTGTGGCAGGTCATGACATCGGAGATCCAGCAGTTGTAGATCACGTTTGTCGCGAGAGTGACGCTCTTGTTCCCCATCACGTACCAGAAACTGAAGGACGATTGCGACGTGAACGCACGCGATCCGAACACGACGTTGGCCTGCCCCGACAGCAGGGGCTCGAGAAGTGAACCCAGGTCGGCGGCGGCGTACTCGAGGTCGGCGTCGAGGATGGCAGAAAACGTTCCCTTCGCGTGCTGGAGCGCGGTGCGGACGGCAGCCCCCTTGCCGAGGTTGCGGGGATGCGCGACGATCTCAACGTCCTCGCCCCACTCGCGTGAGGCGAGGAGCTCCCGGGTGCCGTCCGTGGAGCCGTCATCGACGACGACGAGCTGCCGGCCCGCGACCGGCAGCTCGGTGTCGAGGGCATCTGCGATCGCCGCCGCGACCGTCGCTCGCTCGTTGAAGACGGGCATGAGGATCGTCAGCGGGATGGTCACCGGCGCAAGATGCTAACAGTGCGGGCCAGCCCACCCGACTAGACTCTTCCCCGCCATGCTGGGCGCACGCTCGCGCACACCTTTCAGATCGGAGGTTCGATGTCGGGAGTAAAGGACTTTGCACGCCATCCAGACGGCGCGATGCAGCGAGCGCGGGCCGATGCATGGCTGCTGCGGCGGACCTTGAAACTTGCGTTCCAGAAACGAATTCAGAGCGATACGGTCGAGCAGTTCCATCAGATCTATTACGACGGGGCGCTCTTCGGCGATACGCGTGCAAGCACCTACTGGCTCGGAGTGCGGGTCGACAAGTGCCCCCTCGATCTCTGGATCTACCAGGAATTGCTCTTCACACATCGGCCCGAGGTGATCATCGAAGCAGGAACGGCCACGGGTGGCAGCGCTCTCTTCTTCGCCTCCATGCTCGATCTGATCGGCGGTCCCGGTCGGGTGGTAACCATCGATGTCGACGGCCAGTTCGACAGGCCGGCGCACGAGCGTATCGAGTACGTCAACGGTTCTTCCATCTCCGACGAGACACTGGAGCGAGTTGCAGAGATCGTCGGCGATCGGACAGCCATGGTGTTCCTCGACTCCGATCACGCCCGAGACCACGTTCTTGCCGAGCTTCGCGCCTACCGACGCTTCGTCAAGCCAGGCGGCTATCTCGTCGTCGAGGACACGAACCTGAACGGCCGGCCGGTCAGCCCCGAGTTTGGCCCAGGCCCGGGCGAGGCGGTCGACGCGTTTCTAGCGGAGGACGATCACTTCGCCCGTGACGCCTATTGCGAGAAGTTCTATCTCACGTTCAACCCGGGTGGGTACCTGAAGCGCACCGTGTGAAAGGGTCGGCTGAGCAATCGGTGGGATCTACCCGATGAACTGCCAGGACGCCCACCGAACGAGATTGACCCCGAGCAGTAGGACGCCGGTGCCCGCGATGGCGGCAACCATCCACGGGCGACGGGCGACGGCTCCGAGCGCCATGAATGCCGGGAAGATCATGAGGGCGAAGCGAGGGAAGGACAGCAGCGGGTACGGATATGTGGCCGAAGGGGCGCTGAGCGCCAGACCAATGCATCCGAGTGCGTAAATCCCGTACGCGGCTCCGAACTTCTTCCAGGCGACGATGCTGAGTGCAGTGAAAGTGACGACGTAGCCCACGATTTCGAGGTTCATCAGTGCGACGCGGTCGGGATCGACGGACGTCCAAAATGGATGCTGCGCGGAGCCCGAGGCGAGTTGTCGTGCCCCAAACCAAGCGGCCCGCGTGCCATCCCAAAGTCCATCGATCGGCCCTGTGCGGGAGAGGCTGCGGCCCCAATAGCGCTCGGCGTGGAGGAAGGCGAGCGGGTGCCCGGTCTGCTGCCATAGGGTCAACGGATCGAGGAGGAAGAGCGCGGGTGCAACGAGGGTTCGCGCGAGATCGCGTCCGCGGTGCTCACCCGCCCACGCGAAAAGGAACAGTGCAGGCAACAGAGCAAAGCCGGTTGGCCGCGTGAGCAGGGCCAGACCGGCAAACCCGGACGCGAGCAGCAGCTGCTTACGCTCGGCAGCGAGGAACATTGCGATCGCGAGCGCCAGGAAGAGGCTCTCGCTGTAGACGGCCTGGAGGAAGAGGGCGAACGGAAACACACCGAGAAACAGCACCGACCGCCGGGCGACATCGCTTCCTGAGCGCAGGTCGGCAACGATGTAGAGGAGGCACGCTGCGCCAACGGCTGCGGCTAGCGAAACGAGGACACCGGCTAGGACGTAGTGGCCGAGCAACACCCGGCCGACGACGCCGACAAGGGCAGGGTAAAGGGGGTAGAACGCGGCCGAGGCCTTCCCGAGTGGGTCAGCGTAACCGTGCTCGGCGATCGCGAGGAAGTGAATCGAGTCCCAACGTGCCCACACGTCGACGAGCCATCCGAGGTCGTGGCTGTACGCTGGCACGTCCTCTTCGGGTGCTGTCCGAAGCGCAAGGGGCACCGAGAGGAACGCATACGCGAGCACGCCCCAAACGACGATGCGGCTCGCGAGGAAGGGCAGGCCGATGCAGCGTGCGATTTGGCCCGCAGGGCGCACTGGCGAGTTGTCGGTCGCCTCGTCGGTCGTCGGCGGGAGCTCGGCCTGGTACTCAGCCATCGGCGGTCAACCTATCGCGTTGGGCGAGAGACGCAGTGCCTGGGTGATGAGATCACCCGGCGGCTTGTATCCGCCCGCGAACCAATGGCGCTGTAGGGCCTTGATGGATCGCTCGCTGATCGCAGGCGCTCGACCGATCGGTCCGAGTGTTGGCGGTCGTCTCCCCGGTTCCCCACCGAGATCACGGTCTGAGCTTCCGCGCCGCGGACGACCTAGCGAGCATCGGTGCTGGTTCTACCGGTCGAGGCGGGGCCAAGCCGGGAATGGCTTGCAGCCGAATCCCGGAGAGAGGGCCTGCCCCTTCCTGACGAGTCTCAGCGGCGGCTGGACGCGCCACAGCGCGAGCGCGCTGCCCTTGCGAGCGTCGGCTATGCCCACGTCTCGCGCACGCAGGACAGCGACGCGCGAGCCGACGATTGCGACCCGGGCGTCGGTGACGACGTAGCCGGGGCTTAGCGGTTTGCCGGCCTGGGTGACGACGCCGTCCCGACGGATCCCAAACGGCTCCGTTGCGAGGCCGCGGGCCGGGTTGTCGGCGAGCAGGTGTCCGACGGGGCCGATGCGTGAGTTGAAGAACTCCGTGTAGAGAGTGACCTTGTCCAGCATCGACCTGGGGGTCGCTGGCGAACAGTGCTCCTCGTCGGCCCCGATCCAGAGAATCGCTGCACGTCCCGAAGCGGGCAACGTCCTGTCGACCCAGCCATAGCGCGGGGTGAGCGATCGCGGCGCGTCCGATGTGTAGTCGCTCGCAGCGGCGACTCCGATCGCCGCAATGGCGATGCTCACGACCAGCGGCCACGCGGTGCGCAGCAAGAGAACGAGCACGGTTCCAACCGCGACGGCTGCGACAATCATGGCATCCGCTGACAGGTCGCCACGCGGGAACACCGCCCAGAACTTGAAGCTCAATGCGTCGATCGAGTGTGTGGTTATCACCCCCGCCGGCATCAGGACGGCGAGTGCGACCATGCCGACTCCGGTGATCGCCGACAGGAGCGGAGGTCGCGGGAAACCCCGCTCCGCCCACGAGAACGCGCAGATAAATACAAGGGGCGCCGCGAAGAAAAGGTTGCGCTCGTGTGGAGCGCCCTGGCCGTACGGGCTCACCGACAACACTGCGACCGTCAGGAGCAGCGAGAGCGTTGACGAGACGGCGGCGGAGGCAAGCGCCTGCTCGGGTCGTGTGGCGCTGCGGCTGAGCAATGTTGCCGCGCCGAGCGGGGACGCGACAACGACGAGCACGCCGAGACCGAGTGAAAGGGATGTGACGTTGGCGGCAACCCAGAGCGCGAGCCCGTGGGGATGCCACGCGTCCTCCAAGAGCACGCCGTAGGCACCGAGCGGGTGCACGACCCCTGCTGCTGCCATGACGACGGCGCAGGCACCCACCGATCCAAAGAGAACCCAGGTCGGGATGAACGACCGCGCCGCCGCTCGAACGTCGCGGCGGGCGAGCCCGTAGATCGCCAGCGCGAACACAACCGCTCCGGCCAGCGCGACGGCCTGCGTCCGCGTGGCGAATGCGAGCGCGAGTGCGAGCGCAAGCACGAGCTGGCGTCGGAACGAGGGCCGTTCCAGCGCACGGGTGAGTGCGAGCACGAAAAGCAGGAAGACCGGGTAGAACGCAGCCTCGGTCATCACGAAGCGCGCGTACACCATCCAGGGAACGACGACCGTCAACCCCGCCACCGTCAATGCGAACGGGTGTGAGAGCGCCCGTCGAGCGAGGAGGTACGCCGGAAAAGCTGCACTCACCATCACGCAGACGTTGATTGCCTGGATCAGGCGGTATGCCTCGATGTCGTTCCTGGTCAGGAGGTAGGCCATTGCGTCGACCGCGGGCGTGACGAGGCCGTAGCCGTGACCGGACACCCCTTTGCCCTCCGCAAGACCACGGGCGGCGCTCGAGTAGATCAGCTCATCGGCGAAGATACGCGGGACCGCCAGCAGGCGTCCGAGGGAGAACCATGCCACTCCGGCGGCAGCGGCAATCAGGCCGACACTCAGTGGCCAGGGCACCGCTTCTATCCGCTCTGAAAGCTTTCCTGCCCGCCTTCCTTCCTGGGAGGTTCGAGCGCGACTACGAGGGAGATGGGTCAAGGCGAGCCCGCACACGGCGGGGACAACGATCAGTGCCGTTACCACCAGGACGTTCGTGGGTGTGGCGCGGTCGAAGCCGAATCGAATCAGCGACGCGATCGGCGTGGGCGCGGCAGCGCCGAGTGCAACAACGAGCACCACGAGGCCGGCGATTCCCAGAGAGGTGGGGTGGACGTACTTGCGCGAAGACGCTCGCCCCTCGGGATCCGGGCTCGTCAAACCGACAGCTCCATCACACGGCGCCAAGCCTCTCGGACGAACGGCATCCGTAAACTCATCCTGTTGTCACTCATCAAGGCTCTGTTCTTCGGTTCGCTTGCGGCACTTGCGTGGACGCATATCTTCTACCCTGCAGCGGCGGGCGCTGGCGCTCGTCGCCGGCCCCGGCCGGCGCGTAAGGTCGCCGACACGGAGCCGTCTGTGACCGTCATCGTTGCCGCGCACGACGAAGAAGCCGTGATCGAGCGGCGACTCGAGAACCTGTTCGCCCTCGACTACCCGCCAGCGAACCTCGAGGTCGTCGTAG
>CAWATN010000014.1:0-214469 GCA_963784945.1 uncultured Thermoleophilia bacterium | reverse complement strand
ACATGACGAGCTCTTCCTCGCGAAAGAGACACCGGCGAGTGCGAGGTAAGGCCCGGACGTAACCTGGCTGGATCGTCCGCCACCGTCAGGATCCTCGTCGTCGGCGCGACGGGCGTTCTCGGCCGGGCTCTCCTTCCTCACCTCTCCGGTCATCAGGTTGTCGGCCTGGCCCGGTCGCTTGCGAAGCTCGGTCGGCTGCGAGCTCTCGGCGCCGAGGGCGTGGTCTACGACGTCTACGACCGCCACTCGCTCACGGAAGCTGCGGGTCGCGCGAGCCCCGAGATCGTGCACGTCCTGCACGGAAGCATCACGTGCAGGTTTGGCGAGAGCACGGCAACCTGCCCAAGAGGGGACGCTTATCAGTACTCCGACCCGACCGATCTGCAAGCCGCCGCGGCGACGATGCACCCTGAGGTAGCGGATCCCGTCCGGTCTGGCCCGCAGCGCACGGCTCGCTCCCCGCGGCACGACGACAACGTGGCCCGAGCGGACGTGATGCGACACACCGTCGATCACGAACACAGTCCCGTTCCCGCCGCCACGACGATGATGACGTCGCGCTCGTCGTTGACGTGCTCCGCCGGACCCTCGCCCGGAGGCCAGGCCAGGAGCGTCGCGTTGAGGTCGTCGGTCGCGTCACCCCGGAGCGGGCCGCGCCCGCTGCCGGTGAGCAGATCGACGATGCTCAAGCGGTCTGCCCGCCGCGTCCTGATCCGTGACCGCGACAGCAAGTTCACTCGCGACTTCGACGCCGTCTTCAGAAGCGAAGGCATCGAGATCATCAAGACGCCGGTACGAGCGCCGAAAGCGAACGCGTTCGCAGAGCGCTTCGTCCGCACCGTCCGCGCTGAATGCCTCGACTGGCTCCTGATCGTGAACCGGCGCCACCTCGAGCGCGTTCTCCTCGTCTTCATCAACCACTACAACACCCACAGGCCGCACCGCGCACTGAACCTGATGCCACGAGCACCAACCGCAGCGAAGGTGCATCCGATACCACCTCCAGCGGGCATCGCTCGTCGCGACCGCCTCGGCGGACTCATCCACGAGTACCGCGTCGCAGCATGAACCGACTTTGCGCACCCCACAGGGTTTGGATCGGTCTTGTAACTCAGTCGAGCAGGCTGGAAGGGCGCCAGGAAGAGAGCCGCCCTTCCAGCCGTTCGCCGCGGGACGCTCGCGATCGCCGCGGCATGTGGCTATCCGACAGCGTGCATCGCAAGGGTCGAGCGATCCGTGCGATGGTACACCCGCTGAGCCACACGACCGCGTGTTCGGGCTGGACCGGGAGCTCTCGAGCTGCTCGACGAGCTCCGTGGCGGGTGGCCGCTCGCCGTCGCCTCTAACGCACCGCGTACCCACCTCCTGGCAGGATTGACACGGGTCGACCTGCTCAACGCCTTCGACGTCATACTCGGGGTCGAGGAAGTCAAGGCTCCCAAGCCCGCGCCCGACCTTTATCTTCGAGCATGCGAGTTGCTCGCCGTCGCACCGACACACTCGATCGCGCTAGAGGATTCCCCGCCTGGCGTGGCTGCCGCGCGCGCGGCAGGCCTCTACGTCCTCGGTGTCCCGTCAGTTCCCGGCATCGTGCTCGAGGCGGATCTCGTCGTTGAGTCGCTCGAGGATCCGCTTGTTCCGATCACGATCGGCGAGCGGATCAGGCGGCGGTGATGCGACGGGCGCCAGCAGCCGCGGCTGCTGGCGCCAGCGTCCGTACTGCTTCGAAGTGGGTTGCTCGCTACCGGGCAGAAGCAACCCAGGGGTTGGCGGATCGTTCTTCGGAGCCGCTGTCTTCGCCTCATCGCACCGGGGAGGAGCGCGTCGAGGCGATCGCGTCTCTGCGCAGGTTGCGGATGACGGCGGCGGAGATCGCCGAGTGTTTACGGATGCCGTTGTCGACCGTCTCGGCGGTGCTGACCCGGATCGGGTTGGGGAAGCTGTCGCGGCTGGAGCCTCTCGAGCCCGCGAACCGCTATCAGAAGCAGCTGCCGGGCGAGCTGATCCATATCGATGTCAAGAAGCTCGTCCGGATCGAGAGGGCCGGCCACCGGGTTACCGGGAATCGGCGCGGGAGCCGCAAAGGGATCGGCTGGGAGTACGTCCATGTCTGTGTCGACGACGCGACCAGACTCGCCTACGTCGAGGTGCTCGACGACGAGAAGGCCGTCACTGCGGCAGGCTTCTTACGCCGGGCCGTCGCGCACTACGCCGCCCACGGCATCCGAGTGCGGAAACTGATGACCGACAACGGGCCCGCCTACATCTCGATCATCCACAAGCTCGCCTGCACCACGCTCGGGATCAAACACAGCCGCACCAGGCCCTACCGGCCCCGAACCAACGGGAAGGCAGAACGCTTCATCCGCACCATGCTCGGCGGCTGGGCCTACGGCGCGATCTACGGCAACTCGGACGAACGCCGACAGGCGTCCCCGGTTGGCTCGACTACTACAATCGCCGACGACCACACGGCAGCCTCAGCCACCAACCACCCCTGACCCGGCGACACGTGATCAGGAACAACGTCCCTGGGTCTTACAGCTAGAGGATTCCCCGCCTGGCGTGGCTGCCGCGCGCGCGGCAGGCCTCTACGTCCTCGGTGTCCCGTCAGTTCCCGGCATCGTGCTCGAGGCGGATCTCGTCGTTGAGTCGCTCGAGGATCCGCTTGTTCCGATCACGATCGGCGAGCGGATCAGGCGGCGGTGATGCGACGGGCGCCAGCAGCCGCGGCCTGGGGCTTGCGCAAACTGGGCCGAGGTTCCCTTCTAGCGCGGTCCGACCGACAGATGGTAGACCGTCGTCGACGTGAAGACCTCGTCGGGCCGGAGGATCGTCAAGGGGAAGTTGGGGTGATTCGGCGAATCGGGGAAGTGTTGTGTCTCGAGCGCAAAGCCGTCGCTCTGGCGGAACAACCGCCCGCTCAGACCCGCGAGCGTGCCGTCGAGGAAGTTTCCTGAGTAGAGCTGGAGTCCGGGCTCGGTGGTGTAGACCGCCAGCTCGCGCCCACTCGTCGGCTCGCGAACATGGGCGGCGAGCACGAGGGACTGGGAGTCGTCGCGGTCGAGAACGAAGTTGTGGTCGTAGCCTCGTGCGATTGCCAGTTGCGGGAACGCGTCCCGGATGCGCGCGCCGATCGGCGCCGGCGTGGTGAAGTCGAGTGGCGTGCCGACGACGGGGTCGACCACGCCGGTCGGGATCAGTGTCTGGTCAACCGGCGTGTAGCGGGCGGCGCTGAGCGTCAGGACGTGATCGTAGATCGTGCCTGATCCCTCGCCCGCGAGGTTCCAGTACGTGTGGTTCGTCAGGTTGACGATCGTCGACCTGTCGGTTGTGGCGCGGATAGTCGATTCGGAGTGCGTCATCGTTCGAGAGCGTGTACGTGACGTCGACGGCCAGCGTGCCCGGATAGCCCATCTCGCCGTCGGGGCTCGTGTAGTGTAGCTCGAGCCCGACACGATCCCTGGTCCCCGGCGCGACCGCCGCCTGCCAGACACGTCTGTCGAAGCCCTGCGTGCCTCCATGGAGGGAATGCGCTCCGTCGTTCTGCGGCACCTGGCAGATCGTCCCGTCGAGTTCGAACCTTCCTTGGGCGATCCGATTCGCGAAGCGGCCGACGATCGCACCGAGATAGTGGCCACCGTGCGCGACGTAGTCGCCGAGGGTGGGCAGGCCGAGGACGACGTTCGCTCTCCGGCCGTCATGACCCGGGGCCCAGAGCTGCTGGACCGCCGCGCCGTACGTCATCACGGACACCACGATCCCGGATGGATTGGCGAGGGTGTAGAGGTCGACGGGAGCGCCGTCGAGCGTCCTCCCGAACGGCTCCCTCGTCACGGACAGCGCCCGCGGGACAGAATGCGGTGGGGTCTTCACGGTGCCGAATAGTCGATGCTGATTACGTGAGCCGTTCGGACCTCGCGCACCCGCAGCTGGATGGTCTTGAGGTTCCTCATCACGTCGTCGCCGCCACGTCCGAACAGGTCGTGGAGTCGGACGTACTCGCGGTAGAGCTCCTCGTACACGGCGTGGTGCCCAGCAATCGGCCGGTAGGTCTCGTCTCCGAGATGCGCCATGTGTCGCGAGGCGTCGACGATCGAGTCGTAGCCTCCTAGAGTCGCGCCGGCCGCGACGGCCCCGAACATCGCGGAGCCGAGCGCCGGCGCCTGCCTGGACGCCGCGACGGTGAACTCGCGGCCGGTGACGTCGGCGTAGATCTGCATCAGGAGCTTGTTCCTTTCGGGCAGTCCGCCGCACGCGACGATCCCGGTGACGGGCACGCCTGCAGACTCGAAGGCGTCGATGATCACGCGGGTGCCGAAGGCGGTCGCCTCGATCAGCGCGCGGTACATCTCAGGCGCTCTCGTCGCGAGCGTCAGGCCGACGAGGAGGCCCCGGAGATCGGCATCGACGAGCACGGAGCGGTTGCCGTTCCACCAATCGAGTGCCAGGAGCCCGCTCTCTCCGGGGAGCAGCTTCGCCGCCTCCTCCTCGAGGATCGCGTGCACGTCGGTTCCGCGGCGCCGTCCGAGCTCGTGGTATTCGGGCGGCACACAGCTCTCGGTGAACCACGCGAAGATGTCTCCGACACCAGATTGCCCGGCCTCGAACCCGAAGAGTCCGGGAACGACTCCATCTTCGACGACACCGCACATCCCCTCGACCGTTGCTGTCTCGTCGCCCAGGAGGATGTGACAGTTGCTCGTTCCCATGATCACGACCAACGTTCCGGGATCGGTCACGGTCGCCGCCGGCACCGAGACGTGTGCGTCGACGTTGGCGACTGCGACGGCCGTCCCGGGCCGGAGACCCATCCAGCCGCCGGCTCTCTCGGAGAGGACGCCGGCACAGCCGCCGATCGGCACGATCTGCCGCGACATCTTCTCGTCGATCACATGCTCCAACCTCGGGTCGAGCGCGGCGAAGTACGAGTCAGTCGGAAAGCCGTCGCGCTTCGACCACATCGCCTTGTAGCCCGCGGTGCAGCTGTTGCGCGTCTCCGAGCCGGTTAGCTGCCAGACGACCCAGTCGGCAGCTTCGATCAGGCGTTCGGCGCGGTCGAAGACCTCAGGTGCCTCGGCGAGGATCTGAAGCGCCTTGGCAAAGAACCACTCCGACGAGATCTTGCCGCCGTAACGTCGCAGCCACGGCTCTTCCCGCTCGCCCGCAACGGCGATGATCCGATCCGCCTCAGGCTGCGCCGCGTGGTGCTTCCAGAGCTTCACCCATGCGTGCGGCTGACGCCGAAGATCGTCGAGCACGCAGAGCGGGGTCCCGTCTGCTGTCGTGGGCAGCATCGTGCACGAGGTGAAGTCGATGCCGATGCCGACCACGACGGCGGGGTCGACTCCGGTCTCGGCGAGGAGTTGCGGAACCGTCTCCTGAAGCGTCCGCACATAGTCTTCGGGATCCTGGAGCGCCCAATCCGGCTCGAGGTGGACGTCGTCGTCGGGTGTCGGCAGGTGCTCGTCGATCACGCCGTTGCGGTACGGGTAGACGGCCGTCGCAAGCTCGCGTCCGTCGGCACAGTCGACGAGCAGCGCACGTCCCGATTCCGTGCCGAAGTCGATGCCGATTGCGTACCTGTGGCTGTTCACGTGGGTTTTGGTTTCGCGCGTTGCGGCTCGACGACCACCTTCAGCCCGCGTCGCTCAATGAGCGCATCGAACGCCTGTCGCCACTCGGAGAGCGCGCAGCGCTCGCTGACTAGCGGCCCGAGCTGGACGCGACCCGTCTCGGCCAGTGCGATAGCGCGGGGCAGGTCTGTCGCCTCCATCCGTCGGCAGAGCAGCAGCGTCAGTCCTTTCCGGCGCGCGGTCGAGGCGGTGAAGCTCGTGCGGTCGCCGTCGGGGATGCCCACGATGACGATCCGCCCGCCCGGTCGAACAGCGTCGATAGCGCTTGCCAGCGAGTCATCCTCGCCGGCGGCCTCGAACGCGACGTCGACGCCGCCTCGCGGCAGCCGGTCTGTAAGCGCCCGGCTGGCGAGCGCCTCGTCCGCGTCGAGCGCATGCGTCGCGCCCATCGCCGCGGCGACCGCCACCCGGTGCGACAGACGGTCCGTCGCGAGAATCGTGGTCGCGCCGACGAC
Source organism: uncultured Thermoleophilia bacterium (assembly GCA_963784945.1). Lineage (GTDB taxonomy): Bacteria > Actinomycetota > Thermoleophilia > Gaiellales > Gaiellaceae > Gaiella. Next base: position 208,378 of record CAWATN010000014.1, on the reverse strand, counting down.
GCCGAGCGCTTGGAGGAGCAGCAGCCCGATCGGGCCGGACCCGAAGACGGCGGCGGTCGTCCCCACTCCGGCTCGACCGAGATCGAGCGCATGGAGCGCGACCCCGAGCGGCTCGACCAAGGTGCCTTCCGGGTCCGAGATCGAGCTGGGGAGCCGGTGGGCGAGCTGTTCCGGCCACGGGAGCAGCGTCCGCAGGGCACCGTCGGTCGAGCCGTGCCCCGCGAATCGTAGCTCGGGGCAGAGGTGCGGCTGCCCCGAGCGGCACACGACGCAGCAGCCGCACGGTATGGCCGGATCGAGCGCCACCCGTTCTCCGGCGCGCGGCCCGGACTCGATCGTGCCGACGAACTCGTGTCCCAGCACGAGCGGGTGCGTCAGGGCGGCGTCGCCGATCGACCCCTCGACGAACCAGTGCCGATCAGATCCGCAGAGCCCGACTGCGGTCACGCGGATCAGAACCTCCCCGTCGGACGATGTCGGGGCGGGCTCGTCGTGGAGGCGGAGGTCGCCCCGGCCGTGGAGGCGCAGCGCCTTCATCGACTCTGACCGTAGTACGCGCCCGGGCCGTGCTTGCGCCGGAAGTGCCGGCGCAGCAAGTCGGCGCCGATCGGTGCTGGGCCGCCGGGACACAGCAGCTCTGTCCGGTGCGCGGACGCCGCTACGGCTTCGAGCGCGATCGCATTCTCGATCGCCTGTCCGGTGTCGATTCCCCACGCAAACGGTCCATGGTGGGCGACGAGCGCCGCCGGCGTCTCTAGCGGGTTCAGCTCGAAGCGGGTGAACGTCTCGACGATGACCTCGCCGGTGTGCTGCTCGTACTCGCCTTCGATCTCATCGGGCGTCAACGCGCGTGTGACCGGCACCGGTCCGTTGAAGTGATCGGCGTGCGTCGTCCCGAGGCACGGTATCTCTCGACATGCTTGCGCCCACGCGGTCGCAAACGGCGAATGCGTGTGAACGATGCCGCCGACCCGCTCGAACTCCCGATACAGGACCAGATGCGTCGGCGTGTCGGACGAAGGTCGGTGCTCCCCATCGATGATCGTGCCGCTCTCCAGGTCGACGACCACCATCGACTCCGGCGCGAGCTCCTCGTAGGGCACCCCGCTCGGCTTGATCGCCATCACCCCCGCCGCGCGATCGGCGGCGCTGGCATTGCCGAACGTGAGGATGACGAGCCCGGCACGGACGATCTCACGGTTCGCCTCGAAGACGCGCTCACGCAGCCCGTGGAACGCTGTGCCCACCGGAGCCACCTACAGCCCTCGCGCCAGGTGGAAATACGCCTGGTTCCACCGAAGCTCGTTCTTGACGTCGCGCATGCGCGTTTCCGCGTCGATCGCGAGGAGCTCGAGTCCCGCGATCTCGGCAAGATCGGTGAAGACGTCCATGTCGAGCGACTGGCAGAAGCTCGTGTGGTGCGCGCCCCCGGCGAGCAGCCAAGCCTCAGCCGCTGTCGCGAGGTCAGGCTTCGGCTCCCAGACTGCCCGCGCAACGGGGAGCCGAGGCAAATCCTCATCCGGGGACACCACGTCCACCTCATTCGCGACGAGACGGAAACGATCGCCCAGGTCGATGAGGCTGACCACCACGGCCGGCCCGGGCGCGGCTGTGAACACGAGCCGAACGGGGTCTTGCTTTCCGCCGATCGAGAGCGGGTGGATCTCGCAGGAGGGCTTCTGACCGGCGATCGCGGTCGAGGGGCACACCTCGAGCATGTGCGCGCCAAGCACCTGCGGCCCTTCCGGCGCCAGGTGGTACGTGTAGTCCTCCATGAACGACGTGCCACCTGCGAGCCCGGCGCTCATCACCTTGGTGATCCGGACGAGCGCCGCGGTCTTCCAGTCGCCTTCCCCCCCGAACCCGTACCCGTCCGCCATCAGGCGCTGCACGGCGATGCCGGGAAGTTGCGGTAGGCCGTCCAGGTCCTCGAAGGTATCCGTGAACGCCTTGAAGCCTCCCGTCTCGAGAAAACCGCGCAGACCCGCCTCGATCCGCGCGGCGTCCCGCAGTGATTCGCGGCGAGCTCCACCCTCCTGGAGAGCCGGTACGAGCACGTACAGGTGCTCGTACTCGTCGACCAGCACGTCGACCGCCGCATCCGAAACGTCCCGCACAGCGTCCACGAGATCGCCGATGCCGTAGCCGTCGACGGCTATGCCGAGGCGAAGCTGAGCCTCCACCTTGTCGCCCTCGGTGACTGCGACGTGACGCATGTTGTCGCCGAAGCGGGCGACGTTGAGCGTCTGCGCCTCCCGCCAGCCGCACGCGGCCCGTGACCAGGTTCCGATCCGGCCCACGACGGACGGGTCACGCCAATGCCCCACGACTGTCTTGCGCTTCAGCCCCATCCTGGTTCCGATGAACCCGAACTCGCGGTCGCCGTGCGCCGACTGGTTCAGGTTCATGAAGTCCATGTCGATCTCGCCCCAGGGAAGATCCCGGTTGAACTGGGTGTGGAGGTGCAGTAGCGGCTTCTGCAGCGCAGCAAGACCGGCGATCCACATCTTCGCCGGAGAGAAGGTGTGCATCCAACTCATCACGCCGACGCAATCCGCTGTGGCATTCGCCTCCATGCACAGCCGGCGGATCGAGTCGGCGCTGGTGACCACGGGCTTGTGAACGACGCGGACCGGCACGACGTCCGCATCGTTCAGCGACTCGGCCACCTCTCGCGAATGCTCGGCGACCCGGCCCAGGACCGTGTCCCCGTAGAGCTGCTGGCTCCCCGTCACGAGCCAGACTTCGAACTGTCCAAGCGCTTTCATCGATCACGCCCCCAATTTCGCCATTGACATTGACGTCGGGGTCCGAGGCTCAGCCGGCTGAGCGACGAAGAGGCAGGTCTCATCCATCGGCAGCGTCGACACGTCAAGCTCGGCGAGCCGGTGTGCCGCGTCCTCGGGAAGGATGTCGTTGATGAACAGTCCCGTTGCTGTCTCGACGCCCGCGCGGATCTTCATCGTCGTTCGGCTCCGGTGGAAGGGGAAGAACTCGAACGCGAGGTGCCAGTCTCCCTGAGAGTGCGGTGCTTCCTGAGCGACCATCAGATACGGGCACTCGAAGTGGAACAGCGCGTCGTACCGTACCGCGACATCGTGGAGCGCGCGTATGAGATCGAGCTGCTCGGCGGGGGTGAGGTCCAGCAAGCGTGAGACGCCGTGCCGCCGCGCACGCACCGCCACCTCGTACGGCCAGCGAGCGGCGTACGGCACGCCGACGACGAAGCTGTCGTTGGCCTCCACGACGCGGACCGATGCGCTCTCGCGCTCGACGACATCGCAGCCGAGGCAGCGCATCTCCTCGGCGCGGAAGCGCGAGTGCGCCTCAACCTTCGCGGCCGTTATGGGAGGCACGTGATCGAAGGCGTAGATCTGGCCGTGCGGATGCGCCAGGGTTGCGCCCGCCACCGCTCCGCGGTTCTCGAAGATCATCACGAACTCGTGCCGCTCGTCCGCCCACAGCTCGCGCGAGCGATCGGTCCACAGGGCCAGCAGCCGGCCGAGTTCGACGGGGGCAAGCTGTCCGAACGACGTGTCGTGCCGCGGGGTGTAGATGACCATCTCGCACCGTCCCTGGGAAGGGGCGGTCAGATGATCGACGGGCGGCGGGGCCGGCGGATCGGCGACGAACGTCGGAAAGCGATTCTCGAAGACGGCCGCCGAGTAGAGGAACGGGAGCTCGATTCCGCCGGGACAGACCGGACAGCTGTGGTCGTCGTCGTAGTCACCCCCCTCGAGCGTGTCGAGCGGCCGGACGTTGCGCGCTGGCGAGATCGACACCCATTCGCGAGTGAAGAGATCGAAGCGCTGGTGGATCCCCCCGACCTCGATCTCGGCGACAGCGGCAAGACGTGCGTCGGCCGGGAGATCGCCGTAGACGAACACCCGTCTCCCGTCCTCGTGGACGAGCTCGTGCCTGGCGAGCGAGTTCACGTGCACCTCGCTGAGGTGCACGTGGCGCGAATCGAGCGACGGGCTTGCGGCTTCGCGGTGATCATGCCGTCAATGGTGATCACGCCTTCAATCTCGCCGAGCCAGCCCGGCTGCCGGTGCGCAGCACCACGCCAGCCGCGATTGCGGCCGGCGCACCGACCGTTGTATGAACGCAATAACGCAATGCCGTGCTCTTAGTTCGCATCTCGTCTTTCCGTACGTGCGGGGAGCGTACCCGGTCGGATCCCGCCCGGCATCGGTTGCCGCCCTTGGCTCCGCTACGGAGAACGACGCAGCTCTTGCCGGCGCTTCCACGGCGTTCTCTGCTCCTCCCGGTCTCCCTCGCGCCCAGTTCGGGGCATCCCCGGCAACCAGTCGACCCGGGTGCCACGCTCATTGCGCGAAGTGCCGTTCCACGTCGACCTCACCGGCTCCGTCTGCCGAGGCGCAGACAAAGCCGGTCGCCCTGCGACCCGAGCGGGAGACATAGGCGTCTGCGACATCCGTGACGAGCTGCGTCGCTTGGTCAGCAACTGCCAGCGCGACGACCGACCCGCCGAACCCGCCTCCGGTCATACGCGCTGCCACCGCTCCGTGCGCGTAGGCGAGCTCAACGAGCAGGTCGAGTTCCGGCGTGGAGACCTCGAAGTCATCGCGCAGGCTGCGATGGCCGTCGCGGAAGACCGTCCCGAGCGTCGCGAGATCCGGACCGCACGGTTCCTCGAGCGCAGCGACACACAGACGCACGCGCTCGTTCTCGGAGACGACGTGACGAAGCCTTCGGGTCGCGACGTCGTCGAGTCCCGCCGCGCGAGCCTCCGCTTCAGCGTCTGCGACCGTCATTGACGTCGGGCGCCGCCCGTCCAGCACCGCAAGTGCCCGCTCGAGCTCCACGCGCCGCGTGGCGTACCCGGAGTGCTCGAGCGTACGGCGGACGCCCGAATCGAGAACGACGATCGCGAGTCCCGTGGGGAGGGGCACCAGCCGATGCTCTTCTGTCGCGCAGTCGAGCAAGAGAGCATGGCCGCGCTCGCCAAGCAGTGACGTTGCCGGATCCATCAACCCGCACGGCACTCCAACTGCCAGATGCTCCGCCGCCTGAGCGAGCCTCGCGAGCTCGAGCCGAGGCAGGTGGAAACCCGCCACCCGACAGAGCGCGAGCGCCACCGAGACGTCCAGAGCGGCAGACGACGATAGCCCGGCCCCGACCGGAACCGTCGAGAGAATCGTCCCGTCGACGCCGACGGGAGGTCTCCCGCGCTCGCCGAGCAGCCGCGCCACCGCGGCGACATACCTTCCCCAACCGGGGACGAGCCCCCGTGCTGCGCCGTCGTTCGCGAGCTCAACTGTCTCCGAGAACGCAAGCGAGCGCAGACGGATCGCCTCCTCGTCCTGCCGTCCAGCCACCGTCACGCCGAGATCGATGGCTACCGGGAGCACGAGCCCGCCCGAGTAGTCGGTGTGCTCGCCGATCAGGTTGACGCGGGCCGGCGCGAAGACCGCAAATTCACTCATCGATTCCCACGCCCTGTCATGAGCATCGTCACGGCGCTCGTGACGCTAGCTGAGCCTCCTCTCGGCTGAGGCAACGAGCCGGCCGGCCATCTTGCAGGACGCGTCCGCAGAAGCGACGAACGTCGCCGGCAAGGCCGGAGCAGGACCGCTCGACGCACGACCGAGAACGGTGAGTCTCCGGGCCTCGGCAGTAGCAGCGCTTGGCAAGCAGTTGGCGAGAACCGATGCATGTCGAAGGGAGAATCGACCATTCGGGCGCAGGCGGAATCCCCCATGAATCGTTGGGGCACTGCTGGTAGGAACTCCATCTCCGCCTGCCGCTGCCCGCTGTCCGATTTGGGCTACGCCGCCGCCTCGCGCATGTGCGGCGGCGGCGACGGTCGCTCGTCCGTCCCGGCTCCCGTCTCCGCGATCAGCTCGTCGATCTGTCGCAGAACGCCTTCGTCCTGATCGCCTTCTCCCGCCGCCAACCAGCCGTCGACGTGCGCGGGCCTGCGGGCGCCGACGATCGCACCCGTCACCCCCTGCTGCGCCAGCACCCAGCCGACGGCGAGGGACGGCACGGTCGTGCCCAAACGCTCGGCAAGGGATCGAAGCCCGTCGACGAGCGCGAGGTTCGCCGAGAGCGCTGGTTCCTGGAAGACGGGCGACCCGCGGCGCCAGTCACCCGGATCGAGCCGCTCGATGCGGTCGTGATCGAAGGCTCCCGTCAGCATCCCCGAGGCCATCGGCGAGTAGGCGATCACGCCCGTGCCGTGACCGTCCGCCCAGGGGAGCAGCTCCGAGCGCGCGCCGCGCGCGAGCAGCGAGAGCTGGGGCTGGAGCGAGTCGACGTGGCGGACGGCTTCGCAGCGCTCGAGTTGCTCGACGTCGTGGTTGCAGACGCCGATCCACCGCACCTTGCCCTCGTCGACCAACTCTGCCATCACGCCCCAGGACTCCTCGATCGGCGTCCCCGTCGTCCAGTCGGGCCAGTGGAACTGGTAGAGGTCGATCCGCTCCACCCCCAGCCTGCGCAGGCTCGCCTCGCACTCGCGGCGGATCGAATCCGGGCGCAGGTCGTTCCCGACCTCGCCCTCGGGCAACCCGTCCCAGACGCGGCCGCACTTCGTGAACAGGTAGACGTCCTCGCCTGCACGAAACGGCTTCACAGCCTCGCCGACAACCTCCTCCGCGTGGCCGAGTCCGTAAACGGCTGCCGCGTCGATCCAGTTGACGCCGCGTTCGATCGCGTGCCTGATCGCCGCCACCGATTCGTCGTCGTCGACCTCGCCCCAACCGAACTTCCACGGCCCGCCGATCGCCCACGTCCCGAAGCCGACCGTCGACAGCTGAGGCCCGCCGGAACCGAGCTGCCGCGTCTTCACACGCGCCTCCTTCCCTCGTCATCGAGGTAGTCGCGCCAGCTCCGCCGCGCCGACCAGCCAAGCAGGCGCTCCGCCTTCGCCGACGAGATCGCCGACGCGTCGGGTCGCTCGAGCGGGCGGAACTCGATCCCCTCGGCGCCGTAGTACCGCTCGACCGTCTCCACGAGCGGATGGCCGCCGATCGTGTCCGGCGACGCAACGTAGAAGACCTCGTGTCCCGGCAGGTCGGTCTCGATCGCGAGCAGGACCGCATCGCAGAGGTCGTAGACGTCGACGTAGGAGCAGTAGTTCTCGATCAGCACCGAGGGATCGCGGACGATCGGGCCGAGGTTCCGCTCGTAGCTCCCCTCGTCCTGCACCCAGCACGGGCGGATCGAGGTGCAGCGGAGGTCCGCGCGCTCGACGGCCCGGTCACAGAGCAGCTCGCCGAACCATTTGGCGGTCGCGTACGGATCCTGGGGCCGGATCGGATGCTCCTCGTCGATCGGCAGGTAGTCGGGACGGAACGGACGGTGTGCGAAGAGAAAGCCCGGCACCGTCTCGCTCGAGAAGTTGACGAGGCGGTGCACGTCCCACGCAATCGCGGCCTCCAGCACGTTGAACGTGCTTAGCATGTTGTTGCCGAAGACAACGTGGGGCGGGTTGTGGATCGGCTGCGGGATGGCGGCGGTGTGGACGACGATCTCGCAACCCCGAACGAGCGCGTAGACGGCTCCCGCATCGGTGAGATCTGCCTGCCAGTAGTCCGCCGGCTCACCGGGGTCCGGGCGATCCCAGTTCGGCCGGGTCAGATCAGCCGCGCGCACCTCGTGGCCCGCCGCCTGAAGCGCCGGAACGAGCGCGCGTCCGACCTTGCCGTGCGCGCCCGTGACGAGAACTCTCATGCGCCAAACCTTCTCAGCTCGTATTCGACAGCGACGGAGAAGTCGACGTGCTTGGCGAGCGCTCCCTCGTCGAGGGCTCTGCCTGTGCGAAACGGCGTCAGGAGTGCGACGACGACCTCGGGCACTATAAGTACGTGACGGCGTCGGAGACGACACGGGACCGACCGCGGAGGAAGTCGAGGTCGCAGCCCTCGTTCGCCTGGAGGACGTGGTCCTGGTGGAGCCGCCGGTAGCCGCGCTCGTCCTTGAGCGGCGGTGGCGTCCAGGCGGCGCGGCGTGCAGCGAGCTCTGCCTCGTCCACGAGCAGGTCGAGCTGGCGGCTCTCGATGTCGAGGCGGATCACGTCCCCGTCCTGGACGAGCGCGAGCGGGCCGCCGATCGCGGACTCGGGCGCAACGTGGAGGACGACGGCGCCGTAGGAAGTGCCACTCATGCGGGCGTCGGAGATCCGCAGCAGATCGGTGACTCCGCGCTTCAGGAGCTTCGCGGGAATCGGCAAGTGCCCCCACTCGGGCATGCCAGGGGCGCCGACCGGGCCGGCGTTTCTCAGCACAATGACGCTCGTCTCGTCGCAGTGCAGATCGGGATCGTCGACCCGCCCGGCCAGGTCGTGGATGTCCTCGAACACGAGAGCGCGACCCTCGTGCTGGAGCAGACCTGGATCGGCCGCGGAGATCTTCATCACTGCACCGTCCGGGCAAAGGCTGCCCCGTAGGACGGCGAGCGAGCCTCCCGCGTCGAGCGGGCTCTCGGCGGGGCGGATCACGTCGGTGTTCACGATCTCGGCACCGGCGATGTTCTCGCCCACGGTGCGGCCGCTGACCGTGAGGGCATCCAGATGGAGCAGTTCGGCGATCTGCGCCATCACCGCCGGCAGCCCGCCGGCGTAGAAGAAGTCCTCCATCAGGAAACGGCCCGCCGGCTTCAGGTCGACGAGCCACGGCGTCGTGCGCGCAGAGGTCGTCGAACAGCTGCAGTGGCAGGTCGACGCCGACGCGACCCGCATAGGCGACCAGGTGTAGGATCGCATTCGTCGAGCCGGAGATCGCGTGCAGGACGCGGATCGCGTTCTCGAACGCCTCCCGGGTGAGGATGTCGCGACGGCCTGATGTCGCGCTCGACGAGATCGACGATCGCGCGTCCCGCCTGCTCGGCGAGGTGACTGCGGCGTGAGTCGACGGCCGGGATCGCCGCGCCGCCGGTCAGCGTGAGCCCGAGCCCCTCGGTCACGCAGGCCATGGTCGAGGCGGTGCCCATCGTCATGCAGTGGCCGTTCGAACGCGAGATCGAGTTCTCGATCTCGACGAACTCCTCCTCGGTGATCCTGCCGGCGCGGAACTCCTCGTTGTAGTGCCAGCAGTCCGAGCAGGACCCTAGCTCGTAACCTCGCCAGTGCCCGTTCAGCATCGGCCCGCCGGTGACGACGATCGAGGGGATGTTCGCGCTCGCCGCTCCGAGGATGCTGGCCGGGTTCGTCTTGTCGCAGCCGGTGAGCAGGACGACGCCGTCGAGCGGGTAGGCGCGGATCGACTCCTCCACGTCCATCGCCATCAGGTTCCGATACAGCATCGTCGTCGGCTTCATCAACGACTCGCCGAGCGACATCACCGGGAACTCGAGCGGGAAGCCGCCCGCCTGCAGCACGCCGCGCTTGACCGACTCGGCCAGACCGCGCAAGTGGACGTTGCAGTTCACGAGCTCGCTCCAGCTGTTGCAGATCCCGATCAGCGGCCTACCGCGGAACGCCTGATCCGTCACGCCGCTCGACTTCAGCCACGAGCGGTGCAGGAACCCGTCGAGATCGCGGCGGTCCATCCACTCCGCGCTCCGACGTCCGCTGCCACCCGCACCGAACCTCGCTCCGTTTCGCATCGTCGCCATGCCGCTCCTTCTCAGGTGTCGGAAAGGGTGGGGAGGCGCCATTCGAGCGCCGCGTGGTCGACAACCGCTCCACTGCCACCGCACCGGGGGCAAGCTGCCTTGCCGTCGCACTCCAGGCAGCGGGTGAAGGCCGCGAGGGCGGCATCGCGTCTCCCCGCCTGCACACAGGGCGACGAGCGTGTCTCCCCGCACCTCGAACCCTCGAAAGCGTACCCGGGTGGACGTGGGACGACCCAATCCCAGCTTCGTTCCCTGTGAGCTCGACCACCATCAGAAGACCCATCATATGATCTTTGCGGTGAGCGAGCCCGACCCCACTGCCGGCTCTTCCCGCACACGTGAGACGCTCGCCGACCTGGACGTCGTCGACGCCGACGTGCACGTCCACGAGGACGTGGCGGAGCTCGCGGAGCATGCCGAGCCGCCATGGGACGTCGCATTGCGCGAGATCGCTACGCCGGCTTGGCCAGCCGATACTCGGAAGCGACGATCGACGTCATCTCCTCGATCGAGGTCTGGTTGGTCGGCTTGTCGAACGTGATGCGTCCGTTGCGGAGCAGGTTGATCCGGTCGCAGATCTCGAACACGTGCACGTAGTTGTGGGCGATCACGATCATCGAGACTTCGCTGCGCTGCTTCAGCTCCGAGATCAGCTCGATGATCAGCGCCCCCTCGCGCGCGCCCATGGCGGCGAGCGGCTCGTCGAGGAGGATGATCTTGGCGTTCGAGTGTGTCGTGCGCGCGATCGCGATCGCCTGGCGCTGACCGCCTGACATGCGCGCGACCGACGCGTCCATCGACTGGATGCGCACACCGATGTGCTCGAGGTAGTCCCGCGACCGGCTCCTCATGGCGCGGTTGTTGAGGAATTGCAGCGGCCCGATGCCGTGCGTCAGCTCGCGGTTCAGGAACATGTTGTGGTAGACGGACATGCCCGGCACGAGGGCGAGGTCCTGGAAGACGGTGTCGATCCCGAGCGAGCGAGCGTGCGTCACGGACTTGAGCTGCACCTCCTCGCCGAAGACGAAGATCTTGCCGGCGTCGGGCTTGTGAAAGCCGGTCAGGATCTTGATCAGCGTCGACTTGCCGGCGCCGTTGTCGCCGATCAGACCGAGCACCTCGCCCGGGCGGAGGTGGAGCGAGACGTCCTCGAGCGCTGTCACCACGCCGAAGCTCTTGCGGATGTTCTCGACGCGGATCACGTCGGGAGCCGTCTCCGGTGCGGGCTCGGCGAGCGGCGTCGCGGCTTCGCTCATGCCGTGCCTCCCAGCCGTCCCGATTGGCGGACCCGCTCCAGGGTCACATTGAAGGACATCGAGGCGATGATCGCGATACCGAGGACGAGGTCGAACGTGTAGGCGCTGATTCCCTGCAGCGTGAAGCCGAGGTTCAGCACGGCGAGGACGAGCACGCCGAGCGCGGCGCCGATCACGGTGCCTGACCCGCCGAACAACGACGTGCCGCCGATCACGGCCGCGGCGACGGCATAGAACATGAGCGATGTGCCACCCTGCAGGGCCTGGATAGAGGTGATGCGCACCGACTCGAGGATGCCGGCGAGCGCGGCGAGCGTGCTGCAGAGGACGAAGTTCCCCACCTTGACCGCTCTGACGTTGACGCCGCTCTCGCTCGCCCCGACCAGGTTGCCGCCGGTGGCAATGGTGTGGAGCCCCCAGCGTGTCCGGTTGAGCAGGATCGTCATCACGACGATTACACCGAGCGCCCAATAGACCGTCACATAAGCGCCACCGCCGAAGACCTTGAAGAACGTATGACCCCCGGGAGTCTCCACGGGAAAAGCACCCGACATGATGAGCGTCAACCCGTTCAAGAGAAAGATCATTCCGAGTGTGGTGATGAACGAGGGCACGCCGACACCGACCGTGATCACTCCGTTGACGAGCCCGACAACCGAGCCCGAGAGCAGCCCGACGATCACCGCGAGCCAGATCGGCAGACCCCAGCTGTGGTTCGCGAAATAGAAGATCCAGGTGGAGAACGCGTAGACATTCCCGGCTGAGAGGTCGATCTCGCCACAGATCAGGAGCATCACCTCGCCCGCCGCGATGATCGCGATCGGCGCCGAGAACTCGGCGATCACCTGTGCGTTCTCCCGCCCGAAGAACGCGTCCGTCCGCACCGAGAAGTAGACGACGAGCACGAGTAGGACGAATCCGATGCTCGCCTCGCGGCGGCGGACGAACGCACCGCAACGCGCCGTGCCGAGGCTGGCGCGTTGCGGCGGTTCGGGTGGCCGGGCTGCTGGTCGCGGCCTGGCTCACCGATCGTTACGCTGACCGGGTACTTCTGGGCGCTGGAGCTGCCCTCGTAGCGAGTCTTCGTCGACAGGTACGGCTTCACGTTCGCCTTCGTGACGAACACGATGCCCGTATTCGTGTTCGACGGCGCCACGAGTCCGGACGAGTACCTGTAGAAGAACAGCTGCAGGACCGGGATCCACCCCTGCAGGTACGGCTGCTGATCGATCGTGAAGTCCAACTGGCCCGCCTGAATCAGTTTCAGGGTCGTCGGCGTGAGGTCGTAGCCGCCCGCCTTCACGCCCTTCGACTTCAGCTTGTACTTCGCGACGGTCTGCCCGACAGCCTGCGTCGAGCCGGCGTCGACCGCGAACATGCCCTTCAGGCTCTTGTGCCCGAGATAGTAGGACTCGATCTTCGCAACCTCGTCGGGAAGCAGCGCACCGGTGGCGATCGCCGTCGTCGTGATCTTGCCGGCGCCGAACTTCTTGATCGCTGCGGTGGCACCGTCGATCCGCGGCTGGATGTTGAGCTGACCGGGCGTTGCGATGAACAGCGCGACGTCACCGCTGCCGACGAGGTTGACGATCCGTTGTCCCATCGCGTACCCGGAGGCGTACAGATCCTGGCCGATATACGCGAGTCGCTCGTTCGGGTTTCCAGGAGGCACGTCGGCGTTGTAGGCGAGCACCGGGATGCCCTTCTTCGTCGCGTTGGCGGTCGGCCCGTTGAACGCCTTCAGGTCAACGAGACAGCACGCGATCCCTGCCGCCTTCGCCGAGATCGCCGAGTTGAACGCGTTGACCATCTCACTGACACTCGACGTCGTGGATCCCGTCCACTGATAGCTGCAACCGAGCAGCGAGCACGCGTCCTGCGCACCGTAGATCGTGGGGACAAAGAACGGGTTCGTCGTCACGTGGTTGACGAACACGAACTTCCACTTCGGATGGGACTTGATGAAGCTCTCTGCGGCAAGCCCTTCGGCAACTGCGCCGAACGCAGGACTCGCCAGGATAGTCGAGGGGACTGATAACGCAGCTGCGCCCAGGCCCACTCTCTTCAGGAGCCGTCTGCGGTCGAAAACAAGTTCACGCTTCTCGTCGGCATCCATGCCGCCTGGCTCGCCCTTGACGTCTTCGGAATCCACGAGATTCCCTCCTCATTTGCCCAGCGACGACAGAACCGCGACCGTAACACGGTTTCGAAGCCGTGTCTACGAATATCGCTACGGTATTAGCCGTTCGTCAACCTCGCCGCAGCGATGTCACGGTTCTCGCCGACGCGATCGGCGACTTATGGCGCTCTCCCTGCGGGCGTGGCGGAAGACGCAGGAGGTCGACAACGCAACTAGGCTCCGTGTGGCTTCCGGGTGCCGGTGCCGTCAGTCCTTTCGATCAAGGAGTCTTCAGTGCTCGCCGCGAGTTATCCGTTCCTCGACGTTCTCTGGTCGATGGTCATCTTCTTCATGTTCTTCATCTGGCTGATGATCCTGTGGAAGGTGTTCGGGGATCTCTTCCGCCGCCGCGATATTGACGGTGGCATCAAAGTGGTCTGGTTCGTGTTCGTGATTCTGTTGCCCTTCCTCGGGGTGTTCGTCTACCTGATCGCGGAGGGGCACAAGATGGCCGACCGCGACATGGAGCAGATGCAGGCCGCTAAAGCGCAGCAGGACGAGCACATCAAGTCGGTCGCCGGATCGTCGGCTGCCGATCAGATCACGCGTGCGAAGCAGCTGCTCGACAGCGGCGCGATCACACAGGCCGAGTTCGACACCATGAAGCAGAAGGCGCTCGCCTAGACAACGGATCGTTGGGGTTGGGTCGCGCCGACGGTCGCGCGACCTAACCCCGCGGGTCCGAACTGTGCCGGCCCCTCGCTGGCCGCAGCTGGAACCCTTAGGATCGGAAGCCATGGGACGCCATAGGAAGATCGTCGCGCTCGCCGCGTGCTTCGCAGCCGGTATCGCGGCGGCGGGTCTTCTCGCCGTCGGCGGCAGGGCGGCCGACACGACCACGGCCGAGACGACAACAGCTGTTTCGACGACAGCGCCCGCGGACACGACGCAGGAAGCGACGACGGTGACGGTCGCCACCACCACGACGGTCGAGCGCGCCACGACCCAGGAGACGCTGCCGACGACGACGGCCGCCGAGTCGTCCGACGACGGAACGCCGGTGTGGGTGTGGGTGCTGCTTGCGATCCTCGCAGTCGCTCTGGCGGCGGCGATCGTGCTGCTGGCGCGCCGTGGCGGCCACGGTACGCTCTCGCCGGAGGAGCGCGGCCGTCGGCTCGACCACGCGGTCGGTACGTGGGCGGCGCAGGGGTGGGCGGTCGAGACTCAGACGCTGGATTCAGCGGTCTTGCAACGAGCGGGCGAGCGGATGATCATCGCCGTTGACGCATCCGGTCAGATAACGACGCGTCCCGGCTAGCCCATCAAGGAAGGATGGGCGGTCCCCGCGCCTCGGTGGATGGGTTGCGTCCGCGAGGCTGATCGCTCGCACTGTCGAAGAGCGGCCGTGTGGTGGCTGCCGAGAGGGAGGTTGCCCTCGGGGTGTACCTTCACTGCTTGCCGATGCTGCTGGCCTTTGCGACGGGCGCATCGACGACACGGTGTCGGATCGATTCGCTCTGTCTTGGGGCGACGTTTGCTCCGTACGGAAGCTGTGGCGTTAGCATCTTCTCGTGTCGCTAAGTGCTGACGAGCCACTCGCGTCTCCGGTTCGGACGCCCGATCGGCGGCTTGCTCTGGTTTGCCGGACCGCCGTCCTCTTGGCCGTTGTCGGGGTGTTTGGAACGTGGCGGAGCGCTGGACCCGTGTCGCTCGACGGTGTTCAGGGTCCACATGACGGCTGGCTGCTTGATCATCTTCGCGTTGATCGCGCTCGCTGGTGTGCGGTCGCTGTCTCGTCACGGTTGGTTGGGGATCGTGACGGTGCTTGGGAGCGGCGTGCGCGATGCTGTACACGGCGGTCAGGAACCTCCTCGACGACCGCGCGGTCTTCGGTGGGAATGCGGGCTGGGGGTTGTGGTTGAGCATCGGGGCGTCGGTTGTCCTCGCTGGCTGCGCGCTCTGGGCCGCGTTCGGCCGGCTGCATGGCCCTGGCGCAGGAGACGTCGGAGCGCCGACGACCGAGGCGAGCTCCTAGAGGAAGTAGGAGAGCTTGTCCCACGCCCAGTCGTTGAATCGGGTGCGGAGGCCGGTCGGCGGCGTGCCGGGGCGGGACTTGGCGATATCCGGCTCGAACACCCGCTGTTCCATGAGGGCTGCGGTCTTGGGCGCTGCGGGCCATCATTGCGATCTCGTAGTTGCGGTAGAGCGCCCAGGCGTCGAGGTTGACGGTGCCGAAGACGACGGTGTCGTCTGCGACGACGAGCTTGGCGTGGACGACTGCCCCGGGGTATTCGTAGATGTGTGCGCCGGCGTTGATCAGGTCGCTGTAGTGGTGCTTGAGCGCGGCGGTGGCCTGGGTGTTGTTCGAGGTCTGCGAGACGACGATCCTGACCTTGACTCCGCGTTTGGCGGCGGCGACGAGCCGCTGGATCATGTCGGCGTCGGTGAAGTAGGGGTTCATGACGTCGAGCCGCTTCGTTGGCGGTGTCGATGAGCTCTCGGGTCGCCTGGGTGGCCGACACGAAGCCGCCGGGGACGGTCTGCAGGAGCGCGATCGGGATCGTGCCCGGGTGAGGCTGGGTGGGGAAGTACTTGGAGAGGTCGCTCGGCAGCGGCCCTCCGTGGCCGCGGAAGCTCATCAGGAACAGCGCCTGCGCTTGGCGGACGACGTTCCCGGTGACGCGCACCATGACGTCGTGGAACTTGCCGTTCGCGAAGTGGTCCTCGATCCCGGCGCCTCCCGTCCAGGCCACGGTGCCGTCGATCACGTAGAGCTTGCGGTGGTCGGCCCGGCCGACATCGTCCTGGCGCCAGTCGAACGTGCGGTGGTCGGGGTAGAGGCCGTCCTTGTCCCAGGGAAGGAGGTCGTTGACGACGATCTGCGCGCCGGCGTCGGCGAGCCGTGGTGAACATCGGCCCTGCCGGCCCGAACACCTGGCTGCCCTGACCGTCGACGATCACGCGCACCTCGACTCCTTGCTTCATCTTCTCGATCAGGAGGTCGCTGAGCTGGGTGCCGATCTCTCCTTCCCGCCAGCCGAACATCAGGATGTGCACCGACGAGTGAGCCGCGCGGACGTCGGCGAGGATCTTGGGGAAGAAGGTCTTGCCCTCGGGCCAGGGCTCGAGCGTCGCGGCCGTCGACCACGCGTAGGGCATCCCGACGTCGGACGGTCGCGGGTCGCTGCGTGCAGCGAAGTCCTCGACCGCCTGCTGGGCGCCGGCAGCCGTGATCGCATCCGCGGCAGGCGGCCAGCTGGGCTTCTGGACGATCGCGAGCACCTGACGCGAGACGAGGAAGAAGAATGCGGCGAACACGATCCCGAGGACCGCCAGCACGGGCCTCCACCAACGGCGCAGACGCCCTGCCTTGAGGAGCGGCGACCCCGTTCGGTTGGTCGGCCATGTTCAGCCCTCCTCGACGACGCGCTTCTCGATCTTGCGCACGATCAGGAACCCGATCGCGGAGAGGACGATGGCTCCGCCCGCGGCGTAGAGACCGTAGCGGCTGAACGCGCCCGCGGCAGCGTCCCCGAGGTAGTAGGAGACGAGCCCGATCAGCAGCACCCAGGTGATCCCGCCGGCCATGTTCCAGGCGAAGAACCGCCACCAGCGCATGTGCGTCAGCCCGGCAACCCAGGCTGCCGTGACACGGAGGACAGCCACGAACCGTCCGAGGAAGACCGCCTTGCCGCCGTGCTTGGCGAAGAACCGCTCGCCCCGCGGCAGATAACGCTCGGCATAGCCACGTGTCAGCCGATGCCGCACAGCAGCGGCCGGCCACCCTTCCGTGCCGCCCAGTAGCCGAGGTTGTCGCCGATCACCGCCGCCAGCACGGCGACGACGAGAACCCAAACGATCGACAGCGATCCCTGCGAGGCGAGCACCGCGCAAGCGATCAGTGCTGTTTCGCCCGGTACCGGCAGCCCGAACGACTCCAGCGCCAGCAGCACGAACAACAGGAGCATCGCCCACTTCGAATGCTGCTCGATCAGCGTCAGCACGGAAGCCAGAGGGACGCCCATCTCTCCATGATCGCACGGCCGCCCGCGGCTGCCGCCCGGGATCGGACTAGACGGGCGGATCCGGGAGGTCGCGTTGCTTTGCGGCCTCGGCGGCGGCCTTCTTCGCCTTCTGCTCCTCCGCCTTGGCCTTCGCTTCCTCGTACGACCCTTGCACGAGAGCTCTTGCCGCCGCCCCAGCCGAACACCCAGATCATCAGGACGACCGCGAACAGGATCGACCAGGCCGTCGAGACCAGTTGCTGTGCGATCGAGTACGCGGTCGCCGTCTGGGAGTCGGTGACGCTGTTCAGCGCGGCCGCGTTGAACGCCTGGTTGACGCCCGCCCCGCCCGGCGTCACCGCGACCGTGTTGGAGATCGAGTTACTGCCGACCACTGACATCACCGAGTGGAACGTGACCGGGATCGCGTAGGCGGCAAGGAAGATCGCCACCACACAAAGGCTCGCGACCCAGGCGATGAACTCGGGGACGAACACTCGGGCGAAGTAAGCGCCGGGGTGACCCAGGATCTGGCCTCCCTCCTTCGTCTCATCCCACCACTTCACGACCTTGGGCCAGAACTGCCGCACCATCAACGCGATCACGGCGGCGCCCGAAGCGAGAAGGATCACGACCGTCCACGGATGCTCCTTGACCCAGGAGAAGTCGATGTCGAACGAGCCCGGGACCGAGAGGAAGAGATAGACGTAGACGAAAGCGCCCGCGAGCACGAAGAAGATCTTCTGCACCATGAAACCGCCGAACATGCCCGCGAACGTCGCCGACGCGATCACCGTCGTCAGCATCACGAACATCACGATCGTGCCCAGATTCGCAGGAAGAACATTGTTCATCGCGACACAGGCGGCGTAGGCGGCGTACACCTGCATCCAGCGCACCTCGCCTGGATACGCGTAGCGGAGAATCGAGAACCATGAGAACGCGGTCGCCGTGGTCTGCAGCGTCATCGCGAGGATCGCCGCGACCACGTACTCGAACGAGATGCTCGTCAGCGTGTCCCAGAGGTCGCTGAACCACCCTCGGATGTCCCAGCCGACCAGATGCGCAAACGCGGCGCCGCAGATTACGGCCGCCGACGATGATCAGGATCCGGCGCACCCGATGGCCGGCCGTCGACCCGATCGACTCCGCGCTGCTGCTCATTCAGGCTCGCTCTCGGTCGTGTAGCCGGTGGAACCTCAACCCACAGGTTACGCCGCCCAGCGGCGGGACCACGCACCCTCGGAGATGGAGGCGGGCAACTAGCGCGATAGCGTCGCCAGCCGCGGCATAGAATCAGCAATCCGATGAACCCCTTCGCCTCGCAGATGGTGAGCACGTGAGGCGGGTCGCCGTTCAGGACACGCGTATCCCCGAGCACGCCCAACGCTTGTTGACGGCGTCCAAGGTCGCACGTGAGGCGCTTGCACTGGAATTCGAGAAGAGTGTCGCGTCGTCAGCGCAACTCCACGTCGAGGGTCGTAACTTCTATCCTCCGATGCTCGCGGACATCGCGTCTGCGTCGTCGTCGGTCCACATCAATCAGTTCGGGTTCCGTCCGGGTACGGTAGGCGATCGGTTCGCTGCGGTCCTCATCGCCAAGGCGGAGGAGGGCGTTCCTGTCAGGCTGATCGTCGATCGTCAGGGCTCCGACCCCGAGGGCGGCTCGCGGGAGTTCTACGAGCGACTCACACGGTCCGGGATTCAGGTGTGCGTGACCCGCGCCACACAACCGCGCGCTCCGTCTGGACCGCTCGGGGCCGGTGGCGCCGTGGCTTGGAACCTGGGTGGGCTGGGACACATCGACCACCGCAAAGTGGTCGTCATCGACGGACGAATCGGCTGGGTCGGCGGAGCCGGGATCGAAGACCATTTCGAGAACGGTGCGTTTCACGACCTGTTCGTTCGCGTGGAAGGACCGGTCGTCGCGCAGCTCCAGCTCGTGTTCGTTGCCAGCCTGCGGTGGCTCGGCGGCGAGCTTTCGACAAGCGGCGTCTCAGAGCTGTTTCCGACACTCGAGGAGGGCCAGAGCCCCGTGCCGGCGGTCGTGCTTCACAACTCCCCGGGCCGATTCAGGCCGATCACCGAAGCGATCGGAGCACTCATCGACGGTGCCGAGGACACGCTCGACGTCGTGAATCCGTACGTCACTGACCGCGGGATGATTGGGCGGATCGTGGCGGCAGCACGCCGCGGCGTCCGGGTTCGCATGTTCGTGCCTGCCGAGGCGAACAACTGGGCCTGCGCGGCGGCGGAGCAGTTCCACCACCAGCGACTCCTCGATGCGGGCGTGCGGATTCTGGGGTACCCGACGATGCTGCACGCAAAGGCATTCGTCGCCGACGGAGAGCATGTGCTCGTCGGCACCTGCAACCTCGAAGCGTGGAGCCTGAAGCGCTTCTTCGAAATCGACATCCTCTTCGTCTCCAGCGATCTCGTCGCCCAGCTCGAGGAGCGGTTCTTCGCACCAGCCGAGGCGATCAGCTCGAACGTGCCGGTGCCTTCAACGCTGAAGGAGCGCGCTCGCGCAGCCGCATTCGCGGCGATCTCGCCGCTGCTGTAGAGATCCAGCACGCCACATCACCAGAGGAGTGGCAGCGTCGCCCCTCCAGCCGCGGCGGAGGGAAAATGTTGCGACGGGCGAGGCTCAGGGTCCGGTCGAGCTAACGGTAAGACGACGACGTGTGAATCCAGTACGTCCCGGACGCCACGGTGCTTCTGTCGCCAGCGGGGTGGTGGGCCGCCCCCGCCGACCGGGGCGCATCGTGGTGCGTCCTCAGCCCGGCTCGTCCGGGTGGGCACGGACGGTGGGCAGGCGCCAGCGGACGTGGGTTGTAGTGCGACTCTCGAGCGTCGGCCGGCTGTCCCTGGGGTGCGACTCGAACCAGGCGGCGTAGCGGTCGGCGAGCGGAGCCGCGGTGAGCCCGTGCGCAAGAACGGAGAGCGCGATCGTGATCGTGACCGTCGTCACGATCAGGCTCTCGTTCGGCAGACCGCCCGTCTCGGCGAGGATCACTGCGAACACGATCGATGCGAGGCCGCGGGGGCCGAACCATCCGAGGAAGCCGACCGTCGGCGGCCGCGCACCGGTGCCGAGCATCGCGATCCCGACCGGCAGCATCCGCACGAGCGTGAGACTGAGGAGTGCGTACACGAGGATCTCCCACGTCAGGTCGCCGAGCGCCGACCCGAGCATGACGGCGCCGAAGACCATGAACGTGACCGCGCTCAGGACCCCACCGAGCTCCTCGAGCAGGTACCCGACCTCGCCGCCGTGCCGGCGGCGGAGGCCGCCGAACACGATGCCGCCCACAAACGCTGCGATGAAGCCGGACCCGCCGAGGCCGTCGGCGAGGCTGAACGCGAGTACCGCCGCCGCGGCCGGGACGACTTGGAGCCAGGGTGCGGCCACCGACTCGAAGCGGGCACCGAGAACGACGATCGCCGCCGCCAGCGCTCCGGCGGCGAGGCCGCCGACGGTCCCGTAGCCGATCTGATCGACGACGAGCCTGAGCGCGGTGACGTCACTGACCTCGCCTGCATCCGCCTGAGCGATCACGAGCGCGATGAGGAAGAGGGGCACGCAGATGCCGTCGTTGAGGCCGCTCTCAACGTTGAGCCCTTGCCGAACACTGGATGGCAGGCTCGCGAGCGTCACAACGGCTTGCCCCAACGCGGCGTCGGTGGGGGCAAGGATCACGGCGAGGAGGAGCGCCTCCGGCCACGACAGCGTGCCGAACAGGACGAGGGCGGCGCCAAAGCCCGCGACGAGCGTGAGCGGCAGCCCGAGACCGAGCAGTCGCACGGGAATCGAGACCTCCTCCCGCAACACGCGGAGGTCGATCCGCGACGCGTCGCCGAACAAGACGAGCGCGAGGGTAGCCTCAGCCAAGAGCTTGACCGCCTCGCCCGAGACGGCAGGGTCGACGAGGCCAAGAGAGTCGGCTCCGACGAGGAGACCAACCGCCATGAACACCATCGGTCCAGTGATCGGGGTGCCGTCGAAGCGGCGCGAGACGGCCGCGAAACCGAGGAGCGATATCGCGATCGTCGGCAACGCCCAATCCATGGCTCGACCCTACTGAGGCGGGCAGAAGGAAGTCACGCGTCGCTCAAATGCCGACGCGGTGCAGCCGGTCGTCGAGGCCGTGCCTTCGACCGCGCCCTCCGAGAGCCGACGAGGAGTCCATCCGCTCGTCCAGAGCGGGCTTGCGACGACTCGAACATCTCTGACGATGAGCGTCCGTGGCGAGTCAACGATCTCAGAATCCGTCCCGCTACCGAACGAATTCTCCGCTGACCATAGCTGGCGGAGCCGATGCGATTAGTCACGCGACCAGACAATCGTTATCGCCTCAGTACCCGGCCGCTCGTGATGTGGGGCTCGTTGGCGCGCCGTTGTGCTTGTGCGTGGCCTGGTGGGGGAGTAGGTTCGTCCGTGTCCTGTGGTCTGTCGAGGGAGGGGGCACGTTGAAGCGGATTCTGTTGGCTTTGTTGGCGTTGGGTGTGGTGGCTGCGTTCGGAGCGCCGGCTGCATTTGCGGGCGGTTCGGGGCAGACGTTGGAGGTGTCTGCGGGGCCGCCGTTGAAGGCGCCGCCGCCGGGGATCAGTCCGCATTCGGATGTGTTGGCGTTCTTCCCGGCGCGGTTGACGGTGCACGTTGGCGACACCGTGAAGTGGAACTTCGCTGGCTTCCACACGGTCACGTTCCCGGGTCGGAAGGTGCCGTTCCCGTTCGTGCGTCCGTTCGGGAAGCAGCCGCTCACGACCGATGCGGCCGGGAATCCGTTCTTCTGGAGCGGCGTCGCGCCCCAGTTGGCGATCTCACCGCTCTCGATCGCGCCGATTGGCCCCGCAGCGATCACGAGCCCGTCCCAGACCCGCAGCTCGGGCTTGCTACGGATCTTCCAGGCGTCGCAGAAGAATCCGCCGGCCCCCTATTCGCTCACGTTCACCCGTACCGGCACGTACAAGTTCCTTTGCGCGGTGCACACCTGGATGCGGGGCACGATCCACGTCGTCGGCCCGCAGGCCCCGGCGGACAGCCAGACGACGGTGGCCGCGAAGCAGAAGGCCCAGATCAACGCAGCGGTCGCAGCCCTGAAAGTGCTCGACACGCAGAAGCCCGCCTCGAACAAGGTCGTCTGGGTCGGTGCCGGCGTCCGTCGCGGACCCGAGATCACCTCCTTCTACCCGTCGACGTTGACGATCAACCCGGGAGACACGGTCTCGTTCGTGAACCACGACCAGGCCGACATCCACACCGTCACCTTTGGCCCACCGGCCTATACGACCAAGATCGAGAACACCTTCGTCGAACCAGGCAAAGTGCCCTTGTTCAACCCGCTCGGCGCCCTCCCGAGCGACCCGCCGGGAGCGCCGCTGATCTATGACGGTTCCAACCACGGCAACGGCTATGCCGGCTCCGGCCTCCTCACCGAAGCCGGCACGAACCACCCCGGCGCAGTGCACGCCTGGAACGTCAAGTTCACCAAGACCGGCACCTACCATTACGAGTGTGTCATCCACCCGCACATGGACGGCACGATCAAGGTCATCACCATCAAATAGCGTCGTACCTGAGACGCTGGCCGGCCGCCCCTCGGGGAGCGGCCGGCCAGCAGGTTCTGGCTTCCCGGCCGTTGCCCTCGCCCAACCGGGTTGGGCGGCGAGCAGAATGATGGCAGGCCCTTGCTCCGCAACGGGCGGTCACCGACGGTGCATTGTGAGCTCCGGCGCAGACGTCCATACACGCCACACCGGAGGTGTGAGAGATGAGCAAGACGAAGAACGAGAAGCAGAAGGCGAAGGGGAAGCGGAAGCGCCAGGCCGAGGAGGTTCCGATGGAGCGGTCTGCCGCGGCTGACGGGCCGGAGGCGGCAGCGGCAGCTGCGTCCGCCTTACCTTCGACTCCGTCTGCTGCGTCTGACGGGGCCGGGAAGATGAAGCGCAAGGAGTACGAGCAGGTGATGCGGCGCCTGCACGGCGAGCTCGTGGCCTTGCAGGAGTGGGTCAAGGCTACGGGTGCGAAGGTGTGCATCGTCTTCGAGGGTCGCGACACGGCCGGCAAGGGTGGCACGATCAGGCGGATTACCGAGCGGGTCAGTCCACGTGTGTTCCGGGTCGTCGCCCTGCCCGCGCCGACCGAGCGCGAGAAGTCGCAGATGTACATCCAGCGCTACATCCGACATTTCCCCGCCGCCGGCGAGGTCGTGATCTTCGACCGCAGCTGGTACAACCGCGCCGGGGTCGAGCGGGTGATGGGCTTCTGCACACCCGCGCAGACGGAGCGGTTCCTGGCGCTGGTGCCGGCCGTCGAGAGGGCGATGGTCGAGTCCGGGATCATTCTGATCAAGTACTGGCTCGAGGTCGGCCCCGAGGAGCAGACCCGGCGCCTCGAGAGCCGGATCGACGACCCGAGGAAGGTCTGGAAGCTCTCGGACATGGACCTGAAGTCGTACACCCGCTGGGACGACTACTCGCGCGCCCGCGACGCGATGTTCCGGGCCACCGACACGGACTGGGCCCCCTGGTACGTGGCCGACACGAACGACAAGAAGCGTGGCCGGCTCAACATCATCACCCACCTACTCGATCGGATCCCGTACGAGCCGCTCGAGCCTCACGACGTCGAGCTGCCACCGCGGCAGACCGCCGCCGGCGACTCGGGGCCGGATCTGCACCTGCAGCACATCCCGACACCGTTCTGAGCGGTCACCGCGATCGGAGAGCTGTCCAGGGCCGTCTCATGGCTCGCGGTGAGGTGCGTGGATGAGCTCGGAGCGGTCTCCGACGTCGTCGAGGGGAGGGCTCGACCGGTGGGTTCCGGGTGTCGGGCTGCTGAGGCGCTATCAGCGGGGATGGTTGCGCTCGGACCTCGTCGCGGGCGTGGTATTGGCAGCGATCTTGGTGCCGCAGGGGATGGCGTACGCGGAGCTGGCGGGCCTGCCGGCGGTGAATGGGCTCTACACGACGATGGCTTGCCTGGTCGGCTATGCGCTGTTTGGCCCGTCGCGGGTGCTCGTGTTGGGGCCGGACTCGTCGCTCGGCCCGCTGATCCTCGTCGCGATTCTCCCTCTCTCGGTCACCGACGACCCGGCTCAGCTGGTGGTTCTGGCGGGGATGCTGGCGCTGCTGGTCGCGGCGATCGAGGTCGGGCTGGGGCTCGGCAAGCTGGGCTTCGTGGCCGACCTGCTCTCGAAGGAGGTCCAGGTCGGCTACATGATCGGCCTGGGCGTGACGATCATCGTCGGCCAGCTCCCGAAGCTGTTCGGCTTTTCCACCGACGCCGACGCGTTCGTGGACGAGCTGCGTGCCTTCATCAACGGGTTCGACCAGCGCAACAGCTACACGGTGGCAGTCGGCCTGGCCTCGCTCGCCCTCTTGCTGATCCTGCCCCGTTTCACACGACGACTTCCGGCCGTGCTCATCACGGTCGTCCTCTCGATCCTCGCCGTGTCGTTGTTCGACTTGACCAGCCACGGCGTCTCGACCGTGGGCTCGCTTCCGCAGGGGCTGCCTCGACCACAGTTCCCGTCTGTCGCTCTCAGCGACATCGGGGCGCTGCTTGCTGCCGCGATCGGGATCACGCTCGTGTCACTGGCCGACACGATCGCGACCTCGACCAGCTTCGCGGCCCGCCGCGGCGACGAGGTCGACGCGAGCCAGGAGATGATCGGGATCGGTGCCGCCAACGCCTTCGCCGGCCTCTTCCAGGGCTTCCCTGTCTCCACCAGTGGCTCGCGTACGGCAGTCGCTGAGCAGGGCGGCGCCAAGAGCCAGGTGACCGGGCTCGTCGGCGCGGCGCTGGTCGCGATCATGCTGCTCTTCCTGCCCGGGTTGCTGGCCAACCTCCCGAACGCGGCGCTCGCGGCGATCGTGATCGCGGCAGCGCTGTCGCTGATGGACATCGCCACGGTCGCAAAGTTCCTGCGCGTCCGCACGTCCGCTTTCATGCTGGCGATGACGGCGACGTTGGGAGTCGTGTTCTTCGGCGTCCTGGAGGGGATCCTGATCGCGGTCGCGCTCTCGATCCTCGCTTTCTTCAAGCGGAACTGGTGGCCCACCGGCCAGGTCCTCGGCCGGGTCGCCTCGCTCGACTCCTGGCACAGCATCGCCGTCTATCCCGACGCAACGCAGACCCCCGACGTCGTTGTCTTCCGTTGGGAAGCACCCCTCTTCTTCGCCAACGCCGGCACGTTCCGGCAGGAGATCCGTCGGCTCGTCAGCAGCTCCGGAGCCCGTTGGGTCGTGGTCCAGTGCGAAGCGATCACCGACATCGACGTCACCGCGGCCGACATGCTCGAACGCCTCGACAAGGAACTCAACGAGCGTGGCGTCCACATCGTCTTCGTCGAGCTACGCAGCCGCCTCCACGACCTGGTGACGCGCTACGGCCTCCTCGAGACACTCGACCGGAGGCACTTCTACGACTCGATCGACGATGCCCTCGCAGACATCACCCGCCAGGCCCGGAGCGGCTGATCCAAGGCGCCCGCCGGTGGGCACCCTCTGAAGCAACGGGTCATTGGTCTCGCCCGGATACCCGGCCGAGAACGATCTGGACGCCCGCGAAACAGAGGAGCGTCACCGCGACGCCAAGAGTCGCCCCCGCGACCGCGTCGGAGAGCCAATGCACCTGCAGGTAGGTGCGGCTCCAGACCATCAACGCGATCACTACGGCGGCCGGGATGTACAACAAGCGCCGCCGTGGGCCTGCCTTGCTGAAGAGGATCACGAGCGCAACAGCTGTCGCGCCGGCGTAGGCGGCGTGGCCGGAAGGGTAGGACGTACCGTGTGCCTCGAGCATCTTCCCTGGCGGGCGCTCCCGCTCGACGGCCACCTTGATCAGGTTGACGAGCAACGGGGTGAGCGCCTCGGTGAGAGCGAACGCGATCAGCGCCGCCCAGCGGCGCGCGACCACGAGCACGATGCCGATCCCGGCAATCGTCAAAGCGCGCCAGACGCCGTGGCCGAGGGCATTGCAGACCAGCGCAACGTGCGTCAGGAAGGACGTCTCGCTGTCCTGCATCAGCTCCGACCAGCGACTGTCTAGCGCGAGCGGCCCGGCGGGGATCAGGAGCGCTCCAAGCGCCACGAGCGCGAGCAGCAGGCTCGCCCAACCGACGTCCCGGCCGGGCCGGACGAGGAACTCCTCCGAGGGAGGCGGCCACGGGAGTCCCCGACGGGTTGGAGTCTGCTCGACCGGCACCGCTCGTGCCTCGAGCCTCAGGCTCGTCCGGCGGCCACGGCAAGGAGCCGTCTGAGCAGGTCGGCGATCCCGTCGGGGAGCCCGGCCGATGGTGAGGCGCCTGGGTGTTGCGGTGCGAGGCGCACCCGCAGGGCGCCGGGCCGGCTGAGGAAGCGAAGCGGCGGATCCATCACGAGCGCCTCACCGTCGACGCCCACCGGTACCGGTTGCGACGATGTCACCTCGAACGTGGGTGCCGACCACTGCTGCCAGGGGCCGCCCGCTCCCGGCGCTGAGGTCAGCACCGCCACTCCGAGCTCGCCGCCGTCGATCCGCGGGCGCGTACCGGAGCCGACGGGCCGCCCCAGCCGGTAGGTGTTGTTGGACACCAGGATCACCGCCGCCGACTCGTGCGCGGTGCCGTCCTCGCCGCGCCAGCCGAGCTCGCTCGTAGGACCGCTCGACTGCGAGCCGAGCACGTCGGGCGCGGTGTCGAGGATCGTGCGCAGCTTGGCGTCACGGTATCCCTCGCGCTGAACCGCCTCCGCGTAGAGCCCAAGCGACACGTTGTTGACGAACACCCGGCCGTTGACCTCGGCCAGATCGATACGGCGCTCGCCACCTTTGACGAACGCATCGAGGGCGCCGACGACATCGTCACGATCAACTCCGAGGTCGAGCGCGAAGTGATTGCGCGTGCCGGCCGGGATGCACGCAAACGGAAGGTCGTGCTCGGCTGCGATCGACGCTACGAGCGCCTGAGTGCCGTCGCCGCCGGCCGCGGCGAGCCCGTCGGCACCACCAGCCACAGCGCCGCGGATCAACTCTTCCAGGTCGTCCCCGGGCTTCAGCTCGATCGGCTCGATCCCGCGTTTCCGCGCCTCGTCGGCTAGGTGGTTGCTCACAGCCTTGCCGCCTCCCGACTTCGGATTCCAGATCACAACCGCTTTGGTTGGGGGATCGGACGGCGGAAGCGCGATGCGAACGCTGAACACGCGCCTAGCGAGCGCAACGCTCACGAGGAGGAGCGCTACAGCGACGAGCCCGACACCTACCCTCTCTCCTGTGAGCACAACGACGACCGCCCCTACGAGCAGGAGCAGAACGCCCGCGAGCAACAGGTGCCGAACTCGGCCTCGCCGCCGAACCGCCTGCCACGCCGCGGCGGCACCCACAACCAGCAACCCGACCGCGACGAGACTGCGGGGGAAGTCCCGGACCGCCTCGACCGCCGCGACAATGCACGCCGCCACGAACAGCACCAACGACACCACAGCAGCAACGCGCCTGTGGATCATCTTCCGCTCACCCTCCACGTCGGCGAGCCGCACTCAAGTCGATGCCCAGTGTTTCGTGCACATGTCCGAAGCTACACCGTCAGAGCTCTCACGTCACCTCCTCACGAGGGGCGTAGCCCCTGTTGCCCGTTCGTGGGGCAAGCCAGCGCTGGCGATCGGATGAGATCAAGGCTCCCGGTAGAAGCGCGATCGGCGCAGCTGCCTACGCGCTCGAGTAGTCCTTGCGCCTCACCCAGAGGAACCAGATCGGCACCGCCACCGGGGCGAAGAGCAGCGCCACGACGATCCAGGCGACCTTCATCCCGCCGGAGAAATCGGCACGGAAGAGGATCTCCAGCAGCATCCAGATCACGAGGACATAGAGCGCCAGCACGAGACCCGCGAGCTTGGCCGGAGGGTCAGGCGCGAATAGGCATGGCCGTGGATGCTCTGCCTGGCAGGTTCAAGTCACTAACAATCACCCGAGGGCCATCCCTTCGGCGGCTTCGGAGGGTGTGGGATCGGGGAGGCGTCGCATGCGCAAGCCGTCGGCGAGGCCGAGGAGGCTGGCGAGGACAGGGACGAGCAGCGCAATCTGCAGGGAGCGGTCGCGTGCCTGCTTGTTGATGCGGAGGATCTCCGCCTGCACATCTGCGGGCTCGCCGGCGAGGAGCGGCTCGAGCTGGGTGTTGCTCATGACCTCGGCGTCGTTCTCGAGGGTGTCAGAGATCTGCTCTTGCTGTCCGGGTGGGATCACGACGCTGTCCTGAACGAGGTTTGTGAACTCGAAGGCTAGGAACGCGAGTAGGAGCCCGCCTGCCATCGCGAGGCCGAAGGAGAGGCCGAACGACCCGGCCGCGGAGTTGATCCCGGCCGCTTCGCTCACCCGCTCGTCGTCGATCGGGGAGAGCGTGTAGTTGTTCAGCTGCGAGACGAGCAGCCCGAGCCCTGAGCCTGTGATCAGTAGCGGGATGACCAGCGCCCAGCCGCTGTGGGTGCGGGGCACGAGCGGGATGATCAGCGCGAGGCCGATCGCGCTCAGTGCGAACCCCACCAGGACGATGTTGCTCGCTCGTCGCTTTCCCCCCCTGCGCCCGGCCAGGATCGCGACACCGAACATGCTCAGCGACAGCGGCGCCAGGGTCAGCCCGGTCTGCATCGCGTTGTACTCGAGCGTCATCTGGAGGAAGAGCGGGAGCGCGATCATCGCTCCGCCGAGCGTCACGTTCTGGAGCAGCTGCCCTGAGATGCCGGTCGTGAAGTGCGGGAACCGGAAGAGGCCAGGGTCGATGAGGGTCAGCTTGCCCTCGCGCTTGCGGCGGACGAGCCACCAGGCGAGCAGCGCCATCGCGATGGCGCCGA
This sequence comes from uncultured Thermoleophilia bacterium, assembly GCA_963784945.1. Lineage (GTDB taxonomy): Bacteria > Actinomycetota > Thermoleophilia > Gaiellales > Gaiellaceae > Gaiella. The sequence continues at coordinate 179,588 of CAWATN010000014.1, read as the reverse complement.
TGGCCATCAGCAGCACGACGTAGTCTCCGCCTTCCTGCCAGACGAGGATGCCGAGAACGAGGCCGCCCATCCCGATCACGGAGAGGACGGCGCCGACGAGGTCGATCTGCCTCGGCCCCGTGTAGGGCACGTCGCGGATCAGCTTGATCTGGGAGAGCACGATCGCGATCACGACGACTTCGAGCCCGAAGCCGACCCGCCACGACAGATAGGTGGTGACGAAGCCGCCGAGCAGCGGGCCGACGGCGGCGGCGATCGCGGCTGCAGCTCCGACGAGCGCGTAGGCCCTCTTGCGGGCCGCGCCCTCGAAGTTGCCGTGGATCAGCGACTGCATCGCGGGCAGCAGCAGCGAGGCGCCGAGGCCACCGATGATCGCCCAGAAAACGATGATCGCCGTCAGGCTCTGCGCCAAGGTCATCGCGAGCGCCCCCGTTGCGTAGGCGAGTAGGCCCAACACGTAGGCGCGCTTGCGCCCGATCAGGTCGCCGACCTTGCTCATGATCAGGATGAACGCAGCGGAGACGAGCGCCTCCAGCGCGATCGCCGCCTGCACGCTGCTCGCGGTCGTGTTCAGATCGCTGACGACCGCCGAGATCGAGACGTTCATCAGCGACGTGTCCACCACGAGCACGAACATCGCGCCCGCCAACAGAAGCGCGAGCCTCGAACTCCCTCCATCCTCTTCGGGATTGCTCACGCTTTCAGTCATGCGCGCAACAGTAGTCTTCTTCGGGCTGAAAACCGCACTGAGTACCCGGTGGCGTCCGAGGGCGAGGTCGGCGACGAGCGATCGGTCGCTGCGCAACTCGCAGTGCCGCTTCCGGGCTTCTCGCGTTCAGTGCACCGTGTCGGGCCTTCAGGAGCGGTTGCTGTGAGGCGCGGCAGGAAGCTTGCCTAGAGTCCACCGGTGGGTATGCGTGAACGGGTGAGTCGGCAGGTCAGGCTGAAGTCGAGGCCGTTCGGTGTTCCGCAGGCGGAGCATTTCGAGATCGTGGAGGTTCCTGTGCCGTCGTGTTCGGATGGTCAGGTGCTGGTGCGGAATATCTACTTGTCGGTCGATCCCGCGATGCGCGGTTGGGTGAGAGCGGTCGCTAACTATTCCGAGCCTGTAGCGGTTGGTGCGGTCATGCGCTCGCTCGCCGTCGGGCGGGTCGAAGAGTCGCGAGATTCCGATTTTCGCCCGGGCGAGTACGTGACGGGCATGTTCGGTTGGCAGGACTCCGCTGTCGTGGACGCCGGGGGGATCGAGCGCAAGGTCGGCGGCTCCGGCTTGCCCACTGACCGTACGTTGAGCCTACTGGCCGTTCGACTCATCCGACCCGAGGCACGACGAAGTCCAGATCGGCGCCAGTCGGTGGGGGACGAACGTCCTCCGAGAGTCGTCGGGAAACCAAGCGACCCTGGCTAAGCTAGAATCCAGTCCTCTCGGAAAGTTGGGAGAGCTACAAAGCTAGACAAAAGCACGAAGTGCCTGCAAATAGGCACCTTTAGGGCGCTTAGCTCAGTTGGGAGAGCACCAGCTCGACAAGCTGGGGGTCACTGGTTCGAGCCCAGTAGCGCCCACTCACCGCAACACCAGGAACCACGCCATATCCACGAGATGAGAGAGGCCCCGGAAGGGGCCTCCTCTCGTGAGATGGAAAGCAGATGGAAAGTTGCACATCCGACGCGGACTCAAAATCCGGCGCCCGCAAGGGCGTTGGGGTTCGATTCCCCCCTTCGGCATCGCTGTTTCATGCGGTTCGGTATCCGGCAGAGATGACCCTCGGGTCGCCGAGGGCAACTGAGAGGGCAACAAGCTCTCCGGGGGTGGCGCTGTGGAGGCTACACCAGTGCTTCGGGCCGTAAGCGGCGTGGCGCAGGTGATTATCCAGTGGCACGGGCGGGGGCGTTTATCCATGTCGAGGACGGGGCGGAGTGCGTCTGCCGGGGCTGGCTTACGGCCTGATGAGGAGCGGGATGGCCTGCTCGTCAGATGTTCCGGTGGCGTCTTTCACGAGGACGTTCAAGGTGTACGCGCCCGGCGTGACACGTGGTTTGCCGATGATCGCGCCGTTCGCCGAGAGGCGGAGTCCTTTCGGTGGGGGTGTCAGAAGCATCCAGCGGTAGGGCGTCACGCCATCGGCTGCCGCGAGTGTCGCTCTGTAGGACTTCGCGGTGTGTGCTGCAGGAAGGGTGGAAGTCGTGAGCCTGACCGGCGTGATCGCGACGCTGTCGTCGACGAGCCTCTGGTGGATCAACTTCGCCATCGCCCTGGAGGCTGGCCAGAGGGGGTGTAACCCGTCTGGCTGGAACCACTCGTCGTGGCTGCGCGAGTACGCGTTCCAGTCGATCACGCTCAGCTCCGGATGGTTGGTAGCAGCACTGGTGATGTCGTTGTTCATGCTCGCGTACCCGTCACGCACTGTGCGTAGCGTTAGCCAATAGACGCGTTTGACACCGGCTGCCCTGAATGCGGCGAGCGCGTCCTCGATGTTTTGCGGATACTGGGTCTTAGGGTCGTTGTAGCCAACCGCGACCACCACGTTGGGGCCGAGCTTCGATCCCATCGAGTTCGCTAACTGCACGACGTTCGGCGGCCGCACTCCATCGATCGGACAGCTGTCTCCATCGACCGCACGGCATGCCGCGGTTTGGATGTCGAGGTCGATCCCCAGGCCTAGGATCGCTATCGCGGCTGAGTTGCCGGGAATGCCGCCAGCCGCAGAATCGCCGATGAACGTCACGTGCTGAGGTACCCGCGACCCCGCACTCCCAGTCGGCGCGAGCAGCACCAGCACGGTGATCAGAAACGCGATGATCTTCCTCATCTGCGAACGCTGATCATCACACAACCGACCGCCGAACCAGGGACATTTCGCTCACAGACCACCCTGGCCGATATCACTGTTGGCTTGGCGCGAGGGCCGTCGCAACGAGGGTGACCGAGGATGACCTCTGGGAGCAGTGCACTCCGAACGCGACCCATCGACAGCAAGAGGTCGGACGAGACGGGATCAGCCGAACTCAAAATCGGGTGTCCTTCGGGACGTCTGGGCTCGACTCCCAGCCCCGGCATCGCTTGCAATCGCCTGTAAGTAGGCAATTCCAGGCTGTTCGGCCGATGTGTCCCGTGTCCCGTGCACCTTGCGACCCCGAGACGGGCTGAGGGCAACCGTTAGGGCAACAGGCGCTCTGGGGGGAGGCCCGACTAGGGCGACGTCACTGCGGCCCAGACGAGGAGACAGCGTCTTCTACGAAACTTCGCGCGCGTTCGCGCGGGCATTGAACAGCTGCCACTTCCCCTCGGAGACGACTTCGATGGTGCGACCGACCACTTTGATCGCGGTCTCGTCGTCGATTGCGTACGCCGGAACCGTCAGACCGGCCGCCCAGAGCTCCGCGGCGGCCATCGAGTGGTCTGGCATTGCCTCGTGGTTCAGGTGCGGGAACATCGCGAAGTCGACGAGGCCCAGCGCTCGGTCGTCACCGGTGGTGACTGGGCTCCCAGAGACAAACTGAGCTTCCCCCGTTTCTCCGGACATCCGAGCGCTTGGCGAGACGCTTGACAAACATAGAAGCATCACTGGCCCAGGCGAGCGGCGTTAACCCCCGGCCCGCCGCGGGAGCTGGGGGTTGACGCCTGAGACGTGGCCGGCTTAGGGCAGCAGGTGGAACTCGATGTTTGTCGTGTTGCCGTTGCCGTCGCCGAGGTCACGCACGTTGACGTAGCCGCGGACGTTGTCGTACTTGCCTGTACCGCCGAGTATCGGGAACCTGTACTTCGATGGGCCGTTGGGGTTGATGTGGCCGTATCCCTCGGCGAAGATCGTTCCGCCCGGGAGATACACCTGCGCCGTAAAGAGCGCGGTCGCCTTCGTGGAGAAGTCCGTGCCAAATCCCGTGATGAAGCTGATCATCACCTGGTCACTGCCGACCCGGGCACCTTTCTTGGTTCCAGCCCACTTGTAGAGCTCGTTCGTGAATGCGATCCGGTCGCCGCCGACGGGGGGGCGGTCGAACGTGAAGTCACCCAGCGGCTGTTCGTTGTTGCCGCTCACCTCGAGAAGGCTGAACGTCTGCGGGCTACTGATCGCAGACGCCGACGCCACCCAAACTGCAACCGACACAGCGCACAGCGCAAACACGACCCCGTGTTTCCTCATGGTTCTCTCCTCTGTTGACGACCCCGGACAAGATCAGCGAGGCAAGAAGGCTCGGCGACCCCGAGGCGATGCCAAACTGCGGCTGCCCAGAGACCATCTGCGCGACTCGACCCGCTGAGCCCGCAACTCTCCCACGTGACACCAACCCCGTCAAACGCCGGGACAACGCACACTCATGGCCGCCGAGCGCGCCCAGCACGCGGGGCGACCCCTCATGTGACATTCGCGAACGCTGGCGCAGGCGAGCGTCTGCTCGCTGGGGCTGCGCTTGACTCTGCCGCGGAGGTTCGGGAGACTCCCGGCGCTATGGAATCGGATCGCAGCAGGTTGGTCGGGAACCGGGTCGCGCTTATCGGGGCGGCGATGTACTTCTTGGAGTGGGTCGCGATCTTGTCGATCCCCTCGGTCCCGACGGACAAGCTTGGCCGCGATCCAAACGCGATCGTCGCGGCCTACAGTCATCCGAAGACGATCGGTCTTGCGGCGGGCTGGTTCAGCGTCATGCTGTTCGGGCGCGTGATCTTCACGATCGGACTGCGCGATGCGTTCCGGGGCATGCGGCGCGAGCGGCTGTTCGCGAACATCGCCGTGGCGGCGATGGGGCTGAGTGTCGCAATCGAGGTGATCTCGTTCGGGATCACGGCTGCGGCGGCCTGGGTCGCACAAGCGGGCGGCAATGAGGGCGCGGTCGTCGCGCTGGACGCGGCGGGCTCGGTCGTGTTCGAGCTCGTGTTCGGGCCGATCGGCGTTTCTGTGCTCGCTGGCGCGATCGCCATGATCCTCTCGCGGCTGTTCCCGCGCTGGCTCGGCTGGGTCGGGGCCCTCGGCGGCGCACTGCTTCTTGTCGGCGGCGTAGTCGGCGTGGGCGGCCTCGGGGCACGGGGTACCTTCCACGACGTGTCCGGCGCGCTCATGGGCGGTGTGCCGATTGTCTGGATCTGGATGATCGCAACCTCGGTCGTCCTGTTCCGCCACACCCCACGACGTGGAGTGACCACGCCCTGACAGGCCCAGTTGCCTCATGCCGTCCTGTGGGCGCTGCGGCACGGCACCCGACCCGCGTGTTGTGCCCGATGTGCTGGCAGCGGGGGTTCGGGGGCAGGAGGTAGGCAGGGCTAGCGGCCTGGTAGGGAGGGGCCGCTGGCTCGGCTAGCTTGCTCCCTTCGAAAGAGTTGTCTGCGATTCGTCGTAGCGGGAAACGAAGGGGTCGAGATTTGTCCAATCGCCGGTGTCGCGGATGGTCGACCGAAGGATCGACGAGGATCGCACGACCTTTGTGGTGTAGTCGTCCCACTCGTAGGTCAGCCCGGTGTATTCATACGATGCGAGTTGTTTGCTCGTGATGAGGACGGCATCGAGGAAATCGGCGTGCTGGTCGGCGATGACCGCGAGCCGGACACTGTCGGTGGCGCTCGGCGGGTTCGGTGATTGGTCGTAGTAGTAGGCGTGTAACTCCGGGTATTGGATGAAGACGTCGCTGACCTCTTTCCAGTGAAGAAGGATCTCTCGGTGCGCCTGGGTTCCCGCGACCTCGTTCCCGACCCGTGATTGACGGGCAAGCTCGCGTGCCTGGTATGCGAATACGAGGACTGAGGCGACCACGGCGATCGTGGCTACGAACTCCATCCTTGACCTCCCGATGTTGGCAGCGCCGAAGCGCGGTATTGAGAGAAATGCGAAGGCCAGAGGCTACTCCGCCGACTGATCCCCGGCATCCGTGTCCACCGTCCATCTCACGCCGTCCTGTGGACGCTTCGGCACGGCACCTGACCCGAGACTGCGCTTGGCGTGAGGTTCGCGAGCGGAAGCGAGTGCGCCGATGCCTTACTGCGCTGATCTGAGCATGAACGCGAGCGGTGGGCAGGCTCCAGCTCGGGCCTCGCCTGTGACCTCGAATCCGTGGCGTTCGTAGAAGGAGATGTTGCGTGGATTGGGGGTTTCGAGGTAAGCGGGCAGGTGGCTCGCATCGACTATGGCGAGACAATGCCGCATGAGTTGTCCACCGAGACCTTTCCCCTGCAGAGCATCGTGGACGCCGAACCACGGGAGATACCAATGAGGAAACACCGGATGAGCTTCGCCCATCTGGTCGACCACCGCGAAAATGTCCTCATGTTGCTCGGGTGAAACGGTCTCGGTGAGAGCAGCGACGATGGCATCGCCGTCCGGCTCCTCGCCGGGTGGCAGCCAGAGGGCCACGGCGGAGAACGCGCCCAAACTCCAGACCGTTTCGTGGGCGAACGCCTTGCCGCCCAAACCCGCGAGGAGCGCAGGGAAATGCGTCTCGTACTGCTGCGACGCCGGATACAGCCAGCGTATGACCGGGTCGTAGGTGAACGCCGAGACGAGGGTGTCGAACGCCAGCCGCCGTTCGTCCTCCCTCACGGATGAGATCGGTGCGGCGCTCATGGTGCGGAACCCTATGCCCGCCGCCGCAACGGGGCAAGCCGATTCGTCCTCTCAACGCTGCGGCATGGGGATTGAGCGGGGCATTGGTGACCGTGCTACCACTCGCTCCTGTCAACGTGTTCGTGTTCTTCGGCCTATCGTCGGCCGAGGGAAGGCGAACCACCGACCGAACACATCGAGCTGACGTCCCCAATGTTGTTCGCTCGGCTGGACGGCTCGCCGTTGTCGCGGTCGTCGCTGTATCACGCTGTGCGGCGGGCTGGCGAGAAGGCCGGGGTCTCCTGGCCGGTGGGCCTGCACGCGCTCCGCCACTCGTACGCGACGATCCTGCATCAGCGTGGGGTGCCGAAGGAGCAGATCCGGAACGCTCTCGGGCACCACTCGTGGGAGTTCACCGAGTCGGTCTACGTGCATGACGATTCGATCCCGTCGGCGGGCGTGCTGGCGGGCCTCGGGGTGGGCAACGGCGTGGGCAACACGTGGGCCAACCAGACCCGCCGAGACAGGCCGAGACGGTCGGGCCGACTTAAAATCGGGTGTCCTTCGGGACGTCTGGGTTCGACTCCCAGCCCCGGCATCGCTATTTCATGATGAACCCAGGGTAAGCCTTGCTGGTTTCTGCGTGTGCAAGGAGGAACGTCGCGGTCACGGCAAGAACGACAGGAAACGGCTTGGGCTTTGGGGTGCATGCCCGCGAACGGTCTACGACCCATACCACGCGGTCACTACGCGACGGTGACCGACGATCCCGAAGAACCGCGCTGCGCCAACTGCCAGCGTGAACCGCGCCCCAGCGAGATCGCCGACGACGAGTGGAGCGTCGAGTCAGACGGCGCGGGCGAACTGCTTGTGTTCTGCACGGAGTGCGGGCAACGGGAGTTCGGTTGTTCCACGTCCCGTCCTCAGCTGGCCGTAGCATCGAACTCGTGCAGGGTGCGATCGTCTCAGGAGCGGGCAGCGGCATCGGCGCTGCCCGCGCGTCCCGGCTTGGTGTGGACGGCTTCGGCGTCGTGCTCTCGGGAACCGCGTGGGTGTCTCCGTGAGCGAGATCGCGGGTACTCCGAATTTGGTCTGAGGGGTGCCAAACAGCATCGGGTGAGAGCGCGTATTGCCACCGGATCCGTCAGTGCTGGGTGTGTTGTCGTGCTCGCGTTCTCGAGCGGTGGCTACTTCCCGTCCGATTGGGGACTCGTCACGCTCGCGTTCGTGCTCGTTCTGCTCGCGTCTGTCGTGCTCGTCGCCCGCGTCGAGATCGGCGGGCCCGCCCTCGGCCTTCTGGGAGCTCTGGGCGCGTTCGGACTCTGGCAGCTCGCGTCGGTTTTCTGGTCGGCGAGCGCCGGGTTGCCGGTGGTAGAGGCGGAGCGCACACTCCTCTACCTGGCCGCGGCCGCCGCGCTCCTGCTCTGCCTGGTTCCGGCGACCGTGCCGGCCCTGCTCGAGGGGATCGCAGCAGGAGCCACGATCGTGGCAATCTATGCGCTGGGCACGCGGCTCGCTCCCGGGTTGCTCGGCGGCGCCTACGACCCGTCGTCCGGCTACCAGCTCGCGAAGCCGATCGGCTACTGGAACGCTCTCGGGCTTCTCGTCGTGTTCGGACTCGTTCTTGCCGCCGGGATCGCTTTGCAGCGAGATGAGGTGCGGGCGCCGCTTGCGGCTGCCGCTACGGTGCCGTTGCTCACCTGCCTCTACTACACGTTCAGCCGCGGATCTGTGGCGGCGCTCGCCGTTGGCCTTATCGTTCTCGTCGCGCTCGATCGTGACCGGTTGCGAGCTGCGCTCCTGCTCGCGACGTTCCTTGCTGTCCCTCTCGCCGCGGTCGTGCTGGCCGGCCGTTCGGCCGCCCTGACGACGGCCGGCGCCACCCTGCAGACGGCGCAGCGGGCGGGGCATCGGCTCGCCTGGCAGCTCGTAGTGCTGGCGGCCCTCGCCGCGGCGGTGCAGGTGGCTGGATCATGGGTGATCCCGCGCGTCCGGGTTGGGCGGGCGGTGCGACGCAGTGTTACGGCCGGCGCGGTCGCGCTCGTCCTGCTTATCGGTCTTGCCGGGCTCGTGCGGGCGGGCGGGCCGGGTACGATCGTCGATCGTGTCCGGGCTACGTTCGTGGAGGATCCTCCCGCGACGACCGGCGGACTCGACCGCCGCTTACTCTCGGGATCAGGCAACGGGCGAGCTGCCTACTGGCGGGTCGCAACGCGGATGGTCGGGCGCGAGCCGCTCCTCGGCGGTGGCGCCGGCTCGTTCGGGCGCGTCTGGGTGAGGGAGCGGCCGGTCGCGAACGATGCGCGCGACGCCCACAACCTGTACCTCGAAACGCTTGCAGAGCTCGGCCCGATGGGACTCGCGTTGCTGCTCGTCGTGCTCGCGGCACCCTTTGCGTCTTTACGCCGGGTGTGGCGTGATCGGAGCGCTCCCGCGGCCGTAGGGGTGCTCGCGGCGTTCCTGCTTCATGCCGCGGTCGACTGGGATTGGGAGATCCCTCTGCTCACGCTCGTCGCGCTCGCTTGCGGAGCGGTGTTGCTCGTGCTCGAGCCGCGAAAGCGTGTCGTCGCTCTCACCCCCGGCCGCCGCGCAGCAATTCTCGCTTCGGTCGGTGCCGCACTCGTCGCCTCACTCGTCGTCCACGTCGGTAACCGGGCGGCCGCCGACGCCCTTGACGCTCTCGCGGCCGACGATCCTGGGCGGGCTGTGGCAGCCGCCGAGCGGGCGCGTATCTGGATGCCCTGGTCGATCAAGGGCGACCAACTGCTCGGAGAGGCGCTCACCCGAGGCGGCGAGAACGAGGCGGCGAGGGAGGTATTGCGCCGCGCTGCGAGACGCGATCCCGGCGAGTGGAGCATCTGGTACGACCTCGCAGCCGGCTCCGTGGGCGCCGAAAGGGTGACTGCCCTCACTCGCGCAAGGGCACTGAACCCTTTAAGTGTCAAGATCGCCGCTCTCGAGGTCGACATCCACGCAGATTCCAAGTAGTCTCCCGCAAGATCTGGCCAAGAACTGCACCTACAATCCCAAGAACTGCACCTACTCATCCTGAGACTTCGACATGATGTCGGAGGACGTTCATGGAAGAACCGACAGAGAACCGGGGCGTACGAGCAGCGGCGATCGTCGCCGTCACAGTGGTATCTCTCATGGTCTTCGCATCGCTTGGCGGTATCGACCGCACGCAGAGCGACATTGCGCTGGCGCAGTACGAGTACGGCGGTGGCGGTGGCAGTGGCGGTGGCAGTGTCAGCGCTGCTGATTTGCGTCTGACGGGTTCGGCCGAGCCCGTGTCTGTACCGGTTAGGGGCACGCTCACGTGGCGATTGCGTGTCAGCGACCTAACCTCTGGTTCGGCGACGGGCGTGTACGTGGACGCCGAGTTGCCGACCGGTGTCGCGCTCGTGCTGGCGCAGACAGACCGCGGCTCCGGCTGCGTCGCAACGGGCGCGAGAAAGCTGCGCTGCAACCTTGATTGGCTCTCCTCGAGTGTTCCCTTCGGCAACGTGACGCTAGTGACCGCGGTGACTGCGACCGGCGAACTGGTGCTGACAGCGACGACCGGCTTCTCGGCAGCCGATCCGAACCCCGCCGACAACACGCTCGTGCTGAAGGCGAATACCTCGACCGTGCCGACGCCGCCGCCTGCCGTCGTGAAGCCTAAGCCGGTGTTCGGGAAGCCGTTGGCGCTGCCGGCACGGCCGGTCGCGGGCCAGCGCTTCACGTTCACGCTGGCAGTGAAACGCAGCGACACGGGTACGCCGCTGAGGGCGGGTAGGATGCTTGCTGATCCGTCTGTGGCCGGCAAGCCGATCAAGCATGTTGAGTCGTTCAAGGCGGGGAAGGCGCGCCTCTCGTTTGTCGTCCCGAAGACGGCGAAGGGCAAGCAGCTGAAGATCAAGATCAAGATCATCACGCCGGGCCAGACCACCACCCGCGTCTTCACCTACAAGGTGCGCTGACACGGAGAGCGCCCGCTCCCGCAGGCCCCTCCCGCCCGCTGACCGCTCCGGTCAGAACACCCCCAGACTGGCCAGCAGCACGCCGTCCTTTTGACGCTGCTGCACGGCGCCTGACCCAGGTCGATGGATTCTAGTCGCGCCGAAGCAGGCGTGCGAGGAACCCGGGCTTCCGCGGTTGGGTTTCTCGCCACTCGTCACGACTTGGTAGTTGACCTGCTCGTCGGGCGTTGAGGACGCACTTGGTGTGGGCGTGTCGTCGTCTCGCGGTGTCCCCTTCGGGTGCGATCAGCATGTGCTCGCTGAGCGCAGGCAGGTGGTTGCCGCAGAGGGGACAACGGTAGGTCGCGGGCTTGCTGTTCTGCGCCCGACGCACCGCCCACCACCGAACGCTCGGGTCGCTTGCCTCCATGCCGACATCCTGCACGCTCCCGCAGCGGCACCCGAGGCTCGGTAGTTCGGCTGCGAGACGGTTCGTTGACGGTGACGCCTACGCGAGTCGTCGGAACGCCGCCTCGTACTTCTTCGCTTGCGTTGTCGTCAGCTCCCATGCAAGAAAGCACCCCATCAGGCGGCGTCCGTCTCGTCAAGACCAAGACGCCCGGGATCTACAAGAAGGGCAACCGCTATGTCGTCGTCTTCCGCGACACGACGGGCAAGCAGCGCAAACGGTTTGCGCACACGCTTGTAGAAGCACGGACGGTGAAGGCGGCTCTGACCGCCGACGTCAAGAGGGGGGACTACTTCGAGGAGTCGAAGGTCGCCTTCGATGATTACGCCAAGCAATGGCTGGACACGTACGGCGGCCGGACGTCCAAGGGCATTAGAGAGGTGACGCGGAAGCAATACCGCCATGCCATCGAGACGAAGGCGATCCCGTTCTTCGGCAGCATGCCGATGTCCTCGTTACGGCCGACAGACATGAAGAGTTACGCCCAACGAGTCGCCTCGACCGGCGTCTCGGCCAACACCGTCAGGCTTGCACTTGCTCCGGTGCGCGCTCTGCTCGCCACTGCTGTGGAGGACGGCTTGATCCGTTCAAACCCAGCGGCTGGGTTACGCCTCTCACACACGACGATCAAACCCCATGTCGATGAGGTCGAGAAGGTCAAGGCGCTCTCCGAGGACGAACTTCGTGCGCTCCTCGCCGAGGTGCCTGAGGAGCACCTACTCCTGGTCGAGTTCATCGCCCAGACCGGCGTCCGGGTATCCGAGGCCCTCGGCCTCCGGAAGGGCGACATCGACTTCGGCCGACGGCGCGTCAAGATCAGGCGACGCCTGTACGACGGGGAGATCGCCCCGCCGAAGACGAGGCACGGCCGGAGAGACGTGCCCATATCAACCGGAATGGCGCAGAAGCTGTGTGAAGAAAGTTGGAGGTGATTACGACGAAGTCGGCCATGCCGCCGATCTTCTCGGCCGCGTCGACAAGCCTCGGGTCGGGCCGCAGCGGCAGGACCCGACTCCCGTCGTCATTCGTGATGAACGGAACGAAGCGGTAGTAGTAGACGACCATCGGCGGATAACCGCTGTTCAGGCTGGGTGGAATCACCCGCTGTGCAGCCCGGTGCAGACGCGACTCGAAATCCATCGTCGCCTGCGGTCCCAGCCCACCGAGGACACCGATCGTCTTCACGAGCCCAACCTACCGCCTGGACGCGTTGCTCCCACATCGCGCAGCTGAGTCCGGCCCACCTCGCATGCCCCAGTATTCGCGAACGGCCCTGCCCGTGGCACGCGGCCGACTTGCCTCCTGGTGTCACGTCGACGCCTTCCGCGGTGATGAGGTGGAGTCGAGCTTGGTAACGTCGCGGATAACCTGTCCCGCACACGCGTCACACGCGTCACAGAGGAGGCCGAATGGCCATACGAGGCCTCGACCACATAGACCTCGCGGTCACTGATGTTGACCGCTCCCTCGCCTTCTACCTCGGCATGCTCGGTCCAATCGGCCTCGCGGTGGAGGGCCGGTTTCGGACGTATCGGGGAACCGAGGATGTCGTCTACCTCGGCTTCGGTCAGGAACATGTTCCGGGCGCCCAGCCCGAGACCCGACTCGGCCTCCGGAAGGCCGACGGCGGCGAACACCACTACTTCGAAGTAGGGATCGAGCACCTCGCCTTCACAGTCGACGATCCGAGCGAAGTCGACGACGCCTATCAGCGCTGTCTCGCCATGAACGCCCGGATCCACTGCCCGCCAGAGGAAGAATCAGACCTCCCGGGCTACTACGCCTTCTTCGTCTTCGATCCCGACGGGATTCGAATCGAAGTCTGCCACTGGTCCGATCACGTACGCAAACAGTGGGACGAGGGGCTGCATCTCGAGGTTGAACCGTAGGCGTCTCGGCCCGGTCTCATCGGCCAAGTTCGGTTTGTCCAGTCGAGTGAGCCCATGAGACACACGACGCGACGAATTGTCGCCACATCTGGTCGTCGGTCGGAGCTGGCTGTCCAAGCTCTGACGCGCGCGACCCGCCCTGCGGGCACGGATCGCTGAGTAAACCGCAGTTCCTCTCGACATCTGTCAGACTCACACGTCGTGGCGGCGGTGACACTGATTGGGGCGACCTGATGTCTTCTTCTCATTCCGGCGACGATCGTTCCGGGAGTCGATTGGACGGCGTCGGCTCGGCAGCGTATGTGCTGTGGTGGGTCGCCTATGCCGTTGCGGTCATGATCGGGGTCATCGCGGTCGCGTTCCGCATCTGATCGACCACCGCCGTCCAATGTGGAATTCCGGCAGCGACGGAGGAGCGCCGTGCGGCTGCTTCTGACCGTTCTCGGGCTCGTCGGCATCGAGCTGCGAGCGGAAGCAGCCTGATCGTGGTCGCGATCTCCGCGGTGCCCCGTCCCGGTATTCGCTACCCCTGGTCGTCGAGGTGACGACCGCGCAGCTCCGGACCGACAGCGTCATGGGTTGCGGCTGAAGGATCTGGTGGTGACCGGGACAGGAAGAAAAGGAGTCCAAAGTTCCTGTCCCAGCCACCCAGCGGGCTCGTCAACGGGGCGGCTCCGTGCGTCGTGACGAGCGCTCACCTCACGCTTTCGACCCTACGCCTCTCGATGTTGAAAAAGTGTTGCGGTCTCGTTGATCTTCGGCGTCTCGCTCTGAGAGTGCCGATTCGAAACGCAACGGCGGCGTCAAACTGTTCTTGTGCGTCGGGACGCTGAGTCAGAACCAGCTGAAGCAGCTCCTCGTGGCAACAGTTTGGACTGCCCGAGGCGAGATGTTGCCGGCGGCGTCGATGGCTTCGACGCCCACTTGGTACGAGGTGCCACAGCTGAGCCCGGTGAGGTTGACGCTGGTCGAGGTCGTTGTGCCGAGGAGTGTCGACCCGCGCCAGATCCGGTAGGCAGTCACGCCGATGTTGTCGGTGGAGGCGGTCCACCGGAGGGTCACGCTCGTGCGCGACACCGAGGACACGGCCATGCCCGCTGGTGTCGTCGGCGCGACGGTGTCACTCCCTCCGCCCCCACTACTGCAGGCTGCCGTCGTGGCCGTGATCGTGGCGGTTCCGGAGCGGTTACCGGCGGCGTCCGCTGCGTCGACGCCCACCCCGTAGCTTCGACCACACGCAAGGCCGGACACCGAAGCCGACGTCCCTGAGACGGAGCCGAGCAATACACCGCCGACATAGATCCCGTAGCCGGTCACACCGGTATTGTCGGCCGCTGCAGTCCACCGGAGTTGAACGCTGGTTTGCGATGCCGACGCCAGTGAGAGCCCAGTGGGAGTTGTCGGCTTCTGCGTATCGCTTCCTGTCGGTGGAGGCGCCGGGGGTGGGGTCGTGCCTGAGGTGTCGTTGCCGAAGCTCTGCGTCCAGTAGAGCCGGCCGCTCGAATCGGCGGCCACCCCGACGCCTGTGGTCCTGAACGCTGCGTTCTCGATGTTCGCCTTGTGGCCGGCTGAGCCAAGCCAGCCGTTGACGACCGATTGCGCGGTCGAGTACCCGTACGCGATGTTCTCTCCCCAGGTCGTCCCGCTGAATCCGCAATCCTTCGCGCGCTGGAAAGCGCTACGGGTAACCGGCGGCGACGGGTCGTCGTGGGCGAAGTAGCCGTACCCAGCCATGTGCAATGACTTCCACGCGGAGGATGCGGTCAGCGGCGACGAGATCGCCAGCTGGGAGAGGCCTTTGCCAGCTCGGTACTGATTGATCAGGGTGACGACTTGAGCGGCCAGGTCGGCACGGTTCGTGCCCCAGGACGAGGACGGGGTGCAATTCGTGAGTGCCTGCGCCGGACCTGCGGCTATCGCAGCAGTGACCGTGAGCGCCAGCACGACGACGATGGCGAGGATGTGGCGGGCGGTTTGGGATCGCTTACGCATACGTCTGTGGGTTGGGATGGCGCGCGGACTCCGGCTGATATCGGCCGAGACACGACCACTGTGCACCCTCCCCCGAGGGATCGAATCGTAAACCGAATCCGACGCGCTCCGGGAACGTCACCAAAGAAAACGTCGCAAAGACGTCACTTTTTCTCGAACGCCACCACGACCGGGCTCAGAGCCCAGACGACGCTGCGAGCCGGCGGCTGCGCTCGGCACGGAGCTCGTCTATCTGCCGGTGCAGGATGAGTCGCCGATCCGAGAGCTGGCGCTCGTTGCTTTGCAGCGTCGCGAGCTGGCCGTCCGCAGGGTCGGTCGACGCGGCGCCGCCCGCCTGGACGAACTCGATCCGGTCGTGTAACGAGCCGCGGCGCTTCGAGGCCGTCAGCTCCTCGCTCTCGAGCTCACCCAGCAGTGCGTCGAGATCGGCATCCGAGAGGCCTGCCACGTCATCGGCGCGCGCGTCCGCGCTCAACCAGGTCATGAACGGGATATCGGTGATTTATCGGGGCGATGCATCCCCCGTCAGGCGTACCTCGAATGAGCGTCTTACTTCTTCCAGGGAGTCTTCTTCGGCGCCTTCACGGGCTTGAAGTCGCTACCGCCCGCTGCGATCCCGTCGCCGTGGCACTTCTTGCACCAGACGCCCTTCTCATGAGGTCCCGGACAGGAGATCGAGAAGAGGTCGTGCTCAGCCAAGCCGCTAGATGATCCTGTGGCCCTGCTGCGGCGCAGACAGACGGTCGCGGAGCCCTGCGAGGCGAGGTGCCGTGGCGTCCAGATCGTCCCAATCACGGAGCTCGAGCAGAATCGTGTTCCGTGCCTGCTCCGAGGTTGCCACCGTCGCGTCACGCCTCGGTCCTTTGCCAACCGTGTCGGCCGCGGTGATCGCCTCCGAGGTTCCCCTGGCCCGAAGCTTGGCAATCAATGCAGCGCTCTCCGAGTCACTGATCCGATCTCCGTAGAGGCGTGGCATCGCCGAATCATACGTTGACATCACCCGGCTCGTTGAAATCCCCCCAGAGCTGGGTCGTGGGTCCGCGGATCCGGCGTGTTCTTCGGAGGACGAGACGAGCACGATTGCGACGACTCAGACGATCCCGAGAGTGCCGAGACGCGTCTCGCCGACCTCGCGATACTGCCCGGGCGCTGAACCGCGCTCGCGGTGCGCCACGAGCCGTCAGGAGGCTTGTACAATTCGGCCATGAGCAGCCTCGAGCAGGTCTCCCAGCAGCCGGTCGCGCTCAGCCGCGACCGTTCCCGCGCGATCTTCGGCCAGACGATGGGCCTCGTTGCCGTCACGGCCGCCGTAGCAGGGTTCGGCGCCTATCTCGGCCGTGACCTCAGTCGCGGCGTTGCGATGGCCGCGATCATCGGTGCGATCGTCTGCATCGTCGCCATGAACGCCGCCATCAAGCGCTCAGAACAGCTCGCGATCGGCCTCCTCTTCGGGATGGGCGCCCTGATCGGCGTCAGCTCTGGCCCGATCCTCGCCTACTACGCCTCCGTCAACCCGTCCGCACTCTGGCAGGCCGCCGGCGCTACGGCGCTGTTCATCGGTGCATTCGGTGCGTACGGCTATGCCACTCGCCGCGACCTCAGCATGATCGGGCGGATCTCGTTCTTCGCTCTCCTGGGGCTGATTCTCTTCGGACTCGTGATGTTGTTCGTCTCGGTTCCCGGCGGCCATCTGATCTACATCATCCTCGGACTCGTGATCTTCGCCGGCTACACCATGTACGACTTCCAGCGGCTCCGCCATGCCGGGCAGATCGAGGCGGCACCGCTCCTAGCGGCGTCGATCTTTCTCGACATCTTCAACGTGTTCTTGCTCATGCTGTCGCTCTTCGGCGGCGGCGGACGCGGCTAGCTGGTGAGAGTCAGGGACTGACGCGCAGGGTTGCCCGCATGCCCAGCGAGCGATGGTTCGCGAGGGTGCACCAGAGGACGAAGCGGCCTGCGCGCAGGCGCGTTTCGAGCTCACCCGTCTTCCCGGGGTGGACGACGCCGATCCGGTAGGTGCGTGTCCCGCCCACGCGTCGCAGCGCGAGATCGTGATCGTCCTCGCCGTAGTTGACGAGTTCGATGATCGCCGGCCCGCTGCGGATAGAGGATCTCGAGACCGCCAGCGTGAACTCGTCCCCCGATACCTGCACCCGTGCCGGCGCCGGCGCTGCGGCAACGGCAGCCGGGGCGAGCGCCAATCCGGTCGCGAGCGCCGCGACAGCGCCCAACCTCATCGCAGGATCGTCGGGCGGCCGAACTTGCGTGCGCCCGGGATGATTGCGTCGGCGTCCGTTCCGAGCCAGTCCTCCAGGATCGCGCCGTAGAGGCCGCGGAAATCGGCCGTCGCGCGGAGGTTTCCGTCCTCGTCGAGCTTTGCCAGACCCGGGAACTCGCCGATCATCGTTCCCGCCACACGTGAGCCGATCAGGAAGCCTGTTCCGGCAGCACCGTGATCGGTACCGCCCGAACCGTTCTCCTTCGCCCGGCGGCCGAACTCCGTCCAGACGTGCACCAGCACGCGATCGGCGAGCCCTCTCGCCTCGAGATCACGCTGGAAGGCAAGGAGCGAATCCGCCGTGAGCTTGAGATCGTCAGTGAGCTCTGCAGCCTGGTTGTCGTGCGTGTCGTACCCGCCGGGGGCTGAGAGCGCTACGACGCGAAGCGGGAGGCCGGCAGCGAGCATCGCAGCGAGGCCTGCGAGACGACGGGGAAAGGCGTCGTCACCGGCGGGATAGGCGACGGGGCTGACGACCGACTTGCGGTCGTCCTTGGGGCGAAACGGTGTCAGCTGCTCGTAGAGCCGCGCCGACTGACGCGCAGCATCGCTCGCAGCGTCGAGACCAGGATCGCCGTGGCTCGGGAGCGCCCCGAGTCGGCCGATCGTGTCGACCATGCGGTCGGAAACCTCACCCCAGACCCCACGTGCCCAGAAGTCATAGCGATCGGGCGCGTCTACCGCGGCCACCGGCATCCTGGCCGTGGCGAGCGACGGCTGCAGGCTCCAGTCGAGGGAGAGCCCTTGCAACGGGTTGTCGGGCTTGCCGACTCGATCGAGGTAGCGACCCAGCCAACCGGTCGCGAGACGTTCGTCTGCGGCACCGACCTCCCAGAAGTGGCGTGATGTGAAGTGGGATTGGTTCGGGTGGTCGTAGCCGATCCCGGGCATGACGCTGACCTTCCCCTCACCGTGAAGCTGCGAGAGTGACGTGAGCGACGGATGCCACATGAGGTTCGGGTCCTCGGCGAACGAGACCCCCTCACCGGCAGCGAGAGCGAGCCGCGGCCTCAGCTGCCGGTAGAGCGCATCGCCCGTGGGTGCGAGCAGCGACAGGGCGTCCGCGCCACCGTCGAGGAACACCGAAACGAGCACTTTCTGGCTCGGCGCTTCGGCCGCGGCGGCTGCGATTCCCTCGTCGAAGATCTGTGGCCGAAGAGCTGCACCACCGTAGACGGCGAGCGCCAGTCCGACACCGCGCGCGACGAACGTGCGCCGATCGAGGCCCGTTCCCGCGGGCATCGGCATGCCGGGCTCGATCGCGGGTAGCCCTCGGCCCGCTTCAGCGAGGCCGCGGCGCAGGATCTCGGATCGCGAGTGTTCGTTGCAGCAGCCCATCAGCAGGTTTGCATGTCCGGCGAGACGGCAAGAAGTTGACGCACAGCGTTCGCGACGAGCGGCGGATACGACTCCGCCTTCCAGGCGGTCGTGGTCTTGAGCGAGTTCCGTGCGAACGTCAGCAGCTCGTTCCGTGTCTCGGGTCGAATCGTGGGGTTGCCGAGCACCGCGAGCGCGCCCTTGACGATCGCCTCGGGATCGTTCGGCACCTTCGGTCCTTTCTTGCTCTTCTTGTCACCGAGGGACACCTTCTCGAGCGCTGTGTTCGCGATCGACCAGCGGCCGCGGAACGTATTCGTGTCGAGCCAGCGAGAGTCGTCCCAGCCGGCGACGTTCGGGGGGTAGAAGAGGCGCTGCCCCGCACCTTCGGAGAGCCAGACCCACGCCGACGTATCGACGCCGCGGTTGAGCCCGCGTAGGAGGCCGGCGATGTACACCACGGGCGGCTTCACCATGCGTGGCCCGGTGTAGAACGCGGGGTGGCGAAGAATCGCCTCGAGCACGGGCCGCACCTCGAACCCCTTTCGGTACAGCTCTTCGAGGCCGGCCTGGGTGTGGGCATCGGGCGGTACCGGGATGAAGTAGCTCCAGAGCTTGCGCACGAAGAACGGTGCATGGCTCTTGTGGTGAACACAGAGTGAGACCGAGTCGCGCCACGAATAGGCCCCCTGTTTCCCGAAGACCGTCTTCATCGCCGTGTCGTGGCGGTTCTGGTCGAAGCGAAAGTCGGTCTGACCCTTTCCGCGCTTCCACGTGCTCGTCCAGCCGGTCAGTGCCCGGGCCTGTTCGCGGACGTCCCGTTCTGTGTAGCCATTCCCCTCGCCGAGGGTGAAGAGCTCCATCAGCTCGCGGCCGTAGTTCTCATTCGGTGCGTCCTTGCGATTGTCAGTGCCAGAGAGCCAGACGAGCATCGCCGGGTTCGCGGTGACCGCGATGAGCAGGTGGTCGAAGCTGCCGAGTGCGTACCGGCGGAGGAGGCGGTTCTGTGCGAGCATCAGCTTCTGCGAGCCGACACCCGCGTTCGAGGTGGCGAACCAGTCGTGCCAGACGAGGGTCATGCGCTCGACGAGGGGTCGCCGGGTGCGAACCATGCGGTCGAGCCACCAGAGGTGATCGTGGCCGTAGGCGTCGGCCGGGGCGAGGGGGTGACCCTTGTCGTCGTGTGGGCGAGGGCCGATCCACCGTTCTCCCGGTGGGTGCGTGAGTGAGCTGACGGCGCCGTCGAGACCGAGCCCTGCGAGGCTCGCAGCCTGACCGCGACGCGGCCCGAACCCGGCCCGCCAGAGCAGGCGCTCGGCCTGGGCCTGTCCGAAGTGGCCGGTGTAGCGGGGCAGAGGAGCCATATCCAGTCTCTATCGCCCAGTTACGGTGGTTTCTTTACCGCTAGGTGGGGTGGTTCTTCTACTTCTTGACGAGCAGGGTTGTCCGCATGCCCTTGGCCTTGTGGCCGGCGATGGAGCACCAGAGCGTGTAGCGGCCCGGCGTCAAGCGCAGCGTTCGCTCGGTCCTGCCCTTCGGGTCGAGTTGCTTGAATTTGAGCGGCTTCGAGCCGGGCTTCGTGCTCTGAACGACGAGGTCGTGTGTGTCCATGCCGAAGTTGACGAGCTCGAGACTGACGCTGCCCGCTCGCACACTCGCGCGTGACGGCGTGAGCGTGAACTCCTTCTCGACGACCTGGACGAACGAGAACGTGTTCGAGTGGGCGCCCGCCGGTAGAGCGGCGATTCCGGCGGAGGCGATCGCGATGACGAGCGTCAGCGTCAGTCGCTTCATGCGACCAGCTTCATTCGCGGCATCTTCGCCGCATCCGGAATGATCCGGGCTCCATCGACGTCGAACCACTGCTCCACGAGTGAGGAGTAGACGCTGCGGAAGTCGGATGTGGCGCGGAGGTTTCCGTCTCCGTCGAGGCCCTTCGTGAGGCCCGGGAACTCGCCAACCATGTGCTGGCGCACCTTCGTTCCCATCAGGAACGCCACGCCTGCTGCCCCGTGGTCCGTCCCGTTCGAATCGTTCTGCTGCGCACGACGGCCGAACTCGCTCCACACCAGCGTGAGCACGCGCCCGGCGATTCCGCGCCGCTCGAGGTCGGACTGGAAGGCCGCGAGGCCTTCCGCCATCTGCTTCGCGCCGTCCTGGAGGGGGCCTTGCTGATCGGCGTGGGTGTCGTAGGAGCCCGGGCCAGTGAGCGCCGCGGTCCGGATCGGGAAGTTCGCATCGAGCAGCGCGGCGAGGCCGGAGAGCCTCCGTCCGAAGTCGCTGTCCGGGTAGGTCGCCTTCGGGTTGATGTGCACCTGGCCGTCCTTGCCGACGAACCGACCAAGCTGGCGGCGAAGGTCATCTGCCTGCTTGACGGTTCGGCTTGCCTGAGCGAGCACAGGGTCCGGGTCCGCCGACAGCGCGCCGAGCGCGCCGATGCCGTCGTTGAGCAACTCGCCGGGCACGTCCCACACGTTGTGAGAATCGAACCGATAGTCGCTCGGGCTCGAGAGCGTCGCCACCGGCACCTTGGCGGTCGCGAGGGACGGGAGAAGCGCGCCGTCGAGCGAAAGGCCTTGCATCGCGTTCTCGTTGTCTCCGATGACGTCGAGCAGTCGGCCGAGCCAGCCGGTACCGGACTGCGGGTCGAGTGCGCCGACCTCCCAGAAATGGCGAGACGTGAAGTGAGACTGGTCGGGATGCGAATAGCCGATCGCGGGAAACACCGTCAAGCGCCCCTTTGCGTGGAGGCGCGCCAGCGGCTGCAGCGACGGGTGCCAGTGGAGTCGCGGGTCGGAGCGGAACGCAGGCCCGTCACCCGGCTTCAGGGCGAGCGAGTTCCGCAACTTGCGGTAGCGCGGGTCGCCTGTCGGGTACAGCAGTGAGAGGGCGTCCCAGCCGCCGGGAGCAAAGATCGAAACGAGCACGTGGCGCCCGGCGCCCCCGGTGACAGCGGCGCGTGCGATGCCCTCGTCGAACATTCTCGGCCCAAGAGCAGAGGCTCCGTAAACGGTCAGGGCGGCCCCGACCGTCCGGGAGAGAAATGTGCGGCGATCCAGGCCGGTACCGGCGGGAGCAGGCATTCCAGGCTCGATCGCGGGGAGCCCGTTGCCGGCCTCAGCCACGGCGCGCCGGAAAAGGGTAGAGCGAGAGAACTCGTTGCAGCAGTTCATGCGGTCTGCATCTCCGGCGAGGCGGCGACCAGGTGGCGGAGCGCGTTCAGGATCATGGGCGGGAACTTCCTCTGTCGATCGTCGTCGGCGACGGCGGCACCCATCGCCTTCTGGGCATAGGTCAGAAGCGCCCGTCGGGTCGTATCGGAGACCTGGACACCCCAGAAGGAGATCGCCTGGTTGACGAGCTTCGTCGGATCTGCTGGGACGTGGCCACGCTTCGTGTGATCGGGTTGAAACGCGTGCTTCCTCAGCACCCTGTCAGCCATGCTCCAGCGCGCGTGGAAGGTAGACGTGTCGAGCCAGCGGTCGTCATTCCAGCCCGAGACGTTCGGCGGATAGAACAGCAGCTGTCCGGCCTGGATCGAGAGCCAGACCCAATCCTCGGTCGAGATGCGGTCGCCGAGCTGGCGCAGCATCCCGGCGAGATACACCGTGGGAGGCTTGACCATCCGCGGCCCTTCGTACAGACGCGGGTGCTTGAGGATTGCGCTGAGCACCTGCTTCGTCGAGTAGCCCGACTGGAGGTACAGGGCCTCGAGGGCGGCCTGTGTCTCGTCGTCCGCAGGCTCCGGAATGAAGTACCCCCAGAGCTTGCGCGTGAAGAACGTCTTGTGGGCTGGATGCTCGATCGCCAGGTTCACGGCTTGCTTCCATCCGTACGGCCCGGGCTTGCCGAACACGACCTTCATGGCATCGTCATGCCGATTGCGATCGAAGCGGAACCTCACCCAGCCGTAGCCGTTCTTGTAATGGGCCGTGAAGCCGGTGAGCGCTCGTGCCTGCTCGCGAACGTCGCGCTCCGTGTAGCCCGAGCCATGGCCGAGCGTGAACAGCTCCATCATCTCGCGTGCGTAGTTCTCATTCGGCGCGCCCTTCTCACTCTCGAGCCCGTTGAGGTAGAGCAGCATCGCGGGGTTCTCCGTCACCCGCATGACGAGCCCTGGGAACGAGCCGAGGCCGGAGCGGCGAAACATGTTGTTCTGGCGGATCATCAGTCGTTGCGAGCCGACTGTCTCGTTCGACGTTGCGAACCAGTCGTGCCAGACGAGGGTCATCCGCTCCGTCAAGGGTCGGCTCGTGCGCACCATGCGATCGAGCCACCAGAGGTGGTCGTGGCCGAACTTGTCGAGCGGGAAGAGCCGATGACCGTTGACCTTGGGTGGCTTGCCGACGAGGTTGTCGGTGCCGGTGGTCAGAAGCTGACCGACGGCACCGTCGAGACCCTTCGCGGCGAGCGCACGATCCTCGCCGGGGCGCGGGCCGAACCCGGCACGCCAGAGAAGTCTCTCGGCCTGCGCGGGGCCAAAGGGACCCGTGTAGACGGCCAGCGGCATGGAGAAATCTTCGGCAGCCGAGCGTGCTTCCACGTATCGCTGGGACGAGTGATCGCGGGACGGCGTCCTCGCACATCGGTGCTGGAGGCGTCAGGCCGAGTGTCCTCGAGCAGCCCGTTTCGGACAGCGTGAGTATTCTGCTGCGACGATGAAGGCGATCCTTCCGGACACAACCGAGCTCGAGCTCCCCGACGGTGCCTCTGGCCTCGACGCCGCCAAAGCGATCGGCCCGAAGCTGGCAGAGCAGGCCGTGCTGGTCAAGGCAGACGGGGTGCCGCAGGACCTGAGGCTGCCGCTCCCCGATGGTGCGAAGTTGCAGATCCTGACGACGCGCGACACGTTGGACCCGGACGCGCTCGCCGTCCTGCGCCACTCTGCCGCCCACCTCCTCGCCGAGGCGGTGAGGAGGCTGTATCCCGGGGTCAAGGTTGCGATAGGCCCGCCGATCGAAAACGGCTTCTACTACGACTTCGACTTCCCCGAGCCCGTCAATGAAGCCGATCTCGAGCGGATCGAGGCCGAGGTTCTGCGCGAGCTCGCAGAGGGGCGCGCATGGAGTCGCGAGGAGATCTCGGCCGACGAGGCACGGGCACGATTCACCGCCGAAGGTGAGCAGTACAAGGTCGAGCTCGTCGATACTGCCGAGGGCACGATCTCGCTCTACACGCAGGGCGACTTCACCGATCTCTGTCGTGGACCTCACCTGCAGACCTCGGCGCCGATCAAGGCGTTCAAGCTCACCTCGCTCGCCGGTGCCTACTGGCGCGGCGACGAGAAGAATGCCCAGCTGACCCGGATCTACGGAACGGCATTCTTCAGTCAGAAGGACCTGGACGCCCACCTCGAGCGCCTCGAGCTGGCGCGCACGCGAGACCACCGGAGGCTCGGGCCGCAGCTCGACCTGTTTCACCTCCAGGACGCGTCGCCTGGGTCGCCGTTCTGGCACCCGAACGGCATGGCTATCTGGAACGAGCTCGAAGATCTGCGCCGGCGACAGAACAGGCGACGCGGCTATCAGGAGGTGAAGACCCCGCTGATCTACGACGTCGCCACGTGGGAGACGTCGGGTCACTGGGAGAAGTATCGCGAGAACATGTTCCTGATCCCAGGGCACGACGGCGATCGGACGTTCGGGCTCAAGCCGATGAACTGCCCCGGGCACATGCTCCTGTTCGGGAGCCAGCTGCGCAGCTACCGCGACCTTCCGATTCGGTACGCGGAGTCGTCGACGTTGCACCGGAACGAGCTCGCCGGTGCGATTCATGGGCTCCTGCGTGTGCGCCACATCACGCAGGACGACGCGCACATCTTCTGCACGGTCGAGCAACTACCGGACGAGATCGACGCCTGTATCGAGTTCGCCAAGGACCTGTATGCGCTCTTCGGGGTCACTCCGCGGGCGGAGCTCTCCACCCGGCCGGACAACAAGCTCGGCAGTGACGAGGACTGGGACCTCACCGAGGCCCTGCTCCAGACGGCGCTCGATCGCCACGGGCTCGAGTACGTGATCGGGGTGGGGGAGGGTGCGTTCTACGGACCGAAGATCGACCTCTTCATGGACGACGTTCTCGGTCGAGCGTGGCAGATGGGCACGATCCAGCTCGATGCGCAGATGCCCGCCCGGTTCGATTTGACCTATATGGGCCCCGACAACGTCGAGCACACTCCGTACGTCGTCCACCGTGCCCTGCTCGGCTCGTTGGAGCGGTTCATCGGGATCATCATCGAGCACTACGGTGGCGCGTTCCCGTTCTGGCTCGCACCGGTCCAGGTGCGGGTGCTGCCGGTGAGCGAGCAGCACCGCGATGCTGCTCGCGTTCTGTCGGCGAAGATCTTCGACGCCGGGTATCGGATAGACGTCGATGATCGCGACGAGACCCTCGGCAAGCGCATACGTGACGCCGAGCTCGAGAAGGTGCCGTACGTGGTTGTCTGGGGCGACCGCGAGTCGGAGAGCGAACTCGCCATCCGCACCCGGGCGGAAGGCCAGACGACGAAGTCGCTCGAGGCGCTGCTGTCCGAGTTCGCAGAGCTCGTCGCTCCAGCGCACGCGTGACCCCGGAGAGAGCCCAAAAGCCTGTCACAGAACGTGCTACGCTTTCCGCCTGCAAAGTAGGGGCCGTTACCCTCACCTCCGGAGCCACGAGCTGCGCGGGTTCAACCGAGTCGAACGACGAGGGAAACGGTGCCGCTGCCTGCCAGCGGCGCTTTTGCATTTCAGAGACGATTGTGATGTTTTAGGGAAGGATCAATACGGTTTTGAACAGAGGAATAGCTTGGTGAAAAGCCTTTGAGACCCCGGCGTCGTCCCGAGGACAGGACACGGCCGGTCGTCCAGACGGAACGGATCAACGATCAGATCCGCGTGCCGAACGTGAGGCTCGTAGGCGAGGACGGAGAGCAGATCGGGATCAAGTCGACCGATGAGGCGCGCGAGTACGCCTACAGCAAGAATCTCGACCTCGTCGAGGTAGCGGCGCAGGCAGACCCGCCCGTTGCCCGGGTGATGGACTACGGGAAGTACCGCTACGAACAGGAACAGAAGGCGAAGGTCGCGCGGAAGCATCAATCGCAGATCAACGTCAAGGAGATCAAGCTCAGACCGAAGATTGGAATCCACGACTACGAGACCAAGAGGGGCCATGTCGTCCGCTTCCTCAATACGCGAGCGAAGGTCAAGGTCACGATCATGTTCCGGGGCAGGGAGAACCTGCACCCCGAGCGTGGACGTGACCTTCTCATGCGGCTCGCCGAGGACATCAAGGACGTTGGCCAGATCGAGCAACCCCCTCTGATCGACGGTCGCAACATGATCATGGTCTTCGGGCCGACAAAGAACGCAGGAGTGAACCCAGATGCCGAAAGTGAAGACGGGAAGCGGAGCGAAGAAGCGCTTCAAGGTGAGCGGAACGGGCAAATTGATTCGCCGCCACGCGATGAAGAGCCACAACCTCGAGCACAAGAGCTCGAAGCGTAAGCGCGGGTTCCGGAAAGACCAGCCGGTCGCGGCGAACGACGTGCCGCGCGTCAAGCGACTCCTGGGGCTGAAGTAACCGATGCCCAGGGTGAAACGATCCGTCGCCGCGCGCAAGAAGCGCCGTAAGGTCCTCGAGCAGGCGAAAGGCTACTGGGGCCTCAAGAACTCGCACTACACCTACGCGAAGGAGCAGGTCGAGCATTCGCTGACCTACGCCTATCGCGACCGCAAGAACAAAAAGCGCACCTTCCGGAGGCTCTGGATCGTGCGGATCAACGCTGCGGCGAGGCTGCACGGCCTGTCGTACAACCAGTTCATCTCCGGCCTGCACAAGGCCGGCATCGAGCTCGATCGAAAGTCACTCGCCGATATCGCGGTCTCCGATCCGCAGGCGTTTGCCGCGGTCGCCGAGCAGGCGAAAGCCGCGCTCGACGAGGCCGAGGCAGCCTGACCCCAGACGAGGCGCAGACCGACGTGTTCCGCCGTCCGGCGGAGCACGTCGCGCCGCTTCCGTTCTTCTGGTTGAAGACGGCGTGATCACGTCGAAGGACAACGCGACGCTCAAGCTCGTGCGTGCGCTGCAACGCAAGAAGGAACGCGAGGAAACCGGTCTCTTCGCCTGCGAGGGCGAAGACCTCTGCGATGCGGCTCTTGCCGCAGGTATCGAGCCGGTCGAGTTGCTGATCGCGGGCGAGAACGTCGAGGCCGAGCTGCTCGCCGGAGTCTCGACGTTGCCGCATCCGCCTCGAGCGATCGGGATCTTCCGGCGCGACGACCTGCCCGCCGGCGAGCGCGAGACATGTCTCGCGCTCTGGCTGCTCTCCGACCCGGGGAACGTCGGCACCCTGATCCGCTCCGCCGACGCGTTCGGCGCCGCCGTCGCCCTCTCGGACGCCTGCGCCGACCCGCTCTCGCAGAAGGCGCTACGCGCGAGTGCGGGAGCGATCTTCAGGGTGCCGCTGGTTTCATGGGATGAGCGCCCCGGCCGTCAGATCGCGCTCGACGCACGGGGTGCGGTGCTGCTCGCGGGTGTCGATTTGACTCCGCCGGTGACGGTTGTGCTCGGTGCGGAAAGAGCAGGTCTCCCCGACGAGATTCTCGACGCCTGCGATGCAGTCGCGTCGATCCCGATGCCCGGCAGCGCAGAGTCACTCAACGTAGCCGCCGCTGGTGCGATCGCGCTCTACGAGCTCTCCCGCCGCGCCTCCTGATTGCCTTACCAGGCGCCGCCGCCCCCCCCGCCGCCGCCTCCACCGCCGCCCCCGGAAAAGCCGCCCCCGCCACCCCCGGAGCCAGACGAAGGTGGTGCGAGCGCCGAGCCGAAGCCGGATGCAAGGTCGCCGATGCCCATCGACGACGCGCCGGAACCGATGCCACCTCCGTTCGAGATCCAGTAGATCGACGATGCCTGCGCCAGCTCCTCGGGCATCGAGAGGTGGGCCGCCTGCAGCACCCGGTCTGCGATCCCGAATGCGATTCCGTACACGAGCAGCCTCTCCCAGAGAGCAAGGGTCGCCGGCGGAGCTTCCTGGAGGCGTGGGAAGTCGGTGAGGTAACGCCGGAACGCCTCCCAACGCTCGGCCTCCACGTTCCCGTCGCGCGAGCGGCGACGCCACAGCTTCCGCTGGGTCAACGCTCCGAGCACGATGGCGGCGTTCACGAAGGCGGCCACACCGATGCCGAGAAGAACCACGTCGCTCCAGCGCGGGTAGACCGTCCGCCAGCCATTGATCGCGAAGAAGAAGAGGATCGCCCCGATAGCCGCGAAGAAGAGCAGCGCAAGAGCGAGCGGCACGGCTCCGCGTGAGACGAACCACTTCCGGTTGCCGACCTCGGTACCGACGTTCGCCTTGAACGCCGTGAAACGCGTGCTCATCGTCGTTCGGTCGGCCTCGATCCGCTCGCGGAAGCGGGAGAGGCGCTCCGACCCACCATCCTCGATGACGCCGTCGACGACCCCCGCGACCGCGTTCTCCCATGGGTGGAGCTTCAAATCACGCTTGCCGCTGGCCAACTCGAGGTCGGCGACGCTCTCCTTACGGAGACCACCCCAGGTTGCCCGCTCGGTCGTGACCGGGGTCGACGTGAAGACGCCGCGCCGGATCAAGTCGAACAGCGTCGCGGTGAACTCGAACGATCCGGCTTCGCCACCCTGTCGGAGGAGCGTCGGGACAAGTGCAGGCTCCGTGTCCGTCGGCGGCTCCTGCTCGTACTCGCGGTCGTATCCGCTCTTCAGCTCCCTGCCGTAGAACCAGAAGACAGCGCCGACGACGAGGAAGCCCGGGACGGTCCCGAGCAAAAGAAGGTAGAGCGCGTAGCGCCACGGGTGCTGCTTCGCGTGGTCGATCCGCTGCTTGTCCTTCTCGAAGGCCGCAGCGTCGGCCGTCTCCTGGGCCACGATCTTCTGCAGGCCGTTGCCCGGGACGACGCGCATGCCGGACGTCGTGGCGAACGCGGATCGCGGAATGACCGTGCGGAGCTCGACGTACTGCCCTGCAGGGACGTTCAACGCCCGCAGGACGGCCTTCGTGCCAGACAGCTCGACGTCGCCGCGAACGTAGACCGGATGGCCCCAGGCGCGCAGGATCTTGCCGGGGGCCGTCTCGGTCGCCGTCAACCGCCCGAGAGGCTCCTTCCACTCCGAGCCCCAGACCTTGAGGTTGATGTCGACGACATCGTCGTAGGCGACTGCCACGCCGTTCAGCCGGTAGTGCACCGTGAAGGTACGGAGCTCATTGGAGGCCTGGTAGTGCCACACGATGCGCACCGCTCGGCCGACGAGTACGGCCCCGAAGGTGTCCGGAGCATCGGCGCAGCCGAGCTCGGTGCAGCCGCCGCTCCGGTAGGAACGACCGTTCTCGCTGACGCGCACGTCGGCGACCGATTCGCCCGAACGGAGCGGGATCTCGCGGTAGCCGCCGCTGAACGGCCCGCTGAACGCATACGTGATGTGTTCGTCGACGACGAGGCTGCCGTTCTTCGCCACCTGCACCGACACATCGGCCTGTGGCAGCGAGAAGGTCTTTGCTTCGGCGACTCCCGCGAGGGCCAGCGCGACAACAGTCGCCGCGAGGAGAGAGCTACGCCGTGGGTGGATCAGCCGCATCGCCGGCGGGAGGTGCTGCCGTGGCGGCCGGGGCTGCCGGAGCATCCGGTTGGAAGCTGACGGTCGGCACGTCACGGTCGGCCGCGTCTTCGATCTCGTAGAACTCGCGCTTCGTGAAGCCGAACGGGCCGGCGATCAGTACCGCAGGGAACACCTGGATCGCATTGTTGAACGTCAGGACCGTGTCGTTGTAGACCTGACGCGAGACGGCGATCTTGTCCTCGGTGTCCTTCAACTGCGCCTGGAGATCGAGAAAGTTGACATTCGCCTTCAGGTCGGGGTATGCCTCTGCAACGGCGAAGAGCCGTCCCAGCGCCTGGCTCAGGAAGCCTTCGGCTGCCGCTGTCTGGGCAGGTCCCTGTGCTCCCGCTGCTGCAGCGCGTGCCTCGGTGACGGCTTCGAAGGTGCCTCGCTCGTGTGCGGCATAGCCCTTGACAGTCTCGATCAGATTCGGGATCAGGTCACGGCGCCGCTTGAGCTGCACGTCGATCTGCGCCCACGAGTTGTCGACGCGGTTGCGCTTCTGGACGAGGCCGTTGTAAAGGGCGATCAGGTAGATCGCGAGGA
This sequence comes from uncultured Thermoleophilia bacterium, assembly GCA_963784945.1. Lineage (GTDB taxonomy): Bacteria > Actinomycetota > Thermoleophilia > Gaiellales > Gaiellaceae > Gaiella. The sequence continues at coordinate 150,006 of CAWATN010000014.1, read as the reverse complement.
TGACGACGATCGCAACGATGACCCAGACGGCAATCATGTTCTGGACTCTACACGGCTCCCGGCGAGCGTTTGTGGCAGATCCAGATCATGTCCTCGCCACCCCGGTACGGTCGCCGGTCGAACCAACCGTAGAGCGCCTCGACATCGAAGCCCGACTCGTCGATCAGACGGCGCCACTCGAGCGCAGAGAGCCAGTGCAGCTCCATCGCAGCAGCGGATTCGCCTGAGCGCACCGAGAGCCGCAGAGTCCTGTTGCTCTCGTCCCAGTCTGCCCGCTCGAAGATCCCCGGCTCGCGCTCGAGCCAGAGCCCGTGTGTTTCCGCGACATCCTCGGGGCTCGGCGCGAAGACGTCGAACACGAGCCTCCCGTCGAGCTCGAGAAGGTCGTGGGCCGCTCTCAAGGCCCTCAGCTTCTCCGTCTCATCCGGCATGTGGAGGAGCGAGCGGAAGGGGCAGATCACGAGCGGGACGCGCTCGGCGACCGGAGGCTCGCGCAAGTCGCCGATCCGAAGGTCGACGAGCGCACCGACGCCGCGCTCCTCGGCGAGCGCTCGCGCGACCGTCAACATTCCTTCCGAGAGGTCGACGCCGATCACCTGGCGCCCGGCAGCCGCGATTGGAACGGCAACGCGTCCAGATCCAACCGCCAGCTCGACGACGGGGCCGTTGCACCGCTTTGCCTCGTCGACGTAGAACGCGATGTCCTCTACCACGGACGCGCTCCAGGGATCGTAGATCTCTGCAATCGAGTCGTAGAGCGCCACGGAGGGCAGTGTAGGGACGGGCAACCTGCCCACCGTCCGAGCCCGGGCGCGTTGGTACGCTCGACCCCTGATGGATGCCGATGCACTGGAGCGTGAGGGACTCGCGGCTGCCGCTACAGCCGCCTCGGCTGACGCGATCGAGGCTGTTCGGGTCGAGTACCTCGGCCGCAAGAGTGCGATCAAGCAGGCACTCCGCGACGTGCGCGACCGCGAGACGGGAATGGCGTTGAATGCGGTGCGAGAGCGGCTCGAGACCGCGATCGATACGCGCGAGTCCGAGCTGACGCGGGCCGAGCTCGACGCCCGGCTGACCACCGAGCGGGTCGACGTGACGCTTCCCGCCGGCGGCTACGCGCGCGGCAGGCTCCATCTGATCACCCAGATCCGGCGCGAGGTAGAAGACGTCTTTCTCGGGCTCGGCTACACCGTCATCGACGGTCGTGAGGTCGAGACGACCCACTACAACTTCGATGCGCTCAACTTCGATCCGGGGCATCCTGCGCGCTCGCCGCTGCAGAGCTATTTCCTCGACCCTGCGACCGTGTTGCGCACCGAGACGTCGCCTTCACAGATCCGCACCATGGAGGCGGGACCGCCGCCCATCTACATCGTCTCGCTCGGCCGCACCTATCGCCGGGAGACGGCGGATGCGACGCATTCCTCGATCTTCCACCAGGTCGAGGGTCTCGCTGTCGACGAGAGCATCACGCTGGCTGACCTGACGGGCACTCTGGACCTCCTGCTGCGCAAGCTGTTCGGCGAGAAGCGTCGCACCGAGTTCCGCACCCACGACTTCCCGTTCACGGAGCCATCCATCGAGGCCTACGTCTCGTGTCATGTCTGTGACGGAACCGGCTGTCCGATCTGCCGCCATTCGGGGTGGATCGAGGTCGGCGGCGCCGGGATGGTCGATCCGAAGCTTTTCGAGTTCGTCGGCTACGACCCCGAGCAGTACAGCGGCTTCGCGTTCGGCTGGGGTCTCGAGCGCATCGCAATGCTCCGCCACGAGTTCCCCGATCTACGCGAGCTCTGGCGCAACGACCTCCGCTTCTCGAGGCAGTTCTGATGTGCCGTCCCGGAACCGTCGACCGGAAGCGCCGTAGGGGACTGGCGCAGCCTGTCCCGAGAGCGGCCGGAACCTTCACCAACGTGTGCTGCAAACAGGCACGACGATCCGAGAAGAGGCGCTAGTTGCGAGCGCCTCTCTCGTGGTTGCGCGAGTACGTCCGTGTCGACGCGACCGCGCACGAGATCGCCCGCCGCCTCTCCGTGTCTTCCCTCGAGGTCGACCGTGTCATCGACGTCGGCGTCGAAGACGTGGGCGACAACCTCTCCTATCTCCGGGTCGGCAAGGTGATCGAGGCCGCCAAGCACCCGAATGCCGACAAGCTCCAGCTGTGTCAGCTCGACGTGGGGGAGGGTGAGCTGCGGCAGATCGTCTGCGGAGCGTGGAACTTCGGGGTCGGCGCCACCGTCGCGGTCGGCTTGCCGGGCGTGCTCCTTCCCGGCTTTCCGACCCCGCTCGACGAGCGTCCGCTGCGCGGCGAGCTGTCCCGAGGGATGATCCTGGCTGAGGACGAGATCGGCCTCGGCTCTGACCACGCCGGCATCATGCTCCTCCCGGACGGGATCGAGCCGGGCACGCCCCTCGCGGACATCTTGCCGCTCCACGACCAGGTGCTGGAGGTGACACCCACCCGGAACCGGGTCGACCTGCTCTCGATGGTGGGGCTCGCCCGTGAGGTCGGGGTGCTGTTCGACGGAGAGCTCGTACCGATCGAGGTCGAGATCCCGCCGATCCAGCACCCGCAGTGGGTCGACGTCGTCGTTGACAGCCCCGAGGCGTGTCCACGGTATATCGCTCGTGTTCTCTCGAATGTCTCTGTGGGGCCGTCGCCGATGTGGCTTCGTGCTCGCCTCCATGCAGCCGGGATGCGGTCGATCTCCAATGTCGTCGACGTGACGAACTACGTGATGCACGTCTACGGGAGCCCGCTGCACGCCTTCGATCGCACCACGCTGGACGGGGGCCGCATCGTCGTCCGTCACGCCCGGCCCGGCGAAGAGCTGACCACGCTCGACGGGACGCGCCGTCGCGTCGACGAGCGCGATCTCCTGATTACCGACGGTGAGAAAGCGGTTGCGCTCGGCGCGATCATGGGTGGAGCGGACAGCGAGGTGAAGGCCGAGACGAGCGAGGTCTTGCTCGAGGCCGCGAACTTCGAGCCGATCGGGATCCTGCAGACGTCCGAGAGGCTTGGTCTACGCACCGAGGGATCGAACCGCTGGGAGAAGGGCGTCGACCCGTACCTCGCCGAGCCGGCCGCAGACCTCGCGACGTGCCTCATCGTCGACCACGCCGGCGCTGAGCTCGTCGGGAGCTCCGACGTTCACGGCGGGCTCCCCGAGCGACCCGTGATCAGACTTCGTCCCGCCCGCACCGATCGGATCGTCGGGCTCGAGATCGAGCCCTCGGAGCAGCGGGGCGTCCTCGAGAGGCTCGGCTTCGAGGTGAATGACGACTGGGACGTGACGGTTCCCACCTGGCGTGCTCGGGATGTGACGCGCGAGATCGACCTCGTCGAGGAAGTCGCCCGCGTCGTGCTCGACCGAGTCCCCCACACGATGCCGTTGCGGCGAGCCGTTGCCGGGCATCTGAGCCGAGAGCAGCGGCACCGGCGGCTCGTCGAGGACGTCCTCGTCGGGGCGGGCTTCAGCGAGGCGTACACGTGGAGCCTTGTTGCCGTCGACCCGGATCCCGACGCGCTCCGGCTTCCCGACCCGATGAGCGGCGATCAGGCGATCTTGCGGACAACGCTCGTGGAAGGAATGATCGCCGCCGCGCGCGAGAACGTCGACGCCGGAAACGACGGCATTGCGCTCTTCGAGCTCGCACGCGTGTACCTGCCGAGTGGCGAGGCACTGCCCGAAGAGCGTTGGCGTGTCGGCGGCATCGTCGAGGGCGGCTTCGCCGCGGCGCGCGGCGCGGTCGAGGTGCTCTACGACACGCTCCACCTCGACCTCCGCACTGTCCGAACGACGCTTCCGTTCCTCCATCCGGGCAAGGCTGCGTCTACCTCGTCTGGCTGGCTCGGCGAGCTCCATCCGGCCCTGCTCGATGGAACATGGGGGGTGTTCGAGCTCGACCTCGCCGAGCTTGCCGCACCGATCCCCGAACGGATCCTCTACGACGACGTGATCACGTTCCCGCCGCTGCGCCAGGACATCGCCGTCGTCATCGCGGAGGAGGTCGAGGCGGCGGCTCTAGTGGATGCCGCACTCGACGCCGGAGCGCCCGAGCTACGGGAAGCCCGCGTCTTCGATGTCTACCGTGGCGACCAGGTGGGTGAGGGTCGGAAGTCGGTCGCTATCCACCTCTCCCTCCAGATGACCGACCGGACGCTGTCTGACGACGATGCGGTCGTCGTGCGAGAACGTGTGGTTACGGCACTCGCCGAACGATTCGGCGCCGAACTCCGCGGCTGAAACGTCGATCGTTCAACGTCAGACGTATGCACACTTGGAGCAGCCGGGCGTCATCCAGCACGACGAGCAGGCGGTTCGGGTGAACGGCGTGCATGAAACCGGCGCCGGGCGGGTATCACATCTTCGTTCGACACCGAACATTCGACACCGAACAAGGGAGAGGAACGAATGGCTGACGGTCCGATCATCACGTGCCTGTGGTTTGACCATGGTGAGGCTCGCAAGGCGGCGGAGTTTTACGCGTCCGTCTTTCCTGACAGTCAGGTTGGCGCCGCCCATACGGCGCCGTCCGACTTCCCCGGCGGCGAGGCGGGCAACGAGCTGACGGTCGAGTTCAGCGTGCTCGGCCAGAAGTTCGTCGGCCTCAATGGAGGCCCCAACTTCACGCCGAACGAAGCGGTCAGCTTCATGGTGGTTACGGCGGATCAGGCCGAGACTGACCGCTACTGGAACGCGATCGTCGACAACGGCGGCGAGGAGAGCGCCTGCGGCTGGTGCAAGGACAGGTGGGGCTTCTCGTGGCAGATCACGCCGCGCATCCTGCTCGACGCCACCACCAGCCCTGACAAGGCGGCGGCCAAGCGCGCCTTCGAGGCGATGATGACCATGAGGAAGATCGATGTCGCCACGATCGAGGCGGCCCTCAGCGGGGAGACCGTCGATGCGTAATTGCCCCGCTCCGACGCGCAGGGTAGGGGCTAGCGTCAACTGACCACAGCCTCGGGTGACGTTCCCGAACGCTGGCGTAGGCAACGGGGCTAACCACCCGATTCGTCGCAGGATCAGGGCGGGTGCCTCAGCGAAGGCATACTCGGAACGACCATCGGAGTGTCATCGTGGCCCGAACCAGGTGGTCAGTGCGTCGCGGAGTCCGCTGTCTGTGCCGTTGCCGACCCACGCGACATATCCGTCGGGTCTGACCAGCACGGCAGTGGGTGCTGAGATTCGGCCCAGAACCGGCAGTTCCCAATCGTGGGCGTACCTGGCGTCAATTGCTATCACTCTGTCTGCCCATGGAGAGCTGTCGAGGCCGCCAGACTCGCCGAGGTTGAGAAGTACGGGCCGGGCGTCGTGCAGCAAGGAGAACACCCGTTGCGCTCCATCGGCGGTGTCGAGGTCGAGGTCGGGCATGCGCCGCCCGAGTAGTTGGTGTCCCTCTCCGAGGTCGTAATGGATGTCGAGGCCGGAGAGCATTCCGGCGATGCGCTTGCGCGGCTCGTCCATGCTCAGCAGCTCGCTCATCGTGTCGCGGAGTGCCTGGTGGCGGTCGCCCGGGCTTTGGAGTGCGACTTGCGCCATGGTGTTGTGCAACACGCGGGCGCCGACCGGATGCCGTTCGGCGTGGTAGGTATCCAGCAGGCGATCGGGTGATGTCTTGTTGACGACCTGGGCTAGCTTCCAGCCCAGGTTCACGGCATCTTGGACGCCGGTGTTGAGGCCTTGGCCCCCCTGCGGGGGATGCACGTGGGCGGCGTCCCCTGCGAGCAGCACGCGACCCTGGCGGTAGGAGGCGGCCTGTCGCGACATGTCGGTGAACCGGGAGATCCAGTTCGGGCTGTGGGCTCCGTAATCGGTTGCATCGACGGCGATGAGCGCCTTGCTGAGATCCTCCAGGGTGGGCTCCTTGCTGTGCTCGAGGTGCTGTTCGGCCAGGGCTACCCGTACCAGCCGTTCGTCCGGGGCCTGGCCGATGCCACCGCCCTCGCGAAGACCGAAGGCCGGTTCTTCGTCCATCTCGACCTCCGCGATGATCCAGCTTCTCGAGGCATCCACGCCGGCGAAGTCGATGCCGGCTACCTTGCGGATCAGGCTGCGTCCCCCGTCACAGCCGACGACGTACTCCGCTCGAAGCGACGTGTCGTCGGACAGTCTTACATCGACGCCGTTGTCGTCTTGGGCGAAGCCGACCACGCCACGTTTACGAAGGATCGGAACTCCGAGCTCCTCGACCCACTCAGCCAAGATGGGTTCGAAGAGGCTCTGCCAAAGCCCGAGGACGTAGTTGTGGCGGGTGGGGAAGTCGCTGATGTTCAACATGTTCCCAGCGAATATCTGCACCGGATACACCTGCCCCTGGGACAGGAACCGGTCTGCAATGCCACGCTGATCAAGCACCTCGATCGTGCGTGAGAGAAGACCCCCGGCACGCGATCCATCAACATCCTGATTGGCGCGCCGCTCGACAATGGCAACCTCGATCCCCGCCAACGCCAACTCGCCCGCCAACATCAGGCCGGTTGGGCCGCCCCCGGCAATCACAACTTCATGTTCGGTCACTGCCAACTCCCAGTCGGACGTCCGCCTGATCCACGCATTGCGCTCCTCTCACTACCCGTCGGCACACGCTCGCGACTCGCGATTATCCCGCACGACCGGGGGCTTGCCGCAAGCCCCAGGCGCGGGGTATCTTGGAACTAGAGAGCGGCGTTGCGAATGCTCGCCCATCGCGGCCGTGGGCGGAGGCGACTGCCCTGTCAGAGGATCTCGACATGAAGCACTTCGGTGCGGGCGATCGCCTGATCTCTCAGCGAGCCGAGCGCCTGCCGGCGATCGTCCTTCATGTACGCGTCCAACGCTTGCTCTGACGGGAACTCGAGAATATGAACCTCGAAAGGGTCGGCGCCCGTTCCGGCGCTGCGGACTCTCTGGATCACGGTTCCGCCGTGTTCTGGGATGAGGCCCAGCACCTGATCCTCGTATTCGATGAGCTCTGCGGCGTGCCCATCGGATGCCCAGAGGAGCACACAGAGAGTTACCGCCATGCCGGGACCGGGACGATACGGCTGAACCTCATCAACGCGGGCTGGGCAGGGCAGCTCGCAGGCTGGCACCGTATCGCGCCAGCCTCCGGGTAACCGAGCTTCGAGTCGCACTCACGATTTCTGTCTCGCCATCGTCGGTCGCGTTCTACCGTGCGCTCTTGGTCTTGTAGGAGGGTTAGAGCGTCTTGCCGCCCACGAGCCACACAGGCCCCTGGGTGTCGACATTGTCGGTGTCGGAGAGGACACGAACAATCCGGGTCGATCCTGTGATGCCGTCGTGGTCGAGGCGCTCGAAGCAGCGCCGCGCCATCGACTGTGAGACGCCGTAGCCCGATCGTCCTGAGCACCTGAACGTGAAGACGAGCCGCGGGGCGTCGCGGGTCGGGTTGAGCGGAGCGCACAGCAGCGCCGCTCGGTCGAGGTCGTCACTCGAATCGAGCTCGAGCTCGCAGAGGAGGTCGGTCCAGTCACCGGGCAACGGAGCGACAGCTGTGTCCCAGCTTTCGGCGATCGAGGCCGTCGTGGAAGGTGCGGGCGCGGTCGGTATCGCAGTTATTTCCGCCGCCTGAACGTTGGATTGCTCGAGGTGGCACCAGGTTCGCTCGCGATCGAGCCGATCGAAGAGGCGCTTCGCCGCCTGAGGCCCCTGCGATCCGCCGGTGCGGTGCACATGGAAGACGAGGCTCTTGCCGACCTTGCCGACGTTGATCGAGCTGAGCACCTGCGCAGCGCGGGGCAGGTCACCCGGTTGCTCGGTCGTGAGCGTGAGCCTGACGTCCTCCCATCCCGTGGGGAGGTTGTCTTCGATTGTGCGCCACTGATCGACGAGCTTCATCGTGAGTCAGCATAATGACGGCAATGACCCCGGTCGGAGAAGAGGCGTTTTTGATCGGGCCTCAGGTGACCGCCTGATGGCAACCGAGATCAAGCTCCCGCGACTCGGGCAGGGCATGGAGTCAGGCACGATCGTGCGGTGGTTGAAGGCCGAGGGCGATGCGGTCAAGAAACGCGAGCCGCTGTACGAGCTTGACACCGACAAGGTGACGCAGGAGGTCGAATCGGATCTCGACGGCGTGCTGTTGAAGATCGTCGTCCAGGAAGGCGAGGTCGAGGTCGGCTCGACGATTGCCGTGATCGGAAGCAACGGCGACAGCGCCCCCCAGGGCACGACCGCGTCCGACAGTGACCAAGCGCCGGTGCCGGGCAGCCCCGACCCTGTCGCCGAGCCCCCCGCCGCGGCCGACCCAGGTGCGGGCGCCACGGATTCACGTGCGCAACCATCGGCCGCGAACGGTGGCACCCCGAGCGCCGCTGTCGCACCCGGAAGCGAACGGCTCAAAGCATCTCCTCTGGCGCGGCGGATCGCCCGCGAACGCGGGATCGACCTCGCGGCAGTGGTTGGCACAGGGCCCGACGGCCGCATCCTCGCCGAGGACGTCGACAAGGCGCCGGCGGACGGTGCCCCGTCACCGGTCGTGCTACCCGTCTCGACCGAAGAGGTCGAGGTCGTCACGATGACCTCGGTGCGCAAGACGATCGCGCGCCGCCTCACGGAGGCCTGGACGGCACCGGTCTTCCAGCTCGGCGTCTCGATCGACATGACAGAGGCGCTGCATCTCCGCGAGCAACTCGTCGAGCGTCTGACCGAAGGTGAGGTGAAGCCGACCGTCAACGACCTCCTGACGAGGCTCGTGGGCATCGCGCTCGTCCGTCACCGCGCCGTCAACGCCACGTTTACCGGAGAGCAGATTCACCGTCATCCCGGGGCACACGTCGGTATGGCGGTCGCCGCTCCGAGTGGGCTCGTCGTGCCGGTCATACGCAATGCCGATAGACGGAGCGTGCAGGAGATCGCTCGCTCCCGCGCCGATCTCGTCGGACGCGCTCGCGCAGGCAAGCTGACCTTGCCGGACATGGAGGGCGGCACCTTCACGATCTCGAACCTCGGGATGTTCGGCGTCGAGGAGTTCGTTGCCGTGCTCAATCCGCCTCAGGTCGCCATTCTCGCCGTCGGTGCAGTGAAGGAGACTCCGGTTGTGGTGGATGGAGAGATCGACGTCGCGCCGCTCATGCATGTGACTCTCACATGCGATCACCGTGCGATCGACGGAGCCGACGGAGCCGAGTTCCTGCGCACGCTCGTCGCGCTCGTCGAGCAACCCGCTCTCGCTCTGTAACCACGTGGCGGTCGTCGTTCGGAGAGGCGGGGCGCAGGATCTCCGGTTTCTGCGCGACATGCTCCACCACGCGTACTACTGGAAGGAGCGCGCCCCGGACTCGGGGCCCGGCCCCGTGCAGCTCTATGTCAAGGCCTGGGGGCGAACGGGAGACACCGCCATGATCGCGCTCGTCGACGGGTTTCCCGTGGGGGCTGCGTGGTTCCGCCTCTTCGAGGCGGCTTCGCCAGGCTACGGATTCATTGACGAGCACACCCCCGAGTTGGCGGTGGCCGTTGTCCCGAATGCACGCGGCAAGGGAGTCGGTAGCGCTCTCCTCACGTCCCTGCTCGAACGTGCCCGGGGCGACGGATACGAGAGCCTCAGCCTCAGTGTCGATCGCCACAACGAGGGCGCGATCGCCCTCTACGAGCAGTACGGCTTCGCTCCGGTGGGGGAGACTCCCGAGTCGTTCACGCTGCGTGCGGTGCTTGCGTGACTACGATCACAGCAGCCTCTGATGTCGTCGACGAAAGGTTGAACCGGAATGGAGTGTGATGTCGCCGTCCTCGGGGGCGGACCGGCGGGCTACACCGCGGCGATCCGTGCGGCGCAGCTCGGCGGCAAGGTCGTCTGTATCGAGCGGGAGCCGGAGCTCGGTGGTACCTGCCTGCGTGTCGGGTGTATTCCGACCAAGGCCTGGGTGCAGACGGCGCACGCGCTCCACGATGCCCGTGAGACGTTCGCAAAGCTCGGTGTCGGTGTGTCGGAGCCCCAGCTCGATTTCGGACAGGCCGCAGCCTGGAAGGACGGAGTCGTCTCGCAGATGACGGGTGGGGTTGCCGGGTTGCTGAAGGCCAACGGCGTCGAGTGGCTCCGAGGAGCCGGTCGGTTCACGAGCCCGACGACCATCGCTGTCGAAGGTGCCGACGATGTGACGTTCGCAAGCGCGATCGTCGCGACGGGCTCCTATCCGATGCGCCCTCCGATCCCGGGCCTCGAATCGCCAAGATGCGTCGACTCCACGGGGCTTCTCTCCCAGACCGAGGTTCCTCGCCGTCTCGTCGTTCTCGGCGGGGGAATCATCGGTTGCGAGTTCGCGTCGATCTTCGCGCATTTCGGCAGTGAGGTGACGATCGTCGAGATGCTGCCTACCCTGATCCCGCAGGAAGACGCCGATGCCGCCAAGGAGCTGCTCAAGGCTTTCAAACGGCGGGGTATCGTCGTTCACCTCGAGAAGCAGTGCACGGGCGTCGAGGACATCGGCGGCCAGCTCATCGTGCGATACGGCGACGGTGAGGCGGTCGAGGCTGATCTGATGCTGGTCGCGGTCGGTCGGGCACCTCTGGTGCAGGGCCTCGGGCTGGACGAGATAGGTGTTCCGACCGATCCGCGCACGGGGATAGCGACCGACGATCATATGCGCACTGCAGTTCCCACGATCTTTGCGGCGGGCGACGTGGCGGGCCGTTGGCAGCTCGCGCACACAGCGTTTCGGGAGGGAGAGATTGCCGCTGAGAACGCGATGGGCCACGACTCAGCGCTCGGAGCCCCGTCCGTCCCCCGCCCGATCTACACCGATCCCGAGATCGCCGGAGTCGGCCTCACCGAGGCGCAAGCTCGCGAGCGCTACGGCGACGATGTGGCGGTCGGGGTGTTTCCCTGGGTCGCGAACGCACGGGCTGTCATGTCTGGCACGACGACTGGCTGGGTGAAGTCGATCCACGAGACGACGTACGGCGAGCTCCTCGGTCTCGTCATCGTTGGACCGCATGCAACCGACCTGATCGAGATCGGTGTCGTCGCGATCGACGCAGAGTCGACCGTGGAGACGGTGGCCGACGGAATCGCGCCGCATCCCACGTTGTCGGAAGCGATCAAGGAAGCGGGGCTCGTCGCCCTCGGCCGGGCTATCCACCTACCCCCGAAGCGCCGCTGATGTTCGGCCCCGAGAACTCCCGTCGCAACGCGATCGCGATGTCGATCGGCTGGTGGTACCTGAGGCGCCTGATCCGCAGGCGCGGGACAGCGGCCGTCGCGGGCCTGGTCGCAGGAGAAGGACTGTCGTTCGGCCGCCCACCCCGCCGGAGGCATCCTCTTCGGTGGCTCCTCGTGCTCACTGTGATTGCCGGCGGTGGCTTCTTGTGGTGGCGTCGCAGGCAGGGCGGCGGCGACGACTGGGGTGACTGGGAGCCGGTCGTACCGCTCGATCCCGACCCGGCAGAGCCTGCCCCGGCACCCGAACCTGCGCCGGAGCCTCCCGCACCTGTTCCGGCGCCCGAGCCCGTCGCATCGTGAGCGACGGCGCCCGGTTCGTCCGGCCGTCGCTCGAGCAGCTCCCATCAGGAGCCCCCGCACCACTCCTTCCCCCAGGAGTCGCGTCGCTCGGGCTCAACGAGGGGCTGACGGGGCCGTTCCCGTCGGCGCTGCAGGCGGTCGAAGGGGTGCTGCCGGACCTGAATCGGTACCCGGGTCGCGGCTCATACGAGCTCGTCGCGGCACTGGCGGCTCGCCACGGGCTGCCTGCGACACAGGTGCTCGTCGCGGCAGGGGCGGACGCGGTCATCGGATACGTCTGCCAGGCCGTGCTCGAACCGGCCCAGGAGGTCGTGGTTGCCTGGCCTTCATTTCCGAGCTTCGTCCGAGATCCTCAGAAACGCGACGCAATCGTCGTCACCGTACCCCTCGCCGAGGGCTCCATCGACCTCGATGCAATGGGCGCCGCGGTGACCTCGCGGACGCGGCTGGTGTTCATTGCCACTCCGAACAATCCGACTGGACGCGCGACCACTCGAGACGATCTGATCCCGTTCGTGCGTCGGCTTCCCGATCATGTCCTGCCGGTGATCGACGAGGCGTACTTCGACTATCTCGATCCAGCGGACCGTCTCGACAGCATTGCCGAGCTCGTGCGGGAGGGCGACGACGTGCTCGTTCTGCGCACCTTCTCGAAGCTCTACGGCCTCGCCGGCCTCCGCGTCGGCTACGGCGTCGGCCCCACCGCGGTTGTCTCCGCGATGCAGAAGGTTCAGCGCGGATACGACGTCGGGGCACTTGCTCAAGTCGCGGCCCTGGCCAGCCTTGCCGACGAGGAGGAGGTCGAACGACGGCGTGCGGCGAATCGTGTTGCGGTTGGCGCGCTCACCGACCTGCTTCGGGCGAGGGGGCTCGATCCGCTTCCTGGCAGCGTGACGAATTTCGTCCTGGTCGATGTCGGGAGCGCCGTCGACGACCTCGCTGCGAGGCTGCTGCGCGGCGGCATTGCCGTGCAGCCTGGGGCGCCGTTCGGTGCGCCGACGTCGTTGCGCATCACCGCAGGCTCACCGGACGAGCTCGATCGCCTCGACGCGGTCCTCTCTGGACCAGGTTAGGACCCTGTAAGCCCCAGCCGATCCCGCCGGGGCCTCCGCTATCCTGGCCGAACGGGCGCACGGCGCCCGTTTCCGTATGCGGACGACACTCAAGAGAGGCGTAGGCCGCGGCCACTCCGGAAACGGCAACGGCAAGATGCAGTTGCCGCCGGGTCCGCTCGGCCCCGTCACGATCTATCGCCAACCCGATCCGCCGCGGCGGAGCCGTCGGTCGCTCGCGCTGACCATCCTCGGTTGGGCGGCAACCGTGATCGTCGTGTGCATCACCGGCGTGGCCGGAGGCGCATATCTCTATCTGCACGAATCGGTCGCAGCGGTAGCTCCCGACAGTGTCGACGTGAAGGTGACGGCAAAGAGGCTCGATCTACCGATCGCCGGTCAGCCTGCCACGGCGCTCGTGATCGGCTACGACCGGCGTGCGAGTGAGGCGAAGGGCGCACCCTCGCGCTCCGACACGCTCATGCTGCTGCGGGCGAACCCAAAGACGCAGACGATCTCATTGCTCTCGTTCCCCCGCGACCTGCGCGCCGAAATCGTCTGTCCGGGGAAGGCGTCGTACACCGACAAGATCAACTCAGCCTATGCCCGCTGCGGCTCGCGCGGGACTCTCGAGACAGTGCGAACGTTGACCGGAACGCCGATCAACTACCTGATCACGGTGAATTTTCGCGGGTTCACCCAGGTCGTCGACAAGCTCGGCGGGATGTGGATGGACGTCGATCGGCGCTACCTCAACACGCACAGCGGGCCGACGGGATACGCGACGATCAACTTGCAGCCCGGCTATCAGCGCCTCGGCGGCTACCAGGCGCTCGACTTCGTGAGGTTCCGGCACACTGACAGCGACCTCTACCGTAACGCGCGCCAGCAGCTCTTCGTCCGCGCGCTCAAGGATCAGATTCGCACGAACTTCTCCCTCACGAAGCTCCCGAAGGTGATCAAGGCGCTGACGAGCAATATCGAGATCGCTCAGGGTGGAGGCAAAGACGTGAGCGCCAAGACCGTCCTCTCGTACGCCGTCCTCGCATACTCGCTGCCCCCGGGCCACGTTTTCCAATCGCGGATCGAGGGGCTCGAGGGCTTCTCTGACCTGACAACCTCCTCGGAGAACATCTCGGCGGCTGTTCGGCAATGGGCCAATCCCGACGTCGACTCGCCGAAGAAGGCGACCGCCGTGGCGCTCGGCGAGAAGGTGAAAGTGAAGGCGCCGCTCCCCAAGGAAACGACCATCACGGTGCTGAACGGCAACGGCGTCACGGGCTCGGCGTCGAATGCGAGCTACCTCCTCGGGCAGCGCGGCTATCCGATCCTGGTCCCGCCCGACGGAATCCCGGCAAACGCACCGACGTTCAAGTACTTCCGCACGACCGTCTATTTCGATCCGAGGCAGAAGGGGTCGAAGGCGGCAGGACAGAAGGTCGCGAACCTCTTCGGGTCGGCCGACGTCATGAGGGCGACGCCTGCGATTCGCGCTCTCGCGAACGACGCGATGTTGACGACGGTCGTGGGTCAGACGTTCCATGGCACGCTCGCCTCCGCTCCCGTCGATCAGACGCCGAAGCGGGAGCCTGCAAATGTCGTGCCCGGTGCAGAGGCGGCTCTGACGCTACTTCGCGATCGTCAGTCGCGGGTCGACTTCCCGTTGCTCGTGCCGACGGTTCTGGAGCGGTCGTCGTGGATCGACAGGGAGCGGCCGGTGCGGCTCTACCGTTTCGACGAAAAGGGCAAGCACAAGACGATTCGGCTCACGTACAAGATGGGTTCGAACGACTACTGGGGCGTCCAGGAATCGAACTGGGAGGATGCCCCTGTCCTCGGGAGTCGCAACTTCGTCCGGAACATCGGCGGCCGCCGCTACGAACTGTTCTACAACGGGCCTCATCTCCACATGGTTGTCCTCAAGCAGCAAAAGGGCAGCTACTGGGTCGTCAACTCTCTGCTCGACCGCCTCTCCAACGAGACGATGCTCGCGATCGCAAAGGGGCTACGGCCAATCTCGAAGGTGCGAGCGCCCTAGCTTTCAGTGCGCCTATCCAGACCTGGCCCGGAGCGGCCCGGTACCCTCCGATCGTCGTGAGCACCTCTTCATCACGTGTTGCCGTCTTTGGTGCCGGCTACGTCGGTCTCGTGACGGGCGCGTGCCTCGCCGAGCTCGGCCATTCCGTCATTGTTCGCGACATCCTCGGCGATCGCATCGCCGCTCTCGAGCGAGGCGATGTCCCGATCTACGAGCCGGGCCTCGCGGACCTCATCTCCCGCAACCGGGAGAGGCTCACCTTCACCACAGATGTAGCCGAGGCGATCGATGCTGCCGATTTCGTCTACGTCGCGGTCGGCACCCCACCGACCTACTCGGGCGACGCCGACCTCTCCGCTGTCTGGACGGTGATCGACGAACTCCCTGCGATCGACCGCCGCTGCGTTGTCGTGATGAAGAGCACCGTGCCCGTGGGCACCGGGATCAAGGTGCGGCACCGTCTGGACGAACGCGGCCTCGAGCAGGTCGGGTATGCGTCCAACCCCGAATTCACGGCCGAGGGCACCGCGGTCGCCGACTTTCTCCACCCGGACCGGATTGTCGTAGGCTCATTCCGTGACGAGGACGGAGACGCCGTCGTCGCACTGCACCGCGGAATCGAAGGCCCCGTCGTCCGATGCGACGTTGCGTCCGCCGAGATGATCAAGCTCGCAGCGAACGCTGCTCTGATGACACGCATCTCGTTCATCAACGAGATCGCCAACGTGTGCGAGGCAACGGGCGCCGACGTCGTCAGGGTTGCGGAGGGAATCGGCCTCGACCGGCGGATCGGCCCGAGCTTCCTCCGAGCCGGAATCGGCTTCGGTGGCAGCTGTTTCCCGAAGGACTCGCTGGCCCTGAAGCAGCTGGCCGCCAATTCCGGCTACCACTTTCAGCTCCTCAACGCGGTGATCGAGGTCAACGAGCTCCAGAAGCGACGCGTGATCGGCAAGCTGCACACGCACCTCGGTTCGCTGCGTGGAAAGCGCGTCGCGCTGCTCGGGCTCGCGTTCAAGCCCCATACCGACGACATGCGTGAGGCGCCGAGCCTCGTCCTCGCCGGCAGGTTGCTCGCCGAAGGCGCCGATGTGACGGCCTGGGACCCGGTCGTCGACGGCCGCGACCTCCACGGCGTCGAGATCGCCGAGACCCCTGAGGGTGCCTCCGCAGGGGCTGATGCCGTCGTCGTCGTGACCGAATGGCCGCAGCTCGCAGAGGTCGACTGGGCCGCGGTCGGCGAGACGATGCGTTCCCGGGTGCTGATCGACGGCCGCAACATGCTCGACCCCGCGGTATTGCGCGCAGCAGGGTTCACGGTCGAGGGCATCGGGCGAGCAGCCCCAGGGGTGGCAGACTGATGGAGGCGATCGTTCTGGCGGGCGGTATGGCCGAACGGATGGGGGAGGCGGCGGGCGGTCGACCGAAGTCGCTCGTCACGGTCGGTGGCCGACCCTTGCTGCACTGGCAAATCGGCCGCTTACGGCGGGCCGGCATCGAGCGGGTGATCGTGAGTTGCGCCGACGGCCAGCAGCAAGACTTCGAGGCGGATCTGGACGGCCTGGGCGTCGAGATCGTCTGCGCGGCAGAGCCGGAACGGCTCGGCCGCGGAGGCGCGATCCGGTTTGCCGCGACGTTCCGAGAGGGGAGCGGAGACGTACTCGCGATGAACGGCGACGAGCTCGTGGCCGTCGACTTCGGCGGGCTGCTCGAGCGCCATCGTGCGAGCGGTGCAGCAGCCACGGTCACGGTGGCGCAGCCGCCGTCGCAGTTCGGGCAGGTCGACGTCGACGATGACGACGTCGTGAGAGGCTTCCACGAGGTCGGCGTCGTTCCCTACTGGGTCAACTGTGGCATCTACGCGCTTTCGCCGGAGGCCGTAGAGCGGTTCCCGGCGAAGGGCGACCACGAGACGACGATCTTCCCGGAGCTCGCCGCGGAGGGAGAGCTCCGGGCTTTTCGGCACACAGGCCTGTGGTTGACTGTGAATACGCCCAAGGAGCTGCGGCGTGCGGACGAGTACGTGACGGCGCACCCGGAATGGCTGACGTGAGCAAGCCCTACGCCTTCACGCCCCGCCGCATCGACAAGCCCTGGGGCTACGAGCTCATCTGGGCCGAGGCAGAGGAGTACGTCGGCAAGGTGCTCTTCGTTCGCGAGGGCCAGGCCCTCAGCCTTCAATACCACGAGCAGAAGGACGAGTCGTGGCTCGTCCAGGGCGGACGAGCATCGCTCGAGCTCGGTGAGGTTGCCGGCGAGCTGACCACCGTCGAGATCGCGGCCGGCGATGCCTTCCGCTACCGCCCCGGTACCGTGCACCGGGTGACTGCCATCGAGGATACGACGATTCTCGAGGTGTCGACACCACACCTGGACGACGTCGTCAGGATCGACGACCGCTACGGCCGCCCCGAGCGCGACGCCGGCCCGGGCTAGGGACTGAGATGTCTCGCGATCTCGAGCCAGAAAGGATCGTCCGGCTCGAGGATGACGCCGTCGTCGTCCTCGACCAGCGGCGGCTTCCCGACGAAATGGTCGAGCTTCGTTGCCGCGACGCCGAGGAGCTTGCCGATGCGATCAAGACGCTCGCCGTCCGCGGCGCTCCGGCCATCGGTGTCGCTGCCGCCTACGGCATCGCACTTGCGTCGACCATCGGGCACGATCTCGAGCGCGCATTCGATGTGCTGGCCGCGTCGCGGCCGACCGCGGTCAACCTCCAGTGGGCGCTCGACGAGATGCGTTCCGATCCGACGCCCGAGCGGGCGCGACGCCTGCACGCCGACGAGGTCGAGCGCTGCCGCACGATGGGAGCGCATGCCGCCGCCCTCGTTCCTCCTTCGGCGCGAATTCTGACGCATTGCAACGCGGGCGGACTCGCGACGGGAGGATACGGATCTGCGGTAGGGGCGATCCGTGCCGCATCGGAAAGGGCGGGAGTTTCCCACGTCTGGGTCGATGAAACGCGGCCGTTGCTCCAGGGCGCGCGCTTGACCGCATTCGAGCTCGAGGCACTCGCGATCCCCTACGCCGTGATCGTCGATGGGGCGGCGGCCTCGCGGATGGCTGCCGGTGAGGTCGATATTGTGCTCACCGGTGCCGACCGGATTGCCGCCAACGGCGATTCCGCGAATAAGATCGGGACGTACGGACTGGCTGTTCTCGCCCAGTATCACGGCATTCCTTTCGTGATCGTGGCGCCGACGTCGACGATCGATCCGGATGCCGCGACAGGTGCGGCGATCCCGATCGAGGAGCGTGACGGAGCCGAGGTCACCACCCGTTTCCCGGCCCGCAACCCGGCCTTCGACGTCACGCCGGCTGCGCTTATCACGGCAATCGTGACGGAGGAGGGGATCCATCGCGCCCCGTATCTGCATTCGCTTCCCACTTCTGCGCGGTCTCGATGATCCTGGACGAGGTCGATCCGGAGGGGCGTGCCGTCCTCGAGCGCCACGGATTCGATGCCGAGGAGTTCGAGCGTCTTCGGAGGGGGCTGGTAGACGGGACAAGGACGGCTCGTGGGAACGCCATCCGTGGCGTCGTCGAGCCTCCTCTACCCTCCGACCTGACGGAGCTGCCTGCGCCAGGAGATCCCGCGTTCGCCGATGCAGTTGCTGCAGGGGAGGAGGCATTGCGGGCGGGGACGGTTGCGATCGTCGTGCTTGCGGGTGGCATGGCTACGCGGTTCGGCGGTGGCGTGAAGGCGGTGACGGAGGCGATCGACGGGCGCAGCTTTCTCGACGTCAAGCTGGGTGAGGCGCAGCGGCTGGCAGACGTTCTCGGCACCGAAATTCCAGCTGCGCTCATGACGAGCTTCGCGACCGATGCGGCCGTGCGCGCTCATGTCGACGAGCAGGGGCTAGGGCAACCGCTCGTGTTCTGCCAGACCGCTGCGCCGCGCCTGCATCCCGACGGCAGCCTGTTCTTCGGTCCTGACGGGAAGGCGTCGCTCTACGGACCGGGTCATGGGGACTTGCTAGCAGCGATTCGAACGTCTGGCACGCTCGCCGAGCTCACCCGCCGTGGCGTCCGCTCCGTTGTGGTTTCGAACGTCGACAACATGGGTGCGCGCGTCGACCCGGCGATCGTTGGCATGCATGTTCTCGCAGGAACATCCGTCACGGTCGAGGTCGTCGGCAAAGGCGGTGATAGCGGTGGAGCCCCCGCGAGGGTGGATGGACGACCTCAGCTCGTCGAGACGATGCGGTTTCCACCTGAGTTCGACCAGGGGCGGATCCCTGTCTTCAACACGAACACATCCCTGATTACGGTCGAGGCCCTGAACGACCCGGTCACCCTCACCTGGCTCATGGCCGAGAAGCGTGTCGAGGACCAGCCGGTCGTGCAGTTCGAGCGGCTCTATCACGAGCTCTCGGCATTCGTCCCGACCACGTTTCTCGTCGTGCCACGGCATGGTCCGCGGGGCCGGTTCCTGCCGGTCAAGGAGCCGGCTGATCTACCGGCGATGCAATCCCTCGTGCGGGAGATGCTGGCGACTCCCCTCGGGTAACGAAGGCGATCAATCCTGGCGTCAGGAGCGGCACGCTTTCGGCACGAGCGCGTCACGCTCTCGTCACGGGTTGCGCTCTACGGTGGCTCGAATGCAGTTCCTCGACGTGGTGCTTCCGCGCCGATGCGGCATCTGCGGCCGTGTGGGCGCGTCGGTCTGCAGCGCCTGCCTCGCACGGCTCGTCCGATGTCTGCCGCCGTGCTGTGAGCGCTGCGGAGCGCCTGGGCCGTGGCCCGTGCGTCGCTGCGCCGAGTGCAGTGGCCGCAGGCTGGCGTTCGCAAGCGTACGCGCCGCGCTCGTGTACGAGGACGGCGCCCGCGCGTTCGTGGCATCGTGGAAGGAGCGCGGCCGACGCGACCTCACGGCCGTCGCGGCCGAGCTCGTCGTCGCCACGGTGCCGAGGCCGGCCGGAGACGTCATCTCCTGCGTTCCGGGCGATCGCGACCGCGGGCTGGCCCGCGGCCATAGCCCTGCAGCTGCCCTCGCGTCCGAGCTCTCCGCTGCCTGGTCGATCCCGCTCGCAACGCTGCTGAACCGTCACGGAAACGTCGGTCGCCAACGTGACCTGCCACGAGCCGAGCGTCGGGGCAACGTGGCGCGAGTGTTCTCCGCGAGGGGAACGTCTCCGGGCCGCGTCTGCCTCGTCGACGACGTCTATACGACCGGGTCGACGGCGACCGCCTGTGCGACCGCACTCCGCCGCGCCGGAGCCAGGAGGGTCGACGTGATCTGCCTGGCGAGGGCGGTGCGGTAGAATTCATCACAGACCACAGAGACGGAGGCAATGTCATGCAACTCAAGATCACTGCCCGTCACGACGATCCGAGCGACGCCTCCAGGCACTATGCGGAAGCGAAGCTGGCCAAGCTCGATCGCCGTCTCAACGATCTGACCCTCGTCGAGGTGATCTTCTCTCGCGAGCACAACCCGTCGATCGCGGACGATCACACCGTCGAGGCGATCGTTCACACCAAAGGCCCGCACCTCGTCGCAACGGAGTCGGCAACGACCTATGAGGCCGCCATCGATCGGCTGCTCGACAAGCTCGAGCGTCAGGTCGAGCGGTATCGTGACAAGCGAACTCTCGAGCTGCGCCGTCGCTCACAACCCGAGGAGCAACCCGAAGCCGTCGAGATCGAGACGACCTAGCGGCGCTCTGATCACGTGCTGCCTGCGCGGTCGAGCACCGTCGCGCAGCGGATCAGCCCGAGATGGCTGTAGGCCTGCGGGTGATTGCCGAGGCCACGTTCCGCAAACGGGTCGTACTGCTCGGGAAGCAACCCGGTGGGGCCCGCCGTCTCGATCATCTGTTGGAACAACTCCTCGGCGTCGCCGCGTCGGCCCGTGCGGAGGTACGCCTCGATCAGCCACGCCGTGCAGATGTAGAAGCCGCCTTCTGAACCCGGTAGGCCATCGTCCCACCGGTAGCGGTAGACAACGGCACCGCTGCGCAACTCTGCCTCGACCTTCAGTACCGTCGCGAGGAAGCGTGGGTCGTCGTCGGGCACGAGACCGGAGAGTCCGATCCAGAGTGCGGAGGCGTCGATCTCTTCATCACCGTAGGCGACCGAATACGCCCCGGCCGCGTCGTTCCAGCCATGCTCCAGCACATCGGCGCGAATCTGCTCGCGCAGTTCGACCCAGCCCGGCCGCTCCTCGCCTCCCCGCCTGACCTGGACCTGCAGCGCCCGATCGACGGTCAACCAGCACATGACCTTCGAGTAGACGTGGTGACGGGGCGGCAGCCGAGCCTCCCAGATCCCGTGGTCGGGCTCGTGCCAACGACGCTCGACAGCATGCACCATCGCCTCGACGATCCGCCAGTCCTTGTTGCGTACCGTTCCGCGTGTCTCGACGACCGCTGCCAGCAGATCCACTATCGGACCAAAGACATCGAGCTGGATCTGCCGATTTGCCGCGTTGCCGATGCGCACCGGTCTCGATCCGGCGTATCCGGGTAGCGTGTCGATCACCGCCTCCGGCCCGAGCTCGGTCCCGTCGACCGCGTAGAGCGGATGCAGCCGTTCGGGGTGTCCGTCAGTCCGGTCGACGCAGGTATCCACCCATCGCAGGAGCGCCTCGGCCTCGACCAGCGAGCCCAGGTCGACAAGTGCCCGCGCAGACATCGCCGCGTCACGAAGCCAGCAGTACCGGTAGTCCCAATTGCGCACTCCGCCGAGCTCCTCGGGGAGCGACGTCGTCGCCGCGGCGAGGATCGAGCCCGTGGCTGTATGGCACAACCCCTTCAGGGTAAGGGCGCTGCGCAGCACCTCCTTCGGTGCCGTGGCGGGCAGCCGGAGGCTCTCGGCCCAGTCGGTCCAAGGCCTCTCGGCATGCGCCTGGTGGTCATCGATCGAGATTGGATGCGGTTTGACGCTCTCGGAACCGAAGCGCAGCTCGATCAAGACCCGGCCTCCCGCCGCCGCGAGGTCGACGTGAGCACGGGCCGTGTCGTGGCCGCCGTCGTCGAACACGTCCCATCGCACTCCCGGCGCGAGAAGCATCATCGGCTCGTTGCTTCCGTACACGCGCAGCCCGTCGCCATCCTGCTGCAACGTGATGGCCACCTGGCCGAACTCCGGCCGCGGAGCGAACTCGAGGCGCGCAACGCCGGTCCCGGTCAATAGTCGAACGAGCGTCGAGGCATCTCCACTCGACTGCGCTTCGTCCGCTCCGCCGTTGTCGGAGCTCGGTACATCGGTCTCGAGCCAATCCGTCACCGTTATCCCCGACCAACGCGTCTCGACCGTCATCGTGCCCGGCCGGTAACGCTGACCAAGAGGGATGCCTCTGCGCTCGGGAGCAACGGAGAAGTACCCCGCTCTCGCGCCGCCGAGGATGTCGGCGAAGATCGCCGCCGAGTCGGGCCGGGGATGACAGAGCCACGTCACCTTCGCGTCCGGTGACAGCAACGCTACGGTGGAGCCGTTCGCGAGCATCGAATGCCGCTCGATCTGCACAGCGTGATCGCCGTAGAGCCAGTGCCGCCGCGTCTCGAGCAGCACTCCGAGGACGCGAACGGCATCAATTGGCTCGTCGACACGGTATGCCGCCTGGGTGTCGCCTTGGCCGATCTTGATTCCGATGTCGGGGCCGTGGAGCTGGGCAAAGACGTTTTCGTCAGTAAGGTCGTCGCCGAGATAGAGAACGGCGCTTGCCGATGCCTGCACGCGCAAGGCGGCCACGGCGGCACCCTTGTCCGTAGCGATCAGGGACAGTTCGACGACCTCCTTCCCATGGGTCACGTGAATGTCGGGCCACGTTGCAGGGCCACAACGCACGGCGTCCAGAGCATCCGCTCCCACGGTTCGGTCGACCCCGCGGATGTGCAAGGCGACGCTTGCCGGTTTCGTCTCGATGCGCACGCCGGGATGAGCCTTTGCGATCTCTCTCATCTCGGCAACCAGCCGACTCTGTAGCTCGACGAGCTCGGGCGCGAGCCGCTGGATGAAACCCAGGTCGAACTCGGAGCCGTGGCTACCGACGAGGTGAACCTCCGTCGGCAAGCGTGACAGCGTCGCGAGGTCGCGCAGAGCTCGGCCCGAGACCACAGCCACGGTCGTCTGTGGCAGCGCGGCAAGCGCCCGGACTGCGGCGACCGCCTCTGGCAGCGGTTGCGCCGTCGTCGGATCGTCGACGAGCGGCGCGAGCGTCCCGTCGTAGTCACAGCCGACAAGGAGTTGCGGCACTCGCGCGATGCGGCCGAGGGCGGCACGCAACTCGACATCGATCGTGCCATCAGGCACTGAGCGGTGGTCGGGTCCGCTCACCCCGCTACCTCTGTCAGGACGAGGTCGTCTTGCAACTCGGGATCCGGCACCACGAGGTCAGCGAGAAACGACTGTGCCCAACGATCGACATCGTGCGCCCGGAGGTAGCGCTGCATGATTTGCATGCGCCGCCGCCCCTCTGCCTTGCCGACGTGAATGGCCTGCATGAGCGCGTCCTTGACTGCGTCCGGGTCATGTGGGTTGCACAGGAACGCGTGCCGCAGCTCGTTCGCGGCTCCCGCGAACTCGCTCAAGACGAGCGCCCCACCGTGATCGATGCGCGCTGCGACGTACTCCTTGGCGACCAGGTTCATCCCGTCCCGCAGAGGCGTCACCATCATCACGTCGGCGGCGCAATACAGTGCCGCGAGCTCACTTCTGCTGTACGACTGGTGCAGGTAGTGCACGGCAGGTGTACCGACGATGCCGAAGTCACCGTTGATCCTGCCCACCTCACGCTCGACCCTGATGCGGAGCGTTTCGTAGTGCTCGACGCGCTCCCGGCTCGGTGTGGCAACCTGAATCATCGTCGTCTCGGGCACGTTCAAGGCCCCATCCTCGAGTAGCTCGCGAAATGCCTCGAGCCTGAGCTCGATCCCTTTGGTGTAGTCGAGCCGGTCGACCCCGAGGATCAATGTCTTCGGATCTCCCAATTCGGCTCGGATCTGACGCGCACGCGTCTGCACCGCCTCGGTTGCGGCGATCTCCTCCATCTCCTTGACGTCGATCGAGACGGGATACGCACCGGCCGTGACGGTGCGCCCGTCGATGTTGAGCGTGGTACCCCGATACTGGAGACCCAGGAGGTGCCGAGAGAGCCGGACAAAGTTCTGAGCAGCCAGTCTCTGCTGGAACCCAACGAGGTCGGCCCCGAGCAACCCTCTCAGAATCTCTGCCCGCAGCGGCATCTGCATGAACAGCTCGATCGGCGGAAACGGAATGTGGAGGAAGAAGCCGATCCGCAGATCCGGCCGGCGAGCGCGCAACATCGCGGGCACCAACTGCAACTGGTAGTCGTGCACCCAGACGGTCGCACCCTTGGCCGCAACTTCGGACGCCGCGTCTGCAAATCGCTGATTCACGGTGCGGTACGCGTCCCGCCAATGACGGCTGAATAGCGGTGGCTCGACCGCGTCGTGGTACAGCGGCCAGATCGTCGAATTCGACTGACCCTCGTAGAAGCGCTCGACGTCGTCCGCGCTGAGCGCCACCGGGTGCAGGCGAATTCCATCGAGGTCGAACGGCTCGGCAGCGGCATCGACTCCGCCGCCCCAGCCAACCCACGCACCGTGATGGGCTGCGACGACAGGACGCAAGGCCGTCACGAGCCCGCCCGGGCTCGCACGCCAGCGACGCCCCTCCGGTGTGATCTCCTCGTCAACCGGGAGGCGGTTGGCGACAACGACGAACGTACTGCGCTTCGTCACGCTTCGCACACCCCCGCGATTGGTGAACCCGCATAGCCTATCGGTGCCGAATCCGAGCGGGGGCCGACCCATGACTCGGCCAGGGCATGGGTCGCAGGGTACGCGCGAGGTGTGAAGAACCAGTCAAGGCGCGGGGCCGTCCCGGTACCCTCTCCTCAAGATGTCCACAACAGATTTCGGCAAGTTCGAGAAGGTCCTTCGCATCGGCGAAGGGCGACGCATGAAGCGCCTCAAGCAGCAGGCTGCGTACATCGCAACGCTCGAGCCTGAGTTCAATGCGCTGTCAGACGACGAGTTGCGGGCGAAGACGGCAGAGTTCCGCGAACGGCTCGCAGGTGGGGAGTCGCTCGACGAATTGCTTTTCGAGGCGTTCGCCGCCGTGCGCGAGGCGCGTTGGCGCGAGTCCCAACAGCGGATGTTCGACGTCCAGATGATGGGCGGCATCGTGCTGCACGAAGGCGACATCGCGGAGATGAAGACCGGAGAAGGCAAGACGTTCGTCGCCTCGACGGCTCTCTACCTCAACGCGCTCCCTGCGACCGGCGTCCACCTCGTGACCGTGAACGACTATCTCGCCAAGCGAGACGCCGAGTGGAACCGCGGCGTCTTCGAACGGCTCGGCATGACGGTCGGCTTCATCCAGAACATGATGCCGTTCGACATCCGGAAACAGGCGTACGAGAACGACATCACCTACGGCACCAACTCCGAATTCGGGTTCGACTACCTCCGCGACAACATGGCCGTCTCTCTCGACAACATCGTGCAGCGCAGCCATGCGTTCGCGATCGTGGACGAGGTCGACTCCATTCTCGTCGACGAGGCGCGAACTCCTCTCATCATCTCCGGAGAGCCGGAGACGGCAGCAAGCACGTACCACGACTTCGCGCGGATCGTTCGTGACCTCCGCGGCGAACCGGCAACCCGGAAGTCGGCCAAGGGTGAGGACGAGACCGAGCTGTCAGGCGCCGACTACCTGTACGACGAGAAGCACAAGACCGTGTCGCCCGCCCAGACCGCGCTCGATGCGGTCGAGCGGGCACTCGGGGTCGAGAATCTCTATGACCCCCGTCACGTGCAGCTCGTCAACCACCTCAGCCAGGCGCTCAAGGCCGAGTCGCTGTACAAGCGCGACATCGATTACGTGATCGAGGACGGCGAAGTGAAGATCGTCGACGAATACACGGGTCGGATCATGGAGGGGCGTCGCTGGAGCGAAGGCCTGCACCAGGCGATCGAGGCCAAGGAAGGCGTCGAAATCCGCGAGGAGAACGTGACGCTCGCAACGATCACCCTCCAGAACTACTTCCGGCTCTACGAAAAGCTCGGCGGCATGACCGGTACCGCGAAAACGGAGGAGAAGGAATTCGTCGAGATCTACAACCTCCATGTCGTCGCAATCCCCACGAACGTCGAAGTCACGCGCAAGGACGAGAACGACTTCATCTTCAAGAGCAAAGAGGCGAAATGGAACGCCGTGGCAGATGATCTCGTCGCACGTCACGAGGCCGGGCAGCCCGTGCTCGTCGGCACGATCGCGGTGGAGACATCCGAGTATCTGTCCGAAGTGTTGACGCGACGGGGCATCCCGCACAACGTCCTCAACGCCAAGGAGCACGAGCGCGAGAGCGAGATCATCGTCGGCGCGGGGCAGAAGGGGACCGTCACGATCGCCACGAACATGGCGGGCCGCGGGGTCGACATCAAGATCGACGACGAGGTGCGTGAGCTCGGCGGCCTGTACGTGCTCGGCACCGAGCGCCATGAATCCCGTCGGATCGACAATCAGCTACGGGGTCGCTCGGGGCGCCAGGGTGACCCCGGGGAGACACGGTTCTACCTGTCCGCGCAGGACGACCTCGTCCGCCTCTTCGCAGGCGATCGGATCCACGGGATCATGGAGCGGTTCAAGATTCCAGACGACCAGCCCATGGAGGCGTCGATCCTCTCGCGGCAGATCGAAGGCGCTCAGAAGAAGGTCGAGGAGCAGAACTTCGTCGCGCGCAAGAACGTTCTCAAGTACGACGACGTGATGAACACGCAGCGCATGGTGATCTACGAGCAGCGCCGCAGTGTGCTCAACGGCGACGACACGTCCGAGGAGATTCGCCAGTGGATCGAGGACGTCGTGCGTTACAACGTCATCAACATGACCGAGGCGGATGCGCCCGAGGACTGGGACATCGACGGCCTCGTCGCCCAGATGGTCGCGCTGTACGGCTCCGACATCACCGTCGAGGAGTTGCGCGAAGAGGTCGACATGTCACGTGAGTCGCTGGTGCAGGAGTTCACCGAGGACGCACTCGATGCCTACACGGACCGAGAAGCCGGGTTTGGGCTCGAGTTGATGCGTGAGATCGAGCGGTTCGTGATCCTTCAGGTCGTCGACACCAGATGGCGCGAGCACCTCGAATCGATGGACTACCTACGCGAAGGTGTCCATCTCCGCGCCATGGCGCAGAAGGACCCGCTCGTCGAGTATCGCGGCGAGGGCCACGTGATGTTCGAGGAGTTGAGCCGCCTCATTCGAGAAGAGGTCGTGGTGATGATGTTCCACGTCGAGGTGCAACAGGACCAGGCAGAGCAGGCGCTCCAGCCCGCGGAGGCGCCTCAGGCACTTTCCTATGAGCACGAGGTCTCGGCCGGCGCCGACGTGATCGCAGCTGCGGGCGGGTTCCCAGTCGGAGAGACGCCGGACGGTGCGCCACCTGTGCAACGCCAGGTCGTGAACGACGACGAGCGGAACGTCGGCAGGAACGACCCGTGCTGGTGTGGCTCGGGCAAGAAGTTCAAGCGCTGTCACGGCGCGTAGGAGACGCCCATGGAAAAGCATCTCGGGCCTCTCCTACGCCGATATACTTGCCGCGCTCCGCGCGGATCCTGAAGCCGGGAACCTACGGTTCCCTCGGGTACCCTCCCTTCCTTGCCTGGAAGCCTGCGGACCCGACTGATCGTCGAGGCGGTGCTCGCGGCGATCGGCGTCCTCTGCTTCACCCTGCTCGCTGCTGCCTTTGTCCGAGGCGGGCTGGTCGTGTCGTTCGACGACGACGTCTCTCGCTGGGTTGCTGACAACATCCCTGGCGGTGTCGAGTGGGTTGCGCGCCTCCTCACCTGGCTTGGCGGAGTCGTTGGCACCATCGTTGTCACGGGAGCCGCTGTGATCGTGCTCTGGCGTGCCTCGCGTCGGGTCGATGCGATGTTCGTCGCACTCGCGGTGATCGGGATCACCGTGCTCGTCGCTGTCTTGAAGGCGATCTATCAGCGGGCCCGGCCCGATCTCGGCAGCGCGATCCCGCTTCCGCACTCGTATTCGTTTCCAAGCGGGCACGCAGCGACGGCCGTCGTCCTCTACGGCGCGCTCGGGCTTCTCCTTGCCGAGCGGGAGCGTTCGCCGATCCGCGCAGCGGCATGGCTTGCGGCAGCAACTGTCATCGCGCTCGCGATCGGGACGAGCCGCGTCCTTCTCAACGTCCATTTCGTGAGTGACGTCGCGGCGGGGTTCGCCGTGGGGCTCGCCTTCCTCTGCTGTTGTGCGATCGTGCGCGACGTGCTCTCGGCCCAGTCCACGTCTGCTCACCGACCTTAGCCGGTCACCGCAGCTACGCTTTGAGCGCGTGGCTGACCAGGAGAATCAACCTCTCGCGCACCTGCTCGAGGAGCTCGAAGCCCAGCTTGCCTGGGTGCGGGAGTACCTTTGACCCCGTTCAGCTGACAGCCCGCCAGGCTGAGCTCGAGGCCGCGATGGGCGCCCCTGGATTCTGGGACGACCAGCAACAGGCGGCTCGTATCTCCACGGAGCACGCTCGTGCGACGAGGAGGCTCGACCGATACCACCGCCTGACCGCCGAGGTCGAGGAAGCACGCGAGCTCTTCGCGCTGGACGCTTCACTGGAGGACGAGTTGCGTGCACAGCTCGCTCCCGTTTCCGCCGAGCTTTCTCGCCTCCAGGAGGACGCGCTCTTCAACGGGCAGTACGACGGCGGTGACGCGGTCGTGTCGATCAACGCCGGCACGGGCGGCACCGATGCACAGGACTGGGCCGAAATGATGCTCCGCATGTACACGCGCTGGTCGTCGGATCGTGGCTATGAGATCGCGCTCGTCGAGGCGAGCCCGGGGGAGGAAGCGGGGCTCAAGTCGGCGACGATGACGGTGAAGGGCGAGAACGCGTACGGCGCCTACAAGGCCGAGCGTGGCGTCCATCGACTCGTGCGCCAGTCACCCTTCGACTCCGCCCACCGTCGTCACACCGCATTCGCGCAGGTCGTCGTGGCACCGCTCCTGCCTGATGACGCGGATGTCGAGATCGACGAGAGTGACCTGCGAATCGATACCTACAGGGCGAGCGGCGCCGGCGGCCAGCACGTCAACAAGACCGACTCGGCGGTGCGGATCACGCATCTGCCGACAGGCATCGTCGTGCAGTGCCAGAACGAGCGCTCGCAGACCTCGAACAAGGCGACGGCCATGCGAATCCTCAAGTCGCGGCTCGCAGAGCTGCAGGAGGAGCAGCGGGAAGCAGAGATCGCGCGAGAGCGTGGCGCGACGCAGGACATCGGCTTTGGAAGTCAAATCCGCTCCTACGTGCTGCATCCGTACCAGATGGTGAAGGACCACCGCACCGATTTCGAGGCGGGAAACGCACAGGGGGTGCTCGACGGCGCGCTCGACGGGTTCGTCCGCGCCTACCTCCTGGCGAAGGCCGCCGGACAGGTCGTGTGATGCGCTGTCCCGACACCTTCGACCGTTCACCAGTACGGGACTGGCGGCAGCGTCCCGGGAGCGCGCGGATGCACAACCTCCCGCGGGGACAACTTGGCGCCTCGTCCTCGAGAGGGCGCTAGATCTCCGCTACACTGGGCCGACAATCCGACCCGGAGCGGCCCGTCCGGCCCTCTGCTTCATTTGATCCGGTGCAGGAAGACGATCTTCAACTGACAGCCCCCGAAACGGTCCTGACTGCGCCCTCGCCCGCCTATGCGGATGGGGCGGCAGGAGCTGCCGGTGCGAGCGGCGCTTCGATGATCGTGCTGGAAGACGTCCGCAAGATCTACGAGCCGAACGTGACGGCGCTCGACGGCGTGTCGTTCGTGATCGACAAGGGCGAGTTCGTGTTCGTCGTCGGTGCGTCGGGATCGGGGAAATCGACGATCATTCGCCTCCTCCTCAAGGAGCTCGAGCCGACCTCGGGGCGGATCCTCGTCGGCGGCCGGGACCTCGGGACGGCTCAAGCACTCGAAGATTCCGCTCCTCCGCCGGAATGTCGGCTGCGTATTTCAGGACTTCAAGCTGTTGCCGAACCGCACTGCGTCCGAAAACGTCGGGTACGCCTTGCGCGTCCAGGGTGAGCCGACAGCTTCGATCCGCCGCAAGGTGCCCGAGGTCCTCAATCTCGTCGGACTCTCCCACAAGATGAGCTCCAAGCCGGAGGAGCTCTCGGGCGGTGAGCAGCAGCGTGTCTCCATCGCGCGCGCCGTCGTCAATCACCCGCCTCTGCTGATCTGCGACGAGCCCACGGGCAACCTCGATCCTGACACCTCCGTCGGGATCATGCAGCTCCTCCATCGGATCAACACAGCGGGGACGACGATCCTCATGGTCACGCACGATCGAGAGATGGTCGACAAGATGCGCAAGCGTGTGATCGCGCTCGATCAGGGAAAGCTGATGCGCGATGAGCGACGCGGAGGATACGAGACCGAATGACCCGCTTCAAGCTCGTCATCTCCGAGGCCTTGCGCTCGATCGGTGCGAACCTCTCGACGTCGATCGCGGCGACCATGACCGTCCTGATCGGCATGTTCCTGCTCGGGCTCTCGATTGCCCTCGGAAGCTGGGTCGTCTCCTGGTCGGACCACGTCAAGTCGCAGCTCGAGGTGAAGATCTTCTTCGTCGAGGGCGTGTCTCCGAAGCAGGTCAATGCCGTCGGGGCAACCCTGGCCAAGGATGAGCGAATCAAGGAGTACCAGTTCGTCTCCAAGACCGAGGCACTGAAGCGGATGAAGAAGAAGTATCCCCAGTTGACCGCCAACCTTCCTTCGAACCCCCTGCCCGCCTCCTTCGAGGTGACACCCCGACATGCCGAGGACGTCAAGGTGATCGCAGCCGATCTTCGAGCCCAGAAATTCGTGGGAGTCGAGAAGGTCAAGGACGGTCAGCAGACCTCCAAGCGCATCCTCCAGGTGGGCAAGTGGATCTGGGTGGTGTTCCTCGTGATGGTCATCGTCCTGTTGATCGCGTCCGTGATTCTGATTGCGAACACGATCCGTTTGTCGATCTTCTCCCGCCGTCGCGAGATCGAGGTCATGAAGCTCGTCGGCGCATCGAACTGGTTCGTGCGCGGACCGTTCATGCTCGAAGGATTGCTCCAGGGTCTCGTCGGATCGATTGCTGCTGTCGTGCTGCTCTTCCTCGGGAAGCAGATCGCACTCCCGGCGATCCTCGGGCACATCGACACGACGGACGACGTCCAGGCGCTCTCGTTCGGCGCAACTGCTCTCGCGCTCATGGTCGTGGGCCTCGGCGTCGGTGCGCTCGGCTCCGGCATGACGTTACGCCGCTTCTTGAAGGTGTAGCGCGCGGAGGGGAACCCGCGATGGAAGAGCGGATCGCGGGTTCCCCTCCGCGATGCTTTCTGCACGCTTCGCGTGATCCTGAAGCCGGGAACCTACGGTTCCCTGTGAACCCTCCCTCAAACTCTGAGAAGTCGCGAATGTGACCAGAGCGGCTGATCTTGCTCAGGAGGGTCGTGTCTCTGGTCGGGTCGGTACCCTCACTCGATGCCCGGCGGACGTAGACAGGGACGCGGCCGGGCGAAGCGCCCGAGCCGTTCGCAGCGCCACCAGCGTGCTCGCGCTGCGGGTGTCAATGCCGCGGTGAAGCGCGCGGAGGGTGCGATCGAGATCTTGCTGCCGAAGCGGCGGATCGAGCCCGAGTCGGTGGTCGCGCATCTCGGCCCGACCAACTCCGGTAAGACGTACCACGCACTCGAGGTCCTCAAGGAGCGTGGCCGCGGTGTCTACGCAGGTCCATTGCGGATGCTCGCCCAAGAGGCGCACCGTCGCCTCTCGGCCGAGCTCGGTGATGATGCGGTCGGCCTCGTCACCGGCGAGGAGCGCGTCAACGAGCACGCGCCGATTATCTGCTGCACGGTCGAGATGGCCCCGAGCTCCGGCGAGGTACTCGTGCTCGACGAGGTGCAATGGGCGGACGATCCCGAGCGTGGCTCCGCGTGGACGCGGCTTCTGCTCGCCGGCGACTACCGGCACATTCTCGTCCTCGGCGCTCTCGATGCCGAACCGCTCGTCCTGCACGCCTTTCCCGAGGCCGAGATCAAGGTTTTCGACAGGATGTTGCCGCTCGAGTTCGTCGGGGAACGCCCGTTGCGCGGCCTCACTCCAGGCACGGTCGTCGTCGCCTTCAGCCGTAAAGCTGTGCTCGCTCTGGCCGGTGAGATCAATCGGCTGCACCCGACGCGGGTGTCCGTGCTCTACGGAGCGATGCCGCTCAGCTCGAGGCGAGAGGAGATCGACCGATTCCTGAGCGGCGCCTCCGATGTAACGGTCGCAACCGACGTGCTCGGGCACGGGGTCAACCTGCCTTGTGAGACCTTGCTCTTCGCCGAAACGACGAAGTTCGACGGCGAGTCGCGACGTGATCTGCTGCCGTGGGAGCTCGCACAGATCGCGGGTCGGGCCGGGCGGTTCGGGCTCGTCGAGCGCGGGCACGTCGGCGTGCTGAGCGGGGTTTCGTGGGCGAACGCCGATCCGGAGATCGTGGAGGAGGCGCTCCAGCCACACGTCGTGCTGCCGTCCGGCCATCTCGGGTACCGAATCGTCGATGAGGCACGGATCCGCCCGCGGCTCTCCGACCTCGGCACGGATGATCCTCGACGCCTCGACGCTGCCCTGGCTGCCTGGCATCGCGTCGCGACCCGCGCCTGGGCGTATGAGAGCTGGCTCGCAGTCGAGTCGCTCGGCCCGATCCGCGGGCGTCTCGCCGCCATTCAACGGCGCCTTGTCGAGCGCAACCGCCGGCTCACGATCGAGGACACCTGGAAGCTGATCAATGCGCCTGTCGACGAGGACAACGCTGAACTGCTCGCCACACTCGCGCTGGCCGTCGCCGGGGATACAGCGCAGCGATCGCTGCTCACCTTCCTGCTCGATCCGGCTCGCTTGCGCGACTCGACTCTGGAGGAGTCAGAGCAAGCTGGAAGAACTGCAAGTATTCTACGGTGGTTTGCGCTGCAGTACCCGGGGGTCGGCGGCGTCACGATCGACCGTGCCACCGCGCTCGAGGAGGCAGCAGCTGCGCGGGTCGTGGCTCGTTTGCGCGTCGAGGTGAACGAGCCCACGATCGGCCGCTGCCGCACATGCGGCAAGACCTGCGCACCATGGTTCCCGCTCTGCGATCGCTGTTTCGGACGCCGCGCGTGATGGAAGCAGCGATGGAAGGGGGCGATGCGGAACGGCGCCTCAGGCGCCGAGGAGCGTCGCCTTACGTCTCTGCCGACAACCGGTAGTGCCTACGCCCGATAGTGCCGGGCGACCGCAATCGTCGTGGCTCCGACGATGAAGGCGATCGTGTTGGGAATGATCAATGCCAGGTTCCCGAGCGCAACGCCGTAGGCGAACCAGAGCGCGAACCCGATCACGAGGACGCCGAGGTACGGGATCGAGATCCCGGCGGACGAGCCGATTGCGATCATGTGGCGGATCTGGAGGGTTGGGGAGAGAGCCATAGCGATGCCCCAGGACGAGGCGATGATGGCGAGTAACGTGGTTGTCGACATGCGGGTTCCTTCGGAAGGGCGAGCGGGACAGGGGCGGCCCCGTCGTCAGTCGCGCAGATCGCCGCGGTCGCGATACTCGCCGTAGAGAGGGCGAATCACGTCTACTGGAGCGTGCATCGGCCGAGCCTAGCGGTTGCGTGCCCGGTCGCCCCTACAATCCGCCCGTGGCCAAGCCGACTGGGATCAAGCTGATCGCCGAGAATCGCCGCTCGCGACACGACTACGAGCTCCTCGAGCGCGTCGAGGCGGGCATCGTCCTGACAGGGACCGAGGTGAAGTCGCTACGTGCCGGCCACGTGCAACTCGGCCACGCGTATGCAGACGTACGCGGCAACGAGATGTGGCTCGTCGGAGCATCGATCGCGGAGTACAGCCAGGGAAATGCCGCGAACCACGAGACCGACCGTGATCGCAAGCTCCTGCTCAAGCGCAGCGAGATCGATGTGCTCTACGCGAAGGTCAGGGAGAAAGGGCTCACGCTCGTGCCCACCAAGCTCTACTTCAAGGACGGCAGGGTGAAGATCGAGGTCGCGCTCGGTCGAGGCAAGGACAAGGGCGACAAACGCCGCACGATCGCCGACCGCGACGCCAAGCGTCAGATGGACCGCGCGCTCAAGGCACGGCGTTAGCTACCCGAGTGCGCCCCTGACCGGTCGCTCGGACGCACGGCGTTGTTGTACGGCGACCCAACGGTCGAGGTCACGCTCGCCGATCTCCTCTTCGTCAATCATCTGGAAAGCGTATCGCCGGCTTCGCAGAAGAGGCGCGCGAAGAGTATCGTCGAGTTGTTAGCCGCTCTCACGATGACGAGTCGATCATGACCAAGGAGGATCTCTGGTGCACCGGGTAGCCGTGACCGTCAACGGAACACATCACGAGCTCGAGGTAGAGCCCCGTGACCTGCTCGTCCATGTCCTGCGCGAGCGCCTGTCGCTGACCGGCACGAACGTCGGGTGTGACACCTCATCGTGCGGTGCCTGCACGATCCTGCTGGACGGCGAGTCGGTGAAGTCGTGCACCCTGCTCGGTGTCCAGGCGGACGGTGCCGTGATCACGACGATCGAAGGCCTCGCGCCCGCGGGTGAGTTGCATCCAGTGCAACAGGCCTTCCACGACCATCACGCTCTGCAATGCGGGTACTGCACACCGGGCATGGTCATGGCGGCCGTTTCTCTCATCGAAAATGGCGACGCAGGCAGCAGAGACGAGATTCGCAGCGGGCTCGAGGGCAACCTCTGCCGCTGTACCGGCTACCACAACATCGTCGAGGCCGTCTTCGCCGCTGCGGGCGGCACCTCATGACCACAACGGAGACGCGGTTCGTCGGCGCTCCGCTGAAGCGTAAGGAGGACGATCCGCTTCTGCGCGGCCGAGGCACGTACATCGGCAACCTCGAGCTGCCGGGGACGGTTGTGATGGCTGTCGTTCGCAGCCCGTATGCGCACGCCACGATCGCGTCGATCGATACGGCTGCCGCGAAGGCGGCCGAAGGTGTCGTGGCAGTGTTCACCGGGGCCGAGCTGCGCGACGACTGGAAGGCGGCGATGCCGTGCGCCTGGCCGGTGACCGAGGACATGAAGAGCCCCGAGCACTTTCCGCTCGCCGTCTCCCAGGTGAACTACCAGGGCGACGGGGTCGCAGTCGTGATCGCCGACACACGCGCGCACGCGATCGATGCCGCCGAGCTCGTCGACGTCGAATACAAGGCGCTGGACGTCATCGTCGACGTCGAAGCGGCGGCCAAGGACGGTGCGACGCTCGTCCATCAAGATCTCGGCACCAACGTCTCGTACGTCTGGACGCTAGAGACCGGCGCGTTCGACGAATCGGCCGACGTGATCGTGAAACACCGATATGTCCAACCACCGCTGATCCCGAATGCGATAGAACCGCGCGGCGTCGTCGCCCGTCCCGAGCCCGGCGGCGAGGTCACGCTCTGGTCGGCGACTCAGGTGCCGCACATTCTGCGGCTCCTCACCGCCGCCACGCTCGGGATCTCGGAGACCAAGTTGCGGGTGATCGCGCCTGACGTCGGCGGCGGCTTCGGCTCCAAGCTCGACGTCTACGCCGAGGAGCTCCTCGCCGTCGCGCTCGCGCGTCGCCTCGACGCTCCGGTGAAGTGGGTCGAAGAGCGCTCGGAGAACGCAGTCGCGACGATCCACGGCCGCGACTTCGTGACGACGCTCGAGCTCGCCGCCACCAAGGACGGGAAGATCACTTCCATTCGGGCAAACGTCGTTGCCTCGATGGGGGCATACCTGCAACTCGTCACGCCCGGGATTCCGCTGCTCGGGGCCTGGATCTACGCCGGGCCGTATGCGATCCCGAACTACAGCGTCACGTTCACCGGCGTCTTCACGAATACGACTCCTACGGACGCTTATCGCGGGGCGGGCCGGCCGGAGGCAACCTATGTGCTCGAGCGCACAATCGACCTGCTCGCCCTCGAGCTCGGCATGGACAGGATCGAGCTTCGTCGCAAGAACTTCATCACGGAGTTCCCGGCGACGATCGCATCGGGACTGACGATCGACAACGGCGACTATCACGCGTCCCTGGACAAGCTGCTCGAGCACCTCGGGCTCGACGAGCTCGAGGCCGAGCAGAAGACGCGCCGCGACCGCGGCGACGTAAAGCAGATCGGGGTCGGGTTCTCGACCTACAACGAGATGTGCGGGCTTGCACCCTCGCGGATTCTCGGCGCTATCCGCTATGCGGCGGGCGGGTGGGAGACGGCGACGATCCGTTGTCTCCCGACCGGGACGTTCCAGGTCGTCACGGGCACGTCGCCGCACGGCCAGGGCCATGAGACCGCCTGGTCGCAGATCGTGGCCGACCAGCTCGGGTGCGATCCCTCCGAGGTCGAGGTCCTGCACGGAGATACGAGCATCTCGCCGTACGGGCTCGACACCTACGGCAGTCGGAGCCTCCCCGTTGGCGGCGCAGCGCTCTGGAAAGCAGGTGAGAAGATC
Source organism: uncultured Thermoleophilia bacterium (assembly GCA_963784945.1). Taxonomy (GTDB): domain Bacteria; phylum Actinomycetota; class Thermoleophilia; order Gaiellales; family Gaiellaceae; genus Gaiella. The sequence goes on along the minus strand of CAWATN010000014.1, from coordinate 113,980 downwards.
ATCGAGAAGGCCCGCGAGATCGTCGCGCACCAACTCGAGGTCTCCGCGGACGATCTCGACTACGACGCCGGCACGTTCACGGTGAAAGGCTCCCCCGACAAGGAGATGACCGTGAAGGGAGCTGCTTGGGCAGCATTCGCTGCCCACGACCTTCCGGACGGAATGGAACCGACGCTCGAAGCGACCGCGACCTACGACCCCCCGAACTTCTCGTGGCCCGGCGGTGCCCACGCCGCCGTCGTCGAGGTCGACACCGAGACCGGCGACGCCCGCCTCATTCGCTACGTCGCGGTCGACGACGTCGGCACCGTCGTGAATCCGCTCATCGTCGACGGGCAAGTGCACGGCGGGATCACGCAGGGCATTGCGACAGCGCTGTACGAAGAGGCGCTGTACGACGAGGACGGCAACCTCTCGAACGGGACGCTCGCGATGTACCTCGTGCCGTCGGCCGCCGAACTGCCCTCCTACGAGCTCGACCGTACAGAGAGCAAGGCGACCGACCAACCCTTCGGTGCCAAGGGCGTGGGGGAGACCGGGACGATTGCGGCCGCCCCGGCCGTGATCAACGCGGTGATCGATGCTCTCGCACATCTCGGTGTTACCGACATTCAGATGCCTGCAACCCCGGAGAGGGTTTGGCGCTCGATCGAGGAGGCGAAGCAATGATTCCCGCAGCGTTCGATTACGAGGTGGCCGATTCTGTCGAGCACGCCCTCGGGCTCCTCGGCAGCGATCCCGACGCGAAGGTGCTCGCGGGTGGGCACTCACTCGTTCCGGCACTGAAGCTCCGGATCTCGCAGCCGTCGAAGCTGATCGACATCGGCAGGCTCAGCGAGCTGTCGTACGTGCGCGACGACGGCGCCCAGATTGCGATCGGTGCGCTCACGAGACATGCAACCGTGCATCGCGATGCGCTTCTCCAGGAGCATTGCCCGATCGTTCCATCAACTGCCGGCAAGGTCGGTGATCCGCAGGTACGCCACCGAGGCACGATTGGCGGTTCGATGGCCCACGGTGACCCGGCGTCCGACCTTCCTGCGGTGATGCTCGCTCTGGGTGCCGAGTTTGTGATCGTCGGGGCGGGCGGGGAACGGACCGTGGGTGCGTCCGACTTCTTCACCGGCGTGTTTCAGACGGCGGTCGGCCCTGGCGATCTCCTCACCGAGATCAGGGTCCCGAAGCTCACAGGTTCGACGGGGTGGTCATATCTGAAGTTCCATCGGCGGGCGCAGGACTGGGCGACCGTCGGTGTCGCCGCGATCGTGGACCGTGACAACGGGGCCGTGACGGGAGCCTCCGTCGCGCTCACGAACATGGGCGGAACCCCGCTGCGCGCAACGGCCGTCGAGGACGCATTATCGGGAGGCGCGTCGCCCGCCGATGCGGCAGGTCATGCCGCCGAGGGAACCGAGCCCTCGAGCGACACGGCGGCGTCGGCCGAGTTCCGAGAGCACCTCGCCCGGGTGCTCACGGAGCGGGCTCTGACGGAGGCGCTCGCCTGAACGAGAGGAGCTACAGCTAGGCGGCGTCGAGCGCGGCCGTCAGTGCTTCGTCCTGCGTCGTTCCCGCGCGGCAGATGAGGCGATGGCGCAGCACGTAGGGCGCAATGCTTCGGACGTCGTCGAGCGTGACATTGTTTCGGCCGTCGAGGCGCGCCTTCGCCTTCGCTCCGCTCAGCAGATGGATCGCGGACCGGGAGCTGGCGCCGAGCTCGAGCCCGGGGTTCGCACGCGTACTGCGCACGATCGCGACGATGTAGCGTGCAACCTCCGGCGGCACTTCGGTTCCGTCGAGCTCACGGCGCGCGTTGTCGAGCCCAACAACGCCGAGGAGTGACTGGATCTCGCCGAGCATGTCCGGAGTCACTCCAGTGTGAGGGAGTCGCAGCATGTCGACTTCGCTCTCGGTGTCGCAGTAGTCGAGGATGATCTTGAACAGGAAGCGATCGAGCTGTGATTCGGGTAGCGGGTAGATGCCCTCGTGCTCGTACGGGTTCTGAGTCGCGATGACGAGGAAGGGATCGGGAAGCCGGTGCGTCTTGCCATCCACTGTGACCGTGCGCTCCTGCATCGCCTCGAGGAGCGCTGCCTGCGTGCGGGGTGGCGTACGGTTGATCTCGTCGGCTAGGAGAACGTTGGTGAACAGGGCGCCGGGGACAAAGACCGGCTCGCCCATCTTCACTGCGGTGACGCCCGTGATCTGATCGGGCGTCGTGTCGGGAGTGAACTGGATCCGCCTGAACTTCGCGCCGAGCACGTGGGCCATCGCACGTCCGAGCAGCGTCTTCGCGCTCCCCGGAGGGCCTTCGATCAACACGTGGCCCTGGGCGAGAGCTGCGACGAGCAGAAGGTCGACTGCATCACCCTGGCCGACGACGACCTTGCCGACCTCCTCGCGCGCACGGGCGCGCAGATTGACCAGATTCTCGTATGGAAGTGCTGCGACGTACGACATGGTGCCTCCTGGTTCGGTCCGCGGTTCGGTCGGTACTTCGCCCTCGGCCGCACGTTTCCCCCCTTCGATCTCGAGCCGGAGTTACGGGCCGAACAGGGCTTGCACCTCGCCGAACGGAATCTGCTCAGCGACCATCGTTTCGAGCGTCCCCGCGCCGTATGCCTCTTCTGCAATTCGGCGTGCCAACGCAAGCGCGGCTCGGTGTGCCCCTGAGCCGACACTGATCCGCGCGACCCCCAACGCGGCGAACTCGGCGATCGTCGGCGAGCCGGGGCCTGCAAGGACACTGACGGGCCCTCCGATCCCTTCGACGAGCGCGGCGATCACGCCGGGGTCGGTGACGGCGGGTACGAAGACGCAGTCGGCGCCCGCTTCGAGGTACGCGAGCCCGCGCTCGACGGAGCGGTCGAGCCGCGTCGCGGGATCGCCGACCGAGCCGATGAAGACGTCTGTTCGCGCGTTCAGGACGATCGGGACGCCCGTTGCGGCGGCCACCGCCTTGACCGCCGCGATCTTGGCAACGAAGCGGTCGATCGAGAGGAGTGGCTCGGTCCCGTTGTCGCTGGTGTCCTCGAGATTCAGCCCAACGGCGCCAACCTCGAGAACACCGCGGGCGGTCACAGCTGCATCGTCGGGTTCGTCGCCGTAGCCTGCCTCCATGTCTGCCGTCACGGGTAGGTCGACAGCAGCGGCAATCGGCGCAACAGTCGCGAGCATCTGGCTGCGCGTCACACGCTGTCCGTCGGCGTAGCCCAGGTTGTTCGCAGCACCGGAGCTCGTTGTTGCGATGGCGTGGGCACCGGCACGGGCGATCACCGCGGCACTTGCGGCGTCCCAGGCGTTGACGAGGACGAGCGGCCGCCCAGGCACGTGGAGCGCGCGAAGAGCCTCGGCCTTGGTGCTCAGTACTTCTGTCTCCATCTCGGCATGCTACGTCGTCGAGGAACGCACCTGGCGCAAGTGGAGGACTGCGCTAGAATGAGGAGCGTACAAATGACATACGGGGGCGACCAGGTTTCGACGTGGTCGGTTCTCCGGCTGAGTTGCGAGCCGAGGTCCCCGGTCGGCCTCGTTAATCCACCGGGAAACACACAAATGCAGATCGCAATGATCTCGCATGGGCTGCCTAGTCATCACTGAGTAGGTAACCCACGCCCCTCCTGGCTGGGCCCGAGGCCAGGCGCGGCGTCAACTATCGGGCTCGGCGCCACGGGAACGACCATCGCCCAAGGCGCGACACCCAAAGGATGGCTGGCCCGCCGGTAGGTCGTCCACCACCGGCCGTCGGGTGAGATTCAAGGTGGACTACGCTCGTAGATGCTCTTTCGGTGCGTCCGCGGACGCGGGTTCGATTCCCGCCGCCTCCATCAACGTGGGGGAACCACATGGTTCCCCCACGTTCCCCCTCCTTCCGCACGAAGCACCGCACGACTGCTGCTGGCCTCCCGCCGGGCGAAGCCCGGCTCCGGCCCTCCATTGCGTCGCAGGGCATAAGCGTCGGGCGGGGCTACTCCTACAGGGAGTCGCTGCCCTTTCTCCTACCGACGCGCTCCTTGGTCGTGGGCAGGAGTGGTCAGTTGGGGATGCCGGGAGGCCCTAGAACTTCTATTCCGTGCAGGGCGGCTATCGCGCTCAACGCGGCGATGTCCGGCGGCTCGGTAGCCGGCGGAGGGATTACGAGCTGCTGTGCTGGCTCGCCGACGGCGCGCACGAAGTCGTCGAATCCTGCCGGCTCGGCGATGAGCAGGAAGCGCGCCTCCTCGGAGCTCACGATGAACGTGTGAGGGACACCGCGTGGCCCGTAGACGAACGATCCAGCTTCCGCCACGATCGTCTGCCCGTCGACCCACAGGGTCAGCTCGCCCTCGAGGACGTAGAACGACTCGTCCTCGTTGCGATGGACATGCAGCGGCGAGCCACTACCGCGTGGCGAGAGATGCTCGACCACCGCCATTCGGCCACCGGTGTCCTCGCCGGACGCCTTGATGGTCGCCAAGGTACCGAGAAACCACAGCGCCTCCCCCTCACCAGCATGTCGTGCGATCGGGATCGTTGGCGACGGTGTGTTCATCTGTGTGCCTCCTCCGGCAACGGGTATGAAAGAGCGAACAGGCAGTCGAACAACAGCACCCTATCGCGCCCGAGCGCGGCGGCCAGATACGCACATTCTCACGGCGCCACCGTTTGGGAATGTCATCAGAGCGGCCGCGCCCAAAGCCACTCCGCCCGGACACATCACTGGAAAGACACCGCCACAGCGGGTCATTCGAAAATAGAGTCACAAACGGAGAGCACGGCACCACCCTGGCAACAACCCCAGACGGGGCAGCCACACACTCACAGTTCGGAAATGTTCCCTGAAGCGGATTCTGCGACGGTTACGGGTCTTGGCGCATGAACCAGAGGTGCGGCCCGCCGAGGGGTACGTCCGCCTCCTCTACGGTCTTGGACCCGAGTCGTTGGTAGTAGGCGACGTTCCTCTCGACAGCGGTTTCCAGGAATGCGGCCACCACGTCTGGCCCGCGCGAACGCTAGGCCGTGCTCGATCAGTGAGCGACCGAGACCCGATCCCTGTTGCATCGGGTCGACGCCGATCACTCTCCGGCGTGTTTCCCGAGGTGGTACTTGCGGTCGAGGGCTTCGCTGCGTGTGATGAGCGCCTGGGCCCACTCTGATGTGGCGTCTGCGGTCGCCCGCTGCTCAGAGATGCCGAGGTGGTACTTCCGGTCGAGGGCGTCGCTTCGGATTGCGAGCGCTTTCTGCCATCCGGGCGCCACCCCGTCCGTTCTGGCCGGTCCTGCGGCCAGCGCGACGGCCGAGATCGCCACGGCAACGACGATGACGATGGTGACGGCAAGCTTCTTTCCGAACACGATTGCCTCCCTTGTCGCCCGGCGCCACGACGGCGGCCCGGAATTCGACAAGTCTTGGAAATGCAGCCCAGAGATCGGTTTGGCTTGGTAAGGCGCCGGTATGGACGGGGTTGCCCAGGCTGGTAGGCTCGCTCGCCAGGGACGGTGACGTGAACTTCGACATCCTCGGTCCGTTCGGCATTCGCGACGCGGAAGGCAGCGAGATCCGGATACCGGCGGGGCGTGGACGGTCACTCCTCGTCCTCCTTCTCATCAATCGCGGCGAGGTGGTTTCGACCGACCGGATCGTCGAGGCGCTCTGGGGCGATCACCCGCCCGAAACTGCCGTGAAGGCCGTCCAGGGCTACGTTTCGCACCTCCGGCGCATTCTCGAACCGGGCCGTGACGCGGGCGGGCGTGATGGGCTTCTGCTCACACGCGCGCCCGGGTACGTCTTGCGCGTGGATGCCCACGCGGTCGACGCAATCCGGTTCGAGCAGCTAGTGTCGGGTGGCTCCAGGGCCCTTGAGGAGGGAGCAATTGCCGAGGCAGCGACGGCGTTGGAAGAGGCGCTGGGCCTCTGGAGGGGTCACGCGCTCGCCGAGTTCGCCTTCGACGACTTCGCGCAGGGAGAGATTCACCGTCTCGAGGACCTCCGTCTCGGCGCTCTGGAAGACCAGGCCCACGCGCTCCTCCAACTCGGCCGCAACACCGAGGTCGTCGCAGGCCTCGACGAACTCGTCGCAGAGAACCCTATGCGAGAGCGCCTACGGGCCTCCTTGATGCTCGCGCTCTACCGCACTGGCCGGCAGGCCGATGCCCTCCAGGTCTACCGTGACGGTCGCAGGGTGCTGACAGGCGAACTCGGGCTCGAGCCCGGCCCCGCGCTCCAGCGGCTAGAGCAGTCGATCCTCGCACAGGATCCCGACCTCGACGGGTTCAACCGGCCCTCTGTCGCACCGCGCCGCCGAGTGTCGTCACATACTGAGGCGCCGGTTCCTCCCGACTCAGTCGCTGTGATCGATCCGCAGCGCTCCCGGATCGTGGCCCACGTGCCCGTGGGCCGAAGGCCTGTCGCCATCGCAATCGGGCACGGCTCGGTCTGGGTCGCCAACGCAGACGATGGAACGGTCTCCCGCATCGATCCAGATCGCCACGAAGTCATCAGGACGATCGGAATCGGAGCACCGGCGATAGACCTCGCTGTTGCCACCGATGCGGTCTGGGTGGCGAACGGGAGCGACGGCACAGTCTCGCGCATCGATCCCAGCGTTGACGCCGTCGTCGAGACAATCGACCTGAGGGGCTCGAGCGAACTCGTTTGGAACCCGACCTACGCGGTCGACGCCGATGACGATTCCGTCTGGGTCGCCGCGGGTCCTCACCATGTGCTCCGCATCGACCCGGCGACGAACGAGCCCTCAGCGATCATCGACGTCGGCCATGTACCGGTCGGCGTGGCACTCGGGCAGGAAGCACTCTGGGTCGTGACGAGCGCCGAGCGAGCCCTGCGGATCGAGCCGCACACGAACGCAGCCACAGCCGAGGTGCCCATCGGGGATCCCGTCGCGTTGACGGCAGGGAGGCATGCTGTCTGGGTCTCTGACACGCGAGGACAGGTCTGGCGCATCAACCCGGACACGGGAGCGGTGACTCAGACGACCCCGGTTGGCGGATGGCTCCTGGGCCTCTGTGCGACGGATGCAGCGGTGTTCGCAGCCAACAACCTCGACGGCACTGTCGTCCAGATCGATCCGCAGGACGGTCGGGTTGTAGGCCTCACTGTGGTTGGCCACGCGCCGACCGACGTGGCCTCCTGGGACGAGACCGTCTGGGTCTCGATACAGAGCGAGAGCGCTATGTGACCGAGCTCGCGATCGGGATCTTCCCGGCGACGATCCCGGCCCTGACGTCCTCAAGCTCGGCCTTGAGCGTGCGGGGCACCTCCGCGCTGATCGTGCCGAGCCCGACACCTCCGTTTCGGAGGGAGAAGCTGGACGTACGACCGGTCTCGAGTGTCCCGCGCGTGAGGTCTTCGATCGTGTCGAACACGGCCACGTCCATCCTCTTCACCGCGCTCGTCAGGATGTGGCGGCCGAGGTGGGATTGGTCGACATCGACACCGATCCCCCAGATTCCACGCTCACGTGCCGCCTCCAGCGCCCCGAGGCCGCAGGCGCTGGCGACCTGGAACACGACTCGCGATCCCTTCGCGATCTGGCTCAGGGCAACCGACCTTCCTTTCACCGGGTCGACGAAGTCGTCGGTATAGGTGTTCAACGTCGTGACGCGAGGATTGGCCCCCCGCGCGCCTGCCTGGTAGCCGGCAATCCACCGCTCGACCGCCGGCGCCGGCTGGCCGGCGACCGAGCTGATCACCTCCTCTCCGGGAGAGAGCGTCAGCACGAGCGCAGCCAGGTGACCGGCCAGATACCCGGCTTGCTCTTCTCTGAACACGAGGCCCACGACGTTCTTCGGGCGATGCGCCAACTCCTCGTGTGCGACGTCGATGATCGCGAACCTCGTCTCGGGAAACCCCGTGGCGACTCTGTCAATCGCGGCGACGGCGAGATCGAAGATGCCCATTCCGATGACGAGGTCGTACTTCTGTCGTGCGAGAAGTGAGAGGCTCGGGACGTAGCCTTCCTTCGGGGCCGGTGTCAGCACCCGCCCTCTGATCCCCAGCTCTCGGACGGCGCGCTCGAGCCCGAGGTAGGCCCCGTGGTTATACGGGTCGTCGGTGCCTTTCGGCTCCATGACGAGTCCGACTCTGGGGCGCCTTTCGCTCACCAAACCAGTCTCATCATGTCCGATACTCGTTGGCTGCGGGTAGCCGGCCCGACGGGGATTCACCGTGACCGGGAGTCGTCGGGGGCAAAGGAACATCGCCTGCGCCAGTGTTCGGGACTGTCACATGAGCACGCTTCGGCGCTACGAAAGCGGGGTGACGATCGACCGGGCCTCAGCGACCACCTTCTCGCGCGATGGGTGCTCACTGCGACGGGCGTCGCGCCGCTCAAGGCGTGACGGTGAACGACCCCTTCATGTCTATGAACTCGTCGTTGTGGCAGCGGTAGATGCCCGCGGGTAGCGCGACCGTCCACGTCTCCGACTCGTCCGGGTTGAGTAGCGCGCCCGCCTTGATGCCCTCGAGGTCGAAGTTGCAGGGTGCGCGGCACTTGCTCGTGATCACGAACGTGACCATGCCCGACGGGATCGTCGTCGGAGAGAGAGCGATGAAGCCCGGGTTTGAGGTGTTGTCGATCAGTTTGACGGTGACCGTCGTGTTAGCCGTACCGACCGGCCCGGTCGGCGGCGAGTACGGAGGGACGGGTGTGGGGGTAGGGGTGGGCGCAGGTGGTTTCGCCGTCGGAGTCTTGCGCAGATGCCCGGAGATACAGGTGAACCCATGCTTCTTATAGATGCTGTTGTACTTGGCTATGCAGGCCGTCCCGGCGCGCAGGCATACGCTCTTCCCGCCGACCCTGGCCGCAACTGCTCCCTTGGCGCACGCGGCATTCGTATCCGGCCGGGCGTTTCGGCCGAGCGCGGTCGAGGCTGCAACCACAACCAGCACGACGAGGGCAACCAGAACGACGAGCCGTTTTACCAAGGACGCTTCCGATCGGTCAGATGGATCTGATCCCGGACCAGGTTCGGCCGGTTAGTACACGAACGCCAGAAAACACGAACTCCGCCAGCGACAGTACGCTCATACTGTGCGGATTGCAACGAACCGTTCCGGCAAGGCGCTGGGAAGCCAGGACAAGCGGGAGATGCAGCGGTTCGCCGAACGACTCAAGAAGTCGGAGCCGCAGAGTTTCGCCTGCGCGAGTATGCGGGAAGGTTCCCTGAGCATTCCGTCGGTCGCTTCGAGGTTTAGGAACCGCCCGCCGTGAAGCGCATCAGGAAAGCAGCCGCTGGTGGCGGTGGCACATCGACCTTGATCCCTATTGCGTTCCTATGGTGGCTGGTGCCCTCAACGCTGCGCTCGGTGACCAGGCCGTGACGCTCGTAGAAAGCCCGTGCATCCTTGTTTGCCTCAGCGACGAGAAGGACGTACTGCCTGCCGGGCGGTAGGCGAGCATGCAACTCCCGCATCAGGGCACTCCCCACACCGCTCCGCTTCCGGCCAAGATCGACGTAGATGCGATGCAGTTCGGGCTCAGCTCCTTCGGAGTCGTAGTGCAGGTACCCCCTCTCGAACCCGGTCCGACAGGCCCGTCACCTCAGGAGCTCCGAATCGGTCGTGTGTATCCGCGAGCCGTGGTTTGACAAGTTTGTGGCACCTGCTATCTAGTGTGCTGCCATCCGCGTTGGATGGTTCGTCCAGAGAGGGAGCATTCGCATGGCAGTCGCAGTCGACCTCAACTTCCCCGGAGCGACGGCGGATCAGTACGACGCAGCCGTAAACCTGATCGGACATGGGGGCACGGGTACCCCGCATGTAGGGGGCGCGCTGTTTCATTGGGCAGCGGTGACGAGTGACGGTGTCCGCGTCGTCGACGTCTGGGAGACGCAGGAACAGTTCGAGCAGTTCTCCCAGGAGCGGATCGTGCCGGCCGTCCAGCAGGCCGGCATGCCTGCGCCGGAGATTCAGATCCTCGAGATTCACAACTACTTGGTCGCCGGATAGGAAGGTGACGCGACCCCTGGGCCCGCCGCGCGAGGTTTGCGGCAGGCCTGCGGGCGCCCCGGCCCCGCGGTCTGAGGCCCCGGCCGAGCAGCCGCATCGGCCGTCGGCTCGCGCCCGAACTCATCGGGTCTAGCAGCCCCTGGGTGCGGAGCGCACTAAAATGCGCTGCCGGCGAGAGGAAGAAGGCGAACGATGGCCGAAAGAGTTTCGAAGCCAAGAGACGTTGATTCGTATATTGCCAATGCGGACGTACGAGCGCGTCTCACGCTCAACGAGCTCAGAGAACTGGTCAAATCCACGATCCCCAACGTTCGAGAGAGCATCAGCTACGGCGTACCGTTCTACAGGTACTGCGGTGATCTGGCCGGATTTGCCGCCTACAAGAATCACGTGAGCTTTGGTCTTGGCGCTGCAGTGCTCCAAAGCGACGACCGCACGAAACTCGAGGAACAGGGTTACGCGACCGGGAAACGAACCATCCGGATCACGTTCGACCAAGATGTGCCGACGGCAGCGATACGGCAGATTTTGAAAGCACAAGCAAAGATGAATGAAGCGAAGGAGAACGGGTAGTAGCCAGGATTGGCGTGCCGCCCGAGGTGTGGGTCGTGCCGAGTGCGGTGCCGCCGTCGATGGCGCGGCCCGGCTGGAGCATGACCTGGAGGGCAAGAATGACCCCCCCAACGACGAGGCCGGCGAGGACTGCCAGCACAAGTGGCCGTCCTCGCATCCCGACGACCCATGCCGCCAGACCGGTCCAGAATGCAAGTGAGAGCCCTTCCATCCAGATCACGATTCGGACGGAATCGTGAAGAGAGACCGTTGCGAGGTCGAGTAGGAGTAGGAGCGCCAACGGCGGTACGGCGAGAAGCAGGAATCTCGACTCGAATCGTGCGTTGGCGAGCCACTCGGTTGTTGTCGGCCGCCGGCCGAGTTCGACCTGTAGAACGAGCGTGGTCGAGAAGACGTGTGAGGTGAAGATGGCGATGATCGGCCCGAGGATGATCAGGACGACGTCGAACAAGCGCAACTGAGCCCAGCCGTCGTAGACGATCAACACGCAGACAAGCGTGATCGTGGCCGTGACGATACGTCCGATTGCTGCCGGCCGCAGGGTCAGCTTGAACGGATCTCGGAGCATTCAGACGAGCGTATCGCGGGCCGGAGGCACGAAGACCACAGCGGCGTCGCCCGCAGGCAGAGTCGAAAGGGCTCAGACGACGGCAGGTACCGGCTCGCCTGCGTCGATCGGGTTTGCGTCGGGATCTTGGCTCCACTCCCACCAGCCACCGTCGTAGACCGCAATGGCCTGCCAGCCCATCAGGTGGGCGTAGAACCAGGTCTCGCTTGCCCGCCAGCCAGTGCCGCAGTAGAACGCGAGCCACTTGTCCGGCGTGATGCCGACCTCGTCCCAATTGGCAGCGATCTCGGGATAGGGCCGCATCGTGTTGTCCAGGTTGCGGTAGTGCTGCATGTGGTACGCGTCACTGCCGCAGTTGCCCCAAACGTCGCCCGCAATCCGCCCGGCGGGCTGGATGTAGTTGTAGCCACTGACCTTGCCGATGTGCTCGTTCCAGGTGCGCACGCTGACGAGGGCGGCACCGCCGGTGTCATCGAGGATCTGCTTGGCCTCCTCGATATCCACGATCAGCTCGGGGTGGGTGGGAACGGCGGCACCGAACGACGGCACGGAAATCGGGAATCGTGGGGTCGTCTCCACCGGGTGTCCGCTTTGCACCCAGGCGTCGTAGCCGCCGTCGAGCAGCCGGACGTCCTCGACGCCGCAGTAGGAGAGGATGAGCGCGGCCCGGCTCGCGGCGATCTGGCCGGCGCGGCGTCCCGGCCACTTCTCGTTGGCCGCGCCTTCGGTGTCGCGACCGTAGAGAATCACGGTGGTATCTGTCGTGATACCGAGTGAGCGGAGTGCGGCGTCGAGGTCCTCGGGTGAGCGCCGATTCCAATCGCGGGGGCTCTCGAGCAGGTTGGTGTCCAGGTACAGAGCCTTCGCCAGGTGGCTGTCTGCGTACTCTTCCGGGACCCCGAAGTTGACGTGAAACAGGAGGTAGTGCCCCGACGGAGCGGATTCAGGACTGCCACCGCTGAGCAGCTCGGAGAGCCAGTCCGAGTCGACGAGCTGCTCGTACCGGGCAAGCCGTTCGAGTGGCAGATTCTCGTCTTCAGCCCAGTCTGCCCAGGCGGTGTAGGTACGGACCGGGATCGGCAACCTGTCTGCGATCCGCTCCCGCAGGAGCGAGCTCCCAACCTCGTCTCCGTAGACAACCACCTCTGTGCTCGCTGTGATGCCCTTTTCCTCGAGCATCAGCTGGAGCTCGGCGTCGTCGAGCCGTGGCAGCCAGGAAGCGGGGAGAGCGACCGCGCCCGGAATGTGGCCGCCACGCGACGCGCCGGTCTCATGCCAGCCGTTGTATCGAGATAGGGGACGCACATCGACGACGCTGAGACCCGGTTCGCCAAGCCGGTTTCGCAGCTCGCTCGTCGCGATCTCCAGGTGTGCAGGCTCTTCCTCGATCGCAGCGGCCACGTCATCTCCCTACCGTCGGTTGGCTTCCTTACCTATTCTTCTACTATACAAAGTAAAGTATTGGTCGACAAGACCCTCTTGGGCTCCCATCTTCGGCTTGAGACACGATGGTCATGGCCGCGGGTGCCCTGCTCTGCTGTCTCTGCGCTCTGGCGCTCTCTCGTCGGCGAGACAGCTACTCTCCGGGCCGCTCATGCGTCCATGCTGGGAAGGCTCGGAGGACTTGGTGGTTCGGTGTCTCAATGACGCTCTCCTCGACGTTGACAGCCCGGGATCTCGTGAGCTGAAAGCAGCATTCGCTGTCTCGGCCCGCAGTCAGCCTTGAGCGAACGGCAGTCTGGTCTGCGAATCCGCTCTCGTATAGCCGCCTTGACGGAGCGAGCAGAACGAGTCGCGGCTCGTGCACAGGCCGAGCGGACGCGACACAGGTCAGTCGATGCAATCTTCGAGATGGCAGACCACGACGCCGAAGTCGGCGGGAGCATCATGGCCGGCGCGCTCGCGTACAGGCTCTTCATCTGGCTGTTGCCACTCGCCCTCGTCGCCGTTGCAGGCCTGGGGATCGCTTCGAGCGCCTCGTCGCGGTCGCCGGAGAGTGCCGCAAAGTCGGCCGGTCTCGCTGGACTCGTCTCGAACTCGGTCGCCGGCGCTGCCAACAGCTCGGCTCGCTGGTACGCCCTGTTCATCGGGATACCGATTCTGATCATTGCGACGCGGAGCTTGCTGAGAACGCTCGTCGTCGCGCACAGGTTGATCTGGACGGACATGCGCGGCGCAATTCCCAAGCCGACCATTGGAGCGACGCTGCGGCTCCTCGTAGTGCTCGTCGGGTTTCTCTCGATCTCAGCTCTCGCCGGTGCTGCCAGGGAATCATCGTTCGGCGCCGGGCTACTCGTGACCGTCGTCCTCCCAATTCCCTACGCGCTGCTCTGGCTGGTCCTCTCGACGCGACTCCCGCACCGCGACGCCACCTGGCATGCATTGGTTCCCGGCGCGATCCTGTTCGGTGCCGGTGTCGAGGCACTCCACGTCGTGATCGCCTACTTCATCGCCCCCCAGGCGGGAAGCAAACAAGGCACGTACGGTTCCCTCGGCATCGCCGCCGCGCTCCTCCTCGGTCTCTTCCTGCTCAGCCGGTTGATCACCGCGGCAGCGATTCTCAATGCGACTCTCTGGAGCGGGAGGACGACTCGCCGGCCGCCGTCGCACGAGCGCGTCCCGAACGATTGAGAGAAGGGTGCGCGATGCGCGCGGTGCGCCCACGGGCTCGCTGAGCAGCGACGTGTGACGTCTCCGGCGCGGTTCGATGGCTCGAAAGAGGGAACCGCTCCCCGATGCCCTCGAAGGAGGGACTGACCCGGGATAGCAGTCACCGATACGCATCGCTAATGACCTCGATCCCCAGCCGTCCGAGGGGTCAGGCACGTCGAGAAGAGAGCCGCCGCCGCAAGCAGGGTCGTTGTGCCACGACGATCGCTGGACTCGTAGTGGTCGCGATCGTCGTCTTGCCTGCCGTCGCAACCCCCGCCAACGGCACCAGCGTTGCGTCACAGGCAAAGCCCAGGACGACCGCAACCCTCGAGCGACAACCTGCAACACCACCTGCGCTCCCGAAGAGGTGCACAGAGCTCGGGATCTATCGGGACGATCCCGTTGGAGCCTTCCCCGCTCTCGTGAAGAGCCTCGGTCCGAACGTGACCACGGTGTCGACCTACGTGACGGCGGGCAACGGGCTCGATCCAAAGCTGGTCGCACTCGCACGCAACAGGGGCCTTCGCCTCCTCGTCACCTGGATGCCCGATGACGGCACCGACGAGACCTATCTGCCCGGGTATTCACTCGCGAACATCACCGGAGGGGTTCTCGACAAGGATCTGCGGGCGCTCGCCGGTGAGATGAAGGCAGCCGGGGTGCCGGTGCTCTTCCGGCCCATGCCCGAGCCGAACACGCCGTGGTACGCATGGTCGGGGACGACGAACGGAAACTCCCCGGCGGAATACGTGCTCGCCTGGAATCACGTCCGAAAGGTCGTGCGCCAGGTAGCGGGCTTCAAGGTCAACTTCCTCTGGAGCCCGTATGTCAGGAGTGTTCCCGACACCGATGCGAACGCGATCAAGCAGTTCTTTCCCGGTGCGGCGAACGTCGACCTCGTCGGTGCCTCTGGGTACAACTTCGGAGCGACCGGCAACCTCACCTGGGCCGATCCGAAGGCTCTCTTCCTTCCTGCGTACACCACCATCCAGAGCCTGGCTGCGAAGCCGTTCTGGATCACCGAAACAGGTTCGACCGGAGCAGGGGGGAGCCAGACCGCGTGGATCGCGTCACTCCGCACGCTCAAGGCGTCGATGCCCCAGCTCCGCGGGGTCGTCTGGTTCGACGTCGCCGATCCCCAGGGCGACTTCCGCCTCAACGCCCCTGCCCTCAGAACAACCAAGTCGCTGCTGAAAGGGAGGTGCATCGTCTGATGGCAGTCAGGGCCACGAGACGTCCAGTCAAGAGACGTCGGCGACGTCTGAGCCTTCCGCCGCCAGAGAGGGCGCAAGTCGTCCAGCCGGGAACCGTGGTGCCATCGAAGGCGCCTTCGGGTGCAGGTGGCGGCAGTGCAGGTGGCGGTGGGGGTGGCACCACCCCGTGGGGCCCGGTCATGACGCTCGAGATGGTCGACCGTCTCTTCTGGCGCGCCGGCTTCGGTCCCACCGCTGCTGACCGCACGACCTGGAGCGGGAAGACGGCAGGAGAAGCTATCGACTGGCTGCTCGACACGCCGCAAGGTGCTCCGGTGGGACCGCCGGCGACGCTGAACAGCCAGCCGATCGATCGGCTGGCCGGCAACACGGAGATCGTTCTCGACTGGGTGGGCCGCATGGTCTCCGCCCGCAACCCGCTCGTCGAACGGTTGACGTTCTTCTGGCACCGTCACTGGGCGAGCTCGCTCGACAGCGTCGATCTGCTCTTCATCGCACGGCAGAACGATCTGTTCCGGCGCTACGCGGATCTCGGCGCAAATCCCAACGCTGACTTCCGCAATCTCGCCTACGAGGTAAGCGAAGACCCGGCGATGCTCCGATATCTGAGCGGCGAATTGAACCGTCGCGGCCAGCCCAACGAAAACTACGCCCGCGAGTTGATGGAGCTCTTCTGTCTCGGTGTCACCGACACGGCCGGCAACCCCAACTACACCGAAACGGACGTTCGTGAGTTGGCCCGGGCACTCTCCGGCTGGACGATCAACACCACGGATCCGAACAACCCGCGTGGCGTGTTCAACTCTTCGCGTTTCGACAACCTCTCGAAAACCTTCCTCGGGAGTACCGGCAACTTCGGCTCTCGTCAGGCAGTCGACATCGTGCTCGCTCGCCCTCAGCACGCGAGTCACATCGTTCGGAAGCTCTGGTCGGAGTTCATCGCCGGCCCGCCCGATGCTGGAACGCTCGCCGATCTCACGAGCACCTACACCGGCAACGGACTCCGGATCAAGCCCCTCCTGCGGAAGATCCTCTCGCACTCGCAGCTCTTCGACTCGCTCTCGGAGCCAACTCTGATCAAGCCCCCGATCGTCTACCTGTCAGGCGGCTTCCGTCAGGTCGGGCTCAACGTCAACAACACCGGCCCGTACTCGCGGTTGGCAGAGATGGGGCAGGTGCCGTTCTTCCCACCAAATGTCTCGGGCTGGGAGTACGGCTCGGCGTTCCTGACGACCAACGCAGTGATCAACCGCTGGGGATTCGGGTCGGATCTCGCCGGCCGTATCAACCCGCCCGACGTTGCCGGAGAGACGCCGCAGGCGGCTTTCGATAGGGCGTTTTCGACGAGCGGTGGGCCGTGGCTGAGCGCTCCCACAAAGGTCGCGATGCTCGACTACGCGACCCGCGCACCCGCCGGCAACGGCACAGCCCGTCAGGCGCGACAACGTGTGCTCTTGACCATGGCCCTCGCGGGCCCTGACACCCACGTCATGTGATGAGCGAGGAGCCGGAGCCCATGTTCGAGATCCCTGCACCCGAGACGGCCACCGAGATCCACGCGCTCAGCTGCGCCGACTGTGCGCGGGCCGATAGTGCCGATCTGGACGCGCGCCCTGTCGACATGTTGCCGATTCCCGTCGACGCGCTGGCCGGCTTCCCCGACGGCGTGCCTCAGACGCGAGGGCATGATCGCCGGCAGTTCGTCCGGAACGGTGTCCTCGGCTTCGCCGCGATCTACGCGGCGCAGGCCCTCAACTGGACCCGGGTGTTCGAGGCGGCCGTGGCGGAGGCAGCCTCGAGCCCCACCAACCAACTCGTGATGCTGTACCTCAACGGAGGCATGGACGGGCTCAACTGTGTCGTTCCCGGCGCACCCGCAAACTTCGATGCCTACCGCACAGCACGTCCGACGCTGTTCCGCGATCTCGGCGTGCCCTCCGTCTCAGGGAGGGTCGGCTCGACGACTGCGCTCGGCACCGGCGGTGAGCTCGCATTCGCCAACCCGATGGTGTCCGGCCCGGGCAACAACGGCGACACGAAGGGCTTCGACACACTGTGGGGTGACGGGTCAGGCGGGTTGGGCTCGGATCTCGCCTACCTGCCTGGCATGCACTTTCTGCCCGCCAACGGCTCACACTTCGAGGCTACCGACTACATCTTCGCGGGCAACCTCGGTCGCCTCGGCACAGGGTGGCTGGGCCGTTGGCTCGATCTCTACGGATCGACCACGAACCCGTTGCAGGCGATCTCGATCGGCTCGTCGCTTTCCAAACAGATCCGCACGTCCTCTGCTCCTGTCTGCTCCGTGCCGACGACGTTCGGGAACTTTCGCTTTTCCGTCGGCGGCACGAATGTCAACAGCGAGGTGGCGCGCCTGGCAGCGATCCCGGCTGCGACTCCAGGCGTGGCACAGAGTCGCTCCGTCTTCCAGACGACGGTGAACGTTTCGAACGACCTCGGCACTACCGCTCCTCCCGGTGCGAACCCCGACTATCCGGCAGGGTCGCTGTCCGATCGCTTGAAGACCGCCGCTGCGCTGCTATCGGCCAATCTCGGCGTCAGGATCGTGACAATCGACTGGGGCTCGTTCGATACTCACGGAGATCAGGCGGCAGCGATGGATCCGCAGATCACAACGCTGTCGCGGGCGCTTGCCGCCTTCAAGAACGATCTCGTCGCGCGGGGTATCGAGCAGCGAGTGGCCACGGTCGTGTTCACAGAGTTCGGCCGCCGGGTTGGGGAGAACGGCTCCATCGGCACCGATCACGGCGCGGGCGGCCCATGCTTCGTCATGGGCTCGGGTGTGCGCGGAGGCATGGCCGGTAACCACCCGAACGTCGCCTCGCTGATGAACGGCAACCTTGGAGTGACGACCGACTTCCGAACGGTATGGCAGGCGATCATCTCCGAGTGGCTCGGCGGCGACCCGACCAGAGTGCTTCCAGGGGCCCCGTTTGCGGGGCTCAGCCGACCCGACGGACAGACCACGCTGTTCAAGTGAGAGCACGTTCACTCGTCGCTGCCGCGACGGCGCTCGTGGTTGTCGCGAGCGCGGCTACCGCAGGTCTCGGGCAGGAGCCGCGCCTGCGGCGCCTGCACCGCCCTCCAGCTCCCCTTGCCACCCCGGCACCCGTCATCACCCAGCCCGATCCGACCCCTCAGCCTCCCTCCGGTGGTGGAAGCGGTACGCAGCCGGCACCACCCACCCCGCCGGCTCCGCCGCCACCCTTGCCGCGGACAGTGGCGGTCGATGAAACCGAGTACTCGATCGGCCTTTCGCGCGCGCTCGTCGGCGCGGGGGAGGTGACCTTCAACGTCTACAACCGCGGCATGGACGATCACGATCTTGCCCTCGTCGATGCGAACGGCGTCGTCCAGGTCGTCTCGGTTCCCTCCCGCGAGACCCGCTCGCTCGTCGCTCAGCTGGGTGCCGGGCAGGTGAAGATCTACTGCTCCCTGTTTGCCGGGACGGCCGGGAGCCACGAGGCGCTCGGCATGGCTTCGGTCATCGGTGTCGGTTGAGCGTTGCGACGATCGAGACGCCTCGATTACCATCGCAGTCATGTCGAACCACCGGCTCGTCTACTCGAGTGACGGAGGTGACCAGCGTCGGAAGGAATCCGATCGACGGACGACAGCGCCGGAGGGCCCTCCGCTGCCGAACGACGGCGTGGTCCGGGTCTTCCGCGAGAAAGGCGGCCGCGGCGGCAAGACGGTGACGGTGGTCCGAGGACTGGACGGCGACCTTGCTGCGGTCGCACGCGACCTCAAACGTCACTGCGGAACCGGTGGGAGCGTCAAGGGGTTGGCGATCGAGATCCAGGGCGATCACCGCGACGCAATCGCCACTCGTTTGCAGTCAGCGGGGTATCGGGTGAAACTCGCAGGCGGCTGAGCTTCCACGCAGGAGGTCGATTGGTGTGGTGATAACCGTTCAGCCCGAATCCGGCGCGGGAACGGCCATTCTCTCGGGACCCTGCACCGGAACCTCGCTCGCCGTCGCCTGCACGACCACGGCTGCCGTCACGATCGCGCCTCCGACGAGCGTTGTCGAACTCGGCCGTTCGGAATATGCGAGCCACACCCACAACGGCCCCAGCACGACCTCGAGCAATGAGAGCAACGCGACCTCGGCCGGCGGCAGCAATCGTGCCCCAACTGTGAGAAGGGCGAGCCCGACCCCCATCTGGAACGTTCCGAGAGCGAAGAAGAGCCCCCAGTCGGTCGAGGAGATCGAGCTGAACGATGCAAACGGGGCGATGACGACGACGATCAGCGCCTGTGACGCGCACGTCGCCGGCATCATCGAGACGTCGCGTCGATAGCGGGCGATCACGATGACCACGGCGAACGACGCTGTCATCACGATCGGCAGAATGACCGCCGTTACACCCGCATCGAACGACCCTGCCACCATCACCGTCACTCCGACCGCGGCGACAACCATCGCGAGCCAGGTTCGTGGCGAGATCCGTTCGGACAACACCGCCCAGCCGAGCAACGCGGCCATCATCGGCGAAGCGGCCTGCAGAAACAGCACGTTCGCGACCGAGGTGTAGTTGAGGGCCAGAAAGAACGTCCCGGACGAGATGGCCAGGAAGACGGCCACCGCAGCGCCGTCGCGGCCAAGCGAGCGAAGGGATGAGACGAGACCCGATCGCTCTGTGACGGCCACGAGCACGAGCAGGGCGAGGAACGCAAACAGAGCCCTCCCGACCACCTGTGTCGCCGGAGTGGCGTCGAGTGCGTGTTGCGCGAGGCCGGCGCTCGACCACGCGACCGCCGCCACGAGCATCGCGAGGCGACCGTTCCTCGTCGAGCGCGGGTCGGGCGATGCGGTCATCTCATAAGTCAACCACGGCGCTGCGGCCGACGGTTCTGGGGCTGCGCCACTAAGGGGGTCGCGCCCGATGTAGGGTCGGGTGGTGGGGAAGCTGCGATGAGACCGAATGTCACGGAGGCAGTTGCTCGACTCGGGACGGAGGGCGCATTCGCCGTGCTTGCCCGAGCTCGAGCTCTCGAGGCGACCGGCCGCGATGTCATCCATCTCGAGATCGGGGAGCCAGACTTCGAGACGCCGCCGCACGTCGCGGAAGCGGGGATCGCCGCGATCCGTGCGGGTGAAACGCACTACTGTCAGACGGCCGGGCTCCCTGCCTTGCGTGAAGCAGCCTCGGTCTCGCTCGCACAGTCGCGCGGCGTCTCGATCGACCCCGACCACGTCCTCGTCGCCAACGGTGCCAAGCCCTTTCTCTTCTTCACGGTGCTCGCGACCTGCGGCCCAGGGGACGAGGTCATCTACCCCGATCCTGGCTTTCCGATCTACGAGTCGGCGGTGCGATTCTCAGGGGCGACCCCTGTGCCGCTGCCGTTACGAGAAGACAGGGGTTTCAGCTTCGACCCGCTCGAGCTCGAGGGCCTCCTCAGCGATCGAACACGGCTCGTAATCCTGAATGCTCCGCACAACCCAACAGGCGGCGTGATTCCGAGCGTCGACCTCGAGCTCGCGGCAGCCGCGATCGAGCGAACCCCAGCGTGGGTTCTCACCGACGAGGTGTACTCACGGATCACCTACGACGTGGAGGCGCCGTCGATCGCATCGCTGCCTGGGATGCTCGGACGCACGATTCTCCTCGATGGGTTCTCCAAGACGTTTGCGATGACCGGCTGGCGGCTGGGCTACGCGGCGGTCCCGATCGAGCTCGTCGATCCCCTGACGCGACTGATCGTCAACTCCACATCGTGCGTACCGCCGTTCGTGCAGCTGGCAGGGGTGGCAGCCCTCGAAGGCCCCCAGGACGCGGTCGACGCGATGGTGGCCGAGTTCCGCCGTCGCCGCGACTTTCTCGTGCCGGCTCTGAACGAGATCCCCGGCATCAGCTGCATCGAGCCTGGCGGCGCGTTCTATGCGTTCCCGAACGTTTCGGCGCTACCACTAAACGCCGATCTCGTTGCAGACAAGCTGCTGACCGAAGCAGGGGTTGCCTTGCTTGCCGGCAGCGCGTTCGGCACGCATGCGACAGATCACCTACGCATCTCGTACGCCGCGTCCCTCGAAACTCTCGAGCGCGCGATCGAGCGACTCGACGCGTTCGTGGCGGCGCTTTAGCGAGGAGCGCGGCGGCTACTGTCAAGGAGTGCCGGGCTTCGTCGACGTCCATTCGCACGTCGTCCCTTCCGGTGACGATGGCGCTGATTCGATCGAGGAAGGCCTCGCCCTCTGCCGTCTGGCCGTCGAGGCCGGTACGAGCATCCTCTTCGCGACACCGCACGCGCACGCGCCGTGGGACACCTTCCCTCGCACACCTGCACGCGACCTGCTCTATGCAGCATCGTTCGTCGAGATGCGAGACGAGGTCGCAGCGTGGGGGCTCGATCTCCGCCGGGGTTGGGAGGTGTACCCGAGCGAGGTTGCGGACGCAGATCCGGCCGACCTCGTGCTCGATGGAACCCGGGGTGTCCTGATCGAGTTCCCGGGAGCCTGGCTCGAGATCGACGACCCGGTTCGTGTGGTCGCGGAGGCAGCTGCCGCCGTGGAGGCCGACGGTCTCGTGCCCGTGCTTGCGCATCCCGAGCGCTGCAGAGCAGTCGTCACGGATCCCTTCAGCGTTCGCTCTTTCGCTGATCGCGGCTGGCTGCTTTGCCTCAATGCAACCTCGGTCGTCGGCAGGCACGGTGCGAGCGCCGAGAGCACCGCCTGGACGCTCCTCGAAGCCGGCCTCGTTGCGCTCGTTGCCTCCGATGGGCACGGCATCTCACGGCCGCCGACGCTCGATCGGGCCTACGAAACCGTCCGCCAGCAGCTTGGAGACGAGGCGGCGCGCCCGTTGTTCGACGGCAGCGCGCTTCCCTGGGTCTAGAGGCTAGAGGCGCCAGTCCAGCGGTGGGCCGCCGTCTCCCTCGAGAAATGCGCTTGCGCGTGAGAAATGGCGGCAGCCGAAGAATCCGTTGCTCGCCGAGTACGGTGACGGGTGCGCTGCAGTGAGCACGTGGTGGCGGGTTGAATCGACAATCGCGCCTTTCTGCTGTGCGTATCGTCCCCAGAGGAGAAAGACGATTCCCTCGCGTCGTCGGGAGAGTTCTGCAATGACGCGATCCGTGAACGTCTCCCAGCCCTTGCCTGCGTGCGAGGCCGGAGATCGCGGGGCAACGGTGAGCACGCTGTTGAGGAGCAGGACGCCACGACGTGCCCAGGGCGTGAGATCACCTGTGGTGGGGGTGGGCAGATCGAGGTCGCTCGACAGCTCGGTGAAGATGTTGCGCAGTGAAGGCGGCTGTGGCACGCCAGGGGGAACCGAGAAGGAGAGTCCCATGGCCTGGCCCGGGCCGTGATAGGGGTCCTGGCCCAGGATCACGACGCGCACAGAGCCGAGGGGAGTCAGTCGTAGCGCGTTGAAGACGAGCGGCGCGGGAGGGAAGAAGCCTCGTCCGGCGGCGACCTCCGACATGAGGAACGCTCGCAGCGCTTGCATCGCCGGCGTGTCGAGTTCGTCGCCGACTGCCTCGAGCCAACTCGGATCCATCTGAGGCTGCATGCCCTTTTCCCTTCGGCGGCGGAGCACCGATCATACGGTCGGGAGCCGGGCGACGGCACACACGCCGGATTGCCAGCAGGTACGATTTGAGCCGAAATCAGAGCGGTTCCGGGGGCACGCAGCCTCCCTCACCCGTTCGACAAAGGGTGAGAGGAGGTGTGTGATTCATGGCAACAGGAACCGTGAAGTGGTTCAACGATGCGAAGGGCTACGGCTTCATTTCGCCGGACGACGGAGGGAAGGATCTCTTCGTCCACCACAGCAACATCGCAGGCGACGGGTTCAAGACCCTCGCCGAGAATGCGAAGGTCGAGTTCGAGCCCCGCGAGGGTGCGAAGGGCCCCGAGGCGACGAACGTCGTCGCGCTCTAGAGGAATGAGGGGTGCGTGTCCGTCGAGGACACGCACCCCGCGTTCACCGTATGTCCTCTAGCGCTTCTTGCCCTTGCGGCCGCTCGCGCCGGGTCGCTGCTGCACGATCATGCCCTGGGCGCCACGCTCGACGCGTCGCCGCTGGTCGCGATTCACGGGTTCGGGCATCTGGCCCTGATCACCAACGAGCGCCAGGTACGCCTTCCGCTCGGCGGGCGTCATCACCGCGAGCGCACGCTGCGCTTGCTCCGGCGTCTTGATCTCCCCGAACGTCTGCATCTTCTTGATTGCTCCTGCCAGCTCCGGGTCCGAGCGCTCATATGCGGCAACGGACATCTTCTGGAACCAGCGCCGCATGAACGGGATCTTCGAGAGCTGGGTGACAACTGGCCGGAGAAAGCGGCCGTTCTGGATCCGGGCGAGCAAGTACAGCACGAGCATCGCAACGAGGAGGACGCCCAGGATGATGAAGGGGATGAAGAAGAGGATGCTGATCGCGAGTGGCATCGTCTGGATGGTAGCCCGGATCGTTCCTCGCGCGCGCCTGTTGGCTCACGGAGAGATTGACAGGGCAAAGCGGCGAGTGACCGATCGGCCGCGCCCGTCGGTGGCCCGCAACGAGATGCTTCTTCGGCCCGCGACCCGTGGTGTCCCCGTCAGGCGCCCATCCCGCCGTAGGGTGAGACCTGAGGGAATCGTGCCGGCAGCGCGCGCCCATCGGATCGGCGAGGTACCGCCAGACGTGGTCAGGCGAGTCAAGTACCGGCGACCGACGTGGGCCGTCGGCAGCGTCTTCGTGACGATCGCGAGTGCCGTCGGCGGCGGCGGAGCGACGAGCCCGAGATCGTCGAGCGACCGGTGTACGAGCGTCGCCATCGCGACCGCGCCGACATCCGTGAGATGGAGCCCGTCAGGCTGGAACCAGTCCGGATGGCTCCTCGAATAGAGGTTCCAGTCGACGACGGTGAGCTCGGGGTGTTGTGCGACCGCGGCCCTGACCAGGTCGTTCATGTTCAGATACGACTGTCGCTCTGCACGGAGCGTGAGCCAGAGGACATGGGCGACACTCGCCTTCTCGAGTGCGTTGAGGACGGTCTCGACCGTCGCCGCGAAGGTGGTCTCGTAGTCGTTGTAGCCCACCGCAACGACGACTGTCGGCCCGAGGCGAAGCGACGGGAGCAGATCCACGAGAGTGGGTGGGCGCACCCCGTCATACGGGCAGCTGTCCCCGGCGAGGCGACGGCAGACGGCGACCTCGAGATCGAGGTCGATTCCAGTCGCGAGGATCGACTTGGCGTCCACGTTGTACGCGATTCCGGTGGCGACAGAGTCACCGATGAGTGTTACCCGCGTCGGGGGTGCGGGCCCGGTGCCTCCCGCAAGAGCGGCCGCCGACGAGAGGGCCGCGGCTGCGAGGAGAGTCAGCGTGAGAGTGCGGAGCACCCTCCGAGGATAGTGAAGCCCGGTTCCCCCGCTCCGCGGGATCGCAGGACGAGCCGGGGTGCCCGCGTTCGCCGATCGACGGCTCTAGGCGAGCCCGCCCTGTCCGTCGTGCTGCCCGCCCGTCTTCTCGGCGTCCCGCGCGTGCATGATCCGCTCCCGGAGATCCTGCGGCCGGTTGACCCCGATGAAGCTGAAATGGTCGGAGGACTCGTCGCCGGCGGTGTCGAAGCCGATCGAGCCGACCTTCATGATCCGATCGACGGGGGACTGGTGCACCCTGATGTTCTGGATGCGGTCCACGTTCGTCGAGCTCTCGGTCTTCGAGAGGATGCCGCTGCGGATATTGAGGCGCTTCGTCGTGATCGTGTACTGCGTGAAGAAGCGGTGAATCCAGCCGATCAGGATCGTCAGCGCGATCCCGACTACGAGCACGGCTCCCGGGATGGCCGCCGACAGACCCACGCCGAGCCACTTGACGAGCACGATCAAGAGAAAGAGAACGACCGTGATCACGATGCCGCGGATATGAAATGAAAGCGTCGCACGCCAGGTCGGGTGGCCTTCCCAGATCACCGCCTCATCGCCCATCATCTCCATCGGCGCGACGATATCAGCGGCTGTGGAGGTCGATGACGGCCGGCCGCGCTAGCGTGGTCGTATGAGCAGCGTCGAATCTCCTGACGGTGCGCCCGAGTTCCGGAAGGGAAAGCGATCGGGCTGGCGCCGCTATGCGCTCGCCGGTGCGGGCGTTGCGATCGTCGTCGTCACGTTCGTTTTCGCGTTGCCGAAGATTGCCGATTACCGGGACGTCTGGGATGTTGTCACCACCCTCACGTGGCAGTGGGCCGTGGTTCTCATCGGCGCCACGGTCCTCAACCTGATCACGTTCGCGCCGCCGTGGATGGTGACGCTCCCCGGCCTCGGATTCCGACAGGCGTTCGTGATGACGCAGGCATCGACCGCGCTCTCGATCGTTGCGCCGGGTGGTGCAGCCATCGGTATGGCCGGATCGTGGGGGATGCTGCGAGGTTGGGGTTTCAGATCGGGCGCAGTTGCCCGCGCGGTGACGCTCACCGGGGTCTGGAATCAGCTCGCGAATCTGGTGTTTCCCGTCGTGGCCCTCTTCATGCTCAAGGCGAATGGTGGCCAGACCGCTCTCCTTGGTACGGCAGCGTTCGTCGGAGTCGTCGTACTGGGGGTCGTCGTAGCTCTGCTCGCACTCGTGTTGTATTCGGACGGGCTCGCGCATGAGGTGGGAGACGCTGTGGCACGCTTCGTCTCGTGGTGCCTCGCGCGGGTCCGACGTGGCCCCGTGACGTGGGGTGGACCGAGCTTCGCCCGCTTCCGTGGCGAGGCCGTCGATCTCCTCGCCCGCCGCTGGCACGTTTTGACACTCGCGACCCTCGCCGGCAACTTGACCGTCTTCCTGCTTCTCGTTCTGAGCCTCCGCGCCGTGGGTGTTTCGGCCGCGGAGGTCGACCTCATCGAGATCTTCGCCGCGTGGTCACTCGTGCGGATCATCGGTGCGATCCCGATTACGCCCGGGGGGTTCGGCATCGTCGAGCTCGGTTTGACGACAGCTCTCGTCGCCTTCGGTGGTGCCAACGCCGGCGTCGTCGCTGCGGTTCTGATCTATCGCTTCCTCACGGTCGTGCCGACCCTCGTGCTCGGTGGATTGGCGGCGCTCACCTGGCGTCCTCAGCGAAGCGTGCCTGCAGGATCCTGAGAACTCGAGGCCTCGAGGTCGCTCGGCCGGGCGCGGTAGTGGGCTGCGGCATCTGCTGTACTTCGCACATGAAGCGCGTTGCGCGCCAGGAGATCCCGAGGCAGGGCATCGTCTCGCCGGAGACAGCGCGCGACCGTCGCGAGCGGGACGCGCTCGCTGAGGACATTCGCTCGATGCCCCTCCGTGGCCAGCCGCTTCGCCTGCGCCTGCGGAACTTCCGGCCCTCCGCCGACGGCTATCTCGCTGCGCTTGGCGGGCCGCTCCCGTACATGATCCGCCTCCGCGAGATCGCGCGGCTGACGACTGCTCACGAAGAGCGCCTTTCGATTGCGTGGAAAGCGCTGGAGGCGACCGGGCTCACAGACGAGGCGTTCGCCGCCGCCTGGCGCGCTGAGGTCGAGGCCTGGCCGTTCGACGAGGTCAACGGTCTCATCGACCGTCACAACCGGTTCTATCCGGTTGAATCCCGTCTGCCAATGGATCCGGATACCGGGACGCACGCTCTCGTGGGTGGTGAGGACTATCGTCGTCGGCCACTTGATGCCGAGTGGGCGCTCGAGCGGTTTCCAACGGACGTCGTCAGGGAAGCGTCACCGGCGCATAGCCCGGCCGGCTGACGAAGCGGAGCGTTGCGAGCGCAAGACCGGCACAAAGGACGTACGGAGCCGCATCGCCGACCGCCCCGGCCAGGGCGCCACCGAGCGCAGGACCGACCATGACCCCGGTGGCCCAGGCGGTGTTCATGAAGCCGAAGGCGAGCGTCTGCGGGATCTGGCTCGCCTCGGCACGATCCGAGACGAGCGCTGTGCCAGGCGTGTAGATCGCGCTCGCGGCGACCGAGCCGCCTGCGACGAGGAAGGCGATCATGAAGGGCGATGTGAGGAGCGCGAATCCGAGGGCGACGCCGATGATGAGGAGGAGACCTGCTCGGATCGGAGAGAGGCGCCCGCGGCGGTCGCTGAATCCCCCGATGATCGGCGCAAGGGCGACCTCGACGAGCGCGGCGACGATGAACGTCGACGCAATTGCGACCGTGCCCCAGCCCGCGCTATCGAGTGAAAGGGGGACGAGCAGGTCGAGCACCCCGAGGAAGAGGGCGGGTACCACGGTGAGCCAGACCGCGGAAACGAAGTCGAGGTCGCGAATGGTCCGCCGAAAGGCATTTGGTTGCTGGACGTCGGCAGGCCCAGCTGGGAACGAAGCCGTGAAGAATGCGACGAGAAGAGTGACGAGCCCGATCACGATGAATGTGGCTTTGACGGACGTGAGCTCGCCAACGGCCCCGATCGCCGGCCCGACGATGAACCCGAGGACAGCGAAGCTGAAGACGGCACCGAGAGCCTTCCCGCGGCGGTCGCGAGGGGTTGCGAGCGTCAACCAGGCGAGTGCGCCCGACCAGGTGACCGCGCTCGCGATTCCCTGGACGAACCGGGCAACCCCGAGACCGACGGTTGATGTGCCGAAGGCAAAGGCGAACGTTGCCGCGGCGAGCGTCAGGAGCCCGATGATGACGGTGCGCTTGGGTCCGATACGGGACGCCAATAGGCCCGCTGGTATACCGCCGATCATTGCGCCTGCGCCGTACGCCCCGACCAGGAGGCCGGCTCCGAGCTTCGAGAGGTCGTAGTGGTCAGTGAGACTGGGAACCAGCGGCACAATCGCCGAGAACAGCATTGTGTCCGCGAACACGGTGACGCTGACGACTATGAGGAGACGGCGCACGACATCGAGCATATGCACTCGTGTCGGGGAGTCGGACCAGACAAAAATGCACCGCGGCGGTGGCTCCTTCGTCCGGCTTCCTGACTGACCTTCGCCTAAGCGAGTGCCGATCAGGAGTCCATCAACCTCAGGTGCTCCTACCTCGGTGCACACGGGAATCTACGAGAAGAAGGTTAATGCGTCAAGGCCTTGTGTGAAAAAATTCGCGCAATTTGCGCGCATTGTCGATTTCCATTTCCATTTCATCGACTGCTGGTGACTTAACCGCTGTTCGCAACAGGAAACAATCGCACCGGCATTACCGGACCACAAAAAAATGCACCGGGGCGGTGGCTCCTTCGTCCGGCTTCCTGACTGACCTTCGCCTAAGCGAGTGCCGATCAGGAGTCCATCAACCTCAGGTGCTCCTACCTCGGTGCAATCACCAACCTAGATGCTGACGCATCACGAGTCAAGCCGTCCGTGTTGCGACTTGTCGCAAATTGCGACTATTTCAGGGTGCACAGATATTGTTTGCGAGATGCGCACGATGCTCTAGTCGAGGTGAACTGGCGAGGCGGGCACACGGGCTCCCGCTCGGAGGGCGCCATCGTGAATGCGTCCACCGGCGCCACCCGCGCTTGGCGCACCGCGGAATCTATGCTGCGTCGGGCACGGGGATCAAGGTCCCTGGCATACGAAGTCCCGCAAATTGCGAGCGTCTGGAGAAGGCATGGCTGTGAGACACGTTGTTGTAACGGGAGGCGGCACCGGGATCGGACGTGCAGTCGCCCGCCGGCTGGCTCGTGACGGGTCATCGTTGACGCTGCTCGCGCGCGACGGCGCGCGGCTCGAGGTGACGGCCGCGGCTCTGGAACAGCCCACCCACGTGGTGGCGTGTGACATCCGCGATCGCAGCAAGGTCGAGAAGGCGTTCGCCGAGGCTGCCGAGCGACGCGGACCGATCCATGCGCTCGTCGCCTGCAGCGGTCTCGGCGGCGCGAACGGCGGCGATGCGAAGTCCGACCGATTCGACGACCTCGTCGCAACGAACCTGAACGGGACCTACTACTGCTGCCGGTCGGCCCTCGACCACCTCGCACCTGGCCCTGAGCCGCGTCACCTCGTCGTCCTCTCGTCGATCCTGGCGCGGATCCCCGTCTCCGGCTACACCGGTTACAGCGCAGCAAAGGCCGGGCTCCTCGGCCTCGTGCGCTCGTTTGCGTCCGAGCTCGGGCCGAGCAACGTTCAGGTCAACGCGATCTGCCCCGGGTGGGTCGATACCGATATGGCCTGGGAGGGGCTCGATGGGATTGCCGCGACGAGCGGCGGTACGCGGGAGGATGCGTACCGCGACGCGATGCGGGATGTACCGCTCGGTCGGATGTCTCAGCCGGACGATATCGCCGGCACCGTCGCCTGGCTGCTGTCTCCTGACGCGCGCGGTGTCACCGGCCAGGCAATCGACCAGAACGGCGGCGCCTGGATGGGGTAGCGCGTTGTGGGGGGCGCCGAATAGCGCCCCCCACAACGATGCGTAGCCGAGAGCGCTAGCTCTCGTACTGCGTGTCGGCCGGCACTGCGAACTCGCTCTCCTGCTTGGCCTCGAGCTGCTCGAGCTCGTCGTCTGTGCCCATCCGGACTGGCCCTTTGAACCACTTCTTGGCAGAGAGCACCCACCAGCCGCCGAAGAGGATGAAAGCTCCTCCTATCGTCAGCGGAGCGTAGTTCGCCAGGTTCCAGCTCCAGGCGGCGTTCGACGGGATTCCTCCTGGTCCTGTCGGGAGCATGAACACGATCGAGATGAACACGACCCACACGATCGCGATCGGATTGATCCACTTGTAGTGCTTCCCGAGGCTCCAGGCGCCGTGCTCGAAGCTCGCCCCCTTTCGCAGCCGGAGGATCACGGGCAGGATGAACGCGATGTAGAGCCCGGTCGTCCCGACGGAGGTGCCGACGTAGTAACCGGCGAGGTTGTTCCAATAGGTCGGAACCATGAGCAGGAACCCGGCGCCCGCGACGGCGACAACGGCCCAGACGGGGACGCGATGGCGTGAGACGCGCCGCCAGGTCTGATGGCCGGGGACAGCCCGGTCACGCGAGAACGCGAACAACATCCGCGAGCCCGAAGTGATGCACGCCGTCAGGCAGAAGAGCTGCGCCGTGACGACGATGAAGAGCAGGACCTCGGCCCAGCGTGTGCCCATCGACCCCTGCCAGATATACGTCGTGATGTAGGCGAACTGCTCCTGCACGTCCGTCTGATTCGGGATTGCGAATGTGATCGCCGTGAGCAGGATGAACCCACCGATCACCGAGATGACGACCGCCCAGATCATGCCCACGGCGGCGCTGCGGGAGGCCTTGTGGGTTTCCTCGGCCATGTGTGCCGAGGCGTCGTATCCGGTCAGGGTGTATTGCGCCAACCCAACCGATCCGATCGCGAAGACCATCCAGAACGTGATGCTGCTCCAGCCGAGGCCGGAGAAACCCGAGTTGTTGACCGTCTGCGTGAAGACGTAGCTCGCGGACTGGTGACTGTCGGGGACGATGATCAGCGCACCCACGATGAGGATCGTCCCGGCAACGTGCCAGTAGGCGGAGATGCCGTTGAGCATCGACGTGATCCGCACATCGAAGACGTTGATCAGGGCGCCGATGATGATGACTGCGACGAAGATGTAGAAGATGTGCTCCCGGTCGTTCGGGTAGTCCCACATGAGGTTCAAGAACGATGTGGCGAACGTCGCCAATCCATATCCGACGGCCGCGATGATGCCGATGAGGCCGATCAGGTTGAACCAACCTGTGAACCAACCCCACGCGGGGCTTCCGAGCTTCGACGACCAGTAGTAGAGACCGCCTGCGGTCGGGTACGTCGACGCTATCTCGGCCATCGAGAGGGCCACGAAGATCGTGAAGAAGCCGACGATCAGCCAGCCCCACTCGACTGCCACAGGGCCACCCCACTGGAACGCGAGAAAGTATGACGTCAGACAGCCCGCGAGGATCGAGATGATCGTGAAGCTGATCGCGAAGTTCCGAAACGCGCTCATAGCGCGGAGGAGCTCCTGGGCGTAGCCGAGCTTGTGAAGGGCCTGCTCGTCTTCCGAGGTGTGGATCGCACCAGGTGCAGGTGCTGGTGTCTCGCTCATGCCGCCTCCCTCATTGATGACCGGGCCGGCCGCCGCCTCCCAAAACGGTTGGACCGGAAGCGTATTCACCCCTACTGCGGGGGCCTTGTCAAGCGATTCCTCGACTGGAGAGGGAGTGCACCACTGATGGGTGGCAGTGTCCTCCGGCTTCCGGACGGACTAGGATCGCCTCGATGTTGAGCTTCGAGGAGCTTCGCGCCGAGGTAGAGACCGGGGCGATCGACACGGTCGTCGTCGCTTTCACGGACATGCAGGGGCGCCTGATGGGGAAGCGGCTCCAGGCGGAGTTCTTCGTCGAGGAGATGGACGCGGGGCACGGGGTGGAGGGCTGCAACTATCTCCTCGCGCTCGACATGGAGATGGACCCCGTGCCGGGCTATGCAATTGCGAGCTGGGAGCAGGGTTACGGCGATTTCGATGTCCGTCCAGACATGGCGACGCTGCGGCGGACTCCCTGGCTCGAGGCGACTGCACTCGTCCTCGGTGACGTGCAGTGGCACGACGGCTCCCCTGTTGCCCCCTCCCCGCGGCAGGTGCTGAAGGCGCAGATGGAGCGGGCGGCGGCACTCGGCTTCACGCCGATGATGGGCAGCGAGCTCGAGTTCTACCTCCTGCGTGAGACGTTCGAGGAGGCGCACGCCAAGGGGTACTCCGGGTTGACGCCGTCGGTGCCGTACATCCTCGATTACCACATCCTCGCGACGACGTACGACGAGGCGTTTCTACGTCAGATCAGGAACGGCATGCAAGGCGCCGGAATGCGGGTCGAGACGTCGAAGGGCGAGGCGTGGCCGGGCCAGCAGGAGATCAACTTCCGGTTCGCAGACGCGCTGACCATGGCTGACAATCATGTCGTCTACAAGAACGGCGCCAAGGAGATCGCGTTCCTGAACGGCTGCTCGATCACGTTCATGGCCAAGCCGTTTCAGGACTGGATCGGCAACTCGTGCCATATTCACTCGTCACTCTGGCGGGACGGTACCCCGTCGTTCGCCACGGACGAGACGTTGTTCTCGCGCTGGCTCGCCGGGCAGATCGCCTGCTTCAAGGAGCTTGCCGTCTTCCTGGCGCCGACGATCAACTCGTACAAGCGGTTCGCAGCCGGATCGTGGGCGCCGACGACGCTCGCGTGGGGGAATGACAACCGTACGTGTGGATTCCGCGTCGTCGGGCACGGAGCGGCGCGGAGGGCGGAGACGCGTATCCCGGGGGGAGATGCGAACCCCTACCTGGCATTCGCGGCCGTGATCGCGGCAGGGTTGCACGGGATCGAGAACGAGCTCGAGCTGCCCGCGGGGCTCGAGGGCAACGCCTACGAATCCGACGCGGAGCGGTTTCCGTCGACGATGCGTGAGGCAGTCGCCGCTCTCGAGGGCGGCACGATGGCACGAGGGGCGTTCGGCGACCAGGTCGTCGACCACTACCTCAACTACGCGCGGACAGAGCAGGCATCGTACGACGCATTCGTCACCGACTGGGAGCGCACGCGGTACTACGAGCGCGGCTAGGACGGAGGGCGAGGCTTTGCCTCGCCCCTACGGATCGAGCGTGCGCCACGTAGACCACGATGTTGTCGTAGGGGCGACGCGGAGCATCGCCCTCCTCGGACGGCAGGCGCCGTGCGTTGCGCTAGCGTGACACTGTGACCGCAGGCAGGCGCCCGATCATCGGCATCACGTCGTACGCGCAGCCGGCGCGTTGGGGGGCGTGGGAGTTGCCGGCCGCACTCGTACCTCTCTATTACGTCGATTCGGTCGAGCTGGCCGGAGGCCGCGCCCTCGTCGTGCCGCCCAGCGAGGACGGGGTAGAGGAGACGCTCGACGTGCTCGACGGCATCGTCTTCTCCGGCGGGATCGACATCGACCCGACCCGGTACGGCGCCGACCGTCACCCGGCCACCGATCCCGCGCAGGCGCACCGCGACGCCGGCGAGTTGCGCCTCCTCGAGGCAGCGCTCGATCGCGACTTGCCGACGCTCGCGATCTGCCGCGGTTTCCAGCTGTTGAACGTGCTGCGTGGCGGCGATCTCGTCCAGCATCTGCCAGAGGACGTCGGGCATGAGGGCCATCGCGAAACTCTTGGCGTCTTCTCCGAGCACCCGGTCGAGGTGAAGGCGGGGACACGCCTCGAGACGATTCTCGGGCCGCGTCACGACTCGGTTCGTTCGAGTCACCACCAGGGCGTCGGGCGCGTCGGAACGGGCCTCGTCGAGAGCGCTTTCGCCGAGGACGGTTCGCTCGAGGGGATCGAGGATCCGTCCAAGCAGTTCGCTATCGGTGTGCTGTGGCACCCCGAGATGGAGGACGACGACAAGCGCCTGTTCGAGGCGCTCGTCGCCGAGGCGCGCACGTACCGTGCCGCCCGCTGACTCCGGGCGAGTCAGCTCCGACTGAGTGAGCGCCGTCCCTCGATCGAGGGATGCCGTCGTACCCTCCACGCTCGAGGTTCGGCTCTTGGGAGTCCGAGCGACCCGCCGAGCCGGGTCGAGCGCGAGGCTGCGTTCCGGCCTTCTTTCCCGTCCCGCCGGCCCGATCGGGGGTATCCGGCGTAGCGTCGACTCCCTCGAACGAGCGATTGCCACTCCCCGGAAGGGTCATACGGTGAGACGGAGACAACTGCGGCGCCTTGCGTGGACCTTCCGTCGTGGAAGGGACGGGTGCCTTCGGTAGGCACAACCAAAAGGGGATACTGGGATGAGAATCGGGAACTGGAAGCGGCTGGGACTTGTGGCCACTCTGATCGGCGCCGTTGCGCTGGTCGTATTCGTGACGACGGGAGGTGCGCTCACCAACACCACCGTCAAGCTCGTCGACGCGAAGAACCACACCGACGTCGTTGCCGGCAGTGTGCCACCCGGTGCAGTTGTCGACCTGGAGGTCAATGCGACCCTCCCCGGAGGCGGCAGCAGTGATGACTTCCAGTCCGTCCGCTATCAGCTCGACGGCGGTGCGTTCTCAACGTGCGACAACGGTCCGAACTACACGTCAGGCTCTGCGACCTACTACGTCGACAACGTCACCCTCCCCGAAGCACCCGGCTCTCACACCCTTGCAGTTGAGCTCTACTCGAACGACGGCTGCAGTACGGGCACGAAGACCGTAGCCAGCTCCACGTTCACGACGAAGACGCCGACGACGAACCCCGACCTCGCAAAGAAGTGCGACCTCAAGGTCGCGCTCGTGCTGGACGAGTCCGGGTCGATCGGGAATTCAGCCCCGAGCGTTCGCGCGGCAGCGACCGCATTCGCCAACGGGCTCGTCGGTAGTGGTGCCTCCATCGGAGTGATCGAGTTCAACACCGCTGCGCGGGTGGTCGATCTCGATGCCGGCGGCTCGGCCTTCTACAACCCCGTCAACCAGAACTGGGTCGACACGCAGCTCACGCCGTACCTCAACAACAGCTACAGCCCTGCCGACTGGACGAACTGGCAGGACGCGCTGCAGAAGGTCCTCGACCAGACAAAGCCGGATCTCGTTGTCTACATCACGGACGGCGACCCGACCGCGCGCAACCCCTCACCGGATACGAACTTCCCGGACGGCTCGTTCGACGCGCTCGATCCCGCCTTCACGAACGCCAACTCGGTGCGTGCGAACGGTACGCACATGTTCGTCGTCGGTGTTGGCAACGGCCTCACGTCTGGTTCGAGCCAGGTGCGGTTGCGGGCAATCTCCGGACCGGACCAGTATCCCGCGACGCCGGACATCTTCAAGGCCGACTACACGCTCGTGACGAACTTTTCCGATCTGCAGAACGCGCTTGCAGATCTGGCGCGCTCGCTCTGCTCGGTACGCGTCAAGGTGCAGAAGCTCGTCGACAACGTCGGCGACGGCGGAACGTATGCAGCCGAGAACGGCTGGACGTTCGACGGCACTGCGACGGTCTCTGGGGCCTCGAGCGATAGCTATCGCTGGCTTTCTCCGGGGGTCGTGACAGGCCCGCCGTCCGGTGGTAACACCCGCACGACGACGACGGCGACGACCGGGGACGGCGTCGGCTTTGCCGAGTTCGCCTGGCTGCCGAACCCGACGACACTGACGAGTCAGCTCGTGCTCAAGGACAACGGTAAGGCGGGCTACCACTATGCCGACGTCACGTGTACGAAGAACGGTTCGTTCCTTGCGGTGACGCCCGGTCAGACGATCACGATCACGGGTCTCGTCAAGCAGGACGTCGTCAACTGCACCTACAAGAACCAGAAGGATGCAGCGAAGCTGACCCTCGTCAAGAACGTGGTCAACGACAACGGTGGTGGCGCCGGAGCGTCGGCGTGGACGCTGGCGGCGACAGGTTCCGGGGGCTTCTCCGGTGCTGGCGGGATCGACGGCGTGACGAACGTCAGCGTGACTCCGGGCGCGCAGTACACGCTGTCGGAGTCAGGCGGCCAACGGGGTATGCGGCGGGTGCAGCCTGGGTGTGCACTGGTGGCGGCACCTTCGTCAGCCCCGACAAGATCACGCTTGCATCGGGCAACAACGTGACGTGCACGATCACGAACAACGACATCGGCGGCAAGCTGACGCTCGTCAAGACGGTGACGAACGACAATGGTGGTACTGCGCTCCCGACTGCGTGGACGCTTGCTGCTGCTGGTCCGACGGCTGTGAGTGGTGTGACGGGCGCGGCTGCGGTGACGAATGCTGCGGTGAACGCGGGTGTCTACACGCTGTCTGAGTCGGGCGGCCCTGCCGGTTACGCGGCGTCTGTGTGGTCGTGTACTGGTGCGACCGTTTCGAACGGCCAGTTCACGATGCCGTTGAACGGCAACGTGTCCTGCACGATCAACAACAACGATATCGGCGGCAAGCTGACGCTGAAGAAGATCGTCAGCAGCGGACCGGACGATCCCACGGCGTGGACGCTGTCTGCGACCGGTCCGACCAATGTGAGTGGTGTGACGGGCGCGGCTGCGGTCACGAATGCTGCGGTGAACGCAGGCGCCTACACGCTGGCCGAGTCGGGCGGGCCTGCCGGCTATACAGCGAGCGATTGGGCATGCCAGGGCACCGGCGGCACGCCGACCGCGCCCAACAAGGTCACGCTTGCGCTCGGCTCTGATGTGACCTGCACGATCACCAACAGTCGCGACACCGGACAGCTCGAGGTCATCAAGGTCATTCGGTCGGCTGCCGGTGACCTGACCAACTTCACGATCTCAGTGGACGGCACGCCTCTGCTCATCGACGCGCATCTCCCTGGTGAGCAGATCACGCTCACGGATGCGTCGACGGGATCTCACACGATCACCGAGGCCTTCGGCGCAGGTGGAGGTGACTCCGCAGACTGGATTGCGGATCTGAGCGCGTGCGGAACAAACGGCGTCGTTCAGGTCACGAAGGGCCAGAAGACGACCTGCACCATCACCAATAGCCGTAAGCCGAAGCTGACGGTGGTGAAGAAGGTCGTCGGTGGAACCGGAGATGAGCGATTCGACCTGTTCGTCGGCATCGACAAGGTCGCGAGCTCGGTCGGCGACGGCGGCTCGGGCACCAAGGTCTTCACGACCGAGGCAACCGCCGCGGTTTCCGAGGCGCTCGCCGGTACCGCCGGGATCGACTCGAACGTCTGGGACGTCAGCTACAGCACGGAGTGCGACAACACCGGCCATACGGTCGCGCTCAAGTGGGGCGACGCGAAGACGTGCACCATCACGAACACCAAACGGCCCAAGTTGACTATCACGAAGAACATCGTCGGCAACGGCTCGTTCGACGTCTTCGACGGCTTCAACCAGGCGGCAGCGCTGAACGATGCCAGCCTCGCCACTCAGTCCGTCACACGGAGCTACCCGGCCGGAACGGCGGTCGATGTCACCGAGACGATGAGTAACGGCTCGACGCCGGTCGACGCCAACGCCTGGACGGTCGTCAAGACGGGCGACTGCAAGCTGACGCTTGCCGCGGGTGCCGTGAAATCCTGCACGATCGACAACAAGCAGCGGCCGACCGTCCTGGTCAAGAAGATCGTGGTCGGCGGGACGGCCAAGCCGGGCGACTTCAAGATCGGCATCGCAGCGACGAACGCCGACACGACGTCGGTGA
This sequence comes from uncultured Thermoleophilia bacterium, assembly GCA_963784945.1. Taxonomy (GTDB): domain Bacteria; phylum Actinomycetota; class Thermoleophilia; order Gaiellales; family Gaiellaceae; genus Gaiella. The sequence goes on along the minus strand of CAWATN010000014.1, from coordinate 77,053 downwards.
CCGGCTCGAACGGCGGCACCGTCGTCACGGTCGACCCGGGCACGTTCAAGGCGACAGAGAGCAATCCATCGCCGCTCTACACGGTGTCGTACTCCGCGGACTGCGGCCAATCACAGCCGGTTGCTGTGGCGTTCGGTGAGCCACAGCGCACCTGCACCGTGACGAACACGCGCAAGCCGTCCGGGATCACCGTGACGAAGACGGAGCAACAGTCCGAGATCGCCGAGCCCGGCGGACAGGTCATGTTCGACGTCGTCGTGCACAACGACTCGACGGCCGACACCGTGACGATCACGACGCTCACGGATGATCCTGACGGATCTGGGCCGGCCGTTCCGACGAGCCTCGACGGAGTCGGCTCGTGCTCACTCCCGCAGACGCTTCTGCCTGGCAAGGAGTTCACGTGCTCGTTCTCGCTCGTGATCAACGGCAATGCCGGCGACTCGAAGACCGATGTGGTCGCGGCGGCCGGCACCGACGCGGAAGGTAGGACTGTTTCCGATGACGACGACGCGACCGTGCGCATCACGGATGTGGCTCCGTCGATCGTGGTGACGAAGGTGGCGTCGCCGAGCTCGATGCCGGAGCCGGGTGGCGATGTGGTGTTCACCGTGACGGTGAAGAACACGTCGGTCTCGTCGGATCCGGTGACGCTGACGTCGCTGGTCGACAGCGTGTTCGGGAATCTGGTCGATGATGCGGCGAACGGCGAGATCAGTGAGTCGACGTGTGTTCTGGGGACGATTGCTCCGGGTGACACGTATGAGTGTCATTTCAAGGCTCCGGTGGTGGGTAATGCGGGTCTCGAGCACTCGGACACCGTGACCGCGAACGGTCATGACGATGATCTCCCGAACCCCGATGACGAGGTCACGGGAAGCGCCACCGCCAAGGTGACGCTGACGGATGTGGCTCCGTCGATCGTGGTGACGAAGGTGGCGTCGCCGAGCTCGATGCCGGAGCCGGGTGGCGATGTGGTGTTCACCGTGACGGTGAAGAACACGTCGGTCTCGTCGGATCCGGTGACGCTGACGTCGCTGGTCGACAGCGTGTTCGGGAATCTGGTCGATGATGCGGCGAACGGCGAGATCAGTGAGTCGACGTGTGTTCTGGGGACGATTGCTCCGGGTGACACGTATGAGTGTCATTTCAAGGCTCCGGTGGTGGGTAATGCGGGTCTCGAGCACTCGGACACCGTGACCGCGAACGGTCATGACGATGATCTCCCGAACCCCGATGACGAGGTCACGGGAAGCGCCACCGCCAAGGTGACGCTGACGGATGTGGCTCCGTCGATCGTGGTGACGAAGGTGGCGTCGCCGAGCTCGATGCCGGAGCCGGGTGGCGATGTGGTGTTCACCGTGACGGTGAAGAACACGTCGGTCTCGTCGGATCCGGTGACGCTGACGTCGCTGGTCGACAGCGTGTTCGGGAATCTGGTCGATGATGCGGCGAACGGCGAGATCAGTGAGTCGACGTGTGTTCTGGGGACGATTGCTCCGGGTGACACGTATGAGTGTCATTTCAAGGCTCCGGTGGTGGGTAATGCGGGTCTCGAGCACTCGGACACCGTGACCGCGAACGGTCATGACGATGATCTCCCGAACCCCGATGACGAGGTCACGGGAAGCGCCACCGCCAAGGTGACGCTCACCGATGTCAACTCGACGATCCAGGTCACCAAGACCCCGTCGCCGAGCTCGAGGCCGGAGCCCGGTGGCGTGTTCACCTTCGAGGTGACGATCAAGAACACCTCGGCGACCGACACGGTCACGATCACGTCCCTCGAGGACAAGATCGGCAACAACGTGAGGGACATCGACAACGGGGACTGCAAGCTCGTGCACCAGGACGCAGAGCAGCAGGACGTACCCGGTCTCGTCCTTGCACCGGGTGCGAGCTTCACCTGCTCGTTCAACACGACGTTCACGAGCAACGGGCCGGCAAGTCAGAGCGACGTCGTGACGGCCTCGGGCACGGACGATGACGACAATCCCGTCAGCGACACCGCCGGCGCAACCGTCCGCATCACGGACGTGCCGTCGAGCATCGCGGTGACGAAGACCCCGAACGTCGGCTCGGTTCAGGCGCCAGGCGGCGACGTCACGTTCACCGTCGTCGTGAAGAACACCTCGGCGGTCGACTCGGTCACGATCTCGACCCTGACTGACTCGGTCTACGGCGACCTGAACGAGAAGGGCACGTGTGCCGTTCCGAAGTCGCTCGCCCCCGGCGGCTCGTATGAATGCCAGTTCACGGGTGCGGTCACGGGTGCCGGCGGTACCGAGCACGTGAACAAGGTGACCGCGAGCGGCACGGATGACGATGGTCATTCCGTGACGGGGAACGCAACGGCGACGGTGAGCATCACCACCGCGCCGCCGCCCCCGCCGCCTCCCCGCCTCCGACGATCGTCCCGAACCCGGTGATCGATCTCGCAGTGACGAAGATCGCAACGAGCCCGACACCGTTCAACGGGAAGGTCACCTACACGATCGTCGTTCGGAACAACGGCCCGAGCACGGCGACCAACGTGAAGCTCGCCGATCCGGCGCCCACCGGGATCGCCTACGAAGCGGCGACACCGGGGAATCCGACGTGTCAGGTCAGCTCGGCGCTCGTCCAGTGCTCGCTCGGCTCGCTTGCCGCGGGCCAGTCGGTGACGATCATCGTCGTCGGTCGCTCGACGGGGACGACCGGCACGATCCGCAACACCGTCACCGTGACGGGCGCTGGTGGCGACGAGCCCAACACGAGCAACAACACCGCGTCGGCCGACACGTTGGTCGTCGCACCGCTGAAGCCGCCGCCGGCACCGAAGCCGGTGGTCTGCCGCACCCTCGCAGCGGGCCCCAAGATGCTGACGGGGAACGGCAAGTCGCAGCGAATCGCGATCAAGGTGGTCGCGGACGGCAAGGGCGTCGTTGGTGTCAAGGTCAGGCTCATCGGGCCTGGACTGAGCAAGCTCGTCACGACCGGACGGGGTGGCGTCGTGGTCACAACGCTGAAGCCGGCGAAGGCAGGGATCATCCGCGCGTCGATCACGAACGCGAAGCCGTGCAACACTCAACGGATCGGCGTCGTCGGGATCAGCACGTTCGAACCGCCGGTCACCGGCTAGTCGACACGCTCGAGCGGGAACGGAGGGGGCGGCGAGAGCCGCCCCCTCCGCGTTGGGAAATCAACCCCGAAGAGGCATTCAAACCCCTCGTTCGAGGCATTGGCACCCCCCAGAAGGGGGCCTACGCTTTGTCTGATGAGGTATCTCGGCCTTCTCTCCGCGGTCGCGGTTGCATTCTTCGTGGCTGCACCCTCTGCGATCGCAGGCCCCTCAGCTGCGGTGTCCGTTCAGGTCGTCGGATCCGGTCCCGTCACGTGGACGAACGTCGGCGTGCGGGTTCGTCCGAGCATGTCGGCACCCGTCATCACGACCTTGACCCAGTTCCGGAAGGACTACAGGCCGCGTGTGGTGTTGGCGGTCGCCGAACGCACGAACGCGATCTCGGGAAAGCCGGATTGGTATCGGGTCGCGATTCCCGGTCGGCCGAACGGCCGCACCGGCTGGATCCCGGCCGCGAGCGCCTCGCTGAAGCCCGTAGACCGCTGGCTCGTTATCCATCGAGGCGCCCGCACGTTCGATTTCTACGTCCGCGGCAAGCGGGTACGCACCGGGAGAGTCGCGGTTGGTGCACGTGGCATGGAGACACCGCTCGGCCTCTTCTACGTGCAGGCGAAGTTCGATCCTTCGTGGCCGGTGCTCGGGGCGTACGCCTTCGAGACGAGTGGGTACTCGAAGCTCTCGGATTGGCCCGGCGGCGGCGTTGTCGGTGTGCACGGCACGAATACGCCGCAGCTGATCGGACAGGCGGTCTCACATGGGTGTGTCCGCCTCTACAACAAGGACATCGAGTACCTTCGCTCGGTGGTCGCAGTAGGAACACCGATCAAGATCGTTGCAGCGTAGACGCCCTCCATTCTGATGAATCGTTACGCTCACCTCGTGCTGAAGCCCCTAGCCGTCGTCGTCGCGGCGCTCGCATTCCCCACTGCTGCCCTCGCAGTCAGCCAGTCTCCGCCGAAACAGGTCGTCGGCTCGGGAACGATCAACGTGCCGATGCTTTCGGTGCGTTCCGCTCCGAACGGCCACGCGCCTGTGATCGCGAAGCTGAGCGAATTCCGGCCACAGGATTACAGGCCGCGGTACGTGCTCGCTGTCGCCTTGAAGAAGGGCAAGAAGGGCAAGCCTGCGTGGTACAAGATCGCGGTTCCCGGACGACCCAACGGCCGCACCGGCTGGGTAGCGGCGAAACAGATCTCGATCCGGAGTGTGCCGTGGCAGGTCGTCGTGTTCCGCGGTTCACGCGTCGTGCAACTCTGGAAGAAGGATCACCTGGTCTACACCGGCAAGGTCGCGGTCGGCGCACCCGGAATGGAAACACCCCTGGGGCTCTACTACGTCACGGTCCGGTTCCATCCTGTGACGGAACCGTTCCTCGGCACCTTCGCGTTCGAAACGAGCGCCTACTCGAAGCTCTCCGAATGGCCCGGAGGCGGCGTTGTCGGTCTCCACGGAACGACATCGCCACAGCTGCTCGGCCAGGCCGTCTCTCACGGATGCATCCGGATCTCGAACGAGACGGCGAACTTCTTCCGAGATCGCATCCCGCTCGGGACGCCGATACGCGTACTCGCGAGCTAACCCCGCGAAATCCGCCGTGGCACGCGAACGGCTCCGAGGGCGACGCTACGCGGCGCTGACACGCCGCTCCGCATACCCCCTACAGGCTCGACGCCTCGAAAGCGTAGGGGGCGGGCGCTCCGCCTGACAGCGCCCGAACAGCGCCGGGGGAGGCGCTCAGGCGCTTGACCGTGTACCCACGATCCTGAAAACGGAAGCCCGGTGCGAACGGTGTCCAGGAGCCGCCATTCGCCGACGCGACACCGACGCCGTCGAACCGGAACGCAAACGCATTGCAGACCGCCTGACCGCCGTTCCACGATTCAGCCGTGGCGATCGGCCGCCACCGGCTACTCGAATTCTGGAGGAAGACCGGCTCGGTTGCCGGCTTGCCATCGAGCCACACGCGCCACCAGTTCGGCTTGCCGGACATCTCGAGCACGGCCACCCGATGACTCTCGCCGACCTTCACGTTCTGAACGAGTGGAACGAACATGGGACTCTGGCCGCCGCGAGTGATCTCTGCGTAGACCATAGCGGGAGTCTGAGGCATCGAAGCGACACCCACCTGGAGCCACAATGTCTCGCCATGCGCTCCCTGTCCCGGGCCTCCGACGCCGATCCAGCCGGCGACGTGACCCGCTGTTACGGCCGCCTCGGCGGTCGGGGTGATCGTGGCGCGAATACCGTGGGCGACCTTCGTTGCTTGGTGCCCCGCGTAGGCGTAGCCCTGAGAGCCATTCGTTCCAGCCCCGCACGACTGGCCGTTTGCCTGGGCAAAACCGCTGCCGAAGCCGGCAAGCGCCGCCAGTGAAGTGGCCACCGTGAGGAGCGAGAAGCAGAGAAGGCGCCGCACGCCAATGAGATCGGCACCAGAGGCGGGAGCAGAGCATCCCTCATATCAGCGATCAGCCACCCGGAGGGGGGAGCACGTCACCAGCGAGCAGCTCGACGGGAAATCAGACTTCGATCTCGAGCCCGTCGAAGGCCTGCTCGACGCCGTCGGGAACGACGAGCTCTGCAGGGCGGTGGGTGAGAAGCACGCGGCTCGTTCCGGCCTCGGCTGCCGCAGCGAGCGCTTCGTCCGCGCTCAGGTGCCCGCGCGGCTGGCCGTCATCGGCGCCGCGATCCAGGGTCGCCTCGCAGACGAACAGATCCGAGTCGCGTGCAAGCTCGACGAGGCGCTCGCTCGGGCCGCTGTCTCCCGAGTAAGCGACTGTCACGCCGTCGGCTGACAGTCTGAAGCCGTACGTCTCGAGCGTGTAGTGGGGAAGGCGGAGCGGGACGACCTCGAATCCTGCGGCCAGGAACGGTTGCTCCGGCACGTACTCGCGCACCGTGAAGACACGGTCGAACATGTCCTTGAACCCGAATCGGACGCCGAACCCCTCGAGCACCTCGCGTCCTCCCGCGTGCACCCAGAGCTCGGGGCGCTCGTCGATGGCAACGCCTCCAGCTCGATACATCGCACCCCATACCCACGGCACGAGGTCACCCCAGTGGTCGAGGTGGAAGTGTGTGATCGCTATCGCATCGACGTGCGGCCAGCCCTCTCGCTGGCGAAGACGACCGAGCACGCCGGGGCCGCAGTCGACGAGCAGCCGACCCGAAGGACGCTCCAGGATGTAGCCGGAATGAGCGCCGCCGGGGTTGGGCCACGCGGGTGAACAGCCGATAACGGTAAATCTCACCGCCGTATACTGCCCACGTGGATCGGAAGATACGCGTGGTTATCGCCAAGCCCGGTCTCGATGGCCACGACCGCGGAGCCAAGATCATCGCTCGTGCTCTGCGTGATGCCGGTATGGAGGTGATCTATACGGGCCTCCATCAGACTCCCGAGCAGATCGTCGAGACTGCGATCCAGGAGGACGCCGACGCTGTCGGGATCTCGATTCTCTCCGGAGCACACATGACGCTCGTACCGCGGATCATCGAAGGCCTGAGAGACAACGAGGCGGACGACGTGCTCGTGGTCGTGGGAGGGACGATCCCCACCGATGACGCCACCGAGCTGATCGCCGGGGGTGTTGCCGCAATCTTCACGCCCGGCGCGCCAACGTCCGAGATCGTCGACTTTCTTCGCTCGGCTGTTGGTGTCCCGTAGATCGCCTGACGCTGATACTGCTCGGCTTCAGGCCGGCTTGATCCGATCGACCGCGAGCGCGCCGGGCGTCCCGGTGATGACGTCGTAGGTTGCCTTGGTCGGGAGCGTGTAAACGACCAGGCGACTCACCGACCGGCTACTGAGAGCGCGCCGCGTCGGACCGGCGATTTGTGCCGCAACGGACTCGTCGACGACCGCATCCTCCGGCACGACGAGCTCGATCGAGCGAGGCGGAATCGTAGTCCAGGCTCCGCCGGGCCAGACTCGGACGGCCGTCACCGAGAGCTCGAGCAGGCCCGCTCCGGCCGACACCGGAATGCCCTTCAACCCGAGGGTCACGGCCCGCGCCGGACCAGCGGGCAGCGGGAACAGCAATCGCGTCGCGGCGTTCAGGTACGGAAACGGATCGACGTCTGCGCCATCCTTCGGGTGCACCTCGAAATGGAGGTGGTAGATGCCCTCGGCATCGCCAGAGTCGCCGTTGTACGCGATCTGCTGACCCGCCTTGACTCGGGCGCCACTCTTGAGGCCGTCTGCGTAGGCAACACCCGGCACGCACGTGCCCCGGTTGTCACGCTTTGCCGTGAGGTCGTTGTTGAGGTGGATGTAGAGGTACGTCGTGCCGCTCGCGCCGTAGAGGTACAGCATGCAGCCAGCGCGGGCCGAGGTCGTCCAGAACTTGATCTTCCCATCCTCGGCCGCGATCGCAGGAGACCGCCAGGTCGTCAGGATGTCGTTGCCCGCGTGCCGCCCCTGGCCACGCGGCGCGCCCCAATCGTCGAAGTACTTGGACGCCCCCACGATCGGAAACACGATCGGCTCCGATCCGGCGGGGGGTGGCGAGCCAGGCTCGTTCAATCCCCATGCGTCGGCAGCGACGGCGACACTCAGGGCCGTGAGCAGAATGAGGAGGAATGCTCCTCGGGCTGTCGTCCGGTGGTATCTCATCGTGGGTTGGGCGAGAGATCGCACCCAGTTCCGGTTCGCGCTCGAAGGATCTGACCCTACCAGACCCCTTCGGGGGGCCAGCGCCGGTAGACGCTTCAACGAGCCGAAGGAAAAGCGCAGAGGATAGGCTCTGCCCGTGAAGATCGCCGTCTGTGTGAAACAGGTTCCCGACGCTACTTCCGTGAGGCGGATCGACGCTGCCACGAACCGGCTCGACCGGTCAGGCGAGGGCGCGCTCAATGCCACCGACGTCAACGCGGTCGAAGAGGCGCTCCGGATCAAGGAGGCTCACGGCGGCGAAGTCGTCGTCCTTTCGCTCGGGCCGGCGAAGGCGCTCGACTCACTTCGGAAAGCACTCGCGATGGGAGCCGACCGTGCGGTCCTCGTCTCCGACGAAGGAGCCGCGGGCTCCGATCTCGTCGCGACGAGCTATGCCCTCGCAAGGATCATCGACCGCGAAAGCGCCGACCTCGTGCTCTTCGGCCAGCAGGCATCCGACTCCGACGGTGCCGTCCTCTGGGCCTCTGTTGCCGACCGGTTGCGGCAGCCGCTCGTCTCTCAGGTGGCCGATCTCACGATCGACGCCGGTTCGGTGACCGGGAAGCGGCAAACCGAGTTCGGGTACGACGTGATCTCCGCACCGCTCCCTGCGGTAGTTGCCGTCTCCGACGCGATCAACGAGCCGCGCTACCCGTCGCTGAAGGGGATCATGGGTGCGAAGTCCAAGCCGACCGAAACCCTGTCGCTCGCCGACATCGGTGTCGAGCCCGGGCGGGCAGGTGCAGCCGGATCTCGGACGACCGTCGTCGCTCTCGCCCCACCCCCTTCGAAAGGTGATCAGGTCAAGATCGAGGATGACGGCTCCGCGGCGGAGAAACTCGTCGACTGGCTCGCCGGGAGGAAGCTGCTGTGAAGACCCTCGTCTTTCTCGAGCACCACGACGGAGTGATCCAGAAAGGTGCCCTCGGCGTTCTTGCGCGCGCGCTTGCGCTCGGCGGTGACGTCGCAGGTGTCGTCGTTGGCCATGGAGTCGCCGAAGTGGCAGCTTCGGCTGGTGCGTTCGGTGCCACGACGGTCTACGTCGTCGACGACCCGGACTGCGAGGCGCCCCTCCCGCAGCCCCGAGTCGACGCAGTCGAGGCCATCGTCGCAGCGAGCGGCGCTGAAAACGTGCTGTTCGCCGCATCCGTCCTCTCGGCGGACATCGCCGCCGGGCTGTCGGCCCGCCTCGACGCCGGTCTCAACTGGGATGTCACCGACCTTGCCGTCGAGGGTGGCGAGCTCGTCGCCCGGCGACCGGCTCTCGGCGACACGGTCCTCGTCACCGTCGGCTGGTCGACCACACCGCGGATCGCACTCGTCCGCTCGGGCTCATTCGAGCCCGTCGAGACGGGCGACAGTGCCACCATCCACGACGTGTCCGTCACCTTGCAGGATTTCTCGACGAGCGCGCGGATGATCGAGCAGGCTCACGAGCAGGCGAGCGGTCCTTCGATCGAGGACGCGGATATCATCGTTGCGGGTGGCCGCGGGCTCGGTACCCCTGACGGCTTCCGGCTTGCTGAGGAGCTCGCTGGAGCGCTTGGCGGCGCCGTTGCTGCGACGCGTGCCGTCGTGGACGCGGGCTGGTATCCGTACGCGGCGCAGGTCGGGCAGACCGGGAAGTCGGTGACGCCGAAGCTCTATATCGCGCTCGGTATCTCCGGGGCGATCCAGCACAAGGTAGGTATGCAGAACTCGGGCGCGATCGTCGCGATCAACAAGGACCCGAACGCGCCCATCTTCGATTTCGCCGACTTCGGTGTCGTGGGCGACGTCAACCAGGTCGCTCCGAAGCTCGCCGAGCTCGTGCGGGCCCGCAAGGCGTGAGAGGCATCGCGGCCGCCGAGATACGAGCCTCGGACTATCCGCCGCCGTTTTCGAGCACGGAGATCATCGTGGCACCGACCGACGCGCCCGACGAGCGCATCGACGTCGGAGTGCTGATCGTCGGCGGAGGGCCTGCTGGTCTCGCCTGCGCGATTCGCCTTGGGCAACTGCTCGAAGGGGATCCTGCGACGGCGGAGCGACTCGGCGAGGTACCGGTTGCGCTCGTTGACAAGGGCAAGCAGCCGGGCTCGCATCTGCTCTCGGGTGCGGTGATGAATCCGCGAGCCGTGCGGCGTCTCTTTCAGGGTCGCCCTGAGCAGCTCGCGGGCGTCCCGACGTTCGGCGACGTGCCGGGCGAGGGTGTCTATCTGCTGACCCGAAAGCGTGCGCTCAGGATCCCACCACCGCCGACACTCCGCAATCACGGCAACTGGATCGTCTCGATCTCGCAGATGTGCCGCTATCTCGCGGAGCAGGCCGAATTCGGCGGCACCTTCGTCCTCCCGGAGACGTCGGCAGACCGATTGCTCGTCGCACACGGCCGGGTCGCCGGTATCCGCAGCGGCGACAAGGGGCGAGGCAGGGAAGGGGAGGAGCTCGGCAACTTCGAGCCGGGAGCAGACATCGTCGCGAAAGTCACGGTGCTCGCAGAAGGCACGGCGGGGCACCTCACCGGCGCGGCCCTTGACCACTTCGGAATTCACGGCCGCGAGCCCCAGATCTGGGAGCTCGGTGTCAAGGAAGTGTGGCGTGTGCCGAGACCGTTGCGCAAGATCATTCATACCCTCGGCTGGCCTCTGCGCAAGCCTGCGAAGTACCGCGAGTTCGGCGGCTCATGGCTGTATCCCATGGGCGACGACATGGTCTCGCTCGGGTTCGTTGTCGGCCTCGACTACCGAGACGTCGAGCTGTCGGCTCATGACCTTCTCCAGGAGTTCAAGACCCACCCGTTCGTGCAGCGGATGCTCGACGGTGGCGAGCGAGTCGCGTGGGGAGCGAAGACGATCACGAGCGGTGGTTGGCACGCAATTCCCAGGAGCCTCGGAGCGCCGGGGATGGTGTTGGCCGGCGAAAGCGCCGGCCTCGTCGACCTGGCACGCCTGAAAGGCGTGCACTACGCGATCGAGTCGGGTCGGCTCGCCGCCGAGGCAACGTACCGTTCGTTGCAGCGCGGAGAGAATCCCGGTCGGATCGGTGCCTTCGACGGGTACGACTCCGAGGTGCGTAACGGGTACCTCGGGAAGAGTCTCCGTGAGGTGCGCAACATGCGGCAGGCGTTCGAGAAGGGGTTCTTCGTCGGTGGTGCACTCGCGAGCGGAATGACGGTGACGAAGGGCAAGCTTCCTCCGAAGGAGTTTCACAACGAGCCGAACGCCGCCGCCCCGTTGCTTCGCACCGGACGTGCGGCGAGGTATCCAGCGGCCGACGGCGTTCTCACGTTCGACAAGCTCTCCTCGGTGTTCGTTTCCGGTAACCGCACCCGCGACGATCAGCCGAATCACGTTCGGATCGAACGGCAGGTGCCGCGTGACGTCGCTGAGATGTGGGCCTGGATGTGCCCCGCGCAGGTGTACGAGGTGGGCGACGACGACGGTGGCGACACCGTCGAGGTGAGATTGACTCCGTCGAACTGTGTTCAATGCGGCGCCATCACCGCCCGCGGCGGCCGTCTGACGCCCCCCGAGGGCGGCTCTGGTCCTGAGTACACGCTGACGTAAAGCGATCGGCTACGGGCGAGGGTGCTGCCGGCTCCATGCTTCGGCCATGGCCACTCGCTGCGAGAGGGTCGGATGGCTATCGAGCAAGACGTAGGCCCAGAGCGGCGGCTCGGGGTTTCCGAGCGACGTCTTGCTGAAACGGACGAACAGCTTCCGTGCGGCGATGGGATCGCGGGTCGTCTGCAGCGCCTTCCAGTCGGCCTCGGCCTCCATTCGCCGGCTGATCCAACTCTGAGCCGGAGTGAGCGCCAACTGGATCAGCGCGACGACGAGGAGTGCCAACGGCACCGAGGCTGCCTCGCCCATCCCTCCGCGATGCCTCGTCGCTCGCATCAACACCCACGCGCCGGGGAGGGCGAAGAGGGCGAACCAGGCGACGCCTTTCGGAATGTGATTGCTCGAGTGATGGCCGATCTCGTGAGCAAGGACGACGCGCACCTCTGCATCGCTGAAGCCGCCGTCGACCATCGTGCTCCAGAGGACGACCTTGCGAGACGGGCCGATGCCGACTGCGTAGGCATTCGCCTGGCTCGTCGTCCCGCTCACATCTTCGACCGAGACCGGAACCCCCGAGATCCCCTGTTGCCTTTCGAAGGCGTCGACCGAGCGCCGCAAGCCCGGATTCTCCAGGGGAGTCGTGTCGCCGATGAGGTACGGCTGGGCGAAGGCGAACGCGGCGCCGATGACGACGAAGGCCGCCGCGCCCGGAATCCACCACCATTCGCCGACGTGACGAGCGAGAAACATGACGACGAGAAGGGCAAGACAGAGTGAGATGAACGAGCCGCCGAGCTCGAACCAGTGATCGAATGTCCAGCCGACGTAGCCAATCTCGCTGAGTCCGTGCCGCCGTGCCCACCAGAGGTCGATGAGCCCGAAGGGGAGTTGCACGAGCCAGACGATCCCGAGCCCGAGCATGCCAAGGAGCATGCCGGTTCCGATCGGCCCGGCAGCCGAGTCGCGCGCGTACCGGCCGCCTCGGCGGGAGTAGATCCAGAGCGTTGCGAACAGCGCGATCTGCTCGAGAACCCAGATAGCGAGGAAGACCCGTTCGACGTGGACGGCCTTGTGGACGAGCGCCTTTCCGAAGGTCGCATCGATGTCGACGGAATCGAGACGAAGCCCGGTTGGCACGACCGTGTGGAGGAGGAGCGACGCGCTCCAGAGCCAGGCGACGGCAGCAACGGCGACAACAGCCGACCAGCCGAGACGGCTTCGGCCGCCTCGGTTCTTCATCAAGCCTCGAGCGGCTCGGTCTCGTCGGCTGCCAGATCGAGCTCGAGCTGCTCATCTCGTACCGGAGCGTTGACGGCCGGCGCAGAGTAGGGGTAGCAATCGGTGAGCAGGAAGAGGTAGGCATTGACCTGTGCTGAATAGCGGAGGCTGACGGCACCGAGGTTGCGAAGTCCCTCCGGCATGCGCCCCGTGAACAGGGCGGCCCACCACCCGAGCAGCGCCACGAGCCACACGACGGCGGTGTATGCAGCACTCAGGATGAGTGCGGGAATGACGAGCCAGAGCCTGAAGAGCGTGACGGCTCGGTGCTGGCGCTCCGGCGGATCGATCGCGAGGTCTACCGGATAGCTACCGGCCGCTCCGACGAATCCCGGGAACGGCCCACCGACCAGGAAGAGAAATGCGCCGACGTGCATCGCGTACCGCACCCATGCTGCGAGGAATCGGTGTAATCCTGAGGGAACGCGTCCAGTAGCGAGCGCTACGAGCCAGACGATGGGGACCGCGAGGAGCACGAGCAGGCTCCAGAGCGCGAGCCAAACCAGGTGCGGGATTGCGAGCAGCAGCCGAAAGAGGACGGTGAGTCGTGATCGCTCGAGCCGGTCTGTTAGCTCGAGCCGGACGGGATGTAGCGGCAGCTCTGCGAACGGCACTATCCGATTCGGATCGCTCGTCGGGTAGCGGTCGGTGACGAGAAGCGCGTAGCCGAGCGCTTGCGCCATGTACGCGATGCAATAGGCGATCAGATCTCTGAGACCTCGGGGCGTGCGCCCGCGAACGATCGTGGCGAACCACGCAAGTCCGGCGGCCGACGCGGCAAGACCCGCTGCGCTCCAGCCGCCGTTCCACTCGGAGTTCGAGCTTCGTGAGGCAAGCCACGACACATCCCAGAACCACGAGCCACCGCCGAGAGCGCCGGCGATGAGGAGGGCTGGGAAAGCCAGGACGAGGCGCGCGGCGACCCGGCCTCGCGACTGGCTCATCGAGGGGTCGACCTCGAGGTCGACGGGGTAGGAAGCACCGCTGCCGAACGACGGATACGGGCCGGCCGCCAGGTGGACGTACGCGCTCACCTGGACGGAGTAGCGCAGAAACGAGATCACGAAGGTCTGGAGTGTGCGCGGAGCCTTGCCCTCGAAGAGGAGGGCGAGCCAGATGACAATCGAGACTGCAGCTGCCGCGATTCCCCAGAGCGCGACGACCACGAGGTGTGGGATCGCGAGAATGAGTCGGAAGACGACGGTGACGCGTGAGCGCTCGAGATCGTCTGATACGACGATGCGAATGGGGAGGCGGTTGGGAGCGTCGTCCATCAGGTCATTCTCACGGTAACGGCGGTCGACTACCATCCCGCGATGCCTGCCGCGCCCGTGACCCCTGACGACGTTCGGCGCGCAGCCGGGGTGATTCGGGGCTCGGTGCATCGAACGCCGACGTTCAGCTCTCGTACGCTCGGGCAGGGCAGACACCTCAAGGCCGAGCTCTTTCAGCGCACCGGCTCGTTCAAGGTGCGCGGGGCGCTCAACCGGGTGCGGTCGCTGTCGCCCGAAGAGCGTGGGCGCGGGGTCATCGGCGTCTCCGCCGGAAATCACGCCCAGGCGCTCGCCTGGGCAGCCGGGACCGAAAACGTCGATGCGCTTGTCGTCATGTGGCAGGGGGCAAGCACTGCCAAGATCGACGCAACGCGTGGCTACGGCGCCACGATCGATCTGGAGGCAGCTGGCCCCGGAGAGGCTTTCGCCCGCCTCTACGAGCTTGAGAAAGCAACGGGTCGCGTCTTCGTGCACCCCTTCGATGATCCAGTCGTGATGGCCGGTGCGGGCACGGTTGGCCTCGAGATCCTCGAGGATGTCCCCGGGGTCGACACGATTGTCGTTAGCTGTGGCGGCGGCGGCCTCGTCTCCGGAATCGCGGCAGCGTGCGTGCCGGCCGGAGTGCGCGTGATCGCCGTCGAGCCGGAGGGGGCGAACGCGCTCGCCCTGGGTCTCGCAGCTGGTCGGCCGGTGCCGCAGACGCCGAGCACCATCGCGGATGCGCTCACTGCGCCTTTCGCAGGCGAGCTTGCGATCGAGCTGTGTCGCTTGCTCGCAGTCGACGTGGTCCTCGTCTCCGACGATGAGATCCGGGAGGCATTTCGGTTCCTCTACAGCCGCGCCAAACTCGCCGCAGAACCCGGTGCAGCCGCTGCTGTCGCGGCCGTGCTGACCGGCAAGGTGGAGGGAGATGTCGTGGTCGCCGTCGTCTCGGGAGGCAACGTCAGCACCGATATCGCCTCTGCTATCCTGGCCGGACGATGAAGGCAGAGATCCATCCCGAGTATGTCCTCTCGCATATCACCTGCTCCTGCGGTAACGAGTTCATGACCCGTTCCACGAAGCCGGAACTGCACGTCGAGGTCTGCTCGCATTGCCACCCGTTCTACACGGGCAAACAGAAGCTCATGGACGCCGGCGGCCGGGTCGAGCGCTTCCAGCGCCGCCTCGAGAAGTCCGGCGGCACCCGCCGCTAACTCGTGAGCGTTTCGTACGGCGGACAGGCCGTACTCGAAGGTGTGATGATGCGCGGCCCGTCGGTGTGGTCGGTGGCCGTCCGAACGCCGGCCGGCGATGTCGTCGAGGTGACGAAATCGGTCAGTTCGCCGATGCAACGCCACCGCATCTGGCGTCTGCCGGTGATCCGCGGCGTTATCGCACTCGGCGAGTCGCTCGCAATCGGGTTTCGCGCTCTCGCCATCTCGGCCAACTATGCGATGCACGAGGAGGCCGAGGAGGGAGCCGATGGTGAGCCCACCGAGGTCTCGACCGAGATCTCCCGTGGCCAGATCATCTTCTCGTTCGTGATCGCGATCGGCTTCGCGCTCATGCTGTTCAAGGTCGGCCCGGCTCTGTTGACGAGTTGGCTTCCGATCGACGGCACGTACTCGTTCGTTGTGGTCGAAGGGTTGATCCGGGTGACGGTATTCGTTACCTACATCGTGTTGATCGGTCTGTTGCCCGACCTCAAGCGAGTGTTCCAGTACCACGGGGCGGAGCACAAGACGATCAACGCCCTCGAGAGCGGATCGGAGCTGACGCCGGAGAAGGTGCAGAAATTCAGTTTGATTCACCCGCGTTGCGGAACAGCGTTTTTGCTATGGGTGATGGTGATCGGGATCTTCGTCTTTGCGTTCGTCGGCAGGCCTGTCTGGTACTGGCTCGTGATCAGCAGGATTCTGCTTCTCCCAGTGATCGCCGGGCTCGCCTTCGAGCTGATCCGCTACGCGGGGAAGCACCAGGACAATCGTGTGTTGATGACGCTGCTCGCGCCGGGTCTCTGGTTGCAGCGGTTGACGACGCGCGAGCCGACGCTCGACATGATCGAGGTCTCGATTCGCGCCCTGCAGGAGGTCATGCGGAGCGAGCAGTCCGAGTCGGAAGACGAGCTGCGAGCCGAATCCCGGGTCGAGGTAATGGCGTAGAAGCACCGGCTTCCACGCTCTGACAACGAAAGCGAGGAGACTCGATGCCAAGAATCGTTCGCGAAGCCACGGTCGAGTGGGAGGGCAACGTAGCGCGCGGCATCGGCGCCATCAGCGCCGCCTCATCGGGTGCATTCAAGGCGCTGCCGTACACCCTCGCCGGCCGCATCGGGATCCCCGAGGGGAAGACGAGCCCGGAGGAGTTACTTGCCGCCGCCCATGGCGGCTGCTTCACGACGTCGCTCGCCAGCGAGCTGTCGAAGGCCGGCACGCCGCCTGAGCGGCTCGACGTGCGTTGCATCGTGACGATGGACGAGATCGAGGGCAAGGGCCACCAGATCGTGCATTCCCAGATCGAAGCGCGCGGAACGGTCCCGAACTGCGATGAGTCTGCATTTGCGCAGGCGGCGGAGGCTGCCGATGCCGGCTGTCCGTTCTCGGCCCTGATCCGTGCGAGTGCGACTGTCGCCGTCACCGCCGGCTTGCACGCGTAGCTCCTCGCGTTCCCGAGTTGTTCGGTCCCCGTAGGGGCTACGCGAAGCCTCGCGCTAGCGAGGCGTAGCGTCGCCCGCGAGCCCTCGTTCGGCAACGCGTACGCTTCGGGGACGCAGTCGATCCCCACGGCTGCGAGATCATCCTTGACACGACCTGACGGGAGGCCGCACACGATGGCAACTGACCGAACGATGAGGACAACCTGGCACGGGACGCTGCTCGAGGGCGAGGGCACCATTCATGAGGCCGGCAGCGGCGCCTTTGGTGCGCTCGACGTCAGCTGGGCCTCACGGGCCGAGGCGTCGAACGGGAAGACGAGTCCCGAGGAGCTGATCGCCGCCGCCCACTCGGCGTGCTTCGCGATGGCGCTCTCTGCAGGGCTCGCCAAGTCGGGCACGCCTGCCGAGACGCTAGAGACGTCTGCGACTGTGACGTTCGTCCCCGGCGAGGGAATCACGAAGGTGGCGCTCAGCGTTCGCGGTACCGTGCCCGGCATCGACGAAGCCGCATTCAGAGAGGCGGCCGAGGGCGCGAAAGAGGGTTGCCCCGTCTCGAAGGCTCTTGCCGCCGTGCCAGAGATCACGCTGGACGCCGGGCTCGCCTGACTGCATCGAGCGCGACCCGAGGGGCTACGCTTCGCCTCGCCCCTACGAGCCGGTCGTCCTCTCTTTCACCGCGAGCTACCATCGCTCGCGATGGCCGGCATCGAACCACTCGTCGACGAGCTCGAACGCTCATTCGCGGAACTGCAGGCTCGGCTCTCCGATCCCGCTGTCTACAACGACCACCGTGAGGCAGCCGAGGTCGGGCGCCGGCTGAAGGAGCTCGAGGGGCCACACAGGCTCGCGGTAGCGTGGCTGGGAGCCCGCGCCGACCTGGCAGACGCTGAAGGAGACCCGGAACTTGCCTCCATGGCTGCAGATCTCGAGAGTGAAGTCGCTCTCCTCGAGGAGGAGCTCAAGGCATCGCTCGTCGAGCGCGATCCGGCCGATTCGAAGGACGTCATCGTCGAGGTGCGCCAGGGAGTGGGAGGGGACGAGGCAGCACTGTGGGCCGGAGACGTCTACCGCATGTTGAGCCGCTACGCAGAGCGCCGCGGCTTCAAGACGGAGATCCTCTCGGCGAACGAGAGTGAGACGGGGGGGTTCAAGGAGATCGTCTTCGCCGTCAAGGGTGACGGCGCATTCTCGGTCTACAAGTACGAGGGTGGAACGCATCGTGTCCAGCGCGTCCCGGAGACGGAATCGCAGGGTCGGATTCACACCTCGACGGCCACGGTCGCCGTGATGCCAGAGGTGGAGGACGTCGAGGTCGAGATCGCCGAGAACGATCTCAAGATCGACGTCTACCGCTCGACCGGTCCTGGGGGGCAAAGCGTCAACACGACAGATTCGGCCGTACGCATCACCCATCTGCCGACCGGTGTCGTCGTTGCCATGCAGGACGAAAAGTCGCAACTCCAGAACAAAGCGAAAGCGATGCGCGTGCTCCGCGCACGTTTGTACGAGCTCGAGCGCGAACGACAGCAGGCCCAACTCTCTGCAGCCCGCAAGCTCCAGATCGGCTCAGGCGAACGCGCCGAAAAGATCCGGACGTACAACTATCCCGAAAACCGACTCACAGATCATCGGATCAAGCTGACCGCACACCGGCTCGACCAGATTCTGAACGGCGACCTCGACGAGTTCACGGAGGCGATTCAGGCAGAAGATCGCCGGCTCTCGCTCGAGGCCGCCGGCGTATGACGTCGAACGAGGGCGCCAGGCTCCAGCCGGGATCGACAGGAAACGGAATTGGTGCCAGGCTGGAGCCTGGCACCAACACGATTGGTTCTGTGCTGCGTCTCTCGACCGAGCATCTCGCTGCCAAGGGCTCCGAGACACCGCGGCTCGATGCGGAGCGTTTGCTCGCAAAGGCGCTCGACCTGGAGCGGATCGAGCTGTACATGGCAATCGACCGACCGCTGACGCCGGCCGAGCTCGATGCTGCGAGGGCGCTCGTGTCTCGTCGGGCGAAGCGTGAGCCGCTGCAGTACGTCCTCGGTGAGTGGGGGTTCCGACGACTCACCCTCGCAGTCGATCAGAGGGCATTGATCCCACGACCCGAGACGGAGGTCCTCGTCGAGCGTGCTCTTGCTCTCCTCGTCGGGATCGACCGGCCCCGCGTGCTCGATGTCGGTACGGGTTCGGGGGCGATCGCGCTCGCTATCGCCGACGAGCATCCCGGGTCGGTCGTCACCGGCCTCGACAGTTCGAAAGAGGCCCTGGCGCTGGCTGCCGAGAACGCCGCCCGCACCGGCTTCGTCGTGGACTGGGTGTGTAGTGACCTCTTTCAGGGGCTCCCGTCGGGTCCGTGGGATCTGGTCGTCTCGAATCCGCCGTACGTCGACGCGGCCGACCTACCTACCCTCGAGCCGGAGGTGCGCGACTGGGAACCGCACGGGGCGCTGAGCGCAGAAGGGGCCGTCGAGGCCGTGGCGCGCGGAGCCGCCGATGTGCTCGGGGCCGGGGGAGGCCTGGCGCTCGAGGTAGGGGCCGGGCAGACGGAATCGGCAGCGGCGTACCTACAGCAGGTGGGGTTCGTCGATGTCCGAGTCACCGCTGACTTGAGAGGTTTCGATCGGGTCGTCGAGGGCCTTCGCCAGGGTCGACGGTCGTGATCGACGCCGGGGAGATTGCTCTCGCGATCCGTCAAGGGGCGCTGGCCGTCCTTCCGACCGACACCGTGTACGGTCTCGTCTGTACGGCATTTCGTCCAGAGCCGATTGCCGACCTGTACCGGCTGAAAGGGCGCGAAGAGACTCAGCCGACGGCGCTTCTCGCAGCGAGCGTCGACGTGCTGCTCGAGTGCATTCCCGAGTTCCGTGGCAGCTCGGAAGCCGTTGCGCGCGCGCTATTCCCGGGGCCGTTCACGCTCGTGCTGCCCAATCCAGCAAGGCGATTCAGATGGCTCTCGGAAGGCCGGCCCGGGACGCTCGGAGTCCGCGTGCCTGCCCTCAGTGGGCCGGCAGAGGAGATCGTCGAGCGACTCGGAGCCATCGTTGCGACGAGCGCGAACCTCCCCGGCGGTGCCGACCCCCGCCGACTCGGCGAGGTGCCCGCAGCAATCCGCGCCGGGATTTTCGCCGCGGTGGACGGCGGCGAGCTGCCAGGCACGCCGTCGACAGTCATCGACCTGACCGGCTCCGAGCCCACAATTCTTCGCGCTGGTGCAGGCGACCCCGAGAAGGCTCTCGCGCGCGCCGTGGCTGCGCACACATAATCCTTACCTCCTCACGACCGCTCGCTTACGCGAGGGGCGTACGTTCGAGCAACATGAGAAGTCTTCGCTCCGCCGTCGTCGCGCTTGCGGCACTACTCGTGCTTGCGAGCATGGCCCAGGGGGCCGTGGCTGCGGTGCCTGTCGCGATTACAGGAACCGTCAGCGCGATCGGCGGCTCGACCGCCACCCTGAACGGCACAGTCAACCCCGGCGGTGCCGCTACCGACTGGTGGTTCGAATACGGCGCCTCGACGGCATACGGTTCGAAGGCGTCCGCCACTGCTGCCGGCTCCGGCTCGGCGAACGTGGCCGTCTCGAAGTCGCTGAGCGGTCTGGCGCCGGCGACGACGTACCATTACCGACTCGTCGCCAAGAATGCCTCTGCAACGACGAACGGAAGCGATGGCCTCTTCACCACGGCATCGCCACCGGTTGCGGTCACGACTCCGGCTGCCGGCATCGGCCCAACGACAGCGACTCTCGGTGGCACCGTGAACCCGAACGGCCAGAGCACCTCGTGGTACGTCGAGTACGGCACCTCGACGGCATACGGCACGAAGAAGCCGGCGCCTGCAGCCGACGCGGGTTCCGGTACCTCGTCGAAGACAGTCTCGACGGCCGTCACCGGCCTCACGGCGGGAAAGACGTATCACTTCCGGCTCGTGGCATCGAGCTCGGCGGGGACGACCGTGGGCGCCGACGCCTCATTCGTGACGGCGTCACCGCCGAGCGTCACGACCTCCTCCGCAAGCTCGGTCGGATCGACGAGCGCGAAGCTGAACGGCAAGGTCGATCCGAACGGACGCTCCACCAGCTATCTCTTCGAATACGGCACGACGACCGCGTACGGGGCGAAGACGTCGTCTTCGAGCGCCGGCTCCGGCACATCCTCGGCGAACGTCACGAAGACGGTCAGCGGGCTGACATCCGGCGCGACCTACCACTTCCGTCTCGTTGCGACGAGCGATGCCGGAACGACTACGGGCGGAGACCACGTCTTCACGACCCTCAGCCCACCGACCGCCACCACGGGGCAAGCGACGGGGATCGGCCCGACCAGTGCGACTCTCGGCGGCACCGTGAATCCCAACGCACGGTCGACCTCGTGGTACTTCGAGTACGGGCAGACGATCTCGTACGGATCGAAGACTTCGACGCGAAATGCGGGTTCGGGCACTGCGTCCCTCACAGTCGTGGAGCCGGCTTCGAGGCTCATCCCCGGAGTGACCTACCACTTCCGGCTCGTCGCCACGAGCTCCCTTGGTACGACGCGCGGACTCGACGGCACGTTCACGACAACGGGAGCGCCGTCCGCAGCAACAGGGCCTGTCAACTTCGCAACGCTATCGCTCTCCTCGGCACGGGTCAACGGCGTCGTCAACCCTCACGGTCTCGCGACGACCTGGTGGTTCGAATACGGACGGACGCGCGGCTATGGGTTCCGCACGGTGCAGACCGGGATTGCGGGCTCGACCGACCTCCACGTCGACTCGCTGCTGAGCGGATTGTCGGCCGGCGCCCGCTGGCACTATCGCCTCGTTGCTCAGAGTGCCGCCGGAACGAGCGTTGGGGCAGACGCCTCATTTGCGACGCCGCCGCGCCCCGTCGATCCCTCCGGTCGGCCGGTCCGCTGCACGATCGTCGGCACCCAGGCAGCGGACGTGTTACGCGGGACTCGGGGACACGACGTCATCTGTGGACTGGGCGGAAACGACACGATTCTGGGGCGTGGAGGGAACGACGTGCTGTACGGAGGCCCCGGCGCGGACATCCTCAACGGCGGAGCAGGAAACGACGTCCTTCGGGGTGGCGCGGGCAATGACACCTTGCAGACGCGCGACGGCCGCCACGACGTCGTCGAAGGCGGCCCGGGTAACGATCTTGCGATCTCCGACCGCAATCTCGACCGCCTCGTCTCGATCGACCGCCGCCGCTTCTCGTCCTAAGCCGAGGCACCGCCTCGAGTTCCGCTCCTGTCGCTCTTCAGTAGCATCGTGTCATGGCCCTCGCGGAGAAGACGCTAGACCAGCTTCGCTCGGCCGGCCTGGCGGAGATCGACCCAGACGTTGCGGTGCTGCTCGGCGATGAGCTCGAGCGTCAGCGCAACCAGATCGAGCTGATCGCCTCGGAGAACTTCACGTGGCCCTCGGTGCTCGAGGCCGTCGGGTCCGTGCCTACGAACAAGTACGCCGAGGGGTATCCCGGCAAGCGGTACTACGGCGGCTGCGAGGTCGTCGACCAGATCGAGCAACTTGCGATAGACCGAGCCAAGGCGCTGTTCCGCGCTGATCATGCGAACGTTCAGCCCCACGCAGGTGCCCAGGCCAACATGGCTGTGTACCTCGCGCTCATGCAGCCGGGCGACACCATTCTGTCTCTCCGCCTCGATCACGGTGGGCACCTGACCCACGGTCTCAAGGTCAATTTCTCGGGGCGTCTGTACACGATCGCGCACTACGGTGTGTCGCGCGAGACGAGCCTGGTCGACTACGACGACGTGCTTGCACTGGCCAAGGAACACCGACCGAAGATGATTCTCTGCGGCGGCTCGGCGTACCCGCGGATGGTGGAGACATGGGAGTTCCGCAAGATCGCCGACGAAGTCGGTGCATGGCTGTGGTGTGACATGGCCCACATTTCCGGGCTTGTCGCGGCGGGGTTGCACCCGAACCCGATGGACGACTGCGACGTGGTCACGTCGACGACGCACAAGACGCTGGCGGGACCTCGGGCGGGGTTCATTCTCTGTCGTGAGGAGCACGCATCTGCCATAGACCGAGCCGTGTTCCCAGGGCTCCAGGGCGGACCGCTCGAGCACGCGATCGCCGCGAAGGCGACATGCTTCAAGATCGCCGCCTCCGAGCCGTTCCGCGAGTACCAGACACAGGTACGGTCGAACGCCGATGCACTCGCGTCCGAGATCATGGACGGAGGTCTCGACGTACTCACAGGGGGCACGGACACACATCTCTTGCAACTCGATCTGCGTCGCACGGAATGGACGGGGAAGGACGCAGAAGAGCGGCTCCATGCTGCCAAGTTGACGACGAACCGCAACACGGTGCCGTTCGATGAACGGCCGCCTACCGTGGCCTCCGGCGTCAGGCTTGGAACTCCGGCTGCGACGATGCGGGGATTCGACGAGGACGACTTCCGCGAGGTCGGTCGGGTCATCGTCGGTGCGCTCTCGGAGGGGGCCGACGTTTCAGCTCTCGCAGCGCGGAGCGAAGCCCTTTGCGCCCGGCGTCCGCTCTATCCCGACTTCCGCGGATACACGAGCTACTCGTGACGGCTGCGGTCGTCGAGGTCGACCATCCGCTCGTCCGGCACAAGCTCGGCCTGCTGCGCGACGTCACGACGACGACGCAGATGTTCCGTCAGCTCGTCAACGAGTTGACGCTTCTTCTCACGTACGAGGCGACGAAGACCCTGGCCGACGAGCAGGTCGAGATCGAGACGCCGCTCGAACGGATGAGCGCGCGTCGGATCTCGGGCAAGAAGGTGGCGGTGTGTCCGATCCTGCGTGCTGGGGTGGGCATGCTCGACGGTGTGCTCTCGTTGATTCCGGGTGCGAGGGTCGGCTTCATCGGGCTCTATCGGGACGAGGAGACACTTCAGCCGATCGAGTACTACGTGAAGTTGCCGAACGACATCGCCGACCGCGACGTCCTTCTGCTCGATCCCATGATCGCGACCGGTAACTCGACGGCCGCCGCTGTCGAGACGGTCAAAGCTGCGGGCGCCAACTCGATTCAGCTGATCGCCTTGATCGCGACACCCGAAGGTATCGCACGCATCCATCGTGAGCATCCTGAAGTCGCCATCGTCGTCGCGTCGATCGATCGCGGGTTGAACGAGAAGGGGTACATCGTTCCGGGCCTCGGCGACGCAGGCGACAGGCTCTACGGCACGAAGTAGACGGTATGGACGAGCTTCGGGCCAACCCGGAGGTCCTCTACGGCGCCGCGATCGCTCTCCTGATCGTCGTTCTGCTGACGCCTGCGGTCGGCGGCATGGCACGCCTTCTCGGCGTGGTCGACGACCCGGATGAGCGTCGCCTCAACCGGCGGCCGATTCCTCGGCTCGGCGGACTTGCGATCTTCATGGGGATCCTCGTCCCCTCCCTCGCGTTTCTCGATCTGTCGAGTGAGATGCGTGGAATCCTGCTTGGAGCCGCAGTTGCCTGCGTTGTGGGCGCCGTCGACGATTTCCGCGGCCTCGCGCCTGTGCCGAAGCTTGCCGGTCAGGTCCTCGCGGCGGCAATTCCGACGGCGTTCGGCGTCTGGATCGACCATTTCACGCTTCCGTTCCTCGGCGCCGTCGACGTTCCAGCCTGGATCGGGGTGCCGCTCACGATCGTCTGGATCGTGGCAGTGATGAACATGGTGAACTTCCTCGACGGCATGGACGGGTTGGCATCCGGTGTCTGCGCCATCTCGGGAGTCACGTTCGCCGTGATAGCCCTGTCGCTCGGGAAGGTCGATGCCGCCGTCCTGTCGGCGATCGTAGCCGGAGCCTGTGTCGGCTTCCTGCGCCACAACTTCTTCCCGGCTCGGATCTTCATGGGCGATTCCGGGGCGCTCGTGCTCGGGTTCACGCTCGCATCGATATCGGTTGCGGGCCTGCTGAAAACGGCGTCGACCGTCGTCCTGTTCCTGCCGCTGCTCGTGCTCGCAGTTCCGATAATCGACACGTCGTTCGTCGTGTTGAAACGGCTCAAATACCGCCAGCCGATCTCCACTGCCGACCGTTCGCACCTCCACCACCGATTCATCAACATCGGCTTCAGCCAGAGGCGAGCCGCCGTGACGATGTGGGCCTGGACCGCGACGCTCGGAGCTGCTGCGCTTGCCACGCGCTTCATTCCGTTTCGGGAGGGCGGCGTGTGGCATCTCTGGGACACCGTGGCGGTTGTCGCGATCGCACTGGCCGCGCTCGCGTTCTCGGTTTACATCGTCTACCTGCTCGAGATCGTCAAACTGGGCAATCCTCGGGTGCGCCGCCGGCTCGATGAGCGGCGGAACGACGAGCGCCGCTCCGCGTAAGGCTGCTCTATCCGCACTCGAGGGCGACGCTTCGCGGCGACCCTACGCTCGCGTCTCGGCGCGTACGACGAACTCTCCCAGCCGTTCGTTGAACTCGGGGTGTCGTTGGACGGAATGACCGTACCCGGGCAACACGAGACGCTCGGCAGCGA
This sequence comes from uncultured Thermoleophilia bacterium, assembly GCA_963784945.1. Taxonomy (GTDB): domain Bacteria; phylum Actinomycetota; class Thermoleophilia; order Gaiellales; family Gaiellaceae; genus Gaiella. The sequence continues at coordinate 52,087 of CAWATN010000014.1, read as the reverse complement.
GACGCGCGACAAGCGTGTCGCAGATCGCCTCGAAGGCGGCGTGGTGGCTGCCCGAGACGACAAGCGTGGGGAACGGCGCTCGAGATAGCTCGTCCAGTGGGATCGTTGCTTCCCACGGCCCTCGCTCGACGATCAACGTTCGTGCTCCTTGCTCGAGTGCCGCCGGCAGCGGCGACGGTGGCACATACTCCGACCCGGCATACGCGAGGAATCCACGCAGAAACGCTTCGGGATCATCGGTGGGGCCGGCACGCCACCATTCGATGCCCTCACGCGCGAACGCATCGGCTGCTGGATTGCCGCGAGCGATCGCGGTTGCCGGTGGCTCGATCACGGTGAGCGATTGCACGTTCTGAGGCACCGCTGCGGCCGCGAGGAGTGCGATGACCGCGCCGTAGGAGTGCCCGACGAGGTGGGCGCCGCCGTCGAGGGAGTCCGCGACGATCACGGCGTGCTCGTCGAAGTCGACCCGCTCGACCGGTGGGTTCGGAGGGAAGCCCGGCCGTTCGAGAATGTCGAGGCGGAAACGATCGCCGAGACCCCGCTGACCGATCCAGGTCGGACGCCCGCCCATGACGCTGCCGTGAACGAAGACGATCCGGGGTCGGCCGTCCGGCATGTGACGAATCTACCCGTTTTTGGCTGAAACAGTGGAAATAGGCTGTCACAAGCAGCCTGATATGCTCCGCTCCGGAATGGTCGCTTCGACGCCAACCGGCCCGCACTCGCTTGCGACTGCTTCCGGGTTGCTTCTCGGCACGACAGGCACGGCCATGGCGGTCGGTGCGCTGATCGGCTGGGCACTCGGTTCGGGAGGCGTCGGGCTGCTCGTCGGGGCTGTGATCGGGATCCCGCTCGCCGTGTTCGTCGTCTACAGGGTCTACTCGTGATCTCGGATCTCTATACGAAGCCGCGAAGCGTCCCAGGGCGCCTTGCACCGATGCTCGCCGGTAGCGGCCTGATCGTGCTCGCGCTGCCCGTCTTCGCGATCGCCGGCTGGCCGCTGAAGGGATGGGCGCTCGCCGCTGTGCTCTGGATAGCCGCCCAGGCGTTCGCCTACATACTGACGCGGCTGCCGCTCGATGAGGGTAATCTCGCCGCGGCAGGCGTCAGGGGCATCGGCATGGGCTTCAGAGCATTCATCGTGGGAATTCCCTTGGTGGCGATCACCGTCGCTGATTCCCGTGTCGGCCTCGCCGCCGCCGTTCTCTATGTCTGCGCGTACACGATCGAGCTCGCCGTCTCCCTGGTCACGTTCTTCGGTGCAGAGGCGAAAGCATGAGACGACTGCTCGCGCTCGTGACCACGCTCTTCCTCGCAGTCCCTGCCGTTGCGGTGGCAGCGTCGGGCACGACGGGCGACGAGGAGAAGTTCAACCCTGCCTCGGAGTGGACGCTCCACCCGTGGGTGTCGATCCATCTCGGCCCGATCGACATGTCGATCAACAAGGCTGTCGCGTATCTGCTGCTCGGGGCGCTCATCTCATGCGTGATCGGGATCGTGCTGATGCGCTTCAAGCTCGGATCGGATCCGACGAAGCGCCAGGCCCTCGGCGAGACCATCTACGAAGTGGCCCAGGTTCAGATCGCCGAGCAAGGCCTGCCGACCAAGGCGATCGGTCGCTGGTTCCCGTACGTCGCGTCGCTGATGGTGTTCATCTGGGTGGTCAACATGCTTGGCTTCATCCCGCTGCCGCTGTCGGACGAAAAGGTCACAATCGCCGGCATCCAGCTGCCGACGCTGGCCATTTTCGCAGCGACGTCCACGCTGTCCGTGACGCTCGCGCTCGCGTTGATGACGTGGATCTTCACCCACATCGAAGGGGTTCGCGCAAACGGAGTGATGAAGTATCTCCAGAGCTGGATCCCCGACGTTCCCAAGGCCTTGTACCCGTTGATCATCCCGCTCGAGATCCTCGGTCAGTTCATGCGTCTGATCAGTCTCTCCGTGCGTCTCTACGCGAACATGCTCGCCGGGCACATGCTGATCCTGACGTTCATCGGCCTGATCTTCCTCGTCACTCCGTGGATCTTCCCCTTCTCCGTTCTGCTCTCCACCGTCTTCTATCTCTTCGAGGTCGTGATCGTCGTATCGATCCAGGCCTATATCTTTGCTGCCCTGTCCGCCATCTACATCGGCTCGGCCATCGAGCCGGAGCACTAAGGAGGAATCACCCCAATGCTGTCCTCGTTCCTAATCCTCGCGGAGACCACCGGTGACGTTGCCGACGCCGGCAAGGCCATCGCGTTGGCGCTCGGCATCGGCCTCGGCGCACTCGGCGCCGGCGTCGGTATCGGCAACATCTTCGGCTCGATGATCCAGGCGGTCGCTCGTCAGCCCGAGCTGAAAGGCGAACTGCAGGGCATCCAGTGGCTCGGTTTCGCCCTTACCGAGGCAGTCGTCTTCTACGGCCTCATCGGCGGCCTGCTGGCCTACGTCCTCGTCTGAGCCCATGCTGAACGTTCTCGCAGCCGAGTCGAGCAACGACCTGATCAAGGTCGTTCCCGGCCTCATGATCTGGACGCTGATCGCGTTCGGAATCACGTTCTTCGTGCTCAGGAAGTTCGCGTTCGGTCCCATTCAGAAGACGATCGAGGTGCGCCGTGACCGGATTCGCGAGGCGGTCGAAGAGGCCGACCACGCTCGAGACGAGGCGCGGGACCTGCTGGAGCAGAACCGGGCAATCCTGGCCGAGGCGAGGTCGGAGTCGGCCCAGATTTTGGCAGAGGCCCGGACGGTTGCCGATGCGCAGATTCAACGTGCGAAGGACGAGGCGGAAGTCGAGCGCCAGCGTCGCCTGGAGGACACACGCAAGCAGATCGAGGCCGAGACGGTCCGCGCCGTCGACCAGATTCGCGGCGAGGTCGCAGACCTCACCCTCGAGGCGACGCAGCGAGTCGTCGGCAAAGTTCTCGACTCGGACGACCAACGCCGCCTGATCCAGGAGGCGATCGAGGGCCTCGACTTCTCGGTGCTCGAGCGAGGGCGAAGCTAACCACCATGGCCGTCGCCGAGCGACTCTACGCGCGCGCCCTCTTTGCGGCCGCGGACGAGGCAGGTCGCGTCGAGGCGGTGCACCGCGACCTCGGCGAGTTCGCCGACGCAGTCGCGGCGACGCCCGAGTTGGCGGCGTTTCTCGCTAATCCACAGATCGAGCCTTCGGCGAAAGTAGGGGTTCTAGGAGAGCTCTCCGACGGCGCCGATGACCTCGTCCACAACTTTCTCCGCCTCGTCGCCGGAAGAGGGCGCTCAGGACAGATTGTGGGAATGCGCGACGAATTCCAGGCGCTCGTCGACAGTGCCCAGGGTCGCGTTGCGGTGGAGCTGACGACCGCTTTCGAGCTCTCCGACGACGAGGCGTCCTCGATCGTCGCGCAGATCGAACAGGCATCGGGTCGCACCGTCGAGGCCACGCGAAGGGTGGATCCCGCCCTCGTGGGAGGCATGATCCTGCAGGCCGGTTCCCTCCGCGTCGACGCTAGCGTGCGCGGTCGGCTCGAGCGACTGCGTCAAGGGTTGGTCAGGTCCTCGTGAAGCAGGTCACGTCAGCGGGCATGTCCAGCGTGATTTGCGGCCGCGAACGATTTCGACAACTGACGGTGGAACGACAAGAGGAGCTGATGTGAAGCTACGGCCCGAAGAGATCACCTCGATCCTGAAACAGCGAATCGAGCAGTACGACGTCGAGACAGACCTGTCGGAGGTCGGCACGGTTCTGCAGGTGGGTGACGGCATCGCACGCGTTCACGGCCTCGAGAACTGTGTTTCGCTCGAGCGGCTCGAGTTCGAGCACGGCGTGGTCGGGATCGCATTCAACCTCGAGGAGGACAACGTCGGGGTCGCGCTCTTCGGCGAGTGGCAACTCGTGAAAGAGGGTCAGCCGGTGCGACGTACCGGCGCGGTGATGAGCGTTCCGGTTGGCGAGGGCATGCTGGGCCGGGTCGTCGATCCGCTTGGTACGCCGCTCGACGGCCAGGGGCCGATCGAGGCGACGGAGAGGCGACCGCTCGAGTTCAAGGCGCCGGGCGTGATCCAACGACAGCCCGTCACGCAGCCCCTCCAGACAGGCCTCAAGTCGATCGATGCGATGATTCCCATCGGTCGCGGTCAGCGCGAGTTGATCATCGGCGACCGCGGTACGGGCAAGACCGCCGTCGCGATCGACACGATCATCAACCAGAGGGGCGGCGACGTGGTGTGTATCTACGTCGCGGTGGGCCAGAAGGCTTCGACCGTGGCGCAGGTCTACGAGAAGCTGCGTGACGAGGGCGCGATGGAGTACACGATCATCATCTCCGCGCCTGCGCAGGAGGCCGCTCCGATCAAGTGGATGGCCCCGTTCGCCGGCGCTGCAATGGGCGAGTACTTCCTCTACGCCGGCAAGCACGCGCTCGTCATCTACGACGATCTCTCGAAGCACGCCGACTCGTATCGGCAGCTGTCACTCCTCCTCAGACGCCCGCCGGGCCGTGAGGCGTTCCCCGGTGACGTCTTCTTCCTCCACTCCCGCCTGCTCGAGCGTGCCTGCCGTCTCAATGAGTCGCTGGGTGGCGGCTCGCTCACTGCCCTACCGATTATCGAGACGCAGGCCGGCGACATCGCTGCCTACATCCCGACGAACGTGATCTCGATCACGGACGGACAGATCTTTCTCGGATCGGAGCTCTTCTTCTCCGGCGTGCGCCCGGCGATCAACGTCGGTACGTCCGTATCGCGGGTCGGCGGAAACGCGCAGACGAAAGCGATGAAGAAGGTCGCCGGGCGCCTGCGGCTAGACCTGGCGCAGTTCCGAGAGCTCGAGGCGTTCGCTCAATTCGGATCCGAGCTCGACCCCGCGACACAGCAGGCGCTCGGTCGCGGCGAACGGATGGTCGCGACCCTGAATCAGCCGCAGTACCAGCCGTGGCCCTTCGAGGAGCAGGTTGTGGCGATCTATGCCGGCAACAACGGATATCTGGACAAGGTGCCGGTGGGACAGGTGCCGCGCTTCCAGGAAGAGCTGCGCGAGACACTTCGTTCAGGTGGAGTCGTCTACGAGGCTATCCGCGAGACCAAGGACCTAGGCGAGGAGACCGCTGCCAAGCTCGACGAAGCCCTGCAGAGGTTCGTTGAGGGCTTCAACGTGATGGAAGAGAAGGGAATCGCCGGCTAGGCGATCACGATGGCGACTGCGCAGGAATACAAGCGACGGATCAAATCCGTCACGAGCACCCGCAAGATCACGCGCGCGCTCGAGCTGGTCGCCGCCGCGAAGCTCCGACGCGCCCAGGTGAGGATCGAGGCGATGCGACCATACGCCGACACCATGAGTGATCTCATCGCCGGTGTGGGTCGTGCGGCTTCGTCGGTGAGGAGCCTGCCGCTCTTGCAGCAACGCGAGACGGTCGAGACGGTCCTGATCGTTGCGCTGACCGGAGACCGGGGCCTCGCCGGGGCGTTCAACGGCCAGGTCGTTCGCCGAGCGTTCAGCCTCGAGAGAGCACTTGCAGCCGAGGGCAAGAAGGTGCGGTGGGTTGCCGTCGGCAAGAAGGGACGATCGACGCTCGCCTTCCGGGGCCGGGACGCAAGCGATGCGTTTGTCGGCTTCTCGGACGGTCCGACGTACGCCAATGCCCAGGCAATCGCACATCGCGTCGCCGAGCTCTACACCGAGCAAGAGGTCGATCGCGTCATTCTCGTCTACAACACCTTCGTTTCTGCACTGACTCAGAGCGTCACCAACCGCGACATCCTGCCGATCTCGCCCGAGGTGCTCGAAACCGACGACGAAGAGCGCAAGGACGACGCCATGCGCGGCGATTTCATCTTCGAGCCCGAGCCCGAGGAGATCCTTGCACGCCTGCTGCCGGTGTACCTCGAGACGTTGATCTACAGAGCTCTGCTCGAGTCGGCGGCGTCGTTCCAGGGCGCCCAGATGACGGCCATGCGCAATGCCTCGAAGAACGCAGGTGAGTTGATCGATCGCGTCACACTGCAGATGAATCGCGCGCGGCAGGCAGAGATCACGCAGGAGATCCTCGAGGTCGTCGGCGGGGCTGAAGCGCTCGCCTAGCCACGCGCCGTGCCTCGACACGACGTGTTTCGGTTGCAAGGATCTCCACCTCGCGGGCTGCGATCGGGCGCGTTGCCCGTCGGCTTCCGCTAGCGTACTCGCAGGTCTCGCGCAGCGCGGCGAGTCGAGTGCTTCTGTCGTAGAATTGGGCGAGAAGGGAAGCGATGTCGAGGACGCTGCGGACGATGGTCGGTGTGGCTGCATCCGTTGGCGTCGTGTTCACGGCAGGCTGCGGCGGCTCCAGCTCGAGTGATGTCGGTGGGAGCACCACGAGCACAACGGGAACGATCCAGACGACGGCCACCCAGAACCAGAGGCTGACGAGCGCACAGTGGGCGGACTACGAGTCTTCGCGCGCGGCGTTGCGGAAGGCCAATGCGGCCGCAACCGCCACGCTGAAGAAGTGCTCTCCCATCGCGGTGCACCAGAATCAGGGAGCGGTCGCGGCCTGTGTCGGCGATACGTTCACCGCTCTCACCACGGCAGCCGGCAATTCTCTGACTACGCTGCGCGGCTTCGAAAGCACCGTTTCGGGCCCGTGCGCGACTGCCCTTGCCCAGCTGATCAACCAGGTGGGAACGTTCCAGGCGTCCGCCTCCCAGATGCAGACCACGATCGACAGTCCGACCGTCGCCGGGTATCCGGCGGCCTCTCAGGATCTCGAGCTCGCGCTCAGCTCCGGCAGGGCCGAGGCCCAGACCTTCGAGAAGGAGTGCGCGCCGTCCTGAGAGGGGCGTTCTCCGTCACACCGAGGATGTCGCCGACCCGCTCGAGCTAACTTCTGCGAGTCCCCGGCGTCTACACTTTTCAGCCGTGGCTGTAGACGTGAAGCAGACGCTCGCCGGACGGACGATCTCCCGGCGGCGGGAGATGCGCGACCGAGTCGTGCTTCTTCTCGCGGCGCTGGTCATGATTGCCGGAATCATCGTGTACTTCCAGTCGAGGGCCGACAGGCAGCTGCCGTCGGCGACCGCGCCGGCCCAGCGGCAGCAGACGACAACCGCGACGGCGGTGATCCCGGGCGGCAAGCTCGACCCGGCGGCTAGACGTGTTGCGGTTCGATTCATCCGCACCGCACTCGCGCGCACGGATCTCGCCCAGGCGTGGACCCTTGCCGCACCAGATCTCCGCAGTGCGGTGACGAAGAAGCAGTGGCTTCGAGGCGAGTTGCCTTTCCCACCGTTCCCGGTGAACAGCCTCGAGACGACGGGATTCAACGTCGTCGGCCACTCGCCGCGCGAGGTCCTCCTCGAGGTGCTACTCGTCCCCAAGCCGAACTCCGGGTACGTGCCGACCCGCTACGAGGTCACTTTGGTGCGAAAGGGAGCTAAAGCCCCATGGAGGGTGAGCTACTTCCTTCCCTATGCACCACCAGGAATGTACACCGAGCAAGGCTAGCTCTCGTGCGGTATCCCCGACGGCGTTCAGCGGGGGCGGTCGGGCGACGGGCATCACCGCGACTCCGTCGCCGAATCGGGTTCGTCGTCGCCGCAATCGTCGCCACGGGGGTCATTGTCGGGGCTTTGATCATCGGCAACACGGCGCAACCCCCGCTGCCCCTGACGAACCGACCGGCGATAGTCGAGAAGGAACGCAAATCCGTCCGTCTCAGCGCCGCAGATCGAAGAGCGATTCTCGCCGTCAGCAAGTTGTTCATTCGAACTGCGGTGCGACGCGATCATCCGGAGCGGGCGTGGCCTCTCGCATCAGCTGCGCTGCGGACGGGCACGAGCCTGGCGGATTGGAAGGCGGGCACGCTGCCGTTCGCTCCCTTCCCGGTGCGTGGCGCCCGCTGGAACTTCGCTTACTCCGTCGTAGGCGAGGTCGGGCTCGACGTCCTTGTCGAGTCGACCGATCCGGAGATCAGGCCTCTCGTCAATCGCCTCACACTCGTTCGCAGCGCACGACCTTCCGGACCGGCGTGGCTCGTCGACGGATGGACGCCGATGAGTTCGGCGCCCGGTGGCTTCGTCGATTCACCTCCGATCGGAGGTACTGCCGTCGCAGCGATGTCGGCTAGGTCGACACCCCAGCCGAGCAAGTACTGGGTGCTGGCGCCGTTCGGGGTCCTGCTCGTCGCTCTGGCGCTCCCGATCGCGATTCTGGCCAACTCTCGACGCGCCGAGCGTCGCTTCCGCCGGCGCCGGGCGGCCGCACGGCACCAGGACTGACCGCTCTGGAACGGATTTCTAACCAACGCACTGTCACGTCGTCCTAGTCTGCGTGGTAACCGCCGGTGCTATGATCATGCGCTCATGAGCACCGTCGCGGAAGCGGGAGCCTCTCTGCGGGTTCCGTCCGACGAAGCCGTCAAAGCACGCGGCTACTGGGAACTCATCTGGATTCGGTTCCGCCGCGACAAGCTTGCGATCTTCGGCGGCGTGTTCATCATCGTCATGTTCCTGGTTGCCTTCGTCGGTGCGCCGGTGGCGGCTCATCTTCTGGGGCATGGGCCCAATGCCCAGTTCTTCGACGCGGTCGACCCGGATACGTTCCTTCCCGTCGGCCTTTGGAGCACGGTCCACGGTCCTGACGGCAAGCCGACGCTCTTCATCCTCGGGGCGGATAGCACGATCGGTCGAGATCTCTTCTTGCGCCTGCTCTATGGGGCACAGACCTCGCTCGAGGTCGCCGTGTTTGCGACGTTCTTCGCGGTATCCCTCGGGGTACTGATGGGCGCGCTCGCCGGATACTTTCGCGGTGGAGTCGATACGGTCGTCTCGCGACTGACCGAGATGATCATGGCGTTTCCCGCGCTTCTCTTCATCATCGCCATCTCGGCGACGGCCGGCCAACAGCTGAACGGCATCACGTTCGGGTTTCTTGCCCCCGGGGTGTTCACGCTGGTGCTCATCTTCGCCGTCTTCGGCTGGTTTTATCCCGCCCGGATCGTCCGCGGCCAGGTGCTGTCCCTGCGCGAGAAGGAGTTCGTCGAAGCGGCTCGGATGACGGGTGCGTCGGACTGGCGGATCATCAAGTCGCACCTGATCCCCCACCTTGTGGGCCCGGTGATCGTTTACTCGACGCTCATCATCGCGACCAACATCATCGCCGAGGCGGGGCTCTCATTTCTCGGCCTCGGGATCCAGGAGCCCACGTCGAGCTGGGGCAACATCCTCTCTCGCGCGCCGGACTACTACCTCACGCAGCCGAATCTGATGATCTGGCCGGGGCTTTGCATCCTCTTTGCGACCCTCGCGTTCAACCTTCTCGGCGACGGCCTCAGAGACGCGTTCGACCCTCGCAAGACGTCGTAATGTCCCGGTGCTAGGAGCACCTCGTCGCTAACAATCAATACCCCCTGACGTCGAATTGGGGGAAGTTAACGATCGAGCGGGAAGTTAACGATCCAGCACAGCAGTTGATGATTCAGAACCGGTTATCCGGCAGGAAGTGATAGCCGCCCAGCACAGGGCACCGCGCCGCGGTCGTCCCTCGAACGGAAGGAGCATGATGGTTAGGAAAACGATCTTCGCGGCGCTGATGGTTGCCGTGGGGGCGACATTGCTCGTCTCGGCTGCATTCGCCGGCCCGACGGCCTCGAACACATCGAAGGCGGGTGGCACCCTCCGGGTGAACCACAACACCAGTGACTACCAGTACGTCGACCCGCAGAAGTGCTACGACACGGGGTGCGCCGAGCTGCTCTGGCCCACTTCGCTGAACCTTTATCAGTACCCGGAGCAGAATGGTGCACCGGGCAAGCGCGTCTACCTCGAGGGTGCGTCTGCGGTTGCCGTCTCGAAGGACGGCAAGACCTACACGTTCACGATCCGCAAGGGGCAGAAGGCCTCGAACGGCAAGACCGTGACGCCCGAGTGGTTCGTGCGCGCCTTCGAGCGGGCACTGAGCCCGCAGATGGGCGATGCGGCGGCAGCGCGCGCGGGTGCCGATTCGATCGCCGGCCCGATCGTGGTCGGTGCGGATGCTTTCTACAACGGCAAGGCCAGCAAGATCACGGGCTTGGTAGTTCAGGGTGACAAGCTCATCATCAAGCTGACAAAGCCGGCCCCTTACCTCGTCAATGTGTTGGCGATGAACTGGTTCTCCGCCACCGATCCGGCCACGCCTTATAACGAGCAGGACTTCAAGGGATCGTGGGTCACGGCGGGCCCGTACTACATTGCATCTCACGACATCGGCCGCTCGGTCGTGCTCCAGCGCAACAAGTCCTACACCGGGAAGCGTCCCCACAATGCCGACCAGATCGTCGTCACGGTCGGCGGAGACGAGAATCAGAGCTTGCTGCAGGTCAAGTCCGGCCAGGCGGACATTGACACCCTCCCGCCAGCTGCCGCTGCTGCCGCACTCGGCGACCAGTACAAGGTCAACAAGACGCAGTTCTGGGTCAAGCCGACCGTGACGACAGCGTGGTGGGCGCTCAACACGCTGCCGGGTCAGCCGATGGCGAATCTCAATCTCCGTAAGGCGGTCAACTGGGCGATCGACCGTCCGGCGCAGGTTCGCGTCTACGGCAAGTACGCCGGTCGGCGCACCGACCAGATCCTGCCGCCGGCGATACCGGGCTTCATCGAGAACAACAGCCTCTACGCCTACAAGGGTGCGAACCCAGCGGTGGCGAAGAAGGTCGCCGGTGACGTCTCGAACGTTCCTGCCATCCGCATTCTCGGCCGGAACTCGGCGGCGGGCGTCAACCTGAATCAGCTGATGGCGTACGAGCTCCAGCAGGTGGGCTTCAAGGTGAAGACGGAGAACGTGCCGACGTCGCAGCTGTTCTCTCGAGCCGGCAATCCGAAGACCGGGGGGTACGACCTGGCGAGGCTCGGTTGGCAGGCCGACTACCCGGATCCGTCGAACTTCATCAACGTGTTGTTCAACGGCGCCGACGTTCCGACCACCGACGCCGGGAGCAACAACTGGTCGTACTTCAACAATCCGACGTTCAACGCGGCGATGGCCAAGGCGGCCGTCCTGACGGGAGACGCCCGCTACAAGGCGTACGGCAACATCGACGTCCAGATGATGAAGCAGGCCGCTCCCGTTGCCCCGCTCATCAACCAGAACAACCGCATCGTCGTCTCGTCACGCATCTCGAACTTCACGTACAACGATTCGAGCACGTACGTCGCATTCAACGCGCTCGTGATCAAGTAAGCACCGAAGTGTGTTACTCCTGCGGGGGGGCCGCCAGCTGGCCCCCCCGCACACGAGCACGATTCGGCAGGACCTCGGACAAGGGAGACAAGGAAGAGTCATGTGGAGGTTTGTTGCCAGGCGGACCCTCTGGGCCATCTTTCTTTTCGTCTCCGTCACGCTTGTCACGTACATCATCTTCTTTGTCGCTCCGAGTGACCCGGCCAAGCTCGCGGCGGGCAAATCAGCAACACCCGAGCAGGTGCAGCAGGTAGCCAAGTACCTCAATCTGGACAAGCCCGTGTGGCAGCAGTACCTGCTCTGGTTCAAGGATCTGGTACTCCACGGCTCGCTCGGCAGGTCGTTCGTCAATCAGCAGAACGTCAACGACATCGTGCTGGCTGCGGCGCCGGTCACGGCGTCGCTCGTGCTCGGAGGTGCTGTCCTCTGGCTGCTCGTCTCCATCCCGATCGGGGTGCTCTCCGCCGTGAAACAGCGCTCCATGATCGACAGGGGCGCGATGATCTTCGTGCTCGTCGGCATCTCCGCCCACCCTGTGTGGATCGGGCTGATCCTCGCTTTCTTCTTCGGCTACTACCTCCACTGGACGCCGATCTCTGGGTATTGCGACTTCATCAACCCTTCCATCGGCGCTGCATGCGGTGGCCCCGCCGAGTGGGCATATCATCTCGTCCTGCCCTGGTGCACGTTCGCGCTGCTCTTCTCGGCCCTCTACGTGCGACTGATCCGTGCGAACGTCATGGAGACGATGAGCGAGGACTACGTGCGCACCGCGCGGGCGAAGGGCGCCTCGAGCTCACGCGTGATGAGATCGCACATTCTGCGCAACAGCATGCTGCCCGTCGTCACGATCCTCGGCATGGACATCGCGCTCGCTCTCGGCGGCGCGATCTTCACCGAGTCCATCTTTGGCCTCCCCGGCCTCGGGCGCCAGGTCATCGTCGCCTACACTGCGACAGATCTGCCCGTTATCGTCGGAGTCGTCGTCTTCGCGACGATCGTGATCATCGTGTTCAATCTGATCGTGGACTGTCTCTACGCCCTCGTCGATCCGCGAATCCGGCTCACCTGATGGCGTTGCTCGAGGTCGAGAACCTCAAGACGAGCTTCCAGACGGATGACGGTGTCGTCCGCGCCGTCGATGGCGTCTCTTTCACGCTCGAGCGCGGTGAGACGCTCGGCATCGTCGGCGAGTCCGGCTCGGGCAAGAGCGTAACCTGCCTCACGATCATGGGGTTGAACGACCCGAGAAACACGACATCGGAAGGGATCGCTCGATTCGACGGCATCGACCTTCTCACGACCGATCCGGAGTCGTTGCGAGCCCTACGCGGCATGCGGATCTCGATGATCTTCCAGGATCCCATGACGTCGTTGAACCCCGTCAAGAAGATCGGCTGGCAGCTCGAAGAGGCGGTCCTCGTCCATCGCGACGTGTCGCACAAGGAAGCGCGCAATCTCGCGCTCGAGGCGATGCAGGCGGTGCGGATCCCGCGCGCGGAGCAGCGGATCGACGACTACCCACATCAGTTTTCTGGCGGCATGCGGCAGCGTGTGATGATCGCGATGGCGCTCATAAACGAGCCGGACGTCGTGATTGCCGACGAGCCGACCACGGCGTTGGACGTGACGACCCAGGCGCAGATCCTCGAGCTCATGAACCAGCTCCAGGAGGAGCGTCACATGGCGATCATCATGATCACGCACGACCTCGGGGTCGTGGCCGAGGTCGCGGACGACGTGATCGTCATGTACGGCGGTCAGGTGATCGAGCAAGCGAAGGTCGACGAGATCTTCTACCGTCCCCGTCACCCTTACACGTGGGGACTGCTCGGATCGCTCCCTCGCCTCGATCTCGAGGTCGAGCAACTTGCCCAGATCCCCGGCCAGCCGCCATCGCTGCTCAATCCGCCACCCGGATGTCGCTTCCACCCGCGGTGCGCCTTCGCCATGGACGTCTGCCGCACCGACGTGCCGCAACTCGTTCCCTTCGGCGACGGCACGCATCTCCAGCGCTGCTGGCTCGACGACGAGACGAAGGAGCGCGAGTCGGTCCGTACGGTGGCTGCGCTGTCACAGGAGGCCTCGTGAGCGAGGTCTTGCTGAGTGTCGAAGACCTCAAGATGCACTTCCCGATCACTCGGGGCATCGTCTTCCAGAAGCAGGTTGCCGCTGTCAAGGCCGTCGACGGCGTCAGCTTCGAGGTCAACCGCGGTGAGACGCTCGGGATCGTCGGCGAGTCAGGATGCGGCAAGTCGACGCTCGCTCGCTGTGTGCTTCGCCTCCTCGATCCGACGGACGGCAAGATCGTTTTCGAGGGCCACGACATCACAAACCTCTCGCGTTCGGAGATGCGTCCGCTCCGACGCGAGATGATGATGGTCTTCCAGGATCCGTACGCGTCCCTGAACCCGCGCAAACGGGTGGGATTCACGATCGCCGAGCCCCTCGAGGTGAACAACATCGGCACCTCGGCAGAGCGAAAGCGCCGGGTGCAGGAGTTGCTCGAGATCGTCGGCCTCAGCCCCGAGCACTACAACCGCTTTCCGCACGAATTCTCGGGTGGTCAGAGGCAGCGCATCGGCGTCGCGCGCGCCCTCGCGGTCAACCCGAAGCTGATCGTCTGTGACGAGCCGGTCTCGGCGCTCGACGTCTCGGTGCAGGCGCAGATCCTCAACCTCCTCAAGAACCTCCAGCGCGAGTTCGGGCTCACCTACGTGTTCATCGCCCACGACCTCAACGTTGTCCGGCACATCTCCGACCGCGTCATGGTCATGTACTTGGGCAAGGTGGTCGAGATCGCGTCGGACAAGGATCTCTACACGCGTCCACGGCACCCGTACACGGGTGCCCTCATGTCCGCCGTCCCTGCCCCAAACCCGGAGGCCGCGCGCCGTCGCCGGCCGATCGTGCTCCAGGGAGACGTCCCAAATCCGATCAATCCGCCTGACGGGTGCCGGTTCCATCCCCGGTGCCCGCGTACCCGGGCTGGGCTCTGCGACGTCGAGGAGCCACTATTGAGGGAATTCGGAAGCAGCCATTTCGGCGCCTGTCACCTTCCGCTCGAACACTGGCCGATGACGGCGGAGGAGCTCACGCATCCAGCGTCGCCGAGCCTGGCGACGACGTGATCCGTAGGGCGGCGCGTCGCCTCGTCCTCCCCGTAGCGCTCATCGCCTGTTCTATCGCCGTTGTCGCGGCAGTGGCCGTCCTTGCCGGCTCGCCTCTCCAGCGGGCCTCCGCGCTGGGACTCTACGGCGTCGGAGCGTTCGTCGCTATCGTCGGGTTTGCTCTCGGATCGCGCGGCCTATTCCGTTCCGCAGATGACGGGAGCCCGGACGCAAGCGCCGATGGGCTCGCATTTTGGGAGACGACAGCAGTTGCCGCTCTGCTCATCGTGATCGGGATTGTCCTTCTCGCCGGCGGTGTCGCCGTCGACCCACGCGCGCGCCTCATCTGATCGTGCCGCCCATGTTCTTCCCCGCCCGAGGTGCCCCGATAGGGTGGATCGAGATGCGACGCTCTAACCTCATGCGCCTTCCGACGTCTCACAGATCATGACGTGGTCTCAATCCCCCTCGTGCGAGCGGACGCGGTTTCTGGCCGCGCTCGCCCCCGATCGGGTTCTTTCGGAGACCGAGGAGCGGACGCTCGTCCGGCATCTCGATCACTGTCCGTCCTGCAGGGCGTTCGCGGCGTCAGTCGCCGCGTTCACGACCGAGCTTCGCGCCGCCCCGTTGGTAACTTCGACTGACGGCGTGCAGATGGCGTTCAGGAGCGCGCGAAAGCGACGTCGCACTTCATTGAAGCTGCCGCTCGTGGCGCTCACGGCTGCAGCCGCAGGCGTATTCATGACGTCCGTAGTGCTGCATGAGAGACCCGTCCGCACCGCGCTTCCGAGTGCCGCTCCGCGTCAGATCGTCAACGCTGGTGGGGAGGACGACCAGGTGGTATTCCATCAACTGCGGGATGTCGTGCATGAGCGGCAGCTCATGCCTGACTACAGGTCCGACAGCCCCGGCATCTACGTGGGTTGAACTGCGCGACCCCGGGGTTCCAAACCCCCGACGGTGGGCTCTTGTAATGGAATGTGACTCCGAGGAGACTGGAGATCGCAATGCTGCCGAGCCAGGTCACCGTCCGCTGCTGAAGGCTCGATCATGACGCCCGCGTCGCGGACGGATTGAGGAGAGCGGAGCTCGCGCGTTGCGCCCCCGCTGTACGGGGCGGGTGGGATACCATACGCGCGATCGTGAGGCGTCTAGCCGGCACCTTGCTCCGCACGTCTATCCCCCGCAACGACAAAGCGCCTTCAGGAGACCAATGCCCAGCGAGAACGGTGTCAATACCGGCCAGATCATCGAGATCAAGGGTGTCGTGATCGACGCGGTCTTCCCGGACCGTCTGCCCCAGATCCTCCACGCTGTTGAAATCGCGATCCCTCGTCCAGACGGAACGAGCGCGACGCTCGTGGCGGAAGTCCAGCAGCACCTCGGCGACGATCGCGTGCGTGCAGTTGCAATGGACTCCACCGACGGACTCGCTCGTGGGGCGGAGGTGGTCGATACCGGGGCACCGATCTCCGTACCGGTCGGAGACACCACGCTCGGCCGCATCTGGAACGTTCTCGGCCAGCCGGTCGACGAGAAGCCCGCGCCACCGGACGTCGAGCGTTGGTCGATCCATCGCGAGCCGCCGGCGTTCCGCGAGCTGAAGCCGTCTGTCGAAGTCTTCGAAACGGGGATCAAGGTCATCGACCTGATCGCGCCGTACATCAAGGGAGGCAAGGTCGGCCTCTTCGGGGGTGCCGGAGTCGGCAAGACGGTCACGATCATGGAGTTGATCCACAACGTTGCCAATGCGCACAGTGGTGTCTCCGTGTTCGCCGGGGTCGGAGAGCGAACGCGCGAAGGCAACGATCTCTACCTCGAGATGGAGGAATCAGGCGTTCTCGACAAGGTCGCACTCGTCTACGGTCAGATGAACGAGCCACCCGGCGCGCGCCTTCGCGTCGCGCTCTCGGGTCTGACGATGGCCGAGTATTTCCGCGAGCAGGGGCAGGACGTGCTGCTCTTCATCGACAACATCTTCCGCTTCGTGCAGGCAGGCTCGGAGGTCTCCGCCCTTCTCGGCCGGATGCCGAGCGCCGTCGGCTACCAGCCGACCCTCGCGACCGAGATGGGACAGCTGCAGGAGCGCATCACGTCGACGCGCACCGGTTCGGTCACGTCGGTGCAGGCGGTGTACGTCCCCGCGGACGACCTCACCGATCCTGCACCCGCCGCAACCTTTGCTCACCTCGACGCCACGACAGTGCTGTCGCGTGCGATCGTCGAGAAGGGGATCTACCCGGCCGTCGACCCGCTCGACTCGACCTCGCGGGCGCTCGCACCCGGCGTCGTCTCCGATGAGCACTACGCGACTGCGACGGCGGTGCAGCAGATCCTGCAGCGCTACAAGGACCTACAGGACATCATCGCGATCCTCGGGATGGACGAGCTCACAGACGAGGACAAGCTCGTCGTCTCCCGAGCCCGCAAGATCGAGCGCTTTCTCTCGCAGCCCAACTTCGTGGCCGAGCAGTTCACTGGCACGCCAGGCAAATACGTCAAGCTCGAGGACACGATCAAAGGCTTTCAGGAGATCATCGCCGGCATGCACGACGACCTGCCCGAGGCAGCGTTCTACATGGTCGGGCCGATCGAGGATGTCGTCGAGAAGGCGCGTCAGCTCGAACAGGTCGCCGCGTAGTGGCTCCCGATGGCTGACGCGCACCCCAAGTTCGACGTTTCCGTCGTCACCCCCGACGGTCCGGTGTACGAGGGCGAGGCCGAGATGTTGATCGTGCCCGGCCAGGCCGGCGAAATCGGCGTGCTCGCTCGCCACGCACCCCTCGTCGCGACGCTGAAGGCCGGCTCGACCCGGGTGCATCTCGGCGGCAGCGAGGTGCTCGAATTCGCAACCGGCCCCGGCTTTTTCAAGGTCGAGACCGACCGGGCGCTCGCCCTCGTCGACGATGCCGTCAACGTGAGGGAGATCGACGACGCACGTGCGACGGAGCAGCTCGAGGCCGCACGAGCAGAGCTCGAAAGGCTCGAGGCTGGGACGGCCTCAGGCGACCGCTGGCAGATAGAGCAGCGCATCAAGCACGCCGAGAATCAGCTCACCGTGTCCGGCCGCACAACCGGCTGAGGAGCTCCTCACGGAGGTGGAGGAGGGTCAGCTGGACGCGAGCGTCGCCTGTAGCGTCGAGAAGCGCCGGTTCGGGCTTCGGCGTCACGGGTGCGCTCGACCTCGTCGAGCAGGTTCGCGAGGCGAGAGAAGCCGTTGCTCGGAATCTCGGTGCCCGGAATCTCACTTCCGACTTCGAAGGGCCTCAGGTCGACTGCCACGGCCCGTGCATCTGTGGCCGGCGAGCGCCGCAGGGAAGACACGAGGACGGCGTTGAAGTACCCAATGACGAGGAGGAACGCGCTGATGCCCCACATCATTCGCGGTCCAACAGCGTCGGTGATGGGTCCTGCAGCGAGCGTCCCAAGGAGGGTGAAAGTCTGCACGAGGCTCCCGAGCACGGCAAAGGTCTGACCCCGCCGCTCGTCCGAGACGACCTCCTGGATCAGGGTCACGTTGCAGACGAGCCCGACCCCATTGCCTACGCCGAAGATGATGGCGCCGACGCAGCCGATGGCGAGGTTGGGGCTGACCGCACAGATGGCGACCCCCGCCGCAGTGATCAGGAACGAGGCGCGGTAACCGCCGTAGACCGTCAGCCGGTCGATGAACCAGAAGGCAACGACGCTGCCTACCAGGATGCCACCGGCGGAGAATGCGACGAACACGCCGAAGCCGACGTCGCCTGCACCGTAGGCGTTCGTCGTGAGCACGATCTCCGCCACGTTGATCCCGGCGTAGGCAAGCGTTGCCCAGCTCCAGATCAGGAAGATCGACGAGAGGTGGCGGTCGTTCCGCACGAGCGCCAGCCCGGCGCGAACCTCGCGCCAGTGGGTTCGGCCGATGCGGGCAACGAGCTCTGACTGCAGCCGGTTGCCGATGCGAACGAGGAAGAGCGCCGAGATGACGAAGCTGACGGCGTTGAGCGCGTACACGGTGCTCGAGCCGAGGAGCGCGATCCCGATCGCGGCGATCAGGGGCCCCATCAGGGTGGCGAAGTTCTCGGCTCCCTGCATGAGGGAGTTCGCGGCAACGAGGGACTCTTTGCCCACGAGGTTCGGTATGGCCGCGTAGCACCCGGGGCGGAAGAAGGCCGCCGAAAAGCCTGCCAGGGCGGAAACCGCGCAGATGCCGGCGGGAGAGTGGACGAACGGGAGCGCGCCGAAGCACGCGGCGCCGCCGAGGTCGGACAGGATCATCATTCGCTGACGCGGCCAACGGTCGATCAGCGGCCCAACCGCGATTCCGAGGATGACGCCGGGAACGAGCTCTGCAAAGAGCAGGATGCTGATCCACCAGGCTGAGTTGGTCTGGTCGTAGAGCGCTATGCGAACGGCGAAGAACGCTGTCCAGGTGCCGAGTGCCGAGATCAGCCGGGCGATGAGGAGATTGCGGTAGGCGCGATGCTCGGGCATGCCGACAATCGCAAATTGCGCAGTGAACCGACCCAACATCCGGAACGAGCCTACAACCTCGGTCACACGGCGTCTGCTGTCCGAAACGGACGTGTTCGTACCGTAGAGTGGCGCCGATGGCCCGCCGCCACTGGACTCATGAGCAGCTCGTTGCCGGGGTACGGGCAGGAGATCAGCGGGCCCTCGCCCGTTCGATCTCGCTCGTCGAGAATCGCGATCCTGGTGCCCTGGCTGTCGTGCGCGAGCTCTATCCGGAGACGGGAGGGGCGTTCGCCGTCGGCATCACCGGACCGCCCGGAGTGGGTAAGTCCTCGCTCATAGCAGCGCTCATCCGACATGTCCGGGCACAGGGCATGTCGGTCGGGGTCATCTCGGTCGATCCGTCGAGCCCGTTCACACACGGGGCACTGCTCGGCGATCGAATTCGGCTCGTCGACCACTTCCTCGACCCCGGCGTCTTCATCCGCTCGATGGGCACACGCGGGCATCTCGGAGGGCTGGCCGAGGCGGCGCTCCAGACCTTCCTTTTGCTGGACGCCGCCGGACGGGACGTCGTCTTTATCGAAACGGTTGGTACAGGTCAGAGCGAGGTCGAGGTGATGAGCATTGCGGACGAGGTCGTGCTCATCCTCATGCCCGGCTCGGGTGATTCCGTACAAGCACTGAAAGCGGGGATAATGGAGATCCCCGATGTGATCGCCATCAACAAGATGGATCAACCAGGCGCGAAAGCGATGCTGGCCGACATCCGCGGTGTAGTCGCCCTCGATCCCGATCCAGAGCGTCGACCGGCCATTCTGTTCACCGAGGCCGTGCGGGAGGAGGGCATCGATGATCTCTGGAAGGCGGTCATCGAGCGGCGCGACCGGCTTGCCGCCGTTGGCGACCTCGACGAGCGCCGGCGGCGGAATCTCGGCGGCGAGGTGGTGTCCGCCGCGACCGCCCGCGTGCGGAGCGCCATCGAGCGAGCGATAGAGGAGGATCCGCAGCTCTCAGAGCTCATCGCCGCGGTGCAGCGACGTGAGGTCGATCCATTGACGGCGGTCGAGCGTCTCGTCGCGCGCGTTGTGCCGGACGGCGTCGCGTGACTCGACCGGCCCTCGCCGATCTCGTTGCGGGCCAGGAGCGCCTGACGGGTATCTCAAAAGTCACTCCCGTCCTCTCGTCCGCGACGATCGGCCGGCTCGTCGGACGCGAGGTGTGGCTCAAGGCGGAGAATCTCCAGCTCACCGGCTCCTTCAAGATCCGTGGTGCCTACAACACGATTGCTCAGCTGACAGAGGCAGAGCGCCGAGCGGGCGTCGTCACCGCTAGCGCCGGCAATCACGGCCAGGCGGTGGCATGGGCCGCGCGCCAGGCCGGTATCGCTGCCACGATCTTCGTGCCGGAGGGTGCGCCGATGACAAAGGTGGAGGCGGCCCGTGGATACGGTGCGATGGTCACCTTCGGTGGCGAAGGGTTCGACGACGCCCTGGCTGCTGCTCGACTCCACGGCGAGACGACCGGCGCGACCTTCGTCCATGCATTCGACGACCCGCGGGTGATCGCCGGGCAGGGGACGGTCGGCCTCGAGTTGGCGGAGCAACTTCCTTCCGGGCCAGGCACGGTCGTGATACCCGTCGGGGGCGGCGGTCTTGCGTCAGGAATCGCGATCGGCTTGCGGGCGTTGCGACCGGAGCTTTCACTCGTCGGGGTTCAGGCCGCCGCGTGCGCTCCGTTGGCGGGGCGGGCACCGACAGGTCCCACGATTGCAGACGGGATAGCGGTCAAATACCCGGCTGAGCTCACCTCGGCGATTCTTCGCGATCTTCTCGACGAGGTCGTGGTCGTCGACGACGAGGCGATCTCACAGGCCCTCGTCTTGCTCCTCGAGCGCTCGAAACTCGTGGTGGAAGGCGCGGGTGCGGCGCCCGTCGCGGCGCTCTTGCAGGGTCTCGTGCCCGGCACCGACGCTGTGTGTTGCGTTCTCGCCGGAGGCAATATCGACGCTACGACGCTCGTCTCGGTGACGCGCTTCGGCCTCACTTCGTCGGGGCGCTACCTCGTGGTCGCTGTCACGATTCCCGATCGGCCTGGCCAACTGGCGCGCATCGTTGCGGCGGTCGCCGCCCAGCGAGCCAACGTGCTCTCGATCACCCACCATCGCGAAGGACGAAACATCGGTGTGCTCGAGACCGAGGCCGAACTGACGCTCGAGACGCGCGACGAGGAGCATTCACAGGCGCTGATCAAGGCTCTTGTTGACGAGGGTCTGGCTGTACGCCGTTTGACGTAGCTCCCGACGCCGTGCGGGGCATGGGTCGTCGTAGACTCATGGCAATGGTGACGTGTTCGATCTGCGGGAGGGAGAGCGCCGACGACGTGCGCTTCTGTGCGTCGTCGCGTAGTCGTCGGCGAGGAGCTTCGTTCGTTTGCGCACCCGGGACGACGTGTAACGCTAGGCCGAGCCGCAGCGCCTGAACTCGACCGTGTCGCCGCCGCGGGCGCGCCAGTCGATCATGCCGCCGTCGATGATCGGGCGGGCGTCGTATCCGCGGGAGCGGAGGATGCTTGCGGCGATCGCGGCACGCGGGCCGGTGTCACAGATCGTCACGACCGTTCGATCGGTCGGCAGATCGGGGCAACAGGTGGCCATCAGCCTGTAGGGGACGTTGCGACTGCCGGGGATGTACCCCGTGTCGCGGTCGTCCTTCTCGCGCACGTCAATGACCTCGGCGCCTTCGGCGATCAACGCGTCGAGCTCGTCGACCGCGACGGTGGCGGTTTGCTCGTCGCCACCCCCGAGCACGAACCCCGCGATGTCGAAGAACGCAACCGCATGAAGGCCAGAGATTGCTCGCTGCGCTTCGTCGACCGTTGCGGCAAGCACGCACACCGCCCGCGCAGCATCGAGGACGAAGCCAGACTTGGTGGCGAAGCTCGTGCCTGAGAGGGGCACGCTGATCGCACCGGGCCTATGCCCCCCGAGGTGGCTCCGCACCGGGCGAACGTCGAGCAGCTGCGCGCCATCGGGAGGAGCTACGAGCTCCTGCACAGGCGCCGCGGCGCCGACGAAGGGGCCGCGGTTGGTCTCGACGATGCGCCCGAGATTCGGCGGCTTCGGCGCGCTGATCGACGCCGACTCGGCGATGAACGCATCGACCTCGGTCAGCTGCAGCGTCGGATTGAAGCGGCGCTCGAAGCCGATCGTGGTCGAAGGCTTCGAGCTCATTGCCCTGCCGCAGAGCGACCCCGCAATGTGCCCGGGGAAGACCTCGACGCCGTCGGAGAGCTCGAGCAGCCGTTGCAGTGAGTGAAACAGCCCTTCGGCGCCCTCCAGCGCTCCCACGGCAAGGTCGGGTCGAGCGGTGTCGCCAACGAACAGGGAGTCACCTGTGAGTACGAGCCAGGGTTCGTCGCCGCGAGAGCGGTCGATAACCGTCAGGCAGCAGTGCTCCGGCCGGTGTCCGGGCGTATGAATGACGCGAAGCGTGATGTTCCCGACCTCGATCTCGTCACCGTCGCGCATCGGATCGTTCGGATAATCGACGCCCGCGTCGGCGTGCACGCTGACCGGGATCCCATGCTCGAGCGCGAGCCGACCGTGCCCGGAGACGTGGTCGGCGTGAGTGTGCGTCTCGATCGTGCGGATGATCGCGACTCCGCGCCGTTCGGCTTCATCGAGCAACGGCTCGATGGTGTACGGCGGATCGACGACCACGGCGACGCCCGCTTCTTCGTCTCCCACGAGGTAACACGCGCACCCCAGGTCGTCATTGAGGAACTGGTGGAAGATCACGGTTCGACGGTAGCACCCGGTCCCGCTATGGATCTTGAAGTGATCTCCGACGCAGGACACGCACGAGGACGAGGCTACCGCCGATCACGACGACCCCGGCGAGCGCAGCTGCGAGAGCTCCCCAGGGATGTTGCTTGGGTGCCGCCGAGCCGGTGGCCGGCAGCACGCTGAGCGCTGACTTCCATTTGACCGTGGCGCCGTCGTCGTAGGTCTGAGCGGCCTCGAACGCATAGGTCCCGGCTCGCACTCGTGCTCGAATGCGCATGGGAAACGAGACTGTGGCTCGATCTTCGAGGCGCCCGCCGGTCCACTGCACCGTCGAGCCCGTGACGACTGCGTGCCAGCTGTCGGGCGCCGTGGCGGAAACGACGGCGATACCAGGTGGCGCGGTCACCGAAACGGTGATGGTGGCATGGGGAGGGCGTTCGTTGGGAGTCGCGAACGAGATCGTGGACTCGACACCATCCTCGACGAACGGCGGCGCGATGGTGACGTGTGCGCCCGCGATCGCAGGCATGACGAGCGAAAGCACCGCGGAGATGACAATCCACCTCACGGCAGCCCAAGGTGACGAGCGATCACCATCCGCTGGACTTCGTTCGTCCCCTCGCCGATCTCGAGGATCTTCTGGTCGCGATACAGACGAGAGATCGGAAACTCGTCCGTATAGCCGTAACCGCCGTGGATCTGCAGCGAAGCATTGACCACACGGTTCGAGAGCTCACCGGTGTAGAGCTTCGCCATCGCGGCTTCTCGCGCAAACGGACGGCCCTGATCCTTGAGCCAGGCTGCCTTCCAGACCAGCCCGCGCGCCGCCTCGATCTCCGTCGCCATATCAGCCAGCTTGAACTGGATCGCCTGGAAGGACGAGATGGGCCTCCCGAACTGGTGTCGCTCGCGTGCATACGCGTATGCGAGATCGTAGGCGCCCTGTGCGAGCCCGAGGCCCATCGCAGCGACCGAGATGCGGCCGCCGTCGAGGATCTCCAGAAACTGGTGGAAACCCTCGCCCCGTACCCCGAGGAGATTCTCGGACGGGACTGCGCAGTCGGTAAACGAGAGCGCTCGCGTGTCCGAGGCCTTCCAGCCCATCTTGTCGATCGGCCCCGAGACCTCGTATCCAGGCGTGCCGTTCTCGACAACGATGTTCGAGATCTCGCCTTCACCGGTCAGCGCCGTAATCGTCACACACAATGTGATCTCGGTTCCCGCGTTCGTGATGAAGACCTTGGAGCCGTTCACGACAAGGTCGCCGTTGCGCGCGGTCGCGGTTGTCCGGGTTGCACCGGCGTCCGAGCCTGCCTCCGGTTCGGTGAGACCAAACGCGGCGAGCTTCTCCCCACACGCGAGCGGTGGAATCCAGTGCCGCCGTTGCTCGTCGGTTCCGAAGAGATAGATCGGCATCGTCCCGAGCGACGTATGCGCTGCGAGTGTGATCGCTACCGACGAATCGATACGCGCGAGCTCCTCGACTGCGATGGCGTACGCCAATGTATCGCCTCCAGCCCCGCCGAGCTCCTCCGGAAAGGGAATGCCCATCAATCCGAGCTCCGCCATCTCGGCGACGAGCTCGTACGGGAAGCGGCTCTCTCGATCGAGCTCCTCGGCAACCGGCGCTACCCGATCGACGGCGAACGCGCGGACGGTATCGCGAAAGAGCTCGTGTTCGGAAGAGAGATCGAAATCCACGCGCCGCGATCGTACCCTGCTCTCCTACCCGTCGATCGCGCACTAGCGGACGCGCGCTTCTGCGTCGATGACGGCCGTGCTCCCTAAGCCAGCCGCACGACCAGCAGTGACGCCTAGACTGAATCCATGCGTGAGTCCATCGACAGGCGGGGGATGGCCGCACTCTCCGGTGGGCACCTCGCGACCGATTTTGCGTCCGGGAGCGTTCCGGCTCTGCTGCCGTTCTTCGCCGTGAAATTCGACCTCAACTACACGCTCACAGCCGTTCTGATGCTTGCTGCTCTTGCGTCGTCTTCTCTGACACAGCCGCTCTTCGGGCTCTGGTCGGATCGGCGTGGCGCTCTCTGGTTGCTACCGGCCGGGCTCGCTCTCGCCGGTGCCGGGATCGGTCTGGCCGCCGTTGCTCCGAGTTACGTCCTCCTCGTCCCGCTCATCTTCTGCTCGGGCCTCGGTATTGCCGCGTTCCACCCCGAAGGGGCGAAGTTCGCGGTCTTCGCGAGCGGCCGCAAGCGTGCGAGCGGGATGTCACTCTTCAACATCGGCGGTAACGTCGGCTACGCACTCGGCCCGATCATCGTCACCCCGCTCGTTCTCTGGCTCGGCCTCGGCACCGGAGGGCTGCTCGCGTCGATTCCCGTCATGCTGGGTTCGATTGCCGTACTCGGAGCACTTCCGTATCTCATGGGCTTGCGTCCGGATGCAGGGGCGGGCGGCAGGGCCTCGGACGGGCGGGACAACGTGCGCGCGATGGCGATCCTCGGTGGCGTGATCGGGCTGCGGAGCGTCGCATGGTTCGGGCTGCTCACCTTCGTGCCGCTCTGGGTCGTTTCCCTCGGCAACTCCGAAGCGGACGGGAATCGCATGCTCTCCCTGATGCTCCTCGCGGGCGCCGCGGGAACGTTGCTTCTCGGGCCGATCGCAGATCGGTTCGGACTGCGGCGGACGCTCCTCGTTGCCCAAGCAGTGCTGACGCCGATGATTCTCGTGTTCGTCCTCGTTGGCGGGGTGGTCGGTGCCGTCGCGTTGATGATCGTCGGGGTCTGCGTGGTGGGAACGTTCGGGCTCACGATGGTTCTGAGCCAGCTCTACTTGCCACAACACGTGGGGATGGCGTCCGGACTGTCGATCGGCCTCGCGATGGGCATCGGCGGGATAGCGGCCGTTGCGCTCGGTGGTGTCGCGGACGCAGTCAATCTGGAAACGGCCCTCGTCTGTTGTGCATTCGCGCCGTTGCTCGGCGTCGTCCTCTGCTTCTTCCTTCCCGCCCCGCAGTCGGCAGGCTCGGTTGCGAGTGCACCGTCCGCTGCATACCCTCTGCTCGACTGATCGTTGCATCGCCAGGCCCACCGCCCACCAACCAGGGAGATCCGATGACTGTCCAGGAGTTCTTCGACGCGCTTCCTTCGAAGGTCGATCCCGCGAAGACGGTGGGAATGAACAACAGTTTTGCTTTCGACATCGCCGAGGTCGGGGCATGGACGGTCACAGTTGCCGATGGCGTCGTGTCAGTCGCTCAAGGTGAGCATGACGCCGACTGCACGATCTCAGCGAGTGAGGACACGCTGATGAAGATCGCCCGTGGCGACGCGAATCCGACAACCGCCTACATGACGGGCAAGCTCAAGATCAAGGGCGACATGGGCGCCGCCTTGAAACTCCAAAAGCTCTTCTAGACGTGCGCGTAGCGGCGAAGCGGAACGGCGTCTCGGCGCCGTTCAGTGTCGGCCCCATCTCCTGAAGCATTAGGGTTTCGTCATGTACTTGACTGTCCGCCTTCTTGTTGCCTGGGGAGCCAACGTCCTCGCTCTGATCGTGGCCGATTGGGTGTTCTCGGGCTTCACAATCCAGCGCTGGGGGTCGCTCCTGCTCGCGGGAGCCGTCTTCGGTCTGGCGAACGTCTTTCTGAAGCCGCTCTTGACCTTCATCGCGATCCCGCTGATCATCCTCACGTTCGGGATCGCATACTTCTTCGTCAACGTTGCCATCCTCGCTTTCACCGAATGGGTGGTTCCGAACTTCTCGATCGACGGGTTCTGGACGTATGTGGGTGCGGTGATCGTGATGTGGCTCGTCAACGTCGGTGTCGGGCGCCTTCTCCGTGCGATCGAAGGCGACAGCCGAATCGTGACTCGCTAGGCGGGGCCCAGGTCGATCAACGGCGTCCCGGTGGCGACCTGGTCGCCGGTCCTGACCCGAACCGCCGTGACGGTCGCAGCGAACGGGGCCAGGATGGGCATCTCCATCTTCATCGCTTCGAGGACGACGAGTGGCTGACGGGCGCTGACTGCGTCACCCACCGCGACCGCAACAGAGACCACGTTGCCAGGCATCGGCGCGGCGACCACGCTGTGTCCACCAGCCGCGCCGGCAGACGCGCCTGCGGCATCGACGTCCGGCGCAGCCGACGGGGAGGGTGACGCGAGGTTCAACCGCCACGGCTGCGCGAACGCGCCTGGAGCGATGCGGAGAGGCGTTGCGGAGAGTGGCGTGTGCTCCAGCAGGAAGGCAGTCGATACGACGCCGGCCCTGAAGGACGGATGACGGACGAGCCAACGAAGGAAGGGCAGATTCGTGGTGACGCCGTCGACTGCGGTCGCATCGAGTGCACGCGAGAGTCGTTCGACCGCGTCCTCCCGATCCGAGCCGTGGGCAATCAACTTTGCAAGCAGAGGATCGTACGAGAGCCCGATTTCGTCTCCCTCCTCGACCCCTGCGTCGACACGGATCTCCTGCGGGAGCACGAGGCGGACAATGCGCCCCGCCTGCGGCAGGAACGTGCGCGGATCCTCGGCGTAGAGTCGCGCCTCGATCGCGTGGCCGTGGGAAAAGACGTCGAGTTCGAGCTCCTCACCTGCCGCAACCTGGAGTTGCAGTTCGACGATGTCGAGGCCGGTGACCGCTTCCGTGACCGGGTGCTCGACCTGAATCCGGCCATTCAGCTCGAGAAAGTAGACGTCGGCACCCTCGACGAGGAACTCGGCGGTGCCGGCGCCCTCGTAGCCGACCGCCTCGGCGAAGGCAGCGGCTCCGGCCGCGATCTGCGACCACACGTGCGGATCGAGTCCCGCGGGAGGCGACTCCTCGATCAGCTTCTGGTGGCGCCGCTGGATCGAGCAGTCGCGACCGCCGAGTACGGTGACGCCACCGGAGTGCCCGAGCAGCTGCGCTTCGATGTGACGAGGGCGTTCGAGATAGCGCTCACAAAAGACCGTGTCGTCGCCGAACGCTCCCTCGGCTTCGCGTCGGGCTGCAGCCAGCGCCGCGTCTAGCTCGGCTGGGGATCGGACGATCCGCATCCCACGGCCACCGCCTCCCGCAGCGGCCTTGATGACGAGTGGGAAACCTCCTTCGGTCGGCGATCCCTGGTGGAGCGTCGGGACACCGGCATCCCGCGCGATCTGCTTCGCTGCGAGCTTGTCTCCACCAAGTCGCAGCGTCGCCGCCGACGGGCCGATCCAGGTGATCCCGGCCGCGTGAACCGCCTCGGCAAACGCTGAATTCTCGGAGAGAAACCCGTAGCCAGGGTGGATGGCGTCGGCTCCACTCGCTCGGGCGGCTCGAACATGCTCGGAGGGGTCGAGATACGAGCTGATCTGAATCGTCTGGCTCGCCGACCGCGCGTGCAGCGATCCCGCGTCGTCAGGGGCGACGACCGCCACGGTCTCGACTCCGAGTCGTGCGCAGGTGCGAATCACCCGCACAGCGATCTCGCCTCTGTTGGCGATGAGTATCCGCTGAAGGGTCATTGTCGGGGTCGCATGCGAGTTTGTGCCGCTTTCCTGCGCTGTGTATCATCGCCGCGATGCGTCTGCTTGCCTCGATCATCGTCGCGTTGGTGACGAGTGCCGTGGCGCTTCTCGTCGCGGCCGTTGTGCTCAGCGATTTCAAGATCAGCACGGTCACGTTCCCGATTCTGGTGGTCGAGTTCGCCGTGATCCTGTTGATCGCTCGTGCGGCAATCGAAACAATGGTCGACAAGAACGTCCATGTTCTCTCCAGCTTCGTGGGGCTGATCGGTGCCTTCGCAGCGCTTCTCGTCACCGATCTGCTCTCGGACGGCCTCTCGATCGAGGGCGTGCAGACCTGGATTCTCGCGACGCTGATCGTCTGGGGAGGAATGATCATCACCGACTTGCTGCTCGGTCGCGCTCTGTTTCGCCGGATCGCCGGCAAGGATCGCGACCGCTGACCAGGAGATGCCGGTTCGTCTCAGCCCGTTGAGACAAGCGCGACGGCGACGAGCGCGCAGCCGACCCCGAGGTACTGCAGGCGCGAGAGGCGTTCCCGCAGAACGAAGCCTGCCAGCAGTACCGTCGTGACGGGGTAGAGGGACGCGACGACGGACGCGATAGCCACAGGTCCGCGCTGTAGTGCCAGGAGGAGAGGCACCGTCGCGGCAACCTCGACGGCGCCGATTGTCAGGACGTAGGGGGCCAACCGGCGCACGCTCTCGAGTGGGCCCCGCGTCAATACGAGTGCAAGCACGAGCAGGACGGCAGCGGCGGCGGTGCGCTCGAGGGTCACGGGCCACAGACCCGCTGCGTCAGAAATCTGCGAGAACGAGATGTAGAACATGCCGAAGAACAGGCCGCTCGAGATCGAAAGCGTGATCACCGAGCGGTCGACAGTGCCGGCGTCAGCGTGTTGTTCGGGTGGTGCAATCGAGACGACGACGACGGCCACCAGGGCGATCACGAGACCGACGAGTGCGGTCGTCCCCGGGCGCTCGCCCCGTGCGAGGGCGTACACGATCGGGATCACCGCGCCCGTGACAGCGGCGACGGGGGCGACGACACTGATCAGCCCTCGCCCCATCGCCGTGTAGAAGAACCCGAAGCCACAGGCCACAGCGACGCCGCTGAGCAGCGACCAGGCGACATCAGCACCCCCGAGCCGATCCGCGCCGAAGGCGATCGAGAGAGGGAGTGCAAAGGCAAGACCGGCAACCTGAGCGAACGCAGCGACCCGGATGCCGTTGGCAATGCGCGAGGCGACGCCCCCGACGAAGTCCGCGCCGCCGATCAGCACGGCAGACGCAAGCGCAAGCAGGGCAGTCATCGCTACTCGTCGGTCTCGAGCGGCGGCGCCCACGGCGCCCGTTCCCGCTCGACGAACGCCCGTAGGCCGGCCTGTCCTTCGTCGCTCGTTCGTCGTTCCGCAATGCGCCGGGCGGTCTCCGGGCCATCCGGCCGGTCGAGCACCAGTCGTTTGGCGTGTCGGGCGGCGCGAGGGCCGGCCGTACGGAGCTCGCCGAGGATGGTCGCGAGCGCACCTTCCGGATCGGCCGTCACCTCGTGGACGAGCCCGATCCTCATCGCCGTTGCCGCGTCGAACCGCTCGCCTGTCACGAAGTAACGGCGGGCTGCGCTCTCGCCGATCTTTCGCAGCGCGTACGGCGAGATGACTGCCGGAATGATGCCCAGCTTGACCTCGGAGAAGGCAAAAACCGTGCGCTCGTGCGCTATCGCGATGTCGGCAGTGGCAGACGAGGCCCGCGCCGCCGCCGAGCGCGTGCCCGTGCACGACCGCGATCACCGGGGCGGGGCAGGTGTCGATTGCTTCGAACATGCGCCGGAGCGCGTTGGCGTCCGCGACGTTCTCGTCGTGGGAGAGACGTGCCGACTTCCGCATCCATTCGATGTCAGCTCCCGCGCAGAAGCTGGGGCCTTCGCCGGCCAGCACGACTGCGCGCGACTTGCCGACGTCGACGAACGCTTCGGCGAGCTCCTCGATCAGCGTTGCGTCGAAAGCGTTCCGAAGCTCCGGTCGGGCGAGGGTGACACGAAGGACGTCGTCGTCCCGTTCGATCCGCAACGCGTCCATCGCGAGGCAGTCTAGAGTCACAGGATGTCACCCGAAGCCGTGCTCAGTGGAACGCTCGCCGCCGCGGTCACGCCTCTCCTGGGCGGCGGCTCGGATCTCGACGAGGATGGGTTTGGCGTCCTCGTCGAGAGATACGTTGCTGCCGGCCTCGACGGGGTGCTTGCGTTCGGTACGAACGGCGAGGGAGTGCTGTTCTCCATCGAGGAGCGTGCCCGAGGGCTGCGCCTCTTCGTGGAAGCGTCCGCGGGACGCCTCGACGTGGCCGCACACTGTGGTGCCCAGACGACGGCGGACACCGTCACTCTCGCAGCCGACGCAGCCGAGGCGGGAGCGGTAGCCGTCGCCGTTATCGGCCCTCCGTACTTCCCGCTGGACGAGCCAGCCCAGCTGGAGCATTTCGCTGCAGCGGCGAGGGCGTGTGCCCCTGTGCCGTTCTACGTTTACGAGTTCGCCCGCACGAGCGGTTACGCCGTCGCCCTCGACGTCGTACGACGACTTCGCGAGGAAGCGCCGAACTTCGTCGGCATGAAGGTGAGCGATGCTCCCTGGGAGGCTTTCGAGCCGTACCTGTCGGTGGGCCTCGATGTGCTCGTTGGGCCGGAGGCGCTCATCCATCAAGGCATCGAAGGCGGCGCCGTCGGCGCAGTCTCAGCACTCGCCTCGGCGTTTCCAGAGCGGGTGGCTGCCGTCGTCCGGCAACCCAGCGCCGCCGGTGCAGGATCGCTCGCCACCCTTCGAGCAGCGGTTGAGCGGTTCCCGCGGCAAGCCGCGATGAAGCGCATCCTCGCCGCACAAGGCGTTCCGATCCGATCCGATGTGCGCGCGCCACTGCGCGATCTCTCGGCCGTCGAATCGAAGGAGCTCCTGACCTGGCTCGCTTCAGCCGAGGTGGGTTGACCGGTTTCCCGGTCGCGCTGTGCGCGAGCCGTCGGTGTGGCGGCCCTGGGTCAGTCCTCCGGGGGCACCCACGGCTCGTAGACGCCTCCGGAGACACCGCCGACGCACATGAACGACATCCCCTCGGTGCCCGCTGCGGGATGTCGTTTCGCGTCGGGCGAAACAAGGATGTAGCGGCCCGGACGCATCTCGACCGGGTCTCCATCGATCGTGAGGGTGCCGGAGCCGGCAATGCAGTAGTACACCTCCTCCTGGCCCGACTGGAGCTCGTCGTGTTCCGGTCCGACCTTGCCGGGTGGAAAATCGATCTGGTTGAGGCCGAAAGCGGTGCCGCCGAGCTCGTGTCGCACCATCCGGAACGTACCCCAGGTGAGTTTGATGTCGTCTGCGTCGAGCGCCGTGTACGACATGGAAGCTCCTTCCGTTTGTCGCCGATGTCGTCCCACAGACTGACGGATCGAAGCGGCCGCGTCTACATGCGGAAGACGCCGAAGGTCGTCTCCGGCACCGGGCCGTTCGCAGCTGCAGCGAGCCCGAGTGCGAGAACTCGCCGCGTATCGAGCGGGTCGATGATGCCGTCGTCCCAGAGGCGCGCCGTCGAGAAATAGGGCGATCCCTCGTGCTCGTACGTGGCACGAATCTCGTCGGGATCAGCATTCCCAACCGCAGCGAGCACTGACGCTGCTTGCTCTCCGCCCATGACCGAGATGCGCGCGTTCGGCCACATCCACAGCTGGCGAGGCCCGTACGCCCGGCCGCACATGGCGTAGTTGCCTGCGCCGAACGAGCCGCCGGTGACGACGGTGAATTTCGGGACGTCGGCGCACGCAACGGCGGTGACGAGCTTGGCGCCGTCGCGTGCGATGCCTCCTTCCTCCGCCTCCTTCCCGACCATGAACCCGGTGATGTTCTGGAGGAAGACCAGGGGAACGCGGCGTTTGCACGCGAGCTCGACGAAATGCGCTCCCTTCTGGGCCGACTCGGCGAAGAGGACACCGCGGTTGGCGAGGATCCCGACCGGGTGCCCTTCGATTCGAGCAAAACCGCAGACGAGGGTATCGCCGTACAGCGCCTTGAACTCGTGGAAGCGGCTGCCGTCGACAATCCTGGCGATGACCTCGAGTGGGTCGAGCTCGTGTCGATAGTGCTCGGGAACCAGCCCGTAGAGCTCGGTCGGATCGACCATCGGGGGCTCGGGCGTCGAGATCTCCCAGGGGGACTGGGCCGGGTCCCCGAGATGGCGGACGATCTGACGGACGAGCGCGAGTGCGTGCTCGTCGGACACCGCGTAATGGTCGGCGACCCCGGAGCGCCGCGTGTGGAGTGTTGCGCCTCCGAGGTCTTCAGCCGTCACTTCCTCGCCCGTCGCCGCCTTCACGAGGGGAGGGCCGCCGATGAAGATGGTGCCGGTTCCCTCGACGATGACGGTCTCGTCGCTCATCGCGGGGACGTAGGCCCCACCTGCGGTGCAGGAGCCCATCACCGCTGCGATCTGTGGGATGTTCTGCGCTGAAAGACGCGCCTGGTTGTAGAAGATTCGCCCGAAGTGGTCACGGTCGGGGAAGACATCCGCCTGGAGCGGGAGGAACGCCCCGCCCGAATCGACGAGATAGACACACGGCAGGTGGTTCTGCTCGGCGACCTCTTGCGCGCGGAGGTGCTTCTTCACCGTCAGCGGAAAGTAGGAGCCGCCTTTCACCGTGGCGTCGTTCGCGACGAGGACGCAGCATCGACCCTCGATCACTCCGATGCCGGTCACGATGCCGGCCGCCGGTGCCTGGCCGTCGTAGATGTCCCAGGCGGCGAGGGCGTTCAGCTCGAGGAAAGCCGTACCGGGGTCGACGAGACGATCGATGCGTTCGCGGGCGGTGAGCTTGCCCCGTGAGCGATGGCGCTCGGTGGCCTTGTCACCGCCGCCGGCGGCGACGAGAGTGGTCCTCGCGCGCAGCTCTTCGAGTAGGTGTTCCATGTGACCTTCCCGCGCTGCAAAAACGGCGGAACCACGATCGACCCTGCTCGTCAGCTCCGTCATCTCGTCAATGCTCCAGGCGCTGCTCGCAACAAGAGCGAGGAGATGTGAGTGAGAGCTTCCACATGACACCCTGAGAGTACGCGGGAGCACAGACGGTCGCCACATTCGGCTGGGTTGGGTTCTTGACGGTTACGGCGAAGAGACGCACGATGATGGTGTGGTCGAGTACGCGAGCATCACGGCGGCGCTGGCGGTTCTCGTCGCGTCGCTCAGCGGCCTCGTGGGCTCCATGGGTGCCTTGCCGTCGAACGATCTGAGGGCGATCGCGCTCGTCTCGGCCGCGGCCCGTTCGCACCACGTCTCGGGCTCCGAGGCACGCGTCGCATATGCGAAGGCGCCCTACCGCAAGCCAGTGCTTCGCTACCTCTATGCGGTCGGATGGGTCAGTGCTGCCTCGGATCACGCTGCGTGCACCGCTGCCGAGCTGCTCGGTCCGGATCCCCGAGAGGCCGTGGGCGCGGCGCTCCGGCGCACGCCCAAGCTCCTCGCGCGGCTTCGTGCGGCCCGCGTCACCGTGAGTCAGGCGGCGACTGCGCTGGCGCGCGGCAGCCACGACGGTTGCGCGTAGGGGCATCGGTCCCTACCTCACCGGTGGCGCCATCGTGCGTTCAGAACGGCGATCGAAGTCACAGCACCCTCACAGAAGCCCACAATCCTCTCTGAACACGTGGAGGCGTAGGGTCGAAAGTGAAACGACGACAGGATCGTCACGGAGCGATTTCGTCCGTGACGTGGCCAACACGTGGCTGGGATGGGCCGCCCTCCTTCCCTGTCCCAGCCACCACAACCGACCATTCTGGAATCGAAAAGACTCCCCGTTGCACCTCTCGACGGGCTGCGATCGCTCTCGTACGCTTCGATCGATGTTTCTGCTCCATGATGCGCTCGTGACGCGTGCCAATGCCTGGTGGGTGGTCGACCGGCTCCGGGTCGTCGGTCGCGCGGACGAGGCGATCGCGGCAGCGGTGATCGAGCGGGCACTCACCGACCGTGCCCAGGGCGTGACGCTGACCGCGCCGGAGTGCAACGCCGTGCTCGAGGCGCTCATCGACGCACCGTCGGGGCTTTTCGAGCTCCGTGACACCCTTTCGCGCGGCCGCCGCGATCAGCGGTAGGCGGTCGGCGCGGCCTCGCCGGTGAAGAGGCGCGACCTCGCTCCATGTGCCCGACAGCGCGTGAAGAAGCAGCAGGGAGCGGTACGTGTCGGGCCGCACGTTTGCAGTAGCGTAAGCGGCATGGTCGAGTTGGTTGCCGCAGTTGCGCTTGCTCCCTGGGTGCAACCACTGCGCTTCCGGCCACTGCAAGGCTGGCGAGCCGGAGCGAGTGGGACGTTCAACTCCTCCTACGGCCCTGCGCCGGGCATCGCATCTCCAAAGGAGTCGACTGCTTGGATGGTGAGAGGCGTCCGTTACCTCGATCGTACGATCGCGGATCCTCCTGATGCGACCATCACCCAGCTCCCGCGCCGCAGCATCGTCGTCTTCGCGGTCGTCTACCAATCGGCGCGGTACACGGAAACACGGATTGTCTTACGGTTGGACCGCGCGCGACGCTATCCCTGTTGCGACGGCACCTACGTGGCGGGTGGTGAATACGCGCTAGCGGGCGCAGGGCCGGCAGCCGCGTATTCGGTGGCCGTCCGCGTCTACTTCGGCTCGCCTCCAACGCGATCGATGCGCACTCAGGCACAACGCGCCCTCGACCACCTCGAGCTGCCCGCGGCTCGGTAGCCATCGGCAAGAGGGATGCGCTTGGCCCGTGCAGCCTGGAGCTACTCGGCCCCTCATACGGGGGCGGGGATTGGCGCTACGGCGGCTGGCGCTCGGGAAACCGAGGTAAGCCGTCGTCGGGGATCGGTTCCCATGCTGCAGCGTATGCCGTGAACATTCGAGCGGCCGGTCGGATCCCCGGATCCCCGTCGAGGCTTCCGAGCCGTACAGCCTTCACCTCTGGATTCTGAGGATCGTGACTCCAGAGGGCGCTCCCGCAGACTCCACAGAAGTCCTTCGCGAATCCGTCGACTGGCTGATACGTGCGAACGAGCTCCTCGCCTGCGATGATCCTGAGCGCGCCTGCGGGTAGTCGTGCCGACGCGGCCGCGGCCGTGCCCGTTCGGCGCTGGCAGCGCGTGCAATGACAGTAGACCGCCGAGACAGGCGGCTCATCGATCTCGAAGCGGACGCCGCCGCAGAGGCAGCCACCGGTTAAGGGAAGGCGCGTCACCTGGAGAGCGTAATTGGAGGAGGTTATAGCGCGCGCTGCAGTACAGGGAGGCGCCCCGCGCAGCCTCGCGGTGTGCGCCGAAAGTCAGGAATCTCAATCAAGGGAATTGCACCTCAGGGTGCCGGTTGTGTCGGTGGCTAGTAGGGCGGCTCGGTTGAAGGCCCCGGCATCGGCTCGGGCACATCGGGCTGCGTTGGGCGGATCGGCGAGGGAACCGGCGTCGGTTCGGGCACGATTGTTGGCTCCGGCTCGGGTGACCGCACCGGCTGCGGCTCAGGGACAATCGGTGGACCGGTCTCTGCGGCCGGTTCCGAGGCAGCCGACAACATGGGGTAACCCTACCCGGAGCCCGTGCCTTCGCGGTCGTGCTGGCTTTGGCGGGCGGAGCCAAACAGGCTGGCAATCTGCCGGTGTTCTGCCCGGATTGCTTGCAGCGGGTGGCGCCGTCAGCTTCGGTCGACGCTGGGCCTCGGGGCGGCGATGACGGTGTTCTCGGTCGGGAAGCTGATCGACTCGTGGCGTCCTCACAGAGCACCCGGGAGTGCTCGTGAAGGGGTTCGCCAGCAGCTCGATGATCTCCCGTTGCGCGTGTGTCATCGACGATGTGCCCGACGATCTCCTGTTCCGTAGTTCCGGGTAAACACGATCAGCGGCAGCGCGGATGCTCCGCAGGCGGTTGTGTGGCAGCGTCTGGGTGACGGGAGGCGCTGATGCCCCGATCGAAGTCAAGGCCGACGGCACGGGTTATGTCAACAGGGCGGCAGTTGCTGCTGCATCGCGTGCGTCCGTCGCATCGGGCGAGGGCGGGTGCAGCGAGGCGTCCGCCGTCACGGCCGGGTGACAGGTTCACGAGCCAAAGGGCGGGCGAGCCCCAACGTCAGCTCCAGCGTCGGCAGCCGTCCGGTGGGGTTGATCGAGCACTCCCATCGCCGCTGAAGGAATCGCAAGGGCCGATGCAACCCACTTCGTCGGTAGCGGATGCGTCGATCTCGCATCGCGCCGACATCCAGGGGCTTCGTGCCGTGGCGGTGCTCTTGGTGGTGCTCGGCCACGCCGGTGTGGGTTTTCTATCCGGAGGCTTCGTCGGCGTCGACGTGTTTTTCGTCCTGTCGGGTTTTCTGATCACCGGCCTCCTGCTCGCAGAGGCACGCTCTCACGGTTCGGTGTCACTGCTCGATTTCTACGTCAGGCGAGCGCGGCGGATTCTTCCAGCTGCTGCGCTGACGCTGCTCGTGACGAACGTCGCTGCGTTCTATCTACTGAACTTCGTCCGAGCCCAGGAGGCAGTCGAGGACAGCTTGTACGCCGGTGCGTTCTCCGCCAATTTCCACTTTGCCGCGCGCGGCGTCGACTACTTCGCGCAGGGTGATCCGCCTTCACCGCTGCTGCACTACTGGTCGCTCTCTGTCGAGGAGCAGTTCTACTTCGTCTGGCCGCTGCTGCTGTCGATCGTGCTATTCGGCCTGGCGGCGCACTGGCGGCGACGCGCTGTTGATCGACGGGAACGGCGCCTGCTGGGAGTGATGCTCGTTCTCGTGGCAGCCTCGTTCGCCTACTCGATCTGGCTCACGCCGTCCGCGCCGACGGCTGCATACTTCTCGCCCTTCACGCGCGCCTGGGAGCTGGGGCTAGGCGCAACGATCGCAGTCTGCGCATTGCCGCTCCGACGAATCCCGACGGTCGCCAGGGTAGTCATGGGTTGGGCTGGGGTGGCGGCGATCGCCGTCGCGGCGCTCGCCTTCTCCGAAGGGACGCCGTTCCCGGGCTTCGCAGGGCTCCTGCCGACCGTGGGAGCGGGGCTCGTGATCGTCGCGGGGATCGGCGGCCGGACCCCGCGGCTCGCCGTCGCGCGCTTGCTCGCGCTGCGCCCGATGTTCATGATCGGTGATCGTTCCTATGCGTTCTACCTCTGGCATTGGCCCGTGCTGATCCTCGCCGGCGCCTACGCCGGCCACGAGCTCTCCGTCCCGGTCAAGCTCGCCGTCGTGGCGGGCGCGTTCGTCCTTTCCTGCGTCTCGTACGCGCTCGTGGAGAACCCAATCCGGCGCAGGGTCCGCAGTCGGAGGACAACCGCTGTCGTAGTCGCGGTGTGCACGGCCGCGCTCCTTAGTACCTCGGCAGTCTCGCTTGCGGCTATCAGCCGAGCGGAGCAACGCTTCGCGGGCTCGTCTGCCGGCGGAACTCCAATTGCTTCGCTTGCGACCGGGGCCTCGGAGACGAGTACGGCGAAGGGGGCGCTTCCCTCCGTCATCGCTGCCGTCGCGGCCGCGCGCCGCGGCGCCCGTATTCCGGCGGGCCTCACGCCTCCGATCAGCCAGCTCGGGCCGCTTCCGCGCGAATACGCTCCTCCGAACGAGTGCATCGGGCACGACAGCAGTCGGCGGATCACGACCAAGGTCTGCCGCGTCGGAGACCCGTCGAGCAGGAAGGTGATCGTGCTCATGGGGGACTCTCACGCCATGATGTGGCTGCCCGCGATCCTCGAGATGGCCTGGCGCGACCACTGGGCGGTGGTGCCGCTGTTGCGGCTCGGCTGCACGCCGGCCAGATGGGCGACGAGTGACACTGGAGGGGGGTGCCAGGAGTGGCACCGCTGGGCGATCCGACAGGTCCGGCAGCTCCATCCGCGGGTCACGCTCCTCGCGGGGAACATCGCCGAACAACAGACACCCTTCGCGCGTGCGGGAATCGAGGGCGTCGTCACGACTGCCAAGGCGCTCGCGTTATCCAGCAGCGTTGTCGTCATCGGCGATCCGGAAGGCCTGGATCGGAACCCAGTGGACTGTCTGCTCTCCCGGAACGCGTCGATGGCGACGTGCACGACTCGGTGGCCGACTCAGTCGCTCGTCGTGTATGACGAGGTCGGTCGGCGGGTGACGCAGGTGGGCGCCGGCTTTCTCGGCACCCGCGAGTTCGTCTGCTTCAAGCGCCAGTGCCCAGCCGTGGTCGGCCGGACGATCGTCTGGTCCGATAACAACCACCTGAGCGGCGTGTATGCCGCTCGGATCGCACCCGCATTTCGCGCGGCCTTTCTGCGGGCGACCGCGAAGGGCCGTCGCTGACGACGCCACCACTCAGCCAGAAACTGATTTCATACCGCGATCCTGACTCGCGACAGGCTCAGTCATCCCAGCTCCCGTGGCCGTGTCTCCACGATTGTGCGGGCGCACCGGCTCCGCGCGCTCCTGCTGCTCGTCCTCGCCGGTTCTCTGGCGTGCGCCCTCCTGCCTAGCACGGCCGCGCCCGACGCCTCGGGGAAGGCGCGCTCCGTCTTCCCCCGATTCGACTCTGCGGTGCCGGTCCTGCTGTACCACCGGCTCGTACCCGGCAACGATGGCTACAGCGTCGCACCTGCGTCGTTCGACGCCCAGATGCGCCGGCTCCACGATCTGGGATTCGACACGATCACGCTCGGGGAGTACGTGCGCTTCGTCCGCGGAGAGCCGGTTGACTTGCCGCAACGGCCGATTCTCGTCACCTTCGACGACGGCTACAGCTCCTCGTGGGAGACCGCCGATCCGGTGCTCGCCCGCTACGGCTGGAGCGCCGTCATGTACACCATTACCGGCGCCGTCGGCCGTCCCGGATACCTCACCTGGGACGAGCTTCGGCGGATGCAGGCGTCCGGGCGTTGGCAGATCGAGGAGCACGCGGGCGACGGTCACGTGCTGATCACGGCCGACGACGCCGGTCGGCAACTGCCCTTCTACGCGAGCGAGCTCTCGTCGAACGGCAGGAAGGAGAGCTTCTCCCATTACCGGGAGCGTGTGAGCGGCGACATCGAGCACGGTGCGGCGATGCTCGCACGGAACCTGCTCGGCTGGACACCCAACCTCAGCTTCGCCGTCCCCTTCAACGACTACGGACAGAACGGCTCGAACGACTCCCGAATCGAGCCGTGGCTCACGAGCTACCTCAAGACGCAGTTCACCGTCGTCTTCGTGCAGCGGGACGGCACCTTCACGACTCCCGGCCCAGGCTTCGCGAACAGGATCACCGTGTCATCCCGCTGGGACGCGGACACGCTCGAGACGCACCTGCTCGAGGGCGTCGACCTGCTGAAGCCGGCCGTCGGCACCCGAGGCTCCGCACGTCACTCATCACGCTCACTCTCGGCAGGCGCACGGACCTAGCGCGGGCCTCTCGCGCCGTTTTGTGGACTCTGCGGTACGCCGCCTGACCCCCAGGGCGGCCCTCCGGGAGTGCTGGCAGGGGAGGTTCAGTAGTTCCGGGTAGGCAGGTCAGCGACGGCACGGATGTCGTGGATGGGGTTTCGGTGGAGCATTGGCGGTGAGAGGAGCGCGTCATGCGCCGCTTGGCTGCACGGAACCGTGTTTGTCGCGATGTGTTTGCGGTGGGGGTCGTCGTGCTGGTTGCAGTCGCTGTTGCCGTTCCCTACCCCGCCTCTGTTCAGCGTGATCGACGCCTCTCGGGTGCAGCCACTGTTGCAGAGGAGGTTGAGGGGCGAGACGAGCGGGAGCCGGTTTCGCACTTGCCGACGGTGGAGGCAGCGTTCGCGGCCGAGAGCTACCGCGCCGGCACGCAGGCGCAGCTGGTGTTGTTCGATAGGGCGCGGAACGTGAAGGTGCGCCTCTATCGCGTCGGCGATGCATCGGGTGCGCTTCACGTTCGGGATGAGATGCGTGGGACACCGCTCGGCCCCACCCACCGTCTTGCTTCCGTCTCGCGTGGGCAGGTCATCGGGCTGCGCCTCGATCCCGGCTGGAAGAGCGGCCTCTACTACGCGGAGTTGACCGCCACCGGGAGGCGGATCGGCTATGCGCCGTTCGTGCTGGCGCCACGCCGCCTCGGCCAGCACCGGGTCGGGGTGGTGTTGCCGACGCAGACGTGGCAGGCGTACAACTTCAGAGACGACGACGGCAACGGGACGGCCGACACCTGGTACGCCTCAGCCGAGATCGATACGGCACGGCTGTACCGTCCGTTCGAGAACCGCGGCGTGCCACCCCACTACCACTACTACGACGAGCCGTTCCTGCGCTGGCTGGCCCGCAACCACTACCGGGTCGATTGTCTCAGCGATGCCGAGTTAAAGCGGACGAGCGGCCGTATGCTGGCACGCTCTTACGACTTGCTGATCTTCGCGGGCCACCACGAGTACGTGACCGCTCACGAGTACGACGTCGTCACAGGTTTCCGCGACCGTGGCGGCAACCTGATGT
The DNA here is from genome assembly GCA_963784945.1 of uncultured Thermoleophilia bacterium. Taxonomy (GTDB): domain Bacteria; phylum Actinomycetota; class Thermoleophilia; order Gaiellales; family Gaiellaceae; genus Gaiella. Next base: position 11,709 of record CAWATN010000014.1, on the reverse strand, counting down.
TCCTCTCGGCCAACACCTTCTTCTACAAGATCACGATCTCAGGCAACGTCATGACCCGCGTCGGACAATGGCGCAAGCTCGGCCGCCCCGAGGCCGCACTCGTCGGCGCTCAGTATTTCGGCTACGACTCTGGGAGTCGTGGCGGCTCTCCCTGGATCCTGCGGGCGAGCCCTGCCGGCAAATGGATCTTCAGAGGCACCGGCCTGAAGCCCGGCTCGCCGTTTTCGAACGGCGGCATCGAAGCCGACCGCAGTGGCTCCGCTTCCCCACCGGGCACCCAGGTCGTGGCAGAGATACCCAACGTGTTCGGCAGCGGCCAGAACGCCCAGATGACCTACTACGAGACCACCTCAGGAGCCAAAGTCTTCGCCGCCGGAGCTTTCTCCCTCGCCTGCTCGGTTTGGCAACCCCCAGTCCGAAAGGTGATGGCGAACCTGATCGACGCACTCTCACGACCCTCCCCGGCCGAAACAGCAAGCCTCGCTCGGCGAGGCTAGATATGAGCCACCTCGCGCCAACGAAATGCGGCGGTGCGGCCCCCCCTGAGCCGACCGGTCTTCCCGGAGTTCTGGCCGTGGGAGTTCGGTAATTCCGCGTAGGTGGAATCAGCGACGCCACGGATGTCGTGATTTGGGCTCCGATGGAGCATTGATGGTGAGAAGGGGGCGGTGTGAAGGGGGGGCGCTGGTGCGCCGATTTCTGCAGGTGATGGGTGGGGTGCTGGCGGGCGTCGTGCTGCTCGCGGGCGCGTCTGGCGTGGGGCGTCCGGGGTCGGGACAGGCGCGGGAAGCAGTGGATGTTTCCGCTGTTGCAGGGCCTAGGGTGTCGATCACGAGTTTCGTTGCGCCGGTGTCGCACCCCCTGAGGATCGTCGCAGGGGCTGACGGCGCACTGTGGTTCACCAACGCCGGTAACGACTCGATCGGACGGATCTCGACCCGCGGCAAGGTCACGCGTTTCACGCACGCGAGCATCGACAAGCCGCGGGGGATCGCCCAGGGACGAGATGGTGCCCTCTGGTTCACCAATAGCGACTCGATCGGACGCATTTCCACCGGGGGTACCGTTACGAGCTTCAGGGACGCGAGCATCCGTGGGCCGCACGACATCGCGTCAGGGCCGGACGGAGCCCTCTGGTTCACCAACTGGACCGGCGACTCGATCGGGCGGATCGCAACCGACGGTTCTGTCAGGAACTTCAAGCACGCGAGCATCCACGGCCCACGGGGGATCATCGCGGGGCCGGACGGCGCCCTCTGGTTCACCAACAGCAACTCGATCGGACGAATCTCCACCGGCGGCACCGTCACCGTCTTCAGGCACTCGAGCATCGTCGGCCCGCGGGGGATTGCCGCTGGGCCGGACGGTGCCCTCTGGTTCACCAACTATCGGGCCGACTCGATCGGGCGGATCACCACCGGTGGCACCGTCACGAGCTTCAGACAGGTGAGTATCGCCGGCCCGCAAGGGATCACCGTCGGGTCGGACGGAGCCCTCTGGTTCTCGAACTTTCGCAGCGGCTCGATCGGGCGGATCACGACCGGCGGTACCGTTACGAACTTCAAGTACGCGAACGCGAGCGTCCGCGGCCCCGACGGCATCGCTGCGGGGCCGGATGGCGCCCTCTGGTTCGCCAACGACGGCAGCGACTCGATTGGGCGGGTCACGACCAGCGGTGCCATGACGAACTTCATGCCCGCCGGCATCCGCTGGCCGATAGGGATCGCCGCGGGGCCGGACGGTGCTCTCTGGTTCGCCAACGAGGGCAGCGAGTCGATCGGGCGGATCACCATCGGAGGGACGGTGACGAACTTCAGGCACCCAAGTATCCACGGGCCGTGGGGAATCACCTCGGGACCGGACGAGGCCCTCTGGTTCGCCAACTGGGACGCCGGCGGCAAGCGGTCACATGGTGCGAGAGGCGGGGAGGGGAATTCGATCGGGCGGATCTCGACCGGCGGCATCGTTACGAGCTTCGAGCACGCGAGTATCCGGGGCCCGTTTGGGATCGTCGCCGGGCCGGGCGGCGCGCTCTGGTTCACCAACTATCGGGGCAACTCGATCGGGCGAATCACCGCTCGCGGAACCATCAAGGTCTTCAGGCAAGAGAGCATCCGCGGCCCGCAGGACATCACCGTGGGGCCGGACGGTGCCGTGTGGTTCACGAACCGCGACTCCATCGGGCGGATCTCGACCGATGGCACTGTGACGAGCTTCAGGCACGCGAGCCTCCGGGGCCCGTGGGGGATCACGGCGGGGCCGGATGGTGCCCTCTGGTTCACCAACTATCGGGGCAAGTCGATCGGGCGGATTACCGTCAACGGCAAGATCAGCAACTTCAGGGATACGAGCATCCGCGGCCCACGGGCGATCACCGCGGGGCCGGACGGCGCCCTCTGGTTCACCAACCACAAGGGCGACTCGATCGGGCGGATCACCATCGGCGGCAAGGTCAGCAGCTTCCGGCATGCGAGCATCGACGGGCCGTGGGGGATCATCGCGGGTCCGGACGGGTGCCCTCTGGTTTACCAATGACGGCAACGACTCGATCGGGCGAGCTCAGATTGTCACCCGTCAATGACGCAATCGACGGCGAGGTGGCAAGAATCGCGTCGCCCGCGATTCTCCTGTCTTGAATGCCGGAACATCTGTCGCCCTCGCCGTTCCGGCAGGCGTTGCGAGCTCCACCACGATCGGGACGACCGGCGCGTGCATCCGCTGCAACGGTGATCGCCCCTGCCCGGGACGACGGGCTGTGGCTACATTCCGGCTCGGGCTGCCGGGTTGCGACATGTGGCGGCCGTGAGGAGTCCGTCGCGGCAGAGGTCGGGCACGGGCGCGTGCACGGCGAACGCGCTGCGGAGGTCGCTCGTGAACCAGACGTGCAGCATTTCGCTGCCCTGGGCCTCCCTCGTCCCTTCCGGGCAATCTTTGCCGGTCGGGGGCGCGAGTCCGCGTTTGCTCCCCTGAACGCAGATGAGATGCGAGTGCCAGCGGCCGATCGGGCCGGCGGGGGTGGGGCCTGGCTTCCCCGCGCGGCATGCTGAACATCACGCCAATCAGCACGAGCTTGTGCCCTGCCTGGTTCGCGTAGATGAGCGCCTCGGGCCGCCGTGGGTCGAAGTAGTGCCCGTCGTTGCTGTAGCGGCGGCTTTCAGCGTGGAGGTAGCCGACGGCGGGGCTCGAGGCGGTGTGCTTCGCGAGATGCGTTTCGAAACCCGCCCGCTTCGCCGCTCCTGCGTTGCTGAATCTTGCCGCCGCAGTTCGGGTCAGCTCGAGGACACGTGACGCCGAGTTTCGCTCTGCCGTCGTCGCCAGCGAGAGGTCAGGATACTGGAGCAGGTGGGCTGCGAGTCCGTGCGCGGTGCGCGCGGGCAAGACGGTTTGACCGGGGCGGAGCGTGCAGACGATGTTGAGAGGCGCAGCCGGGATCGCCGCCGGAACGAGGAGCAGTGCGAGTCCTCCGACGAGGCCGACGAGGACCACGCGACCGCGAAGCGACATGGGATCGAGCGTAGCACCGGTGCCGAAAGGAGCCTTGCCAAGACAAGGCGAGCACAACGTGTAGCACGTTCATCGAGAGCAAGGCTCTAACGCCGCGCGGCAGCATGATGGGTGGAGGTGACAGCCACCGCGCGCCGCGCGCGTCCGGCCCATGCTCCGGTGGAGTGTTCGGTCGCACACCCCCGGGAGACCGGCTCCATGCCGCAGCCTATGTGCGGGGCGATCTAGGCTCGGCCCGTGACCAGGTTGTCGATTCGTTCCTTCACTCCGGACGACGTCCCTGGAATGAACGGCTGGGTGGCAGATGATGAGATCCTTCTCCGGTTTGCCGGCCCTGGACTGCGGCGCCCGCTGACCTTTGACCAGCTTGTTGCGCCGGCCGACGGGACGTGCCTTGCGTTTGCCGTCACTGACCTTGAGACCGGCCGTACGATCGGCCACGCCCAACTTCGCGGGATAGACCGCGACGCTCGAGCCTGCCGAATCGCTCGCGTCCTCATCGGTGAGCCCGAACTGCGGGGGCAGGGCCTCGGCGGCGAACTCCTCGAGGTGCTTGTCGAGTACGCCTCCAGCGCACTCGGCGTCGCCGAAGTCACACTCAATGTGTACTCGGGCAACACCCCTGCGATCCGTTGCTATCGACGGTTCGGGTTTGAGTTCACGGGCCGACCGTCGTCGGTCCCGAACGCTGGTAAAGAGATGCGCTACGTCGTTCAGCCGAGCACGGAAGGAAGCCGTTCGCGGCGACGCGCATGACCCCGCAATTGCGGCCACCGTCGTTGTCGTGACGCCGCCGTCGGTGCAGGCGCGGATCGGATCTCGTGCATCGCGGGGTGAGAAGCCGACGACCAGCACTCTGGGCGGAACACGCGGGTCAGGGTGCCGCACCGCAGCGTCCATAGGACGGCGTGCTGCTGGCCGCGTTTTGTAGTTGCCCAGCCGACGGTCTCGAGCCAGCGGGAGCTCGGTAGTTCCGGGTAGGCGAGATCAGCGGGGGCGCGGATGCGGTGCGGGCGGGTGTGCGGCAGCCTGTGGGGTGAAGGGAGGCGCTGATGCGCCGGATCGTGTGGTTCGTCTTTACTGCGGTCGCCGCACTGGCCGTGTCGGGGGCTGCTGGTTCGGCGGGGTCGGGGCAGGCGCGGTGGGTGATCACTGATCTGGGGGGTGCTTTGGGGGTTAAGAGCAAGGCAGAGTCGGTCAATGACCGGGGTCAGATCGTCGGTGTGAGCGAGGCGCGCTCTGTTGTGCATGTGTTTCTGTGGGAGAAGGGACGAATGACGGATCTGGGCACGCTGGGTGGTGCCTTCAGCGGGGACTACATGACGGGTGGGGGGTCGCCGGTTTCGCTCAATGAGTGCGGTCAGGTTGCCGGTTCAAGCGAGACATCGAGCGGTGTGTGGCACGCCTTCGTGTGGCAGAAGGGACGGATGCGCGATCTTGGCACGCTCGGCGGCGGACAAAGCTTAAGCGTCGCGATCAACGAGTCCGGTCAGGTCGTTGGGAGCAGTTACGCCGCGACACTCGTGGGGACCGCCGAGGAGCATGCCTTTCTGTGGGCGAAAGGGCGGATGCGTGATCTCGGCAAGCTTCCCGGCGGCGATAGCAGTTGGGGGGCTGCGATCAATGAGAAGGGTCATGTCGTTGGCGCGAGCAGCACGGGTGAGGTCAAGCATGGCGTCAACGTCGCACATGCCTTCCTATGGGAGAAGGGCAAGATGCGGGACCTCGGCGCGCTGCGCAGCGGGTGGCAGAGCTACGCGACCGCGATCAACGACCGAGGGCAGATCATCGGGCACAGTGAGCGGCCGCCTACGGGCGTCCAGCACGGTTTCCTGTGGCAGAACGGCAGGATGCTCGATCTCGGGGGTATTCCCAGCGCGATCAACGACAGCGGCCAGATCGTCGGAACGACCGGCACGGGTGGCTTGAGCCGTGCGTTCTTGTGGGAGAAGGGCAGGCTGCGTGATCTGGGCGCGCTTGGCGGAAGGAGCAGTTCCGCCACAGCGATCAACGAGCGCGGCCAGATCGTCGGGACGATCGGCGAGCACGCCTTTGTGTGGGAGAACGGGAGGATGACTGACCTCGGCACCTTCCCCGGCGACACCAGCAGCCAGGCCGTCGCGATTAACAACCACGGCCAGATCGTCGGAACGAGCATCAATACCACGACGTTCTGGCGGCCGCACGCTGTTCTCTGGACGCTCCGTAGCGACTGACCGTTCGGTAGTTCCGGGTAGGCAGGATCAGCGGCGGCGCGGATGCAACACGCCGATGTGGGTGGGAGCCTGTGGTGTGGAAGGAGGTGTCGAGGTGGCAGCCTGCCAACACCATGCGGCCGAGGACAGCGGTTCCCTCGTCACTTTGCGATTCGGCAGCCGCACGAAAGCCCTCGTCAAGAGTTACCGCGAGATGGCCAGCAAGAACGCGGTATGAGGGTGGCGCATCAGCCTCGCCGCTGATCCGGCCTACCCTGATCTACCGCACGGTGATCCGCGCTTGACTCATCGGTTGTGAGCGGCGTAGGGTCGTGGGGCGAGGCGGTCGCGTTCACGACCCTAGAGGTGCCCGACCTGTTGGGCCTCTGCGACGCCAACGAGTTCGCGCTCGCGCCAGGGGACATTGCCCCGGTTTGAGGGAGGAGAACGATTCGTTCGACAGCGGTGTCCGGTGTGTGGATTGGATTGTCGTAAGCCAGAAAAGGGGTGGGATTGATGAAGAGGTTGCTTCTGCTTGGCGCGGGCGTTGTGGTCGCGCTGGGCCTCACGGGATCGGGTGCCTTCGCGGGTGGGCACGAGGGTGGGCACGAGACGTGCAGCGGGACCATTGCGGAACCCGGGCTGATTGCGGGATCTCACGGGAGCGTCACGGTCACGGGAGCGTGCGCCGTCAACGGGCCTCTCACTATCAATGGCGACCTGACCCTTGCCGACGGCGCAGTATTCTCAGGGTTCGGACCATCGGTTCACGTGACTGGCAATGTCAAGGTCGGGAGGGGCGCACAGTTCGCCCTGGGCTACAACCGCGGCGAAGGTGTCCTCGGTCCCGACGTGGTTGACGGGAACATCGTTGCCAACCAACCGTTGGCGCTGTATCTCGGGAATAGCACGGTGCACGGCAACGTCGTCTCGATCGGGGGCGGTAGCTCCGAGCGTTTCTACAACTTCCCGATCAAGGACAACAAGATCGACGGGAACCTCATTATCTTCGGCTGGACGGGCGGCTGGTGGGGCGCAATTGCCAACACCGTTGGAAAGAACGTCATTGTCTCCTTCAACAGAAGCGTCGTGCACCCAGCCGATGATGCGACATGCCAGGGAACGTTTCCTGCTGGATGCGACGCCGCGCCAGGGGCAGACGAGGATTCGAACGAGGTGCAGTCGAGGATCGGCAACCCGCAGCACATTTCGGGCAGCCTGATCTGCTTCGGGAACACGCCGCGTGCACAGGTGAACCCGCTCGACGGGGGCGCCGCGAACATCGTCGACGGCAAGGCCATCGGCGAGTGCGCCAGTCTAACGAGCTAGCAACACAGAAACGACTCGACAGTGACCAACTAGAAGGCCCGCCATCCGGCGGGCCTTCTGACATTCGGCTACCGAACTCGCGCCGCCAGCACTCCGAGCAGAACACGAACGCCTCAGCGGTCAGGTGCCGACCACGGCATCTCTGGTGCCGAGCTTAGATGTCGCGAGCCGATCCTCAGCGGTGCGCGGGAGGTCTAGCGGGACTCGCGAGCCATCCGCACGTGGTCGTTGCTACGGCTTCGGCAGAACCTTGTACACCTTCGTCTGGGTGCGGTTTTTCTTCGCGAAGACCGTGAAGCGGTTGTTGATGTTGTTGCTCTTGGAGATCCTTGTCGCCAGCACTAGAGAGCAGCGGGAACCCGTCCGTGTCTTGAAGCAGAGCGGGGGATAGTCGGTAGCCCCGACAGTGCTCACGAGAATGACCTGGCCCATGCGCACGGCGCTCACGTTGCGACACCGAGCAGCCTCAGAAAAGACCGGGTGGCCAAAGAGCATCTTGCCCGTGGTTAAGCAGAACGTGTACGTGTATGTGGTCGCTGGCGTGACCACTGGTGCGGGCGGAGGCGTTGCTGGTGCCATCGGAGGCAGTACAGGTGCGGGCGGAGGCGGTGCAGGTGCGGGCGGAGACGGTGCCTGCACGACCAGCGTGGCTGTGTCCGACCAACCGATGTTCAAGAAGTCATCCTGGAAGGCCGCAATTTGAACGTAGTACGTGCCAGGTTGCAGGGCCGTGGACGACAGGAACTCCGTATCCCCCGTGGTGAGGATGCCGCCGTCGGCGTAGTTCTCCGTAAAGAACGCGCCGTCGCTGCCAACGTCGGGCTTCGTAGCTATAGAGATGACGATCGGTGTCCAGTCGCTCGGGATCGAGAATGTGATCTTCGCCTGCCCGTTGAGAGCCGTGGCCGATGTGATGACGACGGGAGTCGCCGCGCTTGCACCACCGGACAGGAAGAGTGCTGCCCCTCCCATCAGAGCGACCGCCATCGTGAGGATCCGCATCGACCGCATCATCCTCTTGGCTACCCGGTTAAGCAACAGGGGGCCTTGGCACGACGCTCGGTTGCGGGCCAGTCTGCGGGCCAGTGCGGGCCAGAAACCAGCGGATTCCAGCGGATCCGAGCGGATGAGTTACGCCCGCGCTGAGCAGGCGCAATCCCGCTATACATGCTGGATTGCGCCTGTTGGAGCCAGCAGGGGCGGCAGGACTCGAACCTGCAACCCCCGGTTTTGGAGACGGCCAGCAGTAGGCCCGGATGGCTTCATCGAGAGCCATTCGGGCACGGTTCGATACATCTGGATACGGCCCTGTACGGGTAGACCGGTAGAAGGTTCAGTAGAAAGTTTGGCGAGCGTCGGCAGCGGGGTTCCGAAGTTCCCGGTAGGCCTTCGGCGGCGGCGCGGATGCGCTGGGGGCGGGTGTGCGGCAGCGTGTTGGGGTGAAGGGAGGCGCTGATGCGCCGTAAGGTTGTTTTGGGGTTTCCCATCGTGTTGGTCGCCGCAATTGCGGCCACGGTCGTCGTGGTGACGCCGCCGCCGGTGCAGGCGAGGATCTCGTGCATCGCGGGGGCGGAGGGGCCGACGACATCGGTTGAGTTGTACGACGCCTACCGTCGAGTCGTCGCCGTCATGAAGGCCACACCGTGCGGCCCTCGCTCAAGCGAACTCAAGATCGCTTCAAGCACCGGCTCCAAGATCAGCTACTGGGTTGTGCTGCTGCGTCGTGGCACCTGCGGCAACCCGATGCCTACGCCCTTGTATCGGGGGGATGGTTGGTACATGAACCCGCCCGTGAACGCAACGCGGCTGAGTCGGTCGAAGTTCGTTGTTGAACTGACCCGCGTCGGTGCGTTGACCCCCTGGGCGTGTGGATTGCACAAAGGGCCGCTGTTGCTTCCCCTAGAGCCGATGCCCTTTCCGAACGTGCCGACGACGCCTGCGCCCGTCCCGACGATCACAAAGATGAAGCCTGAATCTGGCGGCTATCGAGGACACGCTCCCTTTCAGACGGTACATCTGGCCTCCACTAAGGCAGGCCGTGCGACGCGAGTCACGGTCGGAGCCACCGGCGGTGCCAGTGGCGGTTCGTACGTCCGCTTGCGCCCAGGGACGTGCAGACGCCTGGAAGCTGGTCACGAGATCGTCCTGAACGACGCTCAAGCCGAGTTCACATCCGTAACCGTGATCAACATTCCGCTGCGCGATCTCGTGCAACAGCCATTCGCGCTTGAAATCATGGACGGCATCGGCGACAACCCGACCGTTGATCTCTGCTTCGACTTCTAGCGGCGGTACGAGGAACAACGAGCACAACGAGACCGTCGGCTGGGCCACCGCCAAGAACGGTCAGAAGCACGCCGTCCTCTGGACGCTCCGCAGCAGGTGACGGTTCAGTAGTTCGGGGTAGTCGGGGTCAGCGGCGGCACGGATGCGCCGCAACCGGGGGTGATCCAGCATGGTGGTGAATGGAGGCGCTGATGCGCCGGACAGTGGTGCTCATGGTGGCGGTGGTTGCGCTTGCTGCCGTTGTGGCAGTGGCGTTAGGCGCGAGCGGGGAGACGTACGGGTACGTCGGGAACAAGCGAGTCTCGGCATACGACGGGCAAGTGTGGGGCGAAAGTTTCTGTTACGAGGGTGGCGGAGTGACGATCAATCGTCAGCACACCTGGATGGAGTTCTCAGGCACAACGAACATCCGCTGGGGCTACGCACGCCGCGAGAAGCCTGGGCAGTGGGCCGTATACAGGGTCGTGACCGGGCGGAAACTGGTGGGTTCTACGAAGCAGCGGAGTTCTTCGCGGTGGGATCTCGTCCGGGGCAACCGCCTCGTCGGGCACACCAAGGGGCCAGATGGCCGGGAAGCGTCTGCGGCATTCCTCGTCTTCTGCGGTTTCTGACCTGCAGCTCAAAGCGTTCACCCGATCATCGGCAGCAGCGACAGCAAGGCACACGCCGTCCTGCGGACGCTCCGCAGCGGCTGACCGCTCGACCGCCGTCCTGTGGACGCTGCGGCGCGGCACCTGACCCCCGGCGTTTGTGTTCTGCCCGGAGTGCTGGCAGCCGAAGTTCAGTAGTTCCGGGTAACGGTTGTCAGCGGCGGCCCTGATGCGCCACAGACGTGTGTGAGGCAGCGTGTGGGGTGAAGGGAGGCGCTGATGCGCCGGGTGATGCTACTTGTGGGTGCTGTGACGCTGGGCTCTCGGACGGTGCAGCTCGGAGCCTCTGTTGCAGACCAGGGGTTGCGGGTGCAGGCTGCTGTACCGCCATGGACTCTTCAGAGAAATGGGGTAGGTCATGCTAGGACGTATTTTGGCGCGCAAGCGGCGCGGCAGTCGTGTTCTCGTCTTGTTGTCGGTCGCGGGTATCGCGCTTGGCTGCGGCTTGACACAGGCAGTTGATGTCGCATCGGCAGCTGCGACGATCACCGTCACGACAACAAATGATTCCACTGCGACGGACGGGCAGTGTTCGCTCCGCGAGGCGATCACGAACGCTAACGCTAACGCCGATACGACCGGCGGCGACTGTGTCGCCGGAACTGGAGGTGCAGACACGATCGACGTCTCATCCGTGATCGGGGTGATCACCCTGGGAAGCAATCTCCCGACGATCACCGATGACCTTACGGTCGGCGGCTCGGATCCGGCGAATCTCACGATCGATAGCAACGGGAACGCCCACGTCTTCACTGTCGGAGGTGTCGCCTTCACAATCGTAGGGTTGACACTGACTGGTGGCGCTGGTGCCTCCTCCGGAGGTGGGATCGACAGCGAGTTCGGCACCGTGACTGTTGAGGCCAGCACGGTCACGGGCAACGCAAGCCTCTACGGTGGCGGCGGTATTTACAACTACGGCGGATCGCTAACCGTCTACGCAAGCACGATCTCCAACAACAGCACCTCCGGCTTCGGCAGCGGTGGCGGAATCTTCACATCCAATGGCGGGACGATGACTGTCGTCCGCAGCACGATCAGCGGAAACAGCGCTGGCTTCGGCGGCGGCATCGGCCTCGATGGTCTCAGCTCCACGATCTTGAACAGCACGATCGCTGACAACAGCGCCTCGGGGACTGGCGGCGGCATCTTGGATGAACTAGGCGTGCTGACCGTGATCAGCACCACGATCACTGCAAACAGCTCTCCGAACCCCGGCTTCGGAAGCGCCGGTGGCATCCAAATGGCGTTCGGAGGTACCAGCGCCACACTGCAGAACACGATCGTTGCAGGCCAGCCAGCGGGCCTGAACTGCAACCAGCCACCCGGCGCGATCAGCGACGCCGGTTACAACATCGAAGATTCAACGACCTGCGGCTTCAGCTCCGCTAACCAATCCCAACCAGCCACGAACCCAATGCTTGACGCTGGCGGTTTGAAAGACAACGGCGGATCCACTCAGACGATCGCCCTCCTTCAAGGCAGCCCTGCGATTGATGCGATCCCAGGCGGGACAAACGGCTGCGGAACAACGATCACGGCTGATCAGCGAAACGTCACTCGTCCGCAAGGCGCTGGCTGCGAGCTTGGCGCTTTCGAGTTGCTGTCTGCCCCGCTGCTGGTTCGCGGTGCAGGGGTCGTTCTCCAGCAGCGGATGCCGGTGGGGATGTTCGCTGTTGATCAGAGCTACGACAGTGTGACCGCAAAGGGCTGGATGTCGTTTGCTCTGCCGGTCACCTACCAGGGCA
>CAWATN010000013.1:0-472985 GCA_963784945.1 uncultured Thermoleophilia bacterium | reverse complement strand
GACGAGGTAAACGTCCTGGGGAACGTAGCCGATCGACCGTTGCCAGCCTTCTCGGCATCTCTTGAGCGGTGTGCCATCGACGGTCACACTGCCGGCGTCCGGTTCGAGCAAGCCGAGGACGACATCGAGGAGGGTGCTCTTGCCGGAACCCGTCGGCCCGACGATGCCGATTGATTCGCCACGCAGCACGCCGAAAGTGACGTCGCGGAGCGCAGGCCGCGTGCGTGTCGGATAGCAAAAGGTGATGTCGTCTACGCGCAGTTCCCGTTCGAGTCGTAGCGGAGCGATGGCCGTTGCATCGGTCAGTTGCGCGTCCGGATCGGGCCTCCAGTACGTCGCAACCTCTTTCTCGACGAGGTCGAGAGCTGGGCCGTTGTACTGGACCTGATTGACGAGGAAAAGAACACGGTTGAGGGCGGGGAGGAGGCGAAAGGCGGCAGCGAGGACGAGACCAACGGCAGGTAGTGCCGCAGACTCTCCACCGGCCGCGCCGGCAACGGCTACAACGAGGACGGCGCCAACCACCAGCGCCGTCTCAAGAAGGTAGCGCAGACTTCCGTTCACGACGCCGGCGCCGCGCGACGCGGCAAGCATCCTCCGTGTTCGGACCGCGGCCTCGTCCGCGTCGAAGACGGTGCGCCCTCGCAGTTGCAGCTCCTTGGCGGCCGCGATCCCCTGAAGAACGAAGCGGAACCGCTCCGCGGAAAGTTCCTGCGCGAGCCGGCCGCGACGGGTAAGCCCCCCTCGCACCACACGCACCCAGATGACACCGATCGCGAAGAAGTACGCAGAGACCGTCAGAGCAACGAGAGGGCTCGCAAGGGCAATCCCGACAACGACCGCCACGACGATCGCACCGTCGGACACGAGCGAGACCGACGACGAAACGATGCCGAGCATCACCTGCTCAACCGATCCGAGCACGGTGCGCAGCGTCTCAGAGGAGTTGCGCCCGAGACGAACGAGGTGCGATGCGCGCGCGTGGCCGACGAGCAACCGTGAAGTGAGGTCGGTTTGGGCGGCGTTGGCGGCCCCGATCGTAAGCCAGAACCCAGCACCGAGAGCAAGCTGCGCACGACGAACAGCGGCGACGTGAAGACGAGAAGAACCGCGCCGTCCGATAGCGGTTGTCGGAACTCCCGTAGTCGGTCGGAAGCAGCGTCGCGGCAAATCCGTTGACCGGCTGGTCGAGCAGGATGTTGATCAGCACGAACAAGAGCACAAGCGCGACCGTGTCAAGAGCCGCGATGATGACTCCATAGGCGGAAACCAGTCGAAGACGGTGGCGCTCCGGCCGCGCGACAAGCGCCCACGCGCGTCGGATCAGGGAGATCAACGAGCCCCCCTTGCAGACGCGGGTCGCTTTCGAGCAGACCTGACAAGCTGTAAGCGAGTGTCTCCCCGGTCGCAGACTGAAAAGACGATCACTTTTGCATCACGCCCTCGAAGACGGTGAGATACCGCTCGGCAAGTACGTCGGCCGTGTAGTCACGCACTCGCTTTCGAGCCGACGCTCCGAGGCTGGCTCGCAGGTTCGCATCATGTGCACAAGTCTGCATGGCCTTCGCCAGAGCCTCCGTATCGCCAGGTGTGACCAGCAATCCGCTAGCTCCGTCAGCAATCATCTCCGCAGGACCGCCGCCTGCGGAGGCGATGACTGGCAGTCCAGCCGCCATCGCCTCAGACACGACCATGCCGAACGGCTCGGGAATGATCGAAGCATGCACCGCAACCGAAAGCTCGCTTAGATCGGAGGCGATATCGCTCGAAAAACCACGGAGCTCAATCCGCTGCTCAAGTCCACGACAGCGGATCTCGTCCACGACTCGACGCAAGTACGCCCGATCTTCCTCGCCAAACATCGCGTCGCCGATGATCCGGCCGCGGGCCTCACCGTTGGGAAACGCTAGATCAAACGCTCGGACGAATTCGAGCTGACCCTTCCAGCGCGCGATCCTGCCGATGAGGCCGAACAACGGCACCCTCGCGCAGAGGTCCGGCCGGATGTCGAAGAATTCCGTTGAGACCGCATTGGGGATTACAGTGGCATGCTGCGAGTCCGATAGCGTCGACCGGGTGACGCTGGAGTTGCAGATGATGCGGCGCGGAAGGCGCTCCATGGCGTGGATCAGGCTGATCGCCTCGGCTGGGAGGTAGTCGGCGCTAATTCGATCGTGTATGTGCCACACAACCGGTATCCCAACGAGCCGCGCCGCGATTGTCCCGTAGACCGCCGACTTGAGCGAGTTCGTCTGGACGATGTCAGGACGCACCTGCCGCAGACGGGAGGCGAGGCGTCTGACGTATTGGGCGCTCTCGAATGCAACCGCGGCACGTCCGATCGAAAACTCGACGTCCCAGCGCGGCAAGGTCCGCGCCGTCTCGGGCATCGGCAGTACTTCCACTGAGATTCCGGCTGCCTGTAGCGCGGCCGACAACGGGCCGTCCTCGGCGAGAATCACGTGTGGAGAGATGCGTTTGGTAAGTGCGGGCAGTTGTCGCAGCAATGCGATCTCACCGCCCGACATCGCCGCGGTGTGGTCCAGGAAAACCACGCGGCGTCTGCGCGCGCGCTCGTGAGGTCGCAGGAAACCGGTGTAGACCTTCGAGTGCTCCCGCGCGCTACTCCGCCACGAGAACCGCTCGGCCTGTGTTCGGCACGCCTCGCGACTCGGCAACGGTTCCAGAAGGCGACGCGCAAGCGCGGTTGCGCTCCCGCTGGGTACGAGTAGTGAGGCACTGAGATCCCCCAGAGCCTCCGGCAGGCCTCCGGTGTTCGACGCGACCACTGGGGTACCGCAGGCGAGCGCCTCGATCACGACGAGGCCGAAGCCTTCGAGCGCAGTACTCGGAACAATGGCGACGTCAGCAGCTCGGTAGGCATCAACGAGCGCCTCATCGCTGACGTGTCCGAGGAAGCAGATCTTGTCGAGGAGGCCGAGTTCGGCCGCCAAGCGTTCCAACTTGACCCGTTCTGGTCCTTCGCCAACAACCTGCAACATCCGTTCAGCCGGAAGATCTTCGTTTGCCCAGGCTCGGATAAGGACGTCTATGCCCATGCGGGGTACCAGCCGGCGCACACACACAGCCGTCAGCTGGACGTCGTGCGAGACGAGATGTTCGGGGGCTTCATCAGGATCTACGGGCGAGAAACGTTTGAGATCGATGCCTGGAGGAATCACCCTTGCATTCCACGGAGAAACGCCGTACCTCTCGAGTAGTACGCGTCTGAACGCGTGCGAAAGGGTGATGTGCGCATTCGCTCTCCGGTACACCGCTCGCTCCAGCCGCGCCCGCGCGTAGGCACCGAGGGATCCCGTCGCTCCGGATGAGAGGGCTTCGTCGGCCCAAGATCCGTGGAAATGCACGACGAGAGGCCTCCGTTTGCGAGCCAACAGAACGGGCAGGAGGCCATACAGCGCGAAGTGGGTATCAATGAGCTGCGCATCCGAGCACGTTCGACAGAAGCACGCGAAACTGCGGACGAGCCGTTCGAGCATTGGGCTGTCTGACCGAGTGCTTGACACGACCGAGGGTCGGGCGGGGCCGGTCGGGCCGACGATGATCGTCCGCGGTTCCCACTCCGTGTACTCATCCAACGCCTCGTGCAATCCGCGGACGTACCGATTGAGGCCACCAGTCTGTTCGGGAAACCATCCCTCTCCGATAATCGCAATCCGGCTCGTGCTAAGTCGGCCAGCATGCGAGGAAACTCGACGAGCAGTGCTCGAATTCCCTTGCAAGGTCTTGCCCCTGATCATGCACCACCGACCCTGGCGGAATTCACCATGACAGCGACGAGTCGAGCGGCCACCAAGGTGGGCTCGAACCAGCGTACTGCTGCCGCGCGAGCCTCGATTCCCACGCGGTGCGGCGACCTTCGCCGTTCCTCAATGACCTTCGTGATGGCCGAGGCCACGCTTTCGGGAGTGTACTCCTGGAAAACCTGCGAACTCTCCGAAACGAACTCAGACGTGCCGTTCGTCGATCCCACGACTACAGGGGTGCCACAGGCCAGCGCCTCGGCGACAGCGCTTCCGAAGTTTTCGTACATGCTGGGCTGCACGAGCACGGTGGCCTCGCGAAATAGCGGCACGAGTTCACTTCGCGGGAGATGCGCGACATATTCGACTGCGTCCTCCCGCGCGAGCAACCGCGCTGCACCGCGTCCGTAGTTTTCCTGCCCCACGACGAGCAACCTCGCGGTTGGAATCTGCCGTCGAACGAGGCGGAAGCCGTCAACGAGGAGGTCGATCCGCTTCCTTGGATCGAGACGACCGACGGCGAGGATCAAAGGCCGGCCGAGGTCGGGATCTGGTGGCCCAGGGGTGAAGCGACCGAGGTCGACCGGGTACGGAAGTGCGTGCAACCGATGACCGTGGCCAACGCACTCGGAGAGTTTCTGCAGCGACCATTGGCTACCAACGATGAGGTTGTCGCAGAACCGAAGCTGACGACGCGCTCTTCGAACACTTAGCCCGTAGTACGCGACGAGTGCGTGATAGAAGATGTGGCCTCGCAAAGACACGATCGGCTTGCGAAGCATGCGGATGGCTTCCAGCTCTGTTTGCGGCGAGGCTTGAAGCCAGGCGGTCGTCGGCACCCCCACGATGGTGAACTCAGGGAGCGTCCCGAGCGAGAGAAGGAGTTGGTACGGCTGCTCGACGTGGCGAGGTAGCGCCTCTCGCAAGAACGCGTCCTTCCACGCTGCGCGAACAGCCGGGTAGAGGAAGACAGAGGTCAGCCGTCGCAGCCTTGGTGAGACTCGTTCAGGCCACGGCGGGATCGCGGGCACGTATCTAAATGTGGGGCCGGAGAGCCCCTTGGGCTCGGGGACGTGACGGGGATTTGCAAAGAAATCGATTTCTATGTCCGATTCGATTAGTGCTCGCAGAAGGATGTAGTTGGCGGAGGCAACGCTCCCGGCGTCAGGCTCAACCCAGCCGAAGGCACAGATGCGCAATCGGCGATTCGTGCGAGTTGTCAGCGTCGCGCGAGCTGTTGCACTGTGCCCGCTCGCCGTTGCCGCATCGGCGGCGAGCTGCGGCGCATCGGGGCACTCCGGCTCGGCGTCCATCGGGTTCGGCCTCCCCACGTGAAAGGTGCTATCGACCGGAACCTCGCCGCCGGCCCGCATCCTCGTCATCGTCGACTCTGTGCTCGCAACGACGAACCCGGCGGTGAGCCAGACGAGGGGCGCAACCGACCAGAACCCGCCGTTCAACCACTGGCCGAAGACAACGACGAGCGTGCCGAGCGCTGCCAGCGAGACGGCGTCGCGGCGCTCGACGGCGAGACGCAACGCCGCATGGAGCACGAGGAGAACGAGAGCCAGATACGCCAGCCCGCCGAATGTTCCGAGCGAGACGAAGACGTTCGAGACGTCGACCTCCGTCGAGGCCGATCCGCGTTCCGAGCTTCGATCCCGCCAGGGTCGTCGACGCGATGCCATGGCCGAGCGGATCGAGCACACCCGACCTGAATCCGTTCTGGAACATGGCGAGATGCGATGGAAGCGTCGACGTGTCCTGGTTGAACGGGTCGGCCAGCCCGCCGAGCTGATGGGTCACGAGTGGGTCGGACGAGGACGCCGCCTGGTCCTCAGGATGCCGCGGCGCGAACGTGAAGGCCAGCACCAGAGAGGCGAGGCAGACGCCGAGCGTGACGACCGCGCGGCGCATGCTGCCGGTGCGGGCGGCGAGGACAACGATCACGGCGAAGATCGTCGTCACGATGATGCCGCGGCTCGACTCGTAGAACAGAGCCACGGCAAGCAGAGGGATGGCCGGAAGAAAGTACGGGTGTCGGCGCAAGCGCGAACGCAATCGAGACGACGATCGCGATACCGAGGAAGTAGGCGTACTCGGCGGCACTGGAGAACGTCCCGAACGCGCGGATGACGTCGCCGACGTTGAGCGCCGCGTACCCCGTCTGCCGAACCCACTCCAGATCCCACCCGGGCATGCCTCTCCAGGTCTGGTTGAGGCCGTAGACGGCGACGAAGCAGGCGATGACGACGAGTCCTCCGAAGATCACGTGCATCGCGCGCGGCGTCATGAGCTCGCGCCCGAGGAAGTACCAGGCCAGCGGCACGGCCGTGAACAGCAGCGCGGCGAGGCCGGCGCCGAGTCCACCGCCGCGGGGGTTTCGCGACCTGGAGGAGTGTGAGCACCAGGACGACGAGCATCAGCTTCGAGACCGCGGTCTCTTCGCGAGCTCGCGACGCTCGAACACGAAGAGACGGACGAGGATCAGCCCGACGACGGCGGGTGCGACGAGAAGGAGTGGGTCGGTCGACTGCCAGCCCGTGAACTCGAGGAGCAGCCGCCGTCCGAAGGCGAGAAACGGGAGCAGCAGGAGCGTCGCCACGACCGTCCGTTCCGGCCACTGGGCTGCGGCGACGAAGGCGAGCAGGCCGAAGCACGCCGCAGCGATCAGCCGGGTGAGTGACGGCTGGCGGACGAGTCTCGGCGCCGACGAAGATCGCGAGCAGCGCGGCCCCGAGCGGGACTAGCGTTCGTCTGGCGGCGACCGCGATCGCGGTCACGCGCCTCGACTCCCGAGTCTCGCTGGATCGACCGACCCGCGTGGATCGGAAACTGACGGCTCAGTCTGCCGGCCCTCATCGGCGAACCGCCTCGAGCAAGCCGCGGGCTGGGCTAGTCGCTCGTAGAGGGAGACGATAGGCGGCGACGACCCGTCCCAGCCGTGCTCGGCCGCTAGCGCGACGACCTTCGAGGCCCATCGACGCTCGCAGTGCAGGATCGCCGGCAAGTCTCCGAGCGCCGAGTGCGACATCCGCGGCTATCGGCGTCGACTAGGATCGCCGCCTCCCTGCGCGACGAGCTCCGGGATTGCGCCGACCGCGGTCGCCACCACGGGAAGGCCCGACGCAGCCGCCTCGATAGGCCGCGATCGAGAACGACTCGTAGGCGCTAGGGAGGACGAAGGCGTCGGCGGCGGCGTAGTACCGCTCCGGCTCGTCGGTCTCGCCGACGAACGATGAGTCGATCGGCGACGCCGAGCGCTTCCGCTCGTCGTCGCGCTTCGGCGACGTCTCCCTGGCCGACGACGACGAGGTGACAGGCGGTACACGTCTCGAGAGCGTCGATCGCGACGTCGAGCCCCTTGCCGCGCCACTCCGAGCCGACGAACAGCGCCACGAAGTCCTCGTCCCCGAGGCCGAGTTCGTCACGCACCGCCGCTCGTGCGATCGGATCGGCGCGAAGCGCTCGTGTCGACGCCGTTGCCGATCAGGCAGACATCGCCGGATCGCTCAGGGAAGGCGCGGACGATCTCCTGCCGCAACGGCTCCGACACCGCGACGAGCACGCACGCTTCGCGCGCGGCTTCGGTACACGAACCGCTCGAAGGCGCGGCTCATGACGGTCCCCACGCGGGCATTCAGGCGATGGAGCAGCGTTGTGCGGCTGGCTCGATTCACGCTGCTCGCGGGGCCGTTGTGCAGGTAGTGCACGGTGCACACGTCGGCCCGGTTGAGCACGATGGCGCCCGTCGTGTGGAGCACGCCCGTCTCGCGAGCGAAGCAGCATGAGCGACGCAACGAGCGGCGAACCACGGGTAGGCCAGAACGAACGGCCGCGCAGGGCCGGGGACACGTCGCCAGCGCAGTCGCTCGTGCGGAGGTAGCCCGAGCGTCCGCGACACGACGGTTACTGACACATCCGCGCTCGAGCAGCCCTGTGATGAGCTCGCGCAGCTGCCGTCTCCATCCCGCCGGCCCCGTCGACGTCGTGGGCCACGATCGTTACCCGCGACGGCCATCTACACCTCGCTGCGATGCATCACCGGAATGGTCCGCAACATCAGCTTGACGTCTCCCAGCACCGACCACGTCGTGACGTAGCGGTAGTCGAGGCTGACCATCTCGCCGAACGGAATGTCGTCGCGGCCGAGCACCTGCCAGAGGCCGGTCATGCCCGGCTTCAGGTCGAGCCGCCGCGTCCCCCAGCCGTCGACGTGGCGGTGCTCGTCGGGAATGAGCGGCCGTGCGCCGACGAGGCTCATGTCGCCCTTCAGCACGTTGACCAGCTGAGGCAGCTCGTCGAGTGAGTACCTGCGCAGGACGCCGCCGACGCGGGTGATGCGCGGGTCGTCGGGGATCTTGAACATCCGGTCGTCGCCGTCGGAGTGCTTGTTCAGATGGGCGACCTCGTCCTTCCGCTCGTCGGCGTCGGCCGTCATCGTGCGGAACTTGAGGATCCGGAACGGGCGGTCGCCCTTGCCCATCCGCACCTGCCGGAACAGGACCGGTCCCGGCGAGTCGAGCCTGATCGCCAGCGCGATGATCGCGAGCAGCGGCGAGAGCAGGACGAGTGCGACGGACGACACCGTCAGATCCATTGCCCGCTTGATGACGAGGCTCGACCAGGGCAGGCTCGCCGGCGGTAGGCCGAGCAGCGGAATCCCCTCCGCGCCGTGGATCGTCGTCTGCGGCCCGAGAACCTCGAACAGGCGCGGCACCACGTCGACCTGCACGTCGAGGCCGTTCAGCTCGCGGATGATCGCGAGCGCCTGCTTGTGAGATGCCTGCGAGAACGCGATGATCACCCGTTCGACGTCGAGTGTGCCGACGAGCTGTGGCAGGTCGCCCACCTTGCCGAGAACCGTGAGCTCGTCGAGGTCGCCTCGGCGCTCCCGCGGGTGCTCGTCGACGAAGCCGACGAGGTTGACGCCGTACTCCGGATGCTGCAGCAGCTTGTGCGCCACGCTCTGCCCGACGTGTCCGGCACCGACGATGACGGTGTTCTGGACGTACGAGTCGGTGTGACGGCAGATAGCTGCGTGCCACGCCACGCGCGAGCGCGACGAACAGGATCGCCGAGCCCCAGAACAGCAGCAGCTTCTGAACCGTCGGGTGCGCGATCCCGGTGAGCCAGGTCGCAGTGAAGAACACCCACGTGCCGACCGTGAGCATGTTGAAGAGGCCGAACAGGTCGTCGACCGACGAGTGGTCGGTGCGGGCCTCGTCGCGGTCGTAGAGGCCGTAGACGCGGGCGAGCGCGAGCCAGAGCGGCAGCGTGAGCACGAATATCGCCGATCTCGACGGCGGGGCCGACGCTGTCGTACTGGCTCGCGACCTCGCTGCTCGAGCGTCAGCTTCGTGAGCGACAAACGCCAGCGAGAGGCCGACCACGTCGGCGGTCGCGAGCGCGCGCTTCATCACCCAGCCACGCCTGTGCGTCTTCCCGAAGCGCCGCTTGCGAATGAGGTCGCGTGTGCGGTCGCTGACGACGTCCTCGACGGAGTACTCGGGGGCGGTGACGTTTCCGTGCTCGAGCGTCGCCTGCTCGAGCTCCACGAGACCGTCGCTCCCGAGCTCCATCGCTCGACGGGCGACGACGGCTCGCGGCCCGTCACGTCCGCTCGCTCTCTTCGGGCACGGTGGCCGACGCCGGTAGGCGTCGCGTCGGCGGGGTCTTCGACGGCTGGTCGGCGCGCGGTGCGGGCTTCTCGGCCTTCGGCTCGCCGTAGCCGTACCCGCCGTAGCCGTAGCCGTACCCGTAGCCGCCGGTCTCCTTGTCGCGCGAGCCGGTGGCGACGTAGCCGAGCTTCCGCGTCGGAGCCGTCCCGAGCGTGCGCCGGAGCTCGGTCAGCATCGGGCGGCGGATCACGTTCAGCTTCGTCACGACGAGGATCCCGTCGGCATGCGATGAGAGCGTCATCGTGTCGCCGACCCGCAAGACGGGAGGCGTATCGACGATGACGAGGTCGTAGTCCTCGTGCAGAATCGCGAGAATCTCGGCCAGCCGCCGGCCGCCGACGAACTCGCCCGGATCGGGCGGGCGCGGCCCCGACACGAGCACGTCGAGGCAGCCCTGCTCGACGGCCCGGCCGTTCGTCTCGTTGCCGCTTCGCGCCGACGAGGCGACCGTGCCCGTGTCGAGGTCGATCCTCTTCAGGGCCGACCTCAACGAGGTGTTTCCGAGCGCGACGTCGGTGATGCCCTCGGCGTGCAGGAGGCCGAAGAAGCGGTCGAGATAGGGGACGCGCAGGTCGAGGTCGACGAGGGCGACACGGCGTCCGGCCCGTGCCTCGGCGATGGCGAGGTTGGCCGACGTCGTCGACTTCCCCTCCTTCTCGACGGCGCTCGTGACGAGGATCGTGCGCGCACCGTGGATCTCGAGCGTCGCGAAATCGAGATTCGTGCGCAGCATCCGGAACGCCTCGGCGCTCGTGCCCGTCGGCTGAGCGATCATCACGAGCTGGTCGTCCTTCGCGAGTGCCTTCGGCGGCGGCGGCACTCGTGCGAGCTGCGGCAGGCCGAGCCGCTCGCCCACCTCGGTCGCCGAGCGGACGCGGGTGTCGAGCGCGTCGACCGCGAAGGCGAGTCCGAGGCCGAGCACGATGCCGAGGATCAGGCCGAGCATCGCGTTCTTCCTCGGTGTCGGAGCGATCTGGACGCGCGTCGCTCCGCGGTGCGGATCACGTACGTCCTCGACGTCTGCAGCGCCTGGAGCGTTGCAAGCTGCTGATCCTTCGAGCGCAGGCTGATCGCGAGTTGAGAGCTGGCCATCGCCGTTGGCCTCGAGCTGCGTCAGTCTTGAGGTCGACCTCCTCGACGGGCCTTCCGGACTGCCTGCGTGTCGAGCTCCCCGCGGTAGGTCGTGAACGCCCTCGCGTAGGCCGTCGCCAGTCGCTTCGCCGTCACGGGGTCGTTGTTCGTGACGGTGAACTTGAGGATGTTCGTGTCGCCGCCGGGACGATGCTGGCGTTTCCGAGCAGGCTCGTCCGGCGGTCACGCCCTCGACGCCCGAGAGCGTGATCGCCCGCTGCGCGACGAGCGGCACGTGCGCGAGCATCGCCTGCGTGTCCGCCAGACGGGCCTCGTCGACGTAGGGCGCGCTGATCCCCGTGAGGGCGCCCGCGAGGTCCTGCGAGCTGAGGTACACGTCGGCGGACGCCTGATACTGCGCCGGCTGGCGGGCGGAGAGGAAGTAGGCGGTCGCGGGCACGAGCACGGCGCACGCGATCACGATCCACTTGCGGCGTCGCAGGACGCGGAGATATGTCGACAGCGACGCCGCCTCGCGGTGTGAGGCCTCTGAGGCCATGCTCCCTTTTCCCCTCCCCGATCTTCCCTCGACGGCTCTACTTCTGGACGTACCCCTTTTGAGCGTATCCGCATAGGGGGTCACAAGCAACCGGGCGAGGCGCACCGGCAACGGTGACGCTTGACGTGACGATATGCGCGGCGAAGTACCGTAACGGAGTGATCGATCTCCACTCGCACCTTCTTCCGGGCCTCGACGACGGCGCCCGCGACCTCGACGAGGCGCTCGCGATGGCGCGCTCGATGGTCGAGGACGGTGTTTCCGCCGTGGCGGCGACGCCTCACGTGCGCGACGACGACCCGGCTTCCGGCTCACCGACGACATTTCCGCTGCTCCGCCCGCGGACTGCGCGTTGCGGACGCTGCTGCGGGTTGATGTCGGCGTGCGGGTAGGGGGCGAGTGGCCCTTGCGGACATCTTGCGCCACTTCCGTCAGTCAGGCATCGTGATCGCATGGATGAGGAACAGGGCATCTATCGCGGTGAGGTGAGGTCGATCATGATCGCGCTTGCCGATCTCACGGTCGATGTCAGGACGGTTCTCGGCTACATCGAAGGAGAAGACGATGAAGAGGAAGAGGAGAATCTTCCCGACCCGTGAGGCATATCGGGCCTGGCTCGAATCAAGGGAGGCGCTCGAGCGAGAGCTCCGGGCACACGTCGCCCGGATCGACGCCGAGCTGGCCGCGAGAGCGAAATAGAGCGTTACGAGCGCTTGCGGCTCCGCGTCAAGTGAGGTCAGGACAGGAATCCGGACTTATCCATAACATTCGTGGTATCATAGCGAGCGTGGTATGAACCCGACAACCGCCGCCGATTCATGGGAGGTCAGGCTCTACGAAACGCTCGAAGGACGAGTTCCGGTGCTCGAGTTCCTAATCGGCTTGCCGGCCAGGCATCGGGCCAAGGTGCGGCAGGCGATCGGGCGGCTCGAGGTCTTCGGCCCAAGGCTCGGCTTCCCCGACACCAGTGCCGTCAAGGGAGCGCCGTTCCGCGAGTTGCGGACACGCTTCGCCGGGCAGCAGTACCGCATTCTGTATCTGCGGGACTCCGACACGTTCGTGCTCTTCACCGGCTTCCACAAGACGGGCACCCGCGACCTCGATCGCGCCGTTCGGGAGGCGGAGATGTACCTGAGCGACTACCGAGGAAGGCAGGGTTGAGAAGGCCTATGGCAACGAGACACCTGGCCCACCTGGACAGCGAGCTTCGCAAGGATCCAGCGTACGAAACGGCGCTCGAAGACCTGGAGCCGTACGAGCAGATCGCCCGCCGGCTCGTCGCCTTCCGGATCGAGCATGGCCTTTCCCAGGCTGAGCTGGGTCGACGCTGCGGCGTGTCGCAGCCGGCGATCGCCCGGCTCGAGCGCGGAGAGCACGAGCCTCGCCTGGCGACGCTCCGCCGTGTTGCCCATGCACTGGACGCCGAGCTGATACTGGATTTTTCCTTCCACAACGGAACGCAGCGGCAGCATCTCGCGACGCTGTGACTGCCCTCGAGGCGAGGAGGACGCCGACCGGTAAGTGGCGCGCATGGCGCGCGGCCCGCGAGGCGCGGCTTCGAGAGCTTCGTCGGTGCATCGCACGAATCGACGCCGAGCTGGCGGCGAGAGGGAAGTAGCGGCTCGTCTCGCACCACACTCGCGGACGTGAGTGCGGCAGTACCGTAGAGGAGTGATCGACCTCCACAGCCACGTTCTGCCCGGCCTCGACGACGGCGCCCGCGACCTCGAGGAGGCGCTCGCGATGGCTCGCTCGATGGTCGAGGACGGTGTCTCAGCCGTGGCTGCTACGCCGCACGTGCATCCGCGCTACCGGACGCCTGTGGCGGAGATGGAGCGGGCGCTCGGTGACTTGCGTGCAGCGGTGGCGGCTGAGGGGATCCCGCTGGAGGTGCTGCCCGGCGGCGAGATCGCGCTGGACGAGCTCGACGGGCTCTCCGGGGACGAGCGGGTCCGGTTCGGCCTCGGCGGGAATCCCAAGCTGTTGCTGCTCGAGTTTCCTCTTTACGGCTGGCCGCTCTCGCTCGAGAGCACGCTGCGCGACCTCGGTGCCGACGGGATCGTGTGCGTGCTCGCCCATCCCGAGCGAAATCCGGATGTCCAGGAGCGACCCGAGCTGCTGGAGCCGCTCGTGGCGGCGGGGGCCGTTCCGCAGCTCACGGCCGCGGCCGTCGACGGGCGGATGGGGAAGACGCAGGCGCGCTGCGCCGCCGCGTTGCTCGAGCGAGAGCTCGCGTTCCTGATCGCGAGCGACGCGCATGCGCCGATCGTGCGGGCGGCGGGGCTGTCGGCTGCGCGGGACGCGGTTGGCGACGAGGCGTTGGGACGCTGGCTGACGGAAGACGTGCCGGCTGCCTTGCTGGCCGGAGTCACGCTGCCTGCGCGGCCCGTAGTCGAAGCTCGGGGTCGATCTCGTTGGCGGTCGCCCTTCGGGCGGTAGGGACTCGCTCCTGCTCAGGGTTTCACGTTGCAGTTCTTCGCTGCCCAGGCAGAGATCTCGCTGCTCGCCGTCGTAATCGCCCCGCTGTTGAGGCCCTGCGTTGCCTTTGCGACCTTGACCAGCGTCGCGGCGTCGGGTGTCTTGCCCGACGACAGGTCGACGCCCTTGAGCGCAACGGCGTACTTCGCAAACGCGGCCGCAAGCGTCTTGAACGCGCCGCGGATCTCCGCGGGCACCTTGTCGGCGAATGCCTCGTATGCCTTTGCGGCTGCCTCCAGGTCGGCCTGGCCACCGCCTCCCCCCGTTGCGCCGAGCGACTTGGAGAGCTCCGCCGACAGGTTTGCGACCTTCTGGCAGCCCGCACTCACGCCGGCCGCACTCAGGTCGGTTGTGGACGTGTCTGTTGACGAGGTCGTGTCGGTCGACGTGGTGTCGGCCGCGGACGTGTCCGTCGAGGACGTGGTGTCGGCGGAAGTGGTGTCGGTCGACGAGGTCGTGTCGGTCGATGACGTGGTGTCGGTCGAGGACGTGGTGTCGGTCGAGGACGTGGTGTCGGTCGCTACGGTCGTGGTACCTGCCGCGTCCTTGCTCGAACTGCCACAACCCGCGGCCACGACGACCGCCACCGCCACGACCAGCACCGCGACGATGGCTCGCATCGTGCGCCTCCGCCTGCGGTCGGGCTCGGCCAACGGTCGCGGGGGCAGCCCCGGGTGTGTCGATGTCGCTCATCCGTTCCTCCATGTGTGTCCGGTCCGACGCGGTCGAATGACGCGCAACGTCGCCTCGGGGACGATCATGTCACAGTTCCCGTTTCGGCTGTACTGCCGCGGCAGCAGGGCGAGAGAAAGCGCCCAGATCCGAGGCGACTCTTAACGTTGTCGCCGACTCCTGCGTCCATCGGAGTGCCGTCCGCTGTGGACATCTTGCGTCGCGTCCGTTCTCCAGGCATCGTGTTGGAATGGACGAGGAGCGGGGCATCTATCGCGATGAGGTGCGCCTGATCAGCGGCGCGTTGGCCGACGTCTACGTGGACACGGGCCGCATCCTCGCGATTCTCGGTGACGAGGAGGATGGTGATGAAGAAGAAGAAATGGACCCCTGAGGAGTGGCGCGCATGGCGCGCTGCACACGAGGCGCGGCTCCGCGAGCTCCGTCAATGCATCGCCCGGATCGACGCTGAGCTGGCCGGCAAGCAGCAGTAGCGAGGACGGCTCGCCGGTGTGTGTGGCGCCAGGCTTTCGTGGGCTCCACTGGCTTCCGCCCAATTGCCGGGATTGGATCCTGGATGTATCCTTACTCGTACCCTATAAGTAAGGAGAAGTCTATGGACGTAGCGGCTCAACTCTCGTCCAAAGGCCAGGTCACCGTGCCAAAGGCCGTCCGCGAGGCTCTCGGTCTCGTCGAGGGCGATCAGGTCGTGTTTCGCGTCGAAGGCCAACGCGCTGTGCTCGCGCGGACTCCGAACCTGCTCGACCTCGGGGGTGCCGTCTCGGTTCCGGCCGAGAAGAAGGGCACGCCGTGGCCCGAGGTACGACGCCGAGCCCGGGCGGCTCGGGCGAAGACGCGCGGTTGAGTGCCTTCCTAGATACGAACGTCCTGATCCGGTACCTGACCGGCGATCCGCCGGACCAGGCGCGCCGAGCTGCGACGTTTCTTGCCCGGGCCGACGAGCTGCTCGTGCCGGATCTGGTCGTCGCCGAGGTCGTCTATGTGCTCGAGTCGTTCTACGAAGTCGAGCGCACGCGGGTCGCCGAACTCGTCCGATCGGTCATTGCCTATCCCGCCATCGTTGTCGTCGACGCCGGCCTTCTCCTGCGAGCAATTGAGGTCTACGAGGTCGATCGGCTCGATTTCGCCGAGGCTTACCTCGTTGCGAACGCGGAAGCGAGCGGTGTCGGCGCTATCGCATCGTTCGACCGCTCGATCGACAAGGTCGTGACAGTGGAGCGAATCGAGCCCTCCTAGATCGGTGCCTGTGATAAGCGCGACGCTGGTCGCGACGCGCGCCCAACCTGGAGTCGGGGCGCTACTCGCCCCACCCGCACTCGAGACACACGAACCGCGGCGACTCGCGCTCGTCCAGCACGATCCCCATCGTCACGCCGCAGGCCGGGCAGATGGGCGGCCTGTCGTCGCGCTCGGCCGGCTCACCCTCGGCCGGCGCGTCCCTCAAATCGGCTCATCCGGTGCCGCGTTGCTGTCGTCACGAAAGTACGGCAGTACGTACTTCTTCAGCAGCCAGAAACTGAGTACGGCGAAGAACAGTCGCTTGAGCATCGTTCAGGCCTCCCTACGTCTCGACGATTCGCGGGACCCTAGCGAACCCGGCAACGTGCTGGGCGGCTCGTCGTGTGCCAACAACGGACAAATCACCCGGCGCGAGCGATTGGCGCAGGGGCCGATACGTCATATGCTCCGGACGGCGGCAAGTGCGACTCGGGGAGGCGCTGAGAGTGGGACAGGGGACGAACGTGCAATGCCAACCGGCGTGAGTCGGACCGTCCGGATTCTCGGACGGGGAGTCCGTGAGATCGATCAGCAGCTGCTGTATTCGGCAGCATGGCTCGACGATCTGCGCCTGAACGCCGAGTTGCTCGTCCGGATTCGCGCGTTCGATTCCGCTGTACGCCCGTTGGCGGCTGTTCGTTCGCGACGAGACACCGTCGACAGATGCTCCGAGGCGCGCGCCGATCGCGTGACGGCGCCGTCGCTCGGCGCGGCTGACGCGAGCAACCCACTTCGACCGTGTCGGTGTGTGAGAGAGTGCACGCCATGAAAGTGACGATGCTCCTCGCCGACTACGCCCAGGTCGCCGACGGCAAGTTGACGGTCGTCGGTGGCGGCTGGTCGCTCACCGGCCCCGATCCGACGCCCTTCGGGATCGCGATTCTCGTCCACGTGCCGTGGGACCAGGCGAACAGACGGCACACGTTGCGCCTCGAGCTCGTCGACGCCGACGGCCAACCGGTGACGGCGCCGGCCACGGAAGAAGGGGAGGAGGCGGCGGTCGTCTTTCTCGATGACATCGAGTTCGAGGTTGGCCGTCCCGCGGGGATCAAGCCTGGCACTCCGCTCGAGCTGCCGCTCGCCGTCAACTCGGGGCCGCTGGCTCTCGAGCCGGGATGCCGCTACGAGTGGCGGCTGTCGATCGACGGCGCCGGCGACGAGGATTGGCGCCTCGCCTTCACCGTCCGCATGGAGGAAGACTCGGCGTAGGGGCGACGCGGAGCGGCGCCCTTTGCGTTCGTGGTGGGTTCGGGCGAGGCTTTGCCTCGCCCCTACGGGGAAGGTGGGTTCGGCGTTGGCGCGGCCCGTGGGTGCGGTTCGGCGTAGGGGCGATGCGGAGCGTCGCCCGTTCGGCGTTTGTGGTGGTTCGGGCGAGGCTTTGCCTCGCCCCTACGGGGGAGGGTGCGGTCGGCGTTTGCGCTCGTGGTTGCCGTTTGGCGTAGGGGCGATGCGGAGCGTCGCCCTTCGGGGTTCGTGTGGGTTCGGCGTTTGAGGCTCGTGGTGTGCCGTTTGGCGTAGGGGCGATGCGGAGCGTCGCCCTTTGCGTTTGTGTTGGGCTCGGGCGAGGCTTTGCCTCGCCCCTACGATGCGAGGTCGTGCTTCGTGTTTTGCCGCAGTGTCCACCGCACCGGGTTCGTGACGATGTACTCGCGGATGCGGTCGAGGTCGGCTTGATCGCGGATCACGTGGTCGTAGTAGCCGCGCTGCCACACGGGTGTTCCCTTCGTGCCGCGGCAACTGTTGATCGCGATTGCGCTCGCGGCCTTGAGTGACCCCACGATCGTGCCGAGCCGACGGTGTTGTTCCCCGAGCACGACGATCAGGTGAGCATGGTCGGGCATGACCATGGAGAGGTCGACGCTGACCCCTGCGAATCGCTCCTCGAGGTCGGAGATCTCGCCGGCGACGAGGTCACCAAAGACGCTTCGCCTCATGACGTCGCCGTAGACGTGCCCGAGTAGCGGCGTCCGATCGCGCAGGCAGATCGTGACGAAGTACGCCCCCGCGCGCGTGTAGTCGTAGTGGGGGAGTCGCGTCGGCCGCCGGGTCGGCATGTGGAAGAGCCTGCCGGTTGAGGTTGGACGTGCGTGTGTCGCCTTCGTGTCGGTTGTGGAGACGGGCGTTGCAGTGAGGGCGAGGCTTCGCCTCGCCCCTACGGGTTCCCGGAGTGACCTAGCGACCATGGGCTCGGCCGACCGGTGCCCGGCAGGCAGCAGTCGACCGGGCAGACGTCGTGGCTCGCCGCGAAGCGGCCGACCGCCAGACGCTCGCTCGTGAGACCGAGACGCTCCTCGATCAACTCGCGGATCATCGCGATGAACCGTGGGTGCGTCGACGCGCTCGACGCACGCACGAGGTCGAGACCCAGGGCGGCGGCTGTATCGCGCGCCTCGACATCGAGGTCGAACAGGATCTCCACGTGGTCCGACACGAAGCCGATGGGGGAGATGACAACGTCCGTGACGCCGCGGTCGGCCAGCGCACGGAGGTGGTCGAGGATGTCCGGCTCGAGCCACGGCACCTGAGGCGGCCCGCTGCGGCTCTGGTAGACGAGCGCCGTGTCAGCCGCGCCGACGGCCTCGGCCACGAGCCGCACCGACTCGCGCAGCTGATCCTCATAGCGGCAAGCCTGGGCCATCGTGGTGGGAATCGAATGCGCCGTGAACGCGACGTGCGCCTCGTTGCCGGCCGCTAACCGTGCGAGCGCCGCGCGCACGTGGTCGGCGTTCGTCTCGATCCAGCCGGGGTGGTTGAAGAACATGCGCGTGCGCACCACCTCGGGCGCCGTGGGGCCAACGAGCTGCTGCGCGTTGAAGAGATCCTCGCGGTACTGCCTGCAACTGGAGTACGAGGAGTACCCGGACGTGAAGAACGCGAGCGCTCGCTCGACACCTGCGTCGGCCATCTCCCGGAGAGCGTCGGCGAGGAACGGATCCCAGTTGCGGTTGCCGAAGTAGATCGGCAGCTCGATGCCGTGCGTGTCGAGCTCCACCCGCAGTGCTGCGATGAGCGCGCGGTTCTGGGCGTTGATCGGGCTGACGCCGTCGAACAGCTCGTAGTGATGAGCAACGGCCTCGAGCCGCTCGCGCGGGACGTTGCGTCCGCGCGTGACGTTCTCGAGGAACGGCATCACGTCGTCCATCCCTTCCGGCCCTCCGAACGAGACGACCAGGATCGCATCGAACCGGGTGTCCGGAAAGGTCGAGACAAACCCGTCGGCAGGTGCGCGCAGAATCGTCTCGCTCATCGCTGCGAGCGTAGCCGCCGCCGTGGCGAGCTACTGCTTGACGAGGTGGTGAAGCTCGTAGTAATGCGAGCGGTCAGGCGGTGCGCCGGCGCCCTGGATGAGCGGCATCAGTCGCTCGTCCTGGAAGCGCTGCGAGTCCTCCTGCGTCTCCCAGACGTCGAAGATGCGAAAGACGCTGGCCTCCTCGTCCCAGCCGGCGGTGTGGAAGAGCAATCCCTGCGGCCAATTGTCCTCGGGCATGACCTGCTTCACGATCATGTCGTAGTTCGCCGTGCTCCGGTCGTCGTCGGTCGCGGCGAACTCCTGGATGAAAGCGACGGGCATGTGCGTCTCCTCGGTTAGGGAGTCTCGATCCTACGTGCGTTGTGCGGTGACGAGGACGGCGAGCTCGCTGGTCCTCGAGAGTGCCCCCAGATCGGTCGAACAGATCGCGGGTCTCGTGCTCCAGAGCCTCGCGGTCGTCGGGCTCGAGGCGATGGTAGGACGAGGTCGTCTCGAAGAACGACCAGAGCTCGTCGGCCGTTTGTTCCTGCGACAACGCGACAGTCGTGAGCCGGAGGTTCGTGAACAGGGTCGCGGCTTCCGGGTTCGTGAGGTCGTGGTGCCCGAGCCACGTCCAGACGGCGGTGATGTCGTCACTGCGTTCCTCGACCCCCGCCTGGATCGTCTCGAGATCGCGCAGGGGGTACCACGGGCCCTGGTCGTGCCAGTACTTCCTGAACACCTCTTGCAGCGCCTCGTCGTTTGCCGCTGTCGCCTCCTCCCAGAAGCTGATGTTCATCAGCAAGGCCATCATTCCGCCAGGTCGGAGTGATTCTGCCGCCTTCGCCCACCCCACGGCCGGATCGACCCAGTGGAACGCAGTGGCGGAGAACACTGCGTCGAACGCGCCGACCGGGAGGGATACGTCCTCGAATCTCCCGAGGTGAAAGCTGACAGGGTTCATGTCGCCGACCCGCCTCCTGGCGAACGCGATCATGTTCTCGCCGGGATCGACGGCGTCCACCACGAGCCGCCGCTCGGCGAGCGCCTCCGTCAGCTTGCCCGTGCCGCAGCCGACCTCCAACACCCGACACCCGGCGTCGAGCGCGCCGATGGTGCAGGCCGCGTCGACGAGCTCGTCTGGATATCCGGGCCGAACGCGGTCGTACGCTTCGGCGACGGCATCGAAGATCTCGCCGATGCGCGGTTCAGGTGTGCTCGCGGCCATGCACCGAGCATAGGGAAGCAGGCGCAGAGCGCGTCTCAGCAGACCTCGCCATATGCATAGAATCGGCCGTCATGATTCTCGACGCCACCGCGTTCGTTCTCACCCTGCTGCTCGTCATCATCTTCGGCTGACAGCCGGCGCTAGGAGCTCGCCGAGCGGACTTCGGCGTCCCTCAGGTACTGGTGCACGAAGGCGATGGCCATGCTCCCCTCGCCGACAGCCGCTGCCACGCGTTTCACGGGGCTGAAGCGGACGTCGCCGCAGGCGAAGATGCCCGGGACGCTCGTCTCGAGGAGGTACGGATCACGGTCGAGCGACCAGCATTCGGCAACGCGCGCGTCGGCACCGGTGAGCACGTAGCCCCTGGGATCGAGTGCGATATCGGGCGGGAGCCACGACGTCTCCGCATCTGCGCCGATGAAGATGAAGAGCCCGCCCGACTCGAGCCGGGTCGTCTCGCCGGTCCCGGCGTCGTGGACGTCGATCGCCTCGAGGGAGCCGTCGCCGTGCGCCGCGGTCACCTCGGTCCGGTACCGCACGTGAATGTTCTTGCGCGTGGCGAGCTGATCGACGAGGTACCGGGACATGCTCTTCTCGAGCGACTCGCCGCGGTAGAGGATCGTCACGGTTCGCGCGTGCGCGGAGAAGAACATCGCCGCCTGGCCGGCCGAGTTCCCGGCTCCGATGATCTGAACGTCGAGGCCGTGGGTGTTGGACGCTTCGCTCCGTGCGGCGCCGTAGAAGATCCCTTTGCCCACCAGCCGGTCGAATCCCTCGATCTGCAGCTGACGCCACGAGACGCCACAGGCAAGGATGATCGTCCGCGCCTGCACGACGTCTCCTCCGTCGAGGTGGATCTGGTGGTTCGCTGCGTCTATCCGCGTGATCGACCGCGTGACGAGGATCTCCGCGCCGAGCCGGCGCGCCTGCTGCAGCGCTCGCTTCGAGAGGTCGTCGCCGGAGACGCCCGACGGGAAGCCGAGGTAGTTCTCGATCCGCGACGAGGTGCCGGCTTGACCGCCGGGTGCCTCGCGCTCGACCACGAGCGTGCTCAGTCCCTCGGAGGCGCCGTACACCGCGGCGGCGAGACCGGCTGGCCCTGCGCCGACGATCACGGTGTCGTACTCGGCGGCGACAGGCTCGGTCGCGATCTCGAGAAGCTCAGCCACCCGGCGCAGCTGCGGCCGGACGACGGTCTTGCCGTTCACGATGCGAAACGCCGGGTAGTCTCCCTCGGCCGGTAGCGCCCCCCACCACTGCTCCGCCTCGGCGGGTATGTCGGGCTGGAACCATCTGAACCTGATCTGGTTGCGGTCGAGGAAGCGCCGGAGCTCTCCACACGCAGCGTCCCAGCGGTGCCCGAGAACGATCGCCCGGTACGGGGTCGGAGACGATGCGAGCGCTTGCAGCCCCTTTGGCCCGCCGATCCGGTCGGCCGCGAGGCGCCCGACGTGGCTCGCGACCTCGGGCACGTTGGCTGCGAGCGCGTGGTAGTCGTGTGGCTCGATCCTGACGACTCTCGCCTCGTCGACCGCGCGGAATCCGGCGGGATGGGGCGTGCCGAGGACGATCGAGATCTCGCCGAGCAGGTTTCCGGGCTCGCGCTTCCCGACCACGCTATCGGCGCCGTCGATGACCTTGACCGCCTCGACGCGACCCTCGAGCAAGGCGAACAGCGCCGGCGGATCGCCGTCGTGCACGGCGTACTCGCCGGGGCTGAGCGAGATGTCGGCCACGACGCGACAGAGCCACTCGAGATCGGCCTCCTCGAGCTCCTTGAACAGTGGGACGTTCCGCAGCTCGTCCGGCGTCACCATGCGGGCGTCCGCTCCGCGTGGCTCGTGCGATCGCGAACGCGCATCTGAACGACCGCAATGAGCGGCTGGTCTCCCCGGGCCACCTGGAGAAAGCTACTGCGTGGCTTCACCGTGTGCGCGGGATACTCCTGTCGCGGGCTGATCGACGGTCGGGAGCATCTACGACCTCCATGCCTGGGACGAGTTCTAGTCGGCGCGCGCGGGTAACTACGGATTCGGCACACGGGAACTGTCGCTACGCTGGCTTCAGCGCGTAGGCTCAAGGTTGAAGCCGCGGAGTGTCCACACTTCCTCTCTTCGACTGTCTCACCTGGCCTGAGCGCAGCGGGAGTCCCTCGGGACTTCCCTGACGGAAGGAACCACATGTATGCCACCATCCGCAGCTACCACGGCGTGGACCAGAATCGCATCGCCGAGCTGACGACCAAGGTCAACGAGACCCTGGTTCCGCAGCTCGAGGAGCTGCCCGGCTTCAAGGGCTACTTCCTCGTAGAGGCCGGCAACGGCGTCTTCACCTCGTTCGGTCTCTTCGAGACCTTCGAGCAGGGCGAGGCTTCGACGAAGCTCGTCACTGCCTGGATCAAGGACGAGAAGCTCGACAGGCTCATGCCCAACGAGCCCAAGATCATGAGCGGCAAGATCATCGCTCGGAGCAACGAGCGCGTCCTGGTCGCGTAACGCGACCGCACGAGGGAAGGCCCTTTCGAGGGCCTCCCTCGTGGCCGCGCCTCTCACGAGCAGCACGGCCGCTACCGGAACCGGCGACCTCGGGTTCTTCGAGGGAGGGGTCGCAGGGAACCGTAGGTTCCCGACTTCAGGATCGGGATTCCTGATCTGCAGGCTCACAGAGGGAGGTTCCCCGGGAACCGCACGACACCCGCGCACGGTGAAAAGGAAGCGATGCCGAACGCCGAAACCCGCCTGAAAGGGCGGGTTTCGGCGTTCGTACGGGCGCTGCGGGGCGGCCTGGGCAGCCCCGCAGCGGTAAACGCCGGAGTCGGTGATGGATTAGTGCCCGTAGGGCGGGCCTGAGATGTTGTCGATCTTCCAGATCTCGCCGCCGAGGGTGACCACGTATGCGGTCGTCCCGATGATTTCGAGTGAGGTTGGCTGGTTGAGTCCGGTGGCGACGACGGAGAAGCTGCCGTTGCCGTCAACGCGAAGGAGCTCACCGGTGTTCGGTTCTGCCGGCGAACCTGGGTTGGGGTTGCTGTGGGTGCCCTGCGCGAGGCCGAACATCGTCTCGCCCCGGCCCCGCTCGACGTCGACGAGCAGCGGCCCCGGTCCGGCGACGTCGGTGACGGCGCCCGACTTCGCGTTGATGCCGACGATCTTTCCGATCTCGGACCCGTCACCGAGGATCGGCCCTGCCTCGGCCATGTAGACCGTATTGCCCTGAACGGCGAGGCCCGTCGGGACGACGTCGTCTTCAAACGCGATGAACTCGCTGACCTCGCCACCGAGCGTGACGCGGTAGACGCGGTTGTGGTGTCCGTCGGTGACGAGGAACCCACCGCGGTAGGGCTCCATCGCGTACTGGACACCTGCATCCAAGAAGATGTCCGCATTGGGTTTGTGGGCGATGGCAAACGCACCGATGTCAGCGACGATCGTGCAGCTGCCCGGGCCGTCGACGCGATAGATGCCGTTGTGGTCGGGATTGTTTCCGATGTTCACCACGTCCGTATTTGGGTCGCTGACGATTGTGACCAGCGCGTACAGGGTGTTGCCGATGAACGCGACGTCCATCGCCCCTCCAAGTGGGATCACCCACTTCGGCAGGCAGTGCGCGACGTCGGTGGGTGGCGCGCCGGTGTTCGGATCGACGCGATAGATCTTGCCGCTCGACGGCTCCGGGACGTACAGCGCGCCGTCCGGGCCGACCGTGCTGCCCGAACCGACGGCGAGACCCGTGACCCAATGGGGGGTAACGGTGGGTGTTGCCGCCGGCGGCTTTGCGCTCGCTGCCATCGCCGCGATCAGCGCGGTCACCAACGGCAGCAGAACGGCGATTACGATCAACAGTCGCTTACGCATTCTGTGCTCCTTTCCCTAGGTTGCGATTTGAACCGGGTCGGCTCGGACGATCACGGTGTCGGCTACCTGCACGATCTCGTCGACGGGTAGGTCGGCACGGTCGGCGTGACGCCGAATCGCCTCGGGGCTCGTTGCCTGGTAGATGCAGATCGTCCCTACGCTTCCGTCCAGCTCGGCTGTGACGTAGCTGCGGATCCAGCGCACCTCCTCGCTCATCCGGTCTCCCTCGAGGTTGAACGTTCGGCTGCCTCCTGGAGCTCGTCCGCAGTGCGCCAGCCGTTGCGCCGGAGGATGACGTACGTCTCCATTGCGCTCCTTTCGAACTCGATCGAATCTGCTGTCATGGCTGTCGACGGTAGGGCGCCGGGGCCCTAGAGGCATCGGTGCCACCCACCCAGGTTGGGACGAGCGACCACCCAATTTGGGCTGCCGCTTGCCGTGAGTTGCACCGGGCGCGATCATTTGGCAATGGCGATGACAGCGGCAAGGCCCGGGAGTGAATTTCTAGAGCGCGAGCCGGCGCTAAAGGGTTTGCGCGAGGCGTTTGCCGAGGCGCGCGAAGGTCGAGGTGGCGTTGTGTTCGTTGCGGGCGAGGCGGGGGTCGGGAAGACGCTCGTCCTTCGACGTTTTTGCGAAGAGGTTGGCTCGTCCGCTCGCGTGCTGTGGGGTGATTGTGATGCGCTGTTCACGCCTCGCCCGCTGGGGCCGTTCGCGGACATCGCGCGGGTCACGGCTGATGACCGGTTCCTGGAGCTCGTGGATAGCCATGCCAAGCCGCACGCTGTTGCCGGCTGGCTGCTCGAGGATCTCGCATCGGCCGGCCCCTCCGTGGTTGTGCTCGAGGACGTCCACTGGGCAGATGAGGCAACGCTCGACGTGCTCCGGATTGTGGGGCGGCGAAGTGAATCTGTTCCGGCCGTGCTTGTGGTCAGCTATCGCGACGACGAGCTCGACCGAGCGCACCCGCTTCGCTCTGTGCTCGGGGCGCTGCCTTCGAGTGGAGCCGTGAGGCGGCTTTCCTTGTCGTGTCTCTCGCGCGAGGCTGTGTCGACACTCGCCGAAACCGCGGGGGTCGATCTTGACGACTTGTACGAGCGGACGGGTGGGAACCCGTTCTTCGTTACGGAGGTGCTGGGTGCGGGCGTGACCGATGTGCCGGACACGGTCCGCGACGCGGTACTTGCTCGCACGGCCCGGCTCGACCACCCCGCCAGGGCGCTGCTCGATGCCGTCGCGATTTTCCCCCGTCGGGCCGAGCTGTGGTTGCTCGAGGCTGTCGCCCCGGCGGCTGTCAACCAGGTCGAGGCGTGTCTACGCACAGGAGTGCTCAGGTCGGGACAGGATTGGATCGCGTTCCGGCACGAGCTTGCTCGGCGTGTCGTGGAGGAGTCGATCGCGCCCGATCAGGCGCGCGCGCTTCACCGCACGGCGCTCGTTGCGCTCGCGGAACCACCTCTGGGCAAGCCTGACCTGAGCAGGCTGGCCCACCATGCCGAAGCAGCAGGAGATCGTGAGGCTGTGCTCGCCTATGCTCCGCTGGCGGCTGCCGAGGCATCGACGCTCGGAGCCCACCGGGAGGCAGCAAGCCACTACGCCCGTGCGCTTCGTCACGGAGAGGATCTGCCGTCGAGAGAGCTCGCAGATCTGCTCCAGCGCCGTTCGCGCGAGTGCTACTTGACCGACGAGCCGGACGAGGCGATCGATGCGC
Source organism: uncultured Thermoleophilia bacterium (assembly GCA_963784945.1). Classification (GTDB taxonomy): domain Bacteria; phylum Actinomycetota; class Thermoleophilia; order Gaiellales; family Gaiellaceae; genus Gaiella. The sequence goes on along the minus strand of CAWATN010000013.1, from coordinate 447,442 downwards.
TGCGACGGGCTTCGGCGTGCTATCGCGCTATAGGGGACCGACTCAAGGAGGGCGAGACGCTCGCCAGTCTCGGCAGGATCCTCTGGTGCCCCGGCCGTGGCGAGGAGGCCCGCCGAACCGCGCGCGAGGCTGTTGAGCTTCTCGAGCAGCTGCCGCCAGGGCGTGAGCTCGTCCTCGCCCTATCGACTCTTTCCTTTGTTCTCCGAACCGCATCGGACGGCGAAGGCGCCTGGCGTGCGGCTTGTCGCGCACTTGAGCTGGCGGAGGTGGTCGACGATGAGGATGCCCTCTGTCAGGCGCTGTGCGAGATGGGCTGGTGCGAGCTGTCGAGTGATACCAGCCGCGGTCTCGCAACGTTCGCTCGCGCGGCGGCGCTGGCGCGAAGGCGCGGCCTCGTCGAGCTTGTCAGCGCGTCGTACCTGGCTCGCTCCCTTGCCGCGAACTGGACGAGTCGCGATGACGTCACTTGGTTGTTCGATGAGGGACTTGCCTACATGCGGGAACACGGCGATGAGCTCGACGAGCTTTACCTGCTCGCCAACCGCGCCTGCTTCGAGCTCGACAAAGGGAATTGGCCGGACGCAGTCGAATCGGCCGAACTCATCCTCGGCCGCCGCTGGGTCTCGACCTCCCCACGCACGATCGCGCTTACCGTCCTCGCGCGCATCCGTGCCCGGCGCGGCGACCCGAACGTCCTCACGCTCATCGAGGAGGCGCGCTCGCTCGCCGAGCCGACCGGAGAGCTGCGGCGGATCGCACCGGTTGCCATTGCCGCAGCAGAAGCAGCCTGGCTCATCGGCGACGCCGCGGGCGCCCGCGAAGCGACGGAGCAGGCGCTGGACCTCGCGGTCGGAGTCGGGGCAGGACACGATATCGCGAACCTGCAGGCGTGGCGCAAACGAGCCGGGATCATCGAGGCTCCTCATGAGCTGGCGGCAGAGGGACCCAACAGGCTTGAGCTCGTCGACGAGTTCGAGGCAGCCGCGGCTGCCTGGCAAGAGCTTGGACGACCTTATGAGGCCGCACTAGCGCTGGCTGACTCGGGAAGCGAGGCCGCTCTCAGGCGCTCGCTTGGCCTGCTCACCACTCTCACCGCTCGGGCAACCGCGGCGCTCGTCACCCGCCGCCTGCGCTCACTCGGCGCACGAGAGATCCCCCGCGGCCCGCGGCCATCGACGCGCCGCAACCCAGCCGAGCTGACCGCCCGCGAACTCGAAATTCTGCAGCTCCTCGGTGAAGGGCTCCGCAACGCCGCGATCGCCGAGCGGCTCTTCCTCTCGGAGCGCACAGTCGAAAAGCACGTCTCCTCAATCCTGCGCAAACTTGGCGCGATTACTCGTGCCGAGGCGGTCGCCGAAGCGAAGCGACTCGGCTTGCTCCACGCTTCGTAGCCGGAGAGACCCAAGGGAGAGCCCCACTGAAAAACCCGGTACGGCTGCCACCAGGCGTCATCCCGCCCGCGAGACTCGGACCCGCGACCTCCGGCGGGATAGGCCGGGACAACGGTGGTCAGCGGAGGTGTGAGCACCGGCGACGACGCGCTGCGGCAAGGGCGAAATAAGGGGAACCACCTCGCCGGGCGGAACTCGCAAAAAGCAAAACCCCCGCCGTAGCAGGGGTTTCATGAGTGGAGCGTGCCGGGATCGAACCGGCGACCTCCGCCTTGCAAAGGCGGCGCTCTCCCAGCTGAGCTAACGCCCCGAGTCGCCCTCAAGGGTAGCGTCCGACGAGGTCAGCTGCCTCGCTGTGGGCGCTTTCCCTGCTCGAGCTTCCGGAGCCCGCCCGAGAAGCCGAGCGTCTCCTCACCGGTCTGGTGTTGCTCGAGTCGGCGCAGCCGCGCCTCCACGTCGGAGAGCTCCCGGCCCGCCCACTGGCCCTTGCCGTCCTCGCGGTCGTCGAGCTCGCGCTCACGCTGCGCGACGAGGCGCTCTCGTGCGGCAACTGCCTCGCTCCGAGGTGCGAGCTCGTCGCGGGTGCGGAGAAAGAGCTTCTCGGCGTCGCGCAACTCGGCGAGCCGGGCCTCGATCTGCGCCAGGCGCTCCGCGTCGGGGTCGGCCGGCGGCTGTGCAGCGATCTGCGCGGCGCGGGCGTCGAGCTCCTGCTCTCGTGCGACGAGGGCTTGCTCGCGCGCCTCAAATGCCTGCTCGCGGATCGAAAGCGCCTGCTCCCGCTCGATCAGTGAGTGCTCGCGGCGCTCGGCCTCGAGTGCGTCCTCACCGGTGTCCGCTTCGGTTTCGGCGTGAGCGGGAACAGCTGCCCGAGAGAGGAGTACCCCCTGGTGCGGGCCGCCTACGTCGCTGAGCGCGTGATGCAACTCGAGCTCTCGCGTGCGTACCGCGTCGACTCGTTCGGCGAGCTCGCGCTTCAGGTCCTCGAGCGCTGCATGCTGGGCCCGTAGCGCGTCGCGCTCGTCTTCGATCGTGGTCGGCTCGGCGCGTCGCTTGAAGGCCATCGCCCGATTGTACGGCGGGAGCGCCGGCAACCCTGCTGGACTCCCGCCGAACGTTGTGTCAGGCGGCGCGCTCCAGGCGCTCTTCCGCGCGGGCCCGCTTGACGATTTGCTCGGGCTCGCCGAAGCGAATGCGCGCACGGATTGCGCGATGCTCATCCCAGAGGGAGCCGAGCTTCTCGTCTAGTTCCTTGATCTGTTCGACCACTTCCGGATTTCGGCCGTCGGAAAGCCGATGCCAGAGGTCTGCACGGCGCTCGCTGATCTCGTCGATCTCCGCATGAATGGTCGCGATGGTGTTGATGGTCATACCTCGTCCAACGCTCGACGCAAACTGGACATTCCCGTCAGTCGGGGCCACGCAACAGAAACGCAACTATTGCGAACGCACCCGCGATAAAGGCGATCCAGAGGGCGACCATGAGCATCGTGATCACTCGTAGCCGAGCTCGGCGAGGCGACCCTCGTCGAGGCCGAAGTAGTGGCCGAGCTCATGGAGCACCGTGATTCGGATCTCACGTTCGAGCTCCTCGGGGTCCGGGAACTCCTCGGTCAGCGGTATGCGGAAGATCGTGATTCGATCGGGAAGTGCTCCGGACATGTCTCCGCGCTCGGTCAGCGGGACGCCCTCGTAGAGGCCGAACAGGTCGGGATCTTCGGGGTGCTCGTCCTCGATCACGATCGCGACGTTCTCGAGCCCGGCGGCAAGGTCGGGCGGCAGCGAGTCGAGAGCTGCGTTGACGTGATCGTCGAAGCTCACCCGGCTGACAGTACGCGACGAGACGACCGAAGCAGGTGTTCGGCGCGTCAGCGTGAACAACGTCCGGTCGCGGCTTCCACGCGGCAACCCAATCAGTGGAGGTCAGACAATGTGGTGGTTCGGATCGATCATCTTCATCATCATCTGGGTGGCTATCGCGTTCTGGCCGGCCCGTGTCGCGGGTCGCAAGGGCCATAGCTTCTTGCTGTTCTTCCTCTTCAGCCTGGTCTTCTTTCCCGCCGCGTTGATCGTCGCGTACATGGTTGGAGATCGCAGCGGCGGAGTCTGACCGCAGCACGACGGAAGGCACTCTCCCTCCTTCCGTCGTGCACTCTTCTGCCTAGATGCGTCGGCGACCGACGCCTCGCCCGGGTGTGACGGCCGCGGCCACGACCGCGGTCTTTGCGACCGGCGACGGCCCGGGTGTGACCGCTGATGCCACGACCGCGGTTTTCGCGACCGGGTGGCCGATCACACCGACTCTTCCTACGCGTGCTGGTCCAAGAGGCATGTCAGACTCCTTCGGTTGCTAGTGCTTCATCGGCCTCGATCGAAGCGATGATCGCCTGAATGGGAATGCGTCCGTTCGCGATCAACTGCCCACCCGAGCGCCGAGCTGCCGATGCGAATGGCGCCGCCCAGAGGTTCTCGTAGATCAGGACGCCTGCGGTGCTGCCCGGCTCCATCGCAGCCGCGAGGTGTGCGACATCGTCTTCGGCCAACAGCTCCGCGAGCTGCGCTTCGATCGCCTGGAGCTCTCCCAGCTCTTCGATGTCGGAGAGCTCCATTGCGTCGACGGAGCCGTCCTCGTTCTTGGTCAGGATCAGGACGTCGATCACGCGAATGGTGCCGGCATCGACCAACGCGATGAGCTCTGCCGCCATCTCGCCGGTGAAGTTGCTCGCTCCCGCCGGAAACTCGACGACCACGTAGTCGACTGGTCCGAGCTCGTCCAGGGATGTCTCTGTCATCTTCGTTTCCCTTTCGTTGTTGCCGACTGAGTGCCTCAGTTCGAAGTCCGTTTGCCCGGTCACCCTAGACGGTCTCAGCGAATGACGAGTGCCATCACGGCCTTCTGGGTATGCAGCCGGTTTTCGGCTTGATCCCAGACGAGAGAGCGTGGTCCGTAGAGCACGTCCTCGCTGATCTCTTCGCCGACATGCGCGGGCAGGCAGTGCATCGCGACCGCCTCACGGCTCGCGACCGACAGCAACTCGCCGTCGAGGCTGAACCGCTCGAGGTCGAGGAGCCGCTGGTCGCGCTCCTCCTCCTGGCCCATACTCGTCCACACGTCGGTGTAGAGCACATCGGCAGCGTCCGATCCCTCGAGGGGATCGTTCGTCAGCCGCACAGAACCGCCGCTTGCTGCGGCATCCTCGAGAGCTGCGGCGAACACGATGGGGGAGGGCTCGTAGCCGGTCGGGCAGGCAGCGGTGAAGTGCATGCCGAACCTCGCCGCGAGCCGCATGAGGGAATGGCAGACGTTGTTGCCGTCGCCCAGGTAGGTCAGGCGAACGCCGTCGAGGCCGCCGAGCCGCTCCCGGATCGTCATTGCATCGGCGAGCGCCTGAAGGGGATGCGCGAGATCGGTGAGCCCGTTGATCACCGGGATCGACGCGTGCTCGGCGAACGTGTCGACCTCTGCCTGGTCGAAGGTCCGGATGAGGAGCGCATCGACGAACCGCGAGAGCACGAGCGCCGTATCGCGATAGCTTTCGCCGCGCGCGAGCTGCAGATCGGCCGCCGGGAGGTACAGCGCCATGCCGCCCAGCTCTGCGATCCCGACCTCGAATCCGACGCGCGTGCGGGTCGAGGGCTTGTGGAAGATCATCCCGATCGTTCGCCCCGGCAGAACCCGCAGTTCCTTGCGGCGAATGCGCTCCTGCTTCAGCTCGTCGGCCAGGTCGAGGGTGATCTCGATCTCCTCCCGCGACCAGTCGGACACGCGTGTGTAGTTGCGGCCCTTGAGACTGTCAGGGATGCCTGCCATGGGGCATGCTAGCCCGGCCCGCTAGATTCAAGACATGCCAACCTTTCAGGAGAAACTCAACGAGCAGATCGCGTACGAATTCGCGGCCTCGCAGCAGTACATCGCCATCGCCGTTCACTACGACGCGGAGACATTGCCGCAGCTCGCGGCCCACTTCTACCAGCAGTCGATCGAAGAGCGCAATCACGCGATGATGATGGTGCAGTACCTTCTCGACTCGGACGAGGACGTGACGATCCCTGCCGTCGCTGCGCCGCAGACGTCCTTCGCCGACGACGTTGCTCCGGTCGCTCTTGCGCTCGATCAGGAAAAGCGTGTGACAGCACAGATCTCCCAGCTCGCCGTGACGGCGCGCGAGGAAGGCGATCTCGTTGCCGAGCAGTTCATGCACTGGTTCCTGCAGGAGCAGCGCGAAGAGGTGTCGTCCATGTCGGCGCTGTTGCAGGTCGTGGAGCGGCTGAGGGACAACGTCATGCTCGTCGAGGACTACCTCGCCCGCGAGTCCGGCGGCAGCAACCCGCTGGAGGCCGGAGCCCCGCCCGCTGCCGGCGGCGCCCTCTAACTAGACGGCGATGATCGAGCGACGTCTTCAGACCGAGCGGCAGAGCCAGCTCGTGGACATCACACGTCTCGTGGCGGAATCCGTCGCGGGGCAGGAAGGGGCGGCAGTGCTCGTCTACGTCCCTCACACCACTGCGGGGGTGACGATCAACGAGCACGCCGACCCCGCGGTTGCACGCGACTTCGAGACAGCCCTCGAGCGAATCGTCCCGGCGGACTGGTCGTGGCAGCACATCGAGGAGGGTGAGGAGAACGCCCCCACGCACATCCGTGCTGCATTCATGGGGCCGAGCGTGGTGATCCCGCTTCGGGATGACGGCACTCTCGCGCTCGGTGTCTGGCAGGGCATCTTCTTCTGCGAGTTCGACGGCCCGCGCGAGCGGTCGGTCTACGTCACCGTGCTCGCCTGATCGCCTCCAACGGACAGGGTCGCCCGCGAGCACGACCGGCCCGCGGCGCTCGCTATGCGGTGTGGAGATCGCGACGGTCGAACAACCCGATCCCGACAGTGGCCGCCACCATCGCCACGGCAATCAAGAAGAGAAGATGCGTCGGGGCAATCCCGTGCCGGAGAGGGTCACTGATGCCGTAGTGGTAGAACGGCGACACTTTCTGCAGCGGCTCGAGAGCACTCACGAGAGCGGCGAGCGCGTTGACGAGGTATGAGGCGACGGCTGCTGCTGCCGCAAGCCCGATCGCCAGCCCCTTGCGTCCCGTCGCCGATCCTACGAGGAATGCGATCGCTCCAAACGTCAGCCCGAGGGCGCCGGCTGTCAGCGATGCGGAGAACACCTCCCAGCCAGAGACGCCCATGTCCGCCAGTGCCGCCCCAACCCAGAGCGCCAGCCAGAGCACGATCGTCAACACACCGACCTCGGCGACCATGGCTGCGAGCTTCTCGGCCGCGACCCGACGCCGCGTCACTGGTTGTGAGAGCAAGAGCTCGAGCGTCCCTCGCTCCTCCTCCCCGGCGATCGCGGCTGCACCGCTGCCGATGGCGGCGATCGCGAACAGGAGCGGCACCATGAACGAGAACAGCTCGCTGCCCAGGTAGCCGGCACCGGAGACGTAATCCACCGAGCCGCCGAACGCGATGAAGGCCTTGAGGGCGTCGGGATAGTCCTGCACGAGCCTGTTCAGCTCCGGGTTGTCACGAACACTCGGATAGACGGCAGTCATCATCGCGACGAGCCCGACGAGCCCCGCTGACCACCACAGCAGGCTGCGGCGCAGATCGCGCATGCTCTTGGCGAAGACGTTACGGAGCAACGGCGCCTCCGCGGTAGAGGTCGAGGAAGACGTCCTCGAGGTCGGCCTCGTGGCTGTCGAGTCCGACCACCTCGAACTGCGCGATGGCTTTCACGAGCGGATCCGCAGGCCCGTCGAGGGCAAAGCTCACGACGGTTCCATGGCGCTCCGTCTCTCGGACGTGGGGAAGCCGGTCGAAGGCTCCCGGGGGAGGCATCCGGGCGAACGAGACGACGACCCGGCCGAGCGCGCGGGCGCGCAGCGATTCGACGCCCTCCACGAGCGCGAGTCGACCCTCACGAACGACGCCGACTCGGTCCGCGATGCGCTGCACCTCCGACAGCGCGTGGGAGGAGAGGAACACGGTTCGACCCTCCGCGGCGGTCTCGCGCAACAGCTGGAGCACCTGCTCCTGCACGAGCGGGTCGAGGCCCGAGGTCGGCTCATCGAGGACGAGCAGCTCAGGGCGGTGCAGAAGTGCCTGGATCAGACCGATCTTCTGTCGGTTCCCCTTCGACAGGGAGCGCACGGGGCGCGACAGATCGGCGTCGAGGCGCTCGGCGAGCGAATCGGCTTCAGGGCCGGGCCGCTGCCCGCGCAAGGCGGAGAAATACGCGAGGACGTCGCGGCCGGTCAGCCGCTCGTACAGTCGCAGGTCGCCGGGCACGACGCCGAGCCTGGCGCGAAGCGCCACTCCGTTGCGCCTGGGATCGAGCCCGAGCACGCGAACTGTCCCCGAGGTCGGCCGCACGAGGTCGAGCAGCAACCGGATCGTCGTCGTCTTGCCGGCGCCGTTCGGTCCCAGATAGCCGAATACCTCACCCTGCGCAACGGTGAACGAGAGGTCGACCACGCCGCGGTCGGAGCCGAATCGCTTGGTCAACCGGTCGGCGACGATCACGTCCATCCTGCTGAGTATCCCGTGCGGTGACGGCTGGTGCGTCCGGCATTCCCACCCAGCCGTCTGCCTCGTTCCCGCGCTTCGCCGCTAGGCTCCTCTCGTCATGGCCGCCCCTGTCCACAACGGCGAAGAGCTGGAGCTCCACGTCGACTCGCTCGCGTTTGGCGGCAATGGGGTGGCGCGGCTCGACGGTTTCGTCGTCTTCGTGCGCCGTGGGCTTCCCGGCGATACCGTGCGCGCCCGTGTCACGAAGGTCAAGCGCGGGTTCGCCGAGGCAACTGCCCTCGACGTCCTTTCGCCCGGCCCGGACAGGGTCGTAGCGCCATGTCCTCACTTCGGCGCCTGCGGGGGCTGTCGCTTCCAGGACTACGCCTACGACCGTCAGCTCGAGTCGAAAGCAGCTCAGGTGCATGATGCGCTCGTCCGGCTCGGTGGGATCCCGGAGCCGCCGCTCGAGCCGATCGTGCCCGCTGCCTCACAGTACGGCTACCGCAACAAGCTCGAGTACTCGTTCACGCAGACCGAGGACGGCCCGGCGCTCGGGTTCCACCGTGCCGGACGCTGGGACGAGGTGCTTCCGCTCGACGTGTGCCTGTTGACGACCGAGCTCGGCAACGCAATTCGTGACGCCGTGCAGGGCTGGGCTCGTGAGGAGAAGCTCGATGCCTACGATCAGAGCAGCCACAGTGGCTATCTCCGCCACCTCGTGTTCCGCGAAGGGCGGAACACCGGTCAGGTGCTCGTGCAGCTCGTCACCGGCAAGGGCAAGAAGTTCGAGGAGGGCTACCTCGTCGAGGTGCTGCGGAAGTTCCCCGAGGTGCGATCGATTCACTGGGCGGTCAACGACACGCCGGCCGAGGTGACGAACCTGCCGACGGTGCTGCTCTGGGGCGACGACGCGATCGAGGAGGAGATCCTCGGGCTCCGATTCAGGGTGCGACCGAACGCCTTCCTCCAGACCAACACCGAGATGGCAGAGACGCTGTACTCGATCACGCGCGAGTTCGCCGGCCTGACGGGTAGCGAGACGGTCTACGACCTCTACTGCGGCACGGGCACCATTGGGCTCGCGCTCGCCCCCGAGGCGTTGACGGTGTGGGGTGTCGAGATCTCCGAGGAGTCTGTCGCCTGCGCGATCGAGAACGCCGAGCTCAACGGGATCACGAATGCGGCGTTCTTCGCGGGCAATGTGTCGCTCGCGCTCGAGGAGTTGCACGAGCGCGCCGGCACGCCCGACGTGATCGTGGTCGACCCGCCGCGGGCCGGACTCGCCGGAAAGGCGCTGCGCAGGATGGCGAGACTGGGGGCACCGCGCATCGTGTACGTCTCCTGCAACCCGACGACGCTCGCCTCGGACCTGAAGACGCTCCGCGAGGAGTTCGGCTACGAGCTACGCCGCTGTCAGCCGGTCGACATGTTCCCGCACACGCCACACATCGAGAGCGTCAATCTGCTCGAGCGCGTCGAGCCGGAGGGCGACGCTCCGCCTCGCTGACGCGAGGCTGCGCGTCGCCCCTACGAGCCTGTCACCGCCGTGCTCGAGCCTTAGCGCACTTCGAGCCCACGTTCGCGCCACGCCTTCCAGAGGAGATCGGCGTTCGGGAGCAGGAACCCGATCGCGATGGCGGGGAGGGCAGGGAGCCCGTTGATGTCGGTGGCGTTCGTGAGGATCAGCGTCGCTGCGAGCAGGCCGACCATCGTCAGCCAGGTTGCGCGGACGCGCAGTCCGAATTGGCTCGCGGTGGCGAGAAAGAGGGCGAAGAAGAGAATGTCTGGTGGGCCGATTTCGGCCGACCCTCCGTCGCCCGGCAAACGGAACGAGACGGAGACATGGTCGAAGAGGCTCGGCTGCTCCGACACGACGTAGTCGGTCGGGCCGCGCCACACCGAAAGCGCGTCCACCCAGGGGATGACGAGGGCGACCAGCACGATCCAGGAGAGTGCCTCGAACAGCCGCAGGAACAGGAAGCCGGCTGCTGTCAGCGCCAGCAGCTTCGTCGCGTTGAACAGAGATCCCATCCCGGCGAGGTCGAGCAGGACAGCGAGCACGCCCAGAGCGATAGCGACCGGAATGAGGCCGCGCATGCGCGCCGTGGGGAGAACGAGCCATGGAACGGAGAAGGTCAAGGGGACCACGAGGAGCGCCACCACGAGGACACCGGTCCAGCGGCGGACGTCTGGCAGCTCACCGGCCCCGGCGTCCCAGGCGACGAGCACCGCGAGGACGGCCGCGAGGCCTGCAGTCCGCCGTGCGCCGAGAGCGCCTACCACGGAGCATCGACTCCAACCGCCCACCGGGACACCGTAGAGCGCAGGCGAAGCCTGTCCCGTGCGCGAGCACATCTGCCGCTTGCCCGAGGGGCACGCGGGCGCAATTCTGTGGAACACCGCACTAGTACGGCGGCAGCTCCGCCCACCATGGCCCTAGTGCCTTGAACGCGTTCCAGAAGGCCGTCTTCGCGGCTCGATCGTCGAGCGCCAGGTCGATGTCTGGGGTCACGAGCGCTTGGATCGTCGGTGTCAGGCGTCGCACGACGCCCATCTCGGAGTCGGTAATTCTGTCGGCGAGCGGGAACTGCAGCGCGTCGAGAAACGTCACCGCCGCATCGCCCATGACGACGACCAGCTTGGGCTGCACGATGTGCAGCTCTCGCGTCAACCACGGCGCCGCCTGGACGTCGTCTTCCGTACCGAATTTGAGACAGTTGGTGCCGTAGATTGCGAGCGGATCGACATCGAGCCGCTGGAGCGACTTCAGGAGCGCGTTTCCCGAGCGGCCGAAAAACGCAACGCCCTCGGTGATCTCGGCCTGTTGCGGAGCGTGTTTCAAGCAGGAAGACGTCGCCCAGGGGATGGCCCGAGCCAAGCACGGGAACGTGGGTCTCGTCGGCGAGGGCGAGGAGCTCGTGCTGAAGCTCGTTGATCTCGCCGATCGCCTTCCGGAGATAGCGTTCGTAGATCTCGTCGGTGGGTACAGCAGCAGACATTGGAGGCCCCGCAACCTTCTGCTCTAGCGGACCTTCTCCTTGACCTGAGCGGCCCACTTGAGTGACTGCAAGTACGCGAGCGACTTCGGTCTCCGCAGCACCTCGGCGGTTCGCAGCGACAGCAGAAACTCCTCTGGCCCCTCGAAACGGCGCATCCGCAGAGCCCCTGTCCCGAGGCCCTGCAGCACGTGTGCGTCAGAGCCGGCGCCGGCCAGGAGCCCGTACTTTCGCTGAAAGCGCAGCGCCTCGTCGTTGTATGCGTCGAACAGCAACCGGGCGTTGTAGACCTCGAGCACATCGATCTCTGCCAGGTGGCGGAGAAGCGTTGCGGCGGATGGGATCGCGTGCATCCGGTCGAAGGGGTGGGGGACGTAGACGATCCCGTCCTGTGCGCGGATTGCCTCGATCGTCTCCGCGAAGGACATCCCGCGCGGGATCTCCTCTCGCAGGAAGAGCCCAATGACCTCGCCCTGGTTGTCGGTCTTGACCTCCTCTCCCGGAATCACGATCAGTTCTCGATCGCGAGCGAGCTCCGCGGTCTCGAGAGCGCCCGCAAAGACGTTGTGGTCGGTGACGGCGATCGCCCCGAGCCGTTCTTCCTCGGCGTGATCGATGAGCGCCTGCGGCTCGATGGAGCAGTCGTGGGAGTGGTGCGTGTGCATGTGCAGGTCGGCGATGATCCAGTCGCGGTCGCCGAGCGGGTCGCCTTCGAGGCCGACCTTGCTCGCGGGTGCCCGCCTCCGTCCGGTGACGCTCTCGTAGACGCTCTCGAGCCGTTCTGCGAGACGGTCGAAATCAGCTTCAGCTGCCTGGGAGCGGGCCTCGGCCCCGGAGCGGACGCGCAGCTCGTCGTCCTCGGCGAGCCGGGCCGCCGACGCCGCACCAAGCTCCGGTTGCTCGGCGAGGCCGGCGGGATCGGCGATCGCGCAACCGCACGACTTCGCCTCGAGCAAGAGTCGTGCGCTCCCGCCGGGAGCGGGCAAGAAGATGGCTGCCTCGGCAAGTGTGGAACGGCGGGCATCAGGTTTCACGAGTGATCGTGTGCGCGCCCGCGTGCGGATCGAAGTGGGGATTGTCGGGCGACGGGTGAGGGGCGCCGTGCGTGCCAGGACGACCTCCCAGCCGGGCAGAGCAGGCAGCAGCCGGAGCAAGGCCCGGGGCACGGCACTCTGTCCCGGGGCGAGCTCGGCGACGATCAGCTTTCGCTTCGTCGTGGGCGCGAAGACCGACGAGTTGACCCCGAGTGGGATCAGCTCGTAGTCGCCGGGAAACCTTTCTCCTGCACGCTCGATGGCTTCAGGAGAGGTGCCGAGCAGCGCATCGACACGGGCCAGGAGCTTTGCGCGCTGATTCTTGCGCGGCGGGACGCCGATGCGCTCGGTGGAGAAGAACGTGGCAGCCGTGGTCGTCTCTGCCTCGAGCAACGCCGCCGAGGAGAGGCTCGAGATGCCCGGCTCGAAGCCGTGCACGATGTCGAATCGTCCGATCGCGAGCGCGGCCGCGAGATTGGCCCGGACGCCCATCGGCAGCGCGACCCGTTCGGTCAAGGACGCGGGCACCGCCGCACCGATTGCGACGACGTTCCCGATGACACCTCGCTGCAGCGCTCGCCGTCCCTCGAGCAGGTCGGCCGCGCGTGACGATGGCGCCACGACGGTCACCACGTGGCCCCGGTGGCGGAGCGCTTCAGCGGCGCCTCGCACGTGCTCGTTGACATCGTGCGGTTGCGACCACGAGAACGGCGTCACGAAGCAGATGCGGAGACTCATGGTGTGCACGATTCTAGATGGGCCGTGCTCGCTAGAGTCGGACCATGACCGACACGACAATCGCAGTTCGCCATAACGGGCCCCTCAAGCTCACGGGGCCGATCACCATTGTCGATGCCGAGGGAGTTCCGTTCGAGCTCCCACCCGGGAACGCGATCGTGCTCTGTCGCTGTGGCCACTCCAAGAACAAGCCGTTCTGCGACACCACCCATCGGGAGATCGGCTTCGAGGCAGACGACACCGCGCCGCGCGCTGCCTGAACACCCCGGCATGTCCTGGGCGGAACGGACTATGTAAGAGGGTGCCGCCCCCGGGAGATATCCGGAGGGCGACACCCAATGCAGTCGTGAGCCCAATGGAGTCGTGAGCTGCTCGCCTTTGCAGGCGCTTACATCGCTGCCCGTTTACGCCTTGGCAGCGGCTTTCGTCTTCTTCGCGGGCTTGAGGCCGTACTGCTTGATGAACGTCTCGGTGTTCCGGTGTGCCTCGTCGTCGACGATCTGCACGGGCGGCGACTTCATCAGGTAGCTGGATGGGCCCTCGAGAGCACCCGAGACGCCGTTGTTGAGCGCGAGCTTCGCGAGTCGCACGGCGTCGATCACGATCCCGGCCGAGTTCGGCGAGTCCCACACCTCGAGCTTGAGCTCCAGGTTCAACGGCACATCGCCGAAGGCGGTGCCCTCCATGCGGATGTACGCCCACTTACGGTCGGTCAGCCACGGCACGTAGTCCGACGGGCCGACGTGGACGTTGCCCTCGCCGAGGTCGTAGTCGAGCATCGAGGTGACCGCGTTGGTCTTCGAGATCTTCTTGGACTCGAGGCGCTCGCGCTCGAGCATGTTGCGGAAGTCGGAGTTCCCGCCGACGTTGAGCTGCATCGTGCGGTCGAGATGCACACCCCGCTCACGGAAGAGGCTCGTGAGAACGCGGTGAGAGATCGTTGCGCCGACCTGTGACTTGATGTCGTCGCCGATGATCGGAACGCCGGCCTGCTCGAAGCGCTTCTGCCAGTAGCGCTCGCGGGCGATGAACACGGGCATGCAGTTCACCATCGCGACGCCTGCCTCGAGAATCTGCTCGGCGTACCACTTCGCCGCGGCTTCCGAGCCGACGGGGAGGTAGTTGACGACGACGTCGGTGCCCGTCTCCTTGAGGATCTTGACGATGTCTGCCGTCTCGCCCGGCGCCTTCTCGACGATCTCGGAGAGGTACTTGCCGATGCCGTCGTGCGTCATTCCGCGGGACACCTTGATTCCGGTCTTGGGGACGTCCGAGAACTTGATCGTGTCGTTGGGGTGCGCCCAGATGGCGTCGGCGAGATCCTCGCCGACCTTGCCCTTGACGACGTCGAACGCGGCCGTGAACTCGATGTCGGAGATGTGATAGCCGCCGAGGTCGACGTGCATCAGGCCCGGGACGAATGCGTCACGGTCGGCGTCCTTGTAGTACTCCACGCCCTGAAGGAGTGAGTTGGCGCAGTTGCCGACGCCGATGATCGCGACGCGCACCTTGTCCTTCTGTCGCGTCGCGCCGTTCGTTGAGCCGTTTGCTCCGGCCATTGATGTGTCCTTTCCGCGGCTGCCCTTGAAGGGGCCAGACCGACTGCGGTTCGATTCGAAAGGGACGCCGAGCTCATCGGAGAGCGAGGCGAGGATGACGTCGTTCGTGTTCGAGCCGAGGCGAACTGCCTCGGTCTGGATCGCTTCCTTGAGCTCCTCCGGCATTCGAAGGAGGACGACGGGGCTCGAGCCTGGAAGCGGGCTCCTGCGGTTCGTCGGTGCGTACTCGACGCCGAACGCATCGGCGAGAAGGCCGACGGCGACGTCGTTGAGGCTGGCACCGCGCCGGGCGGTCTCGCGAACGAGAGCCGCCTTCAAAGAGGAAGGCGTCCGCACGAGGACGCCCCGCCTTTGTGAAGTGCTAGCAGTCAAAGTGCTAGCACTATAGCGAGTCTATCCCCGTATTGCGTGAACAGATAGCGCAGGGCGTCCCTGCGCCGCCACCCGACAAGCTTGGGCTGCTCGCTCGAGACGGAGCGCTACGTGGCGGCGAGCTCGCGCAATTGCCGCCGCACGAACAGGATTCGCTGCATCACCGTGAGCCAGGCCATGGCGGCAAGCAGGTAGATCGGCCACTGCAGCCAACCCCAGGGCGCGAGGGCGAGTCCTGCGGAGATCAGCACCACCCGCTCGACGCGGGAGCCGAAGCCGACGTCTCCGCGCAAGCCGAGCGCCTCTGCCTTGGCTCGCGTGTACGAGACGAGGAACGAACCGATCACCGCCGCGAATGCGGCGCCGAGCGCGATGTCGTTGCCCTCCCGCGCGAACACGAGTCCGATGGCAGCGAGCATCGCGGCTTCACCGAGCCGATCGAACGTCGAATCGAGAAATGCGCCGAACACCGTTCCCTTGCTCGCTGCGCGGGCAAGGGCGCCGTCGAGGATGTCGGCGACGGAGCCGACGATGAACAGGATGCCGCCGACCCAGAAGAAGAGCTTCGGGTTGCGCTCCTCGAACCCGACGAGCACCGCGCCGGCGAGACAGAGCGTGACCCCGGCGAGGGTGAGCATGTCGGGAGTGAGTTTGGTCTTGGCAACGCCCTGCATCGAGCGTTGCAGGATCTGCCGAGCAGCCTGCGTGTACTCCTGCTTGACCCGGTCGAGCTCGCTGACCCGTGGGCCGGCGCCGGAGCCGTCGCTCACGAAACCGGAACCGCTCGCCAGCGCGAGAACACGGAGCGCCGAAACAGGACGGCACCCGTCACGAGGGCGAGCAGGACCCCGGCGAGGCAGTCGAGCCAGTAGTGATTCCCTGTTCCCATGACCGAGAACCACACCCAGGCCGGCCACAGCATCCAGATGATGCGCGCTGGTTTGCTCCGGCAGACGCCGAACATGACGACGCCGACGATGAAGGCATCCATCGAATGGAGGCTCGGCATCGCCGCATAGGGGTTGGCCGTATGGGCGATGATCCCCGACTCGTGGTTGACCCCGGAATACTGCGCCAGGGTGTCGACGAAGCCCCACTCCGGGAACATCCGCGGCGGCGCCGTCGGGAGGAGGACGTAACAGACGAGGCCCACGACGTTGGCAGCGATCAACCAGTTGCGGAAGCCGGCAAAACGATCGTGGTGTCGGAAGTAGACCCAGAGGAGCGTGAGCCCGACAACAACGAATTGCGAGAGCCAGTAGGTGTACGTCGTCGCCTTGATCAGGAGCGTGGACGACTCGACGAGCCGCTGGAGCGCCGGCTCGAACAGCGTTCCCGACCACTCCTCGATCCGGATCACCTTGAGCCCGTTCCAGAAGGCCGAGCCGACGTCGCGATCCGCGACACCGCGGACGAGCTGGTAGAGGACGTAGAAACCGAACCAGAAGACCAGCTGCACTGCGAGATGGAACCAACCGCGCGGGAGCCGCCGGCTCGCGGTCTGGGTGTAACTCGTCACGGCACCAAGTCTAACCACCGCGGACGACTACTCGATTGCGAGACTCAACCGCCGATGTACGACATCTCGACCCGCGGCAGCTCGGCGGTGCGAGATGAGCGCTCCTCCGAGTAGCGGTCGGTGCGCCGGAGCCAGATGCGGCCGATCGTCTCGTGCAGCCCCGCGTCGTCGGCGCCGCCGCGCACGAGCGCGCGGAGATCGTGGCCGGTCGTTGCGAAGAGACACGTATAGAGGCGTCCTTCAGCCGAGATGCGCGACCGGGTGCAATTGCCGCAGAAGGGCTGCGTAACCGACGCGATGACGCCGATCTCGCCGGTGCCGTCGCGGTAGCGCCATCGTCGCGCGACCTCGCCGCGGTAGTTCTCCTCCGCCGGCTCGAGCGGCAGTTCTGCATCGATCATGGAGACGATCTCGGCAGCGGGGACGACGTCGTCGAGGCGCCAGCCGTTCGTTGCCCCGACGTCCATGTACTCGATGAAGCGCAGGATGTGCCCGCTGGTGCGGAAGTGCCGGGCGAGTGCGATGACCTGGTCGTCGTTGACCCCTCGCTTCACGACAGCGTTGACCTTTACTTTCAGTCCCGCCGCGGCTGCAGCTGCGATTCCGTCGAGCACCCGGCTGACGGGGAAACTGACGTCGTTCATGGCGCGGAACGTCGCGTCGTCGAGCGAGTCGAGGCTCACGGTGACGCGCTGGAGCCCCGCCGCGGCGAGCGCCTCGGCCTTCTGGGGCAAGAGCGCGCCGTTCGTCGTCAGTGCCACGTCGAGACCGCCGAGGCCGATCAGCCGGCCGACGAGAACCTCCAGGTCGCGCCGCAACAGCGGTTCGCCGCCGGTGATCCGGATCTTCTCGACTCCGTGTGCGACGAACGCCCGGGCGAGCCGCTCGATCTCCTCGAACGAGAGCAGTTCCTTGCGATCCATGAACCTGTAGCCGCGACCGAACACCTCCTTGGGCATGCAATAGACGCAGCGAAAGTTGCACCGATCGGTGACGGAGATCCGTAGATCCCGAACCGGACGGCCCAGGGTGTCGGTTGTCGACGCGGGTTGGGTGTCGGGCGTGCTCATCTGGGTAATCAGCGTACCCCGCACCTGCGGCGTCGGGCAGCAACTCGCCTGCCACGGTATCCGTCAGTAGCCTGCCCGGATGGTCCGGCCACGTCTGCCACCGATGATCGCGCTCGTCGGTGTGACCGTGATCTGGGGCTACACGTTCGTCCCGGTGCAGGAGGCGGTGGCGATCTACCCGCTGTTCGCGTTCCTGGCGCTGCGGTTCGGGATCTCCGCGCTCGTGCTCGCCCCGTTCGCCGTGTCGGTCGTTGCGTGCGCTTCCGCGCCACGGCTTCGTCGCCGGAGCCGGCGCAGGCGCACTGCTCGCGACTGCCTATGGCCTCCAGACTGCGGGGCTCGAGCTGACGACCGTGTCGAGCACGGGCTTCATCACAGGCCTGTATGTGGTGCTGACGCCCTTGCTGGCACTCGCGCTCTTTCGCACCCCGGTCGCGGCGGCCGCGTGGGTCGGAGTCGCGCTCGCAATCTCTGGGCTGCTGCTCCTGAACGGCATGCCGGGCGGCTCGGCGGTCGGGAACGCACTCGTGCTCGGCAACGCTGTCGCACAATCCTTCCAGATCGTCGCGATGGAGCGGTTCGCGCCTCGGTACGACGCGCGCGCGCTCACGTTCTTGCAGATGGCCGTCTCGTGTCTCGGTTTCACCGTGATTGCCCTCGCCCGCGGTGAGCTCTCGGTGCCCCACGACGGTTCCGTCTGGTACGCGCTCGTCGTCACGGGCGTGTTCGCAGGAGCGCTTGGATACCTCGTCGCCACGTGGGTGCAGTCCCGCGCCACCGCCGCCCGGGCGGCTCTCGTGTTCACGCTCGAGGCCCCCTTCGCGGCGCTCTTCGGCGTCCTCCTCCTTTCCGAGCGCCTCGGCTTCGTCGGCTGGCTCGGCTGCGCGGTGATGCTCGCCGGGATCCTCTGCGCTGAGCCTGCCGCAGCAACCGTGCTTCGTCGTCTCGTGCGGCGGCCGGAAACCGCCTGATGGACGCCGTCTTTCTCGCTCTCTGCTCGGCCGCCCTCTTCGGAGGGATGACGGTCGCGCTCCGCCCCGCCGTCGCTCGTGGGGACGACCCGCTCGTCGGCGCGTTCTTCACCGTTCTACCGGCGCTCTGCGTGGCGCTCGGCGCCGCCGTGATCGTCGGCGACTGGAACGTCGCCGCTGTGTGGCCGTTCGCCCTGGCCGGGATCCTCGGGCCGGGAATCTCGCAGGTGCTGTTCACGCTCGCGATCCGCGACGCCGGGCCGTCACGCACGTCCGCGACCGTCGGCATGGCGCCGCTGTTCGCAGTGACGTTCGCCGCCGTGTTGCTCGGCGAGCCGCTCGTCGCCGGCATTGTGCTCGGAGCGGTACTGATCGTCACCGGCGGCGTGCTACTCGCGAGCGAAACCGACCGACCGGATCACGTGAAGACGATCGGGCTCGTCTTCGCATTGGCCGGAGCACTCGTCTTCGCCTTTCGCGACACGTTCGTGCGCTGGCTCGCCGTCGATGCCGACGTGGCACCGGAGCTCGCGATCAGCGCGACCCTCGCGGCCGGGGGGATCACGATCCTCATCGCACTGTTGGTCGGCCGGCGACGGCCAGACGTTCGCTCGTTGCCGCATTTCCTGCCCGCAGGCCTGTTGTTCGGGCTCTCGTACGTGTCACTCTACGAGGCGTTCTTCCGGGGCCGCCTCAGCATCGTCGCGCCTCTCGTCGCAACCGAGTCGCTGTGGGGAGTCGGACTGTCGGCCCTCTTCCTGAGGGACACCGAGAGGGTCGGGCGCCGTCTTGCCTTCGGTGCCTGCTTCGTCGTTGCGGGTGGGATCCTGATCGGTCTCTCGCGTTGACTCTTCCCAGCCGAACATCTGATATGATCAGACTCAGATTTATCTAAGTCACTAAGACTAAAGTCGATCAGGAAGGACATCAGATGGCAAAGACAGTTGGAATCGACCTCGGCACGACGAACAGCTGCATGGCCGTGCTCGAGGGCGGCGAGCCCACCGTGATCCCGAACGCAGAGGGCGGGCGCACCACCCCGTCCGTCGTCGCGTTCGCGAAGGACGGCCAGCGGCTCGTCGGGGCGCCCGCGCGGCGCCAGCAGGTCACGAACCCGCAGAACACGGTCTCCTCGATCAAGCGCTTCATGGGGCGCAAGTGGGAAGAGGTCTCGGACGAGATGACGATCGTCCCCTACGAGGTCGTGCAGGGTGAGAACGGAGATGCCCGCGTCGTCGCCGACGACCGGCAATACGCTCCGCCCGAGATCAGCGCCATGATCCTGCAGAAGCTGAAGACGGACGCCGAGGCGTTTCTCGGCGAGCCGATCTCGGACGTGGTCGTCACCGTTCCCGCCTACTTCAACAACGCCCAGCGTGAGGCGACGAAGGACGCCGGCAAGATCGCCGGCCTCAACATCGTCCGCATCATCAACGAGCCCACTGCGGCCGCACTCGCGTACGGCCTCGACAAGGAGGGCGCCGATCAGACGATCCTGGTCTTCGATCTCGGCGGCGGCACATTCGACGTCTCGGTGTTGGAGCTCGGCGACGGCGTCTTCGAGGTCAAGTCCACGAACGGCGACAACCATCTCGGCGGCGACAACTTCGACAAGGCGATCGTCGACTGGATGGCGGCCGAGTTCAAGCGGGATCAGGGCATCGACCTGGGCGCCGACAAGATGGCGCTCCAGCGGCTCTACGAAGCAGCGGAGAAGGCGAAGATCGAGCTGAGCTCGACGATGACGACGCAGATCAACCTGCCGTTCGTCACCGCAACGGCCGAAGGGCCGAAGCACCTCGACCTCCAGCTGACGCGAGCAAAGCTGACCGAGCTGACGAGCGCCTTGATTGCGCGGACGGTCGGCCCGACCAAGCAAGCCCTCGCGGACGCTGGCCTCGAAGCGTCGGGCATCGACCATGTCGTGCTCGTCGGCGGCATGACGCGCATGCCCGCCGTGCAGGAGAAGGTCACCGAGCTACTCGGCAAGGAGCCCCACAAGGGCGTCAACCCTGACGAGGTCGTCGCCATCGGCGCCGCGATCCAGGGAGGAGTGCTCAAGGGCGAGGTCAAGGATGTGCTTCTCCTCGACGTCACTCCGCTGTCCCTCGGCATCGAGACCAAGGGCGGTGTGATGACGAAGCTGATCGAGCGCAACACCACCATCCCGACGCGCAAGTCGGAGACGTTCACGACGGCAGAGGACAACCAGCCGTCGGTCGAGATTCACGTGCTCCAGGGCGAATCGGAGATGGCCGGCTTCAACAAGACCCTCGGGAAGTTCCAGCTCGTAGGCATCGCGGCGGCGATGCGGGGCATGCCACAGATCGAGGTCTCGTTCGACATCGACGCGAACGGCATCATCCACGTCGCTGCCAAGGACACCGGCACCGGCAACGAGCAGCAGATCAAGATCGAGGGCGGCTCGGGCCTGTCGGAGGACGAGGTGCAGCAGATGGTGAAGAACGCCGAGTCGCACGCCGAGGAAGCGCACAAGCTGCGTGAGCTCGCCGATGCGAAGAACGCGGCGGAGACCCTCGCCTACCAGACCGAGAAGTCGCTGGCAGAGCATCGTGACAAGCTCGACGCTGCCGATGCAGCGACGCTCGAAGGTCGTGTGATGGAGTTGAAGCAGGTGCTCGAGAGTGGTGACCTCGAAACGATCCGCGAGAAGACGCAGGCTCTGAACGAGGCGGCCCAGCCGCTCGCCCAGGCGCTCTACGCTGATGCGCAGGCTGCCTCGGCCCAGGGCTCGGATGACAGCGGTGCAGCCACGAACGGCGCCTCCGGCGAGGACGAGGTCGTCGAGGACGCCGATTTCGAGGTGATCGAGGACGACGAGACGGCGACGAAGGCGTGACCGACGAGCTCCACACTGACGGGATCGCTGAGCCCTGGCTCGACGCTGACGACGACGCGGCCGAGGACGGGGATGAGGCTGCGGCCTCATCCCCGGAATCGGCCCTGGCTGTGGCGGAGGCGGAGAGGGACGAATACCTTGCCGACCTGCAGCGGCTGGCGGCCGACTTCGACAACTATCGCAAGCGGGCACTCCGCGATCAGCAGGCCTTTGCCTCCCGAGCCGCAGAACGACTCGTCGCGAAGCTCCTGCCTGTACTCGACGACCTCGAACGCGCGCTCGACGCGGCCGCACATCACGAGGAGGCGAAGGTGATCGAGGGCGTCGAGATGACGAAGTCGGCGCTCGCAGCAGCTCTCGCGTCGGAGGGGCTCGTCGAGATCGACGCCGAGGGTACGTTCGACCCGCACGTGCACGAGGCCCTGCTCGCCCAGCCCACCGAGGGCGTGGAGCCGGGTTCGATCGTGCAGGTCGTGCAGCGGGGGTACCGGCTCGGCGACGCCGTTCTGCGGCCGGCCCGCGTGATCGTGGCGGAGTAGCCGTGGCCCGCGGACCGTACGAGGTTCTCGGCGTGCCGAAGACGGCAACCGACGACGAGATCAAGAAGGCCTACCGTAAGCTCGCCCGCGAGAATCATCCGGACGCGAATCAGGGTGACGCGGCCGCGGAGGAGCGGTTCAAGGAGATTCAGGGCGCGTACGACACGCTCTCGGATGCCGAAAAGCGCAAGCAGTACGACACCTTTGGCGCCAACGGGCCTCGGGGTGGCGGCGGCGGACCCGGCCCCGGTGGGTTCGGCTACGAGAACGTCGATCTCTCGGATCTGCTCGGCCAGTTCGGTGGGATCTTCGGCCGCGGCGGCGGTGGTCGGCGAGGCCGGCCGCAGCCGCAGCGTGGCGCCGACCTCGAGTCGCGCGTCCGACTGTCGTTCGAGGATGCCCTGGCCGGGGCACAGGTTCGCGTCCCGGTCGAGGTCGATGCGGCCTGCCATACGTGTCACGGCACCGGCGCCGAGCCCGGCACCTCACCCGTCACGTGTCCGCAGTGCGGAGGTTCCGGCACGGTCTCCGACTCGCATGGCCTCTTCGCACTGTCGCAACCGTGTCCACGATGCCGCGGCAACGGCGTCATCATCGAGAAGCCGTGCAAGACCTGCCGCGGCACCGGTCGGGAGCGCGTGACCAAGCGGTACGCGGTCAAGATCCCGGCGGGGGCAAAGGACGGCACCCGTGTCCGGCTCCGCGGCAAAGGCGAAGCAGGCGCGAACGGTGGACCTGCCGGTGACCTCTTCGTCGTCGTCACTGTGGAGCCCTCGACGCTCTACGAGCGCCGGGATGCCGACCTCGTGCTCGACGTCCCCGTCACCTATCCCGAGGCGACGCTCGGAGCCACCGTCGAGATTCCGACGCCCGAAGGACCGGTCAACCTGAAGGTGCCGGCCGGAACCGAGAGCGGCAAGCTCTTACGGGTCAAGGGCCGCGGCGCACCGAAATTGAAGGGCGGCGGCAAGGGCGATCTTCTTGCGCGCGTCAAGGTGACCGTTCCCCACAAGCTGACGAAGGCCGAGCGGGAGGCGCTCGAGGAGTACGACAAGGTCCTCCGCGAGCGGCCCCGTGACAAGGCGTTCGGCTCATGAGCACACGGGCGGGCTACATGATCTCCGTCGCAGCCGAGCTCGCCGGCATGCATCCGCAGACGCTGCGCGCCTACGAGGCCAAGGGCCTGGTGACTCCCCAGCGGACCCCGGGTGGTACCCGGCTGTACTCCGAACAGGACGTCGAGCGGCTGCGACTCATTCAGCAGCTGACGACGAAGCTCGGGCTGAATCTGGCAGGCGTCGAGCACGTGTTGCGCCTCGAGGACGAGCTGCGGCGTCTCCGTGGCCGGATGGAGCAGCTCGAGACGGCCCTACGCACCGAGATCCAGGAAACCCACAGGCAGTACCGGCGAGAGGTCGTCCTGTACCGCCCGCAACCCCCCGCAACACGACGCTGAACGCAGAAGGCGAAGGAGCAACCATGGATTTCAACAAGCTGACGATCAAGTCCGGTGAGGCAGTCGCCGGCGCCCAGGAGCTTGCGCGCCGCGCCGGCAATCCCGAGCTGACGCGCGATCACCTCGCCGTGGCGCTGCTCGAGCAGGAGCTCCCGCGAACGCTGCTCCAGCGCGCAGGTGCAGATCCGACCTCGATCCTCGCGGAAGGAGAGGCGCGCCTGCGGGCGCTGCCCGCCGTTTCCGGCTCGAACGCGGCCCCACAGGCAGGCGGAACTTTTCGCAAGGTGCTCGACGACGCGTTCGACGAGGCGCGCAAGCTCGACGACGAGTTCGTGTCGGTCGAGCATCTCGTGCTCGCCCTCGAGCTCGTCCCGCGTGAGGCGCTGCTCGGCGCCCTCAAAGAGGTGCGAGGAGGCCAGCGGGTCACGTCGCAGGACCCCGAGGGCACCTACGAGGCGTTGTCGAAGTACGGGCGCGACCTGACCGCCGCGGCCGAGGCGGGGAAGCTCGACCCGGTGATCGGGCGCGACGAGGAGATCCGCCGCACGATCCAGGTGCTCTCCCGCCGGACGAAGAACAATCCCGTCCTGATCGGCGAGCCCGGCGTCGGCAAGACTGCGATTGCCGAGGGTCTCGCTCAGCGCATCGTCGCGGGCGACGTGCCGGAGGGGCTAAAGGGCAAGCGGGTGTGGGCACTCGACGTCGGCTCGCTCATCGCCGGCGCGAAGTACCGAGGCGAGTTCGAGGAGCGCCTCAAGGCGGTGCTCGCCGAGATCACTGCGGCCGAAGGCGAGATCGTCCTCTTCATCGACGAGCTTCACACGATCGTGGGCGCGGGTGCCGCTGAAGGCGCCGTCTCGGCCGGGAACCTCCTCAAGCCCATGCTCGCCCGCGGTGAGTTGCGCGCGGTCGGCGCAACGACGCTCGACGAGTACCGAAAGCACATCGAGAAGGACGCAGCGCTCGAAAGGCGGTTCCAGCCCGTCCTCGTCGGCGAGCCGTCGGTCGCCGACACCATCGCGATCCTGCGAGGGCTGAAGGAGCGCTACGAGGCGCATCACGGCGTTCGCATCCGTGACGCTGCGCTTACAGCCGCCGCCGTGCTGTCCGAGCGGTACATCACCGACCGGTTCCTGCCGGACAAGGCGATCGACCTCGTCGACGAGGCCGCTTCGCGGCTGCGCATGGAGATCGACAGCTCGCCGGTCGAGCTCGATGAAGCCGAACGGCGCGTCACCCAGCTCGAGATCGAACTCGCTGCGATGGCCAAGGAGACGCCGGCCGTCCGCGAGCCGGTGGACCGCGAGCTCGCCGAGGCGAAGACGCGGCGTGACGAGCTCGCGGCTCGCTGGGCAGGCGAGAAGGACGTGCTCGACCGGGTCAAGGAGATCACGAGACAGATCGACGATCTGCGCATGGAGGCCGAGCGGGCCGAGCGCCACGGCGACCTCCAGCGCGTGGCCGAGATCCGCTACGGCCTTCTCCCGGCGCTCGAGCAGGAGCTCGCGAAGCGTGGAGAGGATGTCTCTGCCGTCGACCCGATGGTGAAGGAGGAGGTCGACGAAGACGACATTGCTTCGGTCGTCGCGGCGTGGACGAAGATTCCCGTCGATCGCCTCCTCGAAGGCGAGGTGGAGAAACTCGTCCACATGGAGGAGCGGCTCCATCAGCGTGTGGTCGGCCAGGAGGCGGCGATAGACGCCGTCTCGAATGCCCTACGGCGCGCCCGCTCTGGCCTGCAAGACCCGAACCGCCCGATCGGCTCGTTCGTGTTCCTTGGTCCCACCGGGGTGGGGAAGACCGAGCTCGCGAAGGCGCTCGCCGAGTTCATGTTCGACGACGAACGGGCGATCGTTCGACTCGACATGTCGGAGTACATGGAGAAGCACACCGTCTCGCGGCTCGTTGGCGCACCGCCCGGCTACGTCGGCTACGACGAGGGCGGTCAGCTCACCGAGGCCGTTCGGCGCAGACCGTACTGCGTGATCCTGCTCGACGAGATCGAGAAGGCCCACAGTGACGTCTTCAACGTGTTGCTGCAGCTTCTCGACGACGGTCGGCTGACGGACGGCCAGGGGCGCACGGTCGACTTCCGCAACACCGTCGTGATCATGACCTCGAACATCCGCTCGCAGGACCAGTTGCTCGAGCACTTCCGGCCCGAGTTCGTGAACCGGGTGGACGAGATCGTCGTCTTCGAGCCGCTGACGCGTGACCAGATCGCCGTGATCGTCGAGCTGCAACTCGAGCGGCTGCGGCGTCGGCTCGCCGAGCGGAAGATCTCGCTCGAACTGACCGACGAAGCCGTTGAGCTCATCGCCGAGGCCGGCTGGGATCCCGCTTTCGGGGCGCGGCCACTCAAGAGGGCGATCCAGCGACTCGTCGAGAACCCGCTCGCGCTCGAACTCCTCGAGGGGCGGTTCGTCGAAGGCGACGCGGTTCGCGCCGACGCCCAGCTCGGTCACGTCGTGTTCACCGTGACGAGCGACGTGTCCGCAGCGATCGCAACCTGAGCGTCAGGGGCGACCGCGCTAGCCGAAGCCAACCGACGTCGCGCGCTTGTCCTTCCGGCACACACCCGGGTTGGCATGCGGCCGTAGGATCGGTGTATGAAGGACATCCTTCTCATCGCAGCAACGGAGCGGGAGCTCAACGGCCGCGAGGGGCTCGTGTGCGGGATAGGCCCCGTGGAGGCCGCCGCCGCTACCGGCCGTGCGCTCGCGCTTCGCCCCTTCGGAGCCGTGCTGCATATCGGAGTGGCGGGGGGTCGCGACCTCGCCAACGGGACGGTCGTGATCGGAGCCGAGGCGATCTACTGCGATCTCTCGGCTGCCATTCCGCTCGTCGATCGTGTTGCAGCGGACGGTCGTCTCATCGCAGCGGCGCAGCAGGCGATTCCTGCCGCGCCTCTCCTTCCAATCGGAACCAGCGCCGCGGTCGGCGCAGGGCACGATCTGTCGGTGGAGGCGATGGAGGGCTTCGGTGTGCTCCGCGCTGCCGCGCTTGCCGGAGTGCCGGCCATCGAGATCCGCGCGATCTCGAATCGGATCGGCGACGCGGATCGCAGCCGCTGGCAGATCGCAGAAGCAATTGATGTGCTGTGGCGCGAAACCCCGGGGTTGATCGAGCAGATCAGCGCTATCGAACCCGGGTGACCGCCGGGAGAGCCACAGCGGATCTCAGAGCTCGCGGATGCGAACGGCGACTTCGAGCTTCTCGCGGGCCTTGCCCTTGAAGACACCACGGGTCGGCGGGACATCTGCGTAGTCCCGACCGACGCCGACGCGGACATAGCGCCCCGTCTGCTCACGGTCGTGCGTCGGGTCGAGCGAGACCCAGCCCCGCTCGGGATCCCAGATATCGACCCACGCATGCGACGCAGAGTTGCCGTTCCCGGCCGCCTGGGGGTCGAAGAGGTAACCGCTGACGTACCGCGACGGGATCTCGTGCAGCCGGCACACGCCGATCATCACGTGCGCGAAGTCCTGACAGACACCGTGTCCGGCAGCGAGCGCCTCATCGGCCACGGTCCGGACATGGGTCGAGCCGGTCTCGTACGTCATCCGCTGACGCACCGCTGCCATCACGGCCTGAGCCGTCCCGAGAAGGGAGTCGGCGGCCCGCACGTCAGCAGCGAGATCGGCGATCGCCCCGCCGAACGGGATGTACCGGCTCGGGCGCAGTAGATCCCAACGATCGAGTAGAGACGGCGCTGCTTCATCGTCCACGAACTGGTCAGGCGTCCAGACCTCGCTGCGAGCAGTGACGCCGAGCGCCTCATGCGATTCGAGAACGTCGAAGTGGTGAACGGCGTTCCCGAACCGGTCACGGTATTCGGCGATCGAGACGCCGCGGGGCTCGGTCGTGAGCGCGAACGACGAGCACCGCTGCCCGTCTCGATGAGCGGGTTTGAGGCGAATCTCGGAGTACGCCTCGTTGATCGGGGCGTCGTACGAGAACCGCGTCACGTGTTCGACCGTCAGCCACATTGCTGTTGCTGTGCCTCCTGCATCGCCAGGGCACCGACCGGGAGAGCGCGACTCGAGAAGTACGCCTTCGTGACTGCTTCGCCTGCGTCGTGGATGCCCGAGAGGAGCCCGCGGAGCGTCTGCGTCATCGCCTGACCAGAGATGTCGCCGGCTTCTCCGTACTCGAGGTCGGCGACGAGCCGACCGAGGATCCGATGAGGCGCCCCCTGGTCGCTCGAGATCCGTGACACGGCATCGAGGCTGCTCGAGAGACACGACCTCACGGCACGCGGAAAGTCCGGCGAGCGGATCAACTCCTCCGCTATCGCGATTGGCTCGAAGAGCGTGCCGTGGCGCTTGACGAACGCCTCGTGCGCGCTACACGACTTCAGGAGCGCAATCAGCTGCTGTGCCCGGGCCGGGTCGTCGTCTTCGAGCGCCACGGCCACCGGGTAGCGCGAGGCGACGATCCGCACGGTCTTTGCCGCTCGTTCCAACTGGAGGCCGAGCCGGATGAACTCGTACGGGTCGCCGTGGGTCATCGTCGCATCCGCCGTTCCCTGGAAGAGGTGAGCGCCGTTGCGGATGTCCTCGAAGAACGCGTGTGGCCCTCGCGAGACCGCGCGGCGGTTAGCGCTCCGAACGAGCAGGAACAGCTTGTTGATCGCCTCCCACATCTCTCCGGAGATCTGTTCTCGCACCGAGCGGGCGTTCTCGCGCGCCAGAAGGACACAGTTCGCGACAGCGTTCGGGTTGGCGCTGTGCCACAACACCCAGTCGCTGACGTTGACGGCCGTCACCTCGTCGAAGTGCTCGGCGTACCGTTGCTCGTCACCGAGCAGCTGGAGGATTTGCAGCCACGCCTGCCCGTGATCCTCGACCTGTGCATCGAGCAACGCGTGGAAGTTGACGTCGAGCAGCCGAGTGACGTCCTCGGCACGCTCGACGTACCGTGCCGTCCAGTACAGCGATTCGGCGACGCGGCTGAGCATCAGGCCAGCACCCAGGTGTCCTTGCTGCCGCCACCCTGCGAGGAGTTGACGACGAGCGACCCGGGCCGGAGCGCCGTGCGCGTCAGACCGCCGGGGACGATGCGCGTCTCGTCGGCGCCCGAGAGAACGAATGGGCGCAGATCGATGTGGCAGCCCCGCAGCTCGCCGTCCACGAAAGTGGGATGCCGGGAGAGGGCGATCGTCGGCTGGGCGATGTAGTTGCGCGGATCGGCGAGGATGAGCCCGCGAAACTCGTCGCGCTCAGCGGCGGTCGAGGCAGGACCGATCAACATCCCGTATCCGCCAGACTGGTCGACGGCCTTGACAACGAGCTCGTCGAGATGCTCGAGAACGTAGGCGAGGTCGGCTTCGTCGGTGGCGTGGTAGGTCGGTACGTTCTCGAGGATGGCATCCTCCCCGAGGTAGAAGCGGATCATCTCGGGCACGTACGGATAGATCGCCTTGTCGTCGGCGACGCCGGTGCCGATGGCATTTGCCAGCGTGACGTTTCCGGCGCGATAGGCGTTCAGAAGGCCCGGAACGCCGAGCAGGCTGTCTTCGCGAAACGCGAGCGGGTCGAGGAAGTCGTCGTCGATTCGCCGGTAGATGACGTCCACTCGCTGCATTCCGCGGGTCGTGCGGTTGAACACGCGATTGCGGTGGACGACGAGATCTCGCGCCTCGACGATCTCGACGCCCATCTGGCGTCCCAGAAACGAATGCTCGAAATAGGCCGAGTTGTAGGCGCCCGGCGTGAGTAGGACGATGCTCGGCTCGCTTCCCGAGGCGCGTGGCGCGACGGAGCGGAGCGTCTCGAAGAGCTCTCGTGGGTACTGATCGACCGCACGCACGCCGTAGCGGTCGAACAGCGCGGCGAAGATGCGTTTGAGCGCCTGGCGGCTCTCGAGCATGTAGCTGACTCCCGACGGGGTGCGCAGGTTGTCTTCGAGCACGAGGTAGCGACCTTCTCCGTCGCGGACGAGGTCGACACCACCGACGTGGGCGTACACGTCGCCGGGGACGTCGAAGCCGATCATCTCCCGGCGGAAGTTGCGTGAGCCGAAGACGAGCTCGGGCGGCACAATGCCGGCCTCGAGGATCTGCTGGCGGTGGTAGATGTCGGCAAGGAAGAGATTGAGGGCGCGAAGGCGTTGCGAGAGCCCGCGCTCGATCGTCTCCCATTCCTCGGCCGGGACGATGCGCGGCACGAGGTCGAATGGGAAGATCCGATCGGTGCCCTCGTCGTCGCCGTAGACGGTGAACCCGATCCCCTGGGTGAGGAAGAAGGCGTTTGCGACGCGGATGCGCTCCTCGAGCTGTTCGGGGCTCATCGAAGCGAGCCGCTCTGCGAGCGCCCTGTAGTGGGGCCGCGGGTGGCCGGGGCTCTCGAACATCTCGTCGAAGAAGGTTCCGAGGTCGTAGCCGGCGGTCAGGCCGCCGTCGGCCCCGGCTGCGACATCGGCTCCGATCACGGGGCGGTGTGCGTCCACCCTGCTCCTTTCACGTGATTGCCGGTCGCTGCAGAGGCAACAGCGTAACCGCATTCCGCCGGTACCGTCTCCCTGGATGGCAGCCCGTCGCCGCACTCGCTACCCCGCTTCCAGCGGCCCGTTGCCGCCGCCGCTCTCGCCCGCCACCCGGACTGTGGGGCAACTCGTCGCCGAGACGCTCCGGCTCTACGGCAGCCGGTTCTTTCTCTGCCTTCCGCTCGGGCTCGTCATCGCAGTCGCCGACCAGATTTCGCTCGACCTCGGCGTCAGGGGACGCATTGCCGTTCTCCTCGTTGCCGCCCCGTTCCTCAGCGCGGCGTACGCTGCCGCCACAGCGATTGCGGTCGAACGACGACCACCCGCGTCGACCTGGGTCGTTGCGATCGGCGTCGGCACGGCGGTCTTTCTGCCTGCTGCATTCCTCTTCCCGTGGTTCGCTCTCGCGGCAATCCTGGTGCTCGCGTTCCTCGGGAATGCGGTGCCGGCGGCAATGATCGAGGACCGGAAGCCGCTGCAGGCATTCAGGCGTTCGCTTCAGGTCGCCCGTGCCGACATCGTCCACGCCCTCGGAGGTCTCGCGACCCTCGTGCTGATGTTCGGCCTCGCCCGTCTGGCCATGGGATTCCTGCTCCGGCAGGAGGCCGACACCGCGCTGCGTGTGGCTATCTTCCTCGCCGACACGGTGCTCGGGCCAGTTCTCTTCCTCGGCGCTGCCCTCCTGTACATCGATCTCGCGGCTCGGGTCGGGACGACCCGAGCCGGTCGCCTCGCAGCTCGGCTCGCCGAGCACGAGGCGGCGAAGTAGTCTCTGCTGCCCGAACCGACTCCGAGGAGGAGATCATGGCGCTGTACCTGATGCTGACGACGCTGACCGAGAAGGGCGTGCAGACGTTGAACTCGAATCCCGCCCGGCTCCGCGAGGTGAATCGTGACGTCGAGGAGCTCGGCGCGAGGATCCTGCATCAGTGGGCGTCGCTCGGCGCCTACGACTTCGTCAACATCGTCGAAGCGCCCGACGACCTCACCATCGCGAAGGTCTCGGTCGCGCTCGGGGCTCGCGGGAGTTCGAAGCTCGAGTCGCTTCCGCTCGTCTCGGTCGACGATCTGCTCGCGTCGCTCGAGCCGTAGCGGCCTGTCGCGCCTGTCGTCCGCGTCGCCCCTGTTGCGTGCGGCATTGGGGTGGTTCCAGGCGAGGCTCTGCCTCGCCCTTACGAGTTCCTACCGACGTTCCGAGCTGGCATCGCAACGGTGAGGCCCTGGTCACTCACGGCCTGGGCTCTACACCGTCGCGAATCCCGTGGGGCGGGCAACCACGGCGAGCGGGCTGCTCGGTAGGCCGACTTGTGGGCCGAGGTTGAACTCGCTCGGCGCGACGTCGTTCGGCGTCACTGGATGGAAGAGTGCGGCGAGTAACTGGATCTGGTCACGACCGACGCCGAGCTCGTACTGTCCGCCACCGTAGGCGCCGATCCCGTTGGCCGTGCAGTAGTCGTAGGCAGCGAAGAGTCGCTCGACGGAGCCGAAGCGCGAGGGCTTGACGTTGACCGTCCGCGGCGGCCAGCGAAGGGCTTCGATGTCGGCGACCGAATGGATCACGGCGTCCCAGGTGACGCGTTCGTGGTGCGGCTCGAGGACGGCCTCGGTTTCGGGAGTCAGTGCGGGATCCTCGAGCCACGCCTCCGGCAGGCCCTCGACGACACGGCGATAGAGCTCGGCATCGGGGATTGTGTCGACGGTTGTGCCTCGG
This sequence comes from uncultured Thermoleophilia bacterium, assembly GCA_963784945.1. Lineage (GTDB taxonomy): Bacteria > Actinomycetota > Thermoleophilia > Gaiellales > Gaiellaceae > Gaiella. The sequence continues at coordinate 416,234 of CAWATN010000013.1, read as the reverse complement.
TACTGGCCCTTGAAGTCGACCGAGTCGACTGCGCCGGTGGAGGCGAGCTCCGCTATAAGCTCGTCCGACCAGTCCGGTGTCGCGTCGAGCTTGAAGCGCAGCCCCGGATAGAGCTCGAGCCATGCGTGAAGCCGATCGGTTGTTGCCGGTTCGCCGAGCCGCATCGAGACGACGAAGGTCAACGGCTCGGATACCCGCCCGACGGCCGTGTCGAGCGCTGTTGCTGCCTGGCGAAGGGCGAGGTCGAGTGCGGCGCTCTCGAAAGCCCAGCGGCGGTAGTCGAGATAGGCGTGTTGTTCCGGCTCGTGGTCGAATAGCGGCAGCGTTGCGAGATGCTCCGAAAACGTGTGCACGGTCCACGCTCCACGCAACGGGAGGATCGGGCCGCGCGCCTGCTGGAGGTCATGCTCCGTCGCGTCGTAGGTGACGTCCTCTCCGACGCCCTCCTCGCCCGCACCGATGAGCCGGATCTCGGTCGTCTTCCGAAGAAATGCCGGCGAGACCTGTTGCTCGCGCCCGCCGAGTGCGTAGCTCTCGAGGGTGAGCGGAAGGTTGCGGACGCTGTCGTAGAGGCTCACGGGGCTCGCTCCTTGTCACATGGTTGCGTGGGCGGCGGCGATCTCAGCGGCGAGGCCGGCGTTGGCGACGATCAGGTCACGGTTGACGCGGCGCGTCTCGCCCCCGGAATGCTCGTGCAGGTACGCGAGGACAAAGGGGGTCACGGCCTGTCCGCTGATTCCGCCGCGCGCAGCTGCGGCGACGGCTTCCTCGATCAGCGACGTGACGTCGAGGCTCTCGGTGGGAGGCCGCCCGACGAGGATCGTGTTGCCGCCGAGTCGCCAGTGCGCGTCGGCGATCCTTGCAATCTCGGCCGCGTCGTCGGCGCGAGCGGATACGGGCGGGCCGCCGGCCGCGTCGTAGAACAGGGGCAGCGTGTCGGTGCGGTAGCCAATCACCGGCACCCCGAGGGTTTCGAGAAGTTCGACGGTAGCGGGCACGTCGAGAAGTGATTTGACCCCGGATGAAGCGATCACGGCCGGGATGCGCGCCGCAGCAGCGAGATCTGCAGAAACGTCCGGTGGCGTCGGGAACCCGCGATGGACGCCGCCGAGGCCACCGGTGCCCATGAAGCGAATGCCGACTGCTGCGGCAGCAGTCAGCGTGCCGCCAACAGTTGTCGCGCCGACAGCTCCTTGCACCACGCACACCGCGAGATCACGTGGCCCGAGCTTCCGCGCCGTGGGGGTGAAACGCTCGAGCTCGCTCTGCTCCAGCCCGATCCGGATCTGCCCGTCGAGCACACCGATCGTGGCAGGGACTGCCCCGGCCGCCCGTACCGCTGCTTCGCTTGCGAGGCCCGTCTCGACTCCGTCGGGAGCGGGGAATCCGTGCGCAATGAGCGTCGTCTCGAGGGCGACGACGGCGTGTCCCTCCTCGAGGGCCGCCTGTACCTCGTCGCTCGTGTGAATCAGGTCGCGCATTCCGATCGAGGGTAGTCCAATCACGCGCGCGCGGGCATCGAGCCGGTCTGCTGCACACACCGCGCGGCCGCCTCGAGGGCGAGGTCGGGCCCTTCGACGAGCCAACCGGCGGCGAAGGCGTCGCCGGCCCCCGTCGAGTCGACAACGTGATCGACCGGGTGAGCGGGACGCTCGGCGCCGTTGAACGACGCCCCGGCGTCGCCGCGCTTGACGATCCAGTGGCCGTCCCCGATACGGCCGCCGACGATGCGCTCCTCCTCTTCGTTCGCGAACGTCACGTCAGGCGCGAGATCCTCCAGGAGCGCGACGAACCTCGCGATTCCGAAGTCGCGAATGGCGCTCCAGGAGGAGAGGTCGACGCTCACCCGGGCACCTGCCGCCCTGGCGAGCTCGATCGCACGGCACGCGGCGAAGCAGATCGGCTCGCGCAGGAGCGCATACCCAGAGACATGGAGGTGCTCACAGCCGTCGAACCAGTCCGCCTCGACCTCTTCGGGTCGCAGATCCGGTGCAACGCCCCGGTCGGTGCACATCGTCCGTTCGCCTGACGGATGGACGAGCGAGACGATGACACCATTCCCGTCTGGCACGACTGGTCCGACGAGCTCGACCCCGAGCTCGACGAGCCGGGACGCCGCGAGGACACCCGCGTCGTCCGCGCCGCGCTTTCCGGCGAACCGCGAGCTGCCGCCGAGCGCGGCCACCCACGCCGCCACGTTGGCCGCCTGGCCGCCCGGTCGGAGCGCGATCTGCGAGGTCGCATCGGCACCCGTCGCAAGGGGTTGCTCGAGTCGAACGATCACATCGAGTACGAGGTCACCGAAACAGCAGATCGTCATCCCGTACGATCCTCGCATGGACACACCGTCCGTGACGCTTCAGGCTCTGCCCCGCGGGAAGCACTGCTAGTGGCCGCTCCGGGAAATCCTGTCGTGGTTCGCCGGCGAAAACCGAGCAGGGCTAGGACGCAGGGAGCCCCGATACCGGGTTGTATCTGGGCGACCGAGGACGACGCCCTGCGACGTGTTTGCAGCCACGCGAAGCGTGGCAGGATTTCCCGGAGCGGCCGCTAGTGGCCGACGAGAAGCCGAGGAGCAGGAAGATGCGCTCGCTCGTGATCGGCGGCCTGGTCGGGGCCTCCGCCGCTGCGATCGCGGGGCGGTTGCGTCCGGGCCGGACCCGGCGCGATGCTCCGGCCGGGCTCGGGGCGTTCGAGAGCGCGCCGTGCTACCGCGAGGTCTCCGACCGCAAGCGCAACGACGGCCCGTAGCCGCGTAGCACCCGATCGGCTCGCTCCACTGTCTGCAGGTTGACGTCGGCATCGCCGATGCCGAGCGAGCGTCCGACGAGCATCGCGCGGGCCGCTGCGCGGAGGTACGCATCTGCCGTCTTCACCGGCGCGCGCGTTCGGATCACGAGGAACGGTCCGAAGACGCGTGTCTCGAAGGCGCCGGCCGGGCCGGGGTCACGATTCTCGATCTCGAGGCGGGGATGGAGGTTGTTCCGTTCACTCGCGTCCAGAATCCACACGCCTCGGCCGAGAGGCTTGGGCTGCTCCTCGAGCGTCCGAAGCGCGAGCGTTGCATCGGCGCGAGGGACGATCACCGACGGGAAAGAAGGATCGCGCTCCCACGCCCCGAGGTAGAGCGGCTCGTAGCCGAAGAGAAGGTCATCGGGTCGGCTCGTCACAGCAAGGAACCTTTCCGCCTGGGCCCGCGTTGCCTGGCGCTTGTTGGGCTCCCATTCGAAGAGCTGCGGCGTGCGGTGCCAGGCCCAGCTGACCTCGAGGACGACGATGACTGCGGTGAGGACGACCGCTGCGGCGGGGAGGCGGCGGGTGCTGCGGACGATCCCGGCTCCGACGAGAATCGCGAAGAACGGGAGAACGAAGATGAGGTGTCGCGATTCCGGCGAGGTCGAACCACCGAGTCGGGCAGCGAGAAATGCCGCCACAGGAACCCCGACTGCGCACAGAGCGAGCACTCGCGTTTCGGTACGCACCGCGACGAGCCCGACGAGCCCCACGATGAGCACAACGGTGAGCGCGGGCCAGCGTCCGGTGCTGAAGTCGCCCGCCGTTTGCCACAGATAGGTGACGATCGCCCAGGGGCCGCCGAGCTTGGCACCGCGGCCACCCACGCCAACGTCGAACCGTCCGGCCAGGACGAGATCGGTGAGCCAGAAGGGCGTCGCGGCGACGAACACCGAGCCGAAGGCGATCGCAGCCTGCTTGAGCCGATCACGTCGTGCGATCACCACGAATGCGGCCTGCGCGGCGAGCACGAGCGCTCCGTACGGATGCGACGCGATCGAGAGCAGCGTGGCAACCCCCCAAGCGACCCACGGAAGCCACTTCCCACGATCGAGAGCGCGGAGCAGCAGCACGAACGACAGCAGCGACGTGAAGAGGAAAAGGCTGTACATCCGTGCATAGACCCCGTGGAACAGAAAGACCCAGCTCCCCGCGACGAGGGCCGTTGCGATCAACGCGGCTCTGCGGTTGGCCAGCCGCTGTCCGAGAAGAGCGACGAGCGGCAGACTGGCCACGGCAAACGCCGCCGAGACGACCCGCAAGCCGCCGAGGCCGAAGCCCAGATGTGCGATGCCGTAGGCGAGGAGGAAATGGAGCGGGGCGCCGCCGCGCTCCTTCGTCACGTGCTCGACGAGGCCTCCGAGACTGTCACGTCCCACGAAGAGAGCAAGCGTTTCGTCCTCGTGCGGCGGCCACGCCATCAGCTGATGCAAGAGGAAGGCCGTTGCGGCAATCGCGATCGCGCTGACGCCGATCCAGAGGCCGTGAGCGGCGAGCAGCGCGCGCGCCGAGACGATCAACGGGCGTGGGTTGGAGGTCGCTTCGGCGTGCTGCGTCATCGGCATTCGGACGTCATCTTCGCTGGTAGATTGGCCGCCTGATGCCGATCTACGAGTACCGATGCCCGAATGGCCATACGTTCGAGCTCTTCCAGAAGATGAGTGACGATCCCGTGGAGAGCTGTGAGTTGTGTGGTGCGAGCCCGGTGGAGAAGGTGCTGTTCCCCGTCGCGGTGCACTACAAGGGCTCCGGCTTCTACTCGACCGATTACGGACGAGGCTCGCGCAAAGGTGCGGCGAAGGACGGCGAGGGCGGTGGCTCCGGCGAGAAGAGCGACACGAGCGAGAAGAAGGAGCCTGCGAAGGACGCCGGTTCGAGCGAGAAGAAGTCCGCCGCCGCGGACTGATCTCGACTGCGTCAAAGCTTTCGATTTCCGATCACGCAACCCGGCGCGTAGTGGAGGCCTTTCGGGGGCGGAAGTGGCGCGGAGCGCCCGGTGAACATCGCGACCGTGGCCACGTTGTCCTCCGAGCCGAAGATGACGGATTGACCGTCGGCGCTCCCCGGCTCGCCGCCGAGGCGACAGTGGAGGGTGCTCGTCGAGTTCGCTCGGAAGTACGCCCACCCGAGCTGGAGGACCTGACCGGCGCTGAGATCGGTCGCTAGGGGCTTGACGATGCTGCCGCCGCGGAAGGGCAGTTTGAGCGCGGTCCCGACGGAGGTGACCTTGTCGGCTGTGGCCTGAATGACCTGTTGCTGGCGGCGGGCCCGGTCGAGGTCCGTCTCCGAAGGATCGAGACGGTTTTCACGGATCCTCGAGTAGATGAGGGCGCGTTGCCCGTTCATGTGTTGGCGACCCTTCTCGAACCGCCAGCCGTCCCACGTGCGGCAGCGCTCAGGCGAGTACGGGCAGTCGAATCGGTTTGCCAGGATCGGCGCCGGAACGTCGATGTCGATTCCCCCCACGGAGTCGATCAGCTCCCGGAATCGATCGAAGTTGACGAAGGCAACGTGATTGACGTCGAGTCCGGTCAGGCTCTTCACCGTCCGCAGCGCGAGTGTCGGGCCGCCGATCTGGAACGCCGCGTTGATCTTCGACGTTCCGTTGCCGGGGATGTCGACGCGCAGATCGCGCGGGATGGAAAGAAACGCTATTCGATGCTTGCTCGGGTCGGTGCGGATCAGCATGATCGAGTCGGATCGGTTTGCATCGCCTCTCCCGGGCTGGGTGCCGCCGTCGGTGCCGAGCACAAGAATCGTCGTAGGGGTCGAGAGGAGCAGCCCATCCTGCTTCGCCAATTCGGCGAGCACGGGTACAGGAACGCGATCGTTGGCGACGGAAATTCCGCGTGAAAACGAGATGTAGCTCGCCACGAGCCAGACGAGACCGAGGAGGAGCACGACCACGAATGCGAGCGTCAGCCGCCGCCCGAGATGCCGCTGGCCGGGCTTCTTCGGCGTCGTGTCCGCGCCGGAATCTGCGCGGCCGGCGGTCGACGGACGTTGCAGCGGGACCTTGCCTTTTGCCCGACCGCCCTTGTACACCCGGTAGGGCTTCTCTTGTTCGGGCATCCGGGCGGATATCGTAGCCGCGCGATGCATGAAGAACGCGTTATTGGAGTCGACCTCGGCGGAACGAAGATCCTCGCGGGTCTCGTCGCCCGCGACGGGGGAATCGGGCGCACCATCGAGATCGCAACCCCGGACGGGTCACAGGCGCAGGTCCTGGCGGCCATCGATGGCGTGGTCGAGGAGTTGCTCGTCGACGGTGCCGCCGCGATCGGGTACGGGGTCCCTCTCAACATCGATCGTCATACGGGTGTGGCGCTGCGGGCCGTCAATCTCCCTCTGCATGCTGTCCATTTCTCCGATCGTGCCCGAGATCGGTATGCACTTCCGGCCGGTGTCGAGAACGACGGCAACGCCGCGGCGCTCGCCGAGTGGCGGCTCGGGGCCGGGAGAGGCGCGAGTGATCTGATCATGCTCACCCTCGGCACCGGCGTGGGTGGAGGCCTCGTGATCGACGATCGCCTCTATCGAGGGTGGGCCGAGCTCGGGCATTCCGTCGTCGTTGCCGGAGGGCCGCCCTGTCAAGGCAACTGTCACGGCCACGGGCATCTCGAGGCTGTCGCTTCCGGTTTGGCCGCGGATAGGGTCGCGGCCGAGCTCTACGGCGAGGATGCCGATGCTCACATCCTCGTGGCGCGGGCGCGAAGCGGCGACGCCACGGCGACAGCCGCACTCGCCGAGATCGGTCGGCTGTTGGGCGTCGCGATCGGGTCGCTCGCGAATATCTTCGACCCTGACGTCGTGATCATAGGTGGGGGCTTCGGAGCCGCCGCTGCCGACTTCATGCTCGAGCCCGCCCGTGTTGCGGCCCGAGCCGAGGCGATTGAGCCCGCCGACGAGACGCTGCAGATCGTTCAGGCCGAGCTGGGCGACGAAGCTGGACTGATCGGGGCGGGACTCGTCGCGTTCGAGGCGCTCGACGGAGTGCGGTGAGGCGTGCCTCTCGCTCTCTGCGCTACCCCGATCGGGAACCTCGCTGACGTCACGCTGCGCGTGCTCGCCGAACTCGCGAGCGCCGAGATGGTCCTGTGCGAAGACACGCGTCATACGCGCGGCCTCCTCGAGCACCACGGGATCCAGGCAAAGCTGCTCTCCTACCATCGCCACAACGAGGCGTCCCGGACCGCGGAGCTCGTGCCAAGGCTCGTGGCCGGCGAGCGGATGGCGCTCGTCTCGGATGCGGGCTTGCCCGGGGTGAACGACCCGGGCGCGAGGCTCGTCGTTGCCGCGCGTGCGGCAGGGGTCGCCGTCACGGTCATCCCTGGGCCATCTGCCGTCGAAACGGCGCTCGTTACGAGCGGCCTCGCCGCGGAGCAGTACCGGTTCGTGGGGTACATCCCGAGAGGCGCCCGCGAGCGGACAGCTCTGTGGGAGGAGCTGAGCGGTTGGCCCCATCCCACCGTTGCATTCGAGTCGGCGAAGCGCCTCCCGGCGACGCTGGGTAGCCTCGCCGCTGCCGAGCCGGACCGGCTCGTTGCGGTTTGTCGGGAGTTGACGAAGGTGTTCGAAGAGGTGTCGTGTGAACGCGCGTCCGTGCTTGCCGAGCGCTATCGCGAGCCACCGAAGGGAGAGGTGACCCTCGTGATAGGACCCTCGACCCGGGCCGCCGACGCGGCGCTGGCGCTTGCTGCTGTGGTCGAGCTCGTTGCGGCAGGCGCACCGCGCGGCGTCGCCGCGAGCGTTGTGGCGCGTCTGACCGATGTGCCTCGCAACGCTCTGTACAGCAACTCGCTGTAAGCTTATTTGACAACGTCCGAGAGTGCCGATACTGTTCTGTCTCTTGTGTTGTCAAAAATGGTAACAGGAGGTGGAAAGTGCGTCGGCTCACGCTCGTGCTCGCTCTCATTTCGGCGCTTGGTCTCGTTCCATCGGCGGCGGCCTGGACATGGCCGCTCGGCGGGGATGTCCTTCGTCCGTACTCTCTCGGCCCTGACGCCTACGCGGCGGGCCAGCATCGCGGTGTCGATGTCGCCGGCGCAGGTGGTGAATCCGTACGCGCTCCTGCGTCCGGCACTGTGTCGTTCGCCGGTGTCGTTCCGGGTTCCGGGCGCACCGTGACGATCCAGCTCGATGGCTATGCGGTTTCCCTGACCCATCTCGCTGAGATCTCGGTCGTGAAAGGAGCGACGGTCGCCGAGGGGCAGGCAATCGGCATCGCAGGGCAGAGTGGAGATGCCGAGTGGCCAACGCCGTATGTCCACCTCGGGATCAGAGTGTCGGCCGCTGCAGATGGATACGTCGATCCGGCGACGCTTCTGCCGCCGCGAGCGGTCGTTCCGCCACCGGCTGCGGTTGCGCCCGTTGCTGTCCCTGCCCCGACGCCGGTCGCCCCGCCGGTCGTGCCGCCTGCCGCCGCGCCGGTCGTGCCGCCTGTCGCCGCGCCGGTTCCGGTCGTCCCGCAGGCGGTGCAGGTCTCCGGTCCCGACTCCGCCCCGGGGGGCTCTCTGTCTCCCGCGCCGAGCTCCGTTGCGAGCTCCTACCCGGGTCCGTCCCCAGTGGCAGGTGCTTCGCCGCGTGAGCCCGTCGTTGTCGAGATGCCGCCTGTCCGCGCCGGTCAGCGGGCGGTTGTCCCGAGCGTCGAACGGAGCGGTGCTCGGGAGGCGTCAGGAGAGTCATCGCCCGCTGATCGACCCAGCGCAACCGTGAGGAGCGTGACTGGCCAGTCCGACCAAACCGCGAACCTCGACCCGGGATCTCCGCCCGTCGCACTGTCTGTCGCTGGTGCAGGCAGCTCCGCCGCTGCCAGTCCCGCGGCTGCCGGCTCAGACGACCCGGCGGCTGGCCCTGGGGCAAGCACGATGGCCGCAACCGAGAGCGTCAACAGTGTCTCAGCGGGTGCCGCGCCGGCAGTCTCCGATCGGCGAAATCGCGCCCGTCGAGGAGGCATCGATCCAGGAGTCGCCCGTGAAGTGGGCATCGTTCTCGGGGAGCCCGTCGAGCGGGTCACACCTGTCCTCGTTCACCCTTCCGGCGGGCCGAAGAGGCCGCCAAAGGCTCTCTCGGCGACCGCACCCGAGGGCTCGACTACTGTCGACAGATTGAGCCTTCTCCAGCACGGGCGACGGTGGGCGGTCACGGCTCCAGCGCTTCTCCTCGTCGCACTCGGAACGATCTGGCTCCTGGTACGCATCCGTCGTCTCGATCGTGATGGCCTGGTGCTCCGATACGGCCGGGCTCTCCGTGGTCGGCGGTCGGGGGAGGTAGTTCCTTCGACGGTACGCGGTTCCGATCGCGGCCGGCTGGCGTGAGTCATCGGATCCGTACCCGCCGGCCGCGCCAAGCCCTAGAGCTCGGGCGATGCGGAACGGTGCTCGTATGATGACCGGCGATGGCAGGACACCGGAAGATCCTCGTTGCAGTGGCGTGGCCGTATGCCAACGGCCCACGTCATATCGGCCACGTCGCCGGCTTCGGCGTTCCGTCCGACATCTTCGCGCGCTACCACCGCCTACGCGGGAACGACGTGTTGATGGTCAGCGGAACCGACGAGCATGGCACCCCGATCATGGTCGCTGCGGATCGCGAAGGGCTGACACCACGCGAGCTCGTCGACCGGAACAGCGGTGTCATCCGTGACGATCTCAGGCGGCTCGGGCTGTCGTACGACCTCTTCACACGAACCACGACGGCCAACCATCAACGGGTCGTGCGCGACGTGTTCCGGACGCTCTGGGAGAAGGGATACATCGTCGAGCAGACGACTGTCGGCGCGTTCTCCTCCTCGACGGGACAGACCCTGCCCGACCGATACGTGGAGGGCACGTGTCCCATCTGTGGTTTTGTCGATGCGCGAGGCGACCAATGCGACAACTGCGGCAATCAGCTCGATCCGGCTGATTTGCTCGAGCCGCGCTCGAAGATCGACGGCCAACCCCCGCTCTTCCGTGAAACGACTCATCTCTTCATCGATCTCCCGGCGTTTCGGGACCAGCTGAGCACCTGGATCGACGGACAACACCACTGGCGGGCGAACGTGAGGCGCTTCTCTCTCGAGCTCCTCAAGGAGATCCGACCGCGACCGGTCACCCGTGACCTCGACTGGGGTGTCCGGATCCCGGTGCCGGGCTACGACGATCGCGAGGACAAGCGCATCTACGTGTGGTTCGACGCGGTCATCGGGTATCTCTCGGCATCCGTCGAGTGGGCGGAGAACCGTGGCGATCCCGAGGCCTGGCGCGATTGGTGGCAGAACCCGGACGCGCGTCACTTCTACTTCATGGGCAAGGACAACATCGTCTTCCACAGCGTCATCTGGCCGAGTCAGCTGCTCGGCTACGGCGAGGGCGGCGAGGTCGGCTCGGGCCGCGGCGCACTCGAGCTCCCCTTCGACATCGTCTCGAGTGAGTTCCTGACGATGGAAGGCAAGCAATTCTCGACCAGTCGCAACGTTGTCATCTACGTCGGCGACTTTCTCGATCGCTACGCCGCTGATTCGCTTCGCTTCTTCCTCACGGCGGCCGGGCCCGAGACGCAGGACAGCGACTTCACCTGGTCCGAGTTCGTGCGCCGTAACAACGATGAGTTGGTCGCCAATTGGGGGAACCTCGTCAACCGCACGCTCACGAGTGCCTTCAGGAACTTCGGTGTCGTACCGACTCCGGGGTCACTCAACGCCGAGGACGGTGCAGTGCTCGAAGCCGTCGACGGAGGATTCGAGGCGGTCGGCGCCCAGATCGAAAGGGCCCGCTTCAAGGCGGCTCTTGCCGAGGTCATGCAGCTTGCGAGTCGCGTGAATCAGTACATCAGCGACCAGGAGCCCTGGGCTGTGATCAAGGACGACAGGGAGCGTGCGGCCACGATCCTCTACGTGGCGCTCCGCTGTGTGGACAACCTGAAGGTGCTTTTTGCACCTTTCCTCCCGTTCAGCTCGCAGGCGCTCCACGAATTCCTTGGTTACGAGGGCTACCTCAGTGGCCCCCTGCTACTCGAGGAAGTCGAGGAGTCGGACGGGGGGCGCCACACAGTCCTCACCGGCGACTATGCGAGCTGGTGCGGACGCTGGCAGGCCGGCGAGATCCCGGTCGGCCAGGCACTCCTCGAGCCGCAGCCCCTGTTCCGAAAGCTGGACCCGGAAACGGTCATCGCCGAGGAGCTCGCGCGTATGGAACGATCAGCCTCGGCGTGATCGATACTCACGCCCATCTGGACGGGTGCGATGAACCAGCCGCGTTTCTCGTCGAGCGGGCGCGCGCCCTCGGCGTTTCACGAATCGTCACGATCGGCACGGGACTCGCCTCGTGTCGCTCGGCGCTCGCGATCGCCGAAGAGGAGGAGGGAGTGTTTGCTGCTCTCGGGATCGATCCGCACGGCGCCGGGGGAGGCGATGCCGGAAGAGTCGGCGATCTCGGCGAACTGCTCGCGCACCCAGCCGCAGTCGCCGTCGGCGAAACCGGGCTCGACTATTTCCATGATCTCGCGCCCCGCGACGCGCAGCTCGCTCTCTTCGAACGTCAGCTCGAGCTCGCGGCTTCGTTGGGCCTGCCTGTCGTGATCCATACACGTGACGCGGACGCCGATACGGCTGCGGTTCTTGCACCCTTTCCGGGGACGGTGATCCTCCACTGCTTCTCCGCCCCGGCATTGCTCGAGACCGCGATCGATCGAGGCTACTACGTGTCGTTCGCCGGCAACGTGACGTACCCCAAGGCGACAGCGTTGCGGGAGGCGGCTGCCGCGGTCCCCGCTGACAGGATCCTTGCGGAGACAGATAGTCCATATCTCTCGCCTCAGCCGTTGCGTGGTAAGCGGAACGAACCAGCCAACGTGCTCCACACCCTGGGCGTTCTCGCACACGTACGAAGCGAGGAGGTTTCAGCACTCGAGATACAGATCGACCGGAACGCAACGGCAGCGTTCGGTCTCTCGACAGCATGAGTGCGCCGGCCCCGAAGAAGTCACTCGGCCAGCATTTCCTCGCCGACGACAACATCCTCGGCGTCATTGCACGCCTCGCCGAGCTCGATGGGAATGACGTCGTCCTCGAGATCGGTCCCGGCCTCGGGGCCTTGACGGAGCTATTGAGTGCCCGGTGCGCCCACGTGCATGCCGTCGAGCTCGATGAGCGGCTCGAACCCCATCTCCGCCATCTGATCGGTGCTTCGAATGTGTCGATGCACTGGGGAGACGCCCTCCGAATGGATCTCTCGCGGTTCGAACCGGCCCCTACCAAGCTCGTCGCGAACCTGCCCTACAACATCGCAACCCCGATCGTGGCGGAGAGTCTCGAAGGGGTACCCACGGTTGAATGTTGGTGCGTGATGGTGCAGCGTGAAGTTGCAGACCGCTTCTTTGCCGTCCCGTCGACGAAGGCCTACGGTGCTGTGTCGGTGCTCATCCAGCTCGCCGCACGCCGAACCGGGTTCCACCCTGTCTCCCGTACCGTCTTCAGGCCCCCGCCGAATGTCGACTCGGCGCTCGTCGCGTTCCGCCGCATTCCGCTGCCGCCCGATTTCGCCGCGGTTCGTCGGGTCGTCGAGGGCGCCTTCGCGCATCGGCGGAAGACGCTTGCGAACTCACTGCAGCTCGCCGGAGTCGCGACGCGCGAGGACGCTGCCGGAGCACTTGTCGACCTCGCTTTGAGCCCAGCCGTGCGGGCAGAAGCTCTCGATCCAGCCGTCTTCGTCGAGTTGACCCGCAAGATCGCATGAGAAGCATGTCGGCCCATGCGAAGATCAACCTCGCCCTTGTCGTCGGCCCGCTCCGTGCTGATGGCAAGCACGAAGTGGTGACTCTCCTGCAGCACATCGAGCTCAGTGACCGCATCACGCTGTCTGCCGGTGAGCAGCTGAGTGTGTCGGGGTTCGCGGGCGACACGATCGTCGCACACGCTCTCGCGTCGCTGGCGACGGCCGCCGGCGTGGAGCCGAATTGGAACGTCGAGATCACCAAGTCCATCCCCGTCGCTGCCGGCCTCGGCGGTGGCAGCACGGACGCGGCCTGTGCCCTCAAGTTGGCGAATGCGCTTCTCGCTGCACCCCTCGAGAGCAGCCACCTGGATGAGCTTGCAGCCACGATCGGTGCAGACGTGCCATTCTTTCTCAGGAGCGGCCCGCATCTCGGCACGGGCGATGGAGCGACCCTCGTACCCGTCGACGTGCCGCAGAACTTCCGGGTCGTTCTCGTCCTCCCCAACGACGAGGTGAAGGCGTCGACTCGGGACGTGTACCACGCCTTCGACGCACGCGGTGGAGAGACGGGCTTCGCCACGCGGCGCGCAGATCTTCTCGCTGGACTCGCCGCCGTCCGGATCTCCTCTGACCTCGCGCGACTGCCGTCGAACGATCTCGCGGTGTCACCGGCTTCGGAGCTGCTGCTCGAGGCAGGTGCGTTCCGGGCGGACGTCAGCGGCGCGGGACCGATCGTGTACGGGCTCTTCGACGATCATCGGGAGGCGGACGTAGCGGCCCTCGCTTTGCAATCGGTAGGGGTAGGGCGCACGTGGGTTACGTCGCCCGCCGCGCCCGCCTGACCGTCGCCCGCGAGGCCTATCGGGTCACGTATTCTGAAGGCATGACCAATCTCGTCGTGGAGCATCGCGAGAGTCCGTTTTCACGCCGGCTGCGGCATCGGCGGGTGCGCATCGCCATCGGCATCGCTGCGGTCGAGGCAGTTCTCGTTCTCGTGGGAGTGATGCCATGGTGGCTCGCCGTCGTGGCGGCGGTGGCGTCTGTCGGGCTGTACGTTGGCTACGGCCGGGAGCACGCCGCTCCGGCCGTTCGGTCGGCTTCGTGGGTTGCAGCCGTCTCCCAGCTGATCGTGGTTCTCGTCCCTGTCGCCATCGTCCTGGTGGGCCTGGTCGCAATCGTGGGCGTCCTGATTCTGGCGGCAGTCGCGCTCATCGTGCTGCTACGCGACGCTCGATGACGATTCCTTGCCCGGCGCTCCACCCGGCTTGACCGTACGTCCGGGTACACTCGGCGTCCCGGTTCACTGGGGCGTGGCCAAGTGGTAAGGCAACGGGCTTTGGTCCCGTGATCCCAGGTTCGAATCCTGGCGCCCCAGCCAACGTACTGATCATGTCCGAATCCCGTTCCAAGCTCGCAGCCGTCGTCATGGCCGGAGGCCGTGGGACACGCATGCGCTCGGCAACGCCCAAGCATCTCCACCCGGTCCTCGGGCGACGGATGGTCGACTGGATCGTCGAGGCGGCTCGCCCTCTCGGCGCCGAGCCGCTCGTCATCGTCGCCTCCGCAGAGACCGCCGACCAGTTCGGAGCGTTGCCGGTCGCGGTGCAGGAAGAACCGCTCGGTACAGGAGACGCGGTACGAAGCGCCGAGGCTGCGCTTGCCGGGGCAGAAGAAGTGCTGATCCTCTCGGGAGACACACCGCTTCTGACGTCCGAGCTGCTCGAAGACCTGATCGCGACGCACCGGGCGAAGGCCGCCGGCGCGACAGTGCTTTCGTTCGTCCCCACAGACATCCGCAGCTATGGCCGGATCGTCCGTGGCGCCGACGGTGACCTCGAGTCGATTGTCGAGGCGGCTGACGCATCACCCGAACAGCTTGCGATCGGGGAGGCGAACTCCTCGATCTACGTCTTCCAGGCAGAACTGCTCTGGCCCGCGCTCGGCCGGCTCCAGCCCGTCAATGCCCAAGGCGAGCTCTACCTGACGGACGCCGTGCGCGACCTCGTCCGCGCCGGGCACCGCGTCGCAGTTCACGTTGCCGGCGAAGCGAGCGAGACGGAAGGCGTCAACACTCGCGTCGAGCTCGCCGCCGCAGCCGCAGCGCTCCGCGACCGGATCAACGTCGCGCACATGCTGGCGGGGGTCACCATCATCGACCCAGCATCCACCTGGATCGAGCCGACGGTGACGCTCGAGCCCGACACGGTGGTGCATCCGTTCACCGTGCTGCGCGGGACGACGAGCGTCGCAGTGGGTGCGGAGATCGGCCCCCACGCCGTCGCTGTCGATGCCGAGATCGGCGAGGGCGCGATCGTTGGGCCGTTCTGTTACCTTCGCCCCGGGACAGTGCTGGGACCGAACTCCAAAGCGGGTACGTTCGTCGAGCTCAAGAACACCCGCCTGGCCGAGGGTGCCAAGGTGCCGCATCTCTCATACATGGGCGATGCCGAGATCGGTGACCGGACGAACGTCGGGGCCGGCTCGATCACCGTGAACCTGCCCCACGAGAAGGGTGCAGCCAAGCAGCCGACGACGATCGGGCGAGACGTCAGGGTCGGCGTCGATACTGTCCTCGTAGCTCCGATCACGATCGGCGATGATGTGTGGACGGCTGCGGGCTCAGTCATCACCGAGGATGTCCCGGACAACGCACTCGTCGGGTTCCCGCCGAGGCAGACGATCAAGGAGGGTCGGGGTGGAAAGCGGGACGGTTGAGCAGACGCTGCCGGGGTTCGGCGCACCCGTGGTTCCGGTTGCGGATAGCGTCCTCGGACGCACGATCGCCCTGACGCCGAACAAGCGGCTCATGATCGTTTCGGGCCGCTCGAACCCTGAACTGGCCAAGGCGATCGGGATGCAGATCGGCTGCGAGCTCGGCGAGGTGACCTTGAAGACCTTCGCGAGCGGCGAGACCTACTGCCGCTACGGGGATTCGATCCGGGGCGCAGACATCTTCATCGTCCAGACCGCGTCGATGCCGGTGGACCAGCACCTGATGGAGCTCTTGATCATGATCAACGCGGCCAAGCTCGCTTCGGCGAAGCGCATCACCGCCGTGATCCCGTGGTACTTCTACGTTCGGCAAGACAAGAAGTCCCGGCCGCGAGAGCCGATCACCGCAAAGCTCGTCGCCGATCTGCTCCAGACGGCCGGTGTCGATCGTGTCCTGACGATGGATCTTCACGCCGGCCAGGTACAGGGGTTCTTCGAGATTCCGGTCGACCACATGACGGCGGTGCCGATGTTCGCGCAATACGTCCGCGACCTCAACCTGGGCGATGCGCTCGCGGTCGTCTCGCCGGACACAGGGCACGCGAAGATTGCGGGCAAGTTCGCCGAGATGGTTGCCGGCGACCTGGTGATCCTCAACAAGGTCCGGCCCGCTCACAACGAGGCGAAGATCACGACGGTGATCGGCGACGTCGGGGGCAAGGTTGCCGTCATCATCGACGACATCATCGATACCGCCGGAACCCTCGTGGCGGGAGCAAAGGCACTGAGGGATGCCGGCGCCACCAAGGTCTACGCCTGCGCGACGCACGGGCTCTTCAACGGTGAGGCGCTCGAGCGAATCGCAGACAGCGAGATCCACAAGCTCGTCGTCACCGATACCGTCCCGCTCGACCCTCGCTTCCAGCCGGACAACATTCAGGTGCTCTCGATCGCGGGCATCCTCGCCGAGACCATCTCGAACGTGTTCGCCGACGACTCCGTGTCAGCGATCTTCGCCGGCGAGAACCAACTCTTCTGACCTGGCCGACGGTGGTGGCTGAGCCGCGGGTGGTGGTACGCCGGCGGCACCCCCTGAGAGTGCCGCCGGCATGAGTGGGATATCGGCAGTTAGGGCGGCTCCCTGAAAGGATCCGTTCGCCGTGCAGGGAGCGGCGGCTGGCTGGCGAAACGGACCCTGGTCGGGTCGGCGATCGGCGTCCGCACCCTTCTTCCCCTGAGGAGTGCGATGGTGCGGCGCCGGCCCGACCGCTGTACCCCAGTCCGGACATGCGCTCATGACCTATCTGCTACCCGGCTCACGCGTGCAGATGCGGCACGGGAGGCAGACGCGCGTCGGTTCCTCGAGCCGTCCAGGGGTCATGCGCTACACTTCGCCGCCGTGTCCGGGGACAGAATCACACTCGAGGTCAAGGAACGTGGCGCCGATCAACTCGGCACCCGCAATGTCAAGCGCCTGCGGCGTCAGGGCCTGATCCCGGGTGTGCTGTACGGCAAGGCGAACAAGGCCTTCATCGTCGGTGAGCGCGAGTTGCGCGTTGCACTGACCGGCCCGTCTGGCCTGCACGCGATCGTGGACGTCGTCATCGAAGGGCAAAAGACACCGCACCACGCCGTACTGAAGGACTACCAGCAGCATCCGGTCCGCGGAACGATCACGCACGTCGACTTTCACGAGGTGCGCCTCGATCAGCCCATTCAGGCGAGCGTTGTCGTGCAGCTCGTCGGTGAGGCGCCGGGAGCCAAGATCGGCGGTGTCGTGCAACAGGTCGCGCGGGAGCTCCGCGTCGAGGCGCTCCCGTCGGCGATCCCGGAGCACATCGAGGTGGACCTCAGCGGTCTCGAGCTGGGTGAGAGCCTCCGGCTGCAGGACGTTGCACCGATCAGCGGCGTGACGTTCCTCGACGACCCCGCCGAGACCGTGATCGCGAACTGCTCGAGCCCGCGTGGTCTCACGGAGGCCGAAGAGGCAGCCGAGGAAGCGGCCGCGGCCGAGGCTTCTGCAGAGTCTGCCGCCGCAGCCGAAGATTCTGCTCCAGACGAGGAGTAATTCTTGCAACTCTTCCGTCGTGGCGAGTCGGCCTCGACGCTCGATCTGCTCGTCGTTGGGCTCGGCAACCCGAGTCGGCGACACGAGCACGATCGTCACAACGTCGGCTTCATGGTTGTCGATGAGCTCGCGCGTCGTCAAGGGGGCATGTTCAAAGGGAAGTTCCGAGGCCACATTGCCGAGATTCGTGTGGCCGAGAAGCGTCTTGCGCTCCTCAAGCCGGATACGTACATGAACGACTCCGGTAGATCCGTTCAGCCTGCCGCCGCGTTCTACAAGACGCCTCTCGACAGCCTGCTCGTCATCCATGATGAAGTCGACCTCGACCTCGGTCGAGTCCAGGCTCGACTTGGCGGCGGGCTCGCCGGGCACAATGGCCTCAGGTCGATCTCCGCCTGGCTGGGAAGTCCCGAGTTTCTCCGTCTGCGGGTGGGCGTCGGTCGGCCGGGGCGGGGCGATCCACGCGACGTGGCCGCCTTCGTGTTGGCGCCGTTCACACCTGAAGAGGACGCAGCAGCGATCGTCGAACGCGCGGCGAGCGCGGCCGAGGCGCTGGTCGTGGACGGCCTCGACGAGACGCAACGTCGCTTCAACTGACCGCACTCCAACGGACCAGGCTCCCCGGAGCGCGCGTGTCCGGACAGGAACGCTGTGAGCGTTCGCGTGGTCGACACTCGATGCCAAAGCAGGTGCAGAGGCGATACACGGTCGCCACACCTCGCCCGCTACCGTGACTCCAGGGGCACCGACGTGGCCCCCCGGGGGAGGTTGGGGAGTCCGGCGAGGCTGGGAGAGGTTCGAGCGAGGTCGAGGGAGTGTGCGGCGAGGGAGTGTGCGGAGAGGTTCGCGCGATGCCACGACGGGGCCGACGGATAGCCGCGGCGGGGGTGGGACGACGGTCGCGAGGAGGGCGCTACGATAGCCCCGCGGGGCCACTGTTCCCGCTGTTTGCATGGACCCAACGCCCCTTCACGCCTTCATTGCGGAGCTCGCCGCCAGCGACCGCTTCAAAGCGTTCGCGAAGTCGCTTCCGGGACGGGCGCGGGTGTCCGAACCGGCGTTGCCGCTCGTGCTCGCCACCCTGCACGAGGAGCTCGGGCGCGGGCTGCTGATTCTCCTCCCCGAGGACGCAGACGCGCGAGATGCTGCCGAGGGCGCCTCATGGTTCCTCGGGCCCGACTGCGTGGCACTCCTACCGAGCCGTGGCGTCTCTCACGCGTCGGGGCTCGAGCCGCCCCCGCATCTCGTCGGGGAGCGTGCCCGCGCCCTCGACGTGCTCGACGCCGGTGGGCTCGTCTGTGCGTCGGCTGCGGCGTTGGCCGAGGGGATGCCGGCTCCCGCAGCCCGCCCGGATGTCTTGAGGCTCGTGATCGGCGAGGAGCCGGGTCTCGATGGGCTCGCTCGATCCCTCGCCAGCGCCGGCTACGAGCGTGTCGATCGTGTCGACGAGCGGGGGCAGTTTGCTGTGCGCGGAGGCATCGTCGACATCTTCCCGTCGACAGGTCGGGAGCCGTTGCGCGTGGAGCTGTTCGGAGACGAGATCGAGCAGGTACGCGCCTTCTCGCCGTTCACCCAACGTGCGTTGCACGCGATCAGCGAGGCGCGTATCTACCCGGCGATGGAGAGGCGCAGGGAGGATATCGATGTCGAGGCAGCGGCCCATCTCTGGGAGCGTGAGAGCAGCTCGGCTGATCGGCCATCTTCGACGCCCACCGATCTCGTTCCCCCGATCGGTCACCCGCCCGACTTCGTCTGGCAGCCCGACGAGGTTCGTGCCGTCTGGACCGAAGAGGGGCTCTCGCCTCTCGCTCTGGCCGGGGTGACCGAGCTCGATCCGTTTCCGCGGGGGCAGGCCTTCCAGTTCGAAGCACAACGCCCGGCCATCGCCGCCCGGGGCCTCGCTGAGGCAGAGAACGAGCTTGCCGGCTTCGTCCGCTCCGGCAACCGCGTGGTCGTCACCTTCCCTCATCGTGGCGAGGCACTGAGACAGGGCGGCCTGCTGCGGAAGGTGGAAGGCACGATTCATCCCGACGGGGCAGCGCTTCCACGCGAGGCGACGGTCCGGTTCGCGGTCTCCGCGGCGCGGCGTGGATTCGTCTGGAGGGAGCTCGGTCTCGTCCTCCTGCCCGACACGCAGGTGTTTCGGAAGCGCCCACCGCGGGCCGATGCTCGCCTCGGGAGAGCGCTCGCATCGTTCGCGGACCTCCGCATCGGAGATTTCGTCGTCCACGAGGACCACGGAGTCGGCAAGCTCCTCGGCTTCGAGACCAAAGAGGTCGCGGGTGTCACTCGCGACTACCTCTTCCTCGCGTTCCGCGGTGAGGACAGGCTCTATGTCCCACACGAGCAGCTCGGCAAGCTCTCGCGTTACATCGGGGCCGACGCGAAGTCCCCTGCGCTCTCCAAGCTGGGGGGCAAGGCGTGGCAGAACCTCAAGACCCGAGCCCGTGAGTCGGTGCGGGAGCTCGCGGGCGAGCTCCTGGCGCTCTACGCGCAACGACAGCGAGCCGAAGGGTCGAGCTTCGATCTGGAGAACGAATGGCTCGAGCGGCTCGAGGCGTCGTTCCCGTACCGCGAGACCGACGACCAGGCGCGGGCGATCGAGGCTGTCAAGGAGGACCTGGAGTCGACGCGGCCGATGGACCGGCTCGTCTGCGGTGACGTCGGGTTCGGTAAGACGGAGGTTGCGGTGCGCGCCGCGTTCGCCGTGGCAGTCAACAGCCGCCAGGTGCTCGTGCTGTGTCCCACGACGATCCTCGCCGAGCAGCACTGGAACACCTTCCGCGACCGTTTCCGCGACTTCCCGCTCAACGTCGAGATGGTGTCGCGGTTTCGTAAGCCCGCGGAGACCAAGAAGGTCCTGGCCGACTTCGCGGCGGGCAAGGTCGACGTTCTCGTCGGAACCCACCGCATCCTCTCGCGCGACGTGATTCCGAAGCAGCTCGGCCTCGTCATTCTCGACGAGGAACAACGCTTCGGGGTTGCACAGAAAGAGCTTCTTCGTTCCTTGCGGCTCGAGGTTGACGTGCTCGCACTCTCGGCGACTCCGATCCCCCGCACCCTGCACATGTCGCTCGCGGGTCTGCGGGACATTTCGATCATCGAGACGCCCCCGGACGGGCGGCGGCCGATCAGGACGAGCGTGGGGGAGTACGACGAGGAGCTGATCAAGGTCGCGCTCGAACGTGAGCACGGCCGAGGCGGGCAGGCGTTCTACCTTCACAACCGCGTCGACACGATCGAGGAGATGGGTGAAAAGCTGCGCCAGCTCTGCCCCGGCCTTCGGTTCCTCGTCGCGCACGGGCAGATGCGGGAGCGTGAGCTCGAGGAA
Source organism: uncultured Thermoleophilia bacterium (assembly GCA_963784945.1). Classification (GTDB taxonomy): domain Bacteria; phylum Actinomycetota; class Thermoleophilia; order Gaiellales; family Gaiellaceae; genus Gaiella. The sequence continues at coordinate 395,635 of CAWATN010000013.1, read as the reverse complement.
CGGATGCATTCGTTTCTCGCGGGTGACGCGGATGTGCTCGTCTCTACCACGATCATCGAATCGGGCATCGACATCCCGCAGGCCAATACGCTCATCGTCGAACGCGCAGACGTTCTCGGGCTGAGTCAGCTCTACCAGATTCGCGGTCGCGTGGGTCGCTCCGACGTCACGGCTCACGCGTACCTCTTCTATCCCGACGCCGTCGAGCTAACGCCGGAGGCACGGGCGCGTCTCGCGACGCTCGCCGACCACACGGAGCTAGGAGCCGGCTTCCAGATAGCGATGAGGGACCTCGAGATCCGCGGTGCGGGGGACCTGCTCGGTGCCGAGCAGTCCGGGCACGTGGCGGCTCTCGGCTTCGAGCTCTACGTGGAGATGCTCAACGAGGCCGTGGCAGAGCTGTCAGGCAGGGCTCGGGTCGCCGTTCGTCCCGTGCGCGTCGACGTGCGTGTCGATGCGTTCGTCCCCGCCTCGTATGTTGCCTCCGAAGCACTCAAGATCGACATGCATCGCCGCCTCGCGCTCGTCGAGCACGACGACGAGCTCCGCGAGCTCCGCGCCGGTATCGAAGACCGGTACGGCCCCTTGCCCGAGCCCGTCGAGAACCTGTTCTCGATCCAGGAGGCGAAGCTGAAGCTGGCGCTCATTGGAGCCGACTATCTCGTCTATCGTGGCGGCCGGGCGACGGTCGGGCCGCTCATGCTCGGCTCGGACGAGCTGCGGGCGCTTCGCGCGTTCGCCGAGACGGTCGTCTACACGCAGGCCAAGCGCGAAGTGACCCTTCGGACGGAAGATCTCAAGGGAGCGCTCGGGCTTGCCGATGCTATAGTCGCGGCGCGTTCGGCGGCCTGAGCCGCGACCTCTTCGAGGGTCGCATGTGACGGATCTGAACAGATCGCAACTGCGAATTAACGCGACCTCGTCTATACATCGTGAGTCCCTGTCCAGCTGCGCCCAGAAGAGAGCCTTCTTTCACATGAAACCTACCCGCGTCGTCCTGTCCGTCCTGGTTGCCCTCGTCGTCCTCATCGCCACGGCGTGCGGAAGCAGTGACCAGAGCGTCCCCGCTGACGCAGTGGCCGTCGTCGACGGCACACCTGTTACGAAGGCCGACCTCGACGCGCTGCTCAACCGCGCGAAGATCTCGTATACGGCGCAGAAGCGGGCCTTCCCGAAGGCTGGCACGACCGAGTACCAGGCACTGCAGACGCAGGCTGTCGCCTTCCTCGTGCAGCGCACTGAATACGACCAGCGGGCGAGCGACCTGAAGCTCACCGTCACCGACAAGGAGCTCCAGGACCGGATCGATCAGGTCAAGAAGCAGTACTTCGCCGGCAGTCAGGCAAAGCTCGACCAGCAGCTCAAGCTGCAGGGCTACACGACGGAGTCGTTCCAGGCCGACATCAGGGCGCAGCTGCTCTCGCAGAAGATCTACGACGAGGTGACGAAAGGTGCGGCCGTCACCGACGCCCAGATCGCGAAGTACTACAACGACAACAAGGCCCAATACAACACCGCTGAAACGCGCGATGTCCGTCATATTCTCGTCAAGACGAAGGCCCAGGCCGACAAGATCTACAACGAGATCAAGTCAGGCGCCGACTTTGCCGCGCTGGCCAAGAAGTACTCACTCGACCCGGGCTCCAAGGCAAATGGCGGCAAGCTGACGATCAGCCGCGGGCAGACCGTGGCGCCGTTCGACACGACGGCGTTCCTGCTCGCGACGAACCAGATCTCGCGTCCGATCAAGACCCAGTTCGGGTATCACGTCATCCAGCCGCTCTCCGCGGTCAGGCCTGCGAAGACGTCGCCGCTCAAGGACGTCAAGGCACAGATCAAGTCCCAGCTCGAGGAGAAGTCGAAGAACGACGCGATCACGAGTTGGACGGCCGAGACCAAGAAGGCCTTCGCCTCGAAGATCGCCTACGCAACGGGATTCGCTCCGCCGGCGGCAGCGACCGACACCTCGGCGACGACGACCGGCTGACCCTTGGCCGATGACGTGCTGCCCCTTGCCGAGGCGCTCGTCGAGCTGCAGTCGCTGACGAAACGCCTTCGTCGGGACTGCCCCTGGGATCGCGAGCAAACGGCACGCACGATCGTTCCGCACACCGTCGAAGAGGCGTACGAAGTCGCCGATGCAGCGTACGCCGGTGACCCCGCGAAGCTCGTCGACGAGCTCGGCGATCTGCTGTTCCAGACGTACTTCCTCGCACTGCTGCTCGAAGAACAGGGTCAAGGAGACCTCGAGACGGTCGCCAGAGCCGTCTCCGAGAAGCTCGTACGTCGCCATCCACACGTGTTCGGGAATGCGGAGGCAGACTCCGCAGGCCGGGTACGAGAGCGGTGGGAAGCGATCAAAACCGAGCAGGAAGGCCGTTCGGGTGTCTTTCACGATGTGCCGGACGCGCTCCCCGGCCTGCTCCAGGCCCGGAAGGTGCAGCGCCGCGCAGCAGCCGTCGGATTCGATTGGCCCGACCTCGACGGGCCAATGGCAAAGGTGCGCGAGGAGCTGGCAGAGATCGAGCTCGAGCTCGCGCGCACCGGAAGGCCGGCACCGGAGACCGAGGCCGATCCGCACGTCTTTGCAGAGCTCGGAGACCTTCTCTTCACGGTTGTCAACCTCGCCCGTGTCGTCAATGTCGACCCGGAGCTTGCGTTGCGGGCAACGAGCAGAAGGTTCGTCGAGCGCGTCGAGCTAGCCGAGCGGCTCGCCGCCGAGGTGGGAGAGAGCTGGGCGGTCCTCGATCTGGACGCGCAGGAAGCCTGGTATCTCCGTGCCAAGGAGCAGCTCGGCGCCGACCTCGACCATTGACCGCTCCTGTGCGAGTCTTTTGCGAACGCAGGCGAAGCCAGATCTGCAAACGGAGGCCGTCTGCGGTGCTCGCGGTACGCGCTTCGACCGAGAGGAACGCAGGCTAGTCTGTGGGTCGACCGTGAGCGCCATCGTCCATCTCCACGCACGACAGGTGCTCGACTCGCGTGGCAATCCGACCGTCGAGGTCGAAGTCGGCCTCGAGTCGGGTGCGTTTGGCGCAGCCGCCGTGCCCTCCGGCGCGTCTACCGGTGAGCACGAGGCAGTCGAGCTCCGGGACGGTGGCGATGCATGGCTCGGCAAGGGCGTCACTCGCGCTGTCGCCCACGTCAACGGCGAGATCGCCGCCCGCATCAGCGGGATGGACGCGCGCGAGCAACGTGAGGTCGACGCAGCAATGATCACGCTCGACGGCACGCCGACCAAGGCGCGGCTCGGCGCGAATGCGATCCTCGGCGTTTCGCTTGCTGTAGCCAAGGCAGCCGCTGCGGACGCAGATCTTCCGCTCTACCGCTGGCTCGGGGGCACGAACGCACACGTGCTGCCTGTGCCGATGATGAACGTCGTCAACGGTGGCGCCCATGCGCAGAACTCACTCGACTTTCAGGAGTTCATGATCGTCCCTGCCGGTGCCGCGACGTTCTCCGAGGCTGTGCGGGTTGGCGTCGAGTGCTATCACGCGCTCAAGGCGCTCCTCAAAGAGCGCGGTCTCTCGACGAGCGTCGGCGATGAAGGCGGCTTCGCTCCCGACCTCGGGTCCGCGTACGACGCGTGCGAGGCGATTCTCGAGGCGGCCGAGCGGGCGGGACACCGCGACAAGGTCGCGATCGCACTGGATCCTGCGACGAGTGAGCTCTTCCGAGAAGGCGCATACGTGCTCGAACGGCAAGGAGGAACGCTCGACGGAAACGGGATGATCGACCTCTGGTCCGATCTGACCGATCGCTTCCCCATCGTCTCGATCGAGGACGGCCTCGCCGAAAACGACTGGGGCACGTGGCAAACGCTGACTGATCGCCTCGGAGGGCGCATCCAGCTCGTTGGTGACGATCTGTTCGTCACGAATGTCGACTTCCTCCGTCGCGGCATCGAGGAGAAGGTCGGCAACGCGATCCTCGTCAAGGTCAACCAGATCGGTTCCCTCACCGAGACGCTCGATGCGATCGAGCTCGCGCAGCGCCACGGATACGCCACGATCATCTCGCACCGCTCAGGTGAGACAGAGGATGCCACGATCGCCGACATCGCTGTCGCCACGGGCAGCGGCCAGATCAAGACCGGCGCACCCGCTCGCTCCGATCGCACTGCCAAGTACAACCAGCTGCTCCGCATCGAGGATCAACTCGGCGACCAGGCAACCTTTCCGGGCTGGAGCGCGTTCCCGCGCCGCGCGGCTGCCGCATGACGATGCACGTCCGTCGCACGAAGATCGTTGCCACGATCGGACCCGCCTCCTCGTCGCTCGAGGCGATCACTGCGCTCATCGCCGCCGGCATGGACGGGGCCCGGCTCAACATGTCGCACGGCAACCACGACGATCACAAGGCTCGCGCTGCACTCGTGCGCGAAGCAGAGGCTGCGTCGGGGCGCCCGATCGCCCTGATCGCAGACCTGCAGGGACCGAAGCTCCGGATCGGTGATCTCGAAGCCCCCATCAAGCTGGAGCGCGGAACGACCGTCGTCATCGCCGGCGAGGACGCGGCACGTGACGGCGATCTGCCGATTAGCCCTGCAGTCCTGGGCTCTGTCCTCCAGATCGGCAACGACGTGCTGATCGACGACGGACGGGTCAAGCTCCGCGTCGAGGCCGTCGAACGTGGTCGAGTGCGCTGCGAGGTGACCGCGGGGGGCGTCGTCTCGTCCCACAAGGGCGTCAACCTTCCCGGTGTCCCGCTTCCGATTCCCTCGATCACGCGCAAGGATCTCGACGACCTCGATTTCGCCATGGAGCTCGGCGTCGACTTCGTCGCTCTCTCGTTCGTCCGTTCAGGATCCGACGTCCGGGCGCTTCGCACGCTGATCGAGGCTCGCGGGTCGACCGCGCACGTGATCGCCAAGATCGAAAAGGCAGAAGCGATCGCCGCCCTCGACGAGATCTTGGCCGAATCAGACGCGGTCATGGTTGCGCGCGGGGATCTCGGCGTCGAGATCGGCACCGCCGACGTCCCGCTGCTGCAGAAGCGCATCATTGCGCGCTCCCTCGAACGTGGCCGCCCCGTGATCACTGCCACCCAGATGCTCGAGTCGATGATCCATCAGCCCGAGCCGACGCGCGCGGAGGCATCCGACATCGCGAACGCAATCCTGGACGGTACCTCGGCAATCATGCTCTCGGGAGAGACGGCCATGGGCGAGTTCCCGATCGAAGCCGTCGAGGTGATGAACCGGATTGCCTGTGCGGTCGAGCCGAGCCTCGACTACCGGCACGAGATTCCCCATGCCGACGACGTGCCGACGATCGGTCAGGCGATGTCGAACGCGGCCTGCGACATCGCCGAGGCGCTCGCGGCCAAGGCGATCCTCGTGCCGACCTTCACCGGGCGGACGGCGTCCGCCGTCGCCCGCCTGCGACCGCGTCGCCCGATCATTGCGGTCACACACCAGTCCTATTCGCTCCGGCATATGGCACTCGAGTGGGGTGTGACGCCGCTCGAGATCGTCCCCACAGACGACGTTGCCGACCTCTGGGTGCGTGCACTCACTGCCGCCCGTGAGAGCGGCGTCGTCGAGTCCGGCGATCGCCTCGTCATCACCGCTGGAACTGCCGTGAACATTCCCGGGTCGACGAACGTGATCAAGGTCGATATCGCGTAAGGATAGTCCCGATGGAAAAGCCTATCGGGACAATCCTTACGCATCTGTTTTCTGCGCGCTTCGCGCGATCCTGAAGAGGCCCGCCCGCGGGCCGTCATGGGAGGGCGCGGCGGGGTGCGCGCCTCGTGCGAGGCGGCATTTGACGACGAGACGGCGAGCCACGCAGGAGTTCGGTCGGCGGAGGGCGAAGGAGGAGCTGTGGCACGCGCAGCGACCAGGGAGCCCCGTCGGCGGCGGCGACGGCTTCGGCTCCTCATCCCAGTCGCAATTCTGACGGTGATGGCATTTCTGTACTACCGCCCGCTAGCGAGCTACCTCGAGACACGCAACGAGCTTGCGACGCGGCAGACGCAGGTGGTCGTGCTCCGGGCCGAGAAGGCGCGCCTCGAACGACGGCTGGCTCGGACCACGAGCGATGCCGCGCTCGCTCGTGAGGCGCGACGGATCGGCTACGTCAGGCCCGGCGAGCAGCTCTTCATCGTCAAGGGCATCGGAACCTGGCAGCGCCGCCACACCACCGGCGCGCGCTAGCGCGGGACAGCGCAGCGATGTCCGCTGGTCGGTCCCGGGGTGGCGCACCTGAGTCCGCGCTACCGTGTCGCGCGTGGACGACCGTGACATCGTCGAGCGCCAGATCGGCAGACGCCCTCGTGCGTTTCGAAGGGTTGCTGCACGCTGCTCCTTCGGCCTCCCTGCGGTTACAGAGCAGGAGCCCTACGACGAGAAGGGTATCCCGTTCCCCACCACGTACTACCTCACCTGCCGCCACCTGATCGCGGCGGTGTCCCGACTCGAGGCGGCAGGTGGGGTCGAACGATGGAGCGCAACCGTTGCCGGGAGCCCTGAGTTGACCGCCGATCTGGCCGAGGCGACCGCGAACCAACAGCGTCTTCGGCTCGCCCTCGCGGCAGGACGAGTTGGTGCCGACAGCGGGGCGTCGCTCGACTCGGGTATCGGTGGGTCGCGCAATCCCATTCAGCTCAAGTGTCTCCACGCGCACGTTGCGTTCGCGCTCGCACAACCCGGCTATCGCACCGGTGAGCTGATTCTCGCCGAGGTACCCGAACGGTGGCCCCCCGATGGTTGCTGCTCTGCGGAAGACGGCGACGTCTGATGGAGTCAGGTCTCGACGGTAACGTTTGATGGAGAGTGAGCTCGACAGTGTCCGCCGTGACTGGGAGGAAGGGTATCGGCGGCTCGAGGTCGCCTCTCGAAGCGAGGCTCAGGAGGAAATCCTCCGTCACCAGTTCGAGGTCGTGTCGGCGGAGTTGCGCCGCCGTGTTGGTGGCACGTTCACGCTGGTGATGCTCGCCGCCGTCTATGCACGTTCTGACGCCTGGACACGCCAGGTGATCGAGGAGCAGGCAGGAACCCCAGGGTGGGCGCGATCGGTGGCGATGGTCAGCGACGCCGCTTTTTACGTCTACGCCCGCGGTGCGGTGGACTACAGGCCGTGAGCGAGAGCACTCCTCAACCGTCACAGGCCCAGCGACGCAACCCGCGGCGCCCGAACCCCTGGCCGCGGCGCCTGATGATCAGTGCGCTCGTGCTCGTCGTGTTCGTGCTCGGGATAGCGCTCGGACAGGCACTGAGTGACAGCCCGCCACCGCCCTCGACCGCCACCTATGTCCGCACCCTCGAGCCGCTCCCGCAGGTGCCGGGCACGACCTCACCCTGACGTGCTTCGAGTCCGTCCCCGACCGAGCTAGAGCTCTTCGGAGGCCTGCAACAATCCGGCGACGATCACGGCGATAGCCGCGACGAGGCTGATCCAGATCCCGACGCCGCGGCCGGCGAAGAAGAAGTCGTCCGGAATGGAGATCACGCGCACGAGGACGATGATCGTTGCCACCGCGCCCAGGAAGACGATGACCAGGCTTTCCGGCACGGCCGCCGGCAGTTCGATTCCAACCTCCCGCAGGACGACGACGAGCAGGACGGCAATCCCGAGGAAGAAGACGACCTTGCCTCCGACGCCGGTGTCCCAGCCCGTCACCGATACCTTCACCCCCTCACCCGTGCCCTGTCCGGCGTACCACCCCGTGAAGGCGGAAACGGACAAGACGAGGCCGGCGAGCAGGCCGAGTCGGTCGCCGATCCCGAGCAACCCTCGCTCGAAGAGCGAGTCGCCGCGGAGGTTCTGTTCCTGGAGTGCCATCGGTGGAACAGTATGGCGCATCGCGGCATCGGAGTTGCGTCCCTACACTTCGTTTCGTGGCACAGAGCACACGCGAGGTGGGGTCGGATGACGTCCCCGTCGTCGACCACGAGGCAGTTCGCGACACGGTGCGCTTACATCGAGCGCGTCGAAAGGCGCGCACGGCACATCGCAAGCGAACCCGCCGTGCCGGTATCCGCTTCTGGCTCGTGCTCCTGATCCTGCTGGTTGCAATCGTCCTGCTGTCCGTCACGATCTGGCATGAGATCCAGCGCCTTTTCGGCCTCTAGCTCGCGGCCAGCACGCCAGAGATGATCGATCTTTCGCGCGGCGTGCACGGGCCGCTCAGGATCGGCCACCGTGGCGCTGCTGCTCTCGCCCCCGAGAACACCCTGCGCTCGTTTCGAGCAGCGGTCGAGACGGGCGTCGACCTGATCGAGTTCGACGTTCTCGATCTGCGCCGAGGGCCGCTCGTGATCGCACACTCGGATCACCTCGACGAGGTCAGCCACGGAGCGGCCAAAGGGCGTGTGCGCGACCTCTCTCTGGCTGAGTTGCGCGTGTTCGCACCGGAACTGCCGACCCTTGACGATGCCCTCGCGTTCTTCGTCGACGAGGCCCCAGAGGTCGGGTTGCACATCGATCTGAAGCTACGCACTCGTCTCGATGAACTAGGCGCCGCGATCGTTCGTCACGGGCTTGCTGTGCGTACGGTTGTCAGCGGCGTACACGTCGCAAACTTGCAGGCCGTCTCCCGTGCCGCGCCGCGCGTCAGGATCGGGCTCACCTACCCCGACGATAAGCTCTCGATCTCGCGTAAGCCGTACCTGTGGCCGATGGTCTCTCTCGGACTCACGTCGATGCGGGCGTCGCTGCCTCTCCGTCTCCCTCGGCTCGCCCGTCGTGCCGGCGCGGGAGCCGTGATGTTGCAACACCGCCTCGTAACCGAGTCGTCGGTTGCGCGGGCCCACGCCGAGGGATTGCCGGTTCTCGCGTGGACCGTCGACGAAACGGCCGACCTCGAGCGCGTCACCGCGGCCGGCGTCGACGGTGTGATCACGAACGATCCTCGGATCTTCGTGGCTACACTGAAGACGTGAATCGCGGGGTGACGATCGCAGCGCTTACGGTCTGCGCCGTCGCCGGCGCGGTGACTGCCGTCCTGCTCGCAGGCGCGCCGAATGCCGGCGCAGACGACGGCACAACGACGGGCTCCGGCACAACTACGTCGCCCTCGACGGGCACCGTTCCGACGATCACCACCACGCCGATCACGACGGCGCCGACGACCACGGCACCGTTGCCGCCGCTGCCGAAGGTGATCGCAGCCGGTGTCACCGTCGGCGGCACGCTCGTCGGAGGCCTGACCGTCGCCGAGGCAAAGGAGATCGTCAAGGCACGATTCGCTCGCCCGCTGTCACTCGTCGGCGGCCCGGGCGCGCGAATCGTCCTGACACCCAGCGATCTCGGTGCAGCATCGCACCTCGACCAGGCCCTCAAGCTCGCGGCCCGCGTCAAGCGGCCGGGATTCGTCGTGCCGCTCAAGGTCGACGTATCGCGGCCGAAGGTCGATCGCATCGTCGCCTCCCTGAGCAAGCGCTTCCATCGAGATCCCGTCGACGCGACGCTCAAGCTCCGCGGCCTGAAGCCGTTCGCAGCGAAAGACATCCCAGGGCGCCGGCTCAAGGAGCTCGTTGCCGCGCGGCGGATCGTTCTCGCGCTCAAGACCCAGCAGCGTGGGGCGCTCGAGCTCCCGTTCGAAGAATTGAAGCCCGCCGTGACGAGCGCTGACCTCGGCCGCGCGATTGTGATCAGGAGAGGCACGAACGAGCTCTACCTGTACCAGGTCGCGGCGGAGCCGAAGCTGATTCGCAGCTTCAAGGTCGCGACCGGACGATCGCAGTACCCGACGCCACTTGGGACGTTCGAAGTCGTCAACAAGCAGCTCAACCCATGGTGGTACCCGCCGACGACGTCCGCGTGGGCGCAGAACCTGGACCCGGTCCCACCAGGGCCAGGCAATCCGCTCGGCACCCGTTGGATGGGGCTTTCGGCTCCGTACGTGGGAATCCACGGCACCCCCGACGCGGCTTCGATCGGATACTCCGCCTCGCACGGCTGCATCAGGATGCTGATCCCCCAGGTCGAATGGCTCTTCACCCAGGTGGACGTCGGAACCCCAGTCTTCATCGTTGCCGCATGACCGGCCGAGTCCGGCTCGTCGGGCAGGTTTGTGCGCTCGCCCTCGTCGCCGGGCTGCTCGGGTTGCTCGTGTGGAAGGTTGCCAAAGACGACAGCGGTGCAGCCGGGGCACTCGCCAAGGGTGAGCATCCGACGGCACCAGCGTTTGCGTTGCCCCGCCTCGACGGCTCCGGTCATCTCTCGATCGCGGACCTGCGCGGCAAGGCCGTCGTCGTCAACTTCTGGGCTTCATGGTGCATCCCGTGCAAGGACGAGGCTCCCGCGCTCCAGGCGACCTACAAGCGGTACGGCAAACAGGGACTCGTGGTGCTCGGCATAGATGTCGAGGACTTCCAGCAGGACGCTGACCGCTTCGCGAAGCGCTTCGGCCTCACTTATCCGATCGTCCGCGACACGAAGAAGGTGACGATCGGCCGCTGGGGGGTGACGGGCTATCCCGAGACCTTCTTCGTCGACCGTCGGGGCCGATTGGTGGGCGAGCGGATCCAGGGAGGCATAGACACCGAACGCAACAAGGAAACCTTCGCGCAAGGCGTCGCGCTCGCCCTCGCTGACAAGCAGTGATCAGACGCGCAACGGCTGTCGTCGCGCTCCTCGCTGCGATCGCAGTGCCGGTCGGTGTGGCCGGCCCTCCGGTGCAAGCCGACCTCGAGGCCGAGATCGTTTGCCCGACGTGCAAGACGACGCTCGACCAGTCGAGCTCGCCGATCGCCACCCGGATGAAGACCTATATCCGCCAGCGGATCGCCGCAGGGGATAGCGCGAAGGAGATCAAAGCGCAGCTCGTCGACCAGTTCGGTCCCGCGGTACTCGCAGAGCCGCCGAAGCAAGGGTTCGACCTTCTCGCCTGGCTCCTGCCGCTCGCCTCTCTCGCCATCGGGGTCGTGGTCGTCGGAGCTCTCGCTTGGACGTGGAGCCGGAGACGCGACGGTCCGGTCGGGCGGGACGCGGAGACGCTCGATCCCGACGTCGAGCAGCGGGTCGACGAAGAGCTCGCCCGCTTCGAGGAGTAGCGATGCGGCCGACTGAGCCTCTCGTGGCGCTTCTCGCGGGATTCCTCTCGTTCCTCGCACCCTGCGTGTTGCCGCTCGTTCCCGGGTACCTGTCCGCCGTCTCGGCAGTCGAGGCAGATCGGCTCAACGATCGGGGCTCTGCCCGGCGGGTCGTTGTCGCGAGCATCCCCTTCGTGCTCGGCTTCACCTCCGTCTTCGTCGCGCTCGGAATCGGTGCCCAGCTCATCGGAGCAGAATTCTTCCGAGACCAGTTTCTGCTCCAACGGATAGCAGGCTTCGTGCTCGTCGTCTTCGGGCTCGCGTTCATGGGCCTGCTGCCCTGGCCCGAGCGCCTTGTCGGAGCGGGACTCGTTCAGGGAGCGCGGAGTCGGGGCTCGCGCGTGTTGCTCGGAGGAGCGTTTGCAATCTGTGCGGCCCCATGCATCGGTCCCGTGCTCGCAGCGATTCTCGTGCTCGCAGGAACCTCCGACACGGCGCTCCAGGGGGCGCTACTCCTCGCGTGCTACTCCCTCGGGCTCGCGATTCCCTTCGTCCTCGCGGGAGCGATCTTCACACGTGCCATGGGCGCGTTCCGTTGGTTGCGCGATCACTACGTCGCGATCCAGTTCGTCAGCGGAGCGATCATGGTTGCGCTCGGGCTCCTGCTCTTCTTCGAACGCTTCTACATTCTCCGGATCTACCTCAACCGCCTGCTCGAACGCGTTGGTCTGGACGGGTTCCTGTAGGGGCGAGCTGCGCCGAGCTCGCCAAGCGTGCTGAACCGTCCTTCTGCCCTGGTAGCTTGCGCGTATGGCCACGATCCTGCTGGTAGGGGTCGATCTCTTCTTCCGCGGCAAGCTGGAGGGGCTCCTTCCCGCGCATCAGTTCGTGACGAAGGACTCGGCGGATACACCCGATCTCGTTGTCTGCGACATTGCGCGCGTCGATCCCGACGACGTGGCCGACTCGTGGCCCGACGTACCGATCCTCGGGTACACGAACCACACGGACGCCGCAGGCCTCCGAGCCGGGCACGCAGCCGGGTTCGACCAGGTCATCGTCAAGTCCGCGCTCGTCGAACGAGCGCCGGAGCTCGTAGCCGAGCTCACCCACAACTGAGAACTCGTCCCACCGGTGCGCCCTCGACCGCGGTTCCCCGGGAGCACAGTCGTGCTGCCTCGCTAGGATTCAGCGCACATGACCTACATCATCGCCGAGCCCTGTATCGACATCAAGGACAAGTCCTGCATCGACGTCTGCCCCGTCGACTGCATCCACGAGTTCGGGCGAATGCTCGTCATCGACCCGGAGGAATGCATCGACTGCGGAGCCTGTGAGCCGGAGTGCCCGGTCGAGGCGATCTTCCCCGAGGATGCCCTACCCGACAAATGGGAGCCCTTCGTCAAGATCAACTATGCGTTTCCCGATGGCGCGAGTGTGATCGATGCCCTTGTCGACCAGTACGCCACCGAGCACGACGTCCAGAACGAGCCGCTCCCGTGAGGCCATGTTTTTTGCACGCTTCGCGTGATCCTGAAGCCGGGAACCTACGGTTCCCTGTGATCCCTCCCTCCTAGAAGAGCGACGCTCCGCGGCGCTCCTACGGCATGGATTTGCGGCTGGGCCGCGCGGGCGGGTGGGCGACGCTCCGCGTCGCCCCTACAGGCTTGCGGCAGACGGCGGTAGCCGGATCGCGATCCAGGTGCCTGCGGCAGCCGTCTCGCTCGTGAACGTCCCGTTGAGCTCGGTCGCTCGTTCGGCCAGAGCGTCGAGGACGGCCTCGCGTCGCTCCTGCGCACCGTCGTCGGCGACGCGCAGCTCGACTCCGCCGGCCACATCGGCGATGGTGATCGTGACCCGCGTTGGTGGCCCACGGCGAACGGCGTGGTCAAGTGCGTCACGCACGATCTGGTAGAGCCCCGACTGAGCGCCCTCGCCGAGATCGTCGCCGCGAACGACATCCAGATCGAAGGTGACGCCGCGTCGCGTCGCGTGCCGATCGGCGAGTTCGCCGATCGCCGCGGCGAGACCCAGCTCCCGCAACGCATCGGGTTCGATCCCGCTGACGATCTCGCGCAGGTCGACGTTCACCTCGCGCGCGACGGCGAGCGCCCGTTCGACGATCGGCGCGCCACTTGCGATGTCTCCTTCGGCGATCGCATGGTGTGCCGCATCGAGCATCTGCGCAATCGCAGAGACGAGTTGTACGGGCCCGTCGTGAATCAGCTCGGCCAGCCGCCGCCGTTCGTCGCGCTCAGCGCGGAGCCGCTCGACGAGCGCCCGGCCGTCGGCGTCGTCTGTCAATCGATCATCGCGTCACGCAGGGCGATCGCTACCGCCTGTGTGCGCGTATCGGCTTCGAGCTTCGTGAGGATGTGGCGGACGTGGCTCTTGACCGTTTCCTGGGAGATGAACAGCTGACCGGCTACGTCGGCGTTCGACATGCCGTCGGCGAGGAGCTGCAGGATCTCGCGCTCGCGCGGTGTGAGCACGTCCGTACCCCCGCGGGCTCCGGTCAGAACCGACATCAGAGCCGGATCGACGAACGTTTCGCCTGCTGCGACTTTCTCGATCGCGCGGAGCAACGTCTCGTGCGGCGCCTCCTTGAGGATGTACCCGCGCGCACCTGATTCGAGTCCACGCTGGAGGAGCGCCCGCTCCGAGTAGGCAGTGAAGATGAGCACCTTGGCATCGGGGAGGCGGCGCATGATCTCCTCTGTGGCCTCGATTCCATCCATTCCGGGCATGCGCAGGTCCATCACGATCACGTCCGGCCGGCGGCGCTCAGCCAGAGAGACAGCCGTTTCCCCATCGGGAGCCTCGCCGACGACGCGGATGTGCGGTGACCGGAGGAGGGCGAGGCGCAGTCCCTCGCGGACGACCTCGTGGTCGTCGGCGAGCAGAACGGTGATCTCGGGGGTTTCAGCCACTCGGCGATTCTACGCGTGCGGTCAGACGAGGGGGAACTGCCCCGCGAGCTCGATGGGCCTCTACACGCCGGCGGCGCGTACCATGCCGGCGGCGACGGTGTCGTTCGTCGACTCGTCGACGAGGATGAACGCGCCGGTGGCGCGGTTCACGGCATAGGGGTCGACCATCAGTGGCGCGGAGAGCCGCAGGCGCACCGTGCCGATGTCGTTCAGAGCCATCTCGGTGGCGTCGCGTCGCTCGAGCGTGTCCATGTCGACGACCCCCTCGACGCCCTCGACGATCGCCCGGACGGTGCGCGTCGTGTGCTTCACACCGAAGCGTGCGCCGGCCTGCAGGGGTCGGTCGCTCATCCAGCAGATGGTCGCCTCGAGTGTCCGTGCGGTGATCGGCTGATCCTCGGGGTCGACCAGCATGTCGCCGCGGGGAACGTCGATCGCGTCGTCGAGCCTGATCGTTACGGACATTCCGGGTACGGCCTCGTCGATTGGCCCGTCGGCCGTGTCGACCGACGCCACCCGAGTGCGCAGCCCGGACGGCAGGACGAGCACATCGTCTCCGGCGCGCCAGATCCCGCCGGCGACCTGGCCCGCATAGCCGCGATAGTCGTGAAACTCATCGGACATCGGGCGGATCACCCACTGGACCGGGAAGCGGCGGTCGACGAGATTGCGATCGCCTGCCACCTCGATCGCTTCGAGGTGCTCGAGCAGCGTGCCGCCGTGCCACCAGGCGATCCGGTCTGACGTCTCGACGACGTTGTCGCCGTGCAGCGCGGCGATCGGAATCGCTACCTCGTCCTTGACGCCGAGTGCTGCAGTCAACGCATCGAGCTCCCGCTCGATCTCGTTGAACCGACCCTCGTCGAAGTCGACGAGGTCCATCTTGTTGACGGCGAACACGAGATGTGGGACCTCGAGCAGGGATGCGATCAACGTGTGTCGGCGCGTCTGCTCGATGACGCCTTTGCGCGCGTCCACGAGGACGACTGCGACATCGGCGGTCGACGCTCCGGTGACCATGTTGCGGGTGTACTGCACGTGCCCCGGAGCGTCGGCGAGCTGGAATCGGCGTTTCGGGGTGACGAAGCCGCGATAGGCGACGTCGATCGTGATCCCCTGCTCGCGCTCGGCCCTCAGCCCATCGGTCAGGAGCGCGAGGTTGACATAGCCGTCTCCGCGGCGCTCGCTCGTCTCCTCGACATGCTCCATCTGGTCGACGAACACCTGCTTCGTATCGAAGAGCAGGCGGCCGATCAGCGTCGATTTGCCGTCGTCGACCGAGCCACATGTGACGAGGCGCAGGAGCCCACCTGCACCGTCTACTCGCGAGACCGTGGGGTAGAGCTCAGAAATACCCGACACGCTTCCTATCCTCCATTGCGGCATCCGACGCGCGGTCGTCGGCGCGTGTTTCGCCGCGCTCGGTGACGCGGGTCGCCGCGATCTCCGCGACGACGTCGTCGAACGACGTGGCGTGCGATCGCACGGCGCCCGTGCAGCTCATATCGCCGACGGTGCGGAAGCGCACCCATTCCGTGAACGGCTCCTCGTCGTCGTCACGCTCGATCGCGTCCGATGTCGCGTACAGCATCCCGTCGCGTTCGAACACCTCGCGTTCGTGTGCGTAGTAGATCGAGGGCAGCTCGAGGCCTTCGCGGGCGACGTACTGCCAGACATCGAGCTCGGTCCAGTTCGAGATCGGGAACACCCGCACCTGTTCGCCCTTGCGGATCTTCCCGTTGTAGAGGTTCCACAGCTCCGGCCGCTGGGCCCGTGGGTCCCACTGGCCGAAGTCGTCACGAAACGAGAAGATGCGCTCCTTCGCCCGCGAGCGTTCTTCGTCGCGGCGGGCCCCGCCGATCGCGGCGTCGAACTGGTGCGACTCGATCGCGTCCAGGAGGGTCGTCGTCTGCAACTGATTTCGGGATGCGCGTGGGCCGGTCTGCTCGACGACCCGTCCGGTGTCGATCGATTCCTGCACCGAGGCGACGACGAGTCGCTCGCCGAGCTCGGCGACGCGCCTGTCGCGGTACTCGATCACCTCGGGAAAGTTGTGCCCGGTGTCGACGTGCATCAGTGGGAAGGGGAAGCGGCCCGGTCGGAACGCCTTCTCGGCGAGGCGGAGCAACACGATCGAGTCCTTGCCGCCCGAGAAGAGCAGCACCGGCCGCTCGAGCTCAGCTGCGACTTCGCGCATGATGTGGACGGCCTCGGCCTCCAGCTCGTCGAGGTGTGAGCGTTGCACGTTCGTCGTCATGAGTCGAGGTGCAGTCCGCATTCGGTCTTGTCGGTGCCGGTCCAGCGGCCCTCACGACCGGTTCCCGGCTCCGTGCAGTGAGTGCACCCGATCGACGCATAGCCTCTCGCGTGGAGCGCGTTGACCGGCAACTCGCGCTCCTCGATGTACGCATCGACAGCCGCTTCCGTCCAATCGGCGAGGGGATTTGCCTGCCACAGCTCATGGCGCTCGTCCCAGCCGAGCTTCTTGGTGTGCACGCGCGTCGAGGACTGCTCGCGTCGCATCCCCGTGATCCAGCCATCGAGTCCGGCGAGCGCATGGCCGAGCGGACCGACCTTGCGGATAGCACAGCAGAGGGACGGGTTCGAAGCCCAGAGGGCGTCGCCGTGGATCGCGGCCTGGCGCCCGAGCGATGGGCCCTCGTACACCTCGACCTGGATCCCGTAACGCTGCTCGACCTTCCGCCAGACGTCGTACGTCTCGGGGAAGAGGACGTGCGTATCGAGCGCGAAGACGCGGGCGTCGGGCGCGATGGCGAGCAACAGGTCGAGCAGAACTGCCTCTTCGCGCTGAAACGAGCAGGCGAGTGAGAGCTTCGGATGGAAGTGCTCGACCATGACGCCGAGCACCTCGGGTGCCGTCAACGTCTCTGGATCGGCATCGCCAACAAGCGTCCGGATGTCCGTATCCACCGTGTGGAGGATACCAGTCGATGAGCGCTAGTTATGGCTTGCATAAGCCGATCTCGTTGGTAGAGATGGTGGTTAGAGTCGCCTCATGGAAGAGCTACCAGGAGGCGTGCTGCGGGTAACGATGCCGCTGCCGATGAGGCCGGGCCACGTCCATTGCTATCTCGTGCCTCTCAGCAGCGGTTTCATGGTCGTCGATACCGGTCTCGGGCTCCCTGACGCGCGTGAACGATGGGCGGCCGAGCTGGCGCAACTCGACGCCCCGGTAGCGACGCTCTTCCTCACGCACTTCCATCCAGACCACCTCGGGGCGGCCGCGGACGTCCGTGACCTCACCGGCGCCCGTGTCCTGCAGGGAACCGTCGACGCCGCGCAGGCGCGTCTCGCCTGGGAGAGCGACGACTGGTCTCAGGCTCTCGCAGATTGGTTCAGCGTCAACGGTGTGCCGGCACCCGTCACCGACGAGCTCATCGAGCAAGGGTCGCTCTACCGGCCTTTCATCCGGTCGATCAGCGATCCCGAGCTCGTCGACGACGGCGCTCGGTTGGACGGGTGGGAGATCGTCGCTGCGCCGGGTCACGCTGACGGCCAGCTGACGCTCTTCAAGGACGGCGTCCTGATTGCAGCCGACCACCTGCTCGCGAGGATCACGCCCACTGTCGGCCTCTGGCCGGCGAGCCGACCCGACCCGCTCGGGGACTACCTGGCGGCACTCGAACGGACGATCGAGCTCGCCCCGAGGGTCGCCTACGGCGGCCACGGAGATCCGATCCCCGACCCGGTCGGGCGAGCGCGCGAGCTGATCGCGCACCACCACGACCAGCTCGACGTCACCGCTGCCGCGCTCGGGCGGGAGCCGCGTACCGGCTACGACGTGTCGTATCCGCTCTTCGGCGCGGACCTGCCACCTCACGTGCGCCGGTTCGCCGTCGCGGAGACGCTCTCGCATCTCGAGCGGCTCGTGCGTGACGGCAGGGCGGAGCGTCACGACGTCGAGCAGGACGGGAACGTCGTCGGCGTCTCCTATACTGCCGCGCAGTAGTGGACGAACTTCCCTCCAGTACCGGGGCCCCGGTGGCCGGGGCATGACGGTTTCTCTCGAGCTTCTCGGCGTTGCTCTGCTGATCCTGTTGAACGGCTTCTTCGTCGCGGCCGAGTACTCGCTCGTCACCGTGCGGCGCACCCGGTTGCAGGAGCTCGCGGACGAGGGGAGCCGCCCTGCGCGCGCCGTGATGAAGATCACGAGCGACCCGCCGCACTTCATCGCCGCGATGCAGCTCGGTGTCACGCTCACGTCGCTGGCCATCGGTGCCATCGGCGAGCAGGTCCTCTCGGACCTCTTCGGTGTGTATCTCGGCACGTTCTTCGCAGTCGTACTCGCGTTCCTGATCATCACGTTCATGCACGTCGTTGTCGGTGAGCTCGTGCCAAAGGGGCTTGCCCTCAGCTACTCGGAGCGGATCGCGCTGGGAGTGTCCGTTCCGGTGCGGGCATTCTTCTTCGTGTTCGCGCCACTCATCTGGGTTCTGCAGCGCTCGAGCGACGCCGCACAGCGTGCGATCGGAGTCGACCCGGCGAAGACCGAAGGCGAGGCGCACTCGGAAGCCGAGCTGAGGATGCTGCTCGAGATGTCGACCGAGCACGGCGAGATCGAACAGGGCGAGCGCGAGATGCTCTACAAGGTCTTCGACTTCGCCGACAAGGAGGCATCCGACGTGATGGTGCCCCGGCCTGAGGTCGTCGGCATTGCGGTCGAGATGGCGCCGGAGGAGGCGCTGCGCGCCGTCCTCGAGTCGCCGTACACCCGCTATCCGGTCTATCGGGAATCGCTCGACGAGATCGTCGGCATCCTGCACGTGCGCGATCTCGTTTCGGCCCTTCACGACAGTGCCATCGCCGAGGTCGAGCTCGTCGCGTTGGTGCGTCCGGCCTACGTCGTACCCGAGACGAAGGATCTCGCTGCGCTGCTCGCGGAGTTCCGTCGCACGAACCAGCACATGTCGGTCGTCGTCGACGAGTACGGGTCGACCGTCGGTGTCGTGACGCTCGAGGATCTGCTCGAGGAGATCGTCGGCGAGATCGAGGACGAGTTCGACCTGCCCGACGAATCGGTCGAGCGGGTCGACGAGACGACGATCCGCATCGACGGCACATTCCCGATCGACGACCTCAACGAGGAATTCGGGACGACGCTCGAGCACGAGGACTACCACACCGTGGCCGGTTATGTCTTCGACCTGATCGGCCGTGCCGCCGAGCCTGGTGACGAGGTCCTGACCGACGGTCTCCGGCTCACGGTGCTGGAGGTCATGGGGTCGAGGATCCAGCGTCTCGAGGTGGAGTTTCTGCCGACGCCCGACGAGGACGACGAGGAAGGCGAGGCGGCGTAGCCCGCAACACCTCGACTGTGCCGGCTGAGGATTCGCCGCTCCGGCACCGCGATTTCGTCCTCTTCCTCAGCATCACGGCTGCGACTGCCGTCGCCGTCGAGATGTCATTCGTCGCGATCGGCTGGCAGGTGTACGCCGTACGTGGCGATCCGCTCGACCTCGGCCTCGTCGGGCTCGCGATGTTCATCCCACTGCCGCTTCTCGCGCTGCCTGCCGGGCACTGGGCCGACAGGTATCCCCGGCGGACATTGCTCGGGATCGCGACCGTCCTCGACACCGTGATCATGCTCGGGCTGCTCGTCGTCACCCGCCGCGGAGCCGACACGACGTGGCCGTTCTTCCTCCTCGCGTTCGCGACGGGGGTGGCGACGGCCGTCGGAGCACCGGCTTCGCGGGCAATGACCCCCTCGCTCGTGCCACGGGCGATCCTCGTGCGGGCGCTCGCACAGAGATCGGTCGTCCTCACCGCGTCCGTGATCGGCGGCCCTGCCCTTGGCGGTCTTCTGTTCGCCCTGCACTCCGAGCTCGTCTACGGCGTCGCCGCTGCGCTGTCGGCGCTCGCTCTCGCCGGGACACTGCTTCTGCGTGCGGGGCGCGACGGAGCCGGAGGCTCGTCGCCGGACCTCAGGAGCGTGCTCGGCGGCGTCAGGCTGATTCGCCGCACGCCGGTGCTGTTCGGTGCCATCTCACTCGACCTGTTTGCCGTTCTCTTCGGAGGCGCGGTCGCTCTCTTACCCGTGTTCGCGAAAGACATTCTGGACGTCGGGCCGGCAGGGCTCGGGCTGCTCCGCGCCTCCCCGGCGGTCGGCGCGCTCTGCTCGGCGATCGTGCTGACGCGATGGCCGGTCCGGAACAGGGCGGGGCGCACGCTGCTGACGGTCGTCGGGCTCTACGGCGTCTCGATCATCGTGTTCGGGCTCTCTCAGACGATGTGGCTCTCGCTTCTCGCACTTGCGGTCGGCGGTGCGGTCGACATGGTGAGCGTCGTGCTGCGCCAGACGATCCTGCCCCTCGTCACCCCCGATGAGCTTCGCGGTCGGGTGAACGCCGTCGAGATGGTGTTCATCAGCGCCTCGAACGAGCTCGGAGCGTTCGAATCGGGGCTCGCTGCGGCACTCGTCGGCGCCGTGCCTGCTGTGATCATCGGCGGGATATTGACTGTCGCGATAGCGGCCAGCTGGACGCGCTTCTTCCCGGCTCTGGCCGGCGTCGATCAGCTCGACGAACTGCGACCTGCCCCCGTCGGACCGGCTGACGTCTAGCCGGTTGCGCGCACATCTCGCACTACGAGCCCTCAGCGCGACGAATCAACGACGGGCTCCGCGGAGCAGGCCCGCCGCTCCGAGGTTCCTGATCGATGCGTCGACGAGCTCGATGGGATGAAGCGCCGGGAGGGGACTGCCGGCCCGTCGCAGCGCCGTTGCGACCTGGACGAGGCAGCCCGGGTTCGCGCTCGCGTAGACCTGGCCGTTCGTGGCCAGCACGTGAGCTGCCTTGCGGTCTCCGAGCTGCCGGGCCGCAGCCGCTTGGGTGATGTTGTAGATCCCTGCGCTGCCGCAACAGATGTCCTGCTCCGCGGGCTCGATCGTGGTCAGCCCCGGAATTCTCCGCAACGAGGTCGCCGAAGACAGAGGGAGCCGTTGTGCGTGGCGGAGATGGCAGGAATCCTGCATCGCGACGGTGAGGTTGAGAGGATGCCGCGGCGCTCGCGGCTCGACTCCGGTCAGGAATTCGCCGAGATCCCTCACGCGTGCCGAGAAGGACGCTGCTCGCTCAGCCCAGGCGGGATCGTCGCCGAGTACGTGACCGAGCTCCTTCAGATGCGAGCCGCAGCCGGAGGTATTCACGATCACCGTCTCGACGCCTTCGAACGCCTCGATCGTACGACGGGCGAAAGCACGCCCTTCGTCTCCCCGACCCGCATGCATCGAGAGCGCGCCGCAGCAGCCCTGTGAGGGCGCCACGACCTCGTAGCCGTCGGCCGCGAGCACCCGGGCCGTCGCCGCATTGACGGATCCGAATACCACCGACTGCACGCAACCTGTGAGAATGCCAACGCGTCCGCGCGTCTCGCCACGCGCGGGCGTATTCATCTCTGGTTTCTCCGTCGATCTCCAGGGGGGCGCGATCTCCGTCATCGCTCCCAGGCGCCCGGGGAGTGGCAGCTTCCGGCCGAGCGGGGCGAGGCGCAGCGCCGGGCCCATTCTCCGCGGGTACGGGAGCAGCTTGAAGAGCGCTCCACGTACGAATCGGTCGCCGAACGGGCGCTGAGTGGTCGTCTCGATCGTCTCACGCGTCGCCTCGATCAGCTTCTCGTACTGGACTCCCGACGGGCAGGCCGTCACGCACGCCATGCAGCCGAGGCAGAGATCGAAATGCCCGATCACGGTCGGATTGAGTGAGATCGTGCCGTCGAGGTGCGACTCCATCAGCTGGATCCGCCCGCGGGGTGAGTCCATCTCCTCACTCCACAGCAGGTAGGTCGGGCACGTCGGCAGGCAGAAGCCGCAGTGGACACAGTCGCTCGTCAGCGAACGAAGCACATCGGGCGCTGCGCTCATACGAGCACCCCCTGGGGGTCGAATCGTGAACGAACCCGCTCCTGGAGGAGTCGGACCGGTGCCGGCGTTGCATCCGCAACGGCATACGGCAGATACGCAATCCCCGTGGACGGGCGAATCACCCCCTCCGCGATTCCTCCGAGGAGGGTCCCTAGCGTGCCCGGCGCGAATGAGTGTCGCCCGAGCGCAGCGGCCTGCCGAGCCCGCGACTCGTCCCAGACTGCGCCATCGTCACCGGCGCCGCCAACGAGGGCCTGCGTTGCGGCGATCTGGGCCGCCACTGCGGCGCGGCCTCCCTCGAAGAGCACAGCGACGCGGCCGGGGTGCAGCACGTCGATAGCGCTCGGGACGAGTTGGGAGGCGAGGAGCGCCGCCGTGACGGACGCTGGATCGTCTGTCTCGACAACGATCGTCTCGACTGCAACGGGAGCGGGGTGGAGGCGCAGGCTGACCCGGCCGATGAAGGCGAGCCTGCCGCCTGAGCCGCAGACGAGCTTGCCGAGGTCGTAGCCGGCGACGTTCTTCACGACCTTGCCGCCCGCATTCACGATCGTGCCGTCGGCGAGCACGAGCGTGACGCCGAGAACGAGATCCCGCGGGGCGCCGAACCGGTGGCGGAGCGGTCCGGAAAGACTGCCCGCGAGGCAGGCGCCGATCGTCGGATCGCCAGGAGGGTCGAGCGAGAGTCGTTGGCCGGAGGGCGTGAGCGCAGCGGCGAGCTCGGAGAGGCGGATTCCCGATTCGACCGTGCAGGTCAGGTCGCCCGCCTCGTGCTCGAGGACGCGATTCAGGCCGTTCGCCTCGAGATCGGTGCCGATGTGCACCTGCTTCCCTTCGGCGGCCGCGGCACGCAATACGCCGGCCGCCTCCTCGAGGCTAGAAACGCTCGGCAAGGCCGATCAGCTCCAGAGGATGTTGCCTGTACGGGCCGGGTACCTCGCCACACAGGCGCGGCGTCGGGATCACCTTGCCGGGGTTCGCG
Source organism: uncultured Thermoleophilia bacterium (assembly GCA_963784945.1). Lineage (GTDB taxonomy): Bacteria > Actinomycetota > Thermoleophilia > Gaiellales > Gaiellaceae > Gaiella. Next base: position 372,863 of record CAWATN010000013.1, on the reverse strand, counting down.
ATCCCCTCCGGGTCGAAAGCACGACGCAATCGGTCGAATGCCTCGAGGTCGCGCTCGGAGAACATCTTCGGCATGGAGCACGCCTTGTCGACCCCGACTCCGTGCTCACCGGTGAGCGAGCCGCCTGCGTCGAGACAGGCGCCGAGGATCGCCTCGGCCAGGATCTTCGCGGCCTCCGTCTCGCCCTTCGCGGCGTCATAGAGCACGAGTGGGTGCAGATTGCCGTCGCCCGCATGAAACACGTTCCCGACGCGCAGACCGTGTTCCTGTGAGAGCTCGCCGATCCGTCGCAACACCTCGGGCAGTTTCGTCCGCGGTACGACACCGTCCTGGACGTAGTAATCGGGAGACATGCGGCCCATCGCAGGGAAGGCCCCTTTCCGACCGAGCCAGAGCAGAGCGCGCTCGGCGTCGTCGCGCGCCACTCTCACCTCGAATGCACCGCACGCACGACAGATGCGATCGACCGCCTCCGCGTCCTCTTCGACCTGCACGGTGATGCCGTCGAGCTCGACCAGCAGGAGCGCTTCGGACCCTTCCGGATAGCCCGGGTGGTACGCCTGCTCGGCGGCGATGATCGTGACCCGATCCATCATCTCGAGCGCGGCAGGCAGGATCCCGGCCGAGATGATTGCCGAGACGGCTTCCCCCGCCTCGTCGATCGATGCGAATGCGGCGAGGTGAGTCGCGACGGCTTCGGGCTTACGCAGGACGTTGAGCGTGATCTCCGTGGCAATACCTAGCGTCCCCTCCGAACCGATGAACGCACCGAGTAGATCGGGGCCGTCCGGGTCGAGAGCCTTGCCACCCAGCTCGACGATGCCCCCGTCGGGGAGTACCACCTTCAGCCCTGTCACGTGGTTGACGGTGAAGCCGTTCTTGAGGCAGTGTGCTCCACCCGAGTTCTCCGCGACATTGCCGCCGATCGTGCACACCTGCTGGCTCGAAGGGTCCGGTGCATAGAAGAAGCCATCGGCCGCAACGGCCTTGCTCACCTCCAGGTTCGTTACCCCCGGCTCGACGACCACCCTCCGCGAGGCGAGATCGATCTCGAGGATCCGATTCATCCGGGCGAGCGAGATGACAATGCCGTCCGCGACCGGGAGAGCGCCGCCGGATAGCCCGGTACCGGCGCCGCGGGCGACGAACGGCACTCCCTCTCGGGCGCAGATACGGACGACTTTCTGTACGTCGGTCGTCGAGCCTGCGAGGACGACGAGCTCGGGCATGGCACGCCAGCCCGTGAGCCCGTCGCAGTTGTAGACGCGTAGCTGGTCGGGCTCGGTGATCACGTGCTCGACACCGACGGCGGCTCCCAGCTCGGCTCGGACGGCGGGGGAGAGCGACATTCCCACGAGTCTACTGCGAGCTCTCCTGGGAGCTGAATCAATCATCGATTATCGTGGGTTGAGTGCGCGCAAGGACTCGGACTCGCGTAGCATCGGGGTCATGATTCCTATCGATCGTCCCGGCAAGATCATCTGCGTCGGTCTCAACTACAAGGACCACGCCGAGGAGCAGGGGGTCGCTCTCCCGGTAGCGCCTCTCTTCTTTGCGAAGTACACGACTTCTCTCATCGGCCCTGGTGATGCGATCGTGATTCCCGAGGTCGTCGAGCAGTGCGACTACGAGGCCGAGCTCGGCGTCGTGATCGGGCAGACCGTCAAGAACGTCTCGAAGGAGAACGCATTCGAGGCCGTGCGTGGGTATCTCGTGGCCAACGACGTGTCGGCACGCGACCTCCAATTTGCCGACGGTCAATGGACGCGCGGCAAGTCGCCCGACACGTTCTGTCCTGTCGGCCCGCTCGTGCCCGCGTCGGAGGTTCCCGATCCGCACGCGCTGCGGATCCGCGCCATCGTCTCGGGCGAGACGCTGCAGGACTCGACGACCGCGAACCTGATCTTCGGGATCGACGAGATCATCAGTTATGCGTCGCGCACGTCGACCCTCGAGGCCGGCGATCTGATCCTGACCGGCACGCCGGCCGGGGTCGGCGTCTTCCGCGACCCGAAGCGCCTCCTGCAGCCCGGCGACACCGTCACGATCCAGATCGACGGTGTCGGTGAGATCACGAATCCCGTCGTTGCCGGCTGAGTGCGACGCCTAGCGGTTACGCGGGAAGATCACGAGTGGCCGTGATCTCGCGCACTGTCCTCCGCGAGCAGGTCAAGGACGTCCTGCTGCAGCGAATCGTCAGCGGCGAGCTCGAACCGGGCGAGCGGCTTGTCGAGACCAGGATCGCGCAGGAGCTCGGCACGAGCCAGGCTCCCGTCCGCGAGGCGCTGCGTGACCTCGAGTTGCTGCGGCTCGTCGAGTCGGAGCCGTTTCGTGGTTCACGGGTGCGCGTCTTCGACGAGGAGGAGATGATCGAGGTGTACCCGGTCCGCGCGGCTCTGGAGGAGCTTGCCGGTCGGCTTGCGGCGGAAAAGCTCGGCGGTGACGTTTCGGCGCTCGAGGTCGAATTCGAGGCGATGAAGAATGCTGTGAAGAGGGACGACACGAAGGCGCTGGTGCAGCACGACATCGCCTTTCACAGGCTCATCGTCGAGGCCGCCGGCAACTCCGTGCTCGAGCAGTGCTGGAAATCACTCGGGGTCGAGAGCCGGATCACGATCTCTCTGTACGGCACGTACATGGATCCGACGCAGGCAGCCGAGCGCCACGTGAAGCTGATCGACGCGATCCGAGCGCAGAACCCGAGCGCGGCTGCCCGTGAAGCTCGCAAGCACGTCGAGGTTTCGGCCCGACTGATGCGCAGCCACCTGAAGAGCGCGAGCCGGTGAATGTGTGCACAACCCGCTCGTGCCGCGGCGGTGTGCCGTTGTGACCTCGCTCGTGTGACGTGAAGTGACGAGCCGTCCGACCGCGACGCTCGTCGCACTCTTCGTCGCCGGCTTGGCGCTTCGCCCGCAGATCGTCGGCGTCGGGCCGCTGATTCCTTCGATCCAGGACGCGTTTGGAACCTCACACGCGGTCGTTGGCTTGCTCGGCACGATCCCGGTGCTGTGCATGGGGTTGTTCGCGCCCGTCGCCGCGTATCTCGCTGCAAAGATCGGCACGCGCCGAGCCATGACGATTGGGCTCGCGTTGATCGGCACGTTCGGCATTCTCCGAGCGACGATGCCGTCGGCCTGGCTCGTTGTCCTCCTGACCTGGCCGGTCGGCGTCGGGATGGGGCTCGGGAACGCGCTGGCGCCGATCTCGGTCAAGGAGCACTTCGAGCAACGGCCGGCCACAGGCACCGGTGTTTACACGACGGGCATTCAGATCGGGTCGGCCAGCTCCGCAGCGCTTGCGGTGCCGCTTGCGGCATGGTTCGGCGGCTGGCGCGGCGCGCTGATCGCGATCTCCTGCGTTGCACTTCTTTCGCTCGTGGCCTGGGTCATGTTGACGTGGGGGGAAGAGCCCCACGATGCGCCTGCAGCGACCGTGCCTCGGCTGCCATGGCGGAGTCGGACCGCTTGGCTCCTCGTTGCCGTCTTCGCGCTGATGGCATGCGCGTACTACGGGCTGAACTCCTGGCTTCCGGATGCGTATACCGAGCGCGGCTGGACGGCTGGGGAGGCCGGGGTGCTGCTCGCGATGATGAACCTCACCGCCATTCCTGCATCGTTCTTCGTTCCGTGGCTCTCCGACCGGACGCGGCGACGCAGCCCGTTCCTGCTCGGGTTGAGCGGGTTCTTCATCATCGGCTCGGTCATCCTCGTCGCAGCCCCGGGGCTTGCCTATGCCGGAGCGCTTCTTGCCGGCATTGCGCAAGGTGGCCTCTTTTCCCTCGTGATGACGCTGCCACTCGACTTCGAGCGCACTCCGTCGAGGGTCGGGGCGCTCGTCGCAATGATGCTCGGCCTCGGCTACACGATTGGGGCGACGTCACCCTTCGTGCTCGGTGCGATTCGCGACGCGACCGGGTCGTTCGATGCCGTGCTCTGGGTCGCGACCGGCTTCCTGATAGCACAGTTCTTTGTGCTGCTCGCGCTCACCCGCCGGCACCCCTCGGCGACCGCCGCCTGAGGAATGAACCTATGCCGTGCGGCGGAAGTGCGCGATCGTGGCCGCCACGCCATCGACGAGCGATGTTCGTGGGAATGGGCCGATCTCGCGGTCGAAGCCCTCGGCCTCGAGGGCGGGCGGGAAGGGAAGCGGGTCGCCGCTCCACGTGATCTCGGCTCCCGGTTCGGCAGCCTCGATGCTCGCGACCACGTCCGCGACGTCGGCGAGTGCGCCCGGCACGTTGTACACGCCGGCAGACTCTGTCCTCGCATGTGCCGCGATGACGACGGCTCGCGCGACATCCGGGACGTAGTCGTACTGGGCTCTACCCGAGAACGCGATCTGAAACGGCTCGCCTCGAACTGCGGCGAGCATCGCCATCGTCGGCCCCGAGGTCATGCCCTGGTCGCGGCCAGGACCGTAGACGATGTAGGGTCTCAGCCCGATCGACGGGACGCCCAGCTCGGTGCAGTAGACCCGTGCGATCCCCTCGTCGGCGAGCTTCGAGACGCCGTACAGCGTGGCGGGCCGTGTGCCTCCCGTCTCTGGCGCCGGAGACGGGTCGTCCGAGTTGTAGACCGCAGCGGAGCTCGCGTAGGCCACGGACGGAATCCGGTCGAGGCGACGCGAGACGGCGTCGAACACGTTCACCGTGCCCGCCACGTTGACGTGCATTCCAACGGGCGGGTTGGCGCGAACGAACGGCACCTGGAGCGCGGCGAGGTGGATGACCCGGGTGATCTCGTGCTCGTCGAGAGCACGTTCGAACGATGGGAGATCGGTGATGTCGCCCTTGACCTGTGCGACCTCGTCCGCGTCATCGCCGAGTACGAGCTCGAGCCGGCTACGGTCGTCGCCGAGGTCGTAGCCGACGACTGCATCCCCGTCGTCGAGCGCGCACCGTGAAACCCAGGCGCCCAGGCAGCCGAGCGCCCCCGTGACAAGGAGGCGCTCAGGCAAGAGGTGCGTCCTGGTAGACCGTGACGGACTCGGTGTAGAACTCCATCGCAGCGCGGCCCTGCTCGTGCGGCCCCCAGGCGGAGCCCTTGAGACCGCCGAACGGAACGTGGACGTCGGCACCAGCAGTCTGTGAGTTCACGTGGAGGATGCCGGCCTGGAGCTCGTTCGCGAAGCGCTGCGTCGCGTGCAGGCTGCGGGTGAAGATCGCCGCCGAGAGCCCGAATTCGACGGCGTTGGCGCGCTCGAGCGCCTCGTCGAGTGTCGCGAACCGGTAGAGGGAGGTGACGGGGCCGAAGACCTCCTCGCAGGAGAGGAATGCGTCGTCGGCGACGTTCTCGAACACCGTGGGCGCGATCAGGTAGCCGTCGTCGCTCGCGCGAACGCCCCCGGCCGCAATCGTGCCGCCCTCTGCCTTGCCTCGTTCGATCGCGGCGATGATCTCGTCGAAAGGCCCCGCCGCGACAACGGGGCCGACTTCGGTTGCCGGATCGGCGGGGTCGCCCACCTTGGCGCCGGCGATTCGGGCGAGCAGTTTCTCGCGGAACGCGTCATAGACCGCGTCCTGGACGAGGATGCGGCGGGTTGCGGTGCACTTCTGGCCGGCCGACCAGAAGGCACCGGCGAAGGCTGCTTCGGCGGCGCGGTCGAGCTCGGCGTCGTCCATGACCACGAAGGGGTTGTGCCCGCCGAGCTCGAGCTGGACGCGGCAGTTGCGGGCCGTCGCCTCGTTGCGCACAGCGTGTCCTACCGCGACCGAGCCCGTGAACGAGAGCGCGCGGACATGCCGATTCGAGACGAGCTCCGCGCCGACCTTGGAGCCTGCGCCCGTAAGCACGTTCAACACGCCCGCCGGGAGACCGGCTTCGGCGAAGCATTCAGCGATATGCAGCCCTGTTCTCGGCGCCTCGTAGCCGAGCTTGAGGACGACGGTGTTCCCGTAGATCAATGCCGGTGCCAGCTTCCATACTGGGATCGCGACCGGGAAGTTCCACGGCGTGATCAGCCCGACGACGCCGACGGGTCGTCGCCGTGTGTACAGCGTCTGGTTGGCAACCGATGGCTCGTACACCTCACCCGCGGGCCGGTACGCCTCACCGGCTGAGTAGCGGAGAATCGTCGCTGCGCGCGCCGCCTCCATTCTCGCCTCTCGCAGTGGCTTGCCCATCTCGGCGGTCATGTCCTGCGCTACCTGCTCCACCCGCGCCTCGATTGCGTCAGCGGCCTTGAAGAGGACTGCCGCTCGGGCAGGTGCCGGCAGAGCCGCCCACGAGGGAAACGCTCCGCGTGCCGACTCGACCGCTGTCTTTGCGTCGTCCGAGGTGGATGCCGCGAAGACCCCCGTGACCTCGGCCGGGCGCCACGGATTCCGCTTCTCGTACGTCTCACCAGACGCACTCTCGCTCCATTCGCCGCCGATGAAGTTCATCGCGGCCGTGGCGGACAGGGTCTCGGGCATCAGGAGCTCCTTCTGAGCAGGTCGGTGGCTCGAACGACGGGGTTCGTCAACGTGCCGATCTCGGGAACGTGAATCTCGACCACATGGCCCGGGAGAAGGGTGAAGTCGTCGGGTGGAACGAGACCGGTTCCCGTGAGAAGCACGCTACCGGCGGGGACGGGGTTGTCGCGCACGAGCCAGCTGACGAGGTCGGAGAAGTTCCGCTTCATCGTTGCGGTCGATGTTGCACCCGAGAAGAGCTCGTTCCCGTCGCCGTCCCGGATCGTCAGCTCGATCGAGAGGGGAGCGCCCCAATCATCTGGCACGTACACCGCCGGCCCGATTGCACAAGCCCCGGCGAAGACCTTCGCCTGCGGCAGGTACAACGGGTTTGCACCCTCGATATCGCGTGAGGAAACGTCGTTGCCGATCGTGTAGCCGGCGATCTCGAGGTCTTCGCCGAGGATGACGCCGATCTCGGGCTCGGGGACATTCCACGCCGAGTCCGTCCGAATCGCGATCGGCTCACCGGGACCGACGGTGCGGCGGCATTGGGCATCCTTCAGGAAGAGCTCGGGTCGCTCTGCGTCGTAGACCAGGGCGTACACGTCGCTGCCCGATTCCTCGATACGCGCGTCGCGGCTCCGCTCGTAGGTGACCCCCGAGCACCACACCTCAGGCGGGTCGATCGGCCGCACGAGCGCGGCAGGCGCCTCGAGGACGAGAGCGCGCTCGTCTGCAATGAACACGCTGACTCCGTTGGTCGACTCGACACGGAGACGTCCGTCACGGGCGGTGACGATGCCGTCATGGGTGGCGCCGTCACCTGTGGTGAAGCGAACGCGACGCATCAGCGGCGGTGTGCCGTCATCGGCTTCCCGTCGAAGGTTTCGGGGAGGCGCATCAGAAGACGGCGCGGCCGCCGGAAATGTCGTACGTGGCCCCGGTCGAGAACGAGCACTCCTCGCTCGCCAGCCAGCAAATCAGCGCCGCGACCTCCTCGGCCTTTCCCATTCGTCCCATGGGGATCCGCTCGACCATGTAGTCGATGTGCTCCTGGGACATATCCCCTAGCATCGCCGTCTCGATCACCGCCGGGGCGATGCAATTGACGGAGACACCACTGCGCGCGAAATCCTTGCCGACGGCCTTCGTGAGCGCGATGACTGCCGCCTTCGACGCCGAGTACGCCGCAGCCATCGGATTGCCCTCCTTGCCGGCGATCGAGGCGACGTTGACGATCCGGCCGTAGCCGCGCTCCGCCATCCCGGGCGCGACGGCCCGGTTGCACCAGAAGACACCGTCGGCATTGATCGCCATGACCTTCTTCCACTCAGCGTCCGTAACGTCTTCGGTCCGAAGCGAGTTGCCGGACACGCCGGCAGAGCAGACGAGGACGTCGATCGGGCCGAGCTCGGCAGTTGTCGCGGCGATGGCCGCGGTTACGTCGGCGGACGCCGATACATCGCCGGTGAGTGCGAGTGCGCCTTCAACCTCGGAATTGTTGAGGTCGAACGTTGCCACCGCTGCTCCCTCGAGGAGGAGCCGGCGGGCGGATGCGGCTCCGATGCCACTCGCGGCACCCGTGACGAACGCGACGCGACCGGAAAATCGATGATCGTTTGTCATGAGTGGCAGCCTATAAAGTTTGTGCCCATGACTTTCGATCCAACCGTCGACTACCCCCTCGGCTCCCGGCGGCCCGACCTCGTCGAGACACCGTCGGGGCTCGCGCTCGAGGAGGTCACGCTCGAGGCAGCGAGAGCCGGAACCCTCGTCGCAACCGACGTTCGTGCGACGCCGGCAACCCTGCGCCGCCAGGCGGAAGTCGCTCGGGCTGCGGGGCGTCCACAGCTGGCAGACAATCTCGATCGCGCTGCCGAGCTCGCCGGAGTGCCCGACGATCAGTTGCTCGAGATCTACACGGCCCTCAGGCCCGGACGTTCGACCGCAGCTGCGCTCGAGGACTGGGCGCTGCGACTCGATGGGTGGGAGGCGCCGCTCACAGCAGCATTCGTTCGTGAGGCGGCGGCAGCGTATGTGGATCGAGGTCTCGTTCTTGACTGAGTCGTCCGCTCGCTTTGCGTCGCGTGCCGCCAAGGAGCTCCGTCGCGAGTTGCTCGTGACGCCACTTCCCGAGCTCGGCCTGGTCGCGGCCAACGGCCCGAACGATCCCGAGCCGGAGCTCGTGATCGAGAGCGGTGCCGTGTCGCGGATGGACGGTCGAGCTGCCGCCGAGTTCGACGTCATCGACCGGTTTCTTGTCGCCCACGGGCTCGACCTGAAGATCGCGGCGGAGGCGATGGCCCTGCCAGACCTCGAGATCGCCCGGATGCTCGTGGACGTCGACGTTGGCCGATCCGAGGTCGTCCGGCTCGCGCGCGGCCTGACTCCCGCGAAGCTTGCGCGCGTCGCCGGCCTGCTCGACCCCGTTGAGCTGATGTTCGCGCTGAAGAAGCTGCGCGCCCGCCGCGCTCCGGCGAATCAGGCGCACGTGACCAATCTCAAGGAAAGTCCGGCCTTGCTCGCAGCGGATGCGGCCGAGGCCTCGGCACGGGGCTTCGCGGAGCTCGAGACCACCGTCGGAGTGGCGCGCTACGCCCCGCTGAACGCGATCTCGCTCCTCGTCGGCTCGCAGACAGGGCGGCCCGGCGTGATGACCCAGTGCGCGGTAGAGGAGCGCCGGAACCTCGAGCTCGCGATCAACGGGCTCGTCACGTACGCCGAGACACTCTCTGTCTACGGCACCGAGCAGGTCTTCGTCGACGGCGACGACACACCATGGTCGAAATCGTTCCTCGGAGCTGCGTACGCCTCGCGCGGCGTCAAGGTGCGATTCACCTCTGGCACTGGCTCCGAGGCGCTCATGGGCCATGCGCAGGGGATGTCGATGCTCTATCTCGAGGCGCGGTGCATCTCCGTCGTCCGCGCGGCCGGGTCGCAGGGCGTGCAGAACGGCTCGATCTCGTGCGTTGCGCTCGTGCTCTCCTTGCCCGGCGGCACGCGGGCGATCCTGGCCGAGAACGTGATCGCTGCCTGGCTCGACCTCGAGGTCGCCTCGGGAAACGACGCCATCGCCTCGCACTCTGCAATCCGCAAGACGGCGAAGCTGATGGGCCAGTTCCTGCCGGGCACCGACTTCGTCACCTCCGGCTACTCGGTGATGCCGCGGCACGACAACACGTTCGGCGGCGGCAACTACGACGCAGACGATCTGGACGAATGGCTGACGATTCAGCGCGACTGGCAGGTCGACGGCGGAATCGAACCGGTCGGAGAGGTAGAGGTGACGCGCGTGAGAGAACGCGCGGCGCTCGCGGTACAGGCGGTGTTTGCGGAGCTCGGTCTACCTCCCGTCACGGACGGCGAGGTGGCGGCCGCGACGGTCGGCTATGACGCGAGCGACATGCCCGACCGCGATCGCGCTGCAGACGTCGAGGCGGCTGACGCTGCCCTCGAGCGGAAGGTGTCGGGTATCGACGTCGCGTTGGCTCTCGACCGGACAGGTTTCGGCGACATCGCCCGGGCGATCGTCGACATGCAACGCCAGCGCGTATCGGCCGATTACCTGCAGACCTCGGCGGTGATCGATCCCGAGGGTCTGGTTCACTCGGCCGTGAACGATCCGAACCTGTACACGGGGCCCGGCACCGGCTACAGGCTCGAGGGCGATCGTTGGGAAGCACTGCAGGGGCTCCCGCATGTCGTCGACGCCTCGCAGCTCGGCGCCGGCAGCGGCACGAGAGACGAGATCGTCGTGATCGTAGGAGAGGCCGCAACCGGCACGGATCCGGCCGAGGTCGTTATCGCCGTCGGCCCGGCGTTCGCGGCTGAAATCCGCGAGACCATCAACGGGCTCGACCACGGTGACGTTCTCGCGGCAATCCTCGAAGGCGCCGAGGAGGCCGGCGCCGTGCCGCGGATCGTGCGGGTGAGGAGGGTCTCGGACGTCGCCTTCATCGCCCACGACGGGGCACAGCTCTCCGGTTCGGGCATTGCGCTCGGGATCCAGTCGAAGGGGACTGCAGTCATCCATCGCGCCGACTTACAGCCGCTCGACAATCTCGAGCTCTTCGGGATGTCGCCTCTCTACTCGCTCGAGAGCTATCGCGCCATGGGCAGGAATGCCGCCGGATACGCCCTCGGAAACCGCGTCGGGCCCGTCCCGACCGAGCTCGACAACTTCGCCAGGGCAAAGCTCATCGTCAGAACGACCCTCCTGCACGCGCGCGAGACGCGCGCAACGGTTCGCGGAGCGGCCCCGCTCGAGCTAGGGCTCGCGGTCGAGGCTCTGCCTCGCTGACGCTCGGCGACGCCTTGCCCCTACAGTAATCCCGCGAGGCGCTGGCGCTCCTGTAGCTCCCGCTCGGCCTCGTCTTCCTCTCGGAAGAGCCGGACGAGGAGCCAGGTGATCATTCCGAAGAAGACGAGGGCCTGCTCGGTCGTCATCAGGATGCCGCCGAGGTTCTGATCCTTGGCGGCGCTGATGCCCCACAGCCTGTGCGGACGGAGTTCGTAGTAGCCGTAGAGCGGCGGCGCGAACGTGAGCGCAAGCCCGAGAAATGCGGATCCCACGAACGCGGCGAAGACGTATGCGATCCGTCCGAGCGTCGGCACAGACCGCGGCGCGTCCGCGAGGACCGGCCACCAGAAGAGAAGCCCGATCCCGATCATGAAGAGATGCTCGACGTTCAACAGCAACGGCTGTCGTAGTGCCGCGTTGTAGACGCCACCGAGGTGAACGGCATACCAGCCGATGAGCCAGATGGGGAGCGCGATCGTCGGGCGGGAGAGGAACGCGAACGGGCGGCCGCCACGCTGCGCGATCGCCGCTTGCATGCCGGGCGTGAGCCCGAGAATCAGAAGTGGCGGCGCCCAGTCCGAGATGAGCACGTTCTGGAGAAGGTGAAAGAGCACGAGATAGTCGACGGCGATCGTCTCGAGCGGCGAGTTGAGGGCGAGAGCGACGAGGAGAACACCGGCGCAGAAGCACATCGCTCTTGCACGGCTCGGCTTCTCGCGACGGGCTGCTCGTGCGTAGGCCCCCACCGCGACGACACCAAGGACGACGAAGAGCGGTTCGAACGTCGGCGCCCAGGCGGATGTCATGCCGGCTGCCCGTTGACGCCGTTGATCGTTTCGGTCCGAGCACGCTGCGCGGCACGCAGGAGCAGGACGAAGGCGACCCCCACCGTGATCCCCTGTTCGACCATCATCACGACGCCCGCGAGTTTCTGGTCGGTGAGCGGCGACAGCCCGAGCAGCCGGGAAGGCTGATCTACATATGTCGGGAAGAGCGGTCTGAAGTCGAACAGAAGCACGTACGCCATGATCTGGCCGGTCCAGAAGACGAGCGCCGTGTATCCGAGGCGCTCGTTCAGGCTCAGGCGGTGGTGGCGCGACGGGTCGATGATCTGTGTCCACACGAGCAGGCCGCCGACGACGAAGCTCAGGTGCATCACGTCGTGCCAGAATCGGTGGTGCAACGCGGCTTCGTACAACCGCGGGATATGCCACGACACGAGGACCATGACCCAGGCTGCGTAACTCACTCCAGGGCGTAGCAGGAACCGCAGCAGCCGACGGAGCCAGGCGACGCGGGCGAGTGGTACGAGCAAATCACGCGGGAGAAAGAAGACGGACAGCGGCCCTCGCACGGCAACGACCGTGAGTGCAATGCCGAGGTCGGCGATCAGGACGTGCTGCAGCATGTGCACGCTCTGCAGGTACCGCTCTCCGATCGCGTCGATCGGAGAGATGATCGCAAGCACGGTCACGACGACGCCGGCGACGAAGAGCGGGATTCTCGTCCACGGTGCGAGGTCCGCACGGCGATGGTGGAGTCGCCGCCAGCCATGGAGGAAGAACGCGATGGCGACGAGGCCACCCCCGATCACGACGGGCTGGAACGACCAGGCACGCCACAGGTTCTCCGTTGCGAGCGCGGCACCCACGAAGCGCAGGCTAGCGCGCGCGCCTAGTCACCAGAGAGGATGGCCCTTGCAGCTGCCTGACCCGAGCGAATTGCTCCTTCCATGTGCATGTGCCCGACGCCGGCGAGGTCGGTACACGCCCAGCGGATCGGGCCGACCGGGCGGTCGAGGTCGGGTCCGTGACGTGACAGGCCTCCGATCCCGAAGGTCGCGGCGTAGGCGCCACGCGTCCACTCCTCTTGCGACCAATCGCGCTCGATCACCTCGAGCGCGTCGAGCGCGCGCGGGCCGAAGAAGCGTGCGAAGCCTTCCAGGACGAGTCGCTGCCGTTCGTCGGCATCGAGTCGCTCGGCTGCCTGCGCCTTCTCGCCGGCGAGGAACGTACACAGCACCCCCGGCCGGCCCGCCGGAGGGGTGTTGTCGTACACCTCGCGGACGAGCTGGTACGGCGCAAACCCTTCGCCGGCGAGCCCCTCGGTGCGCCAGAACGGCTCGTCGTAGACGGCGAGCACTTTGATCACATCGCCTTGTGTCATCGCCTGGTGCAGTCGCATCCGCCACGCGGGGAGCGACGGCTCGAAACGAATCAGCCCGGCGACGTTCGGGGGGACCGCGACGATGGCGGCGCGGGCCGTGACGCTGAGCGGGCCTGCTTCGACTTCGACACTCTCGTCGGCGTACCGCAACGTGCGCACCGGCACATCGAGGACGACTCTGTCGCCGAGCCGCTCCGCTAGTCGCAGCGGTATCAGCTGCGAGCCGCCGACGACGCGTGAGTGGAGGCAGAGGTCGGGCTCGAACAGGTTCTCGACGCTCCCGGCGCCGGCGACGGTCCCGAGAGCGCTCAAGACAGAGAAGACGTCCGCGGGCTTCGTCATGTAGCCGCCGGCCATGAACGCGCGCAGAAGATCGCGTGCGAGGGTGTCGTCGACCTCGGCGGCCAGCCATTGCTCGAAAGTGATCGAATCGAGCTCCGCGGCGCGCGGGTGCTCCCACGGAGCTTCCGGGTCGAGCTCGGCCACCAGGGCGTCGAGCTTTGCGACAGCGGCTTCGTACGCGCGGGCCGAGGTGTCGGGCAGCGGATCGTGGTCGTCGTCGTGACGGTGCAGCACACCGTCAGCGTCGATGTAGAGGTGATCCCCCTCGCGGTAGGCGTGAAAGAGCTCGATTCCGAGCTCGGCGAGCAACGCATGCATCGCGCTCTGGTAGGGAGCTATCCATTCGCCTCCCAGCTCGTTCGGCTCGCCACCGATCTCGATGTTGAGGAGGCGTCCGCCGACACGGTCGCGCGCCTCGAGGACGACGACCTCTCGTCCGGCCGCGACGAGCTCGGACGCAGCGACGAGGCCGGCGAGGCCGGCGCCCACAACGACGACATCAGTGTCTTTCTCCCTGACCATCTGGTCAGGCGATCTTCTCACATCCGGCTTGTACATCCTGACTCTACGACGGCCCGGGCGGCATCTCTCCGACCGGCCAGGGCTTGCCGCCGACGCCCCAATTCCTGGGATCGTGGCCCTCGACTATGACCCAGGTGTGGTCGCGGAGGCCCGGGTGTACGGCCTCGCAGAGCGCATCGGTCATCGACGCGATGATCCTTTCGCTTGCCTCGGGTGTGACGCGGTAGTCGAACAGCTCGACTCGGATGAGTGGCATGGGGCTCCTTCGGCTCGGGGATGTAACCCGATCCTACGAGGCTCCGGGAGGCAGGCAGCACCGAACGCCCGTCTAGCGGGCGAGATAACCGCCGTCGACGGGAATCACAGCGCCGGTCACATAGCGTGCATCGTCCGACAGCAGAAACCCGATCACGTCGGCGATCTCCTCCGGCTGGCCGAAGCGTCCGAGAGGGATCCGCGCGTCGATTTCACGCCGTCGCCAGTCCTCGAGGTTGTCCGTCATCTCGGTCGTGATGTAGCCCGGAGCGACCGCGTTGACCCGAATTCCACGGCCGGCGAGCTCGTTCGAGAGCGCCTTGGCGAGCTGCGCGACACCTCCCTTGGAGGCCGCGTAGGCCGCGACGTTGAACCCGCCCTGGAACGACATCATCGACGCGATCAAGACGATCGAGCCGCCACCCGACTCGGTCATCCGTCGTGCAGAGGCCTGCGCGAGCTCGAAGACGGAGCTGAGATTGAGATCGATGATCTGGTGCCAGTCGGCCGAGGTCGTCTCGAGAAATCCCTTGCGGACCGCCGTGCCTGCGTTGCAGACGAGGGCGTCGATGCGTTCGAGCCCTTCGACCACCGCCGTCCCGGCGCCCGGCTTCGCGAGATCGACGCCGGTCGCTCGCTCGGCCGTCTCGACCTGCCACCCGTCCCTGCGCAACCGTTCTGCCGTGGCGGCGCCGATACCGCGGCTCGCACCTGTGACGAGCGCGGTTCTCTCAGGCGGCATGTGCCATCGCGTCGATCAGCGCTCGACGTGCAGCGACCCCTTCAGGTCGCCGAGAACGAGGTCCCGCTCGGGATTGCCGATGTGATCGAGCGGAACGGGTGCAAGCGCCTCGATGAAGGTGACGCCACCCGCTGAAAACAGCTCGTGTTCGACGCCACGATTGACGATGCACGCGTCTCCCGGGCCGATCTCGCGGCTCTCGGCGCCAATCGTCATCGTCAATGACCCCTCGAGCACGAGCATCGCTTGCTCGGTGTGCTCGTGGCTGTGGCGTTTTACCGTCGTTCCCGGCTCGTACGTGACGCGCCCGAGGAACACCTGGTCGCCCGCGATCGGGTGGAGCCCCACCCCCGGAAAGATGGGGAAGGGCTCCTCACCGGCAAACGAGCGAAATGGCGACTCCGCCATCAGGCAGCGGCCCCGAACGTGATGCCGGTACCGACCGTGTTCACCGACAACTCGCTGTCGAAGACAACGGTCTTGCCGTCCCGCTTCGGCTCACCGCCGCCGGCCCTCTTCGCCTGCAGCGCGCGAAGTACCCGCTCGGGCGTGATCGGCAGCTCTGTCACCCAGACTCCGACCGCGTCGAAAACAGCTGTGGCGATCGCCGGAGGCTGAGAGTTGTTCGCCATCTCCCCGATGCCCTTGGCGCCGTAGGGGCCGTCGGCAGAGGGGTTCTCGATGATGATCGTGTCTATCTGCGGCAGATCCTCCATGCCCGGTGCGAGGTACGACCCGAACTGGCTGCCGCGGTGCTCGACCGACGGGTAGTACGGGTAGCAGTTCTCGAGGATGCCCAGGCCGAGCCCCTGAACTGCGCCGCCTTCGATCTGGCCCTCGACCAGGGTTGGGTTGATCGACTTGCCGACGTCGTAGCACTGCCACATGCGCGTGACCGTGACCACCCCGGTCTCGTCGTCGACCTCGACTTCGGCCGCGCAGGAGGCGTACGAGATCGCCGAGTGGGGAGGTAGGTCGACCTTGCCGGTCTCCGGCTCGACGATCGTCGCGTATGGCTTCAACTGAGCGCCCGTGCCAGTGATCAGCTCTCCGTACGTCCAGGTTGCAGCAGCCGCCACGTCGGGCACGCTGATCTTCTTCTGTGGTGCTCCCTTTGCGAGCACCTCGCCGTCGACGATCTCGAGATCTGCTGGGTCGATCTCGAGCTCCTTGCCGGCGATCTCGAGGATCTTCTGACGTACGTTCTCCGCTGCCTTCTCCGCCGCCTTGCCTGCGACGAATGTCGCCCGTGAGGCGAACGTTCCGGTGCAGACCGGTGAGGAGTCGGTATTGGAGTTGTCGTAGGTGATCCACTCGTAGGGAACGCCGATCGTTTCGGCCACGATCTGGGACTGGATCGTCTTCGAGCCGTTGCCGATGTCGGACGTCCCGGCGAACACGTCGATGCGGCCGTCCGGCTTGACCTTGATCCAGGCCTGCGATGGGTCGCCGTTCTGGTTCATGCCGGTGGGGTACTCGATCGCCGCGAAACCGCGGCCGGTCTTGACAGCCATCAGTGGGCCTCCGGGTTTCCGAGTTGGCCGACGAGGTGCTCGGGGAGCAGGTCGCCGGATCTCGGGTCGCGGGTCATCTCTGCGTATTCAGGCGTGAGGTCGTGGCCGACGGCGTCGGCGATCGCAAGGATCGTCGGCACCGTGGACGGGTCGGTGTAGGGCACCTGGTTCGGCGAGGTATCGCCGATACGGTTTGCGTTCTTGAGCCGCAGCTCATACGGGTCGATGCCGAGCTCGAGCGCAATCCTGCTCATGTGGGTCTCGGTTGCGAACGACACCGATGTCACGCCGAACCCTCGCATGGCGGTTGTCGGCGTGCGGTTCGTATAGACGACGTACC
Source organism: uncultured Thermoleophilia bacterium (assembly GCA_963784945.1). GTDB lineage: Bacteria > Actinomycetota > Thermoleophilia > Gaiellales > Gaiellaceae > Gaiella. The sequence goes on along the minus strand of CAWATN010000013.1, from coordinate 356,288 downwards.
CGTCGAACTCGAGGTTCGGGATCGAGTATGCGCCCGTGTGATGGAAGCTGTGCTTCGTCAGGCCGTACGGTGAGAAGCGCGAGTACGCCCCTGCGTCGTGCAGCGTCAGCATCTTGCGGCCGAGGATCCAGCCGTCCTTCGTGACCGCGTCAGCGACCTCCATGTGCCAGGGTGCCCGCGTCGACGAGCAGAGGAACTCCTCCTCGCGGGTCCAGCGCCACTTCACGGGTTTGCCCGACTTCTGTGCGAGCAGGGCGCACATCGTTTCGGTCGCCGTGTCAACCTTGCCGCCGAAGCCGCCGCCGACGGTGCCCCCGACGACCTTGAGCTTGTTCAACGGCAACTGCAGGTGTGCGGCGACGACACCCATCGAGAAGTACAGCGCCTGCGTGCAGGAGTAAATCGTGAGCCGACCGTCTGCCTCGGGGACGACCTGGCACACCTGGGTTTCGATCGGCGCATGCTCGATCGCCGCCGGACGGTAGACACCCTGGACGATCAGGTCTGCCTTGTCGAATGCCTCTTCGATGTTGCCCTTGCGGATCTGGCGGCGGTCCATCTCGCCCTCGAAATGGGTGTACCAGTTGCCCTCCACATGGATCTGCGGGGCACCCGCGTCGAACGCCTTGCGAACATCGAACAAGGCGGGCCGTTCCGCGAAATCGGCGGTGATCGCCGCGACGGCAGCAAGAGCCGCATCCTCATCGGGTGCCGCCACGATCGCGATGGGCTGCCCGAGATAACAGACCTCGTCCTTCGCGAGCAGCGGCTCATCTGCCGGGATGCCGAGCGCGGACAGATGGCCGTACTCGAGCAGCGGGACGTCCTTCCACGTGATCACGTGGACGCCCTTCATGGCCTCGGCCTTGCTCGTGTCGAGGTTCGTCATCGTGGCGCTGTGCACGGGCGAGCGGAAGGCCTTGACCCACAGCGTCCCGGGTATCCGAACGTCGTCGACGAACACGGTGCGCCCGGTTGCGTGGGCGATTCCGTCGTAGCGGGGGACGCGTGCGCCGACCGCCTTCATGCCACACCTCCAAGGTTCGTCATTGCGGTACCCGCCGCCGTGACGGAGAGATCGAACGAATCGCCGCGCGCCGCAGCGGCGACCGCGTCGAGGATCTTGACGTACCCCGTGCATCGGCAAACGTGGCCACCGAGAGCCTCTTGAATCGCCTCGTGGTCGTCGCTGCCGCCACGATCGATGTAGGCCTGCGCGGCCATCATCATTCCCGAGGTACAGAAGCCGCATTGTGCGGCGTAGTGATGCGTGAAGGCCTGCTGTACGGGCGCCATGTGCTCGGGTGCGCCGAGCCCTTCGACCGTCGTGACGGCCGCACCGTCGACCGAGGCGACGGGCACGAGACAAGAGCGGCGTGGCTCGCCGTCGATGAGGACGGTGCAAGCGCCACAGCCGCCCTGCTCGCAGCCGGCCTTCGGACTCGTGATCCCGAGCTCCTCGCGGAGTACGTCGAGCAGGCTCGTCAGCGGACCGCTGTCGATCGCGGTTTCGACGCCGTTGACAGTGAGGTTCATGCGGACTCCTCGAGTTGGGTGAGAACGCGACGGACGAGCACCGGCAGGGTCTGCTCGCGATACCAGGCGGAGGCAAGCACATCGTCTGCGAAAGAGACATCGCTCGAGGCGGCGTTCCCTGCCGCCTCGATGTCCGAGGCGACCGCCTCGGCGGAGCGAAGCCGAGCACCCGCGCCGGCAAGGCCGGTGGCTGCGAGCCGAATCGTTCCGTCGGCGCCCCGCGCGCCCGTGACCGCAAGCACCGTGTACTCGTGCGTGTGCGGGTATTCGAGGGCAGAAAAGGCCGACGCCGCAGGTCGCTGGAAGCTGACATCGAGGATGAGTCGCCCGTGCCGGTGAGAGAGGAAGTCCTCGATCGGCTCGATCGACTCGCCCTCTGCACCTGCTGAACGAACCTGCGCGTCGAGGGCGAGAAGCGCGCCCTGAAGGTCGCCACGCGGTGCCTCGGTTCCCTGCCCCGCGCAGAGGTTGCCGCCGACGGTACCCTGGCCCCGGATCTCGTAGTCGGCAAGATTCTCAGCGCATTCCGCAAGCGCCTGCGCCTGCTCGGCCAGGCCGAGCAGGGCATTGATCGGCGTCGTCGCTCCGATCGTGATCGTGTCGCCGTCAACCGTGACGTCTCCGAGCCCGGCGTGGGAGAGAAGGAGCACGCGTTCTGGGCTGAGCCGGCCGTAGGTCATATCCGGCACGACGATTGTCCCGCCGCCGATCACGGTTGTCGAGGCTCCGTCGCCGAAGAGCGAGACCGCCTCTGCCGGTGACGAAGGCACAAGTACTTCAGGGGGCATGTCGTTCCTTTCTCGTTCGCGTTCCGGTCACGACTGCTGCTTGCCGCCGATGCCCCAGTGGCTCGGTTCGACGCCCTGAATCACGACCTGGATGTGCTCCGGCGCTGCGCCACTCGACTCGGCGAGGGCGTTCGTGAGCGCCTCGATCATTTTCGGCACCGACTCCTCGGTGACACGGCGGTCGTACAGTTTGACCTCGATCATCGGCATGGGGTGGCCTCCTTCGGCTCGGCCGTCCCGGCAACGGGCTCGGCGCTAGGGGATGTCGGGACAGTGTGACATTGTCGTACCGCTCGCGCAACGCTAGTGTCCCACCCCGATGGCACTCGTCGAGAGCACCGAGCAGCGGGTGGTGGAGGGCGCGCGCCGCGCGATCGAGGCGGGAGGGTGGCAGGCGGCGACCCTGACCCGCATCGCTGACGAGGCCGGCGTCTCGCGGATGACGTTGCACCGCCGGGGCCTCGGTCGGGAGGAGATCTTCGCTCTCCTTGCCCGGGGTTACGAGGAGGCGTTTCGTTTGGCCCTGTGGCCGGCAGTGACCGGTCGCGGCACCGGTGTGGAGCGGCTCGAGGCGATGCTCGTTGCAGTCTGCGAGGTGACGGAAGATCACCTCGCGTTCCTGACCGCGCTCGACGAGGAGTCGGACAGGCGGTTCTTCCACGAGTCCGACCTCGAGGTGCGCTCTCGCGACGGATACATCGATCCGATCGAGCGCTTGCTTGCCGACGGCATTGCTGACGGCTCGATCCGTCCCGTCGAGGTAGAGGAGACAGCGACCGTCATCGTCAACGCGGTCGATCGCACCTACCGTCATCTCCGTCGGGCCCACGACTGGGACCCGGTGCGCTCGCGCAAGGTCCTGATAGACCTCGTGCTCCGCGGCCTGCTGCCGAAGTAACGCTCCGATCGATCCTTCAGGGGAAGGGTGGTGCCGCGTAGACGCCGTGTTCCAGGGCAGCTGGGTCGGGGGCTGACGCCTCTTCCGCTTCCGCGAGGCCGGCTGCCACCTCCGCTGCTGCTCCCTCGCGCATTCCGTCGATTGTCTCGGCTCCGAACCCGTCGAGCGCCAGGCGCGCGGCGAGGCGTCCCACCGGGTCGAAGCGCTCGGCGAATTCCTCGCGCATCCCGGAAGGCATGTAGTAGGCATCGTCGTGTGCCGCGTGGCCGTGCATCCGTACCGACAACGCCTCGACCGCCTGGGGGCCGTTGCCGTTTCGGGCCCGTTCGACGGCGGCCCGTACCGTGTCGAGGACGGCGATGGCATCCGTTCCGTCGACTCGCTCAGCCGGGATCGACCAACCGCCGTAGACGCGTTGCGCGATGTTCGTATTCATCATCTGTCGCGCAACGGGCGTCGAGTACGAGTATCGGTTCGACTGCACCACGAACACCGCAGGTACCTGCCAGACCGCGGCGAGATTGAGCCCTTCGTGCGTATCACCGACGGAAAATGCTCCTTCTCCGAGGAACGTCATCGCGACGCGGCGCTCTCCGCGGCGCTTGAACGCGAGTGCGGCACCGGTGATGACGGGCACCAGGTCGCCGAGCATCGAGACGAGCGGGAAGATGCCTCTCGCAGGGACGCCGAAGTGCATGTTGCCGTCTCGGCCCCGAGTGGGGCTTGTCCCCTTGCCGAGAAAGTTGCGGAAGACGTCTGCCGGCGTCACTCCGCGCGCGAAGTGGCAGGCGAGCTCACGGTTGAGTGGGGCGACGACGTCGTCAGGCCCGAGCGCGAGCCCGGCGCCCGCAGCGACTGCCTCCTGACCGCGACCCGTGTAGACGGAGCCGGGGATGCGGCCCTGCCGGTACAGCGTCAGGACGCGGTCCTCGAGCAGTCGTTGCATGAGGATGAGCCTGAAGAGCGCCAGGCGCTCGTCCGAGCCGACCGACGGGACTTCGGCACATGGTTCGATCGCCATCAATAGGTGAGGAGCTCGTCGAGGGCGGCGATCGTCGAGTCGATCGACGGCATGTACGCGTCCTCGAGCTCGGGAGCGAACGGCACGGGCGTATCCGGCGGTGCATGGAGCGCGGGCGGCGCGTCGAGATCCTCGAAGGAGCGGCGTGCGATCAGCGAGAAGATCACTCCCGCGGCTCCGATCGAGCGGGCAGCTTCCTGGAGCACGAGGACGCGTGATGTCTTCTCGATCGACGTAAGAATCGCTTCTTCGTCGAGCGGCCAGACGGTGCGGACGTCCACCACCTCGATGTCGGCGTCGACCTGGTCGGCGGCAGCGAGCGCCATCGCGACCCCCGAGCCGTAGGTGACGATCGTGGCGTCGGCACCCTCTCGCGCAATTGCGGCCGGCCCGATCGGCGTGCGGTGCCCTGCTCGAGGCGCCTCCGCCCGCAACGTTCGGTACAGGCGCTTGTGCTCGAAGTAGAGGACAGGATCCGGATCGTCGATGGCTGCTCGAAGCAGGCCGTAGGCATCCTCGACCGTTCCGGGGCAGACGATCTTGAGCCCGGCCGTGCCGACGAACCACCCCTCAGGGGAGCCTGCGTGAAACGGCCCGCCCCGGACTCCGCCGCCCGTTGGGCAGCGGATCGTGATCGGTATCTGTTGCCCTGACCGCCAATGGGTCTTGGCGGCAACGGTGACGATGGGGTCGAAGGCGCAGGTGATGAAGTCGGCGAACTGGAGCTCGACAACGGGTCGCTCGCCCATCCACGCGGCGCCGATCGCGGCGCCGACGAATCCCTCCTCTGCAATCGGCGTGTCGATCACCCGCGATTCGCCGAACTCGTCGAAGAGACCGGCCGTGACTCCGAACGCTCCTCCAAAGGCGCCGATGTCCTCACCGAGGAGGAAGACGCGATCGTCGTCGCGCATGGCGTCTCTCAGTGCCGAGCTGATCGCCTCGAGGTACGTGATCGACCTCGCAGGGCTCTCGCCCGCAACGCCGTCGGGCGCCTCCAGGTGACCGGTACTCGTCACGGGTGTGAGCTTAGAGCACCTCTTCGAACCTGGTCGCTCTCACGGTGCCGGCGGCAGGCGGAACTCGTCTCGACCGAGACCCATCTTCCGTGTCTCTCCGGTCGTCTGATGCTCGACGGCGAGCTCGGGCCCGGGAATGGAGTCACCGATCAGCCGAGAGACGACGCGCCCGTGCTCGATGCGGGCCGGGTAGTCGTGGATCGGCAACAGGAAGGTGCCGCTGTTCAGCGCGCGCTTGATAGCGGCGCGTTCCTGGCGCTTCGATGTGCCCTGATTGCCGGTCGACTGCGGTTCGTAGTCGAGCACCTGGTAGATCGGATCGACGATCTGGTTCTGGATGTCGTAGACGACGTCGCCGCAGATGCAAGCGGTTCCCTCCGCGGTCTCGACGAGGATGTTCATCGAGCCCTCGGTGTGGCCTCCTGCGGATTCGCAGACGATGCCGGGTGCGATCTCGTCAGGCCCGGAGAGCTCGAGATCGAGCAGCCGCATCGCGCCGGGCTTGTGCAGACGGTCGATGTGGTGCTTCACGTACTCGGCCGGATACTGGCCACCCTGGATTCCGGAAGCCGAGTACTCGAGCTCGCGACGGTTCGTGACGACTGTCTGGCGCATGGAGAACTGGCTGTCCTGGCCGGCGTGATCGATGTGGTGGTGTGTGTGCAGGATCCAGCGGACGTCGTTGATCTTGACGCCATGTTTCGTGAGCTGGCGCCGCAGGGTCATCTCCTTCGTCACGGTGCCGGTCATTCCGAGTGTCTCCATGATCTCGGGGTGACTTGCGCCCGTATCGACGAGGATCGGCTCGGTATTCGGGCCGAGGATCAGATACCCCCACGTCTTCACCCGCGTCCGAATTCCCATGTTGCGGGCGAGCACGAGGAAGCTCGACTCGAGCTCGATGTCGATCAGATCGAGCATCCTGATCTCATAGGCCATTGGAGGCTCCTCCCGATAGAGTTGATCAAGCACGCTAGGCCTCTTGCCCGCTGCTGTCAAAGCTGACGCCGGGCATCGCGAGGTCGTGGCTCCGGCGACCGAGCTCTCGTTCGTCGCCTATCGTCTGCAGCGTGACGCGTGACGAAGCATTGGCCCGCCTGCGCGCAACGCTTGCGGCCGGCCGCCCGATCATCGGTGCTGGGGCCGGTACGGGCCTCTCCGCCAAGTGCGAGGAGGCCGGTGGGGTCGACCTGATCATCGTCTACAACTCGGGTCGCTACCGCATGGCCGGCCGCGGCTCGGCCGCCGGGCTGCTCGCGTATGGCGACGCCAACGCGATCGTGGTCGAGATGGCCTGCGAGGTGTTGCCGGTCGTTGTCGACACGCCGGTGCTCGCCGGGGTGAACGGCACGGACCCGTTCCGCTCGATGCCACGCTTCCTGCGGGAGCTTCGGGACCTCGGCTTCTCCGGCGTGCAGAACTTTCCGACGGTTGGCGTGATCGACGGGAACTTCCGCCAGGTGCTCGAGGAGACGGGGATGAGCTTCAAGCTCGAGGTCGAGATGATCAGGGTCGCCCACGAGCTCGACCTCCTTACGACGCCGTACGCGTTCGATCCCCAGGAGGCCCGGTGGCTCGCAGACGCCGGGGCGGACATCGTGGTGGCGCACATGAACACCACCACGAAGGGTTTGATCGGCGTGACGAGCGCTCCCACGCTCGACGAGGCCGCCGAGAGGGTGCAGGCGATCGCCGATGCAGCCTACGAGGTGAACCCTGACGTGCTCGTGCTGTGCCACGGTGGCCCGATTGCCGAACCAGACGATGCGCAGTACGTGCTCGACCACACCGTCGGGGTCGTCGGCTTCTACGGTGCCTCGAGCATCGAGCGCCTGCCGGTCGAGATCGCCATCGCCGAAACGGCACGCCGCTTCAAGCAACTCTCGTTCACATCTCGCTGACGCTCAATCATCTCGCGAGATTCGTCGTCTCATGTCGGTAACGATGCTGACGGAGTTCGATGACGAGGAAATGGCAGCCGAGCAGACGCTGCGCGAGCGCCAGGAGCGCGAGATCGCTCTCGGGCATTCGCTCGCGAAGGCGGAGCACGAGCTAGCACTCGAGGCCGTTGCACTCGCCCAGACGCTCGAACGCGCGGGCATCGACTTCGATCCACTCACGTTCGTGGCACTGCGGATCATCGAAGGCAGCCGGGACGAGCACGTCGATCCGGTCGAATGCCTCAACGTGCTCGTTGCGTTCGGGTTCCTCGAGCGGTCGGTCGCATTGGCGGTCGATCTGCTCGAAGACGCTGCCTAAGAACTGCCGCGAGGTTCGGCGCGTCGACTACGCTCAGAGAGTGAGCGCCTTCCGCACGATCGACGAGCTCGAGGTTGCCCTTCGGGGAGCCGACTACCTGCCTGATCGCGGGCTCTCGACTGCGCTCTTCCTTTCGCTCGCGCTCGAGAAGCCGTTGCTTCTCGAGGGGGAAGCCGGCGTGGGCAAGACAGAGGCTGCGAAATCGCTCGCCACCGTCCTCGGCGCTCAGCTGATCCGACTGCAGTGCTACGAGGGGCTCGATGTCGCCCACGCGGTCTACGAATGGAACTACCCACGCCAGCTGCTGCACATCCGCGCGGCGCAAGAAGGAACCGTCTCCGAGGATGAGCTCTTCGGTCCCGAGTTTCTCATCAGGCGGCCGTTGCTCGAGGCGATCGACTCCGACGAGCCGGTCGTGCTCCTGATCGACGAGATCGACCGGGCCGACGAGGAGTTCGAGGCATTTCTGCTCGAGGTGCTGTCGGACTTTCAGATCACGATCCCCGAGCTCGGCACCATCCGCGCTCGCCGCAAGCCGGCGGTGATCCTCACGTCCAACCGGACGCGCGAGCTCCACGATGCATTGAAGCGTCGCGCCCTCTTCCACTGGATCGACCACCCGTCGATCGAGCGCGAGATCGAGATCGTGAAGATCCGGATCCCCGGTATCTCGGAACGCCTGGCCGCTGAGGCGGCGGCGTTCGTTCGTGAGCTGCGCGGCCTGGATCTGGCCAAACCACCCGGAGTCGCAGAGACGATCGACTGGGCGATGGCGCTGAATGCGCTCGGCCGTCAGGAGATCGACGCCGACGTCGTCGAGCAGACCCTTGGCTCGGTACTCAAGTACCGCGAGGACATCGAGGCCGTGCGCGACGAGACGCTTGCGCAGCTCGTCGATACCGCACGAGCGACAGCGGCTCGGTAGGACGCCCATGGCCGACGCCGTTGTCCGCCACGTCGTCACATTCGGTCGCGTCCTACGAGAGGTTGGTCTCGAGGTCGGTCCGGGGCGGGTCGCGGACGCGCTCCGTGGCATCGGCGCAGTCGATCTGACCCGACAGGAGGACGTGTATTTCGCCCTGCGGCAGACACTCGTCTCGCGCCGGGACGAGCTCGATCTCTTCGACAGGGCGTTCAACGCGTGGTTTCTCCGCGCACCCGTGCTGCCACCGGTACGTGCGGCTCCGAGCCCCGTCGCGCAGCAGACGATCAGCGAATCGCTCTCCGACGCCGCCGGTAGCGAGGAAGACGACGAGCTGGGCGATCCACTCGAGCTCGGCGCGTCCGGCCACGAGCTCCTCCGCGAGAAGGACTTCGCGGAGATGACGCCCGATGAGTACCGCCGTGTCCGGCGTCTGATCGCGGCGATCGCGAGCAACCGACCGCTCCGTGACTCCCGGCGCCGGCGCTCGGATCCGCGCGGCGACCGCCTCGACATGCGCCGCCTGATCCGCCATTCGCTCCGCACGGGCGGCGACCCCGTCGACCGGCCCTATCGAGCCCGCAAGGAGGTGCCGCGGAAGCTCGTCGTTCTGTGCGACGTCTCGGGCTCGATGGATGCGTATGCCCGCGCCCTGGTGTTGTTCCTCCATGCCGCCGTGGGGTCAGGGCCGGGCGTCGAGGCGTTCGCATTCGGCACGCGGCTGTCGCGTCTCACCCCCGAGCTCGGTACGCGCGACCCCGAATCGGCTCTCGAGAAATGCACCGAAGCTGTGACCGACTGGGGTAGCGGCACCCGGATCGGCGCCTCGCTCAAGGAGTTCAACGACGTCTACGGCAAGCGGGCACTCTCGCGTGGGTCCGTCGTCGTAATCGTCTCGGACGGGTGGGAGCGCCAGGACCCGGAGCTCGTCGGCCGTGAGATGGCTCGCCTCGCCCGTGCTGCGTACGCTGTCGTCTGGGTCAATCCATTGAAGGGGAATCCGGAGTACCAACCGCTCGCCGGCGGCATGCGCGCCGCGCTGCCGTACGTCGACCGGTTTCTCTCCGGCCATAATCTGAGAAGTCTGGAAGAGCTGGCGGCAGTGCTCGCCGGCATCGAGAGGAGGCACGCAGCATGAAAGAGATCCTGGACGAGGTAGAGCGGTGGCGTGAGGCCGGCGAGAAGGTCGTCGTTGCCACGGTCGTCGCGACGCGGCGCTCGGCGCCACGCCCTGTGGGTACGAGCCTTGCGATCTCGGAGTCGGGGAAGATGTGCGGCTCCGTCTCGGGCGGCTGTGTCGAGAGCGACGTATTCGAGAATGCGATGGACGTGATGCAATCGGGCGAGGCGAAGATGCTCAGCTACGGCATCACCGACGAGATGGCATGGGGTGTGGGCCTTCCGTGCGGGGGCGAGATCGACGTGTTCGTGGAGCCTGTCGAATGAGCTTGGTGCACCGACTGTCGGAGCTGCACGCCTCGGGTGACCGCGGTGTTCTGTTCACCGTGGTCGAGGGTGAGGGGATCGGTGGCAAGGAGCTCGTGCTCGAAAGCGGCGAGCGGATCGGCGCCGGCGTGCCCGCCGAGGCGATCGATCAGTTCGACACGCTCATGCGGCGCGGTCGCAACAAGCTGCTCTCGCTCGACGGCGACACGAAAGTGTTCGCCGAGTGGTATGGACCTCCACCACGCCTCTTCGTCTACGGCGCGGTCGATACGGCCGAGGCGCTGTGCAGAGCGGCGAAGTTGCTCGGTTGGACCGCGATCGTCGGTGATGCGCGAGCGATGTTCTTGACGAAGGAACGGATGCCCTCTGCCGACGTCTTGATCCAGAAATGGCCCGAAGACGCGATTGCCGAGCTCGAGCCCGACCATCAGACTGCCGTCGTCGTCCTCACACACGACGACAAGTTCGACGAGCCTGCGCTGAAGGCTGCCCTCGAGAGTGAGGCGTTCTACGTCGGTGCTCTCGGTTCGCGTCGCACGACAGAACGCCGCCGTGGCCGCCTGTTGGAAGCGGGTGTGCCCGAGGAGCAGCTCGACCGAATCATGGGGCCGTGCGGCCTGGACATCGGCGCTGACACACAGGAGGAGACAGCGCTCGCGATCCTGGCCGAGATCCTGGCAGTGCGGGCGGGTCGTGGCGGCGGGCCGCTACGCGACTCGAAGAACCGGATTCACGTCGAGGTGGCGTAGGAGACTGCCCGATGGAGGAGCATATCGGGCAGTCTCCTACGCTGATGTTTGCTGCCCGCTTCGCGGGATCCTGAAGCCGGGAACCTGCGGTTCCCCGGTGACCCCTCCCTCGGACACGTAGAACGGTCGACGACGAGCCGGGCGACGGGAGAGACTGCCCGATGGAGGAGCATATCGGGCAGTCTCCTACGCTGATGTTTGCTGCCCGCTTCGCGGGATCCTGAAGCCGGGAACCTGCGGTTCCCCGGTGACCCCTCCCTCGGAGAGGGGGGACGGTGCGCTCGGTGACAGGCTTCAGCCTGTCGACCCGGCCGGAACTCCGGAGCCCGACTGAAGCCGGGCACCGCTCACCTATCGTCGTTGAGCCGCCCACACCTGTGTCGGCAGCAGCGCCCACAGCGGCAGTTCCCTCAGCGATGCGGAGAGATTCAATGGCTCGGCCGGGAACACTGCCGTGACGTGAACGCCGCTGCCTCGCAAGAGCATGCGGAATGCCGCCGTCGCTCTCGCTGCATGCCATCGGGAGGTCACGACGACGACCTCACGCGCGCCGAGGCGTCGAACGTCGTCGAGAGCGTTCGCCGCGTTTCCGACGGTCGTCCGTGCATCGGGATCGACGATGAGCTCCCGGGCGTTGCCCGTCCACGCCGCCGCCATCAACTCCGCCTCGGAGCGCGTCCCCGGCACGCGTGCCCAGCCCGAGAGCACGACGACATCTGTCGTAGTGCTGATCTCTGCCGCCCGTGCGAGACGCGCAGCACCAACGGGATGAAGCTGCCCTCGGCCGCCGTCCGAGTATCCCAGCACGACGACGACTCTGGCACTCACCGTTCGGGTGCGTGCGACCGCCGTCGACGTAGCCAACGGAAGAACAGCAGGGTGCCGACCACTGTCAGCACGAGCTTCACGGCCTTCTTCCCCTGCAGCTTCGAGTCGCCGCTGGCCCGCTCCCGCATGTGGACGGCGACCTCCTCGACCCTCAAGCCCTCGGCCCCGAGTCGCAGAAGCGCCTCGACCTCGGGCGCACCGCTCACGTAGGGCTCGGCCATAACGGGCATGGCACGGGCGTTGACCGCGGCCATGCCGCTTGTCGGGTCGTGGAACGGGCGTCCGAGCCGGAGATGCATTGCCTTCTGCAGCAGCCCGATCCCGAAGCGCCGACTCGGCGACGGAACGTAGCGCTCCTCGTCGTAGCCGTCCCCGGCGGCAAACCGTGACCCGACCGCTACATCGCACACGTCCGAGCGGACGAGCTCCAGGAGCCGGAGCAGCTCCGCCGCCGGATGCTGCCCGTCGGCGTCAACGCGCCCGCAGAACAAATAGCCACGTTCCGCGGCTTCGCGATACCCGGCCGCGATCCCGGCCCGCAGGCCTCGATTCTCGCCGAACGAGACGACCGTCGCGCCACGGGCGCGGGCCACCTCGGCGGTCGCGTCGGTAGAGCCGTCGTCGATCACCAGCACGTCGGCCTCCGGAATCGTCGCCGCGAGCTCGGCCAGCACGGCAGGGAGGTTTGCCTCCTCGTTCCAGGCCGGAACGAAGACGACGGTGTCGTGCGCCCGAGCCATGCAACGAAGCGTATCGCGCGATGCTTCGTCGGCGAACGCGGTGTCGTGTTAGCGTCGGCGCGACAACCTCCGCCATGAAAGGAGATAGCAGTGCCGGGTATCGACGCCAAGTCGCGTGCGATCTATGACCTCGTCGAAGAGGGCTCGGGTGTCGAGCAGCTCGCGACCGGGTTCACGTTCACGGAGGGGCCGATCTGGCACCCCACCGAGCAGGTTCTCTACTTCTCCGACATGCCCGCGGACATCCGTCGCAAGGTGACCCTCGACGGCACCGTGACGGAGGTCAGGAACCCTTCCTTCAAGTGCAACGGAATGACCCTCGATCACGACCTCAATCTGATCGTCTGCGAGCACGTGACGAGCTCCCTCGTCCGTGAACGGCCGGACGGCGTGCGTGAGACGCTCGCGTATCACTGGCAGGGCAAGTACCTGAACAGCCCGAATGACGTCACCGTTCGCACAGACGGCACCATCTACTTCTCGGATCCGTGGTACGGGCGTTTTCCGGGATTCGGAATCGAGCGAGCCCGTGACCTCGGGTGGCAGGGCGTCTTCCGCATCCCTCCCGGCGGCGGCCAGGACGAGCTCGATCTCGCGGTCGCCGAGGATGAGTTCGAGATGCCGAACGGGCTGTGCTTCTCACCGGACGAGTCGCTGCTCTACATCAATGACACCCCGCGGGCGCACATCAAGGTGTTCGACGTGAACGCCGACGGGACGCTCTCGAACGGGCGAATGTTCTTCGAGGGCGTCGGCACGGGCGTGATCGAGGAAGGCATTCCCGACGGGATGAAGGTCGACGAGAACGGCAACATCTGGGTCACCGGGCCACAAGGCGTCTGGGTGATCTCTCCCGACGGCGAGCACCTCGGCACGATCGAGGTGCCCGAGAGCGTTGGCAACCACACCTGGGGTGGGCCTGACTGGCACACCCTGTTCATCCCTTCGTCGTCGTCCGTCTACACGATTCGCACGAAGGTCGGCCCGCGGCGTGAGCCGTACATGAGGTGATCTGTTCAAGGTGATCTGTTCAATCAGCGACGGGCGAGGCTCCGCCTCGCCCCTACGGAGGTGACTACTTGTCTGACGAGCTCTCACTCGACCCTGGCCGCTGCGCGCTGATCATCCAGGACATGCAGAACGACGTGATCATCGAGGGTGGTGCCTTTGCGGAGTCCGGCTCACCCGGGCACGCGAAGGAGCAGAACGTCGTTGCGAACGTCGCGGGCCTTGCGGACGTCTGCCGGGCGAAGGGTATTCCCGTGCTTCACGTCTGGTACATCGTCGAAGAAGGTGCGCCGGGCCTGAAGCTCAACGCGCCACTCTTCAACGGCGTCAAGGACACCGGTGCTCTCGTTCGCGGTACCTGGGGCGCGGCGCCCGCAGACGGCCTCGAGCCGAAGGACGGCGATTTCATCATCGAGAAGATGCGGATGAGCGGCTGGCAGGGAACGCGGCTCGAGAACCTGCTCGAAGGCCTCGGTCGCGATACGGTCATCGTCACCGGGGCCTGGACGAACATGTCGATCGAGCACACGTCCCGTACCGGTGCCGACAAGGGGTACACGATGGTTGTGCCCGAAGACGGATGCTCGACGATGAACGCCGAGTGGCACAACGCCGCGATCAACTTCGCGCTTCAGAACGTCTCCACCGTGACGACCTGTAGTGCGATCGAGGCTGCGCTGTCCTAGCCCGCAGATCCGGGATCTCCTCGCGGAGATCCCGGATCGCGAGAATCCCTGAAGCCAGGAACCTGCGGTTCCTTGGGAACCTCCCTGATAGCAGCGACGATCGGTGACTGGAGATGGACGGATGAAGACACGGGCAGGGCTTTTCAGGGCCGTGGGTGAGCCGCTCGAGGTCGTCGAACTCGATCTTGCGGAGCCCGGCCCGAACGATGTCGTCGTCCGCATGGCCGCGGTCGGGATCTGCGGCACGGACCTGCACCAGGTGAAGGGTGAGTGGCAGCGGCCGACGCCGATGGTGCTCGGGCACGAGGGTGCGGGCATCGTCGAGGTCGCGGGCGACGCGGTCGAGTCGGTGCAGGTCGGTGACGAGGTGGTGCTCTCGTGGGCTCCGTCGTGCGGTCACTGCGCTGATTGCGCCCGTGGCCGCCCGGCGGCGTGTGTGCCGCTCCACCGCGCGATCGGCAACGGCACGCTCGTGGACGGGACGACGGGCATGTCGCTCGACGGCCAGACGGTCTACCGCGGCACGGCAACGGGAGCCTGGGCGGAACGGGTGGTCGTCTCCTCGCAGGTCGCGCTCCCAACCGGCGGCGCAGTGCCGCTCCGTGACGCTGCGCTGCTCGGCTGTGCTGCGCTGACGGGGGTCGGCGCGGTGCTGTTTGCGGCCCGGGCGAAACCCGGAGGTGTCGCGCTCGTGATCGGCGCAGGCGGAGTGGGGCAGTTCGTCGTCCAGGGAGCACGGATCGCCGGGGCGGAGGCAATCGTGGTCGTCGACCCCGTCGAGAGTCGTCGCGAGCAGTCGCTGCGTCTCGGCGCGACGCACGCAATCCATCCGGATGACCTCAAGGAGGCGATCGCCGCGATTGCGCCCGAGGGAGCGGATTACGGCTTCGATGCGGTGGGCTTCCCCGCTACGAGTCAAACCGCGCTCCGCTTCACACGGAGCGGTGGCACGACAGTGATGGTGGGGCTGCCGCCGACCGGTCTCCGCCTCGACCTCGATCCCGGCGAATTCCTGCGACGGGAAAAGTTCCTCACAGGGACGATGTACGGCTCGGAGGATCCTGCGGTGGCGTTGCCGATCCTGCTCGAGCACGTCGCTGCGGGGCGACTGGAGCTCGCGCCGCTCCTCGGCGAGGTGTTCTCACTCGACGCGATCGACGAGGCCGTTCGGGCAAGCCTCGAGCTTCCCGCCGGGCGCGTTCTCGTCGAGCCGTAGCCTCCGAAGATAGGCGCGCGCGGGCGACGCTTCGCGTCGCCCCTACGGCAGGCCTGCCGCGAGCGCGTCCACGGCTTGCTCCTGCAGCCAGCTGAGGTAGCCGTACAGGGCGAGGGCGGGTGCATGAGGATCAGCCGGATCGAGCTCCTGGTCGTAGCTCGCCTCGGAGACGTCGAGTTGGGTCCCGAGCACCAGGCGCAGGCTCTCCAGTGCGCCGAGCCAGCCTTCTAGCTGCGCCTCCGTGAGGTGAGTGGCATCGACCGTTTGTTCGACGATCCCGAGCGCTGCGAGTTTCCCGTCGAGAAGCTCCCCTCGCACGAGCTCGCCGTACTCGTCGTCCGCCTCGGAGTCGTCGTAGGCGGGAGGAAAGAGTCGTTCGAGGCTCGGATCGCTCGTAGCGAGGAGCTCACGGAGCTGAGCAGGGAGACCGCGGAGGACGTCTCGTTCCTCTGCCGGAAGTCGAAGCCTGTAGCCGCCCGACGTGTCCCGCTCGATGCGACGGCTCATCTGCTCAGTCCTGCCGGAGCGTGGCCCAGAGCCCGTGCCCGTGGAGACGGGCCACGTCGTGCTCGGACTTCTCCCGCGTGCCCGATGCGACGACCGCCCTTCCATCCTCGTGAACCTGGAGCATCAATCGTGTCGCTTCGGCTTCTGAGAAGCCGAACAGCTTGCGGAACACGAAAGCGACATACGACATGAGATTGATCGGATCGTTCCAGACAATCACGACCCACGGTCTGTCCTCGCGCCTGTCTTCGTCGCCTTCGGGGAGGCGCACCTCGACGGGCGCCTCGATTGTCTGGCTCACGGTCTCATTCTGCCGGTGTGCCTGGGTCTTCGGTGGCCTTGCCGTGCCCGTACTCGCTCAGGCGCGCGAGCAGAGAGGGGTTCGGACGGTTCTCGTCGTCTTGGTCGTCCGCCTCTTCGGGAGTCGTCGGCCGAGCCGGCGGCTTGCTCTTGGCCTCTTGTCGTAGCGCCTCCTGCGCGGCACGTTGCTCTGCCGCCGTGGCGTCGCGATCCTCCTTCGCTTTGGTTGCGGCGGCGCGGCGGGCTTCGGTTTCTTCGCGTTTGGCGCGTTCGGCGGCTGCTTTTTCCTCTTCCCGTTGCCGTCTTTCATCTTCTTTGCGTTGTTGTTCGTCTTCTTTGGCTTTGGTTGCGGCGGCGCGGCGGGCTTCGGTTTCTTCGCGTTTGGCGCGTTCGGCGGCTGCTTTTTCCTCTTCCCGTTGCCGTTTTTCATCTTCTTTGCGTTGTTGTTCGTCTTCTTTGGCTTTGGTTGCGGCGGCGCGGCGGGCTTCGGTTTCTTCGCGTTTGGCGCGTTCGGCGGCTGCTTTTTCCTCTTCCCGTTGCCGTTTTTCATCTTCTTTGCGTTGTTGTTCGTCTTCTTTGGCTTTGGTTGCGGCGGCGCGGCGGGCTTCGGCTTCTTCGCGCTTGGCGAGCTCAGCTGCTGCCTTCTCCTCCTCGCGGAGGCGCTCGGCGTCGATCTTTTGCTCGTCAGCGGCACGACGCTTCTCGGCCTTCTTGTGCTTGCGCTGCTCGGCCGCCGCTGCTTCCTCTTTCTTGCGCAGCTGTTCTTCATCCCTGCGCCCCCGCTCTGTTTCCCTCTTGGCGGCTCGCGCAGACTGCTCCGTCAGTGCTTCCGTTGGCCCCGTGGAGGGCTGCGGCGAGTCGGGATCGGACTGTGTCTTCGGCCGAGAAGGCAGCTGCGCTTTGGTCGCCTGCTCGTCAAGATCGTCCAGCTGTGGGCCTTGCGTTGCGAAGGCGTCGGCCCGCTCGGCCGCCTGCCGCGCCTGCTCCACGGCCAGCGCTTTCCGTGCCTGCTCCTCTTGGGCCGTCTGCTCGGCCGCCAACGCGGCAGCAGTGCGCCGTTCGAGATCGATCCGCCGCTCGGCACGAGCAGCAGCCTCGACGGCAGCAGCCGCGGCAACTTCCGCCGACCTTTCGGCTTTCTTGCGGCGAGCCTCCTCGAGTGCCGCAGCTTCCGCTGCTCTGCGGCGGAGCTCGGTCTCCTCCGCCAGCATCGCCTGTGCGCTGCTGCTCGTCTCCACGGCATTCGGTTCTTCGGCTTCCTCCGCGGCGATGACGACCGCGTCCGGCGTGTCGGCACGATCAGCCGTTTCCTGCTCACGGACCTCGACCCGGCGGATCTTGCCGCTCGTGGTCTTCGGCAGCTCCGAGACGAACTCGATCTCACGCGGGACCTTGAAGGACGCCGTCACTGCCTCCACGTGATCCTGCAGTTCGATCACGAGCCCATCCGACGGCTCGATGCCGGCGCGGAGGATGACAAGGGCCTTGACGAGGTTGCCTCTACCGGCGACGGGCCGGCCGACGACAAGGCACTCGACGACCGAAGGATGCTCGAGCAACGCACTCTCGATCTCGAACGGATGGATGCGATGGGCCGCGCTGAGAATCGCATCACCCACCCGACCGGTGAACCACAGGTACCCGTCCTCGTCGCGGCTGGCTCGGTCGCCCGTGATGTACCAGTCACCGCGAAATGCGGCCCGCGTCTCGTCGGGGGCCTTCCAGTACTCGCGAAAGAGAGACGGTGGTCGACCCCTCAACGCGAGATCGCCTTCCTTGCCAACCTGCTGCTCGTGCCCCTCGTCGTCGATCACCGCGACGTCGTGCCCTCGGGTCGGCAGGCCCATCGATCCGAGTCGAACCGGATCTCCGGGCGCGTTCGCAACCAGGATCGTGTTCTCCGCCTGCCCGTACCCGTCGTGGATCGTGAGCCCGAATGCATCGTGGAAGATGGCCGCGACGGCACGGTCGAGAGGCTCCCCCGTGGACACCGCATGGCGCACGCTGCCGATATAGAAACCCTCGAGTGACGGATGCTTCGCCATCAGCCGATACTCGGATGGCGTCTGGCAGAGCACGGTCACCCCGATCCGTTCGATGAGATCGAACCGTTGCTCGACGTCGAAGGTAGCTCCGTGCACCGCTATCTCGGCTCCACACGACCAGGGGCCGAGAAGCGCATTCCAGATCGACTCCGCCGTCCCGAACCCCGCAGTGCACCAGATGAGGTCTCCCGGGCGCGCGTCGAGCCATGACTCCGCCTGGAGGCGTTGGGCCCATGTGTACCCATGGGTGTGAACGGCTCCGAGCGGATTGCTCGTCGTGCCCGAGGTATAGACGATGAAGGCCGTGTCTCCGGCCGCCGTGTCGTGGGTCGGCTGGTCGACAGCATGCTCCCGCAACTCCTCGGCGAGCTCCTCGACAACGATGACATCGACGTTCACATCGACGTCGCCCGACGCGAGCTCCCGTGCCCGCACGGCATCGACGACGACGAGCCGTACGTCGGAATGCGTCGCTCGGAGCGCCGCGTCTGCGGCGGGCAGCGTGTCGGGGCAGGGCACCGCTACCACACCGGCTTTCAGCGCTCCCAGGAGGATCGCGTGCCACGCCGGTGTTCTGCCGACGTAGACGAGCAGTCGGTCTCCCGGGACGAGCCCTCGGGACCGGAGAAGCGCAGCCCAACGACCCGCATCGGCTGCGACGGCCTTGAAGGTGCGCCGGTCGATGACGCCCTCACGGTCGACGAAGGTCAGCGCCGGCCGGATCGCGTCGGCGGCGAGTGCCTCGACGACGTCGCGGGTGAAGTTGAACCGCGGCGGAACCTGCCAGACGCCGCCCTCGAGCAGCGCCCCGGCTACTGGTTTTCTGCGGAGCCGCCCCATCTCTCCCGGTAGTCCTCTCTCACGGGGCAGAAGACGTCGATCACGGTCGCGCCCTCCGGCCCGCAATAGGCCGAGTGCTCTACGTTGCCCGGCAACACGTATCCCTCCATTGGGCCGAGCTCCCGTGCAACGCCGTCGACGACGAGTGCCTGCATGCCGCGCAGCACGATGCCGAGTTGCTCGTGTGGATGGCTGTGTGCCGGCACCCTGGCGCCCGCCGAAAACTCGATCAGATTGATCATGGCCGCGTCGCCGAAAAGAGGACGTCCCTCGACGCCCGCGGCGAGGGTGAACGATTCGACGTCGTCGAAGCGGGTGAACTGCACGTCCATGGCCATTCAGTATCTCATCGTCGTCGGCGCTCTTGGAATTACAAGTGATTTGCGGGTCTCGGCCGGCGATGCGACTGCTTCGTGAGATCACCGGATCGCTATCGTCCAGCCCATGACGGCCCTCGAGACAGACCTCTTGCGCGACCGGGCCTATGTCGACGGTGCGTGGGTCGAGGCCGACTCTGGCGCCACGTTTCCCGTTCTCGACCCCGCGACGGGAGCGACGATCGCGGAGGTTCCTCGCATGGGGGCGGCCGAGACCCGACGGGCGATAGAAGCTGCCCAGCGCGCTCTCCCTGCGTGGAAGCACCGCACGGCAAAGGAAAGGGCGCGAATCCTGCGCCGTCTTTCCGATCTGATGATGGAGCGCAGCGACGACCTGGCTGCGCTGCTCGTTCGCGAACAGGGGAAGCCGCTCTTCGAGGCGAAACTCGAGGTCGGCTACGCCGCCTCATTCTACGAGTGGTTCGGTGAGGAGGCGAAGCGGCTCGACGGTGCTGTGATCCCGCAGCCGCTCGCCGATCGGCGGATCGTCGTGCTGAAGGAGGCAATTGGGGTCACCGCCGGTATCACCCCGTGGAACTTCCCGGCCGCGATGCCGACGCGCAAGTCGGCCCCTGCGCTCGCGGTCGGCTGCACGATGGTGCTGAAGCCGGCCGAGCAGACGCCACTCACCGCGCTCGCCATCGCGGCGCTGGCCGAGGAGGCGGGCGTGCCGGCCGGTGTCTTCTCGGTCGTCACGGGCGATGCGTCGGATGCGCCTGCGATCGGCGGCGAGATGACGTCGAACCCGATCGTCCGCAAGCTCGGCTTCACGGGCTCGACCGAGGTGGGCAAGCTGTTGATGGCGCAATGCGCCGGCCAGGTGAAGAAGGTGTCCCTCGAGCTCGGCGGCAATGCACCGTTCATCGTCTTCGACGATGCCGATCTAGCCGAGGCGGTCTCCGGTGCCATGCTGTGCAAGTTCCGGAACTCCGGCCAGACGTGCATCTCGGCAAATCGGTTCCTCGTCCAGAACGGGATCTACGACGAGTTCGTCGAGGCGTTCATCGAGGCGGTTGCGACGTTGAAGGTCGCCGACGGGTTCGCCGAGGGCGCGCAGGTCGGACCGCTGATCGATGAGCCTGCAGTCGCGAAGGTCGAGCGCCACGTGGCTGACGCACTCGCACTAGGAGCAGACCTCCGCCTCGGCGGCAGCCGGATCGAGGGGCAGTTCTTCCAGCCATCCGTGCTGACAGGAGTCACAATGGACATGGCTATGAGCTGCGAGGAGACCTTCGGACCGGTCGCCGGCATCAACCGGTTCGAATCCGACGCCGAGGCGGTCGCGATCGCCAACGACACGCCGTACGGCCTGTCGGCGTACTTCTACTCCCGTGATCTCGGTCGCACGTGGCGTGTAGCGGAGGCGCTGGAATACGGGATCGTCGGCATCAACACCGGTTTCATCTCTTCGGAGGTGGCGCCGTTCGGCGGCATGAAAGAGTCGGGCATCGGACGCGAGGGGTCGAGCTACGGCGTCGACGACTGGGTCGAGCTCAAGTACCTTGCGATGGGCGGCATCGGGGAGGCATTGTGATCATCGTCGAGCAACGTGACTACCACGTTCACACCGGACGGCTGCCGGAGCTTCTGCGGCTGTACGCGGAGGAAGGGATTCCGATCCAGGCCGAGGTGCTCGGCGGGTTCGTCGGCGCGTTCACCACGGAGATCGGAGCGGTCTCGACCTACACGAGCATGTGGCGTTACGACAGCTTCGCGCAGCGCGAGGAGCGGCGTGCTGCGCTGATGGCGCGGGACGATTGGAAGGCTGTGATGACGAAACTCCAGCCGCTGATCCACACGCAGCACACCCGCATCCTGACGCCGACCTCGTTCTCTCCGATCCAGTAACGGTGTTCATGGGCCAACTCGACGGCAAAGTCGCGATCGTCACCGGTGGCTCGCAGGGGATCGGCAACGCGATTGCCCGCGGGCTTGCGGCCGAGGGCGCGCGCATCGTGGTCGCCGACCTCAACGGTGCGGAGGCTGCCGCCGAAGCGTTCCCCGCGGGGATCGGGCTGACGGCGGACGTCGCTGACGAGGCCTCGGTGACGCGGCTCGTCGGCGAGACGGTCGAACGGTGCGGAACGATCGACATCCTCGTCAACAACGCTGGTCTGTACGCGTCGCTTGCGATGCGCCCGTTCACCGAGATCCCACTCGCCGAGTGGCGGCAGGTGATGGACGTGAACGTTGCGTCGATGTTTTTGATGTGCCAGGCGGTCGTTCCGGTCATGCAGCGCGACGGTGGCGGTCGCATCGTCAACATCTCCTCTGGGACACCGTTTCGGGGAGTGCCTTTCTTGCTCCACTACGTGACGAGCAAGGGAGCAATCGTCGCCTTTACCCGGGCGCTTGCAAAGGAGATCGGCAAGGACGGCGTCCTCGTCAACTGCGTTGCACCGGGGTTCACGATGTCGGCCGGCGTCGAGGCGCACCCGGAGGTGGTAGAGAAGCTGCGGGACGTCTCGGTCTCCGCACGGACCCTGCAGCGCGATCAGGTGCCTGAGGATGTCGTCGGCGCGGTGGTGTATCTCTCGGGGCCGGGGTCGACGTTCGTCACGGGCCAGACGATCGTGATCGATGGGGGACAGACGTTTCACTAGTCGGTGTCATGGCTTCGAATTCGCCGTAGGGGCTAGGCGAAGCCTCGCCCTCCGTCCCGGACTGGCGCGATAGAGTCGTCCGAGTATGAGGCTCTCCCTGTACGAATTTCAGACCGGCGCCGAAACGATCGGCGGCAACCGGGTCGTCTACGACGTTGCGAACGACGGTGCATTCTTCGGCGCGGCTTCCGTCGAGGGTCACGCGCTCGTCTGGCAGCTCGACGACACCTCTGAGGAGGCCGACGGGGCTCTCATCACGCGGCGGATCCAACCAGACCCGTTCGCCGATTGGGTGCTGCGCTGCGACCGGATCGACTTCCCACCGGGAGGGATCGCCTACAGGCACACGCATCCCGGACCCGGGATCCGTTACCTCCTTCACGGCTCTCTCGACATTCACGTCGAAGGGCACGCGGCCTCGTACGGCCCGGGAGGTGCGTGGTTCGAAGCGGGGCCTGACCCCGTGCTTGCGACGGCGTCACAGCACCACCCGACCGCGTTCGTTCGGGTGCTGATCCTGCCCGCAGAGTGGGCCGGAAAGCGCACGATCCGCTACGTCGATCCCGCTGACGATGAGCGCCCCAGGCTGCAGAAGCCAACCGTGTACTTCGAGCACCCGCTCGTTCTCAGGTGAGAACAGGGGGAGAGCTCCTCGTCGACCAGCTCGTCGTGCACGGCGTCGAGCTGGCGTTCGGTGTCCCCGGTGAGAGCTACCTCGCCGTCCTCGACGCGCTGCACGACGCACCAATCCGGTTCATCTCCTGCCGGCACGAGGTAGGGGCGGCCAACATGGCCGACGCCTACGGCAAGCTCACGGGTCGACCGGGCATCTGCATGGTGACGCGCGGCCCTGGGGCGACGCATGCCGCAGGCGGCGTTCACACCGCGTATCAGGACTCGACACCGATGATCCTCCTGATCGGCCAGGTGGGACGAGACATGATGGAACGCGAGGCGTTCCAGGAGATCGACTATCGCCAGATGTTCGGCCCGATGGCGAAGTGGGTCGGGCAGATCGACAGTGCCGACCGGATTCCCGAGCTCGTCGCGCGTGCGTTTCACGTTGCGACCGCGGGTCGCCCCGGCCCGGTCGTGCTCGCATTGCCCGAGGACATGCTCGTCGACGAGTCGAGTGCCGTCGACGCGTCGCCCTACGCGATCACCCGGGTGCATCCGGATCCTCGGGACGTCGAGCAGACGCGAGCCATGCTGGCAACCGCGAAGCGACCGCTCGTCGTCGTCGGTGGAGCACCGTGGAGCGCTGAGGCACACGCGGCACTGACCGCGTGGTGCGCTGCGGGGGGACTATCCGTGGCGGCCGGATGGCGATGCCAGGACTACGTCGACAACACCTCCGAGAGTTATGTCGGCCACCTGGCGCTCGGCCCCGACCCCCGTCTGGCGCAGCGTGTTCGGGATGCCGACCTGCTCCTCGTGATCGGCGACCGGCTGAGCGAGATCACGACCTCCGGCTACACCCTCCTCGACGTGCCGAGCCCGACGCAAGGCCTCGTCCATGTGAGCGCCGATCCCGATGAGCTCGGCCGTGTCTACTCTCCGACGCTCTCGATCGTGGCCTCGCCGGAGACCTTTGCACGTGCGCTCTCCGCACTGCCTCCTCTCGAGCCGACCGGGCGAGCCGCAGAGACGGCCCAGGCAAGAACGGAGTATCGCGACAATCTCCGTCACCGGCCGGCGCCCGGCGGTCTCGATATGGGTGATGTGATGGTGACGGTGCGCGAGCGGCTACCTGCTGATGCCATCCTCACGAACGGTGCAGGCAACTTCTCGGTGTGGGCGCACCGCTTCTACGAGTTCCGGAGCTATCGGACCCAGCTAGCACCGACGAGTGGTGCGATGGGGTACGGGGTTCCGGCTGCGGTTGCGGCGAAGATCATGTTCCCGGAGACGATCGTGGTCGCGATGGCAGGAGACGGCGACTTCCTGATGACCGGGCAGGAGCTAGCGACCGCCGTCCAGCACGATGCGGCCATCGTCATCCTCGTCATCAACAACGGCATGTACGGGACGATCCGCATGCATCAGGAGCGGCAGTATCCGGGGCGCGTTTCCGGAACTGACCTCGTCAACCCCGATTTCGCAGCGCTTGCACGCTCCTACGGCGCCTACGGTGCGGTCGTCGAGCACACCGAGGAGTTCGGCGCCGCATTCGAGGGCGCCCTCACGTGCGGCCGGCCTGCTCTGATCGAGCTGCGTGTCGACCCGGAGGCGCTGACGCCGAGACAGACCCTCACGGAGATACGCGAACAGGCGCAGGCGCGGCTGTCCGCCTCGTAGGATCAGCCAGACTCTCGACCCCAATCCGAAGGAGATCCAGATGGCAAAGTCGTACGCAAGCACGGTAATCGGCGCCTCGCCCGATGAGGTCTGGGCGCACATCCGCGACTTCAACGGTCTCGCCACGTGGCATAGCGGGCTCGTCTCGCAGAGTGAGATCGAGGCTGGCAAGGCCGGCGACCAGGTCGGTGCGATCCGTAGCTTCACGCTGACCGACGGCACACACATCAGGGAGCAGCTGCTCGCGCACTCCGACCTCGAGCGCTCGTACACCTACGACTTCCAGAAGACACCGTTCGACGTCGACAACTACTGCGCCACGCTGCGCGTGACTCCGCTCACCGACGGGGGCGGCAGTTTCGTCGAGTGGTGGACGACGTTCGACTGCGATCGCGATCAGCAAGGGCACTGGGTGGACTTCTTCGCAACACAGGTCTTCCAGGGCGGCTTCGACGCCCTCAAGACCCACTTCGCCTGAGATGGGGTTGCGTCGTGAACTTCGTGTCGCCGGCCAGGCCGAGCCGATCTCGCACTTCACCGACGCTGTCCAGGCCGGCGAGCTTCTCTTCGTCTCTGGCATCGTCCCCGTCGATGAGAAGCGCGAGCTCGTCGGCGGGGACGACGTCGTCGCACAGGCGAGGTGCGTCTTCGACAACATGCGCGCGGTCCTCGCCGCAGGCGGCTGCACGTTCGCCGACGTCGTCAAGGTGACCGTGTACCTCACGGACGTGAACGACCGGCCCCTCGTGAATCCGGTGCGGCAGGAGGTGTTCGGTGAGACGCGCCCGGCATCGACGCTCGTCGAGATCTCCGCGCTCGTGATCCCGGGCGCCAAGATCGAGGTGGAATGCGTAGCGTTGATCCCGTGACAGATCCCTACAACGCCGCAATCACGTGGCTCGACGAGCCCTTGCGGGGTGCGGACGCAGGGTCGCTGGCCGGGCGCACGCTGCTCGTGAAAGATCTCATCGACACCGCGGGCGTGCGGACGACGTACGGCTCGCAGATCTACGCCGATCACATCCCCGACCGTCACGCAGCGGTTGTGCAGCGCGTGCTCGATGCCGGCGCGACCATTGTCGGAAAGGGCAATCTGCCCGAGTTCGCCTGGGGCGTCCTCGGAGCGAACCCGTGGTACGGAACAGTCCACAACCCGCTCCATCCAGGCAAGACAACGGGAGGTTCGTCGTCCGGCAACGCGGCAGCGCTCGCAGCCGGCCTCGTCGACCTTGCGATCGGCACCGATACGGGCTGCTCGATCCGCCTCCCGTCAGCAGCATGCGGGACGGTCGGGCTCAAGTCCCGCTGGGGTCTCATCCCGCTCGACGGCGTCTTCCCACTCTGCCCGTCCCTCGACACCGTCGGGCCGATGGGACGAACCGTGGCCGACGTAGCCCTGCTCTGGTCCGTGCTCGCCGGCCGCGCGATCGCCGGAGCCTCGCCTCGACGGGCTGACGGTGGGCATTCTGCGCCAGGCGCCGTACCTTGCAGACGGGCGGGAAACCGAGGCGAGCGACGCCGCCGAGGTGTGGGTCGCCGACCTCGAGCGGCTAGGGGCGCGTGTCGTCGAGTCGGCGATCCCAGCCGCAGCGGCGGACATCTGGCCGCTCTTCCTCCATGAAGCGGCACAGAGTCATCGCGCGACGTTCCCGGCTCGTGCAGACGAATACGCGTACACGATTCAGCCGAAGCTCGAGGCGGCCCAACACGTTGCGGCCGATGCTGTTGCGACGGCGTACGACTCACTCGAGGCGTGGCGAACCTACGAGCCGGAGGTCGACCTCTACGTGAGCCCGTGTTTCGCCGTCGACCTCCCGGCCGAAGACGCGGATGAGCTCGAGGTCCGATTGCCCCTTTCGTCGTTCCTGCGCTGGGTCAACCTGATCGGCTGGGCGGGGCTGGCGGTCGGGAACATGCAGTTCATCGCCCCGGCCGACGAGACGGTTCTCGCGGCCGGCCTGGCCTGGGAGCGTCGGTAAGCTACCGGGCTGTGCTCGGGGTCAGAACAAGGGTCTGCGCTGCGGCCGCGATCGTCGCTCTCCTCAGCGTCCTGGCCGCTTTGCGGCCGGTTGCGGCAACGACGAGCCAAAACGTTCCGCGCTGGCCGAGAACCTCGCGCAGCTCTGCGACCAGGCGCGCGCCGACACAGAGGCACTCGGTCTGCCGGCCGACGAGGGCTTCAAGGTGGTGAAGCCGACCGCCGCGATCGGTCTGCGGCTCGCTCGGCAGATCAAGAAGCTGCAGGGAACCACGCCGACCGAGAAGGAGCAGATCGCCTCACTCGCCGAGTACTTCCGGTTCTACTACAACGAGATGCGAGCAGCGGTCACGTTCTACGCACTCGGACAGTCGGAGGTCTACTCGATCACGATGGAACGCGCCAAGCCGTCGCTCGAGAGCGGCGAGGCCCTCGCGACGAGGATGGGCGCTCCGGAATGCGCCGTGCGCCCATTCCCAGACCGCTAGCGCGGGATCAGCTCCCGTCGAATTCCGGCTTCCGCTTCTCCACGAACGAGTCGACACCCTCTCGGAAGTCGTGCGTCTGCTGGAGGAGGCCGAAGGCGAGGCCCTCGAGCTCGAGACCGACGTGGAGCGGGCCGTCGTAGACCGTGTTCAGTACGCGCTTCGACATCGCGAGCGAGAGCGGCGAGTGGCGCGAGAGCTCGGCGATCAGCGCATCGACCGCTCCATCGAGCGCCTCGACGGTGACGACCTCCGTTATGAGCCCGATCCGACAACGCTTCCTCCGTCTCGACCCGACGCCCGCGCATGATGATGTCCTTCGCGCGGCCGAGACCCACGAGCCGGGCAAGGCGCTGCGTGCCGCCCGAGCCGGGGATCATCCCAATCGTCGCCTCAGGGAGCGCCATCTGCATGTCGACCGCGGCGATCCGGAAGTCGCACGCCAGCGCGAGCTCGAGGCCGACGCCGAAGACGTATCCCTGTAGCTTCGCGATCACCGGCTTGGAGCAGCGCTCGGGTGCCGCGACGTTCTTCGCGAGCTGCGAGATAACCCAGGGTGATTTCGTCAGGAACCCGGCGATGTCGCCGCCGGCGGTGAACTGGCCGCCGGCGCCTGTGAGCACGACGAATCGGACGGACTCGTCTCGATCGAGATCGCTGAAGAGTTCGGCGAGCTGATCGCGGGCGAGCATCGAGACCCGATTGAACTTCCCGGGCACGTCCAGGGTGATCGTCGCCACGCTGCGGTCGGCACCGTAGTCGACCCGGAATCCATCGAAGGTTTCACCTCGTTCCTCGCTGAAACCGTTAGATGGAGTATTCAAGGCGTCCGCTCGGGGGTCGGAGGTTGCATTGGGAACCTTTCTCGTTCAGCTGAAGGCACTGTCGCACTATCTAACGCGATTCCGGCGTCAGCCGGAATCGCTTCGGAGGACTCTGCGGAGGATCTTCCCTGACGCGCTCTTCGGGAGCGTCGGCACGAGCCGATATTCCCTCGGCCGCTTGAAGCGCGCTAGCGACGACGCGAGGCAGTGCGCGTCGAGCTCAGCAGCCGTCGCGTCTCCGACAACGACGGCGACGACCCGGTACCCGAGTCGGTCGTCCGGCGCACCGATGACCGCCACTTCCCGAACCTGGGGATGACCCGAGAGCACGTCCTCGACCTCCAGTGGATGAATGTTCTCGCCGCCGGAGATGATCATGTCATCGAGCCTGCCGTCGATCCACAGGTCACCGTCAGTGTCGAGGCGGCCGATGTCGCCGGTGTGGTACCAGCCGTCTCGAATCGTCTTCGCGTCGGCGTCGGGCCGGTTCCAGTAGCCGCCGAAAGCCTCGTCACCCGAGAGTTGGGCGCAGATTTCTCCGTTCGGCTCGAACCTGAGTCGCGTGTTCACCGCGGGTCGCCCGGCACACCCCGGCTTGCCGATCTGGTCGGTTCCGATCGAGAACGTGTAGACCTCGGTCGACCCGTAGTGGTTCACGAACACGTCGGGCTCGAACACCTCGGCGCACCGTGTCACCACCGTCGACGTCATCGCTGCACCTGCGTACCCGAGTGCTCGAACGCTCGTCACATCGCGCTCGGCGATGCTCTCCTCGCTGACGAGGTCGTAGAACAGGGTCGGGGCGAGATAGAGCGACGTGATGCGCTCCTTCTCGATCAAGCGGAGCGCCTCACCGGGATTCCAGCGGGCTTGAGGGACGTAGCAGCCGCCGACGAGGTGCATGGCGATCAGAGAGTGGACGCCCATCGTGTGGTAGAGCGGCATCACCCCGAGGGTGCGGTCGCCAGGCTGATAGCCGTGCTGCAGCGCCTGCGCGAGACCGCCGGCCCGGTCGGCGGCGTGGGTGCGCGGGACACCCTTCGGGCGCCCGGTCGTGCCGGAGGTGTAGAGCAGCAACGAGATCTCTCGTTCGTCGCGGCCGAGCACACCCTCGTGCTCTCTGCCGTCCGGCAGGAGATCGCCGTCTCGGATCACGACCTCTGCGCCGGCGTCGCCGATGCAGTACTCGAGCTCCTCGTCCGAGAGGCGCCACGAGAGGGGGACGAACACTGCTCCTGCCCACTGCGATGCCCAGTAGAGAAGGGCGGTTTCGAGTCGGTTGTCGAGGACGACGGCGACGCGGGCACCGGGTGCGACGTCCAGCCCTCCCGCGATGCGGGCAACCCGCGGCAGCAATCCGCCGTAGCGGATTCCAGGGAACGCCTCGAGCTCCGGATGGCGCTCGCTCGCAGCGAGGAGTGATTGCGCGAGGTTCATCGACCGCTCGATTGCACCTTTGCAGTGTCCCGAGCATCTTCGATCGCGGCGACGATAGGGGCGTAGCCGGTGCAGCGGCAGAGGTGCCCGGAGAGCATGTC
The DNA here is from genome assembly GCA_963784945.1 of uncultured Thermoleophilia bacterium. Taxonomy (GTDB): domain Bacteria; phylum Actinomycetota; class Thermoleophilia; order Gaiellales; family Gaiellaceae; genus Gaiella. The sequence goes on along the minus strand of CAWATN010000013.1, from coordinate 327,377 downwards.
CACGATCTCCTCACGGGTCGGTTCGCCGCGGGAGAGCAGGTCATCGGCCGCGATCAGGATCCCGGGCGTGCAGAACCCACACTGGAGCGCATGATGGCGCTTGAACGCCGTCTGGAGGGGTGACAGGAGGTCGTCGCCGGCAAGTGACTCGACGGTCTCCACTGTCGATCCGTCTGCCTGTACCGCCAGCAGGCAACAGGCGCGGACGGCAACGCCGTCGAGTCGCACGGTGCACGCTCCGCAGACGCCGTGCTCGCAACCGACGTGCGTTCCCGTGAGGCCGAGGCGGTGGCGGAGGAAATCGGTCAGGAGCAGCCGCGGCTCGACGTCTTCGACGATCGCCTTGCCGTTCACGGTCAGCGTGATCGCTGTCATGCGGCTCGTTCCCAGGCGCGCAGCAGTGCCCGCTCGACGAGTGCGCCAGTGAGGTGTCGAAGATAAACGGACGTGGCATGGATCGAGCCCGGCGGCTCGACTGCCCCGGCAGCAAGTGCGCCCGCTTCCCGCGCGGACGCTGCTGTCACGGCACTACCGCTGACGACCGCCTCCACCTCGGAGAGCGCCGTTGGGCGATCGGTGACGGCACCGACGCGAATGCGAACGTCCCGGGCGACACCGTCGACCTGGCGTAGGACAACGGCCACCATCGCGAGCGCGTAGTCGCCGGCGCGGAGTGCGAGCTCCTCGAATGCGGCGCCCTCGTTCTCCTCCGGATGCGGCCACGAGCTCGCAACGACGAGCTCCCCCGGTGCAAGCGTCGTCCGGATAGTGCGTGACAAAAAATGCGTCCGGTGCGATCGTCACGGCGCCCGCCTGCCCCTTCGACGACGACCGTGCCGTCAAGCGCCGCGAGGCACAGGGGAATCTCGGCAGACCCGTCAGCGTGCGCGATGCTGCCGCCGACGGTGCCTCGGTTGCGGGTCACGAAGTGGCCGACATACGGAAGTGCCTCCCGGAGAAGGGGATGCGTGCGCAGATCCCGTTCCAGGGCGCCCTGACGCACCGTCGCGCCGATCTCGACGGCTCCGTTGACCTCGATCCGGTCGAGCCCGGCCCGGTTGAGGTCGACGAGCAGTGTCGGCCGCACGAGGCGCATGTTGAGCGCCGGGACAAGGCTCTGGCCTCCCGCGATCGGCTTTGCGTCCTCGTCGCGCCCGAGCGCCTCGAGGGCTTCGGCAAGCGAGTGAGCCGCGACGTACTCGAACCCGGCAGGCTTCATGCCACGTCTCCGCTGTTCAGAAGCTCCCACACCCGGGGTGGGGTCAGGGGCAACTCGAGGTCATCGCGGCCGATCGCGTCGGCAACCGCGTTCGCAATGCACACGGGAGCGCTCATCGTGTTGCCCTCCCCGATCCCCTTTGCTCCGAGCGCCGTGACGGTCGACGGTGACGAGAGATGGCCGATCCGGAGCCCTGGGATGTCAGGCGCGGTGGGAGTGAGGTAGTCGACGAGCGACGCCGTCATCAGGTTGCCCGAGTCGTCGTAGACATGACGCTCGTAGAGGGCGACGGCGGCGCCGTGGGCGAACCCGCCGAGCACCTGTCCATCCGCGAGGAGTGGGTTGAGGAGCCGCCCGGCGTCGTGGACGGTGACGTAGTCGAGAACGCGCACCTCGCCCGTCTCGCGCTCGACTTCGACCGCGCAGACGTCGACGATGAACCCGTGGGAAGCGGAGGACGCGACGCGGTCGGTGTCGTCGGGAGGATCGAGGGTCGGCGGTGCCCAGAAGGCAACCGCTGCAAGGCCCGGCTCCTCTCCGTCCGGCAGCCCTTCGGGATTCCAGTGAGCCATGCCGGCGACCCGTCGCAGCGAAAGCGTCGTGTCGCCCGCGTGCTCCCGAATCGCATCGATCTTCGCTCGGAGCTTCAGTGCGGCGGCATGCACGGCACCAACGCCGACGCCGGAGAACCTCGACGAGTAGTTGCCCGACGCAACGGTCCAGGGCACGCCCGCGGTGTCCATCTCGGACATCACCGTCACGTCATCGGGCGTGCAGCCGAGCGCATCGGCGACGACCTGGGCACAGACGGTCCGGTGGCCCTGTCCCTGCGGCGTCGTCGCGATGCGTACCGTGATGCCGCCGAGGGGGTCGATCGTGATAGCCGCTCCTTCTGCGTTGCCCGACTTCGGCAGCGATCGGGACCGTTCGTCGGCGGTCTGGGCGAGCGTGATGTACCCCATGTTCGAGATCGAGGGCTCGACGATGCACGCGAGCCCGATCCCGGCAAGGCCGCCCTCGGCGCGGAGGGCAGCCACCCGATCGCGGAGTGCGTCGTAGTCCGCAAGCTCGAGCGCGTGATCGAGGCAGGCTTCGTAGTCACCGGAGTCGTACAGCGCGCCCGAGGGCGTCCTGTACGGCATCGCCTCCGCGGGGATCAAGTTGCGCCGTGCGAGCTCTGCTGGATCCAGCCCGAGGCGCCGAGCGGCGATCGCCATCGTTCGCTCGAGCCCGAGGTAGAGCTGAGGCCCACCGAAGCCACGGTTCAGGCCCGACGGGATCGTATTCGTGAGGACGACGCGGTTGCGCACGGCGACGTTCGGGACGGTGTACGCGCCCGAGAGCGAGCCGTGCATGCGGTAGAGGGTCGCGGGCTCGGGTGCCCGGACGTACGCCCCCACGTCCTCTATCGCGTCGTAGCGAAGCGCGAGGAGCCGGCCGTCAGCGCTGAAGCCCGCCTCGACCTCCGTCGTGCGGCCGGTTGCCGCTGCGCTCGCTGCAAGATGCTCGAGCCGGTCCTCGATCCAGGTCACGGGCACGCCGAGCTGACGAGCTGCAAGCCCCATCAGCACGACGTAGGCGAAGACGGACGACTTGATGCCGAACGAGCCGCCGGAGTCGGGTGGCGTCAGCAGGCGGAGCCGATCGCCCTTCAGCCCGAGCGCGGCGGCGGCGACGCCGTGCAGGGTGAACGGACCCTGGAAGTTGGCCCAGGCGGTGAGCCGTCCCGCGGTGGCATCCCAGTCGGCGACCACGGCGTAACACTCGACGGGCGTGCAGGTGAAGCGGGGGAACGTGAAGGTCTGCCGGAGGACGAGATCCGCGGCGGCCATCGCCCCGTCGACGTCGCCGTAGGAGAACGTGCGGTCGTGCACGGCGCCGGCAGCAGCGGCGACCGGGTCGAGTACGGCATCGAGCGGGTCGTAGTCCACCTCGACGAGCTCTGCGGCGTCCTCCGCCAGATAGCGGTCCGCGGCGACGACCACGGCGATCGGCTCGCCGACGTAGCGCACGGTGTCGATCGCGGCGGCGTATTGCGGCACGCCCGTCTCGATCCCCGCCGGGAACGGCCGCGACAGCTCGGCAACGTCGGCCCCCGTCAGGACGCCGACGACGCCGGGCATCGCCAACGCTGCGGCCACGTCGACCCCGATGCGGGCGTGGGCGAGCTGCGAGCGAACGACGGCGGCGTGGAACGTGCGGGCGACAGGGGCGAGGTCGTCGAGAAACCGTCCCTCGCCGCGCAGCAGCGCGTCGTCCTCTACCCGCAGCACGCTCCGGCCGACCCAGGGCGTGTTGCTGGTCGCAGGCTCAGGTGGTGCCACGGCGCGAACGTACCACCCTCAGCGCGAGCGGCGCTCAGCGGCACGTGCCACCTGCGATTCGTCCGGCCCTCCGTCCGCGAGCGCGCGGAACGCGTTCAACACTGCGCGCGGGTCGCGACCGTGACGCAGTGCGGCCATCGTCAGCGGCTCGCGCACCGCGCCGCCGCAATGGGCGCACGGCCAGTAGATGCTCGACATCAGCTTCGCCGCGCGGCCGTCGGGATACATGCGGAGGATCTCGAGGATCGTCGTCGAGCCCCGGATCTGCTCGCGGGCGGCTTCACCATCGGTGACGCCGCCCGCCGGCCGGAAGCCGGGAATCGCGGTGCGTGACGCGCTCACACCATCGTGTGCGCCAGCAGGCTCGGGTCCGCCGACGCCATCCGCACCGCGTTCTTCGGCAGTTGGTAGCGGGCGTACGGCAGTACCGCCACCTTTGCGCCGGGGCCGTGGCGCTTCATCGCCGCAGCGAACGCCTCATCGAGCGACGTCGTCGCATCGAGCCCGATGTCGGCGGCCATCTCGAGGTTCTCCTCGAGAGTCACGACCGTCAGGTGCTTGCGCGTCATCACCTCGTAGATCGGCACCCAGATGCAGCCGGCCCACATCTGGATCTCGCGCTTGTGGATGTCGTGCAGGACACGCTCGTAGTTGGCCGCAGTGGGCGGCATGTACGGCTTCATCAGATCCATCAGCGCAAAGCCCGGAAAGTCGCCGATCGCGGTCGAGACGCCGGGCGAGGGGCTCGTGTAGATGATCGTGCCGCCGTCCTTGAGGACGAGATCGGCAGACATGCAGCCCCAGCCCGTGTGGAAGAAGAGATGGTCGGTCGGTGCGAACACGCCGCAGATGACGATGTCCGCTTGCCCCTCTTCCTCGACCCAGCTGTCGTACGCGTAGATCGCGTTGAAGCGACGGATCGCCTCGCGGTGGGCTTCGGGGTGTGAGCCGAAGACGCAGTCGATCACGCGGCCGTGCGTGTCGAGGATCACGTTCATCGTGCAGTCGAGGCCGCACATCGTGGCGACCTCGTCGATGTCCGAGCGCATCGGCCCGGCATAGGCCCCGTAGTGCGTCTGCGGTGAGGTGACGAAGGCGCAATGGTTCGACTCGATCGTCGCATCGGAGACGACGCCGGGGAGGATCAGCTTGCCGCCGCCGCCCGCGCCCCAGTGGTTTGCCTGCGCCTGGCCGATCGTGATCTTCAGCTCGCTCGACGCCACCTCGTTGTGCAGCCAGACGGGCGTGCCGCCCGACGAGACACCCGACGAAGGTGTAGGCGTCGGGGTTCTGGGGATCGTTCTGGTGGAACGCCCAGCCGTTTGCCTCCATGCGCGCCAAGTTGTCCCGCCCGATCTTCTGTTCCATGTCCGCCTCGGACATCGGGAACACCTTGCCGTTCGCACACACGACCCGCACGTCCGTGATGCCGGCCGCCTCGATCGCGTCGAACACTGGGGGAAGCAGCCTCGAGGAGGGGGTGGGGCGGAACTGGTTGTCTATCACGACGGCGACGCTCCGCTTCCCCGTGAGGAGCTCTGCGAAGGTCGGGCCGTCGAACGGCTCCGAGAGCGCCCGGCGCGCAGCCTCGGTCGTATCTCCGACGGGTGCCGGCTCGTCCGGATAGACCGCTGCGACGAGGTTTGCGTTTGGGATCTCGAGGGTGAGGGTGTCGCGGTGCTTCTTCGAGTCGTCGTCGGTGGAGCCGATGGCAAGCGGGTCCATCGACTCGTACGGGATCACGGCGGCGTAGGTGTCGCTCATCTGCCCTCCAGGAGAGTCATTGCGTTGTCTCCGAGGGTAGGTGCTCGGAGCGTCTATGGTCAAGCCCACACCCTCGGGACAGATCGGCAACGTGAAACAATCGATAATCGCTGGTTAGGGTTGAATCCGGCCAGACGGCTTGGTAGGTTCGCTTCCGAATGAGCGAACGCTTCGCCCAGGTCGACGTCGGCCGGCTACTTCCGAGACTCGTCGTCGGCGTTCTCGTTCTTGGAGCGCTGCTCTACATCGTTGTGCTCGCGAATCCGTCGCCTGAGGTCGGAGGTAACTGGCGCACAACCACTTTCGGCTCGGCGATCGACAACTGGCAGAGCTTCACCCGCACGCTTCTGAACGGGCTCACCTTCGCGGGGTTGCTGTTCATCGTGGCGAGCGGTTTCTCGCTCATCTTCGGGCTCATGCGGGTCGTCAACATGGCGCACGGCTCCTTCTACCTCCTCGGCGGCTATATCGCGTACGAGGTGCAGCAGAAGATGACCGGCTCCGGGTTCTCGATCGCGGGTGCAGACGTCACCACGTGGGAATGGGTGTTTCCGGCTCTTATCGCTGCGTCGGTGATCGGTGCCGTCGGTCTCATGGTTCAGCAGGTCTTCCTGCGCTGGAACCAGGGCCAGGAGCTGCGGCAGGCGCTGATCACGATCGCGATCTCGATCATCATCGCCGACCAGGTGATCGCGCATTTCAACGAAGGGATCCCTGCGAGCGTAACCTGGCCCGGCTGGACAGACCGGCTAGTCCAGCTGCCGCTGCTCGGGATCGATTACTCGGTTGCGCGTCTCGTGCTGCTCTTTCTCGGCGTCGGCGTCGGGCTCGGGCTCTGGGTCTGGCTCTATCGCACGCGCACGGGGCTTGTCATCCGCGCGGGCGTCGATGACCGCCAGATGACGTCGGCACTCGGGGTCAACATCCAGTTCACGTTCGCAATCGCCTTTGTTGTCGGCTCCGCACTCGCGGCCTTCGGCGGCGTCGTGGGAACCTCCCAAGGGTCCATCTCCGTGGGGCAGGATGGGCAATGGCTCCTGAACTCGCTCGTCGTCGTGATCATCGGCGGCCTTGGCTCATTGCTCGGGGCGGCGGTGGGCTCATTGCTCTACGGCCTCGTCTTTTCGTTCTCGTCCGTCTATCTACCGACGACCTCGGACAACTGTTGCACGCAGTATTCGATCGTCTTGACGTTCGTCTTGTTCGCGTTGGTGCTCGCCTTCCGGCCGCAGGGCCTGTTTGGGAGATTCTCGTGACCCGCGATCCCAAGGCCGTCACCGAGCGCGCTATCGGGGTCGGAGGATTGGTCCTGGCAATCGCAGCGCCGTTGGTCTTCAACGCCTACTGGGTCGACGTCATTCTCACCCAGGCTCTCATCGTCGGCATCGCCGCCGCCAGCCTGATCTTCCTCGCCGCCTACGGCGGCATGGTGTCGCTCGCGCAGACGATGCTGATGGGATCGGCCGGTTTCATGATCGGCAACATGGTCACGAAAGGTGGCACTGGCGGAGAGACCAAAGGACTCTTGCTCGGTTGGGATCCGACTCTCGCCCTCGTCATCGCCCTCGCCGGAACGACACTGCTGGGTCTCCTCCTCGGTGCGCTCTCCGCGCGGAGCACCGGCATCTATTTCCTGATGATCACACTCACCTATTCGGTCGTCGGCTACTACTTCGTCAGCCAGGTGACTGTGGTTTCGGGCTTTTCGGGAATCGGGAGCATCAACCAGTACACCCCGCCATTTGTCGGTGACATCGTCCACGACCGCAATCGCCTCTACTTCATTGCTCTGGGCGTCTCAATCGTGGTCTACCTGGTGATCCGGTTCCTGATCCGGACGCCGTTCGGCCTTGCATTGCAAGGGGTTCGAGACGAGCCCGTGAGGATGAGTTCGCTCGGCTACGCCGTGGCGCTGCATCGGACGCTCGCATTCGGCTTCTCGGCGTTCCTGGCTGCACTCGCAGGCGTCTTGCTCGTGTGGTGGCAGGGCCAGATCTCGCCTGGCGACATCGGCCTGCCGGCGACCATCGACCTTCTGGTCGTGGCGGTGATCGGAGGCCTGACGCGCATCGAGGGCGCCTGGGTTGGGGCGCTCGCCTTCATCATCATCAACAACTACGTCCGCGACAGCTGGCTCACGGATCTGCTCGACACGCTCCGGATCGGCGGCGGGTTCAACACAATCATCGGCCTCGTTTTCCTCGTCATAGTGATTGTCTCTCCCGACGGTCTCATGGGCGTGTGGGAGAGACTCTGGGGTCTGGCCGGTCGTCGCGGCGGAGGGCCGAGCGTTACCGCAATTCCGGCCGGCGAAAAGGTGTAGGTGAAAGGAGATAGGTTGCGAAGCCTCAGTAGGGGTCGCTGCACAGGTTTCACGTTGTTCGTACTCGTCAACCAAGGAGGGCAACAGGCATGAGAGGTAATTCACGCCACTGGAAGCTTCTGCTTCCGCTCGGTGTGCTCGTGATTCTGGCCTCGGTCGTCGTTTCGACGTCGTTTGCTTCGTCGAAGGCGAAAGTGGTCAAGATTGCGATCATGACCGACTGCAAGGGAGCGTATGGGTTCGGCCAAGAACCCGACATCGGGGGTGCCCAGGCGGCGCTCGCGAACTACGCCCACGGCAAAGTCGTAGACCCGAAGAAGCCGTCGGCAGGGATGACGGGGCTCAGGGTCGGAACCACGCCCGTGAAGATCGTCGGCTACGGCTGCGGCGACGATACGGTCCCGACCGCGGTCAAGGAGACGCGCCGTCTGATGGAGCAGCTCGGTGCGGACGTCATGATCGGCCCGCTGTCCGGTGACGAGGCGGTCTACATCGCGAACTACGCGAAGTCTCACCCGTCGAAGACGTTCATCATCGGCACCGCCGGGTCGCAGGATCCGACCCTGCAAATACACCCGAACAACATGTTCCGCTATCACGGTGACGGCGCTCAGTGGAACGCCGGCACGGGTGTGATCGCCTACAAGAAGCTCGGCTGGCGTAAGGCAGCGATCATCATGGACGACTACAGCTTCAGCATCGCGTCCGGAGCAGGCCTGATCGCGGACTTCTGTGCTCTCGGCGGCAAGATTGTGAAGCGCGTCTTCCCGCCGCTGAACACAACGGACTACAGCACCTACGTCTCGCAGCTGCCTCCCCCCGATCAGGTCGACGGCACGTTCTGGGTCATCGGCGGCACGGGCACCGCAGCTAGCCTGACGGCGTACGAGCAGCTCTACGGGAAGCTCGACCCGAATAAGCACATCGGCAACCTGTTCTTCGCGTTCCTCGGAGCGGACAAGGTCGTTGCGCCGAAGGTTGTCGGTAGCTATGTTGGCGGCTTCGGCACCGCCCCCGGCCTGAAGTCGCCACAGGCGAAGACCTATGAGAAGGTCGTCGCCAGGTGGTATCCGGGCCTTAACGGCGGCAATTACGCCGATGGGTTCGTTTACAACTACTACAACGCGGCGTGGGCGTTCGTTCAGGGGCTCACGCAGTCCAAGGGCCAGATCGGCGCAGCCCTGCAGGCCGGGATGCCGCGTTCGCTCAGGTCCGGCTATCAGTTGTCCAACAAGGGCGTACTGAAGCTCGACTCTCGCCGCCAGGCGATCCAGGATCAGTGGCCGCTGCAGCTGGTCAAGAACGCAGACGGCAGCGTCTCGGCACAGATCGTCGGTTTCGTGTCGAACGTCGACCAGACGTTCGGTGGGTACTTCAGCCCGTCGAGCCCGTCGTTCAGCCACACGTCGCCTGTCTGTAAGAAGGGGTCGTTGCCGTGGACGAACAGGGTCAGGGTCGTCAAGAACGGCGTCGTCACCCCAGCGGCCTACTAGTAGGCAGGGTGACCGTAGGAGCTGGAAACAGTGTGGGGGACGGACTGGAGTCTGTCCCCCACACTGGTCTCAACGAGCCGATTCTCCGCCTGCGGGGAGTCGGGCGGCGCTTTGGCGGTGTGCAGGCCGTGCGTGACGTCGATCTCGACGTCGCGCACGGCGAGCGCCGTGCCATCCTCGGCCCGAACGGGGCGGGGAAGACGACGCTCTTCAATCTCGTCGCAGGTGACTTCCAGCCCTCGGCCGGGACGATCGAGGTGATGGGGCGCGATGTCACGCACCTACCTGCCCGGGTACGACCAGCTCTCGGGCTCGCTCGGACGTACCAGAAGACGAGGCTCTTCCCCGGCCTCACGGTCGAGGACAACATCTTCATGGCGATCGTCGGGCACGATGGTGGCCGTCTGCGGGTGTTCCCGCACAAGCGGGACCGCGTCGTGCGCGAGCGGGCGCGGGCTGCGGCCGAGCAGGTTCTGCTCGGTGACAAAGTCGACACGTTCGTTCGTGATCTCTCGCACGGCGAGCAGCGACAGCTCGAGGTCGGGATGGCGCGAGCCGTCGAACCGAAGCTGATGCTGCTGGACGAGCCCGCCTCGGGGCTCTCGTTCGGGGAGCGCGAGCGGCTGACGGAGCTTCTGCTCGGCCTCCCCGACGACGTGACGCTGATCCTGATCGAGCACGATATGGACGTCGCGCTCACGGTCGCGGGGTACGTGACGATGATGCATGACGGCCGCAAGGTCGTCGAGGGGACGCCGGCCGAGATTCGTGGCAACCAGATGGTGCACGACATCTATCTTGGAAACCGCTTCCATGAGGAGACCGAAAGAGACGAAGGGGCAGACACGTGAGCGACGTCCTGCTCGAGATCGCGGGCCTTGACGCCTCGTACGGCTCCGCTCAGGCGCTCGAGGGTGTATCGCTTGCGATGGGTACCGAGGCGGTGGCCGTAATCGGCCGCAACGGCATGGGCAAGACGACGCTCTGCAACTCGATCATGGGGATCGAGCCCCCGAGCGCCCGCGGGTCGGTGAGATTTCGAGGGACGGAGCTGCTCGGGAAGCCCTCCTACAAGATTGCCGGCACGGGCATCGCCTACGTGCCGCAGGGCCGGCGCCTGTTCCAGTCGTTGACGACCGACGAGCACCTGAAGATGATCCGGACGTCGCGCTCGGGGCGCTGGAACCCTGCCGCGGTGTACGAGCTTTTCCCGCGGCTCGCCGAGCGCAAGAGGGTGAGGGCCACGCAGCTCTCGGGTGGCGAGCAGCAGATGCTCGCAATCGGGCGGGCGCTGCTGACGAATCCGGACCTACTGATCATGGACGAGCCCTCTGAAGGGCTCGCGCCGACAATCGTGGAGCAGGTGATCGCGACCTGCCAGGCGCTCGTGGAGGAGGGGATGGCGATCTTGCTCGTCGAGCAGAACCTCGGGGTTGCGACCGAGGTCGCGGTCCGCCAGCTCGTGATGGTCTCCGGGCGGATCGCCGCCGAGACGACGGCGGAGGCGCTGATGACCGACCCGGACGCACAGCGCCGCTATCTCGGTGTCGAGCCGCTCGCCCAGACCGTCTGACGCGGGGGCTCTCTCCTCGGTGTGGTAGACAAGCCGAGAAGTCGAATCGTCGAACCGAAGGGAGTCTGACCTGCCGACCGTCGTACTCGTGGGACGCTCGACACGAAGGGCGAGGAGTACGCGTATCTCGCAGACCGCATTCGCGAGCGCGGGGTGGACGTGCTGCTCGTCGACGCCGGCATCGTCGGTGCGCCGCTCACGACCCCAGACGTGACCCGCGAGGAAGTTGCCACTGCGGTCGGTGCCGACGTTCAGGCCCTCGCCGCCGCCGGCGACCGCGGCGCGGCGGTCGAGACGATGGCGCGCGGTGCGGCCGAGATCGTCAAGCGCCTCCACGCGGAAGGACGGCTCGACGCGATCGGAGGGCTCGGTGGCTCCGGTGGATCGTCGATCGCCACCTACGCGATGCGGCAGCTGCCGATCGGCGTTCCCAAGCTGATGGTCTCGACCGTCGCCTCCGGCGACACGAGCCCCTACGTCGGCTCCGTCGACGTGACGATGATGTACTCAGTCGTCGACATCGCCGGGAATCAACCGCGTTTCGGCGCAGATCATCACGAACGCCGCGGCGGCCCTTGCCGGTATGGCGGAGGCTTCGGTGCCGCCGCTCGGCGAGGAGAAGCCGCTGATCACAGCCTCCATGTTCGGTGTCACGACGGCCGCGGTCACGACGGCGCGCGAGAGGCTCGAGGAGCTCGGCTACGAGGTGCTCGTCTTCCACCAGACCGGCGCCGGTGGCGGGTCGATGGAGGCGCTGATCGAGGCGGGGTTCATAGCCGGCTCACTCGACGTGACGACGACCGAGTTCTGCGACCTCGTCGCCGGCGGCGTGCTCGCAGCGGTGCCGCAGCGCCTCGAGTCGGCAGGAAAGCGGGGGATCCCGCAGGTCGTCTCGCTCGGCGCTCTCGACATGGTCAACTTCGGCCCGCTCGAGACGGTGCCCGAGCGCTATCGCGACCGGAACCTCTACGTCCACAACCCGACGATCACCCTGATGCGGACGACACCCGACGAGTGTCGCGAGATCGGTCGGATCATCGCCGGGAAGCTCAACGCGGCAACGGGACCGACCGAGCTGTTCGTCCCACTACGAGGTGTGTCGGCGATCGCCACCGAAGGCCAGGTCTTCCACGACGCGGACGCGGACGCGGCGTTGTTCGAGACGATTCGTGATCTCGTCGACACGTCAAAGGTCGAGGTGCACGAGGTCGACGCCGATGTGAACGACCCGGACTTCGCGCTCGAGATGGCGAACAGGCTGCACGAGCTCATCGAGGCTGCGGCATGACACGAGCTGAGGCGCTCGCGAAACTTCGAGCCCAGATCGCCGCCGGGAGCCCGATCATCGGCGCGGGCGCGGGCACGGGGCTTTCCGCCAAGTGCGCCGAGGCCGGCGGAAGCGATCTGATCATCATCTACAACTCGGGTCGTTTCCGCATGGGCGGCCGTGGCTCCCTGTCGGGCCTGATGCCGTACGGCGACGCAAACGAGATCGTCGTCGACATGGCGCGGGAGGTGCTCCCGATCGTGACGCACACGCCCGTCCTCGCGGGGATCTGCGGTACCGATCCGTTCCGGCTGATGCCGGTGTACATCGCGGAGCTGAAGCGGATGGGGTTCAGTGGGATCCAGAACTTCCCCACCGTCGGCCTGATCGACGGGACGTTTCGGGTCAATCTCGAGGAAACCGGCATGGGATACGGGCTCGAGGTGGATGCGATCCGCATCGCCCACGAGCTGGACCTCCTGACAGCCCCCTATGTCTTCAACGATGACGATGCGACGGCAATGGCAAAGGCAGGCGCCGATGTCCTCGTCCCGCACATGGGCCTGACCACCGGCGGCTCGATCGGCGCCGATACGGCCAAGACGCTCGACGACTGCGTGCCCCTGATCCAGGGGATGCACGACGCCGCGAAGCGCGTCAATTCTGACGTGATCGTGTTGTGCCACGGTGGCCCGATCGCCGAGCCGGACGACGCCGCCTATGTCCTTGCCCGCACCGAGGGAGTCGTCGGCTTCTTCGGGGCTTCGTCCATGGAGCGGCTCCCGACCGAGGTCGCGATGACCGAGAACATGAAACGCTTCAAATCTATCCGCGTCTAACAGATCCTATCCCCCGTCCGAGAAGGAGTGAGATGAGCTACGACGTGCCAGCCGACGAGTCACGGGTGTCGAAACCCTGATGTCGGGCGGATTCAAGCCGAAGGGATCACTCGATCGCGACGAGCAGGACTGGGGCGTCTTCGCCCAGATCAGCGGTCCGCGCGACGGTCTCGCGGGGATCGTTGCGATCGAGGCGACATTTCTCCCGGGCAAATGTCACGACTTTCACCGGCACCCGGGCCAGGAAGAGGTCATCTATGTGATCGAGGGGACGATCGAGCAATGGCTCGAGCAGGAGAAGAGCGTGCTCACAGTCGGGGATTCGGTGGTCATTCCCGCCTCCGCCGTCCACGCGACCTTCAACGACGGTGAAGGCGCTGCGAAGATCCTCGCGATCCTCTCTCCGGCCGTGGGCGACGACGGCTACGGCCTGGAGGACGTCTCGGATCAGCAGCCGTGGGCGTCACTGCGCTGATGCTTGCCGTCCAGGTCCATGAAGGTGGCGAGCTGCGCCACGAGTCCGTACCCGATCCGGAGCCAGGTGCCGGCGAGGTGGTCGTCGAGCTGCGAACGGCCGCGCTGAATCGACGTGATCTGCTCGTCAGCCGCGGCACGTACCCGTTTCCGCTGCCGTTGACCCCGGGCTCCGACGGAGCCGGGGTCCGCCGCGATACCGGGGAGGAAGTCGTGATCTACCCGGCGCTCGACTGGGGCCCGCGCGAGGAGGCCTTTGGCCCGGATTTCCAGATCCTCGGTGGCCCACGCAACGGCACGTACGCTGAGCTCGTTTCCGTCCCGGAAGTGAACGTCTTTCCCAAGCCCGCGCGACTCTCGTGGGAGGAAGCAGCGGCACTTCCGCTGGCCGGGCTGACCGCGTATCGCGCGGTCTTCTCGCGCGGCGCGCTGCGCAGCGGCGAGACCGTGCTCGTGCTCGGAGCGGGCAGCGGTGTCTCCACGTTTGCGGTACAGCTTGCAGCTCAGGCGGGTGCACGCGTGCTCGTGACGTCCTCGTCGAACGAGAAGATCGAGCAATCGCGTGCCCTCGGCGCCGAAGGTGGAGTCAACTATGCATCCGAGGACTGGGTTGCTTCGGTGAAGGAGCTCGGAGGTGCCGATCTCGTGATCGACTCGATCGGCTCGACCTGGCCCCAATCGCTCGACTGCCTCCGTCCGGGCGGGCGTGTTGTCGTGTTTGGCGCGACGGGTGGGACAGAGGCAACGCTGGCTGTGCGGCCGTTCTACTTCGGTCAGTGGTCGCTCCTCGGGACGATGATGGGGAGCCCGGCCGACTTTGCAGCACTGCTCGGTGCGCTCGAGGCCGGTTCGTGGCGGCCGGTGATCGACTCTGTGGTGCCGCTCGAAGAGGCTGCGACGGCGCTTCGGACGATGGAGTCCGGCAATCACTTCGGCAAGCTGGTGCTCTCATGCGGTTGAGCACCGTCGAATGGGGCGACCCGGCGGGCCAGCCGGTCGTCTGCCTGCACGGCATCACCGGACACGGTCGTCGCTTTCGCCGACTTGCGGAGGAGCGGCTTCCGGCGCACCGGGTGATCGGTGTCGACTATCGCGGCCACGGCCATTCGGGTTGGGAACCACCGTGGAGCGTCGAGCAACACGTTGCCGATCTCGTCGAAACGTCTGAGGCGCTCGGGATCACGGGCGCGACGTGGGTCGGACACAGCTTCGGCGGCAAGCTCGTTGCCGAGCTGGCGGCCCGTCATCCCGACCGGGTCGAGCGCGCAGTGCTGCTCGACCCTGCCATGCAGCTCGACCCCGCGGTCGCCGGCGAACGAGCCGATCTGACCCGGGCTGACGTCTCCTTTGCGAGCCCGGATGAGGCGATCGACGTTCGACTTGCCGACGGCTCGTTGTTTACCACGTCGCGAGAGACGCTCGAGGAGGAGATGCGCGAGCATCTCGTCGAAGGGCCTGACGGCCTCTTCCGCATGCAGTACGCCCCGGCGGCAGTGATCGTCGGCTGGAGCGAGATGGCTGAACAGACACCACCGTGGCCGCGATGCCCGACACTCGTCGTCTGTGGCGAACGGTCCTGGATCCTGGTTGCAGTGCCTCGCATCGGTCACATCGCGCAGGTCATCGTTCCGGGCGGACACAGTGTCCTCTGGGACGACTTCGAGGCGACGGCCGACGCGATCGTGCGCTTTCTCGCGTGATCGGCGGATCGTCAGCGAGCGGTCCTATCGACCTCGGTCAGCTCCCCGTCGTCATCGATGGCCCAGGGGTGGAGATCCGCGCCACCGAGGCTGGTGACCTGACGGTTGCACTCGTTCGTCTCCAGGAGGGGCACGACGCGCGTCCCCTGTTCAAGGGGCTGCCGGACGACCTCTGCCAGTGCCCTCACTGGGGGCTGATCATCAGTGGACGTGTGCGCGTCTGGACCGTGGACGGCTTCGACGACTATCAAGCCGGTCAGGCTTTCTACTGGCCTCCGGGACACGCACCCGAAGCGCTCGAGGACGCAGAATTCCTCGAGATCTCACCCACAGAGGGCGTCAGAGCACTCCACGCACACGTCGGCGGTCACGCGTAGCAACGGCGATCCGAGCTACCTCTCGGTGGCAAGCTGATACGTGCACACCTGCACGCCCGTGCCGCTCGTGACCGTGGTTGTGAGTACGAGCGTTCGCAGCGCGCCGTCGTCGGGAAAGATCGTCTTGCCCCCGCCCAGGATCACCGGCTCGATCATGAGCCGGAGCTCGTCGACCAGGCCCTCCCGCAGGAGGGTGCGCACGAGCGTGGGGCTTCCCATCACGACCAGATCGCCGCCTTCGGCTTCGTGCAGTTCCCGGATTCGGTCTACGGTCGAGGCACCCGGGATGCGCGTCGTGTTGTCCCACGTCAGCGCATCGTCGTCCAGCGTCGCGGACACGACGTACTTGAGGATGGCGTTCATCTGGTCGGCGAACGGGTCGCCGGCTCGGTCGGGCCACGCCGCCGCCATCGTCTGCCACGTGCGGCGCCCGAACAGCAGCGCCTCCGCCTTCGCCATCGCGTCGGCAAAGGCGCCGCCAACTATTGGATCGAAGAACGGGTGCGACCAACCGCCGTGGGCGAAGCCACCGTCGGTGTCCTCGCCAGGCCCTCCCGGCGCCTGCACGACGCCGTCCAAGCTGATGAACTCGATCACCACGATACGCATGGGGGTCGCTCCTCTCCTCGCTCGGGGCCACACCGTTCTGCCCGGGTGCAGGCTAACGGCTCTCGCTTGGCTCTCGACACAATCGGTGACATTTCAGGAAGTGGTTAATTGTTGATGTGGAAGTTGATTTCGGCTGTATGCTCGCCCCGCGTTGGCGCTCGAACAGCCTGATCCCGGCATACTCCGCAAAGCTCAGCGTGGTGATGAGCGGGCGTTCTCGATCATCGTGCGTTCCTACGAGCGGCCGGTCTACAACTACATCCTGCGCCTCGTGGGCGATCGTTCACTCGCGGAGGATTTGACGCAGGAAGTGTTCCTTCGTGTGTACCAGGGCCTGCCCGGATTCTCGCTCCGGTCGCGCTTCACGACGTGGATGTTCCAGGTGACGAAGAACCGCGTGTTGGATGAGTTGCGGACGCTCGAGCGGCGGCCGCGGAGCGTCGTCAACATCGACGACATCGCGCCACTCGAGTCGCTCGACGCGCCGTTCGAGCGAGCGGAGACGATCGATGCGTTGTGGCGTGCAGTCGGAGACCTGAACGTCGATCTCAAGATGGCGCTACTGCTTCGCGACATCGTCGGTCTGTCGTACACCGAAATAGCCGACTCGCTGGAGATAACGCTCGCGACTGTGAAGTGGCGGATCTACAAGGCGCGCGAGGAAGTCCAGGCAGCGCTCGTTCTCGGAGGAGTCGGCGTCGCCACCTCGTCAGCGGGCGCACTCAGCACTATCACCGCTTAGGTCGAGCGAGTCTTCCGCTACTCCGTGACTTCGGTTGTAGCTGAACAGGCGGCGTGGGCCTTCGTCACGCGCTCGGTCGATGCCGGATACTTCTCGAGCAGGGCGCGAGGGCGGACAGGGCGACGGCTGAAGTCGCCGCCACAGTTCGGGCACACACCGCCCAATCGGTTCTCGGCGCAGTCGACGCAGAACGTGCACTCGAAGGTGCAGATTCGTGCGAGAGGGCTCTCCGGCGGGAGGTCTCGATCGCAGCATTCGCAGTTCGGCCGGAGTTCGAGCATCGTCTGAATCTACCGTTCGCGGGGACGCAGGATGAGTCCGACGTGTTGCTCGCTCCGCGGGTGAGGCGGTTACCCTTCAGGGCCGAGATCAGCTCTGAATTCGGTAGGGCTGTTGCCGCCAGTTGGCCCACGTCCAGTACCAGGATGGGACTGGTGTTGGTGTGGCGGGTCGGGTGCCGCGTTTGCCGTCGGATTGCCATACGGTCAGCTGCCAGGCCCACTTCGGGATGGGTTCGACCGTGATGTGGGGTTTGGGTCTTGGCTTGATGACGATTGCCTTGGAGGCGTCGCTCTGGTTCGCAGCGGAGTCTGCGGCGATGACCCGAAAGACGCTGATGCTGTTGGTGTGGAAGCGGGTGAGGGTCGCGTGGCTTGTCGTGCCGGCGAGTGTGAGGATCGGTTTGCCGCCGAAGGTGATGCGGTAGCCGGCGATCGAGGTGCTGTTGTCAGTTGCGGGTTGCCAGCGCAGCTGTAGGGTTCCGCGGCTGAGCCGGGCTGTGACGGTGGGCCGTGACGGCCGGGCCGTGTCGAGGAGCAGGCCGAACGAACCGGGAACGAGCGTTGAGATGTTGATAGACCCGTCCTGCGCCTGGGTGTAGCGGCTGTCGATGCCCGTCGGGAGTCTGCTGCTGGTGGAGCGGGGGAGGGGCGTCCAGATGGTTCCGTCGGCTGAGTAGGCCGGAACGAGGCCGGGCGTGAGGGGACCGAAGTGGAGAACCAACGGCGCTTCGAACCGGGCGATCGGTGTTGCGGTGGTGGTTTGCGTTTTGAGTTGGGCGATGTAGCTTCCTGCCGCGAACCCCTGGCTTTTCTTCGGCAGCGTCGTCGAGGTGAGCGTGACTGTGGCCGCTGTGCTGAATGCGTTCGCGGGCCAGTCGACGGTCGCTACGCCGTCGGGTGTGCTTGCAGTCCCGGGGGTTGGGGTCGGTGCCGGGGTTGGCGTCGGGACGGGAGTCGGTGTTGGTGGGGGTGGTGTGGTGGGGCCGACGCCTCCGGGGCCGGCGACGGGCGCATCGACGATGCTGCTGTCGATGTTGATCGTCACGCCCGCGTAGGTCTCGAGGTGGCCGCCGCGATACTGGTGCAGCCGCTGATGGGAAGTCCAGAGGCTGTCGGACACGTAGGGGTCGCCGAAGATTGATTGCTTGCCGTTCCAGTTCGCGATCCAGACTGCGTCCGCGGTCTCTCCGGGGGGGAGCAGTGCGACGTCACGGATCGTTGAGGCGGCGCTGCCATACACGCCGGCTATGTAGCCGCTCGAGTGCAGGCCGGCGACCCAGGCCGAGATGAACTCCTCGACAGCGATGGAGCAGAGAGGGTCGTTCGTTTTGTACGCCTCCATGTCGAAGTAGATTGGCGTGCCCGGCAGGAGCCCCAAGGCTGCGGCGTGGGCGACGGCGTCAGAAGCGGCGTCTGTGCCTTGCACGGTTGCGAGCGCAGCAGCGATCTTCTGCAACCCCGCCTGCCCGACGCAGGGTGCCTGCAAGCCGACATACAAGGGGAGCAGACTCCAGCCGCTACCGACCGCGCTCGCGACCCACGAGCCGGAGAGGTTCCCGTTGCCGCAAGCGCGATTGGCTCCGCCGACGTACATTCCGAGCGCCCGGTATGGGGATGCCGTCCAGGCAGCGAGCGCTGAGAGCGATGGTGCCGTGCAGGCGTCGAACCCGTAGCCCTGGTACACAACCGGCTCGGAGCGGTTCGCAGATCGCGATTCGCTCGCTTGCGTTGCGATGATGACGGTCGCAAAGACTGCGATGAGCAGGGAAAAGCGTCGCATACGAGTTCCGACGGCCTCTCGGCCACCGATGTTGCGCTCTTCACGAGACCCGAACGAGTTCCTCCCGCCTTGGCGGTCATCAACGCCGCGTTCGCGGTCGTGGGGTACCGTCGGAACGGTGATCGACCACGTCGGGATCCGTTTGCCAGACCTCGAAGCCGCCCGCGACTTCTACGCTCTCGCGCTCGGGCTCCTCGACGGCCCTGAGCCGTTCGAGGGTGGAGGATTCGTCGAGTGGAACGACTTCGCGATCGGTGAAGAAACCGCCGAGCGGCCAGCGACGCGTCGTCTTCATATCGGCTTCTACGCCGAGTCGCCCGCTGCCGTCGATGCGTGGTGGCAGGCGCTGACCGGCGCCGGCTACGAGAGCGACGGCGCTGCTGGCCGCCGGCCGGCCTACGGGCCCGACTACTACGGGGGCTTCGTCCTCGACCCCGGCGGAAACAGCATCGAGGCCGTCAACAACGGGCCACGTCGACAACCGGGCGTGATCGATCACCTCTGGCTCCGAACCCGATCGCTCGAGGACGCGACCCGCTTCTACGAGACCGTCTGCCCCACGGTCGCTCACACCGTCGAGCGCTACGACGGCCGCACCCAGATCCGCGGTTCTGGCGCCACCTTCTCGATTGTCGAAGGCGATCCCACCGAGAACCTCCATCTCGCCTTCGAAGCCAAAGACCAACAGACAGTCGACGCCTTCCACCAAGCCGGCATCGAGGCCGGATATCCCTCGAACGGCGCTCCCGGCGAGAGGCCTGAGTACCACCCCGGCTACTACGGCTCTTTTCTTACTGACCCCGATTCCCACAATATCGAGGCTGTCTTCCACAGCCGCTGAACCGCAGCCCAGTGACATGAATGTTCAACGTCAACTGGGTAGATCTTTCGGCACATTGAACTGGCTCTCAGTGGCGGCCCTCAAGTAGGTCGTCGAGTCGGGAGCCTGCGCGCTCGGCTGCCAGCTGGTTGCCTTTCAGTTCGTACAAGTCCGTGGCTTCCCGTACTAGTGCGGGGGCCGCGCTCGGGTTGCCGGCGAGGGCGAGAACTTCGGCAAGATCTAGAAGTGCGTCGGCGTGCGCGATGTAGAAATCACTCGTGGAGGCGATGGCTATGGCGTCTCGTGCAAGCTGCTCTGCCGCCGCAAACTCGCCGCGGCGAGCCAGAATCTTGGCTCGTATGGAGCGCCAGAGAATGCTGGAGTGGATGTCGTTCGCGCGCGTGGCTTCCTCGCACTCTCGCGTGAGTTGCTCGGACTCGTCGTAGCGCCCCTGCAGGTAGAGAACATTCGAGAGTTCGTGGGCGATCGACGAGAAGTGGCTCTTTTCGCCCATCTTCTTGAGGGCCTCGTATCCGGGCAGGAGCTCTTCCTCGGCTGCGGCCGGGTTGCCCTGCCAGACCGAGACGAACGCGTACCAGAACGTAACGATCCAGATCCATTGGCCGGCGTCGTTCATGATCGCGCGGCTACGGACGACGAGATCGTTGGCTTCGTCCAGGCGTCCACTCATGGCGGCGAGCATCCCCATGGTCGCCAGGATCTCGGCCTCGAGGAGAGGGTTCTCGGCGGTTTCACGGAGGAGAAGCCGGCAGCGTCGTGACGCGTCTTCCGCGGGAGCAGGACCAAGTAGGAGGGCGATCAGGAGCCACTCGACGATCTCTTGTTCTTCGAAGCGGTCATCTGTCCGTCGGACGTGTTCGAACGCTCGCTCGGATGCATCTGCGCATGCTCCTGCACGGCGGGCTAGGTAGTGGGCCTGGGCCTTCAGGCGCCACGCTCGCGCCAAGCCGAGCTCGTCGCCGAGCTCGCCGAAGACAGCGATCGACCGGTCAGCAGCGTCGATCAGCTCGTCCGCCGTTACGTCGGATTCCGTGAACAGGCGCAGGAGGCCTCGTTGGACGAGTGCGCGGGCGGCGAGTTGACGATTGCCGGTCGTCGCGGCAGCTTCCACCGCCTCTGTGAGCACGCGGTCAGCCCAGCGCATATCTCCGCCCAGGCCCTGCACGACTCGGACGTTAGGGACCAGTTCGACCCGGAGAGGATCATCCGGGGGCAGCAGTGCGGCGGCCCGTGCGATCAGGTTGGCCCCGGCTGGGGCGTCGCTGCGAACGAAAGCCCGTCGGCCTGCGCTCCCGAGTCGCTCGGCCGCCTCCCGTGCGAGCGCTCGCGCAGCATCGTCGACGGCGCCCAGCTCGACTCGGTAGCGGTATGCCTGTTCGAGGTGGTAGCCAACGACCTCTTCGTATTCGATCGCGCGCTCCCCTGTGGTGTGTTCGAGCCAGCGGCCGAACCGTTCGTGGAGTTCGGCTCGCGCTTCCTTAGGGATTGAGTCGTAGGCGGCGTCACGGATGAGGAGATGTCGGAAGCGGTAGGTGCGATCGCCCAGGCTTGCCCGCTCGGGGCGAATCAGGTCTTTGCGAATAAGCGTCCGGAGCGAGTCGGCAACTGTCGAACGTACTGCCGACGAAGAAAGCTCAGCGACCGCCGCTTCCTGGAAAACCTTGCCCACCACCGCGGCCCGCTCGATCACCGCCCGCTCGGTTCCGTCTAGCTGGTCGAGTCGGGCGGCAAGCAGGGCCTGGATCGTGGGAGGCACGCGAACCGTCGAGATATCTCCCGCGGCGGCCCAACGGCCGTCCTCGCGGACGAGCAGGCCGTCGTCGATCAGCATCGAGAGCATCTCCTCGACGAAGAGCGGGTTGCCCTCCGCGGCCTCGGCGATTCTCGTGCGCACTCCTCGAACCAACTCGGCTCGGCCGACGAGATTCTCGATCAACTGCGAGCACTCCTCGTCCGAGAGCGGTTCGAGCAGCGCCACCGTCGCGTTGAGTTTGCCGCCTCCCCAGGCAGGACGCACGCTGAGAAGCTCGGGCCGGGCAAGGCAAACGAGCAGGATGGGTGCGTCGCGCACCCAGTCGGCGAGGTGTTCGACGAGGTCAAGGAACCTGGCCTCACCCCAGTGAATGTCGTCGAAGACGAGCACCAACGGCTCGACGCGCGCCAGCGCCTCGAATAGCTGCCTCACTGCAACGAAGCCCTCCTCCGCACCGCTCGTCACCTCTGCGAGACCGATCATTTCTGCCACGCGGTAAGCAACAAGCCCAGCTCCGGGCTCCCTGCCAAGCGCGCCGAGGAGCTTCGCTCGCGCTTCGTCGGGTGAGTCGGTGTCCTCGAGCCCGACCGCCTCATTGACGGCCTCAAGCAGCGGCCAGTAAGTGATGCCCTCTCCGTAGGGGAGGCAGCGGCCGCGAGCGACGACCGCCTGCCCGGCGATACCGTCGAGGAACTCTTGCACCAGACGCGATTTTCCGACGCCGGCCAGGCCGAGTACGGTGAAGAGCTGGCAGGAGCGATCGTCCACTGCCTGTTCGAAGGCGTCGTAGAGTCGCCTACGCTCACGCTCGCGGCCGACCATGGGCGACACAAGCCGTCGGGCGATACCCGAGCCCGTGGCGACCTCGAGGAGGCGCCAGCCCTCGTTCGCGGCCTCGGCGAGCACCGAGTCGCGTAGCAGCTTCCGGCTCCCCTCGTCGAACAGGATCTCTCCCGGCCTCGCCGCCTGGCCGAGGCGCGACGAGACCTTCAGCGGCTCGCCCGTCGTCCGCAGCTGAGGGCCAGCGTCGATCACGGTCACGACCTCACCGGTACTGATCCCGATGCGAAAGTCGAGGTCCAGCGCCCGCTCTGTCGCTAGATCGGCGGTGAGGATCGAGAGCGCGTCGCGCGCCTCAGCTGCTGCCCGCACGCCACGGAGGGCATCGTCCTCGTGAACCATCGGCAGCCCGAAGATGGCAGTGAGGGCGTCGCCTGCGACCGTCTCGATCGTGCCACCATGGCGCACGACGGCGAGCTCGACCTCACCGAAGGCGCGACCGGTGATGCGCCGCAACGCTTCGGGATCCAGATCTTCGCCGGGCGCAGACGTGAACGCCATCCACACGAAGACGGCCGTCACCGTCTTGCGCACATCTCGAGTGATCGGCTCTACCGTGGACGTAGGTGGGGGTACCACGGGCGGCTTCGTGTGTTCCCGTCGCTCCTGCGTTGGAAGATCGAGTGATGGATCCTGGTTCAGGATCGCCTGGTGTAGTTCGCGCAGCTGCCGACCGGGCTCGATGCCGAGATCGTCGACAAGCGCGGCACGGGCCTGCTGGTAGGTATCAAGCGCCTCAGCCTGACGTCCGGAACGGTAGAGGGCGAGCATCAATTGGCAGCGAAGCTGCTCACGCAGCGGATGTCCCATCACCAGACCTTCCAGCTCACCAACCAGCTCAGCGTGGCGTCCCCAGGCTAGGTCACGGTCGATCCTGTCTTCGAGACAGCCGAGGCGGAGCTCTTGCAGGCGAGCGATCTCGGCCTGGGCGAACTGCTGGTACGCGAACTCGGCTAGCGGAGGCCCGCGCCATAACGACAACGCCTCGTGTAATTCGCCTTCTCGGTACAGCCGCTGGAAATGCTCGAGATCGAGCGCATCCTGTTCCACGCGTAGCAGGTAGCCGGGCGCCCTCGTCTCCAGGCGATGCTTGCCGAGCAGCTTGCGCAGCTGTGAGACGTGCACCTGCAGCGCCTTCAAGGCGGTGTCGGGCACCTGTTCCTCCCAGATCGCGTCAACCAACTGGTCGCTCGATACCACCCGGTTCGCGTTCAAGAGCAACATCGCGAGCAGCGCACGCTGCTGCGGGCCGGCGATCTCGACCGCCCGTCCGTCATCGCTCAGCTCGAGTGGCCCGAGAATGCCGTACCGCATAGCGCCTGCCCTTTCCGCGACACGTTACGCCTCCAACGGAGGAGGCGCACCAAACCCGCGCCTTGCCGTTCCCTTAAGCGCCGCGATGTCCAGTAGTCGGGGAGCCGCAACGGGCGGCACACGACAACGAGGAGACCATGATCCCGACCCACACCTCCAGGCCACTGCAGGCCCTTCCGCCTGTCGTGGTCGTCGCCTCCGTGGCGGCGCTGGCCGCCGCGCTCGGCGGCTCGAGCTCCGGCAACGCGGCGCCCGACTAGTTCGAACTGTACGCCGCGCCGCATCCGTTCGGCATCGGCGTCGTCCGCTCCACCCAGACGCTCGACGTCTTCGGGCAGGACGCCGCCAAGTCGCCACAGCGGTTCACACAGATGGACGCTCCCTCGACACACGCGACATTGCCGAGGTTCCACTGCTCCAAGTTGTCGACTGACGGCTCGGTTGAGTACCAGAACATTGAACCCAACGGAGGACTGCTCCCCCTCACCCGCAGAGCAATTTTCGTCGCCGCAGCGCGTTCCGCCGCGACGTCACCGATATAGGGAGATTTCGGTGCTGGCAACGGTGTCACGGTCTTTTCGCGGCCTCGTCGTCCTGGCGTGCGGCGCTGACGGTGAGGTCGCAGACGGTGCTCGACACGAGCGCGTCCCCACCTTTGTGACGAGACTCGGCGCAGATCAACCTCTACTGACGATCCTGATAGTTAGCACGAAAAATTGCTTTTCATTTGTGGCTCGCACGGCTCTGAAAGTGTTCAGGAGGGCGGAGAGGCGGCGGTTGATTCGCTCGGCGCCGAGTCGCGACGGCCGCACATGCATTCGGCACGATCGAACCCTAGAATCAGGAGCGAGGGATGACTGACTCGTCGATCGATCACCGCGGAGCGCGCGCCAAGGTCTTCCGCACGGAGATGAACCCGGTCGACTTGCTCGCGCGGGCCGCCTTCATGTACGCGGAGAAGGACGCCGTCGTGCACGGCGCTCGCCGCTACACGTATGCGAAGTTCGCCGAGCGCGCGTGGCGACTTGCGAACGGGCTTCGTGCTGCCGGTCTCCGGAAGGGCGATAGGGTCGCGACGCTCCTTCCCAACTGCCCTGGAATGCTGGAGGCGCATTTCGGCGTGCCGGCGGCGGGCGGGATCCTCGTCACGGTCAACACCCGGCTCTCGAGCGCCGAGGTGGAGTACATCCTGCGTCACTCGGGCGCCTCGACGCTCCTGGTCGACGCGGAGTTCGCTGAGCTCGTGGAACCGCTCGACCTCTCCGGCATCGATGTGATCCGGGTCGACGACACGGGCGCCGCCGGAGACCCGTACGAGGATTTCCTCGCTGCGTCCTCGCCGGAGCAGCCGGAAAGCTGGCTCGAGGACGAGGAGGAGACGATCTCGATTAACTACACATCGGGCACGACGGGGCGCCCGAAGGGCGTCCAGTACACCTATCGCGGCGCCTATCTGAGCGCGCTCAACGAGGCACTCGTAACGGGGCTGTCGTCCGAGTCGGTCTTCCTCTGGCTGCAGCCGATGTTCCACTGCAACGGTTGGTGCTTCGCCTGGGGCATAACTGCGGTCGCTGGCCAGCATTTGACGATCCGCAAGGTCGAGCCGGGCCTGGTCTGGGACCTGATCGACGCCTACGGGGTCACCAACTTCAACGGCGCCCCGACCGTGCAGTTGATGGTCATCAACCACTCGCAGGCGCACCGCGTCGAGCGGCAGGTGACGGTGATGGTTGCCGCGGCGCCTCCCTCGCCCACCCTGTTCGCCCGTATGGACGAGCTGAATTTCCGAGTGATCCACGTCTACGGGTTGACCGAGACTTACGGCCCGACCACCATCTGTCCCGAGCACGAGGAGTGGCGGTCGCTGCCGGCCGCCGAGCGGGCGCGGCTGCTCTCGCGCCAGGGCCAGGCGTATCCCTCGTCCGATCTCGTCCGCGTCGTCGATGAGCAGGCGAACGACGTCCCCCGAGATGGCGAGACGATGGGTGAGGTTGTGATGCGCGGCAACATCGTTATGGCGGGCTATTACGACGACCCCGAGGCGACGGCGACTGCATTCCGCGGCGGCTGGTTCCACTCCGGCGACCTCGCGGTGTGGCATCCGGATGGGAACGTCGAGCTGCGGGACCGCGGCAAGGACATCATCATCTCGGGAGGGGAGAACATCTCCTCGATCGAGGTGGAGCAGACCATCGTCGCCCATCCATCGGTCCTCGAGTGCGCTGTGGTCGGGATCCCGCACCCGTATTGGGGTGAGCGTCCCAAGGCCTTCGTGACGCTGAAGGAAGGCGTGACCACGACCTCCGAGGAGATCATCGCTTTTGCCCGTGACCGCCTCGCGCACTACAAGTGCCCCGATGCCGTCGAGTTCGGCCCGCTGCCGAAGACGTCGACCGGCAAGGTGCAGAAGTACGTGCTGCGGGAGCAGGAGTGGGCGGGGCACGAGACGCGGATCGGCGCCCCGTAGCGCCCGGCTCCACGCGGCGCTACTGTCCCCTGACATGGCCACCGCGACCCGCGAGCATCTTCTCGTCCGCATCGAACCGCCGGCTGCCCGCATCACGCTGAACCGGCCGGAGAAGCGGAACGCGCTCTCCCTAGCGCTGATGGAAGAACTGATCTCGGCGCTCAACGAGGTGGGCACGGCCCCGGAGGTTCGGGCGATCGTGATCGAGGGCGCTGGCCCAGCCTTTTCCGCCGGGCACGACTTGGGGGAGATGGTCGGTCGCGACGCCGAGTTCTACGATCGGCTGTTCGACGTCTGCACGGCGCTGATGGAGACGATCCACCGCGTTCCGCAACCCGTGATCGCAAAGGTGCACGGGATCGCCACTGCGGCCGGCTGCCAGCTCGTCGCCTCCTGCGACCTCGCCGTGACCGCGGACGAGACCCGCTTCGCCACCCCTGGCGTGAAGATCGGCCTCTTCTGCTCGACGCCCATGGTCCCTCTCTCACGCGCGGTAGGCCGCAAGCGCGCGCTCGAACTGCTGCTCACGGGCGAACCGATCGACGCGGCGACAGCACGCGACTGGGGACTCGTCAACCGGGTCGTCCCGGGCGACGAGCTGGAGGACGCCGTGTTGGCGCTCGTGGAGCGGATCGCTGCATCGAGCCCGTTGACGGTGCGGATCGGCAAGGAGGCGTTCTACCAGCAGGTCGAGCTTGACGAGCATGGGGCCTATGAGCAGACGCGGCGCGTGATGGTCGCGAACGCGCAGACCGGCGACGCACAGGAGGGGATGGGCGCCTTCCTCGAGAAACGCTCCCCGACCTGGTCCGGGAGCTAACGACGGCGATATCGGCGCGGCGAGAGTTCGGAATCTGACGCGAGCCGCAAGATCGGTGCGCGCGTACTAATTGGCTCGTCGCGATGTGCAGGCACAGGGTGCCAGGTCGAGTTCCTTCTCAAACCGGACTCCCACAAGATCGAGGCTGTCGTCATTGCCGCTGAACCCCAGCCCAGTGACATGAATGTTCCACGTCAACTGGATAGCAAAGAACATTGATCTAGAAGTACTCGCTCAACTCTCACAGCAAGAGCGGGTTCGGCTCGGTGCGTCTACCGCACGGCGAGGTTGTGTCAATTGGCTCGAAGTGTTAGGGTCGTGCGATGGGGTGGGGAGTGGTTCGCGCCGGGGTGGTGGTCTGTGCGTTGTTGGTCTGCGTGGGCGGTGCGAGCGCGGCGACGTCGGCGCCGGATGGGCCTGGGGGGCTGTCGCATTTCGACCTCGCGCGCAAGGACTGCCTCGGCACAGCACCTAACACGACGTCGAAGGTCTGGTACACGGTCGCGGGCGGTGCGCTGAGCGACGTCTACTACCCGACGATCGACAACACGAATGTCGAGAACTTGCAGTACGTCGTCAGTGACGGCTCGACGTTCACGGATCTCCAGACGCGGGACATGACGTCGACGGTTCGGGCGCTTGACGGCAGCGGGATGGCCTGCGAGGTCACGAGTACGCCTGCCGGCGGCAAGTACCGGATTGTCACCGACTACGTGGTGGACCCGGACACCAACGCGCTCCTGATGAAGGTCGCGTTCAGGGTGAACAAGAAGATGACGAAGAAGGGCGGCGGGGACTTGCGCCTCTACCTCCGCTTCGATCCGACAGTGAACGGCAACGGTGGGGGCGGGGGCGGGAACGGTGGCGCCGACTCGGCGACCGTGGACACCTCGACCGGCCACACGATCCTCGTCTCCTCTGACCCGAACACGGTGACGAACGCGGTCAACCGCGATTACGCGCAACCGGTCTACGCCGCACTTGACGCGCCTTTCGCCGAGGCGACTAACGGCTTTGTCGGGACAGCCAGCGACGGGCTCACGCAGCTCGACGCCTCGCACACTCTGACGACGTCGTACACGATGGCGAGCAACGGCAACGTCGTCCAGACCGCGCGGCTCATGGGCGGCAAGAATGACGACGACAATGGCGACCTTAACTTCACCGTTGCGCTCGGCTTCGGAGCGAGTCAGTTGGCCGCCGTGCAGACGGCGGAGATCGCGCTGAAGCACAAGTTCGAGAAGGTGCGGGACGACTCGAAGAAGGGCTGGGACGGCTACGACAAGAAGCTCAACGACCCGCCGAAGAAGCTCCCGGGGATCAACAGGAAGCGGGCCGACGATCTGCGCGAAGCGTATTTCGTGAACGCGAACGTGCTCAAGGCCAGCGAGGACAAGACGTTCCCAGGTGCGATCGTGGCCGGCCTGGCCTCGCCGTGGGGGCAGGCCATCTCGGCCGGCGACCCCAACAACACCTATTTCGGCTCCTACCGTGAGGTGTTTGCTCGGGATCTCTACGAGGCGTGGACGGGCTTGATGGCCGACGGGGACCTTGCCACCGCTCGGGCCGCGACCCTGTTCCTGTTCGAGCGCCAGCAGCAGGCGGACGGCTCGATGCCGCGAAACAGCCTAGTGAACGGCAAGCTGGCACCCGATTCGTTCGGCGTGCAGCTCGACGAGACCGCCTACCCGCTCCTCATGGCCGCCCAACTCGGCCTTACCGACGCCTCGCTCTATGCCAATCACATCAAGCCGGCGGCGAACTTCGTGGCCGCCCACGGACCCTCGTTCGGGGCGGAGCGCTGGGAGGAGCAGTCGGGCTACTCGCCGTCGACGATCGCCGCCGAGATCGCCGGGCTGCTTGCGGCGGCCGATCTGGCCGACGCCAACCACGACGCCGTCTCGGCGAGTGTCTGGCGTGGCGTGGCCGACGACTACCAGCGCTCGATCAAGGGCTGGACAGTCACCACCAACGGGCCGCTGGCGGCGCATCCGTACTTCATCCGCTTGTCGAAGACGGGCGATCCGAACGCGGCGATCTCCTACAACGTGGGCAATGGCGGCCCGACGCTCGACCAGCGCACCGTGATCGACGCCGGCTTCCTCGAGTTCACCCGGCTGGGGATCCTGCCCCCAGCCGACCCAGACGTGGCGCAGTCGCTGCCGGTGGTCGACGCCACGATCAAGTCCGACAGCGCCAGCGGGCCCGGCTGGCACCGCTACAACGGCGACGGCTACGGCGACCGCTCCAGCGACGGCCGCCCGTGGGCGCCGTCAGGACAGGGCACCGGCCATCTGTGGCCGGTGCTCGCGGCCGAGCGGGCAGAGCAGGCGCTCCAGACTGGCGGTGCTGCGAGCGCCATCTCGCTCCTCGACGGCATGGCCCAGTTCTCTTCGGGTGTCGGCCTCATTCCCGAGCAGGACTGGGAGTTCCCTGATCTGGCCGCATCGCCCTACGGCACCGACCCCACGACGGCGTCGATCGGCTTCGTGAATGGCGAGCCGGCCGGTTCGGCGGCGCCGCTCACCTGGTCGGCGGGCGCCTTCGTGCGCCTGTTCGCCGACGTCGCCGCCGGCAAGCTGCTCGACCGCCCGGCCAACACCGTGGCCCGCTACGTCACCAACACCCAGGGCCAGACCACCCTCACGGTGACCAGCCCGGCCGACAACTCGGCGGTCACCGGCACGGTCACCGTCGCCGGCACGAGCGTCCCCGGCAACCGGATCGACGTGCTGGCCACCAACACCGACGGCAACTTCGACGACGACGGCCGCCTCGGGCACGGCCGCCGCCGACGGCAGCTTCTCGTTCACCATCCCCGTCATCGGCGGCACGACGGTGCTGAACATCGTGGCCACCAGCTCCGACCGGCGCCACCGCCCACGTGGTGCGCACCGTCGTCTACGACTTCGTGCCCGGCACCTTGCTGCTCGACGTCACCGACCCGAACAACGACGACAACGGGCCCGGCAACTACGCCTATCCCACCTCGGACAACTTCAAGGCCGGCGCGTTCGACCTACAGCGCTTCCAGGTCTACGACGACGGAACCAACGTGATCTTCCGTGTGCAGACGCGCGACCTTACGCCCACCTTCGGCAGCCCGCTCGGCGCCCAACTCGTCGACGTGTACGTCCACGACCCAGGCGCGGCAACGACCTCGACGGCAGCGTCATTCCCGCAGCGCAACTACACGATCGCCGCGGGATCGGCCTGGAGTCGCCTGATCGAAGTGCAGGGCTTCGGCCAGCGCTACATCGACGCCAACGGCACAACCCTCGGGACAGTCAACATCCGGGCCAACCAGGTGTCGCGCTTCATCACCTTCAGCGTCCCCAAGGCCAGCCTCGGCGCACCCGGCGAGCGGCTGGGGCTTCACCGTCGTGCTCACCGGCCAGGACGGGTTCAGCCCCGATCAGGCCCGCGGCTTCCAGTCGACCCCGCAGGACTTCCAGTTCGGCGTCTGCGCCACCGCAAGCGCCGACCCACACTGCACGGTCGCGCCGAACCTCGTCCCGAAGGCGGTCGACGTCCTCACACCGAGCGGCGTCGCCCAATCGACCGAGCTCGACTACACACTCGGGCCGGTAGTCATCCAAGGTGTCACAATCCCGTAGCCAGCCGCACCACGACTCGCCCATGGTCGGTTCTTGGCGGTAACCCGATCATCTTCGTCACCACCCCGATGGCAACATCGTCGAGCTCGTGAACACAACAGCGTCGCGGGTCTCAGCAGGTGCCCGGCGTTGGGACACCGTCAGGCCCGTCGAGATGCTGCAACACGGCTCCCCGAGCGATCTGCACGCAGTACGACGACACATCGGCCCGCACGAGGGTGATGGGGGGCTGCACGACGCCTCCGGCGTACGAGCCCGTTGCGTTGCGCTGAGCATCGAGGCTCGCCTGAGCGCCGGTGAAGGCTGCTCGCATCGTCGTCGAGACGAGAGCAGAGACGCTGTCGGAGACGCCACTCGAGGCGCTGTCGGCTCCTGGTATGAGCATCCGCCAGCCCCCTACTGCCACTGCCGCAATCGTGAGGCCGATCGAGAGTCCGAATCGTGCCGACATTCAGTCTGTATCGGCACTTTCTGCTCACTCCTGCAGTGCCGCTTTCAGGGTGCAGCGAGACGGTGGCCACCGTCGACCGGCAGGACGGTGCCGGTGATGAAGGCATTCGTGAGCAAGAGCCAGATTGCTGCACCGAGCTCGTCGGCCTCCCCGACACGGCCCACAGGGAGCGCTCCCGCGAGCCGGTCGAACATCGCCTCGCGATCCGCTTCGGGCATGCCGTCCCAGGTCGGCGTGGCCACGATTCCCGGTGAGACCGCGTTGACCCGGATAGGGGCGAGCTCGACGGCGAGCGTGCGCACCAGAGCCTCGATCGCTCCGTTCACTGCGGCGGTCGCTGAACCACCCCGCATCGGCGTCGTTGCCGCAACGCCGGAAACGAACACGATGGACTCGCGCACGTCCGCCGCCTGGACGGCACAGAACGGGCCCCACAATTTGATGTCGAATGCGCGCCGAGCCGCTTCGAGATCGAGCTCCTTGGCGGGCCCGCCGGCGCGCGCGACAGGCGAGAATACGAGATGGTCGATTGGCCCGAGTGCCGCGAACGTCCTACGAACGGCGGCCTCATCGGAGATGTCGAGCGTGACCCGCTCGGCGTCGACGTCTCCCCGTTCCGGGTTGCGGCTGGCGACGACGACGTCCCAGCCGGCAGCCGCTGCTCGCTGCGCGGCAGCAAGCCCGATGCCCGACGAGCCCCCGACGAAGACAGCCCTCACTGGCCGGCCGCCGTGAGCCGGTCGTAGGCGGGTAAGGTCAGAAACTCGATGTAGTCGGGCCGGGTGGCGATGCTCTCAAAGATGGCGCGGGCGTCGTCGTAGCCGGGGCCGAGTGAGCTCATCTCCTCGCCGGTGATGCGAATCACGTCGTCGGCGCTGAAGCGGCCGTGATGGAGCCATTGCCAGATCTGTGAGCGGCTGATCTCGGCAGTCGCTGCGTCCTCCATGAGGTTGTTGATCGCGACCGCTCCGGACCCCTGCAGCCAGGCCGCGAGATACTGAATGCCGACGGAGACGTTGTTGCGCAGGCCGTCCTCCGTTGCTTCCCCCGGTGTGGCGCTGACATCGAGGAGCTCGGCCGCGGTGACCTCGACATCGTCGCGCTGCCGGCTGATCTGGTTCGGGCGGTCGCCCAGCACGGCGTCGAATGCCTCGTACGCCGTCGGGACGAGGTCGGGATGGGCAACCCACGTGC
This sequence comes from uncultured Thermoleophilia bacterium, assembly GCA_963784945.1. GTDB lineage: Bacteria > Actinomycetota > Thermoleophilia > Gaiellales > Gaiellaceae > Gaiella. Next base: position 295,315 of record CAWATN010000013.1, on the reverse strand, counting down.
CGTCGAACCCCTGCGAGGCTTCGCGTTCCTTGTCCTCGCGCACTCTGGCGAGAGCGACAGCGTTCACCTCCGCATCACGGCGCGAGGGGATGAACGCCGCCATGCCGCCCATCGCGAAGGCGCCGCGACGATGGCACGTCTTGACGAGCAACTCGCAGTACGAGCGCATGAACGGGACCGCCATCGTGACGGCACCGCGGTCGGGGAGCACCATCTCCGGCCGGTGGCCGAGCTTCTTGATCACGCTGAAGATGTAATCCCAGCGACCGGCATTGAGACCCGCCGAATGATCTCGCAACTCGTAGAGGATCTCGTCCATCTCGAAGGCGGCGAGGATCGTCTCGATCAGAACGGTCGCCTTGATCGTCCCCTGCGCGACACCGAGCCGCTCCTGCGACCAGACGAAAATGTCGTTCCAGAGCCGCGCCTCGAGGTGCGACTCGAGCTTGGGCAAGTAGAAGTAACGGCCGTTGCGACCGTGGTTGCGGAAGAAGTAGAGGCCGAAGTCGAAGAGCGAGGCCGACATCGCGGCACCGTCGACCTCGAAGTGACGCTCGTCGAGGTGCCAGCCTCGCGGCCGCACGAAGAGGACGGCCGGATCGTCCGCGAGCGTGTACTGCTTCGCACCGGTGTCGAGCGAGATCGTCCGGTCGAGCGCGTCGGTCAGGTTGCGCTGACCGTCGATGCAGTTGAACCACGTGGGCGAGTTCGAATCCTCGAAGTCGGCCATGAAGACACGTGCACCCGAGTTCAAGGCGTTGATCACCATCTTGCGGTCGACGGGCCCGGTGATCTCAACCCGCCTGTCGGCGATCTCGGCGGGCGTCGGCGCCACGACCCAGTCAGCGGCCCGCACGTCTGCTGTCTGTGGCAGGAAGTCTGGTAGCTCACCCGCGTGGAGCCGCTCGAGCCGCTCGGCGCGGCGGGCAAGCAGATCGATGCGGCGTGCTCCGAATGTCCGTTGCAGGTCGGACAGGAAGCGTCGCGCTTCGTCGGTCAGAACGTCGGCGGTATCGATCACCCTTCGATCATCTCATCTCGGCAGCCAGCGTCGCGTCGAGGGCTACTGCCACGCGATCCGCGTGCTGCTCCGAGAAGACGAGTGGGGGGCGAATCTTGATCACGTTGACCAGTGGCCCCGTCGCGCCGACGAGAACGCCGCGCTGACGGAGACCGTTGGCAACCGCTCTGCCGATGCCGGCTCGCCCTTCCGAGTCACAGTTCAGTTCGACGCCGACGAACAAGCCCGGTCCGCGCACTGCTTTGACGACCGGGTGCGATTCAGCCACTTCGCTCAGCCGCGTGCGGAGGTACGCGCCCACCCGTTCTGCGTGCTCGGCGAGCCGTTCTCGCTCGATCACGTCGAGCACGGCGGAACCGACAGCCGCAGCGACAGGCGAGCCGGCGAACGTCGAGAAGAAATGCCAACGCTCGGCGAACTCGGCGGCGATAGCCGGGGTCGTCACGACGGCGCCCATCGGATGGCCGTTTCCCATCGGCTTCCCCAGCGTGACGATGTCGGGTACGACTCCGTCCTGCGCAAACCCCCAGAACGCCTCACCGACCCGTCCGAAGCCTGCCTGCACCTCATCGGCGACACACAGCGCTCCGGCTGCTCTGGCGTGCTCATACGCCGCGCGTAAGTAGCCGGGCGGCACCGTGAAGATGCCGTCGCTCGAGAACACATCGTCGCAGATGAGGAGGGCCGCTCCGTGCCCCGCGGCGCCGAGGCTCGTGCATGCGTCGCCCACCTCAACGGCGACACGCTCCGCAGCGTCAGAGGCGCTCAGCGTCGCTGCTCCTCCGATCCGCGCCACCCAGGGCTCGAGAGCTGCAGTCCCGAGCTCCTCGGGCGACAGCGCTGCCGTTGCCGTCGTCGTGCCGTGGTACGCGTGCTCGGTGATCACGGCCCCCCGGTTGCCGGTGACCGCGCGCGCAATCTGAATCGCGACGTCGTTCGCCTCACTGCCCGAGTTGACGAACATCACCACGGACAGCTCGCCGGGCAAGAGCGCGACGAGGCGGTCGGCATACGCCGCGACCTCGTCGACGAGATAGCGCGTGTTCGTCGTCAGGCGGCGCGCCTGCGCGGCGAGCGCCGCAGTGACACGGGGGTGGGCATGACCGACCTGCGGGACGTTGTTGTAGGCATCGAGTAGCCGATTGCCGTCGACGTCGGTGAGCCAGACGCCGTCACCCGATTCGAGCCGCACCGGCTCGTCGTAGCTCAGTGAGAGTGCCGGCCCGAGCCGCGAGCGCCTCAACGCCATGCTGGCAACGAGTGATTCGCGCGGTCGGCGGAGCACCCCACATGCCTCCGCGAGTGCAGCGGCAAGCACCGACGGTTCGGTCTCGCGCAACCGGATCAGCGTGGCAAGGCAGTCGTCCGCGTCGGCGAGGATGTAGTCGATGTTGTCCGGATGGAGCTCGGCGCGCCACGCCGAGATGAGGAGCGACTGGGCCATCCGTGCTGCCGCGAGGTCCGGAACGAGCTCGAGCTCGGTGGTGGTCAACGGTCGGACCGCATGGTAGGCGGTCAGCACGTCGACGAGCGGATCGAGCGGATCATCGCAACCGAAGGCCTGATAGGCGGCTGCGATGGCGGGATCGATCACCGTCCGCGCGTGAACGAGGTCTCCGAAGTCGACGATGCCTGCGACGCGCTCCGGGTCGTCGATATCCGCGAGGAGGTTGCCGGGGTTGACGTCGCCGTGGATCGTCGAGAGAGGCACGAGCTCGAGGGCGGGTGCGATGACCGCCTCATAGCGGTCGAGCGTGCGTTCGACGAGCCCCCGGTGTCCCGCCGCAAGGTATGAGAGCTTGGGTCGCAGTGCGGGAAGTCGTGTCACGTCCCACAAGAGCGCCCGTTGTGCAAGTGGGTGAGTGAACCCCGCAAGCGCACGGTCGAGACGGGCGACAGCCGCGCCGACCGCGCGACGAGTGCTCGGATTGGACCTTCCCTGAGAGAAGGCGGTTCCGGAGATGAAGGTGACGAGTTGGGTCGCATGGTCGATGCCGTCGATGGCGACCGCTCCCGTCGGTCGACCGTCGACGCTGCGGCGTGGACGCGCGATCGGCAGCGTTCGATCCGCCCGGATCGCATGTTCCATTGCCAGCACCTGCATCTCGACAACGCCTGATCGGTCGGCGGGGTTGCCAATCTTGAGGACGAACGAGCCTTGATCGCCGTCGATCCGGAAGTTCCGGTCGCGCTCGCCTTCGAGGGCGGTCGCATCTCCGTCGACACCGAACCCTGAGCGAGCTACCTCGGCGGCGAGCTCCGTCGAGATCTCGGGCGGGCGCGCTTCGAGGACGTCGTGGCTCACGCAATGCCACGATACAAGGTTCGCCCCCCACGGGCCCGACGGTTCAGCTCGAGGTGCGGGGTGCTTGTCTTCCGAGCACGCACCCCGCACACGCCAGATGAGCTTCAGTCGACCTCGTGGTCGCGCTCGCACCGGTCAGGGCAATTGCACTCGGCGGTCTCCGAGCGTGTCAGCACGACGGGGCGTGGCGATTGCTGGGGCCGGGTCGACCCCGACGGACGTTTGAGCGTTGCGATCAGTTGCAGGGGGGTCATGCTGCCGTCCTCTCGGTTTGTCGGGCCTCGACGTCGAACTGCTCTTCCTCGGTCGATCCTGCGAGCGCCAGGGTCGAGGCCGTTCCCCCGGCGATCGTCTGCAGCACCTGGTCGAAATAGCCTGCGCCGACCTCGCGTTGATGGCGGGTGGCGGTGTAGCCCTCCTCCTCGAGTTCGAACTCGCGCTCCTGCAGCCGCACATACGCCGGCATAGCCTCGGTGTTGTACTCCCGCGCGAGCTCGAACATCGACAGGTTGACCGCGTGGAACCCGGCGAGGGTGATGAACTGGAAGCGATAGCCCATCGCGGCGAGCTCGCTCTGGAATGACGCGATCTGCTGCTCGCTCAGATGCTTGCGCCAGTTGAAGGAGGGCGAGCAGTTATAGGCGAGGAGCTGGTCTGGATACTGCTCGTGAATCGCTGCGGCGAACTGCTCTGCCTCCGCCATGTCGGGCGTCGACGTCTCGCACCAGATCAGGTCCGAGTAGGGGGCATATGCGAGGCCGCGCGCGATGGCTGCTTCGATGCCGCCCCGCACCCGGAAGAAGCCCTCGGGTGTTCGCTCGCCCGTGCAGAATTCGCGATCGACCTCGTCGATGTCGCTCGTCAGGAGCGACGCCGACAGCGCGTCGGTGCGGGCGACGACGAGCGTCGGCACGTCGGCGACGTCGGCTGCAAGACGTGCAGCGACGAGCGTCCGCACGTGCTGGGCCGTCGGAACGAGCACCTTGCCGCCGAGGTGGCCACACTTCTTCTCGGACGAGAGCTGGTCCTCGAAATGCACCGCTGCTGCCCCGGCCTCGATGAACGACTTCATCATCTCGTAGGCGTTGAGCGGGCCGCCGAAGCCGGCCTCTGCATCGGCGACGATGGGGGCGAGCCAGTGGATCGAGTCCGCCGCTGACGCGTCCCCCTCGGAATGGGCAATCTGGTCGGCGCGCAACAGCGCACTGTTGATGCGCTTCACGAGCGCGGGGGCACTGTTCGCCGGGTAGAGGCTCTGATCGGGGTACGTGTTGCCCGAGAGGTTCGCATCGGCGGCGACCTGCCAACCTGAAAGGTAGATCGCCTTCAGCCCGGCCTTCACCATCTGCACCGCCTGCCCGCCCGTCATGGCGCCGAGCGCAGGGACCCATTCGTCCTCGGCGAGAAGGCGCCGCAATCGCTCGGCACCGAGCCGGGCCAGCGTGTGCTCGATCGTGACCGAGCCGCGGAGGCGTTCGACGTCCTCCGGGCTATACGGGCGCTCGATGTTGTCGATTCGCGTCATCTGCCCTCCTTTGGGATCCAAAATATCGATTCTTGGATCCTACATGAGAGAAAATAGACGCACAAGGCTGTTACTTGACTCTTTTCGGATCCCAAACAAATACACTTGATGCTCATGCGCGAGGTCTTCCATAGACTGCGAACGCGATGAGCACCCTCTCCACCAAGGCCGACGACATTGCCCGGGTACTCGAAGACGAGATCGTGGGAGGGGCGATCGCGCCGGGAACGGTGCTCCGCCAGGAGCAGCTCTCGGAGCGGTTCGACGTCTCGCGTACTCCCGTGCGCGAAGCGCTGCGGCGGCTCGCCGCACTCGGTCTCGTCATGTTCGAGCCGAACCGAGGCGTACGCGTCCGGTCGATCTCGCCTGCCGAGCTCCGGGAGGCCCACCTCGTCCGAGCAGAGCTCGAGGCTCTCGCGACCGAGGTGGCGACGCCACGAATGACCGCGGCCGACGTCGAGGCTCTCGACGAGGCGGAGCGGCGGTTCTCCGAGCTGACACTCGAGCTGCGCGACCAGGCACGGCGGGGCGAGGCACGCGACTCGAGCCTGTTCGTCGAGTGGATGCAGGCGAACTACGCCTTTCACGACGTGATCTACGCCGCGGCGGCAATGCCCCTGGTCGAGCGTCTCGCGAAGAGCGCGCGCCGGACGTTCATCGGCGACCGGGTCTGGAGCGCGCGGGTGGAGCTCGATGAGCTGTACGCGAAGAACGATCTCCAGCATCGTGCGATTCGTGAGGCGATCGCGGCGGGAAGTGCGTCAGGCGCGAGGCTACTCGCCCGTGAGCACGTACTCTCGTCGGGCCGTCTGATCGAGATCGTGATCGAGTCCCTCGGAAGCGGCGGTCGTGACCCGGGGTGGGGGACGTAGACATTTCCCGTGCGTCTCCGCTCCGGGCAGGGCCGCAGCCAAGCGCAGGTGATGCAGCTCAACCCCAGAAGAGGTCGAACGCTGCCGGGTCGCTCGGCAACGCCAGGACTTCCTGCACGCGGCCGTCCTCGATCCTGAACAACAGCACCTGATCGAGCTCGAGCCGGCGGCCCTTCCGCTCACCGCTCGCCCGGTACAGCGCCGCTGCCCTCGTCTCCGACGCCAGGACGTCGATCAGCGACGACGCGTACGTGCCGTTCGTCTCCTTCGGGAGCCGACCGAGGAACGCGAAGATCTCCTCTCGGCCGTTGAACGTTCCTGCCATCGAGCCGCCGCCGGGGACGGTCCAGACAGCGTCGTGGGCGAACACATCGCGCAACGCAAAGCCGCGCTTCTGCGCGAACGCGTCGAAGACCGCTCGAACCAGAGCTTCGTTTTCAGCGCGGGCCACGGCTCAGCTCCCAGCGGTCGAGGAGCCCTTCGACGTGCCTCCGTTGTGCTTCGCCGAACGGATAGCGTTCGACGAGTCGGCGTGCTTCGGCCGGGTCATCGTGTGCGACGGCAGCCTCGAGCCGTTCGCGCTCGGGCGTTGGCTGGCGCAACTGACGGCGGAGCCAGCGAAGCAGGCTGACGGTCTCTTGATCGGCCGGTTGCGCCATCGTGGTTCTAGCCTACTTTTCTCCGGCTTGCCTCCAACGGTAGAAAGCCGCGCTCGTGCGGGGGAAGTAGGCTAGAAACGTGGACACGCTGCTCGCGATTGCCAGCCGTCGCGACGAGCGCCGGACCCGCCCCGAGCCGTTGCCGCCCGACCTCGCACTCCGGCTGCTCGATGCCGGGAGGCTGTCCGGCTCGTCTCGCAATTCTCAGCCATGGACGTTCGTCGTCCCGGAGGGGCGCGCTCGCATCGAGGAGCTCGCCGGGGCCGTCTTCGTGCCTGAGAACGTGCTGACGGCAGGGCTCGTCGTCGCGATCCTGGTGCACGGTAAAGGGCCGGTCTCCTTCGATGCAGGCCGAGCGGCGCAGAGCATGCTCCTCGCCGCCTGGGCGGAGGGCGTCGCTTCGTGCCCGAACGGGATCTCGGATGTCGACCTCGCCCGGCGCTCGCTCGCGGCGACCGACGGCGAGACGCCGGTCATCGTCCTCTCTTTCGGCCTCCCCGCCGCGCCACGCGACCCCGAGCGGCACACCGTGGAGGAGTGGAGCAGTCGCGCAAACCGCAAGCCGATCGACGACGTGGTGCGGTGGCTGCCGTGACGACGTTGAGGGGCGGGCTCGACCTCGGCGGCACCAAGATCCAGGCAGTCGTGACAGACGGGGAAGCCACCGTTCTCGGTCAGGCACGGAGTGAGACTCCGCGACGAGGTGGGCCGGAGGTCGTCGTCGGCGTGCTTGCCGACACGTTACGGGCTGCAGTCCACGATGCCGGCGCCGAACCGATGGGCCTCGCCGGGGTCGGTGTCGGGGCGCCCGGCTCGATCGACGTCGAGACGGGGATGGTAGCTCAGGTTCCGAATATCGAGGGCTGGCGTAAGCCGTTTCCACTCGGGCCAGTGCTCGCTCTCGAGTTGGGGCGAGCCGTCACGATCGGCAACGACGTCAACGTCGCCGTCGAGGCCGAGCACCGCTTCGGGGCCGGACGGGGCTTCGCGTCATTCCTCGGGGTCTTCTGGGGGACCGGTGTCGGCGGCGGAATCGTGGTGGACGGCAAGCTGCTCGTCGGGCGCGGCTCCGCCGGCGAGATCGGGCACGTGTGCTCGAAGCCCGGAGGCCGCCGTTGCAACTGCGGCCTCGATGGATGTGTCGAGGCGTATGCCGGCCGCGGGGCGCTGGAAGAGCGTGCGCGCGAGCTCGCGAAGGATCGTCCGACCATCCTGTTCGAGCTGATGGAGAAGCGCGGTCGCGACCGGCTGACGAGCGGAGTCTGGTTGCGGGCGCTGCAGGCGGGTGACGAAGTGGCCGAGTCGTTGATCGCGAGAGCAATCGAAGCCCTCGCGGTGGGAATCGGATCGGCCGTGACGTTGCTCGACGTCGAGGCGGTGGTGATCGGGGGCGGTCTCGGAGAGCGCCTCGGCTCGGACTGGCTGGCGCGAATCGAAGCAGCGGCGAGCAAGCACACGTTCTTTCACGAGGCCCCCGTCTATCGACTCGCTGAACTCGGCGATCTCGGTGGCGCGATCGGAGCGAGTCTCCTGGAACCCGCCGCGTGAAGGTGGCCATTGTCACGGGCTCGGGCCGGGGAATCGGGGCAGCCGTCGCACGCCGGCTCTTCGCCGACGGGTGGGCGCTCGTTCTCGGTGACATCGACGCTGATGCTGTCGCGTTGCTCGCAGCCGAGCTCGGACGCGATGCCATGCCGGCGCTCCTCGACGTGCGTGACCCAGGCGCCTGGGATCATGCCGTCGAGCTCGCCCGAGCGGCAGGGGATCTCGCGGCCCTCGTCAATTGTGCTGCCCGAACCGACATTCGCGATCTCTTCGAGATCACACCCGACGAGTGGGACGACGTGCTCGCTACGAACCTGCGCGGAGCGTTCCTGGGCATTCGAGTCGTCGGCCCGGTCCTCCGAGACCGCGGCGATGGGCGCATCGTCAACATCGCGTCGGATTCGGCATTCCGGGGTCGCGGGGTAACCGGTGCTCACTACGCAACGTCGAAGGCAGGGCTCCTCGCGCTGACTCGTCGCGCGGCGGCTGCGCTCGCATCGGCCGGCGTCACGGTGAACGCCGTCGCCCCTGGAACGATCGACGGAGAGACGGTCCGCGAGCTCGCAGGTGACCGAGTCGCCGAGTTGGCACACGAGATTCCAGCCGGCCGCCTCGGTCGTCCGGAGGAGATCGCAGCGCTCGTAGCCTGGCTGCTCTCGCCTGATGCGTCCTACGTCAACGGTGCGACGCTGCTGGCCGACGGTGGGGCTGCGCTCTAGGAGCCGTCCGCGCGTCCTATTCCGAGGGTAGAGCCCGGCGCAGGAAGCCGAGTAGGTTGTCGGAGCTGACTGCGTCGATGTCAGCCGAGCTCCAGCCTCGATCGCTCATCGTCGCGAGGAGCGCCGGGTAGTCCTCGCCGCCGGCCTCCAGGAGCGGCAGCCAGGTGCGCGCGAACGTGCCGGTCTCTCCGGAGCGGAGCTCGCGATACCCGAGCTCGAGCAGCAAGTCGAGGTGTGCGTCCGCAATCACGTCCGGAGTGTAGGTCTCGGTGGGCTGCTCGCAGGGGCGATGCGAAGCGTCGCCCGTTCGCCAGCACAGCGTGCTGTCGCTCTCCAGATCTTGACATCGGCATCGACGACGGTTAGTTTGTGCGACGGCCATACAAAACCCTCTGCTGGGTTGATCGAGTCGACGCTGACATCCCCCGTGCCAAAGCCACGCGCTTGAGTTTCGAGCGCGCCTATAACGCGACCTCGCGGGCCGACCAGACGACCGTGCGGCGGGCAAACCTCGGCGTTGTGCTGCAGCAGATCGCAGCAGGTGAGCCACGTTCGCGCGCCCGGGTTGCTGCCGAGACAGGTCTGACGCGCGGGACCGTGTCGAGCCTCGTCGGTGAGCTGATCGAGCTCGACCTGTTGCGGGAGACGACCGAAGACGTTCGTTCCGGCCGCGTCGGCCGCCCCGCCCAGACACTCGAGTTGGGCGATCGCGTCGTCGCAATCGGGCTCGAGGTCAACGTCGACTATCTCGCGGTCTGCGTCGAGGATCTGACCGGGACGATCCGCTACGAGAGGCGCGTCCACACGGACAACAGGCGCTCGTCACCGAGTCATGTGCTGAACCGCCTGGCCCGGATGGCGGAGAAGGCGCTCGCCGTGATCCGGGCGGATGACCTCGTCCCGGCGGGTGCAGCTGTTGCGCTCCCGGGCCTCGTCGAGGCACAGACAGGCACGCTTCTTCGCGCTCCGAACCTCGGGTGGTCGGAATTGCGGGTCGCCGACGAGCTCGCTCTACGCCTCCCCGAGCTCCCCGTCCATGCCGACAACGAGGCCAACCTCGCCGCGCTTGCGGAGCACTGGCAGGGAGCGGCTCGCGACCTCGAGAACTTCGTCTGCGTCTTCGGGGAGGTCGGCGTCGGCGGCGGTATCTTCATCAACGGCGAGCTCTTCCGCGGTGCGCACGGGTACGGCGGCGAGTTCGGGCATATCACGGTCGATCCCGAAGGGCCGCTTTGCAAATGCGGCTCGACCGGGTGCCTCGAGACGTACGTCGGCCTGGAAGCGATCGCTCGCCGCGCGGGGATCGCCGTGAGTGCCGGCGGTCGTACGCGCAGCGTCACGAGGGAGCTCGTGCGGCGGGCGGAGAACGGCGATCCCGCCGTCCTGCAGAGCCTTGCCGACGCCGGTCGGTATCTCGGCATCGGGCTGGCCTCGGCCGTGAACCTGTTCGACGTCGGCGTCGTCGTGCTCGGCGGGTGCTTCGGGCCGCTCGCTCCATGGCTTGCCGATGACGTGAGCAAGGTGATCAGCGAGCGCGTGCTTTCCTCCACGTGGTCGGGTTGCGAGGTGCGCGCGTCGGAGTTCGGGGAAGGCGCCCCGGTCCGCGGCGCGGCGGCGATGACGCTGCTCTCCGTGCTGGCCGAGCCGTGGCTCGTCCCGGCACGGGCGGGCGTATCACGCGAAAGGGTTTCTTCGTAAATGGGAGTTCGGCAACGACCAGGGGTCTGTTGTCAGTCCAGCCAAGATGCTGGGCGACAGCTGGTTGCGGCCGGAACGAACGATGAAGGAGGTGTCAACAGCACTGGAACGGTTCGTGCACGGCAATCAGGGCGGAGGCATTGTAGTCAGCCCGTCTGGGCTGTACCCTTGTCCCCGCCGCTCGTTAAGGCACATCACTTAGGAGGAAAACTATCGTGAAGAAGTTCATCACCGTGCTCGTCATCGCACTCGCCGCGGTCAGCGTGGCAGTGACGGCGGCGATCGCGAAGCCCGCCAAGAAGTCCGCTACGGCGGATGTCTGCGTCCTGCTGCCGGACACGAAGTCGTCCGTCCGCTGGGAGCAGTTCGACCGTCCGTACCTCGACAAGACACTCAAGGCGGCTGGGGTCAGCCACACGATCGTCAACGCCCTCAACGACCCGCAGAAGATGCGCTCACAGGCAGATCAGTGCCTCGCGAACGGCGCCAAGGTGATCATCATCGCTCCGCTCGACGCCGGTTCGGCGAGCGCGATCGAGAAGGCAGCTCTGGCCAAGGGTGCGAAGTCGATCGACTACGACCGCCAGGTCGAGGGCGGTAACGCTGTCGCGTACGTCTCGTTCGACGGCAAGACGGTCGGCGTGCTTCAGGCAGGTGCCGTCATCAAGGGCCTGAAGGCGAAGGGCCTCTACGGCAAGAAGCCCGTTGTTGCCTCGTTGTGGGGCGGCCAGACTGACGCCAACGCGTTCCTGTTCAAGAGTGGCGTGGACAAGGTCCTGAACCCGCTCTACAAGTCGGGCACCCTCACGAAGGGGCCGCAGCAGTTCGTACCGGACTGGGACGGCACCAACGCCTCGACGATCTACGAGCAGATGCTCGTCAAGACGGGCAACAAGATCAACGGTGTTGCTGCGGCGAACGACAACCTCGCCAACTCGGTTGTGGTCGCCCAGAAGACCCACGGCCTCGATCCGATCGCTCTGAGCGGCCAGGATGCGTCGTCGCAGGGCGTGCAGAACATCATCTCCGGCTGGCAGACAGCCACGGTGTTCAAGGACGTCCGCAAGCTCGCGGTCATCGCCGCGAACACGGCTGTCGACATCATCAAGGGCAAGCCGGTCAAGTACACGTCGATCATCAAGACGAAGGGCCGCGGCCCGGAGAAGGCGATCCTGATCGCGCCTGAGTCGATCGACAAGACGAACTTCAGGAAGCTCTTCACGAGCGGATTCCTGAAGAAGAAGGACGTCTGCAACGGCGAGTACGCGAAGTACTGCGTCAAGCCCGCGTAGGCTCGAGACCCATCGACTCGGGGGCCGCCCTGCCTGTGGCAGGCGGCCCCCGGCTCGTTCCCCCAACCCGAGGATGCCCGTGACCGCGACGACCACATCCACGACGGCCCCCCTTCTCGAGATTCGCGACCTCTCCAAGAGCTTCGGCTCCGTGCAGGCGCTAACCGCCGTCGACTTCGAAGTACGTGCAGGTGAGGTAATGGCCCTCGTCGGGGATAACGGCGCAGGGAAGTCGACGCTGATCAAGTGCGTCGCGGGGATCCACGGCTGGGACGAGGGCGAGGTGCTGATGGACGGTCAGCCCGTGTCGATCCATGGTCCCAAGGACGCGGCGCGGCTCGGGATCGAAGTCGTCTACCAGGACCTTGCGCTCTGCGACAACCTCGACGTCGTCCAGAACATGTATCTCGGACGCGAGTCGCGAAGTGCACTTCAGGTGCTCAACGAGCCCGTAATGGAGGCGAAGACTGCCGAGACGATGAAGTCTCTCAGGGTCACGACGATCCGCTCGATCCGCCAGCCCGTCGCCACCCTCTCGGGCGGCCAGCGGCAGTCGGTCGCCGTCGCGCGCGCTGTGATGTGGAACTCGCGCCTCGTGATCCTGGACGAGCCCACCGCCGCGCTCGGGGTCGCCCAGACCGCTCAGGTGCTCGAGCTCGTGGCGCGCCTCGCCGAGCAGGGACTCGCGGTCGTTCTGATCTCGCACAACCTGCACGACATCTTCGCGGTTGCACATCGCATCACCGTTCTTCGCCTTGGCTACAGCATCGGCGTCTACGAACGCGAGAAGACGACGCAGCAGGAGGTGATCGGCGCGATCACCGCCGGCGTCCCGACGAAGGTCGCGGGTATCCCGGCCGAGGCCGCAGAGGTGATCGCATGAGCTCTGGCGCCGACGCAGCCACGGCGGATGTTGAGCCTCCCGGGCTCGGGTCGATCTCCAATCGGGTCCGCGAGAACGTCAAGGCGGGCAACCTCGGCAGCTGGCCCGTCGTTGTCGTGCTTGCGATCATCGTCGTCTACTTCGGGTTCACGGCCAACAACTTCTTCAGCGCCGTCAACTTCAACAACATCATCGTCCAGATGGCCGGCACGACGATGCTCGCATACGGAGTCGTCTTCGTCCTTCTGATCGGCGAGATCGACCTCTCGATCGGCTTCGTCAGCGGCGTCGCCGGCGTCGCCGTGGCGGAGCTGCAGCTCCCGGGCAGCGGGCACGACATCCCGGATATCGGTTTCATCCCTGGCGGGCTGCTCGCGATCCTGGTTGCGATTCTCATCTGCGCCGCGATCGGCCTCTTCCAGGGCTCGATCGTGGCACTGATCGGTGTTCCGGCCTTCGTCGTCACTCTCGCCGGCCTCGAGATCTGGCAGGGCGTGATCCAGAAGGCACTGCCCGAGCAGGTAATCGTGATCCAGGACAACACGGTCAACAACGTCGCCGGCTACTTCTTCAGCGACACGGTCGGCTGGATCATCGCGATCGTCGGGACGGTCCTCTACGCGGGGATCGTCGTCAACGGCCTTCTCTCGAACCGCCGCCACGGCGTGGCCCTGCGCGATCCGGTGCTCGTGGTGCTGAAGCTGGTCGGCGTCGCGATCCTCGCCTTCGGAGCCGTTGCGATCTGCAACAAGGACCGCGGCGTACCTTTCGCGCTGCTCCTCGTGGTGATCATGCTCGTGATCCTCACGTTCCTCGCGAAGCGGACGACGTTCGGCCGTCACGTCTACGCGGTCGGCGGCAACGCAGAGGCGGCGAGGCGGGCCGGCATCAACGTCTCCCGCGTCCGCATGATCGTCTTCATGATCTCGAGCGCGATGGCCGGCCTCGGAGGCGTCGTGCTCGCGTCGCGCCTACAGAGCGTCAACATCGCCGCCGGCAGCGGCACGCTCCTGATCGACGCGATCTCGGCAGCAGTGATCGGCGGCACGAGCCTGTTCGGCGGCCGCGGCGAGGTCAGAAACGCTCTGTTCGGGTCGATGGTCGTGGCGACGATCGCGAACGGCCTCAACACACAGAACCGCTCGGCGGGCGACATCTACGTCGCTACCGGTGTGATCCTGCTCCTCGCGGTGATCGCGGACACCGTGCTGAAGCGGCGTCAGACCAAAGCCGGCCGCTGATTCTGCAGGGCCGGCCGCGCGTTGCGGCCGGCCCTGCTCACCAGCTCAGCGGTACGTGATCGTCTCGCGCCGTCCGCTCTTGCTGGAGCGGACGATTGCGTCGCATACCTCGGCAGCACGGTAGCCGTCCTCGAACGTTGCTCCGTACGGCGCCACATCAGTGTCATCGGCGATCGCGCGGAGCAGGTGGTGGATCTCGTGCACGAAGGTCTCGCCCCAGCCGACGATATGTCCGGGCGGCCACCAGAACTCCCAGAACGGGTGGTCGGCCTCCGACACCAAGACGTTCTTGAAGCCACGTGCCCTGTCCCCGTCGGCCCGGAACACCTGCAGCTCGTTCAACTTCTCCATGTCGAACGCCAGTGATCCCTTGGTGCCGTTGATCTCCCACTGGAAGGCGTTGCGGCGGCCGAGCGCGAGTCGCGTCGCCTCGATAGTCCCGATCGCGCCACCTTCGAACTCGACGGCCGCCTCGATCGCATCGTCGACCTTCCGGCCCGGCAGGAAGGTGTGGACCAGCGCCGACACGGTGGCGAGGTCGCCGACGAGGAAACGGGCAAGATCTATGACATGGGCGCCGAGGTCGCCGAGCGCTCCCGAACCGGCTGCGGCGGCGTCGAAGCGCCATGTGTCGAGCGTCGGGTCGTCGCCCCAGTCCTGGAGGTAGCGGCCGCGGAAGTGGCGGATCTCGCCGAGCTCGCCCGCCTCGATCATCTCGCGGGCAAGACGGACGGCGGGGACGAACCGGTAGTTGAAGGCGCACAGGTGCTTGACCCCCGTCGCGGCAACACGCTGCCAGATGTCGTAGCTCTCGTCGGCGTCGCGGCCGAGCGGCTTCTCGCAGAGGACGTGCTTGCCCGCCTCGGCGGCGGCGATCGTGGGCTCGGCATGAAGCGAGTTCGGGCCGCCGTTGTCGAACAACCCGATCGACGGGTCGCTGACGATGTCGCGCCAGTCCGTTGTCCAGCGCTCGTAGCCGTACCGTCGCGCTGCGCCGGCGACGGCTTCCTCGTCCCGGCCGGCGATGGCGACGAGTCGTGGCATCAGCGGTGGGGGCCACGTCATATAGGCGATCTTGCGGAACGCATTCGAGTGGGCCTTGCCCATGAACGCGTACCCGAGCATCCCGATCCCGATCTCCTCGATCTGGCCGACTGCCTCTACGCTCGGCTTCGCGCCGATCCCGCCCTGGCCGTCGCTCATGTGTCTGCTCCTCTCGTTCGACTCAGCCGTTTACGAGATACTACGAGTCGTCCCACGATCGCGAGGAGAACCCACTGATGAAGACGTCCCTTGGTATCTGGGCCTTTGGCCCAATGATCACGCGCTTCATCCCTGTGGGCTACCAGCCTGCCCTGACGAACGACTCGACGGCGACCAAGGTGCGTCGGGCGGTCGAGGGACTCGGGGACCTGATGGACGACTACGAGTTCCACTATCCCTACGAGCTTTCGCCGGCAAACCTCGACGAAGTACGAGAGGCGCTCGACGGGCACGGCATCTACACGATCTGCACCGGTCTCCATCTCGATCCGCGGTTTGGTCGCGGGGGTCTTGTCTCACCCGATCCGGCGACCCGGGCGGAGGCGGTGCGGTTGACGCTCGAAGCGGCGGAGTTCGCCGGCTCGATCGGGGCGCAGTTCGTCGTCTGGCCCGGATGCGAGGGCTACAACTACCCGTTCCAGACACCGTATGCGGATTCCTGGGCGTGGCTGATCGACGGGATCGGCCAGGCAGCTCAGGTCTGTGACAAGCACGGCGTCAAGCTGTTCCTCGAGCACAAGAACAGCGAGCCGGCGATGAAGATCATGATGCGCAACATCGGGATGACGCTGCACGTCATCCACACGCTCCGCGCGCAGGGAATCACGAACGTGCAGGTCAACATGGACTGGCAGCACCTGATCATGAACGGTGAGAACCTGGGCGAGTACGCGGCGATGCTCGCCGCCGAAGGGCTGCTCGGCCACCAGCACGCGAACAGTGGCTGGGGCACATTCGACGACGACAACATGGTCGGCGCGACGGCATTCATGGAGACCCTCGAGCTCGCCGTCGAGCTCCGCCGTGCCGGCTACGGCTCGAACGGCGAAAGGCTGGGCTTCGACCTCTACCCCTATACCGAGGATGCAGTTGCCGCCGTCAAGCGCTCCGTCCTGCAGTGGAACTTCATCAACGCCGCGGCCGGGCGGATCGACGACGCCGCCCTGCGTGAGGCGCAGTCGAGGAAGGACGCCGTCCGAGCCTACGAGCTCGTGTACGCGGCGCTGGGAGCGTAGCGCGGCAGGTGGGGATCGAGGATGCTCTTGCCGAGCTGACCGCCGAGCTCGTCGCGATCGATTCGGTGAATCCCGACCTCGTCCCCGGTGGAGCAGGTGAGGCGACGGTCTCGGCGTTCGTTGCTACGTGGCTCGAGAAGGCGGGTCTCGAGGTCGAGGTGACCGAGCCGGCTCCCGGCAGGCCGAACGTCGTCGGCCGTGCGCGAGGGAGCGGCGGCGGCCGGACGCTCTTGCTCAACGCCCATACCGACACCGTTGGTGTCGCGGGCGTCGAGCGACCGTTCGAGCCAGTGGTTCGTGACGGACGGCTCCACGGGCGCGGCGCCGGCGACATGAAGGGCTCGCTTGCCGCGATCATGCTCGTCGGCGCAGAGGCTGTGGGCATGGGACTACGTGGCGACGTTGTCGTCAGTGCCGTCGCGGATGAGGAGGTCGGCAGCCTCGGAACCGAGGCGCTCGTCCTATCGGTGACTGCCGATGCCGCCATCGTCGCCGAGCCGACTGACGAGCGCATTGCCGTGGCGCACCGGGGCTTCGTCGGCTTCGAAGTGGAGGCGCACGGCCGCGCAGCCCACGGCTCGCGCCCCGACCTCGGCGTCGACGCGATCGCCGCCATGGGGCCGGTCCTGACGCGGATCACGGAGCTCGGCGATCGCCTCCGCGAAGGGGCGAGCCACCCGCTCCTCGGCACCGGATCGGTGCACGCGTCCCTGATCGAAGGAGGGCAAGAGTACTCGAGTTATCCCGCTCACTGTCTCCTGACGGGAGAGCGGCGCACCATTCCCGGAGAGTCGATCGAGCGGGTCCGTGCGGAGCTCGAGGAGCTGATTGCAGGCGTCGACGCCGACGTTTCGGTGCTGTTCTGGCGCCACCCATTCGAAGTGTCGGCCGGTGAGGACGTCGTGCAGGCACTCATGACCGCCACGGGTGCCTCGGAAGTCGGAGGGGTCGCGTACTGGGCCGACTCTGCACTCCTCGCAGACGCGGGGATTCCGACCGTTGTCTTCGGGCCCGTGACCGGCGACATCCACGGCGAGGACGAGTGGGTCGACCTCGCCTCGCTCGAGCGCTGTCGGGCGGCGTATGCCGATGTGACCCGCAGGATCTGCGCGTGACTCGCCTACTGGGCGAGAGCGTTGGCCAGGCGTGCATGAGCGTCCACCGTGACGGGATTCCCGTGAGAGACGAGAACGCGCTTCACGGGAAGAGTGAGCAGCGGCTGCAGTGTCATCCGGAGTCGGGCGCTATCGATGCCCGCCGGCAGCCACGACTGCGGGCACAGGCGCAGCCCGTCATTGTCGTCACCGAGGAGAACATCGCCCGGGACGATGGCGCCGTGCTCGGGGATCCAGTAGACGACCTCGGTCGAGCGGCCGCTCGACAGTGCCTCGATACCGCCCGGAAGGGGATCGCCTGGCCGGAAGACGGCGGGAGCGACTCCTGTTCGACGCTGGTTCGCCGCGCGAGCGCGGCTCGTCGTGTGCAGGCGTCCGTCGTACCGTTGCACGATCTCGCCGGCGCTTCGCGCATGCCAAAAGACCGTGATGAAGACGTGGATCGGCAGATCAGCGCGCTTCACATCCCGGTCGAGGGCTTCCCAGAACCGGGCCGCCTCCGACTGGCGGGACGGGACGAGTGGGTCGATCAGGACGATCGCGTCGGGTGCCTCGTAGTAGACACAGCCGACCTCGTCACGCCACTCCTCGTGCCACGCTGTCCAGCGCCAGAGCCCGTCGGCGATCAGGGTGACCTCCATGCCCGCTGACGCTACCACCGTCGCCGTCGGTCTCGACATCGGTACGACCGGCGTCAAGGCCATCGCAATCGGGGCCGACGGCGAGGTCGTCGGCCGGGCCGAGCGCGGATACGAGCTCTCGACCCCGAGGCCGGGCTGGTCGGAGCAGGACCCCGAGGACTGGTGGACCGCGACGGCCGCAGCGCTTGCTGCTCTTGGCCCGCTCGAGATCGCCGGCATCGGCCTCTCAGGCCAGATGCACGGCCTCGTTGCTCTCGACACAGCCGATCGTGTCATCCGGCCCGCGATTCTCTGGAACGATCAGCGAACTGCGGCCGAGTGCGACGAGATCGAGGAACGAATCGGGCTCGAACGATTGATCGGGCTGACGGGAAATCGCGCGCTGACCGGATTCACGGCACCGAAGCTCCTGTGGCTGCGGCGACACGAGCCCGAAGCGTACGACCGAATCGCTCGCGTGATGCTGCCGAAGGATTACGTGCGGCTACGCCTGACGGGGGAGTGGGCGACCGATGTGGCCGATGCCTCTGGCACGTTGCTCCTCGATGTCTCGGAGCGCACGTGGTCAGCGGAGGTCCTCGAGGCGCTCGAGCTGCCGCTCGCCTGGCTGCCTCCCGTGCTCGAGTCACCGGAGAGGTCCGGGGTCACCGTTGGGCGTGACGGACTGCCGCAGGGGATCCCGGTCGCAGCGGGAGCCGGTGACTGCGCCTCCGCCGCTCTCGGCGTCGGCATCGACCGTCCGGGCCCGTTGTCGATCGTGCTCGGGACCTCCGGCGTCGTCTTCGCTGCGCTTCCCTCGTTTCGCGCCGAGCCGCAGGCGCGCGTCCATGCCTTCTGCCACGCCGTGCCTGGCTCCTGGCATGCGATGGGGGTGATGCTGTCGGCGGCCGGGTCGCTGCAATGGTTTCACGATCGTCTCGCGTCCGACGTGCCCTTCGAGAGGCTCGTCTCCGAGGCAGATACCTGGGGGCCGGGCGCCGAGGGACTTCTGTTTCAGCCCTACCTCGCGGGCGAGCGGACTCCACATGCGGACCCGAATGCAAGAGCCGCTTTCGTCGGACTCGAGGTACGCCACGACCGCGGCGCCATGGTGCGCGCCGTCCTCGAGGGGGTCGCCTTCGGCCTGCGGGACTCACTGGAGTTGCTGCGTGGTCTGGGGGTCGAGGCGGAATCGGCGCGTGTCTCGGGCGGCGGCGCGCGCGCTTCTTCCTGGCTACGGATTCTCGCTTCGGTTCTCGACCTGCCGCTCGAGACGACTGCGGTCGAGGAAGGATCCGCCTTCGGTGCAGCGCTGCTTGGAGGTGTCGCCGGGGGTATGTTCTCCGACGTGCACAATGCGGTCGCGCGTTGCGTCCGGGTCGGGGCTACGGTCGAGCCCGACGTCTCCCAGGTTCCAACCTACGACCATCTCTACGGGCGCTTTCGCGCGCTCTACCCCGCACTGCGAAGAATGGAGGACACATGAGCGTTGCAATCACCGGGAAGGTCGCCCTCGTCACAGGCGCGAGCCGCGGCATCGGGGCCGCGGTAGCGCGGGCGCTCGCAGCCGAAGGCGTGAAGCTCGGACTCGCGTCCCGTAGCGGCGACGACCTCGGTCTCCCTGACACGATCGGAATCCGCTGCGACGTTGCCGACCCTTCCCAGGTCGAAGCTGCCGTAGCCGCGACTGTCGATCGGTTCGGGCAGTTGGACATTCTCGTTGCCAATGCAGGAGTCGGCGCCTACGGGCCGATCCTCGAGCTGTCCCCGGAGCATCTCGAGGAAATGATCGACGTCAACCTGAAAGGGACTATCTACGCGGTTCGCGCGGCCCTGCCGCATCTTCTCGAGAGCGGCGAGGCGGACGTCGTGACCCTCGCCTCCGAGGCCGGGCGGCGCGGCTTTCCCGGGGAGGCCGTGTATTGCGCGTCGAAGTTCGGGCAAGTCGGGCTCACCCGTGCGCTCGACGGTGAGCTGCGGGAGCAGGGCGTTCGCTGTACGAACGTCTGCCCGGGCGGTGTTGCGACAGACTTCGCCCTCGACGACGGGCGCGGCCGTGACGCCGACGTGCTGCCGGGAATGATGAGCGCCGAGGATGTGGCCGAAGTGGTGTTGTTCGTGCTTACGCGTGGGCGCAACCACCGCATCCTCGAGACGGCTTTGCGCCCGATGAGCGAGGCTTCGTGGGGGTAGCCGATCTCCCGAGCCTTGCGCACGACGGACATGCCACCAACGTCATCGGCACGGCGGGTCCGGTGGTAGGTAGCCGAAGAGCCCAGCAAAAGGAGATTTGATGGCAGTGAACTCGAGTGCAGTGAAGTGGGGAGTCCTCTCGACCGCAGATATCAATCGCAAGTTGCTCGCCGGCGCGGCGGAGTCCGACGACGTGGAGGTCGTCGCGGTCGCCAGCCGCGATCTCGCGCGAGCCCAGGAGTATGCACAGACGTGGGGGATTGATCGCGCCTACGGAACGTATGACGATCTTCTTGCTGATCCGGAGATCGAGGCGGTCTATATCCCGCTGCCCAACACCATGCACAGTGAGTGGTCGATCAGGGCGCTCGAAGCCGGGAAACACGTTCTGTGCGAGAAGCCCTTCAGCCGTCACACAGCCGACGTCGAGCGGGCGTTCGATGCAGCGGAGGCAACGGGATTCCACCTCTCGGAGGCGTTCATGTACCGCCATCACCCACAGACCGCGCGGCTCGCGGAGCTCGTCGCTTCGGGTGTGATCGGCGAGCTCCGCATGATCCGCACGACGTTCAGCTATTCGTTGTACGACGCAGACAACATTCGGCTGCGCACCGACGTGGAAGGCGGCTCGCTGATGGACGTCGGCTGCTATTGCGTGAGCGGGGCCCGCCTCCTCGGCGGCGAGCCCGAGTCGGTCGTCGGGGCCGCACGCATTGGCTCGAGCGGGACCGACTGGGTGTTCGCAGGTCTGATGCGATTTCCTGGAGACGTCGTGGCCCTGTTCGATTGCGGAACGTCACTTCCGGACCGTGATGAGCTCGAGGCGGTGGGGACGGAAGGCTCCCTGTTCCTCGATGACCCGTGGCACTGCCAGCAGCCCGTGATCGAGCTGCGGCGGAACGGATCCGTCGAGCGCATCGAGGTCGAGCCGGCGAACCCTTACCGGCTGGAGCTCGAGGACCTGAACGCGGCGGTTCGAGGTGAGCGGCCGCCGTTGCTCGGCCGAGCAGACGCGATTGGACAGGTTCGCGCCATCGAGGCACTCTTCCGGTCGGCCGAGGGAGAAGGCGTCGTCGAGCTGAACTGACGAAGCGTGGCCGGCAAGGTCGGGCCGGTGTCGTGGACTTCCGGATCGTCAACGACTCGGACTCGGAAACGGGCACGATGGGCCTCCATACGACTTCGATGAAGGGGCCGTTAACGATCCCCCGAGGGAACGCTCGAGAGCGCATCAGGAGCCCTCTCGCAGGCACTATGTTCGGACGACCAACCAACGAAGAGGAGAGATCTTGAGAACTACTGCACTCGCTGTCATAGCCGTTGCAGGCGCACTACTCGTAGCCCTGCCGGCGAGCGCGGCAACGCCCACCTTCAAGGGCACCGTCGGCCCCGGGTTCACGATCACGATGGCCTCGAAGCCGAAGTCGGCGGGAAAGATCAAGCTCGTCGTTGCGGACAAGTCGAACATTCACAACTTCCACCTCACGGGGCCGGGTGTGAACGTGAAGACGAGCGTCAGCGCCATCGGCTCGAAGACGTTCACCGTGACGCTGAAGAAGGGAACCTACAAGTTCGTGTGCGATCCGCATGCGTCCTTGATGAAGGGCTCGTTCACCATAAAGTGATGGAAGCCACACCAACCTCGTAGGGGAGAGGCGAAGCCTCTCCCGGTGAATCGGTTGACGGGGGAGGGGCTCCGCCTCTCCCCTACGAATCGAGCGGAACGGACTCGATTGTGCCGTCCGTGATCCGCCAGGCAGCCAGTTCGTCCGTACGCACCGTGTAGATCAGATACGGCTGGCCCGCCCAGAGGCCGATGTTCTGCACATCCGTCCGCGAGGGGCGCGGAGGCGACGAGATGTGGGAGTGGAAAACCGCTTGAACCGCCTCGCGGTCGTTGAGATCCGCCCACACGAGGGGGTCTATCTCCAGCTCGAAATGATACGGCGACGGTGCAGCGTTGCGCCCCCGCACGAATTCGACGGCAACGTCGCCCTCGAACAGCACGAGCCCGCACGCCTCGTTCGGTAGCTCGGCATTCGCGTGGGCGACGAGCGCCGAGCGAACGCTGGCGCCGACTACCACCAGATCGTGCGTTCCATGGACCGCTCGAGATCCTCGTCTGAGGCCTCCCAGAAGTCCGCGGAAAGGTACTTCCAGCCGGCATCGGCGAGAATCACCACGATCACGCCCTCGTCCATCTCCTCGGCGATCTTGCGCGCGACGTGGATCGCCGCCCCGCACGAGACGCCGGCAAAAATGCCCTCCAGGTCGAGGAGAGCGCGAACAGCGTGCACCGACTCGGAATTCGAGACGAGCATCTTGCGATCGAGCTTCGTCACGTCGAGAATCGGCGGCACGTAGCCGTCGTCGAGTGAGCGGAGGCCCATGACCGGGTCACCCGGAAGCGGTTCGGCTGCAGCGACCACGATGTCCGGGAACGACTCCCGCAGCCGCTCGCCGGTCCCCATCAGAGTGCCTCCAGTACCGAGACCGGCTACGAGGACGTCGACGTGGTCGAGCGCCTCGGCGATCTCGGCCCCCGTGCCTTCGTAGTGGGCGCGCGGATTCGCGGGGTTTGCGTACTGGAACGGCATGAAGTACTTCGAATCGCGTTCCGCGAGCTCGAGCGCGAGGCGGACCGCACCGTTCGACCCCTCCGCGCCGGGCGACAGCACGATCTCGGCGCCGTAGAGCCGCAGCATCCGCTTGCGCTCCTCGGTCGCGTTCTCGGGCATCACGCACGTCAGCGGATAGCCCCTGAGCTTCGCGATCATCGCAAGCGAATGCCCGGTGTTGCCAGACGTCGGCTCGAGGAGATGCCGGCCGGGGGCCAGCTCGCCGGAAGCCTCGGCCGCCTCGATCATCGACTTGGCTACCCGATCCTTGATCGAGCCGCTCGGGTTCTGGCCTTCGAGCTTGGCGTAGATCTTCACTGACGACTTGGGTGAGATCTTCGTCAGCTCGACGAGCGGTGTGTTGCCAACGAGGTCGAGCAGCGACGAGACGACCGGCAAGGAACGCGGCGGCGTCGAACCGCCTGCCATCGCGGGCAGCAAGATCACCGTCTGGCCAGGCCCGACGGCCGTGTCGAGCCCGTCGAGCGTGCGGACATCCTCGCCGCCGAGGTAGACGTTGACGAAAGTTGCGACCTCACCGTCGCTGAAGATCTGCGTGCCGAGCGCTGGATGACGCGCGACGAGGTCCTCGAGCACGGCGCGGACCGTGTCACCCTCGACCTCGACCTGGCGCTCGCCACCGACTTCCGCTCGGAGTGTGGGTGGGATGCGGACGGCCGTCATACGCGCACAGGTCCCTGGCAGAACTCGACGTAGTCGACGTACTCGGTGATCGTCGGCGAATCGCCGCAGACGGGGCAGCCGGGATCCTTCTTCACGGCGACCTCGTCGAAGCTCGTGTAGAGGGCGTCAAAGAGGAGCAGGCGGCCGGTGAGCGTCTCGCCGGCACCGATGATGAGCTTCAATGCCTCGCTCGCCTGCAACGATCCGACGATGCCGGGCAGAACGCCGAGGACACCGCCTTCTGCGCAGCTCGGCGCGAGCTCCGGCGGCGGCGGGGCGGGGTAGAGGCAGCGGTAGCAAGGCCCGACGTGCGGGTGGAAGACCGTCACCTGACCCTCGAAACGGTAAATCGAGCCGTGGACGACGGGGATGTTGTGCCAGACCGAGGCGTCGTTGACGAGATAGCGGGTCGGGAAGTTGTCCGCTCCGTCGACGATCAGATCCCAGCCGTCGGCGAGGATCCGCTCGACGTTCTCCGAGGTGAGGCGCTCCTGATACGGGACGACGGTCACATCGGGATTGAGCGCCTCGATCGCCTGCTTCGCAGACAGCACCTTCGGCTCCCCGAGCGTGTTCATCGAGTGCACGATCTGCCGCTGCAGGTTGGAGTCGTCGACGACATCGGCGTCCACGATGCCGAGGGTGCCGACCCCGGCCGCGGCGAGGTACAGCGATGAGGGTGAGCCGAGTCCGCCGGCCCCGATCAGAAGCACACGAGCGTCGAGCAGCTTCTGCTGCCCTTCCTCACCCACCTCGGGAATCAGGATATGGCGCGAATACCGGGCACGTTGCTCGGCGCTCAGCGCGCGCGGCGTCTGGAACGCGAAGCCGTTTCGCTTCCAGTCCGAGAACCCGCCGGCCATCGACGAGACGTTGTCGTAGCCGAGTTCGATCAGCGACTTCGCTGCGAATGCGGAACGTGCGCCGGCCGCGCAGTAGAGGATGATCTCCCGCGACCTATCCGGGATCACGGCTTCGACCCGCGACTCGAGGTTGCCGCGAGGGATGTGCACCGCGCCCGGGAGGTGGCCCTCCTGCCACTCGTCCTGCTCGCGCACATCGAGGAGCAGCGGCCCGTCCGTCTCGCCGAGACGATCGAGGACCTCAGACGTCGAGACCTCGTCGATCTCGTCCTTGACCTGAGCCAACAATTCTCTGTAAGTAGCCATTACTTTCCTGAGTATAGCGATGCGGGAAGGTGGGAAATCCTGCGTCTCCCCTTGTGTAACGTCGACGGCGCCGTGGTGTTCCCGGCTACCGTCCGCTCGTGAGCGCCCGCGCCCGCATCAGCCTCATCGTCACCGTGCTCGCACTCGCGATCGGAGTCGCCGTCGCCGGGATCACAGCAGCGACGAGCAACCATCCGCCGGGCGTTGTGGCCGTGGCGCCGAAGGTCAGATCGGGACTGCCGCCGCTCTCGCTCGACCTCGGTGTGCGGGTCGACCGTGAAGCTCGCGACCTGCGTCAGGCTGCCAGCCTGTACGGAGCCGGAAAGCGGGCCGAGGCGGAGAAACTGTTCGCGAAGCACGATTCGCTCGAAGCGCGGATCGGTGAGAGCTTCAGTCGCTGGCCGGACGGAACCGTCGCGCGTTTGACCCAGCTGGCGGGGCTGCATCCGAAAAGTGCTGCGCTCCAGTTGAATCTCGGGATCGCTCAGTTCTGGTCCGGAGAGGGCGGCGCGAAGGACGCGTGGAAGTCAGCTGCCGACCTCGAGCCCGACACGGCCTACGCCGTGACCGCCGGAAATCTGCTCCACCCGGACTTTGCTCGCAACCTGCCGATCTTCGTGCCCAGCGAAGAGGCCCCGACGGCCATCCGGCGACTCACTCCGCCAGCCCAGTTTGCCACCCTCGAGCGCCGCGCCCGTACAGGCACCGTCACCGATCGGCTCTATTACGGGGTGGCACTGCAACGACTCGGGAGGCAGATCTCTGCAGAGCGTGCCTACTCCGGGGCCGCGCGGGTCGCGCCCAACGACCCCGAGGCGCAGGTGGCAGCGGCCGTTGGCCTCTTCGACAAGGCGCAGCCCGCGAGAGCATTCTCCGAGCTCGGACCTCTCACGCGAAGGTTCCCGAAGGCCGCGACGGTGCGCTTCCATCTCGGCCTGCTCCTGCTCTGGTCCGGCCAGGTAAAGGAGGCGCGCCGTCAGCTTCGTCTTGTCAGAGCTGTCGAGCCCGGATCGCCCCTCACCAGCGTGGCGAAGCGGTATCTCGACGAGTTGAGCGCTGCCGGCATCTGACCTTCATCCGGTGATTTTTTTGACGCAGGGCGTCTCTGACGGCTACCGTCACCTCGGTTTGACGGATGACCACCATCGGTTCGATGGATGTGCACCATCGGTTTGGCGGAAAGGGGGCGGTTCTGAGCGCAGCTGATTCGAACGGCACGGCGCACGCCCCGGTGACCGCGGGAGTCCTCGATCTGCTCGAAGTGCGCACGCTGTTCGAGTTGGGAAAGGGCGCAGGCAAGCTCGACGCCGAGGATATTGCGCTCGCGCTCGACGAGCTGGATCTCGACGCGGCGCAACTCGACGAGTTCTACACCGCTCTCGAGGAGGCCCAGGTCGATGTTGTCGGTGTCGAGCAGAGTGAAGCCGAGGCCGAAAAGGACTGGGGTGCCGAGGCAGAGATCTCGACGGACACCCTGCAGCTGTTCCTCAAGGACATCGGCAAGGTGCCCTTGCTGACCGCTGCCCAAGAGGTCGAGCTCGCCAAGCGGATCGAGCTCGGAGATCACGCCGCCAAGCAGGCCATGGTCGAGGCCAACCTCCGTCTGGTCGTCTCGATCGCAAAGCGCTACCGCAACCAGGGCTTGCCGTTCCTCGACCTGATCCAGGAAGGCACGATCGGGCTCGTTCGCGCAGCCGAGAAATTCGACTACCGCAAGGGGTTCAAGTTTTCGACCTACGCCACCTGGTGGATCAGGCAGGCAGTCGCCCGTGCGATCGCCGACAAGGGGCGAACGATCAGGATGCCGGTACACGTGGTCGAGAAGCTGAACAAGATCCACCGCTCCGAACGCAAGCTGCGGGCCGAGCTCGCGCGGGAGCCGACCATCCCCGAGATAGCAAGCGACCTCGACTTCAGCATCGAGGAGGTCGAGCAGATCCGGCGGTCGGCTCAGACGCCCATCTCACTGGAGAAGCCGGTCGGTGACGATGATGAATCGGAGTTCGGCCATTTTCTCACGGATGTCACAGCCCAGCTGCCGGACGAAGCGGCTGAGGTGTCGCTGCGTCGCGAGGCGCTCCGTTCCATTCTGGGCTCGCTGTCTCCGCGAGAGCGCGCCGTGCTGGAGCTCCGCTACGGGCTCAACGGCCAGCAGCCGCAGACACTCGACGAGGTCGGGCGTGCGTTCAACGTCACGCGCGAGCGCATCCGTCAGATAGAGCACCAGAGCCTGAAGAAGCTGCGCGCATTGGCCGAGGCCAACAATGTGCGCGACGTCGCGTAGGCGGGCACGAATCCGCGAGGGAACAGCGTGTCGCGTATTCGTGCCCGCCTACGCGACGTATCTGCTGCACGCTTCGCGTGATCCTAAAGCCGGGAACCTACGGTTCCCTGCGATCCCTCCCTTCTCCCCTACACCACAACCAGCCGTAGGGGCGATGCGGAACGGCGCGGAGCGCCGTGCAGCGTCGCCCAGCGACGCAACACCGGTCGCAACCCAAAGGGAGACGCGGGACCGCCCTTCAGGGGCGAGGCTCTGCCTCGCCCCTACGTGTACTTCCTCAACGCAACCCTCACGTGTCGGCATCACTAGACTCCGCGGCCGTGGAGCTGCCGCCTTACGACACGCTCGTCGCTGAGCTCTCGGAGTTGATCGCAATTCCGTCGGTCAGCGCCGACCCCGCGCACGACGCGGACGTCATAGCCGCGGCCGACTGGGTCGCGGATCGGATTCGGCGAGCCGGCGGCGAGGCCCAGGTGCTTCCCTGGAACGAACGGCCGCTCGTCGTCGGAGAGGTCCGCGCGTCAGAGGGAGCGGAGACCGCGCCGACGATCCTTTGCTACGGGCACTTCGATGTGCAGCCACCCGACCCACTCGAGCTCTGGGAATCCGCCCCGTTCGACCTCGTCGAGCGTGACGGTTGGCTGATCGCCCGCGGCATCGCCGACGACAAGGGGCAGCTCTACATGCTTCTCAAGGCGGCCGAGCTGCTCGCCGCAGCGGGCGCGCTGCCGGTCAACCTCCGCTTTGCCTGCGACGGTGAGGAGGAGGTCGGTGGGCATTCGATCGTCGACTGGATCGCCGCCGACCACCGCGGCGCCGATGCAGCAATCGTCTTCGACGGCGGCATGGTCGAACGGGACGTTCCGGGATTCAACGTTGCCGTGCGGGGTCTCTGCTACTTCCATGTCAAGGTTCGCACCGGCGCGCGCGATCTCCACTCGGGTGTGTACGGAGGCGCAGCCCTCAATGCCATGCACGCCCTGCTGCAGACGCTCTCGGCAGTTCTTCCCCACGGCGGTCGGCTCCCCGAGCCTCTGCGCGCAGGAATCGTGGCCGCTTCTGACGTCGAGCTGGAAGGATGGAAGACGCTCCCGGCCGGGTCTGCCGAGATTGCCGCTGCAGGATCACGACCCGCTGATCCTGCAGCCGGAGACGAGTTCTATCTCCGCACCTGGGCAGAGCCGTCCGTCGACGTGCACGGCATCCTGGGGGGCTCGCCGGTGCTGCAGAAGACGGTGATCCCCGTCGAGGCGGAGGCAAACGTATCGATTCGCCTCGTTGGTGACCAAGACCCCGCGGTGATCGCGTCCGCCTTCGAAGCCCTGCTCCGCGGTGCCGCGCCGGAAGGCACGGAGGTCGACGTCACGATGCTGTCTACCGCTCCCCCCGGCCACATCGCGGCAGACGCTCGCGCTGTCGTCCTCGGACTCGATGCCTTCGAAGAGGTCCTCGGCGTGCGCCCGTTGCTCGTCCGGACAGGCGGTGCGATCCCCCTCGTTTCCGAGCTGGCAGCCCGCGGTGTTCCGACCGTCTTGACGGGCTTTGCGCTCAACGAGTCGAACGTCCATTCGCCGAACGAACGCATCCCGGCGGCGTACTTGCCGCTCGGGATCGAAACCGTCGCCGCCGTCTACCGACATCTCGCCCGGCTTGGGTAGAGCACCGTTCTCCTCGCCCCTCGCGGCCGAGTTGTCCGAGGGTGTACTCGAGCGCTTTCTCCGCTACGTCCGGATCGACACTCAGGCGGACGAGGACTCCCGGACGTATCCCAGCACCCCCAAGCAGCTCGACCTGTCGCGCCTTCTCGTCGACGAGCTGCGCGCACTCGGTCTCGACGACGTCGAACTCACCGAGCACGGCTACGTGTTCGCCACGCTGCCAGGGAGTAAAGGGGCACCAGTGATCGGGTTGATCGCTCACGTCGACACGACGCCGGAGACTCCCGGGGCAGGTGTCTCGCCGATCGTTCACGCGAGCTACGCCGGCGGCGCGATCGTCCTTCCCGGTGATCCAAGCCAGGTGATCGATCCAGCCGAGGAGGGGGAGCTCGCGGCCCGGATCGGCCACGACATCGTCACGAGTGACGGGACGACGCTGCTCGGCGCCGACGACAAGGCCGGTGTTGCGGAGATCATGGCCGCAGTCGCATACCTGAGAAGCACACCCGAACCGCGTGCCACGGTACGCATCGCATTCACCGTCGACGAGGAGGTCGGTCGCGGTACCGACTATTTCGACCTCGACGCGTTCGGTGCCGAGGCCGCGTACACGCTCGACGGGTCAGGCATCGGCGAGCTCGAGATCGAAACGTTCTCGGCGCGACAGGTCCGCGTCATGATCCGCGGTCGTGGTGCACACCCGGGCTCGGCGAAGGGCAAGCTCGTCAACGCCGTGAAGCTCGCAGCCGACTTCGTGGCGTCGTTGCCGCAGAGTTCGCTCTCACCCGAGACGACCGAAGGACGGGAGGGTTTCGTGCACCCGTCTCGGGTGACTGCCTCGGTGGAGGATGCAGTTGTCACGCTGATCGTCCGTGATCACGACGACGCGTTGCTCGAGGAACACACCGACGTCGTGCGTCAGCTCGCACTCGCGATCGAGCAGCGTGAGCCGCGGGCTCGAGTCGCGGTCGAGGTGCAGGAGACCTACCGCAACATGCGCGTGGCGATCGACGAGCACCCACGGGTCGTCACGGCGGCGGAGGAAGCGATTCGCCGGGCCGGGATCGAACCGGTTCGCTCGCTCATCCGAGGTGGGACGGACGGAGCTCGGCTGTCCGAAAAGGGCCTTCCGACCCCGAATCTCTTCACCGGCGGTCAGAACTACCACTCGACCCGGGAGTGGGCGAGCGTGCAGGACATGGCCGCGGCGGCCGCGACTGTCGTCGAGCTCGTCCGCGTGTGGGGCGAATGAGGATCCCGCGATGGAAGAGCCTATCGCGGGATCCTCATTCGCATGCCTATTGCCGCGCTTCGCGCGGATCCTGAAGCCGGGAACCTACGGTTCCCTGTGACCCCTCCCTAGGGCATACCGAGGACGAAGCAGCATGTCGCCCAGGGCATTCCGAGTGGCGACTGCCCGAGACGCAAGTTCCATCGGGTGTCGCTACTCCCCGTGGACCTCGCAGCCGAGCCAGTGGTGACCGAAGCGGCGCATCTCCGTAATCAACGGTAGGAGTGCTGTGCCCTTCTCGGTCAGCTCGTACTCGACGCGCGGCGGCGACTCCGCGTAGCTGCGCCGCGTGACGATGTCCTCGGTCTCGAGCCAGCGAAGGCGCTCGGCCAACGTTCGTGGGCTGATGCCCACGCAGGAGTGCTCGATCTGTGTAAAGCGGCGTGGGCCTTCCGAGAGCTCGTGCACGAGCAACACAGTCCACTTGGCGCCGATTATCTCCGCGGTGGCCGCCACCGAGCATGTCTCGGACTCGTGAACCTGGTGCATCGTGCGTGTCGCCACGATCTTCATCATACCCGCAGAGTCCGGCTGGTACTTCGAATCGGCTAGTCCCAGGGCGGTGGCTGGAAAACCCACCGGCCACCGACCATGGTGGACACGACCTCGACTGACCCGAGCTCGTCGGTTGGACAGGTGAAAGGATCGCGGGACAGGACGACGAGGTCTGCGAGGAAGCCGGGCAGGAGCCGTCCGCGGCGGCGCTCGTCACCCGCGAGCCAGGCCGGCGTGACCGTTGATGCGATGATCGCCTGCTCGACCGTCAGCGCCTCGTCGATTCGCCATCCAGGTCGATCGTCGATCGTCCGAAGGACGCCGGCGCGGATCCCGGCGAGCGGATCGAGTTCCTCGACCGGTGCGTCGGACCCGTTGACGACGACCGCACCCGAGTCCCAGAGGCTCCTGAACGCGTAACTGCCCTGAAGGCGGTCACTCCAGAACCGCTCCGCCAAATCACGGTCCGACGGCGCGTGCGAGAGTTGGATAGAGCAGGCCACGCCGAGCTCGGAAAATCGCGGGATGTCGGCAAGGTCGAGGCATTGGGCGTGCTCGATGCGATGGCGGAGCCCGAGCGGCTGCCAGAGGTCACGCGTCGCTGCGAACGCGTCCAGAGCGTTGCGGTTCGCCGCGTCCCCGATCGCGTGAACCGCCACGGGCCAGCCGGCCAGCGCCGCCTGCCGGATGATGCCCTCGAGTTCGTCGCGGCTCGTGATCTCGACGCCCGAGCCGTCGAGCATCAGCGCCGTCTCCGAGCCGAGTGTTCCGTCCATGAAGGCCTTGACATAGCCGAGGCGCAGGAAGTCATCGCCGATGCGTGCTCGCAATGGCAAGGCAGCCACCTCAGGCAGTCGGTCGGCTGGGAGTGACTGCCAGACCCGCAGTGACAATCCCTCTCGCTCGTGGATACGGCCGAAGACGGAAGCCGCACCGAGCCAGCCGTCCTTGTCGTGGATCGCAGCCAGACCGCGCTCGTTCGCGACCCGAATCCCCTCGCGGGTTGCGTTGGCCCACTCGTCATCAGTGACAGTGACGAAGCGCTCGCGGAAGCGCCATGCGGACTCCTCGCGCAGAATCCCCGTCGGCGCTCCGTTCGCGTCGCGCTCGACGACGCCGCCTGGAACGTCGAGATCTCCGCCGGAGAGGGCGAGGCCTGCGGTGTTGAGCCAGAGTGAGTGGTAGTCCTTCGACCACAACGCGGCGGGAGTCGACCCAGTGACGGCGTCGAGAGCCGCCGCTGACGGCCGCTCGGGCCATGCCGCGTCGCGCCACCCCGTACCGCGGACCCACGTGGCGCCCCGGCGGGGATGGTCCGCAACGAGGGCGAGAGCGGATGCAACCGACGTAGCGTGCTCGAGGTGGACGTCATGGCGTGCGAGGGCCCAGGTCGGGAAGTGCACATGGGAATCGGTGAATGCAGGCATGACGCACCTGCCGGCAAGGTCGACCCGCTCGGGCGTCGGGAGCGCCCACTCGTGGGTTCCGACACCCCCGGCAATCAGCGGTCCGGCAATCGCGAGCGCAGCGCTCGTCGGCAACGAGGGGTCGAGGCTGCGTATGACGCCGTTGTCGAGAATCACGGGGGCAGCGTACTTCCGCGGGGCCGTCCAGGATCGGACGCCCGTCCCGGGTGATCGCGAGGCATCCCGGTCGGCTACGTCTCGGGCGCGATGCTCGGGGTACCACCCGCACCAAGAGGAGGGGCGAGCGGATGCTCCGTCGGAAAGTCGGGGGTCGACGGGTGAAGGTCGAGCCGAAGGCCGGCATGGCACTCGGCCGTTTCGTAGCCGGACGGCTGTTCGGGCTCGAGGGACTCCATCGCCTGCGCCAGCAGCTCCGCCTCGTTGTCGGGTATCCCCAGTCGAGAAGCCGTCCACGCCATCGCCTGGATCGCGAAGCAGTTCGTCGTCGCCTCGTCTCTGACACCGGCCGTGTGATAGCTCTCGTGCGCCAGGATCAGGACCGCGTAGATCGTGTCCGACGTCCGGGCGAAGCATCTCGAGCGAAGCGGGAGCGGGTCGGGGGAGTTCCAGTCGACCTCCTGTAGGCAGTCGAGCTCATCGTGCCTCGTGCTGTTCGCGAGGCCCCGCAGGCGCTTACAGATCCGGCGGGTGAGAAAGAGCTTCCGGTCGGGGATCCCCGACGCATCGAAGTACACCTCGCCCTCGCGGCCCTGCGCGTCGAGGAGCTCACCCCAGATGCTCTGACAGTCGACCTCGACATTCGTCCCGGCGATTTCCGACGCGATAGGTCGCAGGCGCTGCTCGAGCGAATGGTCGCTCCACCACTGCCACCCGACCAGCAAGGCGGGCACCACCACGATCGCCGCGAGAACCCGCATGTCTCCCTATCGGCCGGAAGGCCTGTGTTCGCGAGGTGGCTGCGTCCCCGACCTCCCTCGAGATCGTCAGTGGCGTAAGGACGCGGTGTCGACGACCTCGAAGGCCGAACCGGGCACGCGACCGAGCGAATGGAGATCGTCGTTCGACCATCGCGGGTCCGGGGCTCCGGACACGAACCAGTCGGAACCGTTGTCGGCCACGATCATCCCGTACTCCTTCAGCGCCTGGAGCACGACCCGCGCCTGCCGCGGAAAGCCCGTGATGTCGAAGTCCTGCTTGAGACGGAACCGCGCACCCATCGGCGGTAGCACCGGGTCGGTGAGCGAGCTGGCCACATGTCGTGCGGGCCACACGTAGGCTCGCTGTGTCCGCGAGACGGTGAAGCGCAATGCGTGATCGATGCGTCCCTTGGCCACTTCGTCGTAGCGCGCGAGTCCCGGCAGGATCGGCAGCCCGGCTGCGTCGGCCGACGTCCAGCCGGCGGGCCTGAGCCGGTTGGAGCGAAGATCCCAGATCGCGCCCGATCCGGCTGTCCATTGACCACCGACCCGCCGCAGCGCGTAGAGCTCGTAGAGACGGCAGGCATCGCGGTCGACGATCAGTGCATGTCGATCGCCGTCTGCCTTGGCGCCGCCCTCGATCCGAACTCCGGCGGGAATCGGGTACGGGCCACGATCCGACTCGTCGGCGTACTCGAAGCGAACGTTGCTCTTGCGTTGTCCTTTCCCGACGACCGTGATCGGAATGCCGATCGGACCACCGTCCCAGAGGCCTGAGCCGAAGTCGGCGTGCATCGTCTTCGTCGCGCCGATCGCGGCCACGGTCGCGGTCGAGCCGGGCAGCACGGGTAGGGCGTCGACACGGCGGTTCCACGCGTTGGCGGCGGGGAACAGCTGGCAGGACTGTGCTGGAGGGAGCGGCGTCCCCCAGGCAGCCGTGGCGGCGACTGCAGCAATGAGCGTTGCGATGCTGACGATCCTCATCGTCAAGGTCTCGGCAACTGCTGCACGGGGTTCATCCCCTCGATGAGTGTTTCATCCGATCTGTGGCGGCGTCGTTCGTGGGTAGCGCTCGCGCACCGAGTCGACGAAGCTCGCAAGCCGCTCAGCGATCGCCGGATCGTGGACCTCCAGCACATTCTCCGCGTTCCTCTCACCCGACCGCGAGAAGTTGAACGACCCGACAAAGGCCACGTCGTCTGCGACAACGATCTTCGCGTGCATGAAGTCGTGTAACGACTCCGGCGTCCAGGGAGTCGAGAGCTTGCCGGAAAACGACCCGCGCGTCAGGATCGTGTCGAGGAGTGGAATCTTCCATCCACTGACCCCGTTCGTTGCCCACTGGTGGAAGACCTCGTCGGTTTGCGTCTCGTCGACGACGCCCGCCACGTCCGACCGCTGCTCGTTCACGACTTCGACGAGCGTTCCGAGGATCGGCCCGGACGTCAGCACGGGCGACGCGATTCGGATCCGGCGCGTTGCCCTGCCGAGGAACTTCGCCACCCGATGAGAGAGCGCGTCGCCGTATTCCGGCGTGAACCACGCCCGCACCTCGATGCCGTCGTCGACCGTAACGGGCCGCGGTTGCACGCGGCCGGTGTGTTCGACCTTGCCTCGCTTCCAGAGCTCGTCCAGATTGAGCGTGAAGGCGTGGGCGAGTGCGGGCGCATCGAACACACGGATGATCACGTTCTCCTGCCGGCTCCACGAGTCGTCGGTCCAGTTCGTCGAGCCGGACCACACGTCCGTGGCGTCGCGCACGACGAACTTGTGGTGCATCAGATCCGGCACCCCCGCGATCCCGCGCGTCGGTACCGGGAGGGACTCGATCGCCTCGGGCCTCATCTCCGGCGGTGGCGGGACAGGGATCGGCCCCGGGTGATCGACGTTGTAGACGAGCCTGATCGCGACGCCGCGCTGCTGCGCCGCGAGGAGCGTTGCGAGGACGAGCGCACCCGCATCCGTTTCGAAGCGCACGTCGTAGAGGGCCATGTCGAGACTCGTACGAGCGGCACCGATGAACGTCGCGACCTCACGGGCGATCTCGGTTGGCGTCTGACCGCCGTCCGTCAGCGTCCGGAGCTCGATCGGCATCTAGTGGTCGCTCCGGGAAATCCTGCCATGCTTCGCGTGGCTGCAAACGCATCGCAGGGCGTCGTCCTCGGTCGCCCCGGTACAACCCGGTATCGGGGCTCCCTGCGTGCTGGCCCTGCTCGGTTTTCGCCGGCGAACCACGACAGGATTTCCCGGAGAGACCACTAGCCGGCTTGCGCGCGCAGGGCAGCCTTGTGGGCGCGCTTGGCCGCCTGGTAGTCGAGGAGGGCTTGCGGCGAGTCGACGTCTCCGAGGCTCCGGTGCGTCGGGGCGAACTCCTCCCAGCCTTGCGGGCGGACGCCAAGGCGTTTGGCAATCACTCCCACCATCGTACGGGCTTTCATCTCACCGATCCCGGGGAGCGTCAGGAGCCGTTCCTGCAAGTCGGCGCCGTCACGGGCATCCGTCCAGACGGAGGCGGCATCTCCGCCGTACTCGCTCACGAGCACCGCGCAATGCTCCTGGACGCGATGGGCCATGTTCGCGGGAAACCGATGGAGAGCAGGCTTCATCCGAAACGTCTCCTCGAGTGCGCGTGGGTCCATCCCGGCGATCGTCTCCGCATCGAGACCGCCGAGCCGCTTCGACAACTCGAGCGGCGATGAGAACGCCTTCTGCACCGTTACCTGCTGATCGAGCACGAAGCCGATCAGCAGCGCAAGCGGATGTGCCCCGAGGAACGCGTCGGCTTCGGGGTCACCGGTGAAGTGAAGCGCCACCGTGTCAGCCATGGGGTGATGGTAGACGGGATACCCTGGGCAGATGGACGCACTCGCCGCTTTCACACCTGCGACTCGCTCCTGGTTCGAGCGAGCGTTCGCAGGCCCGACGCCGGCGCAGCAGGCCGCGTGGCCCGTGATCGCTACCGGCTCGCATGTCCTCGTGCAGGCACCGACCGGTTCGGGCAAGACGCTGGCTGCCTTTCTCACAGGCATCGACAGGCTCAACGCGCGCCCCGGCGAGGGGCTGCGGCTTCTCTACATCTCACCGCTGAAGGCACTCAACTACGACGTCGAGCGCAATCTGAGAGGGCCGCTCGCCGGCCTCGGCTCGTCGCTGACCGTGGGCGTGCGCACGGGGGACACCGATCAGCGGGAGCGCCGCCAGATGCTGCGCACGCCGCCGGACATTCTGATCACGACTCCGGAGTCGCTCTTCTTGCTGCTGACGTCACAGGCCCGAGAGATGCTTCGCGGCGTCGAGACCGTGATCATCGATGAGGTGCACGCGGTCGCGGGCACGAAGCGCGGCTCGCACCTCGCTCTCTCGCTCGAACGTCTGACCCGAGCTACCGACCAACCGTTTCAGCGCATTGGACTCTCCGCGACCCAGCGTCCGCTCGAGGAGATAGGACGATTCGTCTCGGGTGGTCGTCCGATCGAGTTGGTCGACGCGGGGATCCGCAAGGAGCTCGACCTCGAGGTGATAGTCGCGCTCGAGGACATGCGCGAGCCCGGCTCGGAGTCGGCTTTCGCCCAGCCCGTGCTCCCGGACGGCGTCGCGATGGCCTCCGGGTACGAGTCGACTGCACGGTCGATCTGGCCGTCGATCTACCCGGCCCTGCTCGACCTCGTGCGGCAGCACCGCTCCACGATCGTGTTCGTCAACAATCGCCGCCTCGCCGAACGGCTCGCTGTGCGACTCAACGAGCTCGCCGACGAGAACGTCGCGCGTGCGCATCACGGCTCTCTCGCGCATGAGCAGCGCGTCGAGATCGAGGAGCTGCTGAAGGCGGGTCAGATTCCGTGCCTCGTTGCAACCTCGTCGCTCGAGCTCGGGATCGACATGGGCGCCGTCGATCTCGTCATTCAGGTCGAGAGCCCGAAGTCCGTCGCGCGTGGGCTGCAACGCGTGGGGCGCGCGGGACACGACCTCGGTGCGGTTTCGAAAGGGCGCATCTTTCCGAAGTTCCGCGGCGACCTGCTCGAATCTGCCGTTGTTGCGAAGGCAATGCGCGAGGGGCTGATCGAGGAGACACAGATCCCCCGTAATCCGCTCGATGTGTTGGCGCAACAGATCGTCGCGATCTGCGCCGATGACGAGATCTCGGTCGACGACCTTCACGAGCTCGTCCGCGGTGCCTATCCATTCGCCGACCTGCCGCGCCCGCAGCTCGAGAACGTCCTCGACATGCTCGCCGGGCGCTATCCGTCAGACGAGTTCGCCGAGCTGCGGCCGCGGATCGTCTGGGACAGGACCGCGGGTGTCGTGAAGGGCCGTCAAGGGGCGCGGAGGCTTGCTGTCACGAACGCAGGAACGATCCCGGACCGCGGTCTCTTCGGTGTCTTTCAGGTCGACGGTGGCGGTCGCGTTGGCGAGCTCGACGAGGAGATGGTGTACGAGGCGCGCCAGGGGCAGACCTTCATGCTGGGCGCCTCGACGTGGAGGATCGAGGAGATCACGCGTGATCGTGTTCTCGTCACACCTGCCCCGGGTGCGCCTGGTGCGGTTCCGTTCTGGAAGGGGGAGGGCGTCGGTCGGCCGTTCGAGCTCGGTGAGAAGATCGGGCAGGCTTCACGCGAGATCGTCGCACTCTCGGACGAGGAGGCCCTCCGTCGCCTGGGCGGCGACTACCACCTCGATGCACTCGCAGCCAGAAACCTCCTCGCGTACCTGCGCGACCAGGCGGCCACATCCGGGGGTGTCGTCCCGTCGGACCGAACGGTCGTCGTCGAGCGTTTTCGCGACGAGATCGGCGACTGGCGCCTGTGCATCCTGACTCCCTTTGGCGCCCGTGTGCACGCGCCGTGGGCGATGGCGCTCGTAGCGCGCATCCGCGACACCCTCGGCCTCGAGGCCCAGTCCATCTGGTCGGACGACGGCATCGCTCTCCATCTTCCGGAAGCCGACGCCCCGCCGCCGATTGCGGATCTGCTGCTGACGGCGGATGAGATCGAGGAGCTCGTCGTGCAGGAAGTGGGGCAGACCGCACTGTTCGGCGCCCGCTTCCGCGAGAACGCGGCTCGCGCACTCCTCATCCCGCGCCGGCGTCCCGGGCAGCGCACTCCGCTCTGGCAGCAGAGGCTCAAGGCTCAAAACCTGCTACAGGTCGCTCGCAACTATGGCTCGTTTCCAATCGTGCTCGAGACGTATCGCGAGTGCCTCCAGGACGTCTTTGACCTGCCGGCGCTGAAGAAGATCTTGCAGGGCCTTCAGACGCGTGAGCTCGATCTCGTTGAAGTGGAGACTGCATCGGCTTCCCCGTTTGCATCCTCCCTGCTCTTCGCGTACGTCGCGACCTACATGTACGAGGACGACACGCCGGCAGCCGAGCGGCGGGCGCAGGCGCTCTCGCTCGATCGCGACCTCTTGCGTGAGCTGCTCGGCCAGGAGGAGCTGCGTGACCTGATCGATGAAGGGGCTCTCGCCGATGTCGAGGCGCAGCTCGCGGGAGATCCGCGTTCCCCGGATGAGCTGCACGATCTCCTGCGCCGTCGTGGCGACCTGCGGGACGACGAGGTCGACCAATCGCACGCCGCGATTCTCGAAGCCGAGCGTCGAGCCCTCCGGCTCCGAGTCGCGGGCGAGGAACGTCTCATCGCTGCTGAGGACGCCGGGCTCTTTCGTGACGCGCTCGGCGTCATGCCTCCCGGCGGGCTGCCGGAGGCGTATCTCGAGGCGGTGGACGACGCGCTCCTCGTGCTTCTCGTTCGGTACGCGAGGTCGCGTGGGCCGTTCACGACGGCGGGGGTGGCGGCGCGTTACGCTCTCGGAGAGGGCGTCGCCGAGAGCTTGCTGATCGGTCTCGAGCGTGGCGACAAGCTCGTCCGTGGCGAACTCCGTCCCGGCGGCACCGAGCGCGAGTGGTGCGATCCCGAGGTGTTGCGCCGCCTCCGACGCGCATCGCTGGCTGCACTCAGGAAAGAGGTCGAACCCGCCGAGCAGGCGGCGTACGCTCGGTTCCTGCCGTCCTGGCACGGGATCGATCGGCGGGCGACCCTACGTGAGGCGCTCGTCCCTCTCCAGGCGTTGCCGTTGCCGGTGTCGTTGTGGGAGAGCGAAGTGCTCCGACGCAGGGTTCCGGGATACCAACCAGCCTGGCTCGATGCGCTGTGTGCCACTGGAGAGGTCGTCTGGATCGGCGCCGGTCTCGACCGGGTCGCGCTCTACTTCCGCTCGGACGCGCCGCTCCTCGGCGCGCCGGCAGGCGCTCCGGCTCCCGCCGGCGACGCAGTAGACGCGCTCCGTCTCTCACTCGGCCGCTCGGCGGAGTTCTGGCCGGATCTGCTCGCTGCGACAGCGCTCGAGCCTGAGGCGGCCCTCCCTGCGCTCTGGGAGCTCGTCTGGGCAGGCGAAGTGACAAACGATGCGTGGACGCCGTTGCGAGCCGCCCGACGGTACGGCACGCCGGTCCCCGATCGTCGGCCACGCCGATTCGCCCGCACCCGGCTCGCGGGGACGACGTCGACTCAAGGACGCTGGTCGCTGACCTCCCGCCTGTTCCCGACCGCGGTCGACAGGCGCGCCCTTGCCGAGCTGCTCCTCGAACGCCAGGGCATCGTCGTGCGCGACGGCGTCCGAGGCGAGGGCATCAGCGGAGGGTATGGCGCTGTGTACGGTGAGCTGCGCTCGCTCGAGACGATCGGCTCCTGCCGTCGTGGGTACTTCGTCGAAGGGCTAGGTGGCGCTCAGTTCGCGCTCGCAGGTGCAGTGGAACGGCTCCGTGAGTTGCGGAGTTCACCTGCAGGCGACTCGCTCGTGCTCGCAGCTGCGGACCCTGCCCAGCCGTATGGGGCGGCGTTGCCGTGGCCGCGGCGAGCAGGCGCGCGCGCTGCACGCGTCGCCGGCGCCCACGTCGTCCTCCTCGGCGGCTCAGCTGCGCTGTACGTCGAGCGGGGAGGTCGTACGCTCGTCCCGCTCCGTGATCCTGATGAGTCGTGGCTCCGGCCGGCGCTCGTTGCGCTCGCGGAATGGGTGCGCGAAGGTCACACGAAGCGCCTCGCTGTCGAGCGCTTCGACGGTCGGCCGGTCGGCGACACCGAGGCGATGCCGTTGCTCGTCGAGGCAGGGTTTCTTGCCGGGCCGCGACGCGCAGTGCTGCGACCCTGATCGCTGTGGGTACCGTCATCTGTGATGAACGTCTTCCGCTTCATTCCCGGCTACGAGGAGGAGATCTACGCGGCGGGCAAGGAGCCCCTGCTTCTGCTGCTGATCTCGTTTCTGCTCTCGTTCGCCCTCACTCGCCTCTACACGAGGCTCGCGCGCCGGCACAGCTGGGGCAGCGGGCGCGTCGGCGACACCCACGTCCACCACATGGTTCCGGGCCTCGTACTCGTCCTGGTGAGCGGGCTGATCGGCTTCTCGGCGTATTCGAACCCCGCATTCGTCGACATTGCTGCGTTCGCGTTCGGTGCGGGCGCGGCGCTCGTGCTCGACGAATTCGCGCTCGTGTTTCACCTCGAGGATGTCTATTGGGAGGATGAAGGACGCCAGTCAGTCGTCGCGACCGTCCTCGGCGCCGCAGTCATCGTTCTGATGCTGGTCGTCACCGCCCCTTCTGGCCTGCACAGCGACACCTTCTCCGACCGTAGCCGCATCGTCGCGGTCGCGTACTTCGGCGGGAACGCCCTCTTTGCTCTGATCTGCTTCCTCAAGGGCAAGCCGTTCGTCGGTCTGACTGCGATTTTCGTACCGTTCGTCGGGCTGGTGGGGGCGTCGCGCCTCGCGCACGCACGGTCGCCCTGGGCGCATGTCTTCTACGACGACGCGAAGCTCCAGCGCGCCCGCGAGCGGTTCTCGCGCTGTCTCGGGCAACGGGTACGCAACCGGGTCGTTGCAGTGCTCGGCGGCTTCCCGCACCGCCCTGCGCCTCACGCGTGAATGTCGTCCGCGCTCAGATCGACACGAGCACGCCGAGCACGACACCGAACACGAGGTGGCGGAACGTGGCCTGAGCGAACGCGCGGCCCGACCGTGACATCGGCGGCAACCCGGAGGTTCCGCGGGCTGGGTGGAAGCGGTCGGTGAGGATCGTGAGCGGGTACGTGACGAGGTGCTCGACCATTGCAAAGCCGACCGCGAACCAGAATGCGTTCCCGCCGATCCACTCGAACAGAGCCCAGAAGACGAGCCCGGCGAAGACACCGTTGACGACGTGGAGCGCCCAGCCCGCTGTACGCCAGTGCGGCCCTCTCGTGGCGAGCTTCCCGAGGATCGCAATGTCGGAGTACGGGAATCGGAACAGTCGTTGGTCGACCGGCTCGAGTGCACCCCACACGGCCGCCGCGGATCCTCCCGCTAAGCCTGCCTGGAGCCACGGATTCATCCCGGGGTCAGCGAAGCCAGGTTGCGCAGCCGCGTGACAGCGAGATCGAGTCGGCCGTCGGCGTAGATCGCTTGGAGCTCGTCGGCCGTCTCGGAGTCGACTGCCGCGCCGCCCACGACGACAGCCGCCGTGGGGCGAGGGCCATCGGGTGCGAGCGCCTGGCGTAGCGCGTCGACCGATTCGCTACGGGCGGAGCTGATGCACAGCATCGTGGCTCCGATCCGGTCGGCGAAGGCGAAGGCGGCATCGATCGGTGTATCGACGCCGAGGAACTCGACGCGCCAGCCGTCCGCGCGGAGCATGACCGCGAGCATCAACAGGCCGAC
Source organism: uncultured Thermoleophilia bacterium (assembly GCA_963784945.1). Taxonomy (GTDB): domain Bacteria; phylum Actinomycetota; class Thermoleophilia; order Gaiellales; family Gaiellaceae; genus Gaiella. The sequence continues at coordinate 254,120 of CAWATN010000013.1, read as the reverse complement.
ATCGTGCTGCTCGCCGGGTGCGCAGGCGAGCACCGCGACACCGTGGACGCCACCTCTCCCTTCCGAGAGCAGCTTCCCGAGGTGGGCCCGCACCTTCGCGGTGACCGCGTGCTCCTGTGCGATCGAGACCTCGCCGTTCTGCCATGCCTCCCCGACCCAGCGCAGCGCGGGTGTGATGACCTCCGTGAGTGCCTGCTGGATGGGGAGGACGGCGAACGCCTGATCGAGCGTTGCCGAGAGCACCTGCGGCTCGTAGTCTCGGATCGACGCGATGAGGGCATCCCGGAGGTCCGTCGGATCGTCGAGCGCTGCAGAAGCAGCCTCGTCGAGGACGCGAGCCGCCTCACCGATGCGCCAGCCGGCATCGATCCGGTCCCGGAGCCATTCCACCCGTTGCGCATCCATCTCGGTGTAGCGCCGTTGACCACCGCCCGTGCGAGTCGGGTTGAGGACGCCGTAGCGCTGCTCCCACTTCCGCAAAGTGTCCGGTGCAACACCGGTACGCCGACTGAGAGCAGAAATGTTGAGGAGTGGAGCCGCCATCGCCTATTCCCGGCCGAATCCTAGACGAATCCTGGACGAATTCTCCGTTCCGCAGCTCTCTGCGCCGCTGCGCATCGGGCTCCTGCACCGCGTCGCGACGAACGACGCACCGACCGGTCCCGTCGCACCCCGCGACATGCCCTGGTTCGTGGTTCCGTGACAGGAGATCGGTGCCCGAGCGCCAAGACGGTGTCGTGGCTCCGCGCGCTCCTCAGCTCTACTCGTCCCTCCGCAGCTTCGTGCTCGGCGCTTTCGCTTATCTTCTGCGTGAGTTGGACGAGGGTGCCGAGATGCCGGTCGCGTTCGTCGAGCATGAGCACAATGGCGGGCCCGCGCTCTACGAGTACCGCCCGCTCGTGCGAGCGTTCGTCGAGGAGAGGGCTCCGCGGCTTCGAAGCAGGGACGATGCCGTGATCGCAATCGAGGAGCTGCAACGCGAGCCCGCCGCCGCCATCTTCGCTCGTGCCCACGCCGGCCGGCGGCCAACGGAGGAAGAGGCGCTCTTCCGCACCGTCCTGCTCGGCCTCTTGATTTCGACGGCGGACGCCTGCGGTGGCTTCGACTGGGACGATGCGTCCTTCGACCGCGCGTACGTCGAGCTGGAACGGTCGCTGTACGGCGAGCGCCGAACGTACGCAGCGGTGGCGCCGCTCGTCGGCATCTCGGTGACCACCCAGCTCGAGCTTGCGCCAGGGCTTCGACTGCGAGCCGTCGCTGACGGCGAGCTCGCCCGCCACTGGCCGGAAGCGGCATCGCTCGCGCCGAAGGACTTTGGTCGAGAGACCGATCGCTACTGCGTGCTCGAGCTTCGCGCTGCGCTCGCCGGAGCAGAAGATCCCCCGGACGCGCCGGCGGAGATCGCGGACGCGGTGAGCGCGATCCGCCTCGCGACCGCTGCCCCGCTCTCGGCGGGCCCCGTGTTGTTCGAAACGCTCGACGGCCGCCCGTTCGGGATCCGCCCTGTCCTTCCGATCGCGGCGACGCAACCCCCCGGCGAAGCAACACGCCTCGACTCGTTTCGTGGAGCGCTGGCCGGCGAGTTGCTTCTGCGGCTCAGTCTTGCCGACGCCGACAGCGTGCTCGCCGAGGCACTCGATCGGTGGGAGCTATCGCTCTTCCAACACGAGCCGTTCCGCTCCGAACAGTTGCGCGCCACGTTCGCGGCCCTTCTCGGAGACACGTGGCCGCTCCGCGCCGCCATCTTGCTCGAGTCGGTGCCCGCCGAGCGGTCGGCCTTGCATGCCGAGCTGGGTGCGCTCGCTCACGGGGAAGCGTGCACACCCGCCGTGGCAGATTCTGCTCGCTGCGCGCTCGTCGCGGCGTTACAACACGGGAATCGTCCTGCGCTCCTGCGCGAACTCGACGAGGCGTTGCTCGGCGGGAACGACCAGCGCTCGCTCCGTGCTGCAGTGTAAGTCGATCTGATTTCGCGTCTGCGCGGGCGTCGGGCGAGAGCCGTCGTGGCAACTCGCACCAAGGTGAGGCACCTTGTGGAAGTCGGATCGTGGAACGCACCTGTCCGGCCCGTCCTCCCGCGCGTTCGCGCGCTTGCGCTTGACGACTACGCTCACTCCATCGCAGCCAAGCGTCTCATCCTGCTGACTGGAGCCACCGGGTATGTGGGCGGTCGCCTGCTCCACGCACTCGAGCAGCGCGGCGAGCCGCTGCGCTGTCTCTCCCGGCGGCCGGATGTCCTGCAACCAAGAGTTGCCGCATCGACAGAGGTCGTCCGGGGTGACGTGTTGCAGCCGGAGACGATCACGCGGGCGCTCGTCGGCGTCGACACGGTCTACTACCTGGTGCACTCGATGAGCTCCAGTCGTCCGTTCGACGAGGCGGATCGGGCGGCGGCGCTCGCGTTCGGCGAAGCGGCAAGGCTCGCAGGGGTGCGGAAGCTGATCTACCTCGGCGGGCTGGGGCGTGGCGATCTTTCGGCGCACCTTGCCTCGCGGCAAGAGGTCGGCGAGATCCTCCGCGCCTCAGGTGTGCCGGCCATTGAATTCCGAGCGTCGATAGTGATCGGTTCCGGCAGCGCCTCGTTCGAGATGATCCGAGCGCTCGTCGAGAAGCTTCCCCTGATGGTGACCCCGCGGTGGGTGCGCGTCCGCTCGCAGCCGATAGCCATCGAGGATGTGCTCGCGTACCTGCTCGCGGCGCTCGACCACGACCCTGTCGGAGGCGAACTCTACGAGATCGGCGGCGCCGACCGCGTCACGTACCTCGCGCTGATGCAGGAATACGCTTCTCAGAGGGGCTTGCACCGAACAATGATTCCTGTACCGGTGCTGACGCCGCGACTATCGAGCCTCTGGCTCTGGCTTGTGACTCCCGTGTATGCCGGCGTCGGGCGCAAACTGGTCGACTCGCTCCGAAACGAGACGATCGTGGAGGATCCAGCAGCGCTCCAGGCTTTCTCCGTGCGTCCTCGTGGCATTCACGATGCCATCGCCCGCGCACTCGCTTTCGAGGATCACACGATTGCCGAGACGCGCTGGTCGGACGAGGCGTTTGTCGAGCGCGCACCCTACGGTGGGGTACGCCGCGGATCGCGCCTCGTCGACTCGCGTTCGGTCTCCGTCGCGGCGCGCGCAGCGCAGGCGTTCGCACCGATCCAGTTGATCGGAGGCGAGACGGGCTGGTACAAGGCCGCGTTCCTGTGGCGGTTGCGAGGGCTGCTCGACGTCCTCGTTGGTGGGCCTGGCCTCAGGCGGGGCCGGCGAGACCCGATCGGTCTCGAGGTCGGCGATACGGTCGACTTCTGGCGCGTCGAGGCGTTCGAGCCGGATCGGCTGCTCCGCCTCAGCGCCGAGATGAAGGTGCCCGGTCGAGCCTGGCTGCAGTTCGAGGTCACGCAAGCCGAGACAGGCGCGGCCTCGACTATCTCCCAGACTGCGATCTTCGACCCAGCCGGGCTCTTTGGCCTCGTGTACTGGTATGCGCTGTGGCCCTTTCATGGCTTCATCTTCGGCGGCATGCTGAAGGGGATCGCGGCTGCTGCCGTGACACGGAACCGGCCCAGAAAGAGCACAGACACGCCACACCTTTCTCTCTAGCCTGTTGCACATGGAGGAGGCCCGCAGAGTGATCGAACGCCTCGAGCGAATCGAGGCACTCGACCGTCTGGCGGCGGATCCGGCGGAGCTGCTGGCCGAGGTGCGAGGTCTCCTCCACGATGCCGAAGCCTGGGTGCGGGTCGAAGGAGGTGATGCTGCAGACGACGCTGTGCGGCGGCTGCGTGACGCGCTCGCGCGAGATCCCGTTACGGTCTGAGTGCTCCGCTAGTCGTTCGAGCTCGGCTCGTGCACGGCGGACGACGGCGGTGCAATCAAATAGGGTGACCGCGTGATCACGCACTGGGACGAGGTAGAAGGGGTCAGGCGCGAGCGAGGGCACATCGCGGCTTCCTGGCAGCCGCTCACGGGGCAGCACTCCGTCGTTGTCGGCGTCCAGCGCATCTCGATCGACGCCGGCCGCTGGGCGACACCTTTGCATCTCGAGGGGGCCGACGAGGAGCTCTTCTATGTGCTTTCCGGCAGCGGTGTCTCGGTGCAATGGGACGGTGAGAAGGAGGAGGCGTTTGCCGTCGGCGAGGGCGACTGTCTGGTTCATCTCGCACTCGAGCACGCGCACACGATCGGTGCCGGGGACGACGGCCTCGTCGTGCTCGCGTTCGGTCAACGGCACTACGCCGCGAACACGCTGTTGCCGCGGGCCGGCGTCTCGTGGCTCGGGCCCACCTGGGTTCTCGAGGGCGAGCCGGACGATCACCCGTGGGCGCGGGAGGCGGCCGTCGGACCTCCCACGTGGGAGGCCCTGCTGGAGCGGCCAGACCGGATCGTGAACGTCGACGACGTCGACGAGCGTGAACACGTCGGTGCCACCGTCGCTCGGCGTGCCCGCGATCTCGGTCGAGCAGCCGGATCGGAGCGCACGGGGCTCAAGATCTACGACGTCGAGCCAGGGAAGCTCATGAACCCACCGCATAGCCACTCGGCGGAAGAGGAGATCTTCGTCGTCCTGGGCGGCGGAGGCATCGTCACGGTGTGGCCGCATCCACGTTCCACCCACGAACCAGGTCGCTTCGAGGGCGGAACCGAGACACATCAGATCCGCGCCGGGCACACGATCGCAAGCCCGGCCGGGACGGGCCGCGCTTTGAGTTTCCAGGCAGGAGCCGATGGGATGCGCGTTCTGGTCTTCGGGACCCGCGAGCCCAACGACATCACCTACTACCCGCGGTCCGGCAAGATCAGCTTCCGGGGCGTCGGAGTGATCGGGCGGCTCGAGCAGCTCGACTACTGGGATGGTGAGGCGTGAGCTGTGTTATCGGAGCTCAGGCCGATCACGCGGAGCGCCGGATCGAGGTTGCAGGAGAGCGAGGGACCGCGGTGAACGAGGCGCTGTGGGATTTGTCCGCCTCTTGCCGCGCTCCGGCTCACGATCTGGTGGTTCCGCCGTCGAGACCGAGCCCGAGGGAGTCGTGAGCGACTTCGTACCCCAATCGATCCCGGAGCCGCCGGCTCTCGAGGTCATGCCGCCGGTTGCCTCCGTCCCGATCGTCGTTCCTCAGGCGCCCGCGCCGGGCGCGACGGGCACCCGCGTGATCGCGTTCGCGAATCAGAAGGGCGGGGTCGCGAAGACGACGACGACGCTCAATCTCGGGGTCTCGTTCAAGGAGATGGGCTACCGCGTGTTGCTCGTCGATCTCGACCCGCAGGGCAACCTGACGATGAGCCAGGGGCTCAATCCAGACACGATCGAGACCTCGATGTTCGATGTGTTGATCCGCAAGATCCCGATCACCGATGTGATCGCCAAACGCGAGGTCGACGTCGCCGTCGCTTCGATCGATCTCGCCGGCGCCGAGCTGGCGTTGGCAGCGCTGATCGGTCGTGAGCGATCGCTCGAGAAAGCCCTGATCGAGGTACGCGATCGGTACGACTTCATCTTGATCGACACCCCCCCGTCGCTCGGTTTGCTGACGATCAACGCGTTCGTCGCGGCGACCGGCGTGATCGTGCCGGTGCAGTGCGAGTATCTCGCGCTCCGGGGACTCGTTCAGCTCGAGAATACGCTTGCGATGGTGCGCGAGAACCTGAATCCGAGCGTCGGGGTGGAAGGGATCGTGGCGACGATGTACGACGGCCGCACGCTGCACGCCCGCGAGGCCGTCGAGATCCTCGAGGAGAACTTTGGTGAGCTCGTGTTCAAGACGCGGATCCGCAAGACCGTCCGCTACGCCGAGGCACCGGTGAAGGGCAGCTCCGTGCTCGGGTACGACCCGACCGGCGCCGCGGCACAGGCGTATCGTGATCTGGCGAAGGAGGTGCTGCATGGCGCGGAAGCGCGCGAGCATGCGTGAGGGGCCGCTCGCCGAGCTGTTCCGCGCGACCGAGGCCGCCCAGCGCCAGCAGGGCGACGATGAGTCAGCCGATGAGCCCTTGCCGCCTGCCGCGGCGGGGGACGACCAGCAGACCCTGATCACCGAGCCGACGCCTGAGGCACTTCAGACGGATTCACCGCGGCGGAGCCGTCGCGAACTGGCTGCCCTCGAGGAGACCGTCGAGCATGTCCACGATTTCGAACCTGAGGCCGACCCGAGCGCCGCAACGGAAGAGGGTGCGCCGGCTACGATCGCCGATGCCGCGCCGGCGGCAGCGCCGCCGAAGGTCGTCGTCCCCGTCTCCAAACCGGAGCCGCCGTACGAGCCCCCCGCCAGCCGGTTCCTCAAGTCGATGCCGGAAGGTGCTCCGCGCCTGAATGTCGGCGGCGAGGCCGCCTCGTACCTCGCCGTCATTCGCGTCGTCGGTGTCGGCGGCGGTGGGTTGAACGCGGTCAACAGGATGATGGACGCCGGAATCGCGCAGGTCGACTTCGTCGCCGTCAACACCGACATGCAGCAGCTCAACCTCTCGGACGCGCCCGTGAAGATCCATATCGGGGAGGAGCTGACACAGGGTCTAGGCTCCGGTGCCGATCCTGAGACCGGGCGCATGGCCGCCGAAGAAGCCTACGATCAGGTCCGCTCTGCGTTGCGTGGGTCGGACATGGTGTTCGTCACCGCGGGGGAAGGCGGAGGTACCGGCACAGGAGCAGCTCCGGTCGTTGCGAAGATCGCGCGCGAGCTCGGTGCGCTGACAGTCGGAATCGTGACGACCCCCTTCAGGTTCGAAGGGACGAGGCGCCGCCAGTCGGCCGACTCGGGCGTCGAGGCTTTGAGGGCCGCGTGTGACACGGTGATCGTGATACCGAACGACCGGTTGCTCGAGGTTCTCGATCGGTCGACCTCGATGGTGGACGCCTTCAAGATTGCAGACGACGTACTGCGACAGGGCGTCCAGGGGATTTGCGACCTGATCACGATGCCGGGACTGATCAACCTGGACTTCGCCGATGTGCGCACGATCATGTCGGGCGCCGGCTCCGCCCTGATGGGAATCGGTTACTCCGAGAGCGCAAATCGAGCTCGCGAGGCCGCCGAGCGGGCCTTGAAATCCCCGCTCATCGACACCGAGATCGTCGGCGCCACCGGCATCCTGCTCTCGATTGCCGGAGGCGAGGATCTCACCTTGCTCGAGGTAAACGAGGCGGCTGAGGTCGTGCGCGGGGCCGCGACCGACGACACGAACATCATCTTCGGTGCAACGGTCGACGAGCGACTGAACGGACAGGTGTGGGTGACGGTGATCGCAACCGGGATCGGCAGCAGCCACCGTCGTTCGTTTACACCGTCGTTCGCAGCCGCCTCGGCAGCGCCGCGAAGCGGAAGCAGCGACGACTCCGAGCTGCCCAGCTTCCTGCAGTAGCACCGCTGTCGGGTGTCGCAACGGCTCGACACGGAGATCGAGTTCAGCGCGCTTGCCGCGGACGATCTGCCCCTGCTGTACGAGTGGCTCGGCCGCGAGCACGTGCTTCGCTGGTGGGGGGAACGAGGTGCGTACGACGATGTGGTCGCGTACTACCTCCCGTCGATCGAGGGGAGCGATCCAAGCGATCTGTACGCCATCGTGGTCGACGGTCGCCCCGTCGGCTTCATCCAGACCTATCTCCTCGCGGATTACCCGGACCACGCGATGCTCTTGGATGCGGGAGCGGAGGCAGCTGGACTCGACCTCTTCATCGCCGACGCGGAGCTGATCGGGCGAGGGCTAGGGACCGAGGTGATCCGCTCCTTCGCTGTTGGAGTTGTCTTCGCACGCCCTGAGACACGCGCGTGTGTCGCCGACCCCGATGTGCGGAACCACGCGTCGATCCGTGCATTCGAGAAGGCCGGCTTCGTGCGTCTGCGCGACTACCTCGACCCGAGCGACGGCGAACTGCACGCGCTCGTCCTCCTCGAGCGCTAGCCCCCGTTCAGACAACAGGCAGGAGAACGGTGGCGCCGAACGCAAGGGCGACCACGCTCGCTGCTGCGCCTACGACCGCCACCCGAACGTACGGCTGCACCCACGGTCCGGCCAGCGTGAGCGCGCCGGCAGCACCGACGACCATTCCGGTGAGCAGCTCGACCGCGCCGAATGCAATCCCTGCCGAGAGCGCGGTCTTCGACTCGACACCCTGCGACCCGAGCGCAAGGGCAACGGCGGCGCTGGCGATGCCGACGTTCCCGGGCGTGAGGGGCAAGATCGCTGCAAGCTCGACGGCGGGGACGATGATCAGAGCAGCGCGTAGCGGGTTGTCGATCCCGAGGGCTGCAACGACCGCTGTCGTCGCAGCCACCTTCGCTGCCGCACCTGCTAGCGCCCAGCCCGAGACGATCACGAGATCACGCGGCGAGGAGAGGAGTGACCTGAACGCAACGAGAAGCTGATCGAGCCGAACGGGGAGCCTGACTCGGCACGACACGACGGCCGCGAGTGCTGCGGAGGCCACGATCGCCCCGATCACGAGCAGCGGCCAGCGAGGCAAGACGCCCCCAGCGCTCCCCGTGGCGATGAGCGCACCGAGCCAGACGACCCGCGTGACGCCGACTGCGGCGGCCGCTCCGCCGACGGTCCAGCACCCGCCGTTCGTGACACGACCGAACAGTGCGACCCGCACGGCCGATCCGATATGGGCGGGGGCGATTGCGTTAATACCGCAACCCACCGCATAGCGAGCTGAGGCATCGACGAACCGCAGCGGGGAGCCGCTCGCTCGGAGTGCGGCTCTCCAGGCGAGAGCGCCGCACAGGCTCGTGCCCGCGAACGCGAGGCCCGCGAGCCAGAGGCTGCCAGGATCCGCTGCGCCGAGGCCCGAGATGGCAGCGCTGACACGATTGCCGAGGAGCGACGGACTGAGGCAGAGCGCGGCGAGGAGCGCGAGGGACAACCCCGCGATGGCCAGGTGCCGCGTCATCAGGTGATTCCGTATCAAGGTCGCATCTGTAACCTCGGCATTTCGAGGCCGGCGCTTGAACGGCGGCGTGCGATCCACACTTGGGCTCGGACGGCTCACACCTGTTGAGACGCGCGATCGTCGCTCGTTGTCGGGTCTCGGTTCGAAATCCGAACATCTTCCGCATAGGGGAATCGCTCGTCGTTCTCGGCCGGCGCGCCGGCTACTCGTGGGTGCGACCGGAATCCAGTCGCGACGGGTGTGCGGTTCCGATGACCGCGCTCGGCCGCAACGCCGTGCGTTCTCGGCTCGGCCCACCCGGCGGTCGGAGAGCCTCTACGCTCTTCGTGTGGGTGGCGCCGTTGCAGCGGGGAATAGACACACCGCCGAGGCCGGCGCGTGGGCACTCGGGCGCGGAGGCAATGCCGTGGACGCGGTCGTCGCCGCTTCTCTCGCGGCGTTCGTCGCCGAAGGGCCGTTAACCGGGCCCGCAGGCGGCGGATTCGTTCTCCTTCGCGACGCGGGGTGCGAGCCGACGCTGCTCGACTGCTTCTTCGCTGTCCCATCACGGCCGCAAGGGCCGATGGACGAAGTCGTGATCGACTTCGGAGATGCCTCGACGCAGGTATTCCACGTCGGTCCGTCATCCGTCGCGGTGCCCGGCCTCGTAGCGGGCCTCGTCGAGACCCACGACGCCCACGGAACGCTTCCGTGGGCGGAGTTGTTCCAGCCCGCGCTCCTCCTCGCACGGGCGGGGGTGGAGATGACGGGCCCTCAGCGGTTTCTGCTCGAGATCCTCGTCCCGATCCTCGAATCGACAGAGGCCGGGCGGGCTATCTACGGGTCGCGAATGCGCGCAGAGACAGCCGTGATGGCCCAGTGGCTCGAACGGCTGCGAGACACCGGTGCGGCTGCGATGGGCGAGCTCATTCCCGAGCTTGCCGCCGATATAGCGTCGTATCGGGTCATCGAGCGTCGGCCGCTGGAAGCGACGTTCTACGGGATGCGCGTTGTCACGAACCCGGCGCCGTCGCTCGGCGGGGCCGTTGTCGCTGCGGGGCTGGCAGAGCTCAACGACCGCCGCGCGTCCGGAGATTCCCTCGCTCTCGCTCTCGTCCGAGCCCTGCAAGTGGGATATGGCGGTTCCGCCAGGCTCGCCCCCTTGACAGGGACGACCCATGTCTCCGTGATCGACGGCGATGGGAACGCGGCCGCGCTGTCCTCGACTCTCGGCTCTGGCTCGGGAGTCTTCTCCGAGGGGTTCCAACTGAACAACATGCTGGGCGAACTCGACGTGATCGGTACCGTCGCTCGCGACGCCGGAGAGCGATTGCCGAGCATGATGGCTCCAACACTCGTGCTCGACGGCGAGCGACCACGCCTCGTCGTCGGCAGTGCAGGATCGGTCAGGCTGTCCGGCGCGATTCTGCAGACGATTCACCACGTCGTCGCGGGCGGCCTCCCGATCGGCCAAGCAATCGATCATCCTCGACTCCACGTCGAGGACGGGGTCGTGCAGATCGAGGGTGGCTGGCCCGACCCGACGCCGGAGCAGCTGCAGCAGGCGGGCGAACGCGTGAACGCATGGGCCGGGAGAAACCTGTATTTCGGCGGAGTTTCGGCCGCAGAGCAGTTGGCCGACGGACACCTCGGCGCAGCCGGCGATCCACGCCGTGGCGGTCACGGGGTCGTCGTCCCGTGATCCGGATCCGCGCTGCGGAGTCGGGCGACGCGCAACCGCTTGTCGAGCTCGCTGGCCAGATCGGCGGCGAGGAGGGAGCGTGGCTGTTGACGACTGACGCGTGGCGGAGCGTTGCCGAGGAGCGGCGGTATCTGCGGGCCGTCCGCCGACACCCGGACGCGGCCGTCTACGTCGTAGAGGACGCCGGCCGCATCGTGGCGAGGCTGTCGCTGGCCCGCGACGTCCATCCGGCGAGCCGCCACGTGGCGGATCTGGGCCTGATGGTTGCCGCGAGCCATCGGCGCCGCGGGGTTGGCAGCGCCCTTCTCGACCAGGCTGTCACGTGGGCCGAGAGTGTGGGTGTGCGGAAACTCGAGCTCCACGTCTTCCCGTGGAACAGGCCCGCCATCGCGCTGTATGAATCGTTCGGCTTCGAGCGAGAGGGCGTCCGTAAGGCCCACTATCTGCGCGACGGTGTGCCGGTGGACGCGGTCCTGATGGCGTTTCTGCTCGGCGGCACCTCGTAGGGCCGACACGATCGCTCGACGTGTGTTGTCTATCATGATTACAGTATGACGAGACACATGTGTCGTGTCTGTCGCCACTCTGGGTCATCTGCGTGACGGCCGCACCGGCTCGCGAGACGAGTGGGACGTGGGGTTCCCGCTGTAGCATCGGCCAGGATGGTGCTTCGCATCGATTCCGACCGCATGCGCGCCGATTTCGAGACGCTGGCGGAGATCGGTGCCACGCAGAACGGAGGTGTGGAGCGCACGACCTTCTCCGAGGCGCACCTGGCCGCGAGAGCCTGGTTCCGCGATCGCGGCCGGGACGCAGGGCTCGATGTTCGCGTGGATCAGGCAGCAAACCATTCGGCCGTCCTCCCGGCAAACCGTCCGGACGCCCGAACGCTGCTGCTTGGCTCGCATCTCGACTCGGTGCCGAGGGGTGGTCGCTACGACGGCGCTCTCGGTGTGGTCGCTGCGCTCGAAGTCCTCCGAGTTGCGAAAGAGGCCGCTCTCGACCTACCCGTCACACTCGAGGCGATTGATTTCACCGATGAGGAAGGGACGCTGGTCGGAACCCTCGGCAGTTGTGCCCTTGCCGGTCAGCTCACCCCCGAACTCCTCGCTGCTCCGCGAGGTGGTCGTGAGCTTCTCGTCGCCGAGTTCGCCCGGATGGGGTTGACCGAGGCCGGGATCCGAGCCGCGCGCCGCGAACCGAAGACCCTCGCCGGGTACCTCGAGCTCCACATAGAGCAGGGGCCGGTGCTCGAGCGGGCGACGGCAGACATCGGCATCGTCACCGGCATCACAGGCGCTAGCTCGTTCCACGTCACCTTCGACGGCGACGCGCGGCACGCGGGGACGACACCGATGGACGCACGACGCGATGCATCTCTCGGCGCCGCCGCGTTCGTGCTCGGCGTCCGAGAGACAGTGACGCGAGCATTTCCCCGGTGCGTCGCGACGGTCGGGGATATCTCGACCGAGCCGGGCTCGTTCAATGTCATTCCCGGCCGGGCGCGGTTGAGGCTGGAATGCCGGTCGCTCGACACCGGCGAGCTCGACTCCCTCGAGCTGGCACTGAGCGATGCGGCACTCCGGGCAGCGCACAAGTTCGGGCTCGACGTCACCGTAGAACCGGTCGGCCGCTGGAATCCCTCGCCCACTGCCGAGGGCGTGCGCACCGCCATTGCCGACGCCGCTGCCGACCTCGGTCTGACGACCCTGGAGTTGCCCTCCGGCGCCGGCCACGACGCACAGTCGCTCGCGACGATCACTCCGAGCGGGATGGTGTTCGTCCCATCCGTCGACGGCATCAGCCACGATCCGTCCGAGCGAACCGCCTGGGAGGATTGTGTCAACGGCGCGAACGTCCTTCTCGGCGCCACCATTCTGCTCGCCGAGGCGGAGCAGGTCGTATCGGGCTGAACAGCGCCCGTCGGCCGCGGGGCAGGAGGTCCCCTACCTGGGCAAGGACCGGGGAAGCACGAGCCTCTCGAGGCGCCCGCACCCCTCGCTCACCTCGGCCCACGTGTCGATGGTGAGTTCGAGCTCGGCAAGGGCGCCGGTTGGAAAGTCCTCAGGGCCGGGCGGCGCGAGCAACCCGACGAGGTTGTGGAGGCCGGGGTTATGGCCGATCAGTAGCACCGCCCCGTAGCCCGCACCAATCGCACTGAGGCGCACGAGCAGATCGGCCGCCCATGCGTGGTAGAGGCCATCCTCGAACCGGATCTCTGGATCACCGAGAGCGTGAACCGTGAGATCGAACGTTGCGCGCGCGCGTCGCGCCGTCGAACAGAGCACGAGATCGGGCTGCAGCGCGTTGTCGGATGCCCACCGGGCAATCCGTCCGGCCGCCTTCTCCCCGCGCGGGGCGAGAGGGCGGTCGTGATCGGCAAGGCCAGGGTCGTCCCAGCTCGATTTTGCATGCCGCAGGAGCCAGAGGCGCTTCACCAGCCTCGCCTCCAGCCGCACACGAGATCGACTTGGCCGGGGGTCTCCGGCGACGAGCGCGCTCCCGCGATCCCGGCGCGCAGCTCGGCGATCCGGCCGATCGGGTCGCCCGCGTCGAGCCCGTGGCGGACGAGCCAACAGCCGATCACCGTTCCCGTCCGGCCGACGCCGCCCCAGCAATGCACGTACACCGTGTCGCTCTGCGCCTCGGCCCTGTCGATCTCGTCGAGGATGCGCATCACGAGCCCCGGGGTTGGTGTCCCCATGTCTGGGATGGGGTGAGCGACTCTCCGGGCGCTGCGCAGGTGGTGCCCGTAGTCGTCGAGCGGGTCGGAGGGATGCGTCAGATCGAGGAACACGGCGACTCCTGCCTGCTCGAGAGCGGCTACGGCCTCGGCAGATCCGGGATATGCGCCCGCGAGGAGGGTGTTGCCGACGGTGTAGCTCGTGGGCATCGACATGACCCGGAACCTACCGTGCGGCGGAACGGGTCTCAGTGCTCGCCGGCGGCATCGCGTACAGCTCGCCAGGCGGCCCCCGCCGAGAAGCCGCGGCGGGCAAGGAACGCAACCGCTCGTCTGCGATCGGCATCGTCGGAAACGGCGCGGCGGCCGAGCGCCTCGCGGGCGAGAGCAACCTCGTCGTGTCCTCCGTACGCCTCGTCGAGCGCGCCGTCGGCGAGGGCGCGCGGAAGCCCTCGCGCTCTCAACTTCTGGTCCGCTCGCCGCCTCCCGTAGCCCCGCGCCTGCATTCCACGTGCGAGCTGCCCCGCGAGCGATGCGTCGTCGATGTAGCCGTACTCCTTCACGCGTTCGATCGCCTCGCCCGCGATCTCAGGAGGGATATCGCGGGCTGCGAGCTTCTTCTCGATCTCCGCTTCCGATTGCAGTTTCACGGCCAGCGAGCGCACGACGAAGAGCCGCGCGCGCACGCGCGCAAGCGTGTCCTCGACGGCAATGCGAAGGGCGCCGTCGATCTCGTCACCCTCTGCGATGCCGAGCTCTCCGAGCGTTTCGGGGTCGACTCGCAGCCAGGCCTTGCCATCGAGCTGGAGCGCGATTGAACGCCGCCGCCTGCGTGCGCCAACGTCGTCCTGAGCAGGATCGTGCTCGATCGTCAAGCGGGCCACGTTTCGAGGCTACTCTGACGTGATGGTTGTGCGCGGGCTCGTCGTCGTGGTCGCGATCGGGTCGCTCGTTGCCTGCGGCGGCAGGGACGAGGCGCCCGTCTCGTCTGCGACGACCACCGTGCCTGACTCGTCCACGGCGACTCCCTTGCCGGCGCTCGAGGGTGCAACGACCGACCCCGTGATCTGGAAGAGCACGAGCACCGAGGTCGAGCTGCTCACCGCTGTCCGTGCTTCCCGTCACACCGGGTACGACCGAGTCGTTTTCGAGTTCCGGGAGGGGGTCCCCGGTTACGACATTCGATACGTCGTGCCGCCGGTGCGGGCCGACGGTTCCGGCGAGGAAATCGCGGTTGGCGGTAGCGCCGTCCTCCGCGTCAGGATGGAGCCTGCACTCGACGCCGACCTGACGCAGGAGTCGGCGCCGCTCACCTACAAGGGCCCGACCCGCTTCTCACCCGATACGACGTCGGTCGCGGAGCTCGCCCGGGCAGGCGGCTTCGAGGCCGTGCTCACCTGGGCTGTGGGAGTCGAGGAGAAGCAACCCTTTCGTGTCACGCGACTTCAGGATCCCCCGCGTCTCGTGATCGATCTCAGCGCCGGATAGCCGCACGGGGAGGTTTGCGCTGTGCTCGGGTGCCTGGTAGCGTCCGGGCGCGATGCTGCTCTTCGCCTAGGACCGCCGTTGCCGCGGGCCTCCTTCAGGGGCCCGGCTGTTGCATGCCCTGGGTTGTCTTTCGAAGGAGCACTGTCATGTCGCACGTCCCACCGCCCGTCCCTTCAGTGTCCGTCCCCGCGGTTGAGGTTCGCGATCTGCGCAAGGAATTCCGCCGCCGCAGCCGTCGCAAGGACGAGAGCCGCTTCAGGCGCCGCTACCGCATGATGCCCGCCCTTCGGGACGTCAGCTTCACGATGGACCGTGGCGAATGTGTTGCAATCCTGGGCCAGAACGGCTCAGGGAAGTCGACACTCGTGCGCCTGCTCTCGACGCTTCTGCTCCATGATGGCGGCAGCGCGGAGGTATTCGGACACGACGTCTTTTCCGAGCAGCGTGCTGTCCAGCGGCTCGTCAACCGCGTCTCCGTCGAGGCGAGCTTCTTCAAGAAGATGTCCGCAGCCGAAAACCTCGGCTACGCATCACGGTTCTACGGGATGACCCCGGCCGACACCCGCGATGAGATTCCGCGCATCCTCGAGCGAGTCGGATTCCCGAAGGACAGGCGCAACGAGCCGATGGAGAACCTCTCGCGGGGAATGCAGCAAAAGGTGGCCCTGGCGCGGGCGCTGCTCACGAGCCCGGTATTGCTCTTGCTCGACGAGCCGACGACGGGTCTCGACCCACGCTCGAAGAGAGAGGTTCAGGACTTCGTGAGAGAGGTGAGGATGGAGCATGACGCCACGATCCTCCTCTGCACCCACGACCTCTCCGAGGCCGAGTTGCTGGCCGATCGAATCGGGGTGCTCGACCGTGGTGAACTCCTCGCACTCGAGCCAGTCCACGAGCTGATGGCTCGGTACGACGCCACCACTCTGGAGGAGGCGTTCTTCGCCGCCACGGGGCGGACGTTCGAGGACGAGGTTGGCGATGACGACGACGAGAGGGAGGTGTTCGGCTGATGCGGGCCATGGCTCTGGCGGTCAAACACGATTTGATCGGACTCGGCGGTGTCGTCGAGCGTAACGTGTATCTCACCCGTCGCTATATCTGGTGGGATCTCGCGTTCTTCGTTTGGACGGTCGCAAACACCCTCTCGATCGTGTTCATTGCGAAGGGCATCGAGGCGACCGGTGGTTCGATCAACGTTGAGGAGACGACAACGGCACTCCTGATAGGGGCCGTCGTCTGGGCCTACCTGGGAATCATCTTCGAGTTCATCACGGAGACGGTCGCCTGGGAACGATGGGAGGGCACTATCGAGTACACGTTCATGGCGCCGCTCTCCCGCTCGATGCACCTAGGCGGGTCGGGAGTGTTCGCGGTGCTGTACGGCCTCGTGCGAGCGACGCTCCTGTTCGTCGTCGTCGCAACGTTCTTCGGGCTCTCGATGCCCGACGCGAACTACCCGGCCGCACTAGCCATCCTGCTGATTGCGTCCGTGTCATTCTTTGGGATCGGGATGATGACGGCGGTGCTGCCTCTGATCTCGCCGGAGAAAGGCGCACAACTCGGCTTCGTGGCGCAAGGAATGCTGCTCGTTGTCTCTGGGGTCTACTACCCCGTGTCGGTGCTTCCGGAGTGGATGCAGTGGATCGCGAAGATCTCGCCGGCGACGTACGCCTTGCGTGGGATCCGGGGCTCGATTCTCGAGGGAGAGGGGCTGCTTTGGGCCAACGTCTGGCCGCTGCTCCTGATTGGAGCCGTCTCGATCCCGCTCGGTCTCGCGGTGTTCAAGCGAGGCGAGATCTACGCGAAGCGGCACGGCAAGCTGAAGCGGTCAGGGTGAAAGAGATCTCGGACATAGGCGGTTGACTGGCGCCCAGCAGGTGCAGGCGCCGGGGTAGTGCCACGTTCAACCATGCCATGAACAATCTCTCCGCAATTTGCACAGTTCGCGACTGCGAGGCCCTTGTCCCAAGCGGTCGAGGCCTCTATCTTGATCCATGCACCGAGCACGGGGCGCCTGAGGTTGAAGGCCTCCCGAGCAACTGAAGCGCAAGCGACGGTTGGTCGGGGAGCTGGACGAAGGAGCTACCGATTCGGTGCATTTTGTTTGGTCCGACCCAACGGTCCTTACTTCCTGACCGTGGTTCATGCCAAGCTCTTGGTGCCCGGTTCGAGCAGGACGACCGGGATCGGGCGCACGGTCCTCTGTGCATACGCGGCATAGCCCTGGTGCGTCCCGGTGATGATCGGCCAGAGCCGCTCGTGCTCGATCTCGGTCGCGGCCCGTGCTGTCACGGACCGTGAGCGCGTGCCGATCGCAATCGTTGCCTCTGGGTGTGCTTCGAGGTTCAACCACCACGCGGGTGGCGAGTCCTCGCCACCGTTCGAGGCGACGACAACAAGCCGGTTCCCGTCCTCGAAATAGGTGAGCGGCGTCGTCCGAGCGCGGCCCGACCGGCGACCGGTCGTCGTCAGCAAGAGCACGGGCATCCCGGCGACGCGACCGAGCAACCGTCCGCGGGTGAGCCGGTAGACGGCCATGTGACTCCGGCCCATGGCCTTGATAGAGGCGCGTCGGACGCGACCCACTCGGTTGCCCGTGGCCTAGGCGCCGGCGGCGACGGCCCGCTGACGGGCCGGCCGCTCCTCGAGTCGATCGACATAAGGGACGACCCCGGCAGGGACCTCCGTGAGCTCGGCGGTCCGCGCAAACGCGAGGACGGAGCCGACGACGACGTCAGCGACCGAGAACGTGTTCCCGACCAGGTAGTCGGCGCTACCGAGCGCGTTCTCGATCACACTCGCCGTTCTGACGAAGCGGGCAGTCGCACTCTCGACAATCGTGGCGTCGGGCTCGCCAGAGCTCTTCCAGAGCTGGCGAGCGATTTCGACGAGTGAGCCCTCCATGTCGGTCATTCCGAAGAAGCACCACTGGTACTGCAAGGCCCGCTCGTGCGAACCGAGCGGGGCGATCAGCCCGGCTTCCAGATTCTGGTCCGCGAGGTGGAGGATGAGGCCCGCTGATTCGAATACCGGGCCACCGTCCTCCTCGAGCACGGGTGAGCGCCCGAGCGGGTGGAGGGCGAGGTAGGCGGGCGTCTGCTTGTCCTCGCGGGACATCACGGTGAGGTCGAACGGGACGTCGAGCTCCTCGAGGAGCCAGAGGACGCGTGTCGAGCGGGAACGGGGCTGGTGGTGGAGTCTCATTGGCCGCCGATCCTAGCCGCGGTGTTCGGCAGATGGAGCGCACGTCGGTACGGCGGTACTGTCAGAGGGTGAAGCCGGTCCTCGACCTCGAGCCCCTCGCCCGGATCGCGCACGACATCGCGGCGGAGTGGGGTGTGGAACTCGGCTCACGATATGCGCTCGCACGGCATTCATATGCCGCTCCAGCGGGTGACAACGCGGTGCTGAAGGTGACTCCGCCCGAGGACGACGAGTCGGACGAGGAAGCCGACGCACTCTCGCAATGGAACGGCGAAGGCGCCGTCCGCCTGCTGCGGCACGAACGTTGTCGGCGGGCCATCTTGATCGAGCGCGCGCTCCCCGGCAGCGACATCTCGACGTTGGGGGACGACGAGGCGACAGCGATCGCCGTCGAGGTGGGCCTGCGACTCTGGCGGCCGGCGGCTGAGCCGTTCCGCTGGATTGGCGATCACGTTCAGCACTGGCTCGACCGAGCAGAGCGGTCGGGCAGAACCCGACCTGAGCTGATTCCACTCGCCCGTGAGCTCTACGCGTCACTCGAGGTCGGTCGGGAGATCCTCGTTCATGGCGACTTCCATCATCACAACATCCTTCGCCACGGCGACAGGCATGTGGCGATCGACCCGAAGCCGATGCTCGGTGAGCCCGAATTCGACGTGCCACCGTTCCTCTGGAACCCTTTGCGGCACCATATGCGGCTCGACGTCACCGAACACCGGTTGAAAGCGTTCGCCGCCGCGGGCCTCGACGAGAAGCGGATGCGCGCATGGGCGGTGATCCGTGGGGCCTACCTCGGGGTCGACGACCAGGTGGGCCGGGTGCTCCTCGGGCTGGCATGAACTCCCGAGTCGAAAGGGCGGCGGCGTGGTTGAATCCCGGCCAATGCCGACGGCTTTCCTCCAGGTGCGCCTGCGCGCCACGGGACCGGGTCTGCTCGAGCTGAGCGAGTTCTACCGCAGCTGCCTCGGGTTCCAGAGTGCGCAGCCCGAGAAGGGTGGAGTTGCGTTCGAGGTGGGGGAGTCTGTGCTCGAGTTCCTGCCCGGCTCGGGGTCGCCGTTCTACCACGTCGCTCTCCTCGGCCCTGGCAATCGATTCGACGCGATGTTCGACTGGGCGGACAGCCGCCTCGAGTTGCTCCCGGACGGCGAAACCGGCGATGCCGTGTTCGACTTTACGAACTGGGATGCGAAGGCGTGCTATTTCCACGATCCCGCCGGCAACATCGTGGAGCTGATCGCGCATCGTGGCGTCGCCGAGTCGGACGCAACGGGCGTGTTCACCGCGGACGAGCTGTGTGGCGTCTCCGAGGTCGGACTCGTCGGCGAGCCACCGGGTTTCGCGGCGACGCTCGGCCGCGAGCTCGGGCTGGAACTCTGGGACGGCACGCCGGCGGGCGAGCGTCGCCTCGCCTTCGTCGGAGAGAAGGCGCGAACGTTGATTCTCTGCCGCACGGGTCGGCCGTGGCTCCCGACAGGTCGGCCTGCCGAGGCGCATCCGGTCGAGGTCACGCTCGCTGGTCGGCCCGAGGGTGAGGTTCTGCTCGAGACAGGTGGTGTTGTCCGTCGGAGCGATCACTAGGGACATTGCGACCAGCCCTCGCTCCGGCTCCGTTCGTCGGAGCGCTCCTTCGGACGCGCTGCCGTCCGCTGACGACCACGCGCGAGCCTGACCTCGTGCCGTTGGCTGCGGTCGGTCGAGGCCGTTACGAGGGGCGACGCAGGAACCGCAGAAGGTGGGCGAAGTTGATCGACCAGCCCATGCCGTCGGAGCGTCGCACGAACAGACGGGCCTCCTCGGGGCGCCAGATGTTGCGTGTGTAGGAGGTATTCCAGTCGCTCATGCAGGCGAGCGTAACCGCTCCGAGGCTCCGGTAACACTCGGCCTAACCGATCCCAGGGGACGTCGTCTCATTCGACTCCATGAGCCGGAGTCGCCGCAGGCTTCGGTGCATGGGAAGCGCGGTGAGGCGGTTGCCGCTACCTCCGTCGAGGATCCGCCCCACCGCGCGTCCGTCTCCTCAACCCGGCGTCGCGTTCTCCGCCGACGCCGCGAAACCGAAACCTTCCCGCTCCAGTGCCGCCTGGACGCTTTCCCGCGCCTTGTGAATCCGCCATTTGACGGTCATCAGCGTTATCTCGAGCGTGTCCGCGATCTCCGCATAGGAGAGGCCTACGATATCGCGGAGCAGTAGCGCCGTTCGCAGTTCCACGTTCAGCGTTCCCACCGCCGTCCAGAGGGCGTCGATCGGCTCGGCGTGCTCGAACCGCGCCTCGATCAGCGTCGGCGGCGGAACGTCGTCGATGTTCAGAGCCGGTGGGCGGCGCTCGATCGCCCGCAACTCGTCGATCACCGTGTTCTTCGTGATCTGGAACAGCCAGGTCGTGAAGGCCGAGCGCTCGCTGAACGTGGGCAGCCCTCGATAGACCTTGAGGAAGACGTCCTGGGTCAGATCCTCCGCGAGTCGGCGATCGTCGACGAGGCGGAAAACGTACGCGAACACGAGTCGCTCGTACGAGTGGACGATGACCGAGAACGCCTTCTGGTCGCCACGTTGCGCGCGACGCAGGATCGAGGCGTCTGGCTGCGCTAGGGCTGACCCGAGGTGTCCCATGGCATCCGGGCCTCTGTGACATTCATCACGTTGAGGTTCGCCGTCCGATAGGGGGATTCCTTGCTCATCGACCAGCGGGGTGCGTCACTCGATCGCACGGTCGAGGGAACGCGCGGCGCCGCCGGACAGCCCGCCACGAGCCTCTCCGTCCCTGCCCGTGGCATACAGTCCGCCCATGCTGACCTCCTGCGAGGGCCAGGTGCCGACGTTCGTCGCGCCGCGATCTCCGGAACCGCAGTGCTGAGAAAGACGATCCTCGCGGCGGCCGAGAGCCCTCGCCTCCAACGGGGTGTCCGCCGCCACGGCATGCGCCTTGGAGCGGCACGATTCGTGGCAGGTGAGACACTCGACCAGGCGGTCGTCGCCCTACGCGGCCTCACCACGCAGGGCTTGAAGGCCAACACGACATTGCTCGGCGAGGGCGTCAGCGACGAGGCTGAGACGAGGGCCGTCGTGGACTCCTACAAGGTCGTCCTCGATCGCATTGCGGCCGAGCGGCTCGACGTCAATGTCGCGTTGAAACTCACGCAGCTCGGCCTCTCCTTCGACGAGGAACTCGCGCGCTCGAATATCGATGAGCTCGTGGCGCACGCAGGAAAGGTCGGCAACTTCATCCGGCTCGACATGGAGGAGTCTTCGTTGGTCGACGCGACCCTTCGGGTGTTCCGGGGGCTACGCGACCAGGGCCATGAGAACGTCGGCACCGTCTTGCAGTCGTACCTCTACCGATCACCCAGCGATCTCGAATCGCTGCTCGATCTCGTACCGAACCTCCGCTTCGTGAAGGGGGCCTACCTCGAGCCTCCGGGGATCGCGTACCCGGAGAAGCAGGACGTCGATGCAGCGTACGCACGCCTCGTTGAACGCTCGCTCTCGGCCGGCTGCTTCACCGCCGTCGCCACACACGATGACGCGCTCATCGCCCACACGATCTCGTTCGCAAAGGACAACGACATCCCACGAGCCCGCTTCCAGTTCCAAATGCTCTACGGCGTCCGGAGCACGTTGCAGCTCGAGCTCGTGCGACAGGGGTTCGACGTCCTCGTCGCGACTCCGTACGGCCCGGACTGGTATCGCTACCTGATGCGGCGCCTGGCCGAACGGCCTGCGAATGTCCTCTTCGTCGCACGCAACCTCGTTCGGCGCTAGTCCCTCTCGGGCCTCGCGGGAGCGAGTCTGCAGAGATCTGCAGCCACCGTCGCGCCGATGGTCCGACTGTGCAAGCATCCGGTTGATTCCGCCACATCTTCCAGGGAGCTGAAATGGCACGACCTGTCACCCTCTTCACCGGCCAGTGGGCCGACCTACCGCTCGACGACCTCATCGGCAAGGTCGCCGACTGGGGGTTCGACGGGGTCGAGCTAGCGTGCTGGGGCGATCACTTCGAGGTCGATCGAGCCGTCGCTGATCCCGGCTACGTCAAGACGCATCGAGAGCTCCTCGAGCGGCACGGCCTCGGCTGCTGGGCAATCGGCGGCCATCTCGTGGGCCAGGCGGTCTCAGACCCGATCGACCTCCGTCACAAGGGGATATTGCCTCCCGAGGTGTGGGGCGACGGTGATCCGGAAGGAGTGCGACAGCGCGCGGCCGAGCGGATGAAGGACACCGCTCGCGCAGCTGCCGCGTTTGGCATTACGACGGTCAACGGCTTCACCGGCTCCCCTGTGTGGCACCTGCTCTACTCCTTTCCGCCGAACGACTTCGAGGCCATCCAGCGCGGCTACGACGAGTTCGCAGAGCGCTGGGGTCCAATCATCGACGTCTTCGACCAGGAGGGCGTACGTTTTGCGCTCGAGGTTCATCCCACCGAGATCGCCTACGACTTCGTCACGACGCACAAGACTCTCGACGCCGTCGACCACCGACCCGGGTTCGGGATCAACCTCGACCCGAGCCACTTCGCGCACCAGTTCCTCGATACGGCAGCATTTGCGATCGAATTCGCCGACCGCATCTACCACGTCCATGTCAAGGACTCGCGCCGATTCCTCGACGGGCGCAGCTCCATCCTCGGAGGGCATCTCAATTTCGGGGAACCGCAGCGCGGTTGGGACTTCGTCTCACCCGGTCACGGAGATGTCGATTTCGAGGCGTTCTTCCGCGCGCTCAACCGAATCGGCTATTCGGGGCCACTCTCGATCGAGTGGGAAGACTCGGGCATGGACCGCGAGTGGGGCGCTCAGGATTCGCTCGCGTTCGTGCGTCGAACGGATTTCGCCCCGTCGAGCGTCGCGTTCGACGCCGCGATGCAACGGGAGGCGTAAGCGGCCGTTCGAGGATGACGGTCGACACAGGGCTCCAACACGGCCTCCAAGGCCCCGATCTCAGCCGCTCGTTCGACCCGCGGTGACAGTCAACTCGGCAAGCCACGCCGCCTGTTCGTCGGTCAGGGACGTATCGAGCCTCCAGGCCCAGTTGCTCTCTGCAACCGTGCCGGGTCGGTTCATCCGCGCCTCACTGCCGAGCCAGAGGAGATCCTGCGCCGGGATGATCACGAGCTCGTTCTCGACGGCGAGCACGTTCTGGAGGAGCGCTCGGTGCTCATCGGCCTCGGAGACTGCACCGGCCGCCAGCTGCGGCTGGTTCTCCCTGCCCCAACGCTGCCACCAGCCGGCGAGGGTGTCCGAGTCGTGGGTGGAGGTGTAGAGGACAGAATCGCTACGCCAGTCGAGCTCTGCGACACGAGCCACGACGTTCATCCCCGGGACGCCAAGCGCCTCGCGCAACGCGATGACATCCGGAGTGATGAACCCGAGATCCTCGACGATCAGCGGCAGGCCGCCGAACTGGGCGCGCACCGCGTCGAAGAACGCCATCCCCGGGCCTTCACCCCAGGAGCCCTTTGTCGGATCCTCCTCGTCGAGCGGCAGGTTCCAGAAGTGGACGAGGCCGCGGAAATGGTCGAGCCGCAGCAGGTCGAACAACTCCCGCTGCCTCTCGAGACGGGCGAGCCACCACGCGTAGCCGTCCGCGGCGTGGGAGGGCCAGTGGAATACAGGCATGCCCCAGCGCTGCCCGTCCGGATGGTTACGCGACGGCGCCGCGCCGGCAACGACAGAGCTGTCGAAGAGGGCTGGATGTGCTGCGACGTCGCACGAGTCTCCCGCGACATAGAGGGGGATGTCGCCGATGAGCCTGACCCCACGCTCGTTTGCGTAGTGCTTCAGCGCGAGCCACTCCCGCTGAAAACGCACCTGGGCCCGGCGCTCGGGCTCTCCCGCATACTGCACCCATTCGTCGAGCCAGCTTCCTCGTGGCCAACCTTCGGCGCCTGCGCCGCTGTCGTGGTGCTCCGAGGAGGGGGAGGAAAGGAGCCCCTCGTGGCCGGCGAATGCGGATGGCGACGAGTAGGGCGAGCGAAGCTCGTCGGGGATGCTCACGGGCAGGAGTTGCCACCAGCTCTGGCCCGCCGCGACGAGCCAGTCGACGAATCGATATGCCTCCTCGTCGAGCCTGCCGGAGGGCAGGGAAGTGACGTGGAGCAGCACGCCGCTCGAGCGCGAGGAAACCGTCACGCGGTGTGCCTCTAGCGCCCGAGCGCCCGGGCGATCGCTGCTACGTGGTCGGGCGTCGATCCGCAGCATCCGCCGACGATTCGCACGCCCTGCTCGACATAGCCGCTGATGTGCTCGGCGAGCATCTCCGGTCCGGCTTCGTACACGACCTCGGCGCCGACGATCTGTGGCACGCCGGCGTTCGGCTTCACCCAGACGGGGATATCGCCGGCAGCGGCCAGGATCTCGGTCACGACGAGGTCTGCGTCCTTGAGCGAGCGCCCGCAGTTCGTGCCGACGGCGGCAACGCCGAGAGGGGCCACGGCCGCGATCGCGTCGGTCGGGCTGAGGCCCATCATCGTTCGGGTACCCATGTCGAAGCTGAACGAGACCACCAGAGGAATGTCCGTGACGCTCTGGATACCCTCGACCGCCCAGACGGCCTCCTCGACGGCGAAGATCGTCTCGAGGACGAGTAGGTCGACACCGCCGTCCGCGAGTGCCTGCGCCTGCTCGCTGTACGCCGCCGCGGCAGCTTCGCGGTTGAGCAGCCCGTATGGCTCGATCAGCTGCCCCGTCGGGCCGAGCGATCCGGCAACCAGACGGCCGGGGCCAGCCCCCTCGCGCGCGAGCTCGGCGGCCCGGAGATTCACCTCGCGCGCCCGCCCGAGCAGCGGCCCCTCGGTCAGGCGCAGCGGTGTCGCGCCGAACGTGCAGGTGAGGACGATATCGGCGCCGGCGGCTGCGAACGCGCGATGGAGCTCGACCACGCGCTCGGGCGCGTCGAAGAGCCACTCCTCGGGTGCGAGACCGGGCTCCATGCCCATCGTCTGGTAGTTCGTTCCCGTGGCGCCGTCGGCGAGCAGAACCACGCGCTCGGCAAGCAGGTTTGGGAATGACAGTGTTTCCGTGGTGCTCATCGTTCCTCCTCGCTCGACATCACCCCGGCTGTGGCACCTTGCGCGAACGCAGGTTGCCGAGGCTTCAGTGGGCCGGGGCCCTCAGCCTCTCTCGATGCGGAGCGGTGATGGCACCGCGTCCGGTCGCCACGATAGCCGACGTTGCGCGTCGGAACGCGGACGAGCCTCTCTGAGCCCGTGTCGCCCCGCGAGCTACACGGCGTAGATGCAGATCAACTGCGAAGGACCGGCCTCGGAGCAACGGACGTCGGCTACGGTCCACTGCTCGCCGTCGACCTCGATCGTCGACCCCTCGGCGATGTCTGGTGCGAGCTTGAGGGAATAGCTTTTTGGGCTCCCCGCGAGCAACACGACGTCGTAGACGGCGTGCTCGTCGTCCACGGGATCGGCAATGGCGAGGCGGCTACCCCGTTTCACGGTAGTCCGATCCCGCACCCGCGCCTTCCTCGCTGCCGATTCGCTCCCGTCGCCCTGCGGGGACTGTCCAGTGGGCACGTTGAATCCGGTGAATCTCGACGACGATGCCGTCGTCGAGCTCGAAGAGCCGCAAGCGACGAAAACCGACCTTGGCGAGCACGCGCGCGGAGGCGACGTTCTCGACGCGACAGCGGCCGATCAACTCGTTCACGCCGCAGCGGTCGAAGGCCTCATCTCGTGTCGCGATTGCCGCCTCGGTGGCGATTCCCTCGCCCCACCGCGCGGGCTCGACGAAATAGCCGAGCTCGATGTCGTCGTCGCGCGAGCCCTTTCTCGGGCCCACCTGCGAGAGCTCGACGAATCCGAGCCACTGATTCGTCTCGGCTTCGATCACGGCGCGCTTTCCGAATCCGAATAGCTCCCACTCCTCGAGGGATCGCTCGTGTTGCTCGACAGCTCGATCGAACCCGAGCGGCTCGGGTCTGATGTAGCGGGTGACGTCGGGATCGCTCATGAAGCGCGCGAAGCGCTCGAAGTGCGCGTCGTCCCAGGGCACGAGGCGGAGCCGACGTGTCTCTATGACCTCGCGGACGTCGAAGTCTGTCTGGCGCATAGCCATTGCAGGGTCATCGGCGTTTCCGCCGTTGAGCTTTACGGTCTGTGCCCGAGGAGCGCTAGCTCGTTGCCACGAGGGCGGTGAGCGCCTCGATCGGCACGACTTCGAGCGCTCGTTCGTGCGTGGCCCCGAGAACGACAGGGGCTCCGACACCGGCGATGTGTGCCTCGAGCCACCGTGAGGCGCACACGCACCAGCGGTCGCCCGGCTGAAGACCGGGAAAGCCCCATTCCGGGCGCGGGGTGGAGAGGTCGTTCCCGGTGCGAAGGCTGAAGGCAAGGAACGCCTCGGTCATCACGGCGCACACGGTGTGGCTGCCCAGGTCTTCGGGGCCTGTCGAGCAGCATCCGTCCCGGAAGAATCCGGTGACCGGGTCGCCCGAACAGGGCAACAGCTCACCTCCGACGACGTTGCGGTCTGGATCACGATTCACACAGGCACTTTGCCGAATTGACCGTGGCCGTGCAGCGTTGGGTGATCCGGCTCGTGTGCCCACAGCCCTCTCCGGCGAACCACCACCCTGAGATGGAATCTAAGCTGTCGGCGTGGACGCAGACACGGTCGAGATCCGGGTGCTCGGCTGCCTGATCGAAAAGCAGCGGACGACGCCCGACACATACCCGCTGACACTCAACTCGTTGCGACTCGCGTGCAACCAGGCGACGAACCGCGATCCAGTGGTGGAATATGACGAGGAGACGATTCGCGACGCGTTGCAACGACTGTGGCGCAAGGAATGGGCAAGGCTCGCTTCGGGCCAGGGAAGCCGTTCCGTCAAGTACCGGCAGCTGGTGCAGGAGACGCTCGCACTCGCCGACGGCGAGATCTCGGTTCTCTGCGTCCTGATGCTTCGCGGCCCGCAGACCCCCGGTGAGCTGAAGCTGCGGACGGACAGGCTGCACCCGTTCGGCGCCTTGTCCGAGGTGGAAGAGACCCTCGAGCGGCTGATCGCCCGTGAGCTCGTGGTGCGACTCGATCGACGGCCCGGTCAGAAGGAGGAGCGATTCGCGCAGCTGCTCGGAGGCGACATCGTGGAATCGGCGCAGGGCGACACGCCGCGCCCGGTTCTCGCTCACGATCCGCTCGAAACTCGGGTGGCTGCGCTCGAGGAGGAGGTTGCCGCGCTCCGCACGGCGCTCTCCGAGCTCGGCCTGTAGCGCCTCGCATCGCCGCGAGCAGGGGAGAGCTCCAGCAGCGGGCCGTCTCAGGCGTCGAGATGCCGAAGCCGCGGCCACTGCACATCACTGATGACAAAAGTCGGCAGAGGGCGCCGTCACACGCCGGCAGTAAAGTGGCTCTCCCGTGCCCGCGTCGTTCGTTCATCTCCACGTCCACTCGGAGTTCTCGATCCTCGATGGGGCGTGCAGAATCCCGGCGCTCGTCGACAAGGCAGCTCGACTCGAGATGCCGGCGGTCTCGCTCACGGACCACGGCTCGCTGGCGGGTGCGATCGATCTGTACAAGGCTGCCCACAAGCAGGGTGTGAAGCCGATCATCGGCTGCGAGGTGTATGTCACGGATGACCGTGGGAAGCAGACGAAGGGCAGTACGCACCTGACATTGCTGGCGGAGACGACTGCCGGCTACGCGAACCTGATCAAGCTTTGCTCGCTCGGTTACCTGGAGGGGTACTACTACCGTCCCCGCGTCGACTGGGAGCTGCTCTCGAAATACGCGCCGGGTCTGATCGTGCTCTCTGGCTGTCTCTCGGGGCGCGTCTCGAAGGCGATCTCGGAGGCGCGGATGGGTGATGCCGAGATGGAGCTCGACCGTCTGGAGCAGATCTTCGGCCGCGACAACACCTACGTCGAGCTCCAGAACGGTCACCTCGACATCCAGCAGCCGGTGTTTCAGGCGTTACCGGGGCTCGCCGCGAAGCGCGGCCTGCCGCTCGTTGCGACCGGTGACGTGCACTACCTCGACGCGACCGATGCGTACCCGCACGAGGCGCTCCTCTGCATCCAGTCGGGCGACTCACTGAAGAACCCGAATCACTGGAAGTTCGGGACGAACGAGTTCTACTTCAAGACGCCCGAAGAGATGGCTCTCGACTTCCCGGGTCACGAGGACGCCATGCGTCGCACACTCGAGATCGCGGATCGTTGCAACGTCGAGATCGAGCTCGACCGGGTGCTCCTCCCGAAGTTCCCGACACCCGACGACCGTGATGCGTTCGACTACCTCGTCGAGTTGTGCGACGCGGGGCTCGCGAAGCGCTACGACAAGCTCACTCCCGAGCTGATCGAGCGCCTCCAGTTCGAGCTGAAGACGATCCGCGAAATGGGCTTCGCCGACTACTTCCTCATCGTCGCAGACTTCATCGCCTTCGCGAGACGCGACGGTGTTTCGGTCGGCCCCGGCCGGGGCAGTGCGGCCGGTTCACTCGCCGCCTACTGCCTCGGCATCACCGACGTCGACCCGATGCGCTATGGACTGCTGTTCGAGCGGTTCCTCAATCCGGCCCGCAAGGACATGCCCGACATGGACATCGACTTCGCGGTCGAGGGCCGGGAGCGCGTGATCAACTACGTGGCCGAGAAGTACGGGCGCGACCGGGTGGCACAGATCATCACCTTCTCGACGATGGCGGCACGAGCTGCTGTTCGTGACGCGGGGCGCGTGCTCGAGATCCC
Organism: uncultured Thermoleophilia bacterium; assembly: GCA_963784945.1. GTDB lineage: Bacteria > Actinomycetota > Thermoleophilia > Gaiellales > Gaiellaceae > Gaiella. The sequence goes on along the minus strand of CAWATN010000013.1, from coordinate 225,493 downwards.
GTACGGCACTGTCGACCGACTCGCGAAGATGATTCCGGAAGGGCCGGGCCAGACGCTCGACGAGGCCCTGAAGCCTGGGGGGGAGCTCGCAAATGCGGTTAAGGACGATCCAGTCGCCAAGGAGATCGTCGATCTCGCACGACCTCTCGAGGGACTGACCCGAGCGGACTCGATCCACGCGGCGGCCGTCGTGATCGGTGCGCAGCCGCTGATCGAGGTCGTCCCACTGCAACAGAAGGGCGGCGACCAGGAGATCGTGACGCAGGTCTCGATGAAGAACGTCGAGGCTCTCGGCCTGCTGAAGATGGACTTCCTCGGCCTACGTAACCTGGACGTGATCGACAAGGCCGTAGAGCTCATCGGTGGCGGACTCGATATCGGGGCAATTCCGATCGACGACCGCAAGGTCTACGAGATGCTCTCCCGTGCCGACTCGTCGGGGGTCTTCCAGTTCGAGTCCTCCGGGATGCGTGACGCCTTGCGGCAGGTAAAGCCGACCGAGTTCGAGGATCTGATCGCGCTGGTCGCCCTCTATCGGCCGGGGCCGATGCAGTACATCCCGAGCTACGCAGCGCGGAAGAACGGGCGCGAAGCGATCACGTACATCGATGAGCGGCTGCGGGCGATCACGAGCGACTCGCAGGGCATCTGCATCTACCAGGAACAGTATCTCCTGATCGCGAAGCAGATGGCCGGCTTCTCGCCGGCCGAAGCCGAGACGCTACGTCGTGCCATCGGCAAGAAGATCCATGCACTGATGGCGTCACTGAAGGGGAAGTTCCTGGACGGATGCGCGGCGAACGACGTCACGCCGTCGGTTGCGAACCAGCTCTGGAAGGACATGGAGTCGTCGCAGGACTATTCGTTCAACAAGGCCCACTCGGTGTGTTACGCGCTCATCGCCTATCGCACAGCGTGGCTGAAGGCGAATCATCCGTGCGAGTACATGGCGGCATTGATTTCGTCGGTGATGAACACGAAGGATCGCGTTCCGATCTACGTGAACGCGTGCGATGAGATGGGGATCGACGTGCTGCCACCGGACGTGAACGAGTCGGCCACGGACTTCGCGGTTGTCGAGGGCAAGATTCGCTTCGGTCTCAACGCGGTCAAGAACGTTGGCGACAACGCGGCGCGTGCAATCATCGCGGCGCGCAACGAGGGCGGTGCCTTCACGACGATCTGGGAGTTCACAGAGCGGGTCGACCCGCAGGTCGTGAACAAGCGTGCGCTCGAGTCGCTCGTCAAGTGCGGCGCGCTCGATTCAACCGGCGCCTCGCGGATGGGAATGCTCGGTGTGCTCGAACAGGCTCTCGCCTACGGACAGAAGCTTGCGGCCGACCGACTTGCCGGGCAGGGATCGATCTTCGACCTCGGCTTCGGTGGTGGCGAGCCGGAGGCAGAGGTGGCGCGCAAGCACCATCCACCGATCGCGGCGAGCGAGTTCGAGAAGGCGGAGCTGCTGCGGCTCGAGAAGGAAACGCTGGGTCTCTATGTGTCGGAGCACCCGCTCAGCGCCGTGCGCGATCAGCTGCGGCGCAAGACCGACGCGACGCTCGGGGAGCTCGAGCGCAGGCGCGACGGCGAGGTGGTGACGGTCGGCGGCATCGTCTCGGCTGTCAAGCATCTGACGACGAAGAAGGGTGAGGCGATGGTGTTCCTCCAGCTCGAGGACCCGACCGGGTCGGCCGAGGTCGTCGTTTTCGCCGTCACCTATGGGACGGTGAGGGAACTGTGTGTCGCTGACCGGATCCTCGTCGTGAAGGGCCGCGTCGATCACAAGCAGCAGGGAGAAACGAAGCTCATAGCACTCGAGCTAACGGCGTTCGAGGCGGTGGCGGAACGACGTGATGTGCGATTCAGGCTCGATGCGCGCCAGGCGGCGGCCGGGGTGATCGAGGAGCTCGCGCGCCTCGTCAAGGAGTACCCGGGTGACTCACCGGTTTACGTGGCGCTCGAGACGTCGATGGGCGCGCGAACGCTCGCGCTCGGCCCTGGCTACCGCGTGCAACCTGATTCCGACTTCATCGCAGAGGCCAAGGCGCTGCTCGGAGAGGCCTCGGTTGCATAGGGGTTGACGATGTCCTGCCTTGCGGCGCCGACTCGACGAGAGCCAAGACCCGAGACGTGATCGTACGGCTCGAGCCGTGCCCGGACGTTCTGCGAACGCACGGCCTCGCAGCCTCAGGAGGCGTGAGCGGGAGGGGTAAGCTCACCTCCACATGATCTGCTCGAGTTGCGCCACGGAGAACCCACCGGGGAAGAAGTTCTGCATCGAGTGCGGGACGCCGCTCCAGCTCTCGTGCGAGTCATGCGGCGCCGCTCTCGTGGGCAACGAGAAGTTCTGCGGCGAGTGTGGCGCTCCGGCCTCCGCCCAGGTCGGGCCTGGTCTCGCGACGGCACCTGCGCGCGAGAGTCCGGTCGCGGAGCGCCGCCTGGTCTCCGTCCTGTTCGCCGACCTGGTGGGCTTCACGTCACTCTCGGAGTCGCGCGACTCGGAGGAGGTTCGCGAGCTTCTCTCCCGGTACTTCGATACCTGCAGCCGGCTGATCGGCCTCTACGGCGGCACCGTCGAGAAGTTCATCGGCGACGCGGTAATGGCAGTCTGGGGCACGCCGACGGCGACCGAGGACGACGCCGAGCGTGCCGTGCGCGCCGCGCTCGACCTCGTCGCCGCCGTCACGGCGCTCGGTGACGAGGTGGGAGCGCCGGAGCTCCGGGCCCGGGCCGGCGTCCTCACTGGCGAGGCGGCGGTGACGATCGGCGCCGAGGGGCAGGGGATGGTCGCCGGCGACCTCGTCAACACCGCCTCGCGGGTGCAATCGGCTGCCGATCCGGGCACGGTCTTCGTCGGCGAGACGACGCGGCGCACGACCGAGCAAACGGTCGCCTACGCGGATGCGGGCTCGCACGAGCTGAAGGGAAAGGAAGGCCTCGTGCCACTGTGGAAAGCGCTCCGGATCGTCTCGGGCGCTCGCGGCACGCTCAAGTCGGCCGGGCTCGAGGCGCCGTTCGTCGGACGCGACCGTGAGCTCCGCCAGATCAAGGATCTCTTCCACGCCTCCGCCGAGGAGCGAAAGGCACACCTCGTTTCGGTGACGGGCATCGCCGGGATCGGCAAGTCGCGGCTCTCCTGGGAATTCTATAAGTACTTCGACGGCCTCCCCCAGCTGACGTACTGGCATCGAGGCCGCTGCCTCGCCTACGGCGAGGGCGTCACCTACTGGGCGCTCGCCGACATGGTGCGCATGCGCTGCCGCATCGCCGAGGACGACGACCCCGTTGCGGCCCTCGAGAAGCTGCGCGCGGCACTCGAGGAGCACATCGCCGACCCGGAGGAGCGGCGCTTCGTCGAGCCGCGGCTCGCGCAACTCCTCGGCCTCGGCGAGCACGAGGCACGCGACCGGCAGGACCTGTTCGCGGCCTGGCGGCTGTTCTTCGAGAGGCTCGCCGACGTGTATCCAACGGTGCTCGCCTTCGAGGACATGCAGTGGGCGGACACGAGCCTGCTCGACTTCGTGGAGTACCTGCTCGAATGGTCGCGTAACTCGCCCCTGTTCGTGATCACGCTCGCCCGACCGGAGCTCCTCGAGCGCCGGCCGACCTGGGGCGCAGGGCAGCGAAACTTCAGCGCGCTCTACCTCGAGCCGCTGCCCGCCGCCGCGATGGAGGAGCTCCTCGCCGGCCTCGTGCCCGGGCTGCCGCGCGAGATGCTGGAGCAGATCCTCGCCAGGGCCGAGGGCGTTCCACTGTACGCCGTCGAGACGGTACGGATGCTGCTCGACCGCGGCCTGCTCGTCCAGGAAGGGCCTGTCTACCGACTGACGGGGCCGGTCGAGGCGCTCGAGGTGCCGGAGACGTTGCACGCGCTGATCGCAGCCCGACTTGACGGCCTGTCGCCTGACGAGCGTCGGCTGCTGCAGGACGGCGCAGTGCTCGGCAAGACCTTCACGCGGGAGGCGCTGGCCGCGCTCGCGGGATCCGAGGCCGAGGTCGAGCCGCTCCTGGCGGCGCTCGTTCGCAAGGAGGTGCTCGGCGTGCAGGCGGACCCGCGCTCGCCCGAGCACGGGCAGTACGGGTTCCTGCAGGACCTGGTGCGTCACGTCGCCTACGAGACGCTGTCGAAGCGCGAACGTCGCATCCGCCACGTCGCTGCCGCCGAGTACCTGACCGCCGCCTTCGCCGACGACGACGAAGTGGTCGAGGTCGTCGCCTCCCACTACCTCTCCGCCTACGAGGCGGCGCCGGACGCCGACGCCGCTGCGGAGACGAGGAAGAAGGCGCAGGTCATGCTCGCACGGGCCGGAGATCGCGCCGCGTCGGTCGGTGCGGCCGCCGAGGCGCGGCGGTACTTCGAGCAGTCGGCGGACCTCGTCGATGCCCCGGCGTCCAGGGCCGCGCTTCTCGACCGAGCCGGCGAGATGGCAGCGAGGGCCGGCGACCCCGACACGGCCCGTCGGCTCCTCGCGGAGTCGATCGAGCTCCACGAGCAGCAAGGGGACACGCATGCCGCCGCCCGCGTGATGTCGAGACTCGGGGTCATCGACGCGTTCACGGGGCATCGTGACGAAGCGCTCGTGCGGATGGAGCGCGCCTTTGCCGTCATCTCGACGGACGAGCCCGACGAGGACATCGCACTCCTGGCGGCGCGCCTCGCGGTCATGGACTGGTTCAGCGGAAACCTCGAGCACGCGGCGGAGCGGGCCGAGTTCGCGCTGGACATCGCCGAAGCGCATATGTATCCGGAGGCACTGGCGATCGCGCTGCGCGGGAAGGGTGCCGTCGCCGAGAGCCGTGGTCATGCTCAGGTGGCCGAGGCACTCCAGAAACAGTCGCTCGTGATTGCACTCGCTCACGATCTAGCGGAGGACGCCAGTACCAGCTACTTCATCCTCTCCGACCAGTGCTTCAGGCGCGATAGCTACGTCGAGGCACTCGGATACCTCGACGAGGCGCTGACGCTCTCGCGGAAGCGTGGACACCGTCCATACGAATGGGCTGTCCTGGCCGAGACGACATATGCCCTCTCCATGCTCGGGCGCTGGGACGAGGCGCTGGGCGTCGGCGACGAGTTCACCCAGGAGCAGATCGACGCCGGCGGGGTCGTGCTCAGCCTGCTCCAGACGGGAGTGGATATCCACGTCCAGCGCGGTCAGCTCGACGAGGCGCGGCGCGTCTTCTCGATGTTCTCGCGCCTAGACGGATCCACCGACGTTCAGGACCGCTCCATCTTCCTCGCGTCGCGTGCTGCGTTGCACCGGGCCGAAGGCCGACCGCAGGAGGCCCTCTCGGACGGAGAGGCGACGATGGAGACAGCCCGCATCCTCGGCATCGCCTTTCAGGGCGTCAAGTGGGCCATCGTCGAGACGCTCGAAGCGGCCCTCGCCCTGGGCGATTCGGCGAAGGTCGAGGAGCTCCTCACCTCGATCGAGGCGGTTCCTCCCGGTTCTCGACCGCCGTACCTCGACGCGCAGGCCAGGCGGGTCCGCGCCCGCCTTGCCGCAGACCCGGCGGGCTTCCGGGCTGCGGCGGCCCGCTTCCGCGAGCTCGAGATCCCGTTCTGGCTCGGCGTGACGCTGCTCGAGGCCGGCGAGGAGCCAGGCCTGTCCGAGGCGCGCGAGATCTTCGAGCGGCTCGGTGCGACGCCCTGGCTCGAGCGGGTCTCGGCGGCTGCGTCCGATCGACAGCTGCACGTTCCCGCTTGACCGGCGGGTCTTGCGGTTGAGGCTAGGCGAAATTCCAGCCTTGCTAGGCGAGGCCTCGGTCGCGTAGCTCTCGACGGGATGCCGGGAGTCGCAACTCCGAGCGGTTCCAGATCTCGAGAGCCAGATCAGCGGCAGCCCCGGTGTCGAGCGCGGCACCCTCGTCTCAGGCACGGGCGTGGGTCTGAGTGCGTCGTAGCACTGCGCCTCGGGGCAACCACCTTGGAGGAATGTCCTAGTCCCCAGGCGGGAACTCCGGGTGCTGCGGCACGTCGCCGCTGATCTCGTCCCGTTCCCCAGTCCCATCGCTCGAGTCGAGTGGAACGAGCACTGCTCGAGTGTATTTCCCGAGCGGCCCTCGGCCGGAATTCGCTGAGCCTGACGATCGAGGAACGGATGCGCTGGGGCCCGCGACCTCTCGATCGTGCGGTGGTGTCCGAGCTGTGCGACACTCGGGTATCGCGCGCGCGGCAGCGTGGCGTCCGACGTTCGCGTTGTCCGAAAGTCATTCACCAGAAGGAGAGGTCATCATGGCCATCGGCATCCGGATCAAGCTTCCAGGCATTACTCAGGAGCAGTTCGACGCGGGGCACGATCACATCAATCCCGACCGGACCCCGCCACAAGGGCTGCTGTTCCACTCTTCGGGCCCCATTGAAGGGGGTTGGGGCGTGATCGACTTCTGGGAGTCCCGCGAAGACTTCGAAGCCTTTCAGGCACGGATTCCCGAGGGGATGGCGGCTGCGGGAGTCGCGCCGACGGGGCCGCCCGACATCAAGGAGTTCCCGGTCCACGAAATCATCCAGCGGTAGCGGGGCATGGCGGCGGGCAGGACCCTCGACATGCCGAGGCCCTGCCCACGCTGCCCACTCTCGCCACTTCCCGTCCCTCACTCGCGGGTGATATCCAGCGTCGGGGCTCGCTTTCGTACGACTGCAAGGAGACTCACATGGTGACGCTCGTCGTGTTCCACCACGTAGGTGACTACCAGCGCTGGAAACTCGTCTTCGACGCGCACGAGGGGGTTCGTCGCGGTCACGGCGAGCTCGAACACCGAGTCTACCGCGGTGTCGATAACCCGAACCGGGTGATCGTGCACAACGACTTTCCGAGCGAAGAAGCCGCGCGCTCCTTCATGGCGGACCCATCGCTACCCGCCGCGATGGAGAGCGCAGGCGTTACCGACGAACCGTGGCTCGGATTGGTCGAACAGCTCGAGCGGAAGCGCTACACCGACGGCGCGGCGGGCGTAACGGTCGCGGTACACCACAGGGTTCGCGACTACGAGACGTGGAAGCCGGTCTTCGATGACCACGAGGACGTTCGGCGGAGCTACGGTCAGATCGAGCACCGTGTCTATCACGCGTGGGGCGACCCGCTTGCGGTCGTCGTCCACAACGACTTCCCGACTGTCGAGGCTGCTGAGGCCTTCGGCAACGATCCAAGCCTTCCCGACGCAATGGCGCGAGGTGGCGTCGAGGGCGAGCCCGGAATCGGGTTTGTCACCCTCGCCGAGCGCAAGAACTACGCACCGGAATCGTGACAGGAGAGCTTCTGCAAGGCCGTGCGGGGCTTTCGAGGCACTGAACAACCTGCTGAGGCGGGCAGCTTTCAGCGTCCGAACCAGCGGGCGCTGCGGCTCGAGCCGAACTCGTGCTTCTCGCTGACGAGTGCGGCGGACGGCTCGCGGAAGATGCCGGTCGGCTTCGGCCCCGAGAGGAAGTCGACGTCTACGCGTCCGACTCGGCCGGCGCCGAACTCGATGTAACAGGAACCGAGTCCCCCGTACGGGCCGAGGCTGCTCGTCCCCACGAAGAGCCGCGATCAAGGACGCACCGACGACCCGCGCTGCGCCTTCCGAGAAGACACCCGCCTTCGGGACGCCGATCGTTGCGACGTCACCGATCGCGTAGACGCCGGGGAACCGCGTCTCGAGCGTTTCGGGGTTCACGGGCACGTAGCCGTCCTCGGTCAAGCCGCTGGCGATGACGACCTCCGGGGCGCGATGTTTGGGGACGCCGAGGAAGAGATCGAAGGGCAGTTCGCTGCCGTCGTCGAGCACTGCGACACGACGGTCGCCGTCGAGAGAAACGACGCGCCGACCGGGCACGAACGCGATGCCACGCTCGGCGAAGGCGGCAACCAGCGCCTCCGATGTGCCCGGCGAGGGCGGGACCGGTGTGCTGAAGGGAATGACGATGGAGATCTCACAGTCCTCTCGGACTCCGCGGGTCGAGAGGTAGTCGTGCAGCAGCAGGGCCGCCTCACTCGGTGCCGGTGGGCACTTGAACGGCGCCCCGCAAACACCGATGATCGCGCGCCCGCTCGAGAACGTCGGCAGCACGTCGGCCAGGCGCTCGGCGCCGGCGACGGAGTAGAACTCGTTCCCCGCCTCGACGAGGCCCGGCGTCGCATCGAAATCGAAGTCGGCTCCGAGCGCCACGACCAGAACATCGGCCTCGTGGACGCCGGCATCCGTCGTGACTCGGCGCGCCTCGGGGTCGATCGCAGTAACCGTCTCCTGCAGGAAGCGCACACCCGGCTTCGCGATATCCCGGTACGGCAGACGGACAGCGGCGGAGGTCGTCCGCCCGAACATCACATCGAGTTTCGCGAACCCGAACACGAACGCATCACTCTTGTCGATCAGGACGACGTCAACATCGCCGCTGACCGCTTCCGACAATGTCGTCGCGAGCTCGAGACCTCCAAAGCCCGCTCCGAGAACGACGACCCGTTGCATGGGGCGATACTAGCCTCGGCTTCGTCGCAGGAGATTAGGAATGGCTGAGTAGAGTTGCCCACATGGGCGTCACGATCGCCATCGAGAGTCCCTTGCAGGACGACGTGCGCGCGCTGATCGCGGCCCTCAACGACCATCTCCTCACGATCACACCCCCCGAGTTCTGCTCACACATGACGGTCGAGCAAATGGCTGATGTCGACACGACGGTGTTCATCGCGCGTGACGACGGTCACGCTGTCGCGTGTGGCGCCCTGCGCAGGCACGGAGAGGGCGTCGGCGAGGTGAAGCGCATGTACACGGCACCTTCGCGTCAAGGCCGAGGGATCGGCGGGCAGATCCTCGCGATGATCGAAGCGCTTGCCCGCGAGGAGGGCTTGAAGCGTCTCGTGCTGGAGACCGGCCATCGTCACGATGCTGCCTGGCACGTTTATGAGCGGGGCGGCTTCGCGCGATGCGGGCCGGTTCTCGATTACCCACCGTCCGAGTATTCGGTCTTCTACGAGAAGTCGATCGCGTAGCCTCTAGGGCGTCGAGGGCGTGACCCGCGCGGTATGCATCGGCAGAGCCAGAGATAGCTCCGCCGGTCATGCTCGCCATCCTGAGACGGTGGCGACCTCCGCGCGGAGCACTACGCTCGCGCCGATGCGCCCCTTGACACTCGACCGTCACATCGACGATCTCTGTGCGGCCCATGGCATTCGCCGCGTCGCCGGTCGGGGTCGCGCCGTCGTAATTCGCGTGAGACACCGGGACGGGCGCCGCGAGCGCCGGCTCGAAATTCGTGTGCCGCCTGTCCGCGGCCAGGTGAGCTACTTCGTTGCGCTCCACGAGATCGGTCACCTGGTCGGCGCCGGACGCAGCGGACGACGTCTCGAGAGCGAAGAGGCTGCCTGGCGCTTCGCGCTGTCGACGGCCCTCGTCTCACCGACCGACGCCACGCGCCGTCGGCTCGGAAAGCGGTTGCGGTCATATGTGACCTGGGCGGAGCGCCGGGCGAGGCGCCGACAACCGCCCTCCATTCCGCAAGCAGGTGACCCCTTCTGGCAGCTACTCGCGTGGCTCGAGCACTGATCTCGCCATCTGCGCTCGAATCGGTTGTCCGTGGAGCGGGTGTGCGCTCGGTTGGGAAGGGAGAGGCCAACTCTTTACGAAGTCCTCACGGGAATTCGCAAATTCCCTGAAACAGATCCCGTAAAAAGGGGAGATCCAATTGCGTCTGACGACCGAATACAGAGTGACCCGACACCAGTGAAAGAGGCGATCATGTCTGCGGCGGAACTCCAGGAACGACCCGACGTCCAAATCGAGCTCGTCGAACAGTGGCGCGCCCAGTCGCTGGCGCGCGTTGGGTACGACCTCGAGTCGGCCGCCGTGATCGCGGCCTCGCACGAGGTCGATCTGCATCTCGCGATGCGCCTCGTCGAGAGTGGCTGCCCGGTTGACCTCGCACTTCAGATCCTGCTCTAGCCCTCGCGGGAACACCTCCAGCAGCACCCGACGCCCGGCCGCAAGCCGGGCGTCACTCGTTTGCCAAGAGGCGTCCTGTCCTGGGGAGAGAATGATGAAGCATGACGCTGCTCGCCTCGATCCCCTCTCCCCAAAACGGCGCCGTCGACCTCGGGCCGTTGACGATCCATATGTACGGGCTGACGCTGCTTGCAGCGATAGGAATGGCGATCTGGATCACCGGCACCCGCTGGGTGAATCGCGGCGGCGATTGGGATCTGATCTTCCGATGCGCCGTCTGGGGCGTCGGCGCGGGCATCGTCGGTGCCCGGCTCTACCACCTCGCGACGAGCTGGAACGAGGTACCCAATCAGTGGTGGGGGCCGTTCGCGATCTGGAAGGGCGGACTCGGCGTCTGGGGCGGGATCGCAGCGGGTTGTCTGGTCGGAGGGCTCATCGCGAAGCGCGCCGGGGCGGACGTATGGCTCCTCGCCGACTGCCTCGCGCCAGGCCTGCTCGTGGCGCAGGCGGTCGGGCGGATCGGCAACTGGTGGAACCAGGAGCTCTTCGGGAGGCCAACCGACCTGCCCTGGGGCCTCGAGATAGACCCGGGCCACCGGCCCCTGGCGACGATCGACCATGCGACCTATCACCCTGCGTTCCTGTACGAGCTCCTCTGGAACCTTCTTGCCGCGGCGCTCCTCGTCTACGTCATCGAACGGCGCTTTCATCCACGGCCGCCGGGGCTCTTCGCTCTGTACATCGCCCTGTACTCGTTCGGGCGGTTCTGGATCGAGCTTATCCGCGTCGACCCGGCAAACCACATCCTCGGCCTCCGGGTCAACACGTGGGTCTCCGGGCTCGTGTGCGTCGCAGGGCTCGTGTGGTTCTGGTTTTCGCAACGGGCAGGCAGACCCGAACAAGGCGTCGGATCGCCGACGGGGCCGAAGATGGCCGTGCCGAAGAGCCGCGTCCGACCGGGCGGATAGGGTCCGATCGTGGCCAGTGCCGTGCGCGATCTCGAGCTGGACCTCGATGCCTTCGAGGGGCCGTTCGACCTCCTGTTGACGCTCCTGCTGAAGGACGCGATCCAGCCGTCCGAGATCGACATGGCCGGGATCATCGTGGCTTTCGTCGAGCGACTCGCCGAGCGTGGCGAGCTCGATCTCGACGCCTGCGGCGAGTTCCTCGTCCTCATCGCAGCGCTCCTCGAACTCAAGGCGCGGCATCTCTTCCCAGACGAGGAGGCAGAGCTCTCCGAGCTAGAGCCGGAAGAGGCCGCCGAGGAGCTCGCGCGGCGCCTCGCCGAATATCGGCGGATGAAGCACGCGGCGGTGTGGTTGCGGGACCGGCTACACGAACAGCGCGAGCGCTACTTCCGGCTTGGGCCGGCGCCCCTCGCACCCGCCGCGCCCGAGCGACGTCTCGCCCAGCAGGAGCCGTTGCGACTCGTCGAGGCGATCCAGGCGCTCGCCGTCGATCCTCCGCACGTTTCGATTTCGCACATGGCGCTGCGATTCCCACCGGTGTCACAGTTCGTGGAGCGCTTTCGGGCGCTGTTGCGCCGGCGCCGACGCTTCGATTTCGACGCCGAGGTGCAAGGCCTCTCGCGCGTCGAGCAGGCAGTTGCGTTCCTCGCTCTGCTCGAGCTCCGCAAGGAGGGCGAGATCGCCATCTCGCAGGCTGCGGCGTTCGCCCCGATCAGGATCTCGCGCCCCGAAGACACACTCACACACTCCGCCGACGGAAGGATTCTGCAGTGGACCGCCCGCTCCGCCTGATCTCCTCGAACCCGGTCGACGGGCTCGCCCGCACGGTTGAGGCGTTGCTCGTCGTCGCTTCGCAGCCGCTGACGCTGGACGAGCTAGCGGAAGCGACTGCAGACGACATCGAGCGGATCGAGATCGCGCTCGGGCTGCTGCACGATCGGTACGCCGAGGGCCGGAGCGGCATCGTCTTGCAGAAGGTGGCCGGCGGCTACGCGTTCAGCGCCTCCCGCGAGGCCGCCGAGGCTTGCGCGCGCCTCTTCGAGCGGCCGGTCGAACGTGGCCTGTCGCAGGCGGCTCTCGAGACATTGGCGATCGTTGCGTACATCGGCCCGGTCTCGCGTCCCGAGATCGCCAGCATCAGGGGTGTCGCAGCCGATTCCGCGGTGGCCTCACTCGTAGAGCGGGGCTTGATTGCAGAGGCTGGTCGCGAGGGCGTCCCCGGAGGAGCTGTTCGGTATCGGGTGACGGCGCTCTTCGAGCGCGTCTTCGGGCTCGAGTCGCTCGCCGCCCTGCCGCGGCTCGACGACATCGGTGAAGATCAGGCCGCGATCCGCGAACGCCTGCTCGAGGTGGCCGAGGCGCGGGCGTCGTAGAGAAGGCGAGACTGCGCCTCACCGTGCTGACGGTGGATCTCGGCTGAGCATGACTGCGATTTCTCGCCTAGGCTCGGCTCAGGCGAGGGAACGCAGCGAACATGACGACTGAGGACATGCAAACGAGCGACCCCGGTCGGTGGTCGATCGGGTCGCTCCTCCCCGGGGTCAGGGTCGCACGCACGTACCACAGGGAGTGGCTGCATCGCGACGTCGTCGCGGGCCTCGTGCTCACAGCCCTGCTCGTCCCGCAGGGGATGGCCTACGCAGAGCTGGCAGGACTCCCGGCTGTCACTGGACTGTACGCAACTGTCGTTCCCCTGCTTGCCTATGCCGTGTTCGGGCCGTCGCGAATCCTTGTTCTCGGTCCCGACTCGGCGCTCGCGCCCCTCGTCGCGGCGGCCGTGATCCCGGTTGCCGGGGTCAATGCGTCGGAGCGGGTCGCGGTCGCGGGGCTCCTCGCGCTCATGGTAGGCGGGTTCCTACTGGTCGGATCGATCGCCCGACTCGGCTTTCTGACCGACCTCTTTTCTATGCCGGTGAGGCTCGGATACCTCGCCGGGATCGCCCTGATCGTGATCGCCGCCCAGTTGCCGCGCCTCCTCGGCGTCCCGTCGAGCGGCGGGGGGTTCGTCGACAACGTCGGCGACTTTGCCCGGCACGTTCGCGAGATCGACCCGACGACGGCAGCGGTCGGGATCAGCTGTCTTGCAGTCGTGCTCGTCCTGTGGCGCGTCGCCCCGGCGGCGCCGGGAATCCTCTTCGCCGTCGCCGGGTCGGCGATCCTGGTCTCTGTTCTGAACCTCGACGTAAGCGTCGTCGGGGCCGTTCCCGGCGGCCTACCCGCTCTGACGATCCCGTCACCCTCGATTGACGATCTCGGCCGCTTGACGCTGAGCGCCATCGCCATTGCCCTCCTCGCGTTTGCTGACACGAGCGTGCTCTCCCGCAGCTACGCATCGCGGCTCGGAGACCGTGTCGATCAGAGTCGCGAACTCGGGGGGCTCGGCGTCGCCAACCTCGCGACAGGTCTGTTCCAGGGCTTCCCGATCTCGAGCAGTTCGTCGCGAACGCCCGTTGCCGAGGCCGCCGGCGCTCGCACACAGCTGACGGGCGTCGTTGCTGCCCTGGCGGTCGGGATCGTCCTCGTCCTCGGCACGGGTCTGCTCAACGAGATCCCGACCGCCGCGCTTGCCGCCGTTGTGATCGCTGCTGTCCTGCGGCTGATAGACCTGTCGGCCTTCCGGTGGCTGTTTCGCGTCAACCGCGGCGACTTTGCGCTTGCGACCGCATCCTTCCTCGGAGTACTCGTACTGGGGATCCTTCCGGGCGTCGGGTTCGCCGTCGCCCTCTCGGTGGTTGCCGTGCTCGAGCGGGCATGGCACCCGTACAGTGCTGTGCTCGGGCGGGTTCCGGCGCTCAAGGGGTACCACGACACACTGCGCCATCCAGAAGGCGCGCAGGTACCAGGCCTGCTCCTTTTTCGTTTCGACGCGCCGCTGTTCTTCGCGAACGCCGAGGTGTTCAGGGAGGCACTCCACCGGGCTCTCGCGGCCGAGAGACGGTCGATCTGGACGGTCGTCGTCGCGGCTGAGCCGATCACCGACGTTGATTCCACGGCTGCCGAGGTGCTCGGTGAGATCGATGCCGAGCTCGAGCGACACGGAATCGAGCTCGCGTTCGCGGAGCTCAAAGGTCCCGTCAGGGACAAGTTACTGCGGTATGGCCTGGTGGAGCAGGTGGGAGAACGTCGCTTCTATCCCACGATCGGGCTCGCCGTACACGCCCACGTTGACGAGCACGGCATCGACTGGCACGACTGGGAGGACCGCGGCGAGGACCGTTGACCTCCACCCGCCCGCGGGAGGTCTAGATCTGCCAGGCGCCGTTTCGGAGTACCGGCACGTGCTCGCCGGCAGTGGTGATGCCGTCGACGTCAAGTGCGGGACTGCCGATCATGAAGTCGATATGGATCTGGCTCTCGTTGATGCGCTGCTTCTCGGCGTCGTCCTCGACAGCCAACGCGTAGCCCGAGCCGAGCGCGATGTGGCTTGCTGCGTTCTCGTCGAGCAGCGTGTCGAAGAACACCGTTTCGAGTGGGCCGATCCGGCCCCCTCCGTCGACGAGTGCCAGCTCGCCGAGCCGTGTGCCTCCGTCGTCTCTTGCGCAGGCTGAGCGGAGAGTCTCGGCGTTCTCGTCTGCGTCGATCTTGACGGCCCGGCCTCCCTCGAACTCGACGCGAATGCCCTTGACGATCGAGCCGTACAGCTCGAGTGGCAACGTCGCGGTGACATGGCCGTCGACCCTCAGCGGGTCGGGCGTCGTGAATGCCTCCTCACTGGGGATATTCGGGAAGTGCGTAAGCCCGTCGACGGTTGTGAACTCAGCCGCATGCCAGACCGACGAGGCGAACAGCCCTACCGTGAGGTCCGTTCCGGGGCCGTGGAGTCGGATCGCATCGAAGCGGCGGTCGGTCAGCGCTGCCGATCCTTGCTTGACGGTCACCATCCGCTCGGTCCAGGCAGCCACTGGGTCGTCGGTGTCGAGCCGGCAGACGTGCGTGATCGCTGTCCAGAGCCTGCTGTACGCCTCGTCCCGGTCGGCGTCGGGGTAGACGAGCTCGGCCCAACCTCGCGTCGGCGCCGGCGCAACGCACCAGTTCGTCGTGCGCAGGTTGACGATCTGTCCCGTCTCCGGCAGGTAGGGGAGCGCGTCGCGGCCGGCGCGGTCGGGGTCGATGCCATCGAGGGCGTGTGGCGCCTGCGGGCCGCTCAGGGCGATCCGGGCTGCGTGCGCGTCCGAGAGGTGCATCATGCGCTCGCGCAACCATGGCGGGATGTAGTCGAGTGTCTCCGGGGCGGCGTACAGCAGCCGCTGCCGCTTGACCAACGGATCCGAGTAGTGCACGTCGACGTATCGGGCTCCTCGCTCGTAGGCCGCGCGAGCGATCTCACGGGTCAGTTCCTCCTTGCCGAGGTAGCTCGTAACGCCGACGAGCTGGCCCGGCTGAACGTTCGCGCCGAAGCCGACAATCAGGTCGGCGAGTCTTCGTGTGAGTTCGGGATAGTCGTGCACCGCGCGTGAGAGTAGCGACAATCCCCCTATGCGTCTCAACCGCTATCTCGCGCGTGCCGGCGTCGCCTCGCGACGTGCGGCCGACGAGCTGATCAAGGCTGGGAGGGTCACGGTCAACGGTCGGCGTGGCGAGCTCAACACCTTCGTCGCAGCGCAAGACGTCGTCGAGGTCGACGGCGACCGCGTCGGCAAGCAGGAGCTGGTACACGTCTTGCTCCACAAGCCGCTCGGAGTCGTGACAACAGCACGTGATCCGGAGGGCCGCCCGACGGTGGTCGATCTCGTCGGCCACGAGGCACGCGTCGTGCCCGTGGGGCGGCTCGATATCGACACGAGCGGCGTCTTGCTCCTCACGAACGACGGCGATCTCGCCCACCGGCTGGCACATCCGCGCTACGGGGTCGAGAAGACCTACGTGGCCGACGTCGAGGGCGATCTGACCCCTGCTGTCGTCACAGCGCTCGCGACTGGGATCGAGCTCGAGGACGGGGTCACTGCACCCGCCAGGGCACGCCAGCTAGGCCGGTCCCGCATCGAGCTCGTGCTGCACGAGGGTCGCAACCGACAGGTACGGCGCATGTGCGAGGCCGTGGGGCACCCGGTCAGGCGACTACGGCGCACCGGATATGCCCATCTCGACACACGCGGCGTCGAGGTGGGGGAGTCGAGGCCATTGTCCCGAGACGAAGTGGAATCTCTGCGCCGGCTCGTCGGGCTGTAGGGCGGCGCTACTCGAACCAGACCAGCGTCGCGAGGACCACGAAGAGCGCGATCAACGCAAGCCCCTCGAAGAGGACGGCCTCGCCGTCGCCCGTGATCTGCCACACGGCTATCGCCGTCAGGGCGAGCGCGCCGACAAAAACGGGGTTGATCACGAATGTCAGCTGCTCGGTGAACAGCAGCGAGACGAGCACGAGGACGGGAAAGAGGAAGCACGCGATCTGCGCCACCGAATTCTTCACCACCGAGATCGCAAGATCCGACTTTCCCTTTCGCGCAAGCTGCACGGCGACAACGTTCTCCACTGCGTTCCCTGCGATCGCGACGATCACGAGCCCGGTGAACGCCTTCGAGATCCCGAGCTTCGTGACGGCCGGGTCGATCGCGTCGACGAACCATTCCGAGACCAGCGCCGCGGTAACCCCTGCAACCGCGAGCAACCCGAGAGCCCACGCGAATGGAAGCACCGCGTGCGTTGGCTCTTCGAGCGCACGTTCGGTCTTGATGTCTGCGCGCAGATAGCCGAAGAGCCACGCGCCGTAGACGACGAGGAGGCAGATGGCGCCGACGACCGAGATCGCGACCTGGTGCTCGCTCGCCCTGTCACCGACCTGATCGGAGAGGCCGAGGAGGGAGATCAGGAAGATCGCGAGCAGCAACAGCGTTGCGGTGTCATTCGGCAATCGCTTCGCAAACTGCATGACACCGCTGTCTGCCGCGCCGGCGCCGGCCACGATCGCGAGCCCGAGAACGAGCAGCGCGTTCGCAAACAGCGAGCCGAGGATCGAAAACTGCGCGACAACCAGCTCACCGGCGCTGAGCGAAAAGAGGACGATGAAGAGCTCGGGCAGGTTGCCGAGCGTCGATTGCAGCACACCGGTGACGGCGGGTCCGAACTTCGCACCGACCGACTCGGTGGCGACGCCGATCGCCCACGCGACACCGCCGAGAGCGGCGCCGGAGATCACGAAGACGGCGACGGGGGACGCGTCCGAGTAGTGCAGCACGCCGGCGACCACCGCGAGCCCGAATACTGCGGCCGCGATGATCCCGGTTCGTCTCACAGCTGCACGAACCCCATCTTGCGAACCATCGCATCGAGCGTCGGGGCCGACGCGGCTCGCGCTTTGTCGGCACCGAGCCGCAACAGTCGCAGCACCTCGGGCTCGTCGGCCCGGATCGCCGCATACGTCTCCTGCACCGGCGTGAGCAGCTCCACGACTGCATCTCCGACGTCCTGCTTGAACTGGCCGTATCCGCTGTCGCCGTAGTGGCTTTCGATCTCTTCGGGCGATCGGCCGGAGGCGACGGAGAGGATGTCGATGAGGTTCGAGACGCCGGGCTTGTCGTCGGCCCGGCAGACATCGCGGCCGGAGTCGGTCACTGCCGATCGAAACTTCTTGCGGATCACATCGGGCTCATCGAGCATTCCGATCGTGCCCTGCTGGGTACCGCCGGTCGTCGACATCTTTCGCGTCGGCTCCTGGAGATCCATGATCCTGGCGCCGACCGTCGGATAGACGCCTCGAGGCACGGTGAACGTCTCGCCGAATCGGGTGTTGAATCGCTCAGCCACATCGCGCGCGAGCTCGAGATGTTGTCGTTGGTCGTCTCCGATCGGAACGATGTCCGCCTGGTACAGGAGGATGTCGCCGGCCATCAGCACCGGATAGGTGAACAGACCGGCCGAGATGAAATCCCTCCGGTCCGACTTGTCCTTGAACTGTGTCATGCGACCCAACTGGCCGTAGCTCGTTACAGCCGAGAGCAACCAGGCTGCCTCGGCGTGCGCGGTCACATGACTCTGCGCGAACACGGTCGAACGCAGAGGATCGAGGCCTGTTGCAAGGAGCATCGCGTAGAGGTCGAGTGTGCGGCCGTGAAGGTCGGCGGGCTCGTAGTCGGTCGTGATCGAATGGAGGTCGACGATGCAGAAGAATGCGTCGCCCTGCTCCTGGGTGGCGGCGTACTGCTGGAAGCCGCCGATCAGGTTGCCGAGATGTTTCTCGCCGGTCGGCTGAATGCCGGAGAAGATGCGCATGGAAATCCTTTCGCTCGCGTTCGCGGCCCGAGAGCTAGCGCTCGCGGCCGCGCGGGTTTGCCTGGCGTTGTCGGTTCAAGCCCGCCAGAACAAACTGAGGAGGTGGAGCGACGACATCGTGCTCCTTTTCTAGCCGTTTTCAGGCGCAACGTCAAAACGGCGCGCATCTACACTTGGCGGATGGCTGTGACCGATCCCACGTGGACGCCATCCTCCTGGCACGGGTTCCCTGCGCTGCAGCAGCCCGTGTGGCCGGACGAGGTTGCGCTTGCCTCCGTTCGTGAGCGGCTGGGTCGGCTGCCGTCGTTGATCTTCGCCGGAGAGGCGCGCGCGCTTCGGCACGCACTCGGTGAGGCAGCGGCTGGACGCGCATTTCTGCTGCAGGCGGGAGATTGCGCCGAGTCGTTCCACGAGGTGTCGGTGATTGCCATCCGCGAGCGGCTCAAGTTGCTGCTGCAGATGTCCGCTGTCATGACCTACGGGGCGACGCTGCCCGTGGTCAAGGTCGGTCGGATTGCGGGGCAGTTCGCAAAGCCGCGCTCGTCGGCGACGGAGACGATCAACGGCGTTGAGTTGCCGTCGTTCCGGGGCCACGCAGTCCATTCGGACGAGCCCACGGTCGAGGCCCGCATCCCCGACCCCGAGCGGCTCGTGCAGGCGTACTACCAGGCTGTCTCGTCGCTCAACCTTTTGCGCGCGTTCACCAAGGGCGGCTTCGCCGATCTGACGCAGGTGCACACGTGGAATCAGGAGTTTGTCGCAAGCTCGCTCGAAGGTCGGCGGTACGAAACGATCGCGAACGAGATCGGCCGCGCGCTGCGCTTCATGCAGGCGATCGGGATCGACCTCGGCGACGAGCGCTCGATCCACGAGGTCGATGTGTGGACGAGCCATGAAGCGTTGCTGCTCGACTACGAGGAGCCACTCGTGCGGAAGGATTCGACGACCGGCGACTGGTATGCGTGCTCGGGGCACTTCCTCTGGGTCGGCGAGCGGACTCGGCAGCTCGACGGCGCTCACGTCGAGTTCCTGTCCGGCCTGCACAACCCGGTCGGCGCCAAGGTCGGTCCGACGATGACCCCTGAGGAGCTCGTCGCGCTCGCCGAGCGACTCAACCCGGAACGAGTACCCGGGAGATTGACTCTTATCGTCCGTCTTGGCGCGAGTCGTGTGCAGGAGTTGCTGCCGCCGCTCCTGCGCGCCGTGCGCGAAGCGGAGATCCCTGTCGTCTGGGTGTGCGACCCGATGCACGCGAACGGTTTCGTCACGGGCTCGGGGCACAAGACACGTCGCCTCGACGATGTGCTGCGCGAGATCGAAGGATTCTTCGCAGCTCACCGGGAGGTTGGTACGTGGCCCGGAGGCGTACACCTCGAGATCACCGGTGAGGACGTGACGGAGTGCCTCGGTGGCTCGGAAGCAGTACTCGAGGAGCAGCTCGACACCCGCTACGAAACGCTTTGCGACCCGCGGCTGAACGCACGACAGTCACTCGACCTGGCGTTCCGGGTCGCCGAGTTGATGCGAGGCTAAGACGTGGCCACGCTCCGGAACATCACCGTCGTGGGGACGGGCCTGATCGGCGCGTCCGCGGCGCTCGCCGCACGACGCGCAGGCGCGAGCGTGCGCGGTTGGGATCCTGATCCCGAGATGCTCCGTCTGGCGCACGAGCGCGAGGCAGTCGACCCGGCGTCGACCCTGGAGGACGCGGTCGCCGGGGCAGATCTCATCCTGATCGCGGTGCCGGTCGCCGAGCTCCCTCATGTCGTTGCGGAGGTCCTGAGGATCGCCCCGGAGGGATGCGTCGTCACGGACGTTGGCTCCACGAAGACTGCAGTGTGTGCCGCCGCGGGAGGTGATCAGCGCTTCATCGGCGGGCATCCGATCAGCGGGGCCGAGTCGAGGGGGCCCGACCGCGCGAATGCGGAGCTGTTCGAGGGCGCAACTTGGTTTCTGACGCCGACCGCCGCGACAGGATCCGAACTGCTTCGCACCGTGCACGGATTCGTGACGTCGCTCGGGGCGCGTCCGGTCGCGATCGACGCGGGCGCACACGACAGGCTTGTCGCCGTGACGAGCCACTTACCGCACGCACTCGCGAACGTCCTGCTCAATCAGGCGGGCGCGACTCGCGTCGACGGCCATGACCCGCTGCAGGCGGCCGGTGGTTCGCTCCGCGACATGACTCGAATCGCGGGCGCCAATCCCCGCATGTGGGTCGACATCTTCCTCGACAACAGGGAGGCCGTGGTCGCGGCGCTCGGGGAGTATCGACGCCGGATCGAGCAGCTCGAAGGAGCGCTCACCGCGGAAGATGGTGGCCAGCTCGCCCGCTGGATCGCAGAAGCGGCGGGCAACAGGCGACGCATGCTTGCCACGGCGTACGGTGATCCGGGTGCGCTGCAGCGACTCCGGGTGCACCTGCCGGACCGGCCCGGAGTGCTCGCCGGAATCTTCCAGGCACTCGGCGCGGAGCGCATCAACGTCGAGGACTTCGAGATGGATCACCTCTCCACCGACCGCGGCGGCACGCTGACAGTCGTCGTCGCCGGTGAAGCCGAGGCCGAGCGTGCCGCCAACCTGCTCGAAGCGCAGGGATACGGGGTCGTCGTGGCGCCCGTGATCGACGAATGAGGGTCGAGCCGCTCACCCATCTCGTCGGTCACATCGCCGTTCCCGGCGACAAGTCGATCTCACACAGAGCAGTGTTGCTCGGTGCGCTCTGCGACGGTGAGACGCGCGTTTCGGGATTTGGGCGCTCTGCCGATACAGAGGCGACGATCGAGGCAGTTCGCGCCCTCGGGATCACGGTCTACGAGCACGACCACGACACCTTGCGCATCTTCGGCAGGGGCCTCCGCGGGCTGAGGTCGCCGGGCAGGCCCATCGATTGCGCGAACGCGGGAACCCTCGTGCGCTTACTGGCGGGCATCCTCGCCGGTCAACAGGGTCAGCAGTTCGAGCTGACAGGCGATGCCTCGCTCAGTTCCCGTCCGATGAAGCGCGTCACCGAGCCGCTGGCGCGGATGGGGGCCGGTGTCGAGACAGATGACGGGCACTTGCCGCTCGGCATCGACGCCCGGCCGTTGCGCTCGATCTCGTACGAGTTGCCGGTCGCAAGCGCACAGGTGAAGTCGGCGATCTTGCTCGCCGGCCTCTACGCGATCGGCGAGACGACCGTCGTCGAGCCGGAACCCACGCGCGACCACACCGAATTGATGCTCGAGGCTGCTGGTGTGACGATCACGCGGCGCGAGAAGAGCGTCACCGTGCAGCCGGCAGAACGGCTCGAGCTCGACGAGATCGAGGTGCCGGGCGATTTCTCGTCTGCGGCGCCGTTCATCGTCGCCGCGACGTTGGTCCCCGGCTCCGAGCTCCATATCCACGGGGTCAACCTCAACCCGCGCCGCACCGGCCTGCTGACGATCCTCGAGCGCATGGGTGGGCGCGTGACCGTCTACAACCGGCGCCGCATCGGCGGCGAGCCCGCAGGTGACCTCGAGGTGCGCTCTGCGGAGCTCGTGGCGACGACCGTCCTGGGTCACGAGGTTCCTCTCGCGATCGACGAGCTTCCGCTCTTTGCGCTGGCGGCATCGTGCGCACACGGCAACAGCCGACTCCGTGGAGCGGAGGAGCTGCGCGCGAAGGAATCGGATCGTGTCGAGGCGACCGCTGACGCTCTCCGCGCTCTCGGTCAGCACGTCCTCGCGACGGAGGACGGCTTCCGGATCCGCGGTGTGCCCACTCGCCCCCGCGGCGGCCGGATCGAGAGTCACGGCGACCACAGGATTGCGATGCTTGGCGCGATTGCGGCGCTGTTCTCACAGGAGGGCGTCGAGATCGAAGGGGCCGGGTGTGTCGCAGTAAGCTTCCCGGGCTTCTTCGAGCTCCTCGACTCACTTCGGAGGGAGGCCGCAGCATGATCGTCGCGATCGACGGCCCCGCCGGCGCCGGCAAGAGCTCGGTCGCACGAGCCCTCGCCGTGAGGCTCGGCTTCCGCTATCTGGATACGGGAGCGATGTATCGCGCGCTCACCTGGCTCGCGTTGCAACGAGGCATCGCGCTGGACGACGTGCCCGCGCTCGAGGAGCTCGCGCGTGAGAACCCGGTCGCGTTCAACGCGGGCGACGGCGTCTCGATCGCGGGCCACGACGTCACAACGCTGATCCGCGAGCCGGTGATCGACTCTTCCGTTCCAGTCGTCGCCAGGCACCCCGATGTCCGCGAGGTGATGCGTGAGCGCCAGCGCGCCCTTGGTGAACAGGGGGATTCGGTGATCGAGGGGCGCGATATCGGCGTGGTCGTTGCGCCACACGCCGACCTCAAGGTGTGGCTCGTCGCCGACCCCCAGGTGCGCGCGAAGCGGCGGCACGCCGAGCGGGACGGCATCAGCGTCGACGTGCTCGCGGACGAGATGCGGCGGCGTGACGAGCGGGACGCCGCGAACACGCACCGGGCCGAGGATGCGATCGAGGTCGACACGACGTCGTTGAGCCTGAGCGAGGTCATCGATCGGATCGAAGGGCTGCTGCGGGAACGGGTTGCATGACGACCACGGCTGACAGGGTCTGGGCTGTGGGGCGTCCGACGATCGGTACGGCGGTCAAGCTCACCGGTCGGCTGAAGGTCTACGGACGGGAGCGTGTCCCGCAGACCGGCGGGCTCGTGATCGCCTGCAATCACTTCCATTGGGTCGACCCTCCGGCTCTCGGCTCGGCGTGCCCGCGGACGATCTACTACATGGCGAAGGTCGAAGCCCACCGCGTCCCAGGCCTCGGTCCGTTCATCCGCGCCTTCGGCACGTTTCCCGTGCGCCGTGGCGAGTCCGACCGCGACGCAGTGCGAGCCATGCGGGCGATCGTCAGGGACGGGCTCGCCCTCGGCCTGTTCGTCGAAGGGACGAGGCAGAAAGGCGGTGTTCCCGGGGAGATTCAGCCCGGTGCGGCGATGGTTGCGATTCAGGAGGATGTCCCCGTGATCCCTGTTGCACTCCACGGCTCGCAGACATGGAAGCCCGGCAACTTCCACCCTCTGTCCGTCGCCTGGGGCGAGCCGATTCGCTTCGAAGGGCTGCCGAAAGGCGGCAAGGGCTACAAGGAAGCGTCGTCGCAGCTGCAGTCGAAGATCCACAAACTCTTCGACTTTCTCGTCGAGATGCATGCTCTCGGTCGCCCGGATGCTGTGCCGCCCGCATGAGCGACGTGGAGATGCCCGAGGAGGTCGAGGCGCCACGCGAGATAGCCGGCACGGTCGCGATCGTGGGCTTCCCGAACGTCGGCAAGTCGACCCTGATCAACCGCCTCACGCAGAGTCGCGCAGCGGTCGTGCACGAGACCCCCGGGGTGACCCGCGACCGCAAGGAGCTGCTCTGTGAATGGACGGGGACGTGGTTCCGGCTGATCGACACGGGAGGGGTCGACGAGGCAGACGGTGGGCCGTTCGGCTCGAAGATCGCCGAACAGGCGCTCGCCGCGATCGACGAATCCGATCTCGTCCTGTTCGTCGTCGACGCGCGTGCGGGGATCACGCCCGGAGACGAGGAGCTCGCAGTGATTCTCCGGGCCGCCAAGCGGCCCGTCCTGGTACTCGCGAACAAGATCGACGACCCGAGTCGCGACAGCGAGTCGGCCGTATTCCACCGGCTCGGGCTCGGCGATCCTTGGCCCCTGTCGGGGCTCCACGGTCACGGTACGGGTGACCTGCTCGACGAGATCGTGTCGCGCCTGCCCGGCACGAGCGAGGTTGCGATCGGAACCGAGGCGATTCGGGTGGCGATCCTCGGGCGTCCGAACGTCGGCAAGTCGTCACTCCTGAACAGGATCGTCGGCCGCGAGCGCGTGATCGTCTCGGAGGTGCCCGGCACGACGCGCGACTCGATCGACACGGTGCTGCAACGCGGCGAGACGACGTTCGTTCTCGTCGACACTGCGGGTCTGCGAAGGCGACGCAAGCAGCGGCAAGGGATCGAGTACTACTCGGAGCTGCGTGCGCTCCAGGCGGCCGATCGTGCCGACGTGGCGTTGGTCCTGTTCGACGCCTCCGAGGGGATCGTCGAGCAGGATCTGGCCGTCGCCGACGTCGCGCGCAAGGCGGGGTGCTCGACCCTGGCAGTGCTTTCGAAATGGGATGTGACGGAACTCGAGATGGTCGAGGCGCAAGGGCATCTGGCGCGGCGGCTGCGGCAGCGACCGCCGGTGATCGCCGTTTCAGCCAAGTCGGGACGGGGAATCGATCGCCTGCTCGACAAGGTCGAGGAGTTGTTCGCGAAGCACAACGGTCGGATCACGACGGGGGAGCTCAACCGAGCCCTCGGTGAGCTCAAGGAGGCACGGCCGGGGCCGCAGGGAGAGCGAGGGCGGCGGTTGAAGCTCATGTACGGCACCCAGGTGAGCACGCGTCCTCCGCGATTCCGCATCTTCGTGAACGCGCCGAGCCTCGTCACCCGGGACTACGGCTACTGGGTTGAGAACGAGTTACGGAAGCGATTCTCCCTCGAGGGCGTCCCGGTCTCGATCGACTTCGTCAAGAGCGAGTAAGGCATGCGTGTAACGGTCGTCGGCGGCGGCTCCTGGGGCACGGCGTTCGCAGTCGTCCTGCGCGACCGCGGCCACGAGGTGACCCTGGCCTGCCGCGATCGCGAGCAAGCCGTGGCGATCGCCCGTACGAACCGAAACCCGCGCTTCGCCTCGCACGTCGACCTCGCCGGAATCAGCGGCACCAGCCTCGAGGAGGCGCCGGTCGGCGAGGCCGATCTCGTCGTCATTGCCGTTCCGAGCGCTGCCTTCGCCTCTACCGTCGCCGCGCTGCCCGGCAACTGCCCGCTTCTCAGCCTGACGAAGGGGCTCGATCCAGCGACCGGCCGTCGTCTGTCGACCCTCGTTACGAACCGCCCCGTCGCGGTGCTTTCAGGCCCGAACATCGCGGAGGAGATCTCCCGCGGGCTTCCCGCAGCCGCAGTGATCGCCGGTGAGGATCGCGCACTCTCGGTGCAGCTCCAGCTCGCGATCACCTCGCCGACGTTCCGCGTCTACGTCAATGACGACGTCGCCGGCGTCGAGTTGTGCGCTGCCGCGAAGAACGTGATCGCGCTCGCTGCGGGTGGCGCGGATGGGCTCGAGCTCGGCGACAACGCCAAGGCTGCGCTCGTTGCACGTGGCCTGGCAGAGATGGGACGGTTCGCCGAGACGGCGGGGGCCCGGCCGGAGACGTTCGCGGGCCTCGCCGGAATGGGAGATCTGATCGTCACCTGCTGGTCGAAGGCGGGCCGCAATCGTCGTGCCGGGGAGCTGATTGCCCAGGGCGCGACGCCCGCCGAGGCCCTTGCGCAGATCGGAATGGTCGTGGAGGGGCTGACAACCGCCCCCGTTCTTCGCAGCCTCGCCCATCAGCTCGGTGTCGAGATGCCGATCACGGAAGGAGTGTGCTCCGTACTCGACGGTGTGCCTCTGGGCGAGCTCGTCGGCACCCTCATGCAGCGCGATCCCACGTCGGAGTGATGTCGATCGCGATTGGTAGGCTAGCGTCGATGAGTGCCCGCTCGTTCAGCTTCAGTTCCGAGTCCGTCACCGAGGGACACCCGGACAAGATCGCCGACCAGCTCTCCGATGCTGTTCTCGACGCGGTTCTCACCGACGACCCCGACGGTCGTGTCGCCTGCGAGACGCTGATCACAACAGGGCTCGTCGTGGTCGCGGGCGAGATCACGACGACGACCTACGTCGATATCCCACGCCTCGTGCGCAAGACCGTCACCGACATCGGCTACACCCGGGCCAAGTACGGCTTCGACGCCGAGACCTGTGGCGTGATCGTGGCGCTCGACGAGCAGTCGCCCGACATTGCACAGGGCGTCGATGAGTCGTTCGAGGGGCAGCACGGCGATCAGGACCCGATCGAACGGATCGGTGCCGGCGACCAGGGAATGATGTTCGGCTACGCGTCGGATGAGACGGAGGAGTTGATGCCGCTCCCGATCCAGCTCGCCCATCGTCTTACCCATCGCCTCGCGGAGGTGCGTAAAGCGGGAGTGCTCCCGTACCTGCGGCCGGACGGCAAGGCGCAGGTGACAGTGCGCTACGAGGTCGACGAGCACGGGCATCAGCGGCCGGTCGAGATCGAGCGTGTGCTCGTCTCGACCCAGCACCGCGACGGCCTCGATGCCGAGACGCTGATCAAGCCGGATCTGATCGATCACGTCCTCCGGCCGATCCTGCCGCACGGCCTCTACGACGAGAAGCGCTTTACCGATCGCGACTTCGTCTACGTCAACCCGACCGGGAAGTTCGTGATCGGAGGCCCAATGGGTGACACGGGCCTGACGGGCCGCAAGATCATCGTCGACACCTACGGCGGCGCCGCCCCACACGGAGGGGGCGCGTTCTCGGGCAAGGATCCGACCAAGGTCGACCGGTCGGCGGCGTATGCCGCGCGCTACGTGGCCAAGAACGTCGTCGCTGCCGGTCTTGCTGCGCGTTGTCAGATTCAGGTCGCCTACGCGATCGGGGTCGCGCGCCCGCTCAGCGTTCTCGTCGATTGCTTCGGCACGAACGTCATCTCGCAAGAGCTCATCGAGAGCCTGGTCCACGAGCACTTCGACCTGCGTCCCGGGGCGATCGTCCGCGACCTCGACCTCCGCAGGCCGATTTACCAGAAGACCGCTGCGTACGGCCACTTCGGTCGCGACGACGCAGACTTCACGTGGGAGCGCACGGAC
The DNA here is from genome assembly GCA_963784945.1 of uncultured Thermoleophilia bacterium. GTDB lineage: Bacteria > Actinomycetota > Thermoleophilia > Gaiellales > Gaiellaceae > Gaiella. Next base: position 198,688 of record CAWATN010000013.1, on the reverse strand, counting down.
AAGGCCGACGTGCTCCGCGCCGCCGCAGGTCTTGCGGCACCCGTCTCCGCCTGAGCTCGGACGGGCAGCGCGTCGTCTCGACGCTCCTACGCCGCTGGTCGCACGTACAGGCCCTGCGCGAACTTCTCGTTGATCGTGCGCTCGTCCCCGTCGAGCTCGACAGTCAACGGCCCTTCTACCGGTGTCGGCCGCCGAAGCACCGTGACCCCGGGTGCGAACCCGTTGTCGTAGAACCAGTGCAGCAGGTCACCGTCGTGCTCGGCGAGCCGCACGATCTCTGCGGTGCCGCCTGGGGAGAGATCGGCGAGAGAGACGAGCTCGGCGTTCTCCGCCTGCTCGATATCCGTCGCAATCGGCCAGCCGTGCGGGCAGCGATCGGGGTACCCGAGCCGTTCGTTGATCCTTTCGACCATGTCCTCGGAGAAGGTGTCGCCGAGCTCGTCGGCGTGAACGTGCGACTCCGCCGCCGTGTAGCCCATGAAGTCGGTCAGGAAGCGCTCGATCAGCCGGTGCTTGCGAACCACTCGCTCTGCTCGCGCGATGCCGGTCGGCGTCAGAATCGCCTCCTTTTGCTCACCGCGCTCGACGAGTCCTTCGACCTCGAGCCGTTTCAGCATCTCGCCTGCCGACGCGCGCGAAACACCGAGCATCTCGGCCACACGCGAGGCGATCGCGTTCGAGGCTGTCGCGGGGCGATACTCGCCGATGGGGAAGGCCAGGAAGTAGATCGTCTCGAGGTACTCGTCGACCGAATGCCCCTGCCCGTGCGCCACGCATGACTCCTCGGTTGACTGTCCCGGCCGATTGTCACTATAGTCCGGCAGCAATGTAAGGTAAGCCTTACAGGATCGACTCGGAAGGACCGACGTCTTGTCGCAGCAGCAGATACTCATTCTTGGCGCGATCGCCGGCCTGACGATCTTCGTCGGCTTGCCGGCGGGTCGCCTGCGCGGCTTGCCGGTCACCGCCAGCGCCTTTCTCAGCGCGACCGCAACCGGCATCCTCGTGTTCCTGCTCTGGGATGTGCTCTCGGCCGGGATCGAGCCGGTCGAATCTGCGTTGAACGCCGCGGCACTCGACCACGACGGCACATGGGTTCGGTTCGCGGCGCTCGCCGCGATCTTCGTCACGGGCTTCACAGTCGGCCTGATGAGCCTCGTCTACTTCGATCGGGCCATCGCCAGGAGGCGGCGAAGAGACGGATTCCTCAGCGTCGGCGCGGCGTCGATCGCCGAGTACGAGGTGCGGCCGGGGACGTTGACACCCGCGCAATCACTTTCGCTCATGATCGCAACGGGCATCGGCTTGCACAACTTCTCGGAAGGCCTCGCGATCGGTCAGTCGGCCGCCTCGGGTGAGATCAGCCTCGCACTGGTGCTCGTGATCGGTTTCGGCCTCCACAACGCGACCGAGGGGTTCGGTATCGTCGGCCCGTTTTCGGGCCAGGAGGAGCGCCCGAGCTGGGGGTTCCTCGTGCTCGTCGGCCTCATCGGCGGCGGCCCTACGTTCTTCGGCACCCTTCTCGGCCAGACCTGGGTCAGCGTGCCGGTCGCGATCGCCTTCCTCGCCCTGGCGGCCGGATCGATCCTCTTCGTCGTGATCGAGCTGCTCGGCGTCTGCCGTAGCCTCGGCCGCAAGACGACGGTCGCCTGGGGCCTCACGTTCGGCATCATGCTCGGCTTCGCGACGGACTTCGTGCTCGTCGCCGCTGGGGCGTAGCGCGGGCATGACGAGCCGGTCGCGTCACGCGAGGTCGGTCGTGCCGCCGTCTACGCTGGGCGGGTGCCGCTCGCGTCCGTCTATCCGCTCGTTTCCTCGCGTGCCGTGGCGCGCCCCTTTACGTACGAGGTTCCGGTCGAGGTCGGCAAGGGAGCGATCGTGCAGGTGCGCCTCGGGCGCAGCACAACCCGCGGCGTCGTCGTCGAGGTCGGCGTCGAGCCACCGCCCGGGATCAAGCTCGCAGCCGTCGGAAAGGTGCTCGACGAGATCCCACCGACTCTGGTCGACCTGGCGCTCTGGATCGCGGACTACTACGGCACGACTCCGGCCCGCGCGCTCGAGCTCGTCGCGCCGCTCCGCCGTTCGCCTCGGGGGGAGCGGCCTTCACCGGCCGAGCGCGAGTCGCTTCCCGGCGAGCCCACACCAGACCAACTGACGCCCGAGCAGGCCACGGCTGTCGCGCGCCTCGTCGGCGGGTTCGACGAAGAGGCAGGAGCGCACCTCCTGCTCGTCGGCCCGACCGGAAGCGGTAAGACCGAGGTGTACCTGCAGGCGTGCGACGCCGCGCTCGCTCGGGGTCTCGGCACGATCGTCCTCGTCCCCGAGATCGCACTTGCACCGCAGACAGTCGGCCGGTTCCGACAACGGTTCGGCGACACGGTCGCGATTCTCCACTCGGCGCTCGGCCAGGCCGAACGGCGTGACGAACGCGATCGAATCGCGCGCGGCGAGGCGAGGGTTGTCGTCGGTGCCCGTTCGGCGATCTTTGCACCCGTCCGCGACCTCGGCCTCGTGATCATCGACGAGGAACACGACTCCTCGTACAAGCAGGAATCCGACCCTCGCTACGACGCCAGGACGGTTGCGGCAAAGCGGGCTGCCCTCGAGGGCGCCGTTGCCGTCTACGGCAGCGCCACGCCGAGGCCCGAGAGCTGGGCGACCCTCGAACGAGTGGTCCTCTCGGCCCGGATCGGGGCGCCGCTACCGCGGGTAAGGATCGTCGATCTCCGCAGGGAGCGTGGCTACCCGCTCTCGGCCCCTCTTCTCGTCGAGCTCGGTCGGATCGCCGAACGCGGCGGCAAGGCCATCCTGCTTCTCAACCGCCGAGGAGTGACACCGGCGATCCACTGCCGTGCCTGCGGCCAGTCGCGCCGCTGTTTGAACTGTGACGTCGCGCTGACCCTGCACAGCGACGGCGGACTCCATTGTCATCACTGCGGGCATCGCGAACCGGTGCCGGAGGCGTGCCCGGTCTGCGGGTCCGCCGAGCTCGCTCATATCGGAGCCGGCACCCAGCGGCTCGAGAAGGAGCTCGAACGCAATGTCCCGGAGCTCGAGCGGATCCGTCTCGACGCCGACACAGCCGCCCGCCCCGGTGCGCTACGCAAGACGATCGAGCGGTTCCGCGCCGCAGATCGCGCTGTGCTCATCGGCACCCAGATGGTCGCCAAGGGCCATCACTTTCCCGGCGTCGATCTTGCCGCAGTCGTCGATGCCGATACGGGCCTCGCGATCCCCGACTTCCGAGCCGAGGAGAAGACGTTCCAGCTCGTCACCCAGCTCGCCGGCCGCAGCGGGCGGGACGCTCCAGGTCTCGTGCTCGTCCAGACGTTCCAGCCGGATGCGATGCCCTTCCAGTTCGCCCAGCGGCATGATGTTGCGGGATTCCTGGCCGAGGAGCTCGAGCGGCGCACTGCCCTCGGGTACCCACCCGTGAGCCATCTCGTCTCGATCGTCGCATCGGGGCCTGACGCCACGGGTGTCGACCAGATGCTCCGCGAGGTTCGAGGTGGTCTCGAAGGCGTGGAAGGGACGCTCCTCGGGCCGGCGCCGCTCCTGAGGCTGCGCGGCCGTCACAGGGCCCAGCTCGTTGCGAAGACCAGCGAGCCGCGGGCGCTCGCGCGGCGAGCGGCCTTGCTGCTCGCCGCAGCGAGCCCGGCGTTGCGGCGCCGAGGGCTGACGGCGGTCGTCGACGTCGACCCGCAGTCGCTCTAGCCGCTGAGGGGCCGCTAAACTCGCGGCCATGAGCGGACACGATCACGATGATCACGACCACGGTGATCACGACCACGATGAGCACGATCATGACGAGCGTGACGAGGACGAGAAGGCCGAGCAGCGTGCACGGCGCCAGCTCGCGTTGTCGCAGGTGCGGCAGTACGGCGATCCGGTGCTGCGGATGCGCGCCAACGAGGTAGACGAGTTCGACGAGGAGATCGAGCGGCTCTCGCAGCGCATGATCGCCCTGATGCACGACGCCGACGGCGTCGGGCTCGCGGCGACGCAGGTCGGGATCCTGCGGCGGCTCTTCGTCTTTCACAACGAGGGCGAAGATCGTGTCGTCATCAACCCCGTGCTTTCGAGCTCAGGTGGGGACACCGAGGTCGACGACGAGGGGTGTCTCTCGCTCGGGCCCGTTCGCATGCCCGTCGAGCGGTCGGTCGAAGTGACGCTCGAGGGTGTCGACGTGCTCGGCGCGCCGCTTCGCCTCGAGCTGGAAGGCCTACCGGCTCGTGTCGTCCAGCACGAGCTCGACCACCTCGACGGCAAGCTGATCATCGATCGCACCGATCCGGAGTCGCGGCGCGAGGCGATGGCGCAGCTGCGGCCGAGGCTCGTTCTGTCGAGATAGCGCATGGCCCGGATTGCCGTCGCCGCGACGGCGCCGTTCGGTGCGGATGTGCTCGAGCAACTCGCTGCTCGGCACGAGATCTCGGCCCTTCTCACGCGCCCCGATGCGCGGCAGGGCCGGGGTCGTGGCGTTGCGCCACCTCCGGCGAAGATCGTCGCGGACAGTCTCGGTGTGCCCGTGCTGCAGCCGGGCCGGCCGCAGCGGGGCCTCGACCTCGGAGCCTCTGTGGTCATCGTCTGCGCCTACGGTCTGCTCATTCCCGAGGACATGCTCGCGGAGCGGTCATGGCTCAACGTCCATCCCTCGCTCTTGCCGAGGTGGCGCGGAGCAGCGCCGGTCGAGCGCGCGATTCTCGCCGGCGACAGCGAGACGGGGGTGACGATCCACGAGACCGTGAACGAGCTCGACGCGGGTCCGGTGGCCGCGCAGAGCGCCTTCCCGATCGGCGAGGGCGATGCAGGCTCGGTGTTCGAGCGCGCAGCCACACTCGCCGTCGAGTTGCTCGAGTCGGTCCTCCTCGATCCGAGTCCGACGTTCGTCGCCCAGAGCCCCGACGGCGTCACCTACGCCGACAAGATCGAACCGGCCGACCGCGTCCTTGATCTGGCACGCCCCGCAGACGAGCTCGTGCGGCGTGTGCGGGCGCTCTCACCCCACATCGGAGCGCGCGCCGAGCTGCACGGCCGCCCGGTCACGGTCTGGCGGGCGCAGGTCGGCGAGACCGGATCGTTCGAACCGCTCGAGGTTCAACCCGACGGTGGGAAGCGGATGGACGCCGCAGCCTGGCTGCGCGGCGTCCGATGAGCACCGCCGCCTCGATCTCGCCCGCACGCGCCGCGGCGTTCGAGGTGATCCGGCGGGTCTTCGAGGACGAGGCCTACGCCGATCGCGCGCTGCGGACTGCCACTGCGAAGCTCGATGAGCGCGACCGATCGCTCGCCCGGCAGCTTGCCTACGGCACTGTTCAGCGCACACGCACGCTCGACTACGCGATCGAGACGATCGGGCGCCGGCCCGTGCGACGACTCGACGACGCTGTTCGGGCGGCGTTGCGGCTCGGCGCGTTCCAGCTCGCCTTCCTCGACGGCGTGCCGCGGTACGCGGCCGTCAACGAGTCCGTCGAGCTCGTGCGCCGTGCGCGTCTCGAGCGGGCAGTTCCCTTCACGAACGCTGTCTTGCGTCGGCTCGCCGACGAAGGCAGAGCGTGCGTCGAGGCGCTCCCCGAGTCGACCTGGCAAGAGGCAGCGCTCCGCCATTCCTATCCGGACTGGGTGGCCGAGGTCTGGTGGCGCGATCTCGGCGCCGAGGGAGCCCTCGCCCTGATGCAGGCGCAAAACGAGGCTCCGCCGACCGTCGTCCGGCTCGTGCGCGGTGAGATCGACGGGAGGCCGGACCCGGATGTGCCCGGCGCGTGGCACGTCGAGCACGTCGACGAAGGCGCACTTGCGGACGGCCGGGTATGGCCACAGAGCATCGGCTCGCAGCTTGCCGGCAAGTGCGTTGGCTCCGTCTCTGGTGAGCGCGTGCTCGACCTCTGTGCCGCGCCGGGTGGCAAGGCGACGATGCTCGCGGGTGAGGTCGTGGCCGTCGAGGCGAACGAGGCGCGCGCCCGGGAGCTCGAGGTGAACGTTCGCCGCCTCGGTGCCGCGAACGTCCAGGTCGTCTGTGCCGATGGCCGCGATCTGCCGGTGGGCCTGACCGGCTTCGATCGCGCTCTCGTCGACGCGCCGTGCTCGGGTCTCGGCGTGCTTGCCGCCCGGCCGGATCTGCGCTGGCGCTCCCAGCCCTTACCCGAGCTCCAGCTGGAGCTCCTCAACGCCGCAGCGGCCCGCGTCCGCTCCGGCGGCACCGTCCTCTACTCGGTCTGCACAGTCAACAGCGATGAAGGCGAGGCTGTGGTCGACGCGTCGGGGCTCGAGGTCGACACATCGCTCGCCGAGGCTTGGCCGCACTTTCGTCACCCCGTGCGCCCGGGTTTCCTTCAGACCCTGCCGCACGTCCACCGCACGAGCGGATTCTTCATCGCTCGACTCCACGTCCCCTGAGACGGAGGCTTAGGATCGCGCTATGGGATGGGCAACGTGGATCCGTGACGGCAGCGAGGTCGAGCCGTCGCTCTACGCCGCCGACTTCACCCGCCTCGGCGAGCAGATCGCTTCGTTGCTCGAGGCCGGCTGCCGCATCTTCCATTTCGACGTCGGCGACGGCCACTTCATTCCGCCCGTCACCATGGGGCCCGTCGTCCTGCGCTCGGTCGCGCCGATGATTCACGCGGTGGGCGGAGTCATCGACTGTCATCTGATGGTCGCCGAGCCGGCCCATCACCTTGCCGAGTTTGCAGCCTCCGGCGCCGACTCGGTCACCTTCCACGTCGAGGCAAGCGACGATCCGCATGGAGTCGGAGCAGCGGCGCGCGAGCTCGGGCTCGCCGTCGGCATTGCGTTCAATCCCGGCACCGATCCCTCGCTCGCGGCGGTGTTCGCAGCTGCTGCAGGCGCCGAGATGATCCTCTGCATGAGCATCGAGCCCGGCTACTCGGGACAGCCGTTCATGACCACCGCCTACGCGCGGATCGAGGAGCTCGCAGGCCTGGTCGAGATCCCGATTCAGGTCGACGGGGGCGTCGGCGAAGGAAACGCTGCGGCTGTCCGTGCAGCCGGGGCGACGCTGTTCATCGCTGGGAATGCGGTCTTCGCCGACCCTGACCCGGCCGACGCGTATCGTCGTATCGCCGCTCTCGTGGCATGAGCCTCGATCGCGCGCTCGAGCTCGCGAGGCCAGCGCTCGGCGTCGCGTACCCGAATCCCACCGTTGGCGCCGTCCTCGTCGGGGCCGACGGTGCCGTGGTCGGGGAGGGCGTGACGGAGGCCCACGGTGGGCGGCACGGCGAGATCGTGGCGCTCGACGACGCAGGGGAGCGCGCCCGCGGTGCCACCCTCTACGTGACGATGGAGCCGTGCGCGCATCAAGGGCGGACGCCGCCGTGCGTCGATGCAATTGTCGCGGCGGGCGTGATACGCGTCGTCGCCGGCTGCCTCGACCCCAACCCGCTGGCGGCAGGAGGTCTGGGACGGCTCCATGAAGCCGGAGTCCACGCCGAGCTCGACGACCGCCTCGAAGCACGCCTTCAGAACGAGGCCTGGCGGATGTGGGCCTCGCGGGGGCGGCCCTTCGTCACCTACAAGGTTGCGATGACCCTCGACGGGAGGGTCACGCTGCCGGGTGCACGCTGGCTCTCGGGGGAGGAATCCCGGCGGCTCGTGCACCAGTTACGCGCTGCCTCGGATGCCGTAGCAGTGGGCATGGGAACAGTGCGCGCCGACGCGCCACGACTCGACGCACGCGAGGTCCCGGTCGCGCGCCAGCCGCGCCGCCTCGCCTTTGGGCGAGGGCCGCTTCCCTCGGGGTCGGAGCTCGAGCTCCGTGACGGCCGTCTTGCCGATGAGCTCGAGCTGCTCGCCGCCGAAGGCGTCCAGTCGCTACTGCTGGAAGGCGGTCCGACGCTCGCCACAGCCTTCCTCGAGGTAGGGCTCGTCGACAAGCTGCTCGTGTTCGTTGCTCCGCTCCTCTCCGGTGACGGACCCCGGTTTCTCGGTGATCTCCCCACACCGATGCAGTTGCTGCACGTCTCGACCCGGCCGAGTGGGAGCGATCTGCTGATCGAGGCGTATCTCCGCGAGCCGTAAGCCGGATCTGTGCGTTGGCCCTCGGGCGGTAGCCTTCGTCCTGTGTTCACGGGGATTGTGCGCGAGGTGGGGTCGGTAGTCGCCGTCGAGGGCGGGGCGGACGGCGTGCAGCTGACGATCGAGGCACCGCGTACCGCTCCATTGACCGACGTCGGTGGCTCGGTTGCCGTCAACGGTGTCTGCCTCACGGCCGAGTCCGTCGAGGCCGGCCGCATGGCCTTCCACGCCGTTCCCGAGACACTCTCGCGGTCGACGCTCGGTGAGCTCGTTCGTGGTGCGATCGTCAACGTCGAACCTGCGCTGCGCGCCGGCGACCCGATGGGCGGGCACATGGTCCAGGGCCATGTCGACGGCATCGGCACGGTGCACTCTGTCGAGGCCGAAGGAGAGGGGCTTCGCGTCCTCGTTGCAACGTCAACCGACACCCTGCGCTACTGCGTCGAGAAGGGCTCGATCACGGTCGACGGCGTTTCGCTCACCGTCGCGGAGCTCCACCACGACCTGTTCGAGCTGGCGTTGATCCCGCACACAGTCGCCGAGACGACGCTGGCGCAGCTGGTTCCCGGGCAGCGTGTCAACCTCGAGGTCGACGTGCTTGCGAAGTACGTCGAACGCCTGCTCCAGCCGCTCTCGTGAAACGCGAGGTGAACGTCGTTCGTCGGGGTACGATGGGGCCATGAGCATCGAGGCCCGCAGCACGGTCTTCTCCACGGTCGAAGAAGCGATCGAGGAGATTCGCTCGGGCCGGTTCGTGGTCGTCGTCGACGACGAGGACCGCGAGAACGAGGGCGACCTCACCATTGCCGCGCAGTTCGTCACGCCGGCTGCCGTGAACTTCATGGCGACCCACGGCCGGGGCCTGATCTGCCTCTGCCTGACGCCCGAGCGGTGCGAGGAGCTGGGCTTGCGTCAGATGACAGATCAGAACGAGACTCCCTTCGGTACGGCCTTCACCGTCTCGATCGAAGCGCGTGAGGGTGTATCGACCGGCATCTCCGCCCACGACAGGGCTCATACGATCCAGGTCGCGATCGATCCGACCTCGACCGCTCACGACCTCGTCCAGCCCGGCCACGTCTTTCCGCTCCGCGCCCGCACCGGTGGGGTGCTGCAGCGCTCGGGACAGACCGAGGCCGCGGTAGATCTCGCACGGCTCGCGGGTCTTGCCGCGGCGGGCGTCGTCTGCGAGATCATGAACGAGGACGGCACGATGGCGCGCGTCTCCGACCTGATCGGGTATTGCGAGCTCCACGGCCTGAAGATGGTGACTGTGGCCGATCTGATCGAATATCGGCGTGAGCACGAGAAGCTCGTCGAGCGCGTAGTGTCGGTTCGGCTGCCGACGGAGCACGGCATGTTCCAGGCTGTGGCGTACGAGGAGGTATTGACCGGCAAGCACCATGTGGCCCTCGTCAAGGGAGACGTTGACGGCGCCGACGACGTCCTCGTGCGTGTCCACTCCGAATGCCTCACCGGCGATGTGTTCCATTCGCAACGCTGTGACTGCGGCGAGCAACTCGACCGCGCCCTGCAGCGCATCGAGGAGGAGGGAACGGGAGTGTTGCTGTATCTCGCCCAGGAAGGGCGGGGCATCGGGCTGTTGAACAAGCTGCGCGCCTACGAGCTCCAGGAGTCGGGCCTCGACACGGTGGAAGCCAACCTCAAACTCGGGTTTTCGGCCGACGCGCGAGAGTACGGGATCGGCTCGCAGATCCTGGCCGACCTCGGGCTGACCACGATCCGGGTCCTCACGAACAACCCGAAGAAGATCAGCGGCATCGCCGGGTTCGGTCTCTCGGTCGTCTCACAGGAGCCGATCGAGATCGTGCCGAACCCGGAGAACCGCGAGTACCTCGATGTCAAGCGCGACAAGATGGGTCACACGATCGGACAGCCCGAGCATCACCAACGGGTGCGGTTCGATCCCGAGAGCTCCTGAGCTAGTCTTGCGAGGATGAGCGACCGGTACGAGACGCCTCGTTGGGGTGACGAGCCCAAGGAGTTCGAGAGCGCCGATATTCTCGAAGGTGAAGACCAGGACGTCGAAGCGGAGGAGTCCGATCTCGATGCGGCGAGTGAGAACGTCCTCGATGGGTGGCCGGCAGTCGAGCCGGACGTGGTCGAAGCGGACGATGCGCTCGATGTTGCTGATCTCGACGAAGCCGACGACGAGGAAGTGGCAGCTGAGGACGACAGCGCCCTAGAGACGCCGGAAGCGACGTCAGAGGAGGTCCCGGAGCCGCTCGCGGATCACGTCTCCGCCACGATGGAGCACGCTCCCGGTGAACTGACGGTACCGCCGGGGTACGCCGTGCTGGAAGGCGAGGCAGCAGGAGAGCGCCGCGCCGTCGGCATCGTCGTGGCACGGTTCAACGGCGACGTCACGACGGAACTCCTGGAGTCGGCCCTTGCCGAGCTCGACGTGCGTGGCGTTGCACGTGATGCCGTCACGGTAATGCCGGTGCCGGGCGCCTTCGAGCTGCCGCTCGCCGCTATGGCTCTCGCGAAGACGCGACGCTTTGCCTGCATCATCGCGCTCGGCTGCGTCATCCGTGGTGACACGCCGCACTTCGATTACGTCTCGAGTGAGGCCGCCAGTGGATTGCAGCTCGCTGCAATCGAAACGGGTGTCCCGGTCGCCTTCGGCCTGCTCACCCTCGATCGCGCGGACCAGGCCGAGAGCCGCTACGAGAAGGGCGCGGAAGCAGTGCGCACCGGCCTCGAAATGGCAGACCTGTTCGCAAACCTGCGCGCTGCCGCCGCCAGGTAGAGCGGCCGTTCCGCTACCATCACGAGCCGGATGTCCAAGATCTGCTCACTCTGCGGCAAGAAGCCTGGCTTCGGCAACAACCGTAGCCACTCGATGGTCGCCACGAAACGGCGCTTCAATCCGAACCTGCAGAAGGTCCGGATGATGCTCGACGGCAAGGCGACCCGCGCCTACGTCTGCACGCGCTGCCTCAAGGCCGGCAAAGTCACCAAAGCCATCTAGTAGGGCGACGCGAAGCGTCGCCCTCGTCTCTGGGTCGCCCTCGTCTCTGAATCGCACGGTTCCCCGACCGCGACCGGCGCTCAGCGTAACGCTCGAGCACGCACCGTCGTCTAACCTCGCGGCGTGGACAAGAGCACCCATCTCGCGCGCACGACGGACATCGGGCAGATCTCCATCTCGGCCAGGGCGATCGCGCAGGTCGTCGGCCACGTCACCGCGGAGAGCTACGGCGTCGTCGGGATGGCGGGAAGGAGGTTTCCCCGCTTGCCGGGGCGTGACCGGTTGACCGACGGCATCGACGTGAAGACGTTCGACGGCGGGATCGAGATAGACCTCCACGTCGTCGTCGAATACGGGCTGAGGCTCGCCGAGGTCGCGGCGATGCTGCGCGACCGCGTTGTCTACGAGATCAAGGTGCAGACCGGGGTGACGGTCAGCAAGGTCGAGGTCCTGATCGACGATGCGAGGCGCTCGTGACGGAGATCGACGTCGCCCGGAAGTTGGCACGTGACGCGCTCAGCAACCTCGAGGCGCACCGCGTACGCATCAACCAGCTCAACGTTTACCCGGTTCCAGACGGAGACACGGGCACGAACATGACGGGAACTGTGCGTGCGATCGTCGACGCACTCGACGCGTCACGGGCCACAGGCCACGAGGCGGTGGCCAAGGAGCTCTCGCTCGCAGCCCTGATGGGAGCGAGAGGAAACTCGGGTGTGATCCTGAGCCAGATCGTCCGCGGCCTCTCCGAGGTGCTCGAGAGGCAAGCTCAGATCGACACCGCGACGATCCGCGAAGCGCTCCGCTCGGCATCTGTCGAAGCCAGGAGTGCGATCATGAACCCCGTACACGGGACGATGCTCACCGTAATGGACGCGATGGCCGACGCAGCGGAGTCGCCCGAAGCTCGCGGGCTGACGATGTCGGAGTTGCTCGCGCTCGTGGTGGAGCGGGGTGACAGAGCCGTCGTCGAAACAGAGCATCAACTGGCGAAGCTCCGGGACGCGGGTGTCGTGGACGCAGGTGGTGCCGGCCTCGTCGAGCTTCTGCGCGGGGTCTATTTTTCAGTCGCGGACATCGTGATGCCCGAGGTCGTGGCCGAGGACGAGGACGTGCATCCCGAGCTCGACCATGAGTTCTCGGAGTTCCAGTTCTGTACGAACTTCGTCATAGAGGGGAGCGGCCTCGACCGGGAAGCGCTCTCGGCAGAGCTCTGGCGCATCGGCGACTCTCTGCACGTCGTCGGCGACCCGACGATGCTCCGCGTACACGTTCATACCGACGAATGGGAGCGGGTGATCGAGGTTGCCCGCGCTCTCGGGACGGTCATCGAATCGACGGTCGACGTCGCGGACATGGATGAACAGATTCGCGAGCGGCTCCCCGATCTGCAGACGGCCGTCGTCGCGGTCGTGCCCGGCGCCGGCAACCGCCGACTCTTCGAACGCAGATTCGGCGAGGTAGCCGTCATAGCGGGTGGCCAGTCCGCCAATCCGTCCGCCAAGGAGATCGCCGACGCGATCGAGCATGCCCATGCTCCCGAGGTGATCGTGCTGCCGAACAACCGGAATGTCGTCGGCGCCGCAGTGCAGGCGACCGAGTTCACGTCCAAAGTGGTGCGTGTCGTCGAGACGGAGTCGGTGCAGGCAGGCCTACTCGCCGTCACCGAGGGCTACCTCCACAGCGATTCGGCCGACGACAACGAGGCTGCGATGACCAGGGCACTCGACGGGCTCGTTACGGGCGAGGTGACGACCGCTGCGCGAACTGCAACCGTCGACGGGATCGAGGTGCGCGAAGGGGAGTGGCTGGGTCTCGTCGAAGGTCGTGTCGTGGCTTGCGACCCCGATTTCGACGAGGTCGCTCTCGCTGTCGCGAGGGGCGTCCTCTCCGGTGGCTCGGACGCCTTCACCGCGATCGTGGGTGCGGAGCGACCCCGTCTCGAAGGGTTCCGGGAGCGGTTCAGGCAGGAGTTCCCACGCGTCGATCTCGAGGAGAAGGACGGCGGCCAGCCGCACTACCCGCTCCTCGTGTTCGCGTGACGCGACCGTTGCGTGTCCTGCTCGTCGAGGACAACGATGTCTATCGCTCGACGCTGACGCTACTTCTGCACGGCCGGGACGGGATCGAGATCGTGGGGGAGACTGCCGACGGGCGCGAGGTCGTGGCGGCGGTAGCCGAGCATGCTCCCGACGTCGTCGTGATGGACTACCGCCTGCCAGGGCTTCCGGGTGACGAGGCGACTGCCGCCCTGCGGGCGGCCGCGCCGGGCGTCGCTGTCGTCTGCCTGACCGCCGAGGCAACGCCTGAGGAGCGCGAGCGTGTCCTCGCTGCCGGTGCGGCGAACCTGCTCGAGAAGGGCTGCTCGACGGCTGAGATAGTGGAAGCGATACGGTCAGCCGGGACCAGATGAACCTCAACTCCGAGAACACCGCGATCGTCCTCGACTCCACGTCCGACTATCCGGAGGCGAAGGCACGTGAGCGTTTCGACAACATCCGGGTCGTCCCGCTGCACGTTCTGTTCGGTAGCGATGATCTCCTCGACCACGTCGGCATCTCCGGGCACGACTTCTACGAGCGCTTGAGAAGCTCACCGACGCTGCCGACGACCTCGCAGCCGACTCCGGGAGAGTTCCTTCGCGCGTACGAGGACCTGTCGCAGTATGACCGCATCTACTCACTCCATCTGTCTCAGAAGCTCTCCGGCACCTATCACTCCGCAGTTCAGGCAGCCGGCGTCGCCGGAGCCGACAGGTTTCGCTTGATCGACTCGGAGACGGCCTCGCTCGCCGTTGCGATGCTGGCTCTTGCAATCGAGCGACGGCTCGCCCGGGGCACGAGCGATGCAGAGCTCGAAGAGCTGATCGATCGCTTCAAGCGCGACAACCGAGTCGTCTTCACGGTCGGCACGCTCGAGTACCTCCAAAAGGGTGGGCGCATCGGCAAGGCGCAGGCGCTTGCCGGGGCGTTGCTGAGCGTGAAGCCGATCCTGTCCTGCGAGGACGGAGTGGTCGTGCCCGTCGGTCGGGTGCGCGGCCGTCAGAAGGCGCTGGCGGAGTTCCGCCGCCTGTACGAGGAGGCAACCGAGGACCGACCGGGGCTCAGGGTCGCGATCGCCCATGCCGACGCGCCTGATTGGATCGAGGACATTTCCTCAATCGCGCTCGATACACGACCGAATGCCGAGATCGAGCTCGTCGAGAATCTGGGCGCAGTCGTCGGAACGCATGCAGGGCCGGGTTCGGTTGGCTTCTTCTGGTTCCAGGACGACGCCATCTAGGCTAGTCGTCGCCGTCGCGATCTCCGTTCCCGCCGTTTCGGCGGGGTTGGTCGTCGGTGGTCACCGTCGACGTGGTCGTCGTCACGGGCGTAGTGCCCGTTCGGGCGTCCGGGAACACCGCGCGGGGGCTCAGCTTGCCGACAGGGTCATGCGAATCCTGCGTCAGCCGGAGCAGCGTGAAGTTGAGGGCGATCCCCGCTGCGGCAACCGCCCCGACCAGAAGCGCTCCGAAAAGCGCTCGATGCCACGCCCGCATCTCCACAGGTTACGCAGCGCTCGCGAGCTCGCGCCGTGCCGCCGCCACTTCGGTTGGTCGGTTGCCCAGCAGCACCGCAACGGGCTTTCCGTCCGGATCGACATACCGCGCGCGGAACGACTGCGGCCCGCCGTCCAGCTCGACGTTCGCCCAGCCGGCCGTCGTCCCCACCATCTGGAGACGGAGCCCGAATTGATCCGACCAGAAATAGGGCGTTGCCCCATACGGCGCAGGAGCACCCAGGATCGCCGAGGCGACCGCGGTCGCCTGCCCCGAGGCGCTCGTCCAGTGCTCGACGCGGCGACCGTCGAAGCTGGCAACGTCGCCACACGCGAACACTGCATCGTGTGCGGTGCGCCCGCACGCGTCGGTGGCAATCGCGCCGTTGCCTGCGAGGAGGCCGGAGGCAGGCTCGGCTCCGATCGCCACGAGGAGCGCGTCGTACCGAATCGACGTCCCGTCTTCGAGAATCACCCTCTCGGGCTCGACGCGAAGGATCCGCGCTCCCAGATGAAGCTCGACTCCCTCGCCCCGCCAGCGAGAGGCGAGGAGATGGCCCACCTCTGCGCCTGCGACGCGGGCGAGCGGGGCCGTTTCGACCTCGATGATCGAGACGTGCGCCCCCAAGCCGATTGCCGTCGAAGCGACCTCCGCTCCCACGAAGCCGGCACCGATGACGACAAGCCGCGAGTTGGGTCGGATCGCAGCTCGGAGGGCGATAGCATCGGCGAGCGTCCGCAAGTGATGGACGTTGGGAAGATCGACGCCAGGCAGTGAGCGGGCGCGGGCTCCGGTCGCGAGCACGAGGTGCGTCCAGTGGAGCTCGCGCCCGCCAATGAGGACGAGCCGCCTCCGCAAGTCGATGCGCTCGACGGTCGCGTTCAGTCTGAGGTCGATGTCGCGTTCGCCCCATGAGCCCGGTGGGCGGAGTAGGAGATCGGACTCGAGCCGTGTCCCGGCGAGGAACTCCTTGCTCAGCGCCGGCCGCTCGTACGGCGCGATGGATTCCGCACCGACCATCGTGACGGGGAGCTCGCAACCGCCTGCGCGAAGCGCCTCGGCGCAGCGCGAGCCCGCGAGCCCGGCGCCGACGATGACGACACCGTTCATGCCGCCGGCTCGCTCTTCGCGAGTTCGTAGACTTCGATCGCGCCCATGGGGCACGATCCAGCAGCGTCGAGCACTGCGTCGTCGTCGGTCTCGGCGACGAGCAGCGTTGCCGTGCCGGCTCCGTCCTGCGCGAAGATGTCGGGAGCCTCGGTGACGCAGCTGCCGAACCCGCTGCAGAGTGACACGTCGATTTCGATCCGGTAGTGGCTCATGCAGCCTGCTCTCGTTGTCGTGGTGTGAGGTCTCTTGCCGACGTGGTCGTGCGGCGCGCCCGTGCGGCCGCGGGAGGCACGAGGAACCGCCAGCAGGTCGCGGTCGCGACCGAGCCGACTGCGAAGACGTAGAGGGCGAACGCCCACGGCCGTGAGGTGTCCGTCCCGGCCGCGATGCCGTGGATGGTGGCAGCCCCGAAGATCGCGTACGTCGCCCAGTGCAAGCGGCGCCAGTTCTTCGTGCCGATTCGCTTGCGCATCGAGAACGAGGCGTAGACGAGCACCATCATCTCGGCGGCGAGGATCCCGAACGACGTCCAGACGGGCCGGTACGAGACAAGGCCGGGAATGACGAGCCCGGGGATGCTCACCTTCACCGTCGTGTCGAGCACGAGTGCAGCGGCGTGTCCCGCGAGTGCCCCCAGGCCGAGCATTGCGAGGATGCGGTGGAGGTCGGTGACAGCGGCCGGTTTCAGAGCCTTGAACGGGCGCGACTTGACGAGGAGCCCGGCAAGGACGGACAGCGTCAGCATCGTGTACGCGGTTATTCCCCCCGCCCGGGCGAGGAGCCAGAACGTCGGGTCGTGTCTCATGCCAGGCCTCCTGCCAGGATGGTGCGTCCGTCGCTCGTGACGAGCACGTGAGGGAGATCGACGTCGGCACCGAGGAAGGCGGCCTTGGCGGCTACCTCGGCGGCCGCTGCGCAGCCTGCGACGACGGTCACGCGGAGCGGGGCATCCATTGCGGGCAGCCCGGTGGAGGGATCGATCAGGTGATGCCGCTCCTCGCCGTCCCGGACCCAGCGGCGCCGATCGCGGCCTGACGTGGCCATTCCACCGCGAGTCAGCTCGAGCGTTATCTCGTCGGTGACGCCAACAGGCCACGAGCCGCCGAGGACGGCAAGGTCGCCGCCGGCGTTGACGAGGCAGGGGCCGACCACGGCGAGGAGCTCAGCGACCCTGTCGACGGCGTAGCCCTTGCCGATCCCGCCGAGGTCGAGTCGGCTGCCTGGCTCGAGCGTGATCCGTTTCCCATCGACGTGAATGCCGCCTCCGCACCGAGCCGGTGGTGCATCGTGCGCGGTGGCCGCATCCGGTGCCATGGCATCGAACGTGCGGTCATACCCGGCGGCGACCACAGCGTCATGAACCGTTGGGTCGAACCGCCCGCCGGTCGCCTCGCGGGCTTCCAGCGCGAGCTCGACGACCCGGACGAGATCCCGGCTTGCGTCATCGAGGGCTCCGTCGCGATTGAGTCGCGAGAGCTCGGAGTCGTCTCGGAACCGCGACATCGTCTGCTCGAGCCTCTCGAACTCTCGCTCGGCCCGGTCGAGCGCGCGATCTGCGCGCTCGCCGGGCTCCGCATCGAGCAGCAGCTCCACGTCTGTGCCCATTGCCTTGAAGGTTCGCCGGAGCATCACGACGTCCGGGTGACGGTGAGTGCCGGGAGGTTGACGACGCGAACGCTGGGCGCCGCGGCGTACGTCGAGGCCGAAGATGACGCCGCGGCCGACTGCGACACCTGCAGCGATCGGGCCTGTGCAGCTGCGGCCTGTGCCTTGACGGCCGCGATCTGCGCTTTGCGGACCCTCAGCGCCTGGCGGTACGTGGTCGTCCGGGCGTCGACGACCTGCCGGACGAGTTTCGCGTCGGCCCGCAGGCGCTGCTCACGCTGTGCGAGGGCCACGAGTCGAGGATCGGATTTCGTCGAGGTCCATGGCTGCGCTGCGACGGCCGCCCAGCTGACGAAGAAGACGACGACCGCGATGACGATCGCGTAGAGGCGGTGGCTCGTATCAGTCATCCTGCCCAGCTCCTTCGGCCTCGGACTCTTGCTCTCCGCCGGCGCGGTGCTTGATCACGACGATGGGCGGCGGGCGGTGGTAGACGACGCGCACCGGAGCGGCGCTCTGGACAGGAGCGCTGGCGCTCGACGTCGACGGGGTGACCGTCGCTGCGACCGGCACGGGCGGCAGGGCCGGTGTCTTCTGCGCGAGCGCCTTCCGGAGCGATGCCTCGTATCGGTTGAGCTGCGCGGTGCGCTGTGCGACCTGCTTGTCCGTGGAGGCGTGCGCCTGACTGCCGAGGGAGAGAGTGTTCCCGAGCGCGAAGACCCCCGCGACCGCCGCCAGGCCGACGGCGAGTGAGACGATGAGGGCGCGAGTGCGATTCATTATGAGACCTCCGGTTGAATGTTCCTCTCGAAGGTACGGCCGCTCCGGCAACGACCGGGCCAGGAGAAGGCAAGGACTTCGCAAGGACTTGTAAAGACGACCAGCGTGGAGCGGATTCGCGCCCTACGATCACTCCATGCACCTGCTTGTCGTCGAGGACGAAGACTCGATCGCGGAGCCGCTCGTCGAGGGGCTCCGCGCGGAAGGGTTCGAGGTGACACGTGTTGCCACGGGTCAGGCGGCGCTCGACGCTCCCCCCTTCGACCTCGTCCTGCTCGACGTCCGGCTCCCCGACATCGACGGGTTCGACGTCTGCCGCGAGCTACGGGCGCGCTCGGACGTGCCCATCATCATGGTCACCGCGAAGGGTGAGGAGATCGACCGTGTCGTCGGCCTCGAGCTCGGCGCCGACGACTACGTCGTCAAGCCCTTTGGCCTGCGCGAGCTCGTGGCGCGAATCCGGGCCGTCTCGCGTCGCACGTCCGGCCGCCAGGAGGTCCGGGAAACGCTCGTCGTCGGCGAGCTCGAGGTCGATGTACCCGCTCGGCGGGCGACGTTGGGGGGGCAGGAGCTGCCACTGACCCTGAAGGAGTTCGATCTGCTTGCGTTGCTCGCCTCCGAGCCGGGGGTCGTCGTTGAGCGCCAACGGATCCTGCGCGAGGTCTGGGACACAACGTGGTACGGCTCGTCGAAGACTGTCGACGTGCACGTCGCCGCGTTGCGCAAGAAGCTCGGAGACCCGACACTGATCGAGACGGTGCGGGGCGTCGGGCTGCGTCTGCGCGCATGACGCGCCGCCTGCTGATCAGCTACCTGTCACTCGCGGTGGTTGTGTTGGCGATGCTCGAGGTGCCGCTCGGCTTCATCAACGCTCGGGGCGAGCGCGCTCAGCTGACGGCCAAGGTCGAACGAGACGCCGTCACGATCGCGTCCCTCGCCGAGAGCACCATCGAGGGAGACGCTCCGACGTCGAACCTGCCGGCGGTCAAGGCGCTTGGCCGCCGCTACGCCGCCGACACCGGGGCGCGCGTCGTGATCACGGACCGGCAGGGCATCGCGGTCGTCGACTCGTCGCCTCCCACAGCGGGACGGCGGAGCTTCGCGACGAGGCCGGAGTTCCGGGCTGCGCTGCGCGGTGATGTCGCCACGGGGACGCGTCACTCGAGCACGCTCGGATACGACCTTCTCTACGTGGCAGTGCCGATCGCCTCGGGCGGTACCGTCCACGGAGCCGTCCGCATCACCTACCCGACGTCCGAGCTCGACCGGCGCGTGCGTAACTACTGGCTCGCGCTCGCCGGGATCGCTGTCGTGGTGCTGGCAGCGGCAGCGCTCATCGGCCTCAGCTTTGCGCGCTGGATCCGGCGTCCGCTCGCGGGGCTCGAGGTGGCAGCAGCGGAGGCCGGCGCGGGAGACCTCTCTGCGCGGGCCCCGGTTCCCGACGCACCGCCCGAGCTGCGTCGGCTCGCCCTGGAGTTCAACGACATGGTGGCACGGGTCGATGGGCTCGTCTCCGTGCAGAAGGAGTTCGTCGCGGACGCCTCGCACGAGCTCCGCACGCCGCTCACAGCGCTTCGGCTACGGCTCGAGAACCTCGAACGCCATATCGGCGACGCTGGCCGCGCGAATCTTGCGGCCGCTGCGACTGAGGTCGGGCGACTCTCGGGGCTCGTCGATGAGCTGCTTGCCCTTGCTCGCGCCGACGCAGGGACGGCACCTGCCGAGACCGTCGACCTCGTCGGAGTGGCAGCAGCTCGGATCGATGCGTGGGTGCCGACAGCGGGGGAGGCACGCCTGCAGCTCGAGGCCGCCGGGCCTGTCAAGGCGCGGGTCGGCCGTGATCGAGTCGCCCAGGTGATCGACAACCTCGTCTCGAACGCGCTGCGTCACGCACCGCAGAGCTCTGTCATCACCGTCTTCGTGACACGGGCGGCCGGAGGGCTCGTTGAGCTCCGTGTCGCGGACGAAGGCCCGGGGATGACCTCGGAGCAGAAGGCCCGCGCCTTTGACCGCTTCTGGCGTGCGGGCTCGGGCTCCGGCGGATCGGGGCTCGGGCTTGCGATCGTGCAGCGGCTCGTCGAAGTCGACGGGGGCACGGTCGAGCTTCGCGACGCACCCGGCGGCGGCCTCGAGGCGGTCGTCCGCTTACCGGCTTCCTAGAGGAGTGATCCCGACGCGCGGGCTCCACCCGCGCCGGTCCCGGTCCTATACTCGGTCCCGGTGGCAGATGCGTTCACAGAGATCCGGCTCCCGGTCGGCTTCGCCGGCGTGGACCCGCCGCCACGCTGGCCCCGGCCGCGCAGCGCTCCTCGTCCGGAGGTGCTCGAGGCGGGCGTCGAAACGCTGCCTCGCGTCGGCGCAGCCGTCCGCGGGCGCCTGGCGAAGCTGGGCTTGCGCACCCTCGCCGACCTGCTCGCTCACCGGCCACGACGCTACGAGCGCCCGATCGAGGAGCGGGCGATCCGCGATCTGTTCGGTGAGGACGAGGCCGTGATCGAGGGCGTCGTCCTCGGGACGACGTCGCGGCGGGGCCGTGGCAGGCTCCGCATCCTGACGGCCCGCGTGGCCGACGAGACCGGCGAGATAAAGGCGACCTGGTTCAACCAGCCCTGGCTCGAGGCGCAGCTGACACCCGGCACCAGGGTGCGACTGCGCGGGAAGCCGAACCGCTACGGATTCCAGGTCGAGAGCTACGACCTCGGCGAGACGACCGAGACCGCCGACTACGCGCCCGTATATCCCGCCAGCGAGGCAATCGCCCAGAAACAGCTGCGCGCGCTCGTCGGGGCTGCACTCGAGCACGTGCGGGCCGGGGGAGACCCTCTCCCTTCCCGCCTTGCCACCGCCGAGCGGCTGCCGCTGCGTGCCGACGCTCTCGTGGCCCTGCACCGGCCCCGTTCACTGGAGGAGGCAGAGGCAGGCAGGCGGCGGCTCGCCTTCGACGAGCTCCTCGTGCTCCAGCTCGCTCTCGCCCGCCGCGCAGCCGAGCGGGAGCTGCTCGTCGCCGAGGCGCTGCCTCCCGCGGGGGATCTCCTACAGCGCTATCGCGAGGTGCTCCCGTTCACCTTGACTGCCGCCCAGGATCGGGCGATCGCCGAGATCGACGCCGACCTGGTGCGGACGACGCCGATGCAGCGGCTGCTCCAAGGCGACGTCGGCTCGGGCAAAACGGTCGTCGCGCTCGCCACGCTCCTGCGCGCCGTCGAAGCCGATCGGCAAGGCGCCCTGATGGCGCCCACCGAGGTCCTCGCCGAGCAGCACTTCCTCACGATCGAGGGCATCTGCGCGGAGCTCGGGGTGCGCGTCGCGCTCCTCACGAGCGCGCTCAGCGCGAAGGAGCACGCGAATGTCAGGCAGCTGATCGCGTCAGGCGACGTCCAGATCGCGGTCGGCACGCACGCGCTGATCCAGAGCGAGGTCGCCTTCCACGATCTGGCCGTCGCGGTTGTCGACGAGCAGCATCGCTTCGGCGTCGAGCAGCGCGCCGCGCTCGCCGAGGGGCGTAGCCCCCACGTGCTTCACATGACAGCAACCCCGATCCCCCGCACGCTCGCGCTGACGGTGTACGGCGACCTCTCCGTCTCCGAGATCACGCTGCCTCCCGCGAACCGGAAGCCGATCGTGACCGCGTGGGTCACCGACGACCGCAGCTCCGAGGCGTACGAGCGCCTGACGCGGCACCTTCGGGACGGTCGACAGGCGTACGTCGTCTGCCCGCTAATCGAGGCGTCGGAGCTGACCGTGGCCCGGGCGGCCGAGGACGAGGCCGAGCGGCTGCGCCGGGCCGAGCTGAAGGACTTCCGCGTCGGCTGCCTCCACGGCCGGCTGAAGCCTGCGGAGAGGCGCTCGATCATGGCGGCCTTCAAGGCGGGTGAGATCGACGTGCTGGTCGCCACCACGGTGATCGAGGTCGGAGTCGACGTCCCCAACGCGACGATCATGATCGTGCAGGAGGCCGATCGCTTCGGCCTCGCCCAGCTCCACCAGCTGCGCGGCCGGGTCGGGCGTGGGGCGGAGCAGTCGTACTGTCTGCTCGTCTCGGGCCCGAAGGAAGAGCTCACGGACGTGGCCCGCGACCGCCTCGAGGCGATGGTGGCGACCGGCGACGGCTTCGAGCTCGCCGAGCGCGACCTCGAGATCCGGGGCGAGGGCCAGTTGCTCGGCGCGCGGCAATCGGGCATCTCCGACCTCCGGTTCACTCGGCTACGTCAGGATCAGGAGCTGCTCGAGCGCGCTCGAGCAGTCGCGGTGGCCCTCTCCGACGAAGGGTTGCTCCGTGAGGCGGTCGAGACACTGCTGCAAGCCGACCATCTCGGCGCATCGTGAGAATCATTGCCGGTGAGCGCCGCGGAGCGCGAATCGCCGCGCCGAAGGGAACGGCCACGCGCCCCACGGGTGACCGCGTGCGCGAGGCCGCGTACAACCTGATCGGCCCAGTCGAGGATGCCGCTGTCCTCGACCTCTTCGCAGGATCCGGTGCGATGGGCCTCGAGGCGCTCTCGCGAGGGGCGCGCCGGTGCGTGTTCGTCGAATCCGACCGCGCCGCATGCACTGTGATCCACGACAACCTCGAGAAGCTCCGTCTGACGGGCGCGCTCGTCCTTCGGAAGGACGCATTTCAGGCTCTCCGCGAGGAGCGGGGTGCGAGGCGCGCGTACGACCTCGTGCTCGTCGACCCACCCTATGGCGCCTGGCCCGAGTTGCAACCGCGTATCGCAGAGGCAGTGCCGCCGGTGCTCGCGCCGGACGGTCTGCTTGTCGTCGAAACGTCCGCGAAGGTCGAGCCGGAGCTTCCTCTCACGCTCGTCACCAGCCGTCGCTACGGTTCCGCACGCATTACGCTGTTCACCCAATGATCACCGCTATCTGCCCAGGCTCGTACGATCCGGTCACTCTCGGCCATCTCGACGTGATCGGCCGGGCTGCGGCGACATTCGATCGTGTCGTCGTCGGCGTCGTTCGTGAGCCGCACCACAAGCAGACGCTGTTCACAGTAGAGGAGCGCGTCGCGTTTCTCACCGAGGCCCTCGTCGGTCAGGACAACGTCACAGTTGACGTGTTTCACGAGCTCGTCGTCGACTTCGCGCGCAAGCACGACGCCAGGACGATGGTGAAGGGACTTCGAGTCATTGCCGACTTCGAATGGGAGTTTCAGATGAATCGACTCAACCATCTGCTCGCACCGGAGATCGAGACGATGTATGTGATGTCGAGTCCGCAGTACAGCTTCATCTCGTCCAGCGGCGTGAAGGAGATCGCGTCATTCGGCGGGAAGGTTGACGAGCTTGTGCCCGAGGCCGTGGCGCACCGCTTCAGGGAGCTGTTCCCGAACGGTCGACCCGGCGCCCCTCTCAGTCCCGAGGAGTAAGATTCATTCATGGACGTTCTCGTTCTCATCGACAAGCTCGACGATCTCGTGCACAACGCGAAGGCGGTGCCTCTCACCGATCAGGTGCGCATCGATCGCGAGGAGATCTACGACATCCTCGACCAGATGCGCGCCACGATTCCGGAAGAGATCAAGCAGGCGCGGTGGATCGTCAAGGAACGGCAGGAGATGCTCGCCGAGGCCAAGCGCGAGTGCGATCGCCTGATCGGCGAGGCGCGCGAGCAGGCGGTGCGGGAGGCGTCGCAAACGGAGATCGTCAAGATCGCCGAACGGCAGGCACAGGACATCGTCGATGATGCGCGACGCCAGGCGCGCGAGACGCGACTCGAGATGGAGGACTGGGCCGACGGGATCCTCTCGACGCTCGAGGTCAACCTCGACAAGTTCCTCGTCGCTGTCCGTCGTGGACGCGAACGGCTCCACGAGCGCTCACAGGAATCGGTTATGTCGGGCATTGGTCCGATCGACCCGGTGGGCTCCGGCGCGTCCGACGATTCCTACGTGTAGGACGCGCTCGCGTCGCGCGGCCAGGCGGAAACGATGACGACATACCCCCTTCGACGCCTGCGGCTTCGGCTGGGTGACGAGCACCGGGAAGCGGTCACGATTGCGCTCCAACCCTTCGATCTCGGCGGTGAGCGCTATCTGCCCGTGCCTGCGGACGCCGAAGCCGAATTCGAGGCCCAGCACGCAGTCAGCGGGGACGTCTTCCGCCTGTCCTTCCGAACACGCCTCCACGGGCCTTGCATGCGCTGCCTGCAGGATGCGGTTGCGGACGTGTCGATCGACGCGCGTGAATACCACGCAACGGCGGACGACGCAGCCGACGAGTTGCGGACGGAGTACGTCGTCGCAGGAGAGCTCCAGCTCTCGCAATGGGCGCGTGACGCGATCGCCACAGCACTTCCCGACCAGATTCTCTGCCGGCCCGACTGTGCAGGGCTGTGCACGGTCTGCGGCAAGGATCTGAACGACGAGCCGCACAGTCATGAGGAGACGGTGGCCGACCCGCGGTGGGCGGCGCTCGAGGCGCTGCGGGAAGAATGATCGAACTCATACCCCGCGCCCGCATCGTGCTCGTCGAGCACGGCCGAGTCGCGCTGATCCGGCGCGTTCGCGAGGGTCGAACCTACTACCTCTTCCCGGGGGGTGGTGTCGAAGACGGTGAGACGCCGGAGGAGGCCGCGCGCCGGGAAGCGGTGGAAGAGCTCGGTGTCGAGGTGGAGCTGGGACCGCTCGTCCACGAGGAGTCGTTCGGCGGGACGATCTTCCTGTACTACGACGCCTGGATCGTCGGGGGCAGCTTCGGCAGCGGAACATGGCCCGATCACGCGCTCCTGACCGACCGCGAGCGAGAGCGGAACGGGACGCACGAGCCGGTCTGGGTGCCGCTCGAGGAGCTCCGAGGGCTCGATATCCGACCACGGGCTCTCGGCGACCTGCTTGCGATCTGATCGTCGACGGGCAGCGATCCAGAGGGAGAGCCGGGTTGAGCTCACTCCCTTGCCTGTCTACCCGGAACCCGCCCAGGCGGGTTCCGGTACACTCTGCGGCCGCCCATGGCTGTCCCCAAGCGAAAGACCTCGAAGGCTCGTCGCGACAAGCGTCGCGCCCAGCACGGCATTGCCGTCCCGAGCGTCAACGTGTGCGCGAACTGCGGTTCACCGACGCGCGCGCATCACGCCTGCCCGACCTGCAAGACCTATCGAGGTCGCGAGATTCAGCCGCTCGGAACGCCCGCACCGTAGCGAGGGGGTGCGCTTGAGGGTCGCCGTGGATGCCCTCGGGGGCGACCATCCCCCTCACGAGATCGTCGCCGGCGCACTCGATGCTGCGACTCCCGAGATCAGGCCCATCGTCTACGGTCCTGCGGGGCTCGAAACGCACGGCCTCGACCATGTCGTCACGAACGGGATGGTCGAGATGGATGACAAGCCGGCAGAGGCGGTGCGCGGCAAACCCGACTCGTCACTCGTTCGGGCCGTTCGTTCCGTTGGCGACGGTGACGCGGACGCCGTCGTCTCTGCCGGGAACACCGGAGCGGTTCTGGCGGCGAGCCTCCTCCACATTCGCCGTCTGAAGGGCGTCTACAGGCCTGGAATTGCCGTCGTCATTCCCACTCCACACGGTCCCTCCGTTCTGATCGACGCGGGCGCGAATGCCGACGCGAGGCCCGAGCACCTACTCCAGTTCGGTCATATGGGCGCGATCTTCACCGAGGAGGTCCTGGGCATCGAGCGGCCTCGCGTCCGTCTCCTGTCGATCGGTGAGGAGCCGGAGAAGGGCAATCAGTTGACGCTCGAGTCTCATGCATTGCTCGCCGCGAGCTCCTTGCGATTCGAAGGGAACTCGGAGGGACGATCGCTACTCGGTGGTGAGACGGACGTGATCGTCTGCGACGGCTTTACCGGCAACGTCGCCCTGAAGACGCTCGAGGGCACGATCCACAGCCTCATGGTCGCCCTCCGAGCGGAGATCGAGAGCACCGCTCTCGGCAAGCTCGGCGGCTTCCTGATCCGTCCGGCGGCAAGGAACCTGCGTGCGCAGCTCGACCCCGAGGTGACCGGAGGCGCCTATCTTCTCGGTCTCCGAGGGATCGTGGTCATCGCGCATGGCTCAAGCTCCCGGCTCGCGATCGCGAACGCGATCCGGTTGGCGGCCCGCGGAATCGAACATGACATCGTCTCTCGCTTGCGTGAGGCTCTTCCGGAGCGCGTGGTAGAGTCAGCGCGCTCCACGAACCCGTCCGGCACAACGAGAGGTTGAAGAACAGTGGCATTGTCCCGTGAAGAAGTAGCCGAGCGCGTCAAGTCAGTCCTCATCGAGCAGCTCGGGGCCGACGAGGGCGATCTCTCGGAGGAGGCCTCATTCCAGGAGGACCTCGACGCTGACTCCCTCGATCTCGTCGAATTGATCATGGAGCTCGAGGATCAGTTCGGCATCAAGATCTCGGACGACGACGCACAGAAGATCACGACCGTCGGCCAGGCTGTCGACTACGTCACCGCGCACCAGTAACAGCGATCGCTCGGGGGAGGGGCGCGCGCTAGCGCGGCTAATCGACGCCCTTCCCCCCGAGCGGCGCGATCACGTCTTCACGCATACATCTTGGGCGCCCGATCGAGCGTCCTCCTACGAGCGGCTCGAGTTTCTCGGCGATTCCGTGCTCGAACTCGCGATCGCGAGAGCGCTGTACGACCGCTTTCCAGATGCTTCCGAAGGGCGGCTAGCGAAGATCAGAGCTCACGTCGTCTCACGCCACAGTTGTGCCGGCGTCGCGAAGGAGCTCAACCTCGTCCGCTTTCTGCTGGAACAGGCACAGGACGTACCCGACGCCGAGCTCGACCGCATCTCTCGCAGCCGCAATGTGCTCGCGGCACTTCTCGAGGCAGCGATTGCCGCCGTCTATCTGGAGCACGGCTTCGAGCAGGTCGAGGCCGCCGTCGTCGAGGCCTTCGACGCCCGCATCGAGTTCGCCCGGACCGGTCATGTCGACAACAAGACCGAGCTCCAGGAGGCGCTCGCTCGCTCGGGTAACCAGGTCCAGTACAGCGTGATCGACGTCGAGGGGCCGCCTCACGATCGCCGCTTCGTGTGCGTCGCAGTGATCGCCGGCGAGCAAGTCGGGATCGGCAAGGCCCTGACGAAGAAGGCTGCCGAGCAGGAGGCAGCCCGTCAGGCGCTCGAGCTGATGGGCATCGTCGCGCCGGCATCAGGCCCCGCGTAGCTCGCGGTGGAAGAGCGTACCGCGAGCTACGCGGGGCCATCCTGTTTGCAGATCGGGGGCTTCGCCCCACGATCGCGAAGATCCCTGAAGAGGCCCGCCCGCGGGCCTGCTTCCTTTTGCTCGAGTCTCGAATCCCGTAGGGGCGACGCGGAGCGTCGACCGCGAAGGACCTGCGCTCGCTCGCCACGCCGCCGCCCTGACGGGACGACCCCTAGCGCGGCTCGAGCAGGTAGTGGCTGACGATCCACTCCTTCCCGCCGGCGAAGCCGAACAGCTCGGCGCAGGCCAGGAAGAACGCTCTCCACTCGTTCACCGCCGCCTCTGACCCGAGGATCGCGAGTGTGCCTGCCTGGTTCGCCTCGAGGTTCTCGAGCCAGGCGCCGGCTGTGCGCGAGTAGTGGCCTCCGTCCATGCGCCAGTGATCCCGGACGACGAGGTCGTCGGCAAACCGCAGCAGCAGGTCGTCCGACGGCATGATCCCCCCTGTGAAGAAACGCCTGCCCATCCAGGATCGCTCGAACGCATAGGCGTACCGCACATGGGAGAAGACGTGGACGAACAGTTTCCCGTCGTCTCGGAGCATGCCGCGCACCTCGTGAAGCAGCGCGCGCCAATTCCGCATGTGCTCGAACATTTCGACCGACACGACACGGTCGAAGCGCCGCGCGGTCTCGAACGTGTTGATGTCGGCCGTCATGACCTCGACAGTCGCGTGGCCGAGCCCGTCGATGAACGCCTTCTGCGGCGCCGAGTTGGAGACGGCAACGACTCGACAGGAGGGATACCGCTCCGCGATCCAGCCCGACAGCGATCCCCAGCCGCAACCGAGGTCGAGCACGTCCATGCCGTCCTCGATCCCTGCTCGAGCGCACGTCAGCGCCAGCATCGTTTCCTCGGCCTCGGCCAGCGTCTCGATCCCCTGCGGCCAG
This sequence comes from uncultured Thermoleophilia bacterium, assembly GCA_963784945.1. GTDB lineage: Bacteria > Actinomycetota > Thermoleophilia > Gaiellales > Gaiellaceae > Gaiella. Next base: position 170,581 of record CAWATN010000013.1, on the reverse strand, counting down.
AAGCACCCCGAGTACTTGCGACGCGGACCGAGGGTGAGCCCGAAGAACTGCTCGGGTAGCTCGTAGTGCTGGTCGTTCGCCGCTGCTGTCTCGACTGCGATCGGCCCTTCCGACATCGACGCAACCATGTTCTCGAGCGCATCGAGGCCGCGTCGGCGCTCACGCCGCAGCCGGAGCCGGCAGTTCTGCCTGATGGCAGCGCGGAGCAACGGGTCGGGCAGGAGCCCTCGTGCAACGATGCGGTCCGCCCTCACGCCGACGTTCGTTTCGGCGGCATTGGAAGGAAGATCGATACCTCCTCCTGGTAGCGACGGTAGTCCTCGCCGCGGGTGCGAAGCGCCTGTGCCTCGGTCTCGGGGATGCCCGTTACCTTGAACAGCAGGACGATGAGAAACACCGGTACGGCTATCGCAAGCCAACCGTAGGGCGACGAGAAGGCAATCACGGCCCACGCCACCCAGTGCAGCCACTCGAAGAAGTAGTTCGGGTGTCGAGACCAACCCCAGAGGCCGTTCCTCGCGGTCTTCCCCCTGTGCGACGGATCTCCCTTCCAGACAGCGAGTTGCGTGTCGGCGGTCATCTCGCCCGCGATTGCCCCGAGCGCGATCGCTGCGCCGACCCACGCGAGCCACGTCATCTCGCCGCGATCGGCCGCGACGAGGGCGAACGGCAGTGAGAAGGCGAGGACGAATCCTGCTTGCGCCTGGAAGAAGACGAAGAACGACCGGTTCGCGTGTGGTGCCCAGCGTCGCCTCAGTTCCTGGTAGCGACCGTCTTCCTCCTTTCCGGCGAGTCGTGCCAGAAGGTAGGTCCCGAGCCGTACGCCCCAGATCGTCCCGAGCCCTGCGACAAGCACGCGATGAAGGGTCGAGCCGTCGGCGAGCAGCGCATACGCGACTGCCGTGCCTGCGATCCCGAGCGCCCACCCGACGTCGACGTAGCTCGCGTTGTGGATCCGGATCGAGACGAGCCAGACCAGGATCATCGTCGCGCTTGCACCAACGGCACCGACGAGCAGCAGAAGCCAGGGGGAGGAGATCACTACAGGACTGTATTCGCGCGGAGTCGCGATCGAGATCACACGGGGAACGAGTCGACGAAGTTCGCATGAGGGAGGGCTCACAGGGAACCGTAGGTTCTCGGCTTCAGGACCACGCGAAGCGTGCAGTGTAAGTACGGAGGGAACCCCGCGATACGCTCTTCATCGCGGGGTTCCCTCCGTCCGCGCGTGTCGTTAGCGTTGACGTCACGTGCATCTCCAGTCCATCAAGATTCGCGGCTTCAAGTCGTTCGTCGACCCGATCGAGTTGAAGCTCGAGCCGGGCGTCGCCGTCGTCGTTGGTCCGAACGGGTCAGGCAAGTCGAACGTCGCTGATGCGATCGTCTGGGCGGCAGGATCCCTGGCGCCGTCGGAGCTCCGCGCCGAGAAACCCGACGACGTGCTGTTCGGCGGTTCGTCGACCCAGCCGGCTGCGGACCACTGCGAGGTCGAGCTCGTCTTCGACAACGAGGACGGAGGGTTTGGCGACGACGTCGACTTCAGCGAGATCTCGATCACCCGGCGTCTCGTACGGGGTGGCGAGGGCCAGTACCTCGTCAACAAGGCCGCCGTTCGTCGTACCGACCTCGTCGAGTTGCTCGCCGACGTCGGTCTCGGCGGATCGATGCACTCGATCGTCTCCCAGGGCAAGGTCGATGCCGTCCTGGCGTCGAGGCCCGAAGATCGCCGCCACCTCGTCGAGGAGGCAGCGGGCCTCGGCAAGTTCAAGCGTCGCAAGCATCGGGCAGAGCTCAAGCTCGCTCGCGTGGCGACGCAGGTCGAGCGGGCAAGAGACGTGGAGGACGAGGTGAAGAAGCGCTTGCGTCCGCTGGCCCTGCAGGCCACGGCGGCGGAGCGTGCCGAGAAGCTCGCTGTCGAGATAGCCGCGCTGCGGGCGCGCATCGCCCAGCTCGATCTCATGGCAGTCGCCGAACGTCGCGCCGATGCGGAGGCGCGTCGCGACGCCGTCGCGATCGCCCGGCGAGCAGCTCAGGAGCGGTTGACGGCGCTCCTGGAGGAACGACAGCAGTCGGAGGACGAACTGTCGGATGCCGCCGGTGGACGAGAGTCGGCGCTTGCGGCGCTCTACCGCCTCCAGGGTGCAAGCGAGCGACTGGGGCTGCGGCGCGAGTCGGCTGCTGGGCTCGAGGGGCGACTACGGCAGGACCTCATGGAGGCGGAGCGTGCCGCAGCTGATCGCAGCGACGTGGCCGTCCAGCAGCTCGAAGACGCAGCTCGTGCGGCTGCTGCTGATGCGCGTGATGCTGCCGAAGCCCACGGCCAGGCCTCCGAGCGCGCCCGCCTGGCGCATTCTCGCGTAGCCGCGTTCGAACGTCGTCTCTCGACCAGTGCCGAGGCCGCGCTCGCCTCCTTGCGCGCCGAGCGCGGCGGCGTCGAGTCGGCGTTGGCTGACGCGACGGGCGGGCAGGAAGGCGCCAATCGCCGGCTCGTCGCTCTCGCTTCGGCTCGAGAGCGCCTCGGCATGCGCGAGGAGTCGGCAGCGACTCTCGCCGAAGGCCTCGTGAGTGACCATGCCGAGGCTGTGTCGATCACGCGTCGCGGTGGGCTCTCACCCGCGGAGCTGGAAGCGCGTGCAAACGACGCCGGAGCAGCTGCACGAGCTGCGGTCACGGAGCGCGACGACGTCGCTGAGCGCTCGCGATCGGCCCGCGAGCGCCTGCAGGCGCTCGAGCATGCGCTTGCCGCGCGAGAGGGAATCCCACCGGCTGCGAGCGCCCTTGCTGCCGCCGGCGAGATGCTCGCGCTCTCTGCCCTCGAGGTCGAACCGGGTAACGAACGCGCTATTGCGGCAGCACTCTCGTGGAGGGCCTCGGCAGTGCTCGCCCGCGATCCACGCCACGGGCTCGAATTGCTCGAGCGCACGCGGCGGGACGGGCTCGGAAGCCTGACCGTCATAGTCAATCGTGACCCTGCGCCCGCCAGCGAGCCGCCGGTCAAGAGTGCGCGGCCGCTCCGCGAACTCGTCGCCGGCGACCCCAGCGCATTGCGGCTGCTCGACGGTGTCTGGCTCGTCGACGCTGACGATCTGCTCGACGCGACCCACGGAACGGTGATCACGACCGAGGGACATGCCTACGACACAGATCGCGGCGAGCTCTGGTTCGCGGGCGAGACAGCCGAGGCCGTCCTCTTCGAGATGGACGCTCGCCGTCGTGCCCTGAGTGACGAGGCCGATGAGCTCGGTGGCCGAGCGTCATCGGCGGCCCACGCCGCCGATGAGGCGATCGAGGCGGCGGCGGCGGCGGAGGAGGAGTACGCGAAGGTCGCTCACCTCCGCGAGCGGAACGTCGATCCGATACTCCTCGGTCAGCTCGTCGAAGTCGTCACTGGGCTCGAGACCGCCCTGGGGGGCGCGCGCGCCGCGGCGACCCGACTCGAGGAGCCGCTCGCAGCGCGGCTCACGCTCGGCGCCGAAAGGGCGGGTGAGCTCGGGGCAGAGTTACGGCGCCTCTCGACGCTCGAGTCCGAGGCGGCCCGCGAGGCAGCCGAGGCAGTCGCTCGAGCGCAGACGGCCGAGGTGGTCGTGGCGCGGCTCGGCGGCAATCTGAATGACGTCGCTCTCGTCGAATCGGTTTCGCGCGAGCAGCTGATGGCCGAAGCGGCTTCGCTGCTCGCGATCGCTGATGCTGCGGCGGCCGATGCGAACACGGCTGCCGATCAGGCCCGCACGGCCGACGCGGCACTCCTCGAGCGGGCTCCACGGAGATCCGCCCTCGATACCGACATGCTCGTCCGACTCTGCGGTGCCGTCGCTGTCCTCGGCGCCGGGCTCGAGCGCGCTGCGCTCCTGGCCGGGCGGCTCGAGGCGCCCGTGCGTGCGCGGGTGGATGCCGGTGCGGAGCGCTCCGCGCGCCTCGGCGAAGCGCTGCGGAAGCTCGGTGCGTCCGAGGTCGACGTACGCCGACAGGCGGACGAAGCGACGGAGCGTGCGACGCATGTTCAGGTCGAGCTCGCCCGGCTCGAAGCCGAGGCCGATGAGGCCCAACGACGGTTCGACGAGGCCGGGGCGGAGGAGCCGTGCGAAGGCGACGACCGCGCCGAACTGGCAGCACGAGCCGAGCGTCTGGATGTCCGCCGAGAGGAGCTCGGCAAGGTCAATCCCCTTGCGAAGGAAGAGTACGAAGCCGAGAAAGAGCGCCTGGAAGAGCTGGCATCCCAGCGACTGGATCTCGAGGTGTCGCTCGCCGAGATAGCGAAGCTCCGAGACGAGCTCGCAGACACTGTACAGCGTCGATTCGCGGACACCTTCGAGGCGGTTGCTCGTAACTTCGAGGAGGTTTCTGCCACGCTTTTCCCGGGTGGAGCAGGCCGGCTGTGCCTCGTTGCCCCGGAGGAGGAAGGCGGCGAGGGCGCCGACATCGAGGCGGGAGTCGAGGTCGAGTTGCGCCCGGCAGGAAAGAAGATCACGCGGTTGAGCCTGCTCTCCGGTGGCGAGAAGGCCCTCGGGGCAATTTCCTTTCTCTTTGCCTTGTTCCTCGCGAAACCGTGCCCGTTCTACCTGCTCGACGAGGTCGAGGCGGCGCTCGACGACGCGAACGTGTCGCGCTTCGTCGAGCTCCTGCGTCGCTACTCCGATCGGGCCCAGTTCATCGTGATCACGCATCAGAAGCGCACGATGGAGGCAGCGGACATCCTGTACGGCGTCACGATGGGAGACGACGGGATTTCGCAGGTCGTCTCACGCCGACTGCCGCAGCACGATCACGAGCACGCTGCTGTATCCGCCTGACCGGGCGCTCTACGCTGCCTGCCTCACTGCTGCATTCATGAGCGCCCGTGGCGTCCGGGTAGCGTTGCACTGATGTCGAGAACCTGGGCCGAGCTCTTCGGCGACGAGGCAACCGAAGCGGATGAGCCCGAGCGGACCGGCTTTTTCGGGCGCTTGCGCGATTCGCTCGCGAAGAGCCGTCGCGCCCTGACCGCCGAGATCGGCGCAGGAACGTTCGATTCGGGCGACGAGGAGGCGTGGGAGCGACTCGAGGAGGCACTGATCCACGGCGACGTCGGGGTTCGGGCAACGGCCGAGATAGTCCGGCGACTCGAGGCGCGCGGGGAGGTGGCTGATCTCGGTGACGCGCTTGCAGAGGAGATCGAGGAGCTCTTCGGCATCGCGCCGACGTTCGATCTGAGCGCCAAGCCGACGGTCATTCTCGTCGTCGGTGTCAACGGCACCGGGAAGACGACGACTGTCGGCAAGCTGGCGCAGAAGCTCCGGGAGCACGGTCGCACCGTGCTCGTCGGAGCCGGCGACACCTTCCGGGCCGCCGCCGAGGAGCAGCTCGAGATCTGGGCCGAGCGGGCCGGCGCCGACTTCATCGGAGCCCCGGCAGGCGGTGATCCTGCCGCAGTGGCGTTCGACGCCGTGGAGGCAGGCAGAGCGCGTGGCCGAGATGTCGTCATCGTCGATACAGCGGGCCGCCTCCACACGCAGTCGAACCTGATGGACGAGCTCGCAAAAGTCAGGCGCGTGATCGGGAATCGCATCGAAGGCGCTCCTCACGAGACGCTGCTCGTCGTCGATGCGACCACAGGCCAGAATGGGCTCCAGCAGGCCCGACTGTTCGGTGAGGTCGCCGGTGTGACCGGTGTTGCGCTGACGAAGCTCGACGGCTCCGCGCGGGGCGGTGTCGCCGTTGCGATCGCGTACGAGCTCGGCCTACCCGTGAAGCTCGTCGGCGTGGGGGAGGGGCTCGATGATCTGCGCCCGTTCGACCCTCGCGAGTTCGCACGCGCGCTTGTCGCCGGCTGACAAAAACTGGTCTAGTCTTGCGGCCCAAAGTGACGTACGCTTGAGAACGGGCTTTTTCCGGCGGCCGGAACGGAGGTGGGGTGTGGCGGTAATCCTCTACATGCGAATTCCCGAGCTGACTCTCGATCGCTACGACGGGATGATGGTCAGCCTCGACCTCGATGCGAACCCGCCACCGGGGCTGATCCTTCACGCTGCCACTGAGGCCGTTGGCAGCGTCAACGTGTGCGAGGCCTGGCAGACGCCGCAAGCAGCCGAGAGTTTCGTCGACAATCGGCTTCGGGACGCGCTCGTCCGCCAGGGTGTCAGTGACCCGCTGTCGTACCGGCTCGAGCCACTGCACAACCTTTTCGCGCCGGACATCGACATGATCGAGCGCATCGGACTCACATCGCTGCCCGCACGGCTCTTACGCTCCGCTCTCGTGTCCTAGGGGCGGGCCGCGCCACCCCCATCCGTACACTTCACGGCCGTGTTCGACGCTCTCTCAGACCGGCTCCAGGCGACCCTGGGCGATCTCGGCCGTGCCAGAAGGCTCGACGAGGAAGCCGTCAACAAGGCGATGCGCGAAATCCGCCTCGCCCTGCTCGAGGCTGACGTCAACTTCCAGGTCGTCAAGGACTTCGTCGCCGGTGTGAAGGCTGCGGCCCTCGGCGAAGACATTCTCAAGGGCCTCGACGCCGGACAGCAGATCGTCAAGATCGTGCACGACCACCTCACTGAGCTGATGGGCTCGGGAGACTCGCGACTCGCCTTCGGTCGTCCCCCGACCGTGATCCTGATGACAGGGCTTCAGGGCTCGGGCAAGACGACGACGTCTGCCAAGCTCGCGCTCCATCTGAGGCGCGAGGGCAAGCAGCCGGGGCTCGTCGCAGCCGACCTCCAGCGGCCCGCCGCGATCGATCAGCTCGAGCAACTCGGCAAGCAGCTCTCGATTCCCGTCTACCGCACTGAAACCCAGGACCCCGTTCGTGCAGCAGTCGACGGCCTCGCGCGCGCCACGGCAGACGGTCTCGATGCCGTTATCGTCGACACGGCCGGCCGTCTCACGGTCGATGACGCCCTCATGGACGAGCTCGCACGGGTTCGAGACGCCGTCAAGCCTCTCAACGTTCTCCTCGTCCTCGACGCGATGACGGGGCAGGACGCAGTCAACGTGGCCGAGGCGTTCCAGGAGCGGATCGCGTTCGACGGTGTGGTGCTGACGAAGCTCGACGGCGACGCCCGTGGTGGGGCCGCGCTCTCGGTCAAGGCGATTACCGGCAAGCCGATCAAGTTCGCCTCGGTCGGTGAGAAGCTCGATCAGCTCGAGGTGTTCCATCCGGATCGGATGGCGTCGCGAATTCTCGGGATGGGCGACGTTCTGACCTTGATCGAGAAGGCCGAGGCTGCAGTTGCCGTGGACGAGCAGGAGGAGATGGAGCGCCGGATGCGCGCCGGTGAGTTCACCTTCGACGACTTCCTCCAGAGCTACCGCATGTTGCGCCGAATGGGGCCTGTCAAGGGTGTCTTGAAGCTGGTCCCCGGGATGGGGCAGCAGCTGGACGGGCTCGACATCGACGAGAAACAGATGGCCCGGGTGGAGGCCATCGTCCTGTCGATGACTCCGCACGAGCGGCGCTCGCCACCCGTGATCAACGGCCCGCGCCGACGCCGGATCGCGGCCGGCAGCGGAACCTCGATCGACGAGGTCAACAAGCTGCTCGCTGCCCGCAAGCAGATGCAAAAGATGATGAAGCAGTTCGGTCAGGGGAAGCTGCCGACATTGCCGCCAGAGCTGACCGGCGGCAAGCCGCCGCGATGATCGGCACAATCCGTCTCGCACGAATGCAAAACCGACGCTAACCAGAAACGCACGAAGGAGAAGAATGGCTGTTCGCATGAGATTGACGCGGATCGGATCGAAGAAGAACCCGATCTACCGTGTCGTCGTGGCCGACTCGCGCTCGCCGCGCGACGGTCGCTTCATCGAGATCGTGGGGCGCTACAACCCCCAGACCGACCCGTCGACGATCGAGCTCGACGAGACGAAGGTCAAGGACTGGCTCAGCAAGGGCGCGCAGCCGAGCGACCCAGTTGCGAAGCTGATCAAGGCCGCCGGCATCGCCGTCTGAACCAGTGGCAGAGCTCCTCACTTGGATCGCGCAGCATCTGGTCGACGATCCGGCGGCGGTCAGCGTCGAGACAGTCGAGCAGGATGACGCGATCGTCCTCCGGCTCCACGTCGCACCAGATGATGTCGGCAAGGTGATCGGCCGACAGGGTCGCATCGCACGCGCTCTGCGCACGCTCCTGCGCGCAGGCGGCGCGCGAGACGACCGCCGGGTCGTGCTGGAGATCGCCGACTGAACGTGGACGATGCGTTCGTGTCGGTCGGCCGCGTCGGCCGCCCTCACGGCCTCGACGGCGCGTTTGTCGTCGAGCAGGGAAGCGAGGATGAGAGCCGCTATCGCGTTGGCGCGATCCTCTACGTGGCTGGAGTCCCAGCCGCGGTAATCCTGTCGCGTCGTGTCGGGCGGGGCCGCCACGCTATTCTCCTCGACCGCAAGGTCGAACGAGGGGAGACGCTGACGATCCTCCGCTCCGATCTGCCGACGCTCGCCGAGGGGGAGTACTACATGTTCGAGATCATCGGGCTCAGGGTCGAGGAGGTGGGCGGGCGGACGCTCGGGACCGTGCGGGATGTGCTGCCCGGATCGGCCAACGACAACCTCGAGCTCGACGACGGCACACTCGTGCCGATGATCGAGGATGCAATCGCCTCGATCGATCCGCACGAGGGCCTCGTGCTTCTCAACCCGGGCTTCATCGTGTGACCGATACCCTGCCCCGGTGCGTCTCGACGTTTTCACCCAGGTTCCGCATGCCTTCGGCTGGCTCACCGAGCAACGGCCCGTCGCGACCGTCCTCGGAACCGAGCTCGATCTCCGATTCTTCAACTACCGCGACACGACCCCGTTGCGTGCGGGGCAGGTCGACGACTCACCCTACGGTGGTGGATCAGGGATGGTCTTGCGGGTGGACGTCGTCGCTGCTGCGCTCGAGGCCACATACGCTGATGCGCCTCCGGCTCGCGTGATTGCTCTGACGCCCCAGGGCCGACAGCTCGACCAGGCGCTTGTCGAGGAACTCGCGACCGAAACCGCGATCGCTGTCCTGTCGTCCCGATTCGAGGGATTCGACGCACGGATCGTCGACCATCTCTGTACCGATGCGATCTCGGTTGGGCCGTATGTCCTCTCGGGGGGAGAGTTGCCCGCGATGGTGCTCGTCGACGCGATCGCAAGACGGCTACCCGGGGCTCTCGCCGAAGGATCAGGCGAGAACGAGAGCTTCAGTGCGGCGCTCGACGGCGGGATCGAGTACCCGCACTTCACCCGCCCTGCGGCGTTCCGCGGCTGGGAGGTACCCGACGTCCTGCTCTCGGGCAACCATGCCCAGATCGACGACTGGCGTGCCGCGCAGAGTCGGACGCGGAGCATCGTGTGAGTGACGTCGAAGACCGCCCAGGGGGCGTCGATGACGGCCCGTCCTCGGAGCAAGAGGCTCACCCCGAGCCTCCGCCCCCCGCAGGCTGGCCGCCATCGACCCCGGCCGGGAACGCTCCCCAGGCCGATGGGTGGGCCTCGGAATCGCGTGAGCCGGCCCTCGGCACACTTGCGCCGCCGCCTGCTGGGCCAGTGCTCGACTCACCCCCGGCGCCTTCTCCTCCCCGCAGGCACTCGCGCAACCCCGTCGACAGGCTCACCCGGGGCTTGCCGAACGGCCTCCGCGTCACGATCGACTGGGTTGTCACGATCGTCGGAGCGGTCGCGATCGTCCTGCTCGTCAAGGCGTTCATCGTCAATCCGTACCGAATCCCGTCGTCGTCAATGGAACCGACGTTGCACTGCGCGAAGCCTGCAGTCGGATGCGAGGCTCGCTTCTCCGACCGGGTGCTCGCGAATCGCTTCCTCTACCGTCTTCGCGACCCCCGTCGTGGTGAGATCATCGTCTTCAAGACTCCTCCCGCCGCCCAGGTGAAGTGCGGCGCCGGAGGGACGTTCGTGAAGCGGTTGATCGGGCTCCCCGGTGATGTGATCGAGCTCCGCTTGCGCAAAGGTGACGGCTACGTCTACATCAACGGGCGACCCTTGAGGGAGCCGTACATCGAGAAGGCGCGGCGCGGCGCCGTGCAGAGCTTCGGACCCGTCCGGGTCAAGCCCGGAAACTACTTCATGATGGGCGACAACCGAAGCCAATCGTGTGATTCGCGCCTCTGGGGCACCGTGCCTCGGGCGAACCTGATCGGGAAGGTCTTCGCGACGTACTGGCCGCCGAATCGGGTGTCGCTGCACTAAGCCGGGGGTGGCGCGACCGAGGGCGACACTGCGGGTCGCCCGAGGCGACCCTTCGTGTAGCCCTTACAGCGAGCTCGCCTGCGGCGGCTTCCGCTACACTCCGCACCCGGCCGACGGCCGCCTCTTTTCCCATGAGCACGATCATCCAGAGCATCGAGCAGGCGCAGTTGCGCGAGGTCCCGGTCTTCAAGGCCGGCGACACCGTCCGCGTCCACTTCAAAGTGATCGAGGGCACACGCCAGCGCGTCCAGGTCTTCGAAGGCGTCGTCATCAAGCGCCAGGGGTCCGGCGCCCGCGAGACGTTCACCGTGCGTAAGCAGTCGTTCGGCGTTGGCGTCGAGCGGACGTTCCCCCTCCACTCGCCGAAGATCGAGAAGCTCGAGGTCGCGATGGTCGGTGACGTCAATCGCGCCAAGCTGTACTACCTCCGCGGTCGCGTCGGCAAGAAGGCGCGCATCCGCGAGCTGCGCCAGCCGTAGCTCCCTGAGCCGACGTACGTCGGCCGTCTCCGACGCGTCCGTCGGGCACTGCGGCCGGTGTGCGGCGCGAACAGGGCACGAACTCGACACGGACACGTTCCGAGTGGGGCGATATCCTCGGAGCATGGGCTCCCAGACCGGACAGCGCCTCCTGCGCTACGACCGCCGATTGGGCGTCCGTTTCGTCGCGGGTGCCGACGAAGCGGGCCGGGGATCGCTGGCCGGCCCTCTCGTTGTTGCCGGGGTGCTGTTCGACTACGACGCGTTGTCCGGTCGCCGGACGCGATCCCTCGCGTTGCTGAACGACTCGAAGCAGGTTGATCCAGAGGTACGCCAGCGCCTTCTCCGTGCCGTCCTCGACGCCGCAGCTCAAGTGTCCGTGCGCATTATCCCGGCCTGCGACATCGATCGGTACGGCCTGCACCGCTCGAACCTCTCGGGTCTGCGTTCGGTGTTGACCGACCTTGCACCGCGTGCAGAAGCGTGCCTCGTCGACGGCTTCAAGCTCGGCCCGCTTGCGCCGCCGCACAGAGCGATCATCGACGGTGACACGCGCAGCGCGGCCATCGCCGCTGCCTCGATCGTCGCGAAGGTGACGCGCGACCGGATCATGCGGCGGCTCGATGCGCTGTATCCGCGCTACGGGTTCTCACGCCACGTCGGCTACATCACCCCGGTGCATTCGGCCGCCGTTCGCGCGCACGGTCCCTGTGCACAGCACCGGCTCTCGTATGCCGCGAAGTGCTACGCGGTCGAGCCTGCGGCGGCTTGAATGCGGGTGAGATGCGGGCGCTCTGGCATTTCCGCCTGCGCGGTTATCGGATCCTCGGGACGAACGTTCGCGCAGGTCGCAACGAGCTCGACCTGATCGTCCGGCGCGGCAACAAGCTGACGTTCGTCGAGGTCAAGCAGCGGCGGGGCCGGGGATTCGGCGGGGCGGTCGGAGCCGTCGACGCGGAGAAGCGGAGGCGAGTGCGGCGGGCCGCTCAGGTGTGGCTTTCGCGGAACCCGCAGCCAAGGCACATCCGCGTCGGGTTCGAGGTGGTGACGGTCGAAGGGGGGCGCCTGACACGTATCCCGACGTCGCTGAGCGACATCTAGACCCTTCGCGCGAGGAAACGTGACCGTTGCGGCGAAGCCGTTGCCGTGGCGGCCACCCAGGAAGCGCTCTACCGCGAGCACGACCTCGAACTGTCGTGGTCGGAATCAACGCTGCCCGAGCGCGAGCGCACGAAGCACGTTCATCGGCTGCATCCGTACCTCGGCAAATTCATTCCGCAGCTCGTCGAGACATTGCTCGACAGGCACGTTCCGCCGGGCGGCCGGGTACTCGATCCTTTCGCCGGCTCGGGCACGACGCTCGTGCAGGCGCTCGAATCGGGCTACGATGCCACGGGCGTCGACATCGCCGGCTTCAACGCGTTGCTCGCTCGTGTGAAGACGCGACCGTACAACCTCGCAGCATTGAGACGCGATCTTCTCTGGGCGCACGCAGAGGCGGAGGCGTTCGAGCCACGAGGACGATACCCGCGTGGAGCATCTGCCTACCTGCGGGCCTGGTACGCACCTGCGGCCGCGGAGGAGCTGTTGCATTTTCGGTCTCTCGTCGATCAGGTCGGCGCAGCGGATGTGCTCCGCGTCGTGCTCGCCAGGTCGGCCCGTTCGGCCCGGCGCACCGCCCATTTCGATCTCGAGTTCCCACGGGCGCCTCAACTCGAAGCGTACTGGTGTTTCAAGCATCGGCGTGAGTGTCGGCCCGTCGATGCCGCGCGCAGGTTCCTCCTGCGCTACACGCTGGATACGCTCGACCGTATCGAGGCTTTCGCCGCGGTACGGGCTGAGGGCAACGTCGCCAGGACGCTCCATGGTGATGCTCGGGTGATCGACCTCGAGGGGCCATACGACGGCGTGATCACGTCACCGCCGTATCCCGGCCTGATCGACTATCACGAGCAGCATCGATATGCATACGAGCTCCTCGGCGTCGACGAGCGACGAGACCTCGAGCTCGGCCGCCCGTCGCTCGGTACCGGGAGGGCCGCGATCGACGAGTACGTCGACGGCATCGCGGACGTACTTGCCAATGCGAGGTCGTCACTCGTGCTTGGTGGGCGAATCTGCATCGTCGTCAACGATCGCCGCGATCTCTATCCGGGGATCCTGCAGCGAGCCGGGCTGCGCCTCGTCGATCGCCACGAGCGGCACGTAAACCGACGAACCGGCCGCCGCGCCGGCGAGTACTACGAGTCGATCCTCGTAGCTATCGCGCGCTGAGGGACGCCCGTCTGACGGCCGGCTCGTAGGGGCGACGCGCCAGCGTCGCCCCGTCGACCGCCGGCGTCGCCCTCGTCGACCTGCAGCGTCGCCCTTCGTGCGCGTCACCCTTCCGATTCGGGGTCGACACAGACACGTGACGGGTCTGGACGTAGCGTCGGATGGTGGTTGCACGAGCCATCACCTCCGCCGTCATCGGTCTCGAGCCGCGCCGGGTGGACGTCGAAGCCCATCTCCTCTCGGCCGATCTCCCAGCGTTCTCCATCGTCGGACTCGCCGACCGCGCTTGCCAGGAGGCAAAGCACCGGGTGCACAGCGGGATCATCAACTCGCTGCTGCCATGGCCCGAACGACACCGGATTACCGTCAATCTCGCACCGGCGGCTCTGCGCAAGGAGGGGTCGGGATTCGACCTCCCGATCGCACTCGCTCTGCTCGCCGGCTCGCACCAGCTCCCACCGGCCCGCCTCGTCCAACACGGATGCGTCGGTGAGCTCTCGCTCGACGGGCGAATTCGACCCGTGGCAGGCACGATCGCGGTCGCCGAAGGAGCCCGCCGCGCCGGGCTGGCGCTTCTTCTCTGCGCTGCCGAGTCGGCGCCCGAGGCGGCTCTGGCCGGCATCGACGTCGTCCCGGTCCGCCACCTCGCCGAGGCAGTCGCCTACCTGCGCGGCGAGGAAGAGATCGCGTTCGCGAGGCCACCGGGAAGCGACGAACTGGAGGAGCCGTTCCTGCCCGACCTCGCCGAGGTTCGCGGCCAGGAGCGTGGACGGCGGGCACTCGAGCTCGCGGCTGCAGGAGAGCACAACATGCTTCTCGCCGGCCCCCCGGGGACGGGCAAGACGATGCTCGGACGACGTCTGCCGAGCATCTTGCCGCCGCTCACCCGCGAGGAGGCGCTCGAGGTGACGCGAATCCACTCGGTCGCGGGAACACTGCCCCGCGGCCGTCCCATCATCCTCGCCCCGCCGTTCCGCGCGCCGCACCACGGTGCCTCAGCCGCCGCGATCGTCGGTGGCGGCGCTGTCCCGCGCCCCGGAGAGGCGAGCCTTGCTCACCGCGGCGTCCTCCTCCTCGATGAGCTTCCCGAGTTCCCACGCCCGGTGCTCGAGTCGCTGAGGCAGCCGCTCGAGGATGGTGTCGTCTCGGTCGCCCGCGTCGGCGGTCACGCACTGTTTCCGGCGCGGTTTCGTCTCGTCGCGACGATGAACCTCTGCCCCTGTGGGGGGAGGGGAGATCCGTCCGCCGATTGCGGCTGCAGCCCGCAGCGAATATCGGCGTATCGGGAGAAAGTCTCACGGGCTCTTCTCGATCGCTTCGATCTGGTGGTCGCGATGCCGCGGCCGCGTGCCGAGGAGCTCGCAGCGCCGCCGGGAGAAGCCTCGGCGACGGTGAGGGGCCGTGTCATCGCCGCCCGCGAGCGACTGCGCGACGGCGATGTCCTTCAGCGCACCGAGGCGGCATCCGAGCTCCTCGATCGCGCTGTCGATCGTGTCCCGCTGTCGGGCCGGGGACGCGCGCGGGTGGCGCGGGTCGCCCGCACCATCGCGGCGCTCGGCGGGGCAGACGCAGTCCTCCCGGAGCATCTCGCGGAAGCGCTCTCGTACCGATCACCGGCGGGGGTGCCCGTCGCATGACCGTCCGTCGCCTTTGGCGCGCGACCGTCCCGTACCCACCGCTCCTTCGGGCGATACCGGACCCTCCGGCTGTGCTCTGGCTTCGCGGGGAGGCTCCTCCGGAGCTGCTCGAGCAACCGTCCGTTGCGATCGTCGGCGCCCGCGCGTGCTCGTCGTACGGGCGATCGGTCGCCAGGACTCTCGGGCGCGAACTCGCGGCCGCAGGGCTCGTGGTCGTGAGTGGCATGGCCCGGGGGATCGACAGCGAGGCGCACAGGGGAGCGCTCGAAGCGAGTGGAATCACCGTGGCTGTGCTCGGTTGCGGGATCGACCGCGACTACCCGGCTGCCCACCGGGATCTCGCCAGGCGAATCGTGGAGCGGGGGCTGATCGTCTCTGAGTACGAAGCCGGAATCGAGCCGGCCCCGTGGCGCTTCCCAGCGCGTAACCGGATCATTGCCGGACTGTGCACGGCCACCGTGGTGGTCGAGGCGCGTGAGCGGTCCGGTGCGCTGATCACAGCCGATTTCGCCCTCGAGGACGGCCGGGAAGTGATGGTCGTTCCCGGCGAGATCACCTCCGCGGTCTCGGCTGGATCGAACGCGCTACTCCGGCTCGGCGCAACACCCGTGACAGCTGCAGCCGACGTTCTCGAGGCATACGGAATAGAGATCGTGACCGAGCGGGGCGAGCCGCCTGGTGGACTCGCGGGAGCGTTACTCGAACGACTTGCCGTCGGCCCCGCGAGCATCGACGAGCTGGCGCGTCTATCCGGCGCCGCCCCCGGTGACATCGCCGCAGCCCTGATGGAACTCGAGCTCGCACGTCGGATCAGCGAAGGAGACGGTGTCTACCGGGCGACGATGACGCGGTGAGGATAGCCAGCGTGATGACTCCTCCTGGTCTCTATGAGGATGATCCTGTGAGGAGGGTCGCAAGCCTGCGCAGCAGGTCGAGGGTCCTTCCGTGATTCGAGGTCACGGCAGCCGCAGCAGTCTCGCGGGCTCGTCGCTCAGCACCGGCGCGGGTCGTGGCAAACGCGGCCGTGGGCTCGAAGCCGTAGCGTGGGGTGGCGATGTCACTCATGGTTGCCTCCGTCGGGTTGTCGATCAGGTCATCGATCTGCATGGCCTGACGGTAGAGCGACGTACGGGGCGGCACATCGGCATAACTGCCTAACCGCACTACCTATCTTCAGGGGGCGGTAACGCCGTGCTCGATCGCGTAGCGCGTTGCCGCGCTTCGCGTGTGCAGATCGAGCTTGCGATAGATCGAGCGGAGGTGGGCGTGGACGGTGCGTAGGCTCACGACGAGCGTTTCGGCCACCTCCGCGTCGGTAAGGCCGTCGGCAACGAGCGCCAGAACCTCGAGCTCGCGGGCAGTGAGACCGTCCGGGGCATTGGGATCGACACGCGTGCGCGCTGCCCCCACGAGCTCGACTGTTGCGCTGAGCGAGAGCCGCCGGCCTTCGTCCCATAGGGTTCCGAACCGATCTTCCCCCAGGGTGCTACGCGCCTCCGCGAGGATCTGGTCGTGAGGCGTACGAAAGCGCGCCAGGAGTGGGACGCCGATCTTCTCCAGAACCGCGCCTGAGGCGCCGAGAAGGTGGACGGCTCTGACCAGTTCGCCAGCTGAGGCAGCGAGGAAGGCGACCGACTCGAGGACGAGCACACAGAACCACCGGTCGCCGAATTCGACGAAGAGCGTCAACGACTCCTCGAACTGGGCCGCGGCCGTCTCGGCATCACCGAGATCGGCGTTGATCCCCGCCTGGGCCCAGAGCACTTTGCCAAAGGTTCGACGGTCGCCGACCGTACGCAGGATGTCGAGGCTCTCGTCGACCTGCGACTGGGCGACGACCAGAGCGTTCGCGGGACGAGTGTAGGCGAGGCCATAGAGCCCGAGTGCGGTTCCGTGAGCATCGCCGAGCCGACGGAACAGCGCGAGGCTGCGTTCGAAGAGCGGCCGGGCCCGGTCGTCGTCTCCGACGACCACGAAGTGCAGTGCGAGCCGGTCGAGCGTCCGCGCGACGCCTTGCTCGTCGCCGAGCCGTTCGTAGCCCGCCAGGGCGTCGCGGAAGAGCATTTCCGCCTCCGGGTAGTCCCCGCGCGTCCTCCGCACCAGCGCGAGCCCTGTCTGCGCCTCCGCGATCCCCTTTTGATCGTCAAGCTTCCGAGACAGCTCGAGAGCCTCCTGGCAGAGGGCCTCGGCCCGGTCATAGTCGCCCTGGTAGTGCGCGAGGACGCCGTTCCCGCTCAGCGCACGGGCGCGGCTGAGGGACGCCTTGGGCGACGCCGCAAGCGACGCGTCGAGCCACAGCCGGCCCTCGCTCAGGTAGCCGCGCTCGAACCAGAACCGCCACAGAACGGCACAGAGCTCAAGCGCAGTCACCGGGTCTCCCGCGTCGAGTGAGAAGCGCAGAGCGGCGCGGAGGTTGTCGTGATCGGTCTCGAGCGTCGTCTGCCACAGCGCATGATCCGAGACGCCCCGGCCCGGCGCGGCGGCACGGGCCAGATGGAGATAACGATCCGCGTGGGCGCGTCGGATGCCCTCAGCCTCGGCCGTTGCGTCGAGCAGTTCGCTCGCGTACTCACGGATCGTCTCGAGCATGCCGAAGCGCTCACCCTCCGGCCGTACGAGGCTCCCGTCCACGAGTGAGCCGAGGGTGTCGAGGTCCCCGCCACATACCTCCTCTGCAGCCTCCAGTGAGCAGCCTCCCGCGAAGACGCCGAGCCGACGAAAGACGGCCCTCTGCTCGTCGTCGAGGAGTTCGACGCTCCAGCTGATCGTGTCGCGCAGAGCTCGGTGCCTGGCGGGCGCATCCCGCGAGCCCGAGGTGAGGAGCTCGAGGCTGCGCTCCAGACGACCGAGTATCGCGCTCGGAGACAGCATCTTCACCCTCGCCGCAGCCAGCTCGATCGCGAGCGGCAGGCAGTCGAGGCGATCGCAGATCAGGGCGATTGCGTCCAGGTCGGCGGCGTCCGGCAGAAGGCTCGGCCGCACGGTGCGGGCTCGATCCAGAAAGAGCGCCACAGAGTCGGTGCCGGTAAGTGGCTCGAGCGATAGCTCCTGCTCACCGTACACTCGCAACCGCGTTCGACTCGTCACTGCGACCTTCAAGCTCGGGCTCGCAGCCACGATCGCGGCAAGCGAGGGTGCGGCGTCGACGACCTGCTCGAAGTTGTCGAGAATGAGCAGCAACCGGCGACCGTCGATATGTGCGACGAGGCGTTGCTCGAGGTCGCCCTCGCCGTCGAAGAGCCCGAGCGACCGGGCGATTGTGCCGATGACGTGGCCGGGGTCAATGACGGACTGGAGCGGGACGAAGATCACCCCATCGGCGAAGTGGTCAGCCGTCTCCACGGCGACCGCCTGGGCGAGCCTGGTCTTGCCGATCCCGCCGGGGCCGGTGACGGTGAGCAGACGGACATCGTCCCGACGCAGAAACGTCGCTGCCTCGGCGATGCTCCTATCGCGCCCGATCAACGTTGTCATCGGCACGGACACGGCCTCAGCCGGCCATGAGCTCGTACAAGCGCTCCGCCATCGCGACGGCGAGCTCGGGGTCGTTGATGTCGCAGTCGAGCTCGTGCATCTCCACGCGCGACGGGTCGATCAGCTCGCGAAGCCCCTCGACGAGCGCGGCGTCCGCAGCTGTGTCGTGGAACTCGCCTTCCGGAACCGAGAGCGGGGAGAAGCCGCGCAGCGGAACGTAGAGCGCCACTGGCCCCGTCGCGGCATTGAGCTTCCGCGAAATGATCTTCGCTAGCGACGTGCTCTCATCCGGCGTTGTCCGCGCAGCCGCCATGTGCTCGTCGTGGCGGTAGATCCAGCGGGAGCGGAAGCGCTCCGGAAGCTGATCCGGAGGCCCTAGGGCTATCAGATCGAGCCCGCCGAGAGAGACGACCTGGGGGATCCCGAGGAGCCCCGCGACCTCGAGTCGCTCGGGGCCGGCCGGCCAGATGCCGCCCGCGAGCTCACCGACGAGCTCGGTCGGCGTCACGTCCAGCACGCCGCCGACGAGCCCCGTCTTGATCAATGCCTCCATCGAGTCCCCGCCCGTCCCGGTCTGGTGAAAGACGAGAACGTCGTAGCCGAGCTCCTCGAGGCGCTCCCTGGCCCTTGTCACGCAGGGCGTGGTGACGCCCCACATGGAAGCCGCGACGAGCGGGCGCGCCTGGCCCACCGTCGGTACGGGCTCAGTTGCCATCCCGACGAGCGTGCCTGCGGCGTTCGCCAGTATCCGCATCGAAATCTGGTTGATGCCCGAGACGTCGACGACGGAGTACATCATCGTCACGTCGACGGAGCCGACGTACGGGCTCGTGTCACCGGACGCGACGGTGGAGACCATGAGCTTCGGCACGCCCACCGGAAGCGCGCGCATCGCGTGGGTGGCGATCGTCGTGCCGCCCGTGCCCCCCAGCGCGCCGATCGCATCGAACCGCCCCTCGGCGTGCAGTCGGAGGACGACCTCGGTCGCCCCTCGCGCCATCACTTCGATCGCCGCGCCGCGGTCGTTCGCAGCCGCGAGGGCCTTCACGTCCGCTCCGACCGCGGCCGCGACCTCCTGGTGCGAAACGTCCGGTTCGGTGAGCGGCTCGCCCAGAATCCCCGCATCGATGAGAACCACGTCGACGCCGCGCGCCCTGATCCGGTCGCGCACGAATGCATACTCGTGACCCTTCGTATCCAGCGTGCCGACGAGAACGACGGTCGATCGTCTTCCGGGTGCCTCGTTCGTTGCCGCTCCTCGCTGATCTCCGTGGACTCGAGCCTCCCGGCCCCAGCATGACAGGTGTATGCGCCTGTCACCGGGTTGGAGCCTGTCCGATCGCCCTCGCCAGTACGATCCGCGCGTGCTCATCGACCTGATCCGGGCCACGCGCGGCGCTTCACGCCACCGCCTGCGTCGAACCGTCACCCTCGCGCTGCTCGCCGTCGCCGCGGTCGCGGCTCCGGCAGCGACGGCCGCCGACCGGTCGGTCGCGGTCGTGGTCGTCCCGGCGTTTACGCTCGAGTCATACGCCGATCGTGGTGCTGTCGGACTCCTTGTTCCCGGCGCCGGTGCAACGGTGACTCGCCAGCGAGCACTCGCGTCTCTTGTTCGCGGCCACGTCGTATCGTCCCTCGTCGACCTCGACGGGAAGCCGATCCTGCGACTCGCCAAGGCGCCTGCAGAGACCACCATCTACCTCGCGCTGCCGTCCCCCGGATCGCACCACAACGTCGTGCGGTACCCCGTTGCGATCGTCGGGCCAGGGTACCGCGGTCTACTCACGTCTGGCTCGACGCGGATCGACGGGCTCGTCTCCCTGGCCGACGTTGCACCCACGGCGGCCGCGATTGCGGCAGGTGAAAGACCGCCGATCCGAGCTCGTGAGGATGACGCTGCGGTTGCCACGCTGGCACGACTAGACGCCCGGCTCGCACGGGCCCACGACGCTCGAACCGGCGCAACGTTGGTGCTCATAGGGTGGCTCGTCGCGTTCGCAGCTCTCGGTGTTCTCGCGCGCTCGGCGATCGCCGGCCGGGCCGCTGTGCTCGTCGCGCCCGTCGCCCTCGCGGCGGCACTCGTGTTGCGCGCGATCGGCGTCGACCATCCTGCGACCGTCGTCGGCGCGCTCGCTGCTCTCACCGGTGCCGGGTCGTTGCTCCTTGCCCTCCGTCGGGAGTTGCTCGTCCCGTCGGTCGTGTGTTTCCTCGTCGTGTTTCTCGTGGTTCTGGCGGTCTGGCCCGAGGTAAACGCACTCGCAGCGATCGGGCCGCATCCGGACGGGGGCGGACGATTCTACGGCGTCACGAACCAGGTCGAGACGTTGTTACTCGCGCCGTCGCTCGCTGCCGGCGCGCTCGTCGGCGTGGTTGGCTCCCTGGCCATCGCTGCATTACTGCTCGTAACGGTCGGGTGGAGCAGAAGCGGGGCCGACGGAGGAGGCCTCCTCGTCGTCGCCTCGGCGTTTGCCGTGCTCGTTGCAGGGCTCGCTCGTGTCCGGCCCACGCCGGCCAGGATCATCGTCGGCATCGTCGGCGTCGTCGTCGTCGGCCTCGTCGTCGTCGGCCTCGACGCACTCCTTGGTGGCTCGAGCCATGTGACCAACGCGGTCGGCAGTGGCCCGGGCGGGTTGTTCGACGACCTCGATCGGCGTCTCCGGATCTCATGGGCGGGCGCAACCTCCGCCGTCCACACGACGTTCCTCTGTCTCCTGTCGCTCGGCGGACTCGCCTGGCTCGGCTTCAGAGGGCGCGATCAGCCGGTTGTCGTCGCGATGCTCGTTGCTATCGGCGTCTCGCTCGGAGTCAACGACACTCCGGTCGATGTGCTCGGGTACGGAGCGCTGGGCTGTCTGGCGCTCACCGCCTGGAACGAGACGCGCGAACCGGCGCTCACCGCGCGCACCTCGACTTCGAGTTCCCTTCGAGCGCCGCTAGAGCGCCCTGCGCGTTGACCGAGAGGTTGAGACGAACAACACCGGCTCGTGTCGTCGAGAGCCGTACGGTGCCGTCTGCGCCCTTGGAGAGGCACCCTGTCTCGGTATGCCAGTACGGCGACCAGTTGGTAGCTATGCGGTAGGCGCCGGGGCGGCCGAGGGCAACGGTGATCCGGTGCTGGCCGAGAGCGACGACACGGGCGCTTCCCGGCCCTGTCACGATCGCTCGCGCTGACGGGACGGCATAGACCGTCGTGTGGGCCGACCTGAACACGACACGCAGACCGGAACTGCCGCCGGCGAGCAGGGCTCCTTCGTGTTTCGCGCTGTAGTCGAGGGGCGCATCGGGCAGGACGACGTACCGGACGCCGAGCGACCGAAGCCAGGTCAGGTACGAAACGCGCGTGAGCTCGTCGTAGAGGACACCGTTGCGTGGGAAATCGTCCTGTCGGAACCAGCCCCGCGCGATCGGGATACCGGCGGCCGGGAGATAGGCCGCAGGCCAGTGGCCGACGGTGTCGACCGCCTCTACGCGGTAGGACGGCGTGAGGTGGCCGTGCAGAAATTGCACCGCCGGAGCCCAGTACGCAGGATCAGCCGCCGGGTCGGCGCTTGCCTTGACGAAGCTGCCGGCGAGGGGGGTCAGATTCCAGGAGACCGCGAGCGACAGCGCTAGAACGGCGAGCGGTAGCGGTCGCCAGCGCCGCAGGGACAGCGTCAGGATGGCGATCGGGATTGCTGCGTATCGGAGCCGTGCGATGTTCTCGCCGAGGCCGGACGGAACGAGGTACGCGGTCGTGCATGCGAGGAGATAGACGACATACGTCCATCGCAGCACGCCGGCCGTCGGCACGCGCCACGTGAGCAGGATGCCGAGGCCGCAGAAGACGCAGGCAGCCGCAAACTCGGGGAGCGAGAACGGAAACCTGCCGGCCGCGGGGAAGAGACGCAAGAGCACGAGCTCGGCGCCGCTCGCGACGGCGAGCGTGGCGAGAGGCAGGGCGAGCTCGGCGCCGCGCGATGCCCGGGCGAGTCCCACGCCCGCCAGAATTATCGCGAGTAGGACGAACGCCACCGGACTCGCCGCGAGAACCAGCGCCGTCAGGAGCGCGAACCTCCCGATGCGGCCGATCTGTAGTGCCCAGAGCGCGAGGAGCGCGAGCGCCACGCCGAGGGCGAACGGGAACGCTCCCGAAAGGATGACTCCGGCCCAGACGACGGCGAACGACCGGTTCGCCCACCGTGAGGCGGGTCCCCACTCGCGAGCCGAGACGACTCCGAACGCAAGCGCCGCCGTCGCAATGCTGAGGACGGCGAGCAGCTTGATCCCGATCAGGGCGGCGAGCGGGTAGTACAGGAGGCTGTACGTGACAAAGCTGTAGCGCCCGGCGTACCAGAAGTTGTTCCAGATTCCGAACCCGTGATCCTCGAAGAGGTCGCTCTGGTAGAGGTGAGCGGCGAAGTCGCTGCCGGGTGGCCCGAACCAGGCGAGAGTGGCAGCCAGGACCGCCGCGACGCCCGCGGCCGCGAGCGTCTCGCGGGGGATCTCGCGTTCGGAGTGGGCTAGCGACGTCATGCGCGGGGAAGGGCGTGAGCCCCGGCTGGATCCTAATCCGTAGGATCGTGCGCGTGGTTCCCTACTGGCTCAGCGAACCGGCTCCGCTGCTACCTGCGGTCACCGTCGACGACCCCGAGATCGTCGTCGTCGGTGCGGGGGTCACGGGTTGTACCGCCGCGCTGCGCCTCGCCGAGGCAGGCAGGCGCGTGCGGCTCTACGACGCGCGCGAAGTGGCGGGTGGCGCGAGCGGCCGCAACGGCGGCTTCGCGCTGCGGGGCATGCCGGCCCCGTTCGACGTCACGGTCGACTCGGTCGGTGAGCAGGTTGCCCGGGCGTTGACTGCGTGGACGGAACGGGCGCTCGACACGATCGAGGCGCTGGCCGGCGACGCCTTCAGGAGGGTCGGCTCGCTGCGGATTGCGGTCGACGAGGAGGAGCGCGCCGAGCTTCGGACGGAGTTCGAGGCCCTGGTGGCCGCCGGTTTCGCTGCCGATTGGCTGGAAGGCACCGAAGTGCCACTCGCTGACCGTTTCACCGCGGCCCTCCGCCATGTCCCCGATGGGGTATTGCAGCCGGCGCGCTTCGTACGGCGGCTCGCGCTCCTCGCCGCCGAGGCCGGCGTCGAGATCCGGGAGCGCACCCGCGTATCGTCGCTCGACGAGCTCGGCGGCGCGACCGTCGTTGTCTGCACAGACGGCTATCCGAGCGGTCTCCTCGGCTCGATCGAAGGGCTGATCATCCCGACACGTGGTCAGGTGATCGCGACCGAACCGATCCCCGAGCGACTGTTCGAGGTGCCGCATTACGGACGTCACGGCTACGACTACTGGCACCAGGACGAGGACGGCCGAATCGTCGCCGGTGGCTTCCGGGACGTCTCCTTCGACACGGAGTTCACGGCCGACGAGGAGTTGACCGAGACCGTGCAGCACGCGCTACGCGCCTTCGTCAACGGCCTGCTCGGACGCGAGCTGCGGGTCGACTACGCCTGGGCGGGCATCTTCGGCATGGTGATGGACTTCCTACCCGTCGTCGGACGGGTGCCGGAGCTCGAGGACGTCTGGGTCGCCGGCGGCTACTCGGGCCACGGCAACGTGCTCGGCTTCGCCTGCGGTGAGCTCGTTGCTCAGGCGGTCGTTGGCCATGATGTTCCGTTTCTGGACCTGTTCGATCCCGCCCGCCTTCTCAACGCTGACTGATCAGGTCTCGCTCGACCGAGACACACGGCCGGGGATCGGGCTCCGCGTCAGGGCTGCGGCCGAGCCGACGAGCTTCCGCTGTCGGGGAGCCGGGCCAGAAACGCCTCGAACACCGCGGAGCTCAAATCTCGAGCGTCGGCAGATCCAGATCGCTCATCTTCGGTGCCGCCACCTTGGCAATGGCGAGGTCCTGGATCGCGAGCCCGGTCGAGTCGAAGAGCGTGATGTCCCTCGCGGAGCGTCTACCTTCGGCCTGCCCGGCGAGAACATCGCCCAGTTGGGTCACGTCATCCTGTGTGATGTTTCCCGCCGCGACCCCCGCCGCCAGTTCGCCCCCGTGGCTGGCCTGCTCCCAGTCGTCGCAGAAGAGGTCAGCCCGTTCCAGCTCGGCGATCGCGACCTCGGCTTTCCCTGGCCCGTCTGCTCCCATCATCGAGACATGCTGGCCGTCGCGAAGCGAGCCTTCGGGGAAGAGCAGGTCACGACCGGGGGTGACCGTCACGACGATGTCTGCGGCGAGCGCCTCGGTCTGCGAGTCGGCCACGCGAGCCCCGAGCCGGTCTGCGACGAATGAAGCCCGTGCGGCGTCGAGATCCCAGACGAGCACGTCGCTACCGAGCGCTCGGAACATCCGCACCGTCTCGGCACCGTTGACGCCGCAACCGACGACGGCGGTAGAGCTAGCACCCGCGCGGCACAGGGTCTCTGCCGCGATCACCGCGGCTGCTGCCGTTCGGAGAGCCGTCACCGCCGCCGCGTCGAGGACGGCAAGCAGTACGCCCGTCTCGGAGTCGGAGAGCAGCACCAAGCCAGTAACGGTCGGCAGGCCTTGCTGTGGGTTCCCGGGAAACGACGTCACCCACTTGAGCAGGACGTGCCCGTCCCCGACCGCCGGCATCGCCCGGAAGTCCCCGGCGGCAGACCCCGAGACGTAGATCTTGGGATGCATTGTCCAGTCGCCGGTTGCATGGGCGACGAAGGCGTTCTTCACCGCGTCGTACGCCTCATGCGGCGAGACGGCGCGCTCGACGTCGGCGCCCGAGAAGAACGGAACTCTCACCGCACGAAGCCTACCCGGGCGTGATTGGATCAAGCGGTGGCTCCCACGATCGAGATAGCGGGTCTCCGCGTCGACCGCGGCGGCGTCACCGTCATCCGCGATCTCACTCTGTCCGTCGACGGGGGCGTCGTCACGGGCCTGCTCGGCCCGAGCGGCAGCGGCAAGTCGACCCTGATGCGGTCGGTCGTCGGCGTCCAGGTCGTGGCCGGCGGAGATGTGCGCGTCCTCGGGCTCCCTGCAGGCACGCCGGAGCTTCGCAGCCGAGTCGGCTACGTGACTCAGTCGCCCTCCGTCTACGGTGACCTCTCGGTGCGTGAAAACCTCGCGTACTTCGCACGGGTTCTTGGCGAGCCGCGCTCTCGGGTAGACGAGGCGATCGAACGTGTCGGTCTCGCCGATACGGCCGCACGGCTCGTCGGGAGGCTCTCCGGCGGTCAGAAGGCACGGGTCTCGCTCGCGACGGCGCTGCTAGGTGAGCCTGACGTCCTCGTGCTCGACGAGCCCACCGTCGGCCTCGATCCCGTGCTCCGCCGCGACCTGTGGGATTTCTTCCACGAACTCGCCGCCGGCGGCACGACGCTGCTCGTCTCGAGCCACGTCATGGACGAGGCGGCACGGTGCGAACGGTTGCTGCTCCTTCGCGAAGGCAGCATCCTGGCCGATCTCACCCCCGGCGAGCTTCTGAGGCGCACCGGCGCGCGCGATCTCGACGCCGCGTTCCTCCAGCTCGTCGAGGGAAGCGCAGCACCGTGAGCGCTTCCCGCATCGGTGCGACCTCTGCCCGGGTGCTCTCGCAGCTTCGACGCGATCCAAGAACGCTCGCGCTCCTGCTCCTTGTTCCCTGTGTGCTCCTCCTCCTCGTCGACCAACTGTTCGCCGGACGGCAGCAAGTATTCCAGAGCGTCGGCGTCCCGATGCTCGGGCTCTTCCCGCTGATCAGCATGTTTCTCGTCACATCGATCACGATGTTGCGCGAGCGAACCACAGGGACTCTCGAGCGGCTCCTGACGACGCCGCTCACGAAGCTCGAGCTCCTGCTCGGCTACGGCATCGCGTTCGCCGCCGTGGCTGTGGTGCAAGCCGTGGTCGTGTCGATCGTCGGCTTCAGGCTCCTCGGCCTGCACAGCGTGCACTCGGACGCCCTGATCGTGCTGCTCGCCGTCGCCAACGCGACCCTCGGCATGGCGTTCGGGCTGTTCGTGAGCGCCTTTGCCCAGACGGAGTTCCAGGCGGTTCAGTTCATGCCGGCCTTCGTTCTTCCGCAGATTCTGCTCTGCGGTCTGTTCGTGGCCCAGGATCAGATGGCCGGCTGGCTGCAAGCGGTCTCGTCCATCCTGCCGCTCACTTACGCCTTCGATGCGCTCGACCGGGCGGCGCACGATCCCACTCTCGGCCCACGCTTCTTCGCCGATGTTGCCGTTGTCATCGGCTCGACGCTACTGGCGCTGACGCTCGGCGCTGCCACGCTCCGCCGTCGTACGCCCTGATCAATAGAACCCTTCACGCCGTGCGTATCGGTCGGCGCGCTCCTCGTCATAGCGATCTGCGTCGAAAGCGGGGTTCAGGCTCCGGTGGATCTCGCCGGAGCTCGGGAGTTGCTCGCGGTCGACGAACTCCGTCGGGTCCCACAAGCGGGAGCGGAGGAACGCTTTCGAACAGTGCGTGAAGACCTCGTCGACCTCGATCAGCAAGCCGAGCTTCGGTGTCTTTCCCTCGACCGCGAGCGGGTCGAGCAGCTCGGAATCGGTGATGATCGCGGCGCGGCCGTTTACCCGCAACGTGTCACCCACGCCTGGGACCAGAAAGAGCAGGCCGACATGCGGATTCTGGATGATGTTGCGAAGCGAATCGGCGAGGCGGTTTCCCGGCCGGTCCGGGACGAGCAACGTCCGCTCGTCGATCACGTGAACGAAGCCTGCCGGGTCGCCGCGCGGGCTCACGTCGCAGCTTCCGTCGGGCGCCGACGTCGCGAGCAGCATGAACGGCGAGAGATCGATGAAGCGGCGTGTAAGGTCGTTGACCCGATCGCTCACCTTCGCGCGGACGATGTCGGCAGGCTCACCGATGAGATCGCGAAGTGCGTCTTCGCTCGTGATAGGGGTCGGCACAGATCCCATCATGACGATTTGGTCCTCGTCGCCGAACGATTGAGGCGACGCGCGAGGTTTCGAATTCGCTTACGGAAACCCGACATTCCTGGAACATCACCTACGTATCCTGCAAGGCATGAAATGGTCGCTCCTTGTCGGCTCGACGCTCGCGTTGACTCTCGTCACGTCCTCCGTTGCCGCGCCGAGCCCGCCCGTGCCACTCCCGGTGCAGGCTCAGATCAAGCACCGTGCCCCGCTACTCGCCTACGTGCCAACCCGCACGACGGTCGGCTTCCGCTACTCGCAGTGGTTACGGACGACGGAAACGGTGCAGATCGAGTTCTTGAACAAGGCCGGGTGGGAGATCAACTTCGTCGCCACCCGCCAGTACGGTCCTTGCCGTACCGGAATGGAGAAGAGCTACCAGCTCGACGGCAACAAGGTCTACTGGTCGCACACGGGTGCTGAGCAGCAGGCGTGGCGGTGCGTCACCGGCGCTCTCGGGCGTCAGGTGCGGCTTGTCGCATCGAGCCCGCAGCCGCCGACGAAGTTCGCCGCAGTCGGCCTCGGCCTCGTCGTCGCGTCCGGCAAGCGCATTCCCTGATCCAGAACGCTGCCAGGGCCGCCTGGCCTAGGTTGCTTTGACGGCACCGATCAGCTTGACGATCGAGTCCTTTGCATCGCCGAAGAGCATCGTCGTGCGCGGGTCGAGGTAGAGCTCGTTGTCGATCCCCGCAAACCCGGGGGCCATCGATCGCTTCATGACGACGACGGCGGCGGCCTTGTCGACGTCGAGAATCGGCATCCCGTAGATCGGTGAGGACGTATCAGAACGGGCGGCCGGATTCGTGACGTCGTTGGCGCCGATGACGAGGGCCACGTCAGCCTGTGGGAACTCGGGGTTGACCTCGTCCATCTCCTTCAACACGTCGTATGGGACGTTGGCCTCGGCGAGGAGCACGTTCATGTGCCCCGGCATGCGGCCCGCGACGGGATGGATCGCGTAGACGACATCGACGCCCTTCTCTTCGAGGAGCTCGCCGAGCTGGCGGACGTCATGCTGGGCCTGAGCGACAGCGAGGCCGTAGCCGGGAACGATGATCACTTTGCGGGCGTACGAGAGCATGACCGCGACATCCTCGGGTGAGGTTGCGCGGACGGTGCGTCCGTCGTCGACACGAGCTGCACCGACGCCTGCCTGAACCTGCCCGAACGCTCCGAAAAGGACGTTCGTAATCGAGCGGTTCATCGCCTTGCCCATCAGGATCGTGAGTAGCGTCCCCGATGCGCCGACGAGCGCGCCCGCGACGATAAGGACGTTGTTGTTGAGGACGAAGCCCGTCGCGGCCGCGGCGAGGCCCGTAAATGCGTTGAGCAGCGAGATCACGACCGGCATGTCGGCGCCGCCGATCGGGAGCACGAACATCACGCCGAAGACGAGCGCGGCTGCGATGAGCCCGTAGATCAGCCCTTGCTGGTCGCCGCCGGCCGCGATCCAGACGCCGAGCACGACGGCCGTGCCGATGATCAACGCGTTCACGATCTGCTGGCCTCGGAACACGATCGGGCGACCCGAGATCAGCTCCTGCAGCTTGGCGTAGGCGACAAGCGACCCGGAGAACGAAATGGCGCCGATCAGCGCCGAAAGGGCGACGGACGTGGCTTCGACCGTGGAGAAGCTGCCCGCGAACCGGTGGAACTCGTCCAGCGAGATGAGGGCTGCCGCGCCGCCCCCGACCCCGTTGAAGAGGGCCACCATCTGGGGCATCGCCGTCATCTTCACCATGCGCGCCCCCACGAGCCCGACGGCGCCGCCGACGACCATCCCGATTCCGATCAGGGGATAGTTGCCGACGCCGTCCTGGAGCAGAGTGACGACGATCGCGAGCGCCATTCCGGCGGCGCCGATCCAGTTTCCCTTGCGCGCGTGCTTCGGCGACGACAGGAAGCGGAGCGCAAGGATGAAGGTCACGATCGTGACCAGGTAAAGGGCGTCAGTCGTCGTTCGACTCACGCCTGGGCTCCCTTTTCCTGAACATCTGCAGCATCCGGTCGGTAACCACGAAGCCGCCGACGACGTTGGCCGAAGCGAGGACGACGGCAACAACGCCCACGACCTTGGTGAACGTGTCGTCGGCGGCTCCGGCAATCAGGATTGCACCCACGATGACGATCCCGTGGATCGCGTTCGTGCCCGACATCAGCGGCGTGTGCAGCATCGTGGGCACCTTCGAGATCACCTCGACACCGAGGAAGACCGCGAGGACGAGAATCGTCAGCTCGAGGATGAAGGACGTCTCTATGCCGCCACCTCCTCGGTCGGGCGGGCGACGCAGGCGCCGCTCGTGATGTCGTCGTCGAAGTCGAGCGCGAGCTCGCCGCCGGGTGCGAGGTGCTGCAGAAGTGCGCTCACGTTTCGTGCGTAGAGGCGGCTCGCATCGGCCGCCATCAATGACGGCAGGTTGGTGAAACCGACGATCGTGACGCCGTCGCGAACGATCTCCTGGCCGGGGTTCGTGAGCTCGCAGTTGCCGCCCGCCTCAGCGGCGAGGTCGATGATGCAGCTTCCCGGACGCATCTGGCCGACAGCCGAGGCCGGAATGAGCCTGGGAGCCGGGCGACCGGGCACGAGCGCCGTCGTGATCACGATGTCGAAGTCGGGTACGCGCTCCTCGAGGGCCGCCTGCTGCGCCGCCTGCTGCTCGGAAGTCAGTTCCTTCGCGTAGCCGCCCTCGCCCTCCTCGCCGTGGACACCGAGCTCGAGGAACCTGGCGCCGAGAGACTCCACCTGTTCCTTCACCGCGGGGCGCACATCGAATGCGGAGACAACGGCACCGAGTCGCCGGGCCGTTGCGATCGCCTGCAGACCTGCGACGCCTGCGCCCATCACGAGCACCTTTGCGGGTGCGATCGTGCCCGCAGCGGTCATGAGGAGGGGGAACATCTTCTGCACGCGGTCTGCCGCGATCAACACAGCCTTGTAGCCCGAAACCGTTGCTTGCGAGGAGAGGGCGTCCATCGACTGGGCTCGCGTGATACGCGGCACTGATTCCATCGCGAATCCGAAGACGCCCTGGCGTCGAAGTCGCTCGATGCCTTCCGCATCGGTGAGCGGCGCCAGGAACCCGATCAGAACGGTGCCCGGCGCGATTGCGGCAACCTCGTCGGCCGACGGCCGCGCCACCCGGACGACCGCGGTGGCGCCGTCGAGCAGTGCACCGTGCTCGGACAGCGTCGCGCCCGCATCCGTGTACTCCTCGTCCGGGAACCCTGCCGCGGCGCCGGCTCCACGCTCGACCACGATTTCGAAGCCGGCGGGTGCCAACCGCCCGACGGACTCGGGCACGAGTGCCACTCGGCCTTCGCCGGGAGCAGCTTCACGGGGAACGACGACGCGCATTCTCGGAATCTACGGGAAGCGATTTCTCACCGGGGGAAGAACCGCCCCGATGGTCTGTCGTCCTCCCGTCTCAGAGGGAGGCCCATACTTCGAGCTTTGCGCGTGTCCGTGCGATGACCTCGTCTGTGAACTCGACCGTGCCGGCATGGCCGCTCAGATCGGCGGTGCGGATTCCCGCTGCGACTGCTTCGAGACACGCTTCGCGAATCGCGCGCCCGGCGGCCTGCGCCTCTTCGTCGTCGGCGTGCCCGAGGAGCGCTGCCGCCGCGAGGATCATCGCCATGGGATTCGCCACGTCCTTGCCGAAGAGAGACGGTGCCGTGCCGTGCGCCGCCTCGGCCATCAGCGCCGATGGCACGTAGTCGTCGCCGAATGCGACGAGCATCGACTCCGACCCTGCGATCGAGCCAAAGAGGGGGAGTACGAGGTCGGAGAGGATGTCGCCGTCACGGTTGAGCGCGGGAATCACCATCGGCGAACCGCTCGAGGAGATCAGCAGTGCGAACGTCGCGTCGATCAACTGCGGTTCGTAGACGACCTCCGGGTGCCGCTCCGCCGCGGCGTCCATCTCTTCCTTCAGCATCCCTTCGTAGATCGGGCTAACCGTGTATTTCGGGCCGCCGAAGACTTTCGCGCCCATCCTTGCAGCCTGGCGGAAGGCGAACTCCGCGACTGCGCGACAGATACCACGCTCGATCCGTTCCGTTCGAAACGCGACCTCGTCATCTCCCGCGCCTTCGCGCCATTCCTTCGCTCCGTATGCATCGCCGACTGCCATGCGCACGACCGAGATGGGGGAGTGGACGCCGCCGAGCGGCACGACCCCTGGAATTCGACGGCCCGTGCGCACGATCACCTTGCCGCCGATCTCCTCGCGCAGGATTCGGTTCGGCGAGCCGACGTCGCCTGTCGTCTCTGGTGTCACTGTTGCGGCCTTCAGACCCAGCCCGTGGCCGCGAATCGCACGTGCCGCCTCATACACGACGCCGTTGTCGGTGGCACGGCGGCTCTCGAGCGACAGGTCGTAGCGGGGGAGGTCGACGTTGAAGCCGATCACAGCCTTGTCGAGAAGACGGAGCGACGCCTCCAGAAGCTCCTGGCCCGTCTGGTCACCCTCGAGAACGACGATCGTGCGCGAGTCCATCGCCACGATTCTAGTCGCGTTTGCAGACCACGTCAGGATTGACTCGTCCAGCAATCGCGAGGTAAAATGCGACGAGCACAATACTGCTTCCTAATCATTGGTCGGTACGTATTTCATGCGTATTGACGGAGAGGAATACCCGTGGCACGAAAGACGGTTCTCGTTTGCGATAACTGTGGAGTCGAGGTCGAGGACGGAAGGGGTGCCACGCTGCGCATCACGTTCACCGACGCGCGGCGCGGTGCCAAGGCCGCCGACCTGTGCGACGGCTGTGCCGGCACGATGCCGGGCAACGCGGTCGCGAGGCGCGGTCGCAAGCCGAAGTCCGTGGCCTAGCGCCCGGTGTTCGCGGCGGGGGTGACGCCCGTCGCGCGAGAAGACTCTTTCCGCTCTTTGCGACGACGCCACGGCGTGTAAGAAGGTCTCCCGGTAGGCCCCGACTACGATGGACAGATGGGTCTTTCACTCGTCGTCGGACCGGCCCATGCCGGCAAGGTCGCGCTCTTGCTCGACCGGTTCGTCGGTGCTCTCGATCGCGATCCGTGGCTGATCGTCCCGAACCGATTCGACGTCGACCGCGTCGAACGAGAGCTTGCGAGTCGCAGCGGGGCGTTGCTCGCCGGCACCGTGGGCACCTTCGACACGCTCTTCACACTTCTCGCAGGTGACGAGCCAACGCGCCGAATTCTGGGTGATGCCGAACGTACGATCGTGCTCCGCCACCTCGTCAACTCCTCGAGTCTGGGAGAGCTCGGCCAGTCCTCTCGATTCGTCGGTTTCACCGATTCACTCGTCGGTGCATTAACGGAGATCGAGGCAAGTCTGCTCGATCCCGAGGATCTTGCTCCGGACCTCGGAAGGCTCACGCGGCTCTATCGGGCAGAGCTGATCCGGCTCGGTGTACGAGACCGGGGTATGGTGAGGCGGCGCGCCGTTGAACGGCTCACGTCCGACCTGAGCGCTTGGCAAGGGGCGCCCGTGTTCGCCTACGGGTTCGAGGATCTGACTGGGGCGGAATGGCGGCTCATCGAGGCGCTTGCCGCGAGGGGTGAAGTGCACGTCTCGCTGCCGTACGAGCCGGGCCGAGCAGCCTTTGCCTCACTCTCGCGGACTTCCGGCGACCTCGGGACGCTCGCGAGCGGCAGCATCGTCGAGCTCCCGGCTGGCTCGCAGACGTATCTCCCGTCCGGGCTCGCCCATCTAGAACGCCACCTGTTCGACGATGGGTCCGTGCCGATGCCGCTTGACGGCTCGATTCGTTTCCTCGAGGGGGCAGGTCGCCGCGCGACGCTCGAGCTCGTTGCCGAGGCGGTTCTCGATCTCGTAGGCGACGGGACGGCTCCCGAGGACATCGCGATCGTCTGCCCGTCGCTCGAGCGTTCCCGTGCTTCCATCGAAACTGCGTTTGGATCGTTGGGCATCCCGGTTTCGATAGAGGGACGCCCGAGGCTCGGAGCGACCGCGTACGGGCAGGCGCTTCTCTCGTTGCTGCGCTTCTCGTGGAGCGGCGGCACTCGACGTGACCTGTTCGCGTTCCTGCGGACCCCGTATGCGGGCCTCGCGCGCCCGGACGTGGATTTCCTCGAAGGACGCCTACGGGGGAGAGCGGTGCTCCGTGGTGACCGAACGGTCGAGGAGACGACAAAGCTCCGCACCGGGCGCCCATTGCCGATCCTCGAGCTCGTTGCGGCCGAGGTAACCCTGCCGGGGGTGGCTCGCGCGGTCGCTGTCGCGATGCTTCGCAACGCCTACGGCCTCGGCTCACCACCTGCGACCGCGTTCGCAGCACGTGATCTCCGTTCAGCAGACGCAGCGAGTGGGGTCATCGACGAGCTGGAACGGCTCGTTGCAGCCGGCGTCACTCTCCACGCCGAGGATGTTCTCTCGGCCCTCGATCGGACGACGGTCCGCGGCGACAACGCAGGAGAGCCTGGTCGAGTCGCAGTCCTCGACCTCGAACGGGTCCGCACGCGCAGGTTCGAGGCGGTCTTCGTGATCGGGCTCGAACAGGGATCGTTGCCTCGCAGGCCGTCCACGTCGCCGTTCCTCGACGACGAGACTCGTCGGGACCTCGACGGCTCCCGGGGTGCCAGGATGCAGCGCCCCGACGCCGCCAGCCGGGATCGGTATCTGTTCTACACCGCTTGCACGAGGCCTTGCTCACTGCTGACCCTGGTACGGGAAGCCGCGACCGACGACGGCTCGCCACGGGAGGCGAGCCCGTTCTGGGAGGCCGTCTGCGAGCTCTACGACCGAAGCGACGTGCGGCGGCAGACAACGAGGCGGCCACTGGCGCGGTTGACGTGGCCGATCGAATCCGCTCCTACCGAGCGAGAGCGGCTCCGCGCTCTCGCTCGCCTGGCCGCCGTCGATTCGCGCGAGGCCGACGCCCTCGCATATGCAAACGGCTGGCAGCGGAAACTGGGCAGGGCCCGACGGGCGTTCGCACGTCCCACGGCGATACGCCATCCCCGTGCACAGGCTCTTCTCACGAGCCGAGACACGTTCCGCGTCACCGATCTAGAGCGGATGGCCGGCTGCTCCTCGGCCTGGTTCGTCGAACGCTACCTCCGTCCTGGTGAGATCGATCAGGTTGTCGGCCCGAAGATGCGGGGCTCGATCGCGCACGTTGCACTCCAGCGCTTCTACAGCCAGCTGCCGGCTGCCATCCCAGGAGCGGAACGCGTCACACCGGCCAACGTCGAGGCGGCGGTCGAGCTCATGCACCAGTGCGTGGACGGCGCTCTCGATTCGGGTCTCAGGATCGATGTCGACGATCTCCAGCGCCGCGAGCTCGGCCAGGGACTGCGACGCGATCTCGAGCAGCTCGTGCGATCGGATGCGGCCGCCAGCTCCACGTTCGTCCCTTGGAAGCTCGAGGTGGCGTTCAAGGGATACGAGCTCGCGCCGGGTGTCGCGGTCAGCGGCAAGATCGACCGTGTCGACGCCGATCCGATGAGTGCGCGCGGGATCATCGTCGACTACAAGTCCGGGTCGGCTCCGTCCGCAACGCAGATTCACGACGAAGCCCGGCTGCAGGTCCCCCTGTATCTCCTCGTGCTGCGGGATCAGCTCGGTCGTGAACCGATGGGCGGGGTCTACATGCCGCTCGGTGGTGGGCGGCGGGCACGCGGCCTGCTTCGCGGTGGGGACGACCAGGTGCCCGGCTTTGCGGCCGCCGACTACCTTCAAGGGCCGGCATTCGAGGAAGAGATCGACCACGCGCGGAGTGCCGCTGTGGTGCTCGCGGAACGGATCCGGGCCGGTGATGTCGCCCACGATCCTCATGGGGGGGACTGCCCCGGCTGGTGCGACCTCTGGCGCATGTGCCGCAAGGAACGCGCATGACCAGCGTTCCGAACACGCAGCAGCGTGCCGCCATCGCTGCGCGCGGATCGACCTTCGTGTCCGCCGGCGCCGGCACCGGCAAGACGACGGTCCTGGTCGAGCGGTTCGCCCGCGCGGTCGTCGAAGATGGGCTGGACGTCGATTCGCTGCTCGTGATCACGTACACCGATCGTGCCGCCGGCGAGCTGCGCGCTCGGATTCGAGCCCGTTTACTCGAGCTCGAACGGCCCGACCTCGCACGTGATCTCGATGGTGGCTGGATCTCCACGATTCACAGCTTCTGCCGTCGGCTTCTCACCGCGTACCCGCTCGTGGCGGGTATCGATCCTCGATTCCGCGTGCTCGACGAGGCACAGGCGAGGGTGTTGCAGGGCGAGGCGTTCAACGTCGCACTCGACCAATTCTGTGCAGCAGATGAGCCCGATCGGTGGCAGCTTCTCGCGACCTACCGCGCCGGCGGCCTGCGTTCGATGCTCGTCAGTGTCTACGACACGCTGCGCTCGGCCGGCCGCGAGCTCGTGCTCGAACCGCGAGGCCGCGAAAGCCTCGACGGCCGCATCACCCAGCTGCTCGCGGAGGCGGAGTTGCTCTCGGCCGACGAGAAGGCGACGGAAGCTCAAGCGGCGGGGGCACGAGACGTGATCGACCTCCTGGAGACGACCCGCCTCCCCGAGCGCCTCCTGGTTCTTGCCACCTCCTCGGCGCGTGGGGCACGGGCGGCTACATTCAACGATGCGCGGAGAGCGGTGCACTCGATCGCCCTCGAGGAATTGGCGGCCCGCGACCGCGAGCTCCTGCAGGAGCTGCTGACCGGTTTCGCCGCGACGTATGCCGCCGCCAAGGATCGCGAATCGGCGCTCGATTTCGAGGATCTCCAGCTTCGAGCGCGTGACCTTCTCCGAGATAACATGTCGATCAGGGAGGCAGAACAGCTTCGGTTCCGGTCGATCATGGTGGACGAGTTCCAGGACACGAATCGCCTCCAGACGGAGCTGATCGACCTGCTGTGCGCCGGGCCTCCGAAGGAGCTGTTCTTCGTCGGAGACGAGTTCCAGTCGATCTACGGCTTTCGCCACGCCGACGTTGCTGTGTTCCGCGACCGGCGTGAAGCCGCGCCGCTGGTGCTCCCGCTGACGTTGAACTACCGGTCCCGGCCCGAAGTGCTCGCGGCGGTCAACGAGCTGTTCTCCGACGAGTTCGGTGAGGGGTTCCAGTCGTTGCAACCGGCGGCAGGCTACGGCGATCCCGTGTTCGGGACACCGTTCGAGTTGCTCGTAACGGACAAGGCGTCGTACGCTGAGTCAGGCGTTCACTGGCGGCGCGCCGAGGCACGTCACGTCGCCCGCCGCGTCCGCAACCTTGTCGACGCGGGGGAGGCGACCCCCGGCGAGATCGTATTGTTGTTCGCGGCGGGGACGGACGCGGAGTGGTTCGAGGAGGAGCTCCGAGCCCTCGACCTGCCGACGATCAGGATGACGGGCCGCCGCTACTTCGGGCAGCAGCAGGTCGTGGACCTGCTCTCGTATCTGAGGCTGTTGCAGAATCGCTACGACGACGAGGCGCTTCTCACCGTGCTCGCCTCGCCGTTCGTCGGCGTCTCGAACGACGCCCTCGTCCTGATCCGTTCCACCGCGGAGCGGCGCCCGATCTTCAAGGGAATCGAGCGTTCGTTGCCCCCGGACCTCGCCGAGGAGGACAGGCGTCTCGTGCGCGCCTTCCTGCAGCGGTACGAGCGCCTGGTCGAGAGCTCGACGAGGCTCTCGTTGGAGCTGCTCTGCGAGCGCATCATCGTCGAGCACGACTACGACCTGGCCGTTCTCGCTCGGCGCGACGGACAACGCCGGTACGCCAACCTCCGCAAGCTCGGGCGGTTGGCGCGATCCTACGAGGAGCTCCGAGGGCCGGATCTCGAGGGGTTCATCCGGTTCGTGGCCGAACAGGACGCTGCAGGTGCCCCGGAGCGCGACGCCGTCTCGGAGGAGGAGGGAGCCGACGCCGTGCGCCTGCTCACGATCCATGCCGCCAAGGGCCTCGAGTTCAAGGTTGTCGTTGTCGCCGATGCGGGTCGCGAACGGTCACGAAGCGACGAGATTCTCTGTCTCTCCGACGGACGCTTCGGGTTCAAGGTGGCCCATCCGGACACGGCCACCAGAGTGACTACCCCGTCGTACGACGACGTGAAGGAGGCCCGCGACCGCGAGGAGGAAGCCGAGCGGCTACGTCTCTACTACGTCGCAATGACGCGTGCGATGGAGCGGCTCATCGTTTCGGGTTCGGTCGACCGCTCGAGCGAACGTGACGAGCGGACGCCGATCGGATGGGTGCTGCAGCGGCTTCGCCTCGCCGAGGAGCTCGACCGAGCCGATCTGGACGGCCCCACCGAGGTCGAGCGCGGTGCCGCAGGCGTCGTGCTTCGCATCGATCGCTTTGCCCCTGCGGTCGAAAGCTTGTCGCCGAAAGCAGACGAGGAAGATCCGCCTGACGACGCAGGGCAGCTCGTGCTCTTCGAGGGTGAAGGGGAGGCGATCCCTCCTGCGGCCCCTCGCTTGCGAGATCTCGTGGAGATTCCGATCGTGGCGGTCCCCCGCGTTGCTCGCCTCTCCTATAGCGCGATCTCCCTCCATGACCGTTGCGGGTATCGCTACTTCGCCGAGCGTGTCGTCGGGATGCGGCCGGCCCCATGGGAAAGCCGTGCCGAGGACAGCGTCGGGGCGGGCCTCCATCCCACCGAGATCGGAGATGCGGTGCACCGCCTGCTCGAGCTCGTCGACCTGGTAGCCCCGGCTCCACCCGACGCGGGCGCGCGCGAGATGCATGTTCGCGCCTGGTACCCGACCGTCACCGACGACGAGCTGTCGCGAATTGGAGAGCTCGTCGGCTCATACACGAGCTCCGAGCTCGCGGCGCGCATCGCAGGGCTTCACGGCGTCCGGCCGGAGCGACCGTTCGCCTTCGAGCTGGACGGAGTCCTCGTGAACGGACGGCTCGACGTCCTCTGGATCGAAGGAGGCCGGGCGGTCGTGCTCGACTACAAGACGAACGCGCTCCTGGGCCGCGATCCGGAGGAGATCGTCACAGCCGAGTACCTGACCCAGCAAACCGTGTACGCGATTGCCTGCCTTCGCGCAGGCGCCCAGGAGGTCGAGGTCGTCTATCACTTCCTCGAGGAGGCCGACGCTGTGGTTTCGACGGTGTTCACCGCGAGCGATGCCGAGAGGCTCGAGGCGGATCTCTCGGCATCGATTGCACGAATCCGTGCCGGCGAATTCCGTCCAACGCCGAGTGCGTTTGCGTGCTCCGGCTGCCCCGCCCTTGACGTCGTGTGCGCCGGGCCTCGTCTTGGGGGAGCCGGCGAGGGGACGTACGAGCCCGCCTTCGCTACAGCCGAGTAGCCTGGACGCATGCGGGTAGCCGCCCTCTACGACGTTCACGGCAACTTCCCGGCGCTCGTCGCGGTGCTCACGGAGATCGACCGGGAAGGCGTTGCGGACGAGATAGTCGTCGGTGG
The DNA here is from genome assembly GCA_963784945.1 of uncultured Thermoleophilia bacterium. GTDB lineage: Bacteria > Actinomycetota > Thermoleophilia > Gaiellales > Gaiellaceae > Gaiella. The sequence goes on along the minus strand of CAWATN010000013.1, from coordinate 132,324 downwards.
TGACGTTCTCTGGGGGCCGATGCAGTCGGAGTGCTTGCAGCTCCTGCAGGGCGTGGGAGCAACGTTCGTCTCGGGCAACTGTGAACGAGACGTGCTCAACCCGGATAGCGACATCGATCGGTGGTGCAACGAGAACCTCACGGAACACGAGCGGGAGCTCGTCGCATCCTGGCCGCTGACGGTCGAGCGTGATCTTGCAGGGCTGGGATCCGCTCTCTTCTGCCATGCAACGCCGCACGACGACGAGACGATCCTGACCCGGATCACGCCCGACAATGCGGTTGCCGCCGAACTTGTAGACGTTGGTGCCACAGTGGTCGTCTGCGGACATACGCATGTGCAGTTCGATCGCCTGCTGCCCGGCGGGCCTCGGCTTGTCAATGCGGGTAGCGTCGGGCTGCCGTACGAGGGTGCTTCCGGCGCGTACTGGGCCCTCGTCGGGCCGGATATCCACCTGAGGAGAACGACGTACGACATCGAGGGTGCCCTCGCTGAACTCCGGAGGACGGCATTCCCGAGCTTCGAGGAAGTCTTTGCCCGATCGCTCGTTGGCGACGTCACAGCCGTGGAGGCGACGACGGCGTTCGAGAGCAAACGTGGCGCGTAGCTACGTCGCAGAGGCGCGCCGTCGCGGTCTCGGAACGCGGCGGGAACGGATCGGGCCAATCATCGAGCGACTGGCCGCCGAGCACTCCGGCGCAGAGATCGCACTGCACTTCGGGAGCGATGTCGAGTTGCTCATCTCCGTGATGCTGTCGGCTCAGACGACCGACGTGAACGTCAACCGCGTCACCGAGCGGCTCTTCGTCAAGTACAGGAGTCCGGAGGACTACCTCGCCGTTCCCCGAGAGGAACTCGAGCAGGACGTCTTTCAGACCGGGTTCTACCGACAGAAAGCGAAGTCGATCCGCGGCGCGATGCGCATGCTGCTCGAGGAGTTCGACGGCGTCGTACCCCGCACCATTCCGGAGTTGCTGCGGCTGCCGGGAGTTGCGCGCAAGACGGCCAATGTCGTCGCTGCGGAGCTGGGGGACGCGCAGGGGATCGTCGTCGACACTCACGTGCGGCGGCTCGCGCAGCGGCTCGGACTGACGCGGGAGGAAGATCCGGTCAAGATCGAGCGTGATCTCGTCAAGATCGTGCCGCGGGCTGACTGGCACCGGTTTCCGCATCTCGTGATCTGGCACGGGCGGCGGGTCTGCGATGCCCGCAAGCCGCGATGCGACGTGTGCGTCCTGGCCGAGCTCTGTCCTGCCAGGCAGGCGCCCGACGTACTGTCGACATGACCTGCGGATGGTGCACCCGGGCGTTCCAGCGGACTGAGTTCGATCGAGCGCCGCTCGTGGCTAGGGGCGAATCCAGTGCTGCAGCCGCAGATTGTCCCCGTAGCGGAACTGGCGGAGGAGCGCGTAACGCGGCGTCTTGACGAACGGGCGGGCCGCCTCGATCGCGCCGGCAGGCGTGCCGGCGACCACGGCGACCCAGGCGCCGTCGCCGCGGGCGTAGCGGATCACTTGCACCTCCGGAGCGTAGTAGGCAAATGCGTCTCGCGAGCGCTCAGGCACGACGACGACGGTCTCTCGCGATAGGCGAACTCGCCCGACGGCACCTGCGAGCGCTCGCCAGTCCTCGGCCGGGGCGCTGCTCAGCCGCCAGGCGATCGTCGCTCCAGAGCTGACGAGGAGCAGTGCTATCCCCGCCCACACGAGCCCGCGCGTGGGGGAGAGGAGTGGCGCGACTGCTCCGGCCGCCAGAGCTATCCCGGGTGCGCACAGCACGAGCGCGCCGGGGAAGATGGGCAGCACGATTGCCGCGAGCAACGTCGCGACGATCGGTGCGCCGATCAGCCCAGCGACGAGAACGCCCTGCCAACGCGTCACCGTCGGGCCAAAGGCACCAAGCAGGATGATGAGCCCCGCGACTGCCGCCGCGCACAGGATCGGGTTCCAACCCACCGCATGCAGGAGTCCGCGACCGAGTCGCGCGAGGTCGAGCGTCCCCGCTCCGTCCAGGGCTTCGAAGCGGTCTGCCGCCATCCAGGCGAGCAGCAGTGCTGTCACGATCGTTCCCGCGAGAAGCGCGATTCCGGCGTGCCTGAGGTTGCTTCGGCCTCGGTATGCGATCAGGGCGGCGCCGTGGGCCGCGAGAACCGAGGCGGCAAGCGGGTGCGTCAGCGGCAACAGGGCGGCCACCACCCCGTACGGGATCCAACGCCAGCCACCGCCGCGTTCGAGCGCGACGACCACGAGAACGGTCGCGAGGACGATTCCGAAGAGGCCGAGCGCATAGGGCCGCGCCTCCCGGGAGACATCGACGACGGCCGCATTCGCGGCCAGAGCAATTCCGGCGACGAGGCCCGCGAGGCGGCCGAGCATCAGCGTCCCGAGAACGACGAGTAGCCCTGCCGCGAGCGCTACGGCGATCGCGGATGGGACCCTCAGTGTGCGTTCGTCCGTCCCGGCACTCGCCGCCAGCCGCAGCAGGAGCAGGTATCCAGCCGAGCCTGGATTGTCCTGCACGGCTGTCGCGAGAACGGAGCCCAGCGAGCCGTGCGCCTGCGCGACCGAGGTTGCCTCGTCCGTCGTCAAGGACTGGTGCCAGGGCACGACGGTCGAGAGGCAGAGCGACCCGAGAGCGACTCCCATGGGCGCGAACCGCCACGTGAATGCTGCAGACGGGCGCGCCTGTTCGACGGGGGCCATGAAGCCGGCCATTCCCTCTGTCACGATCCGAGGCTACACGGCGTCGCGGCTGGCCCGCGACGCGCCCGGCGGTTCTCGGCTGACGTTAGTTGCCGGCGGCGGTGAGCGCGGCGTGTCGTCGCTCGCTGAGAAAGCGCTCGGCGTCGAGGGCGGCGGCACATCCCGAGCCTGCTGCTGTGACGGCTTGCCGGTACGTGTGATCCTGGACGTCGCCGGCTGCGAAGACGCCCGGGATGTTCGTCTCGGTCGACTTGCCCTTCGTCACGAGGTACCCGGTATCGGCTTCGTGGTCGAGTTGGTCGAGGAAGAGGGCTGTGTTGGGGTCGTGGCCGATCGCGACGAAGAAGCCGTCGGTTTCGATCTCGCTCGTCTCACCGGTGACCGTGTCGCGAAGTCGCATGCCGGTCACCTTGGGGTCGCCGAGCACCTCCTCGACGACCTTGTTGAGGACGAACTCGATCTTTTCGTCGGCGCGGGCACGGTCGATCATGATCGGCGAGGCTCTGAACTCTTCGCGCCGATGCACGAGGTAGACCTTGCTTGCGAATCGACTGATGAACGTCGCCTCCTCGAGGGCGGAGTCACCGCCACCGATCACGGCGACGACCTTTTCGCGGAAGAACGACGCGTCGCACGTGGCGCAGTACGAGACACCGCGACCCTGGAGCCGCAGCTCGGAGTCGAGCCCGAGTTGGCGGGCGCTCGCGCCCGTTGCGACGATGACACTCTCTGCGAGGAACTCCTCGCTGCCGACGGAGACGCGGAACGGCCGCTCCGAGAAGTCGACACTCGTCACGTCATCAGTGAGGAACTCGGCGCCGAAACGCTCTGCCTGCCGGCGAAAGTCCTGCATCATCACCGGCCCCATGACGCCGTCGGCATAACCTGGGTAGTTCTCGACGTCCGACGTGATCATCAGCTGGCCGCCCCAGTTGAACCCCTCGATCACGAGCGGGTGCAGGTTGGCGCGCGCGGAGTAGAGAGCAGCCGTGTAGCCGGCGGGCCCACCTCCGATGATGATCACGTTTCGTACGTCGCTCATGATGTCCTCAGCTCCTTGGTCCTCGAACGCAGTCGTTCGTTACATGGTGCATCAGCTCTACCCACGGTAGTCAACGCCGAGGCGAACCGGCATGTTCCGCGGCCCGGCCACCGGCTTGCTGCCGTTCCGGTGGAGGCGAGCGCTCGACACCCTGGAGACCGGTCGAGCCGGTCAACGGTGGATGAGGCTCAGGCGGCACTCGCGTCGCTCGCGAGGATCTCGAGCGCAGGCGGAATCTCGGTGACGAGCTCGGGGGCACTCAGCGCCCTCGTCTGGCGCTCGACCGCGGCCAGCTCGGGCGGCTCGATCCCGGTGATCCCGTGTTGCTCGAAGCGGCGGGCCTGAGGAAGCACTTGCCGTTCGAGCGACCCGACGGTTTCGTTGTACGACTTGACGGCGCCGTCGAGGGAGCGGCCGAGCTTGGACATGTGGGCGCCCATCGTGGCAAGCCGCTTGTAGAGCTCCCGCCCGAGATCGCTGATCTCGCGAGCGTCCTCGGTGATGCGTTCCTGCTGCCAGCCGTGGTAGACCGTGCGAAGGAGGCCGATCAGATTCGTCGGGGAGGCCGGAATGACGTTGTTCGAGTACGCGAATTCCAAGAGAGAAGGATCGACATCGAGCGCTCCGACCCACGACGACTCGTCGTGGAGAAACATCACGACGAACTCGGGCGACGCCGGCAACTGGCGCCAGTACGCCTTCTGAGCAAGCTTCTGGATGTGCTCCCGCACCTGGCGCGCGTGATCGGCCATCCCGGCGCGGCGCGTCTCGGCGTCGGCGCCCTCCTCGTGAGCGCGGAGGTACCCGATGAGCGACACCTTCGAGTCGATCACGATCGACTTGCCGCCAGGCAGCTTCACGATCACGTCCGGGCGGAGCAAGCGGCCGTCGTCGCCCGCGAGTGAATGCTGCTCCTCGAAGTCGCAGTACGACAGCATTCCCGCCATCTCGATCACCCGCTTCAGCTGGATCTCGCCCCAACGGCCGCGCGTGTGCGACTCGCCACGGAGTGCGTTGACGAGATTTCCCGTCTGAGTACGCAGACCCTCGTTGCTGAGGCGCGAGATCTCGAGCTCCTTGTGGATCTCGCCGTATGCGCGCTGGCGCTGCTGCTCGAGAAGGTTCACGTTCGTCTCGACCTTCTCGAGTGACTTCTTCAGCGGCTCGACATACTCCCCGAGCCGACCCATCGCTTGCTCGGTGAACGCGTTTGCGTTCTCACGAAGAGCCTCGGTCGAAAGGGCCTTGATCGCGTTCTCGACCCGAGCGTCGAACGCTCCCCGTTCGGCGGCCAGAGCCCCCTCCGTCTCGGCAAGGGCGCGATGGGCTTCGCGGGCCTCTCGCGTAGCGAGATCGCGGTCGGAGAGTGCTCGACGGACCCCGACCACGTAGACGCCGGAGGCGCCGACGACGAGCCCGAGCAGAAGTGCGAAGATAGCCATGAGGGCACCTAACGGTAGTCCTGGCGCCGGACAGCACGGGAGACGAAGGCCCGAGAGCCGAGCCTCCGGCTACGATTCCGCTGATGTCATCGTCGTCGCGCCCGCAGGGCCCCAAGAAGAAGGCAAACGTCAAGGTGCCGACCTCCTCCGGCGACGGTTCGAATCGTCGGCTCCTGATGATGGTCGGAGCGGCAGGCCTCGTCGTCATCGCAGCGGTGCTCGGCTACGCGTTGCTCGGCGGCAGTAACAGCAGCAGCGCGAGTAGCTCGTCGAGCGACGCGATCAAGCTGCTCGAGGCATCCGGTTGCACCGTCCAGAGCGTCAAGTCGCTACCCGCAGGTGACCATTCGGTGACGACGCCCGAGGGAACCTCGAAGAAATGGAATACCTCGCCTCCGACGAGTGGGCCGCACTACCAGACGCCGGCCATCTGGGGCGCCTACACAGAGCCGCTGCTTCAGGGCCAGGTGGTGCACAATCTCGAGCACGGCGGCATCTTCATCCAGTACGGGAAGAGTGTCCCACAGGCGACGATCGACCAGCTGAAGGGGTTTTATGACAACCATCAGTCCGCCACGCTGCTGGCTCCGCTCCCGAGCCTCGGCTCGAAGATCGCCGTGGGTGTGTGGACGGTGAAGAACCCGACGAAACCGGACGACGGTACCGCCCACCTCGCCAAGTGCACGACGTTCGACGAGAAGGCGTACGCGGCGTTCTTCAGCGCGTACCAGTTCAAGGGGCCGGAGCGCTTCCCGCAGTCCTCGTTGCTGCCCGGCATGTAAGAACGACACGTCCGTGGCCCCGTAAACTCGTCCTACTCGCCGGGGTGGCGAAACTGGTCATACGCGCCCGACTTAAAATCGGGTGTCCTTCGGGACGTCTGGGTTCGACTCCCAGCCCCGGCATCTGGGGAAGCCTCGATGGAAGAGCAGATCGAGGCTTCCCCAGATGCGTGTTTGCTGTCGCGTTGCGCGCGGATCCTGAAGAGGCCCGCCCGCGGGCCGCTTGGGACGGAACCTGCAACGGTCCGCCGGTTCTGGGTCGTCGGCGTCAGTGCCTGGCCCTCTCAGGGGCTACACGCGGCCGGCAGCGAGCGAGCGCGGCCGCTAGCTCCTCGGGCCGGATCGGCTTTGCGATGTAGTCGTCCATGCCGGCGGCGAAACACTCCTCGCGGTCACCCTGCATCGCGTTCGCCGTCACCGCGATGATGCGGGGCCGATCCGTTCCATGGAGCTCGAGGATGCGGCGGGTTGCTCCGAGGCCGTCCAGCTCCGGCATCTGCACGTCCATCAACACCACGTCATACGGCTCGCGGGCGACCGCCTCGAGCACCTCCAGCCCGTTTTCCGCCAGGTCACCCGCGTAGCCGAGCTTGCCGAGCAGGAGCATGGCGAGCTTCTGGTTGACCGCGTTGTCCTCCGCGACGAGGATGCGCAGCGCCGAGACGCCGGCCGAGCCGGGGTCCTCCGCCGCGGGAGCCGCGTCCCCGGGTGTCGCACCGAGTGCCGCCAGCAGCGCCTCGTACAGATGGGAGGCCCTGACCGGCTTCGTCAGCTGGACGACGAAATCCGCCGAGCTACGGGCCTCCTGTAGCCCTGTGAGTGAGGTCGCGAGGATGAGCGGTAGCGGCGGATCTGCGGACGCTGATCTGGCCTCCAGCCCTCGGATCTCCCGAGCGAGCGTCAGCCCGTCCATCTCGGGCATCTGCATGTCGAGCACGGCGACGTCGAAGCGCTCGCCGCCGCGCAGCCGGCCCAATGCCGCGGCGGGGCTCTCGCAGGGTTCGGCGTCCATGCCCCAGGACGCCGCCTGGCGGGAGAAGATCTCGCGGTTCGTTGCGTTGTCGTCGACCACTAGGACGCTCTTGCCCTCGAGGTCGGGCTGCCGATCCCGGGCGTAGCGCGGCTGCGGCACTGCATCCGTCTCGGGCGCCACGATCGTGAGGCCGAAGGTCGAGCCGCTGCCCGCCTCGCTCTCGACCGTGATCGTGCCTCCCATCAGCTCCGCCAGACGCTTCGAGATCGCCAGTCCGAGACCGGTGCCGCCGTAACGGCGCGTGATCGAGGCGTCGACCTGGCTGAACGACTCGAAGAGACGATCGATCCGGTCGGCAGGGATCCCGATTCCCGTATCACGCACGTCGAGCCGGACGACGTCGCCTGCCCCTCGTTCCACACGCACCACGATCTCGCCCTGGTCGGTGAACTTGACGGCGTTCGAGAGCAGGTTGAGCAGGACCTGGCGTAGCCGGCCCGCATCTCCGCTGACTGCAACCGGGACGTCGTCGCCGAACAGGCAGCCGAGCTCGACGTTCTTCGTCGCGGCGCGCGGTGCGAGGATCTCGAGCGCCGCCTCGACGCACTCGCGCAAGTCGAAGGGCCTGACGTCGAGTTCGAGCCTCCCCGCCTCGATCTTCGAGTAGTCGAGGATGTCGTCGATTATGTGGAGAAGGGCGTCGCCGCTCGTGGAGATCACCTGGGCGAAGCCCTTCTGCTCGTCGTCGAGGTTGGTGTCGAGCAGGAGCCCCGTCATCCCGATCACGGCGTTCATCGGCGTCCGGATCTCGTGGCTCATCGTCGCGAGGAACGCGCTCTTCACCTGCGTCGCCGCCTCGGCCTCCTTCCGCGCCCGCTGCAGGTCGCCGATGTCGTGGTACATGACGTAGTAGCCGATGTGCTCACCCTCGATCAGGAGGGACACCATCAGCATCTCCACGTCGACGAGCGACCCGTCCTTGCGTGTCCGCTGGGTGATTCGCTGGGCCCGCCCCCGCGCGAGCGCCTCTTCGGTTACGGCGTGCCCCTCGTCGACGAGTCCCTTGGACTGCAGCAGCAGGACGTCGATCACCTGCCCGATCGCCTCGTCCGCCTCGTAGCCGAAGAGCTGGGTGGCAGCAGGGTTCCAGCCGCTGATGCGTTCGTCGCGGTCGGTGACGACGACCGCGACAGGGCTGACCTCGACGAGCGACTCGAAGTACTGCTTCTGGCGGCGGATCTCGAGCGCGGCCTCGTGCTGGGCGGTGATGTCGATCAGGAAGCCCTGGATGTGCAGTGGCTCGCCCTGCTCGTCCCTGACGATCCACTGGTCGTCCCGCACCCAGACGACCCTCCCGTCGGCCGCAATCAGCCGATACTCCTGGGTCGCGCTCTCATCCGAGCCGCTCAGGTCGATGGCCCCTTTCTCGACGACCCGCTCGTAGTCATCTGGGTGCACAACCGAGGCGAAGAACGTCTCCTGCATCCAGGCCTCCCGGGGATAGCCGAACATGGCCTCGACCCGAGGGCTGATGTACGTGGAGGTGGACGTCGTATCGGGCTTGTCCGTGTAGACCGCCATCGGCAACTCCTCGATCAGGCGGCGTGACTGCTGCTCTGCCTGGCGGAGCGCATCCGAGGCGGCGGCAAGCTCGAGCTGCGCCTGCTTCTGTTCGGTGACGTCGATCATGCAGCCCTGCACGAACTGGGGCGTGCCGTCGTCCCCCCGCACCGTCCACGACTCGTCACGTACCCACACGGTGCGTCCGTCGGCGGCGATCACACGATATTCGCTCACCCAGACGCTATCGTCCTCGGTCGGCTCCAGATCGTTTTCGGCGAGCACCCAGTCGTAGTCGTCTGGGTGGAGGATCGAGGCGAAGAAGTCTTCGTCGTACCAGGCATCGACCGGGTAGCCGAAGATCGCGACGGCCCGCTCGCTCATGTACTCGGAGGCGTTTCGCGCATCCACCGACGACCGGTAGACGGCGATGGGGATCGACTCGACGAGCTCGCGGTAGCGCTTCTCCGACGCGCGCTGCGACTCGAGCAGCCGTGCGTTCTGGATGCCGATGGCGACACCGGCTGCGACGGTTGCGAGGAGCCTCGCGTCGGTCTCGCCGTAGCGCGAGTCGCTGACGGTCGTCTGCACCGAAAGCACGCCGATGGCCCGGCTGCCGGAGAGGATCGGCACGCCGAGATACGAGCCCTCGTCGGTACCCACGAGCCGCTCACCGACCTTGCCGAACTCGGCGCTCCCGTGCAACAGCAGCGGCTCATCCGAGCGCAGCACACGCGACGTCGGCCCGTCGCCGAGGGGGACGCCCGGACGCTCCGCCGGCACGCCGATCTCGCTGAAGAAGGGGAACGCGATCATGTCCGTCGCTGCGTCGAGGAACGCGATGTAGGTGATGTCGGCGGAGAAGATCTCCTCGATCAGGGTGCCGACGAGCGCTATCAACCCGTCGAGGCCGAGCTGTGCGGCGAGTGCCTGGCCGATCCGGTTGACGGCCTTGAGCTCGCGGAGATGCTGGCGCGTCTCCTCGTGGAGACGGACGCGTTCGAGTGCGGCTGCAACATGCTGGCCGATCTGGGCGAGGACGTCGCGGTCCTTCTCGTCGAAACGGACGTTCTCGTCGTAGGTCTGCACGGCCAGCACGCCGAGCGTCTTCCCCTCGGCGCGCAGCGGGATCCCGATCCAGTCGAGCGAGTCGGCGCCCACCGAGGCGACCTCTCCTGCTTCGATCAGCGCCGCGTTCCGTTCCTGGTCGACGAGCACGGGCTTCCCGGTCCGCAGCACGTACGCCGTCAGCCCCGACCCGAACCCTTCGCCGATCGGGTCCCACGCGTCCGGGTTCGGAACGTCGTCGTCCACCTCGTCGACGTAGTAGGGGAAGTTGATCAGGTTTCGCTCCTGGTCGTGTAGCGCGATGTAGAAGTTGGTCGCCGTGATCAGCTCGGCGACCGCGGCGTGCACGGTGGCATAGAACTCGCGCATGTCACGGGCGTCGCTCGCCGCCTCGGCGAGGCGGAGTAGTGCTGCCTCGCGCGCCTCGACCTCGGCAACGTGCAGCCGCAGGAGGTCGACCTCTGACAGGGGCGCCTCGTCGGTCACAGGTCGCGCTCCTGCGTCGCCGCGAGCGTCCACACTTTGATGCGCTCCTTCTTTCCGCGAACGTCGTGGTCGTCGACGAACTCGAGGCCGCCCTCGCCGCCCTGTAACAACGCCCGGGTCGCATCGGAAACGAGCACGGGGCGCTGCAACACCTTCGTCAGGTCCTGCAGGCGGGCGGCCGTGTTGACCGGATCGCCGATCGCCGTGTACTCGAGCCGTCGCGACGAGCCGACGTTGCCAGACATGAACGGCCCACTGCTGACGCCGATCCCCATCCGGAAGTCGGCGCCGTCACCGAATTCCGAACGAGCCCACGCGTTGAACCGGGGGAGCCGCTCGTAGAGCATCTGCCGTGCGACGACGAGGGCGCGGTCTGCATGGTCGTCCGACGCGATCGGGGCGCCGAACACGGCAAGGATCCCATCGCCGAGGAAGCCGAGGAGGGTGCCGCCGTTGTCGAGGATCGCATCGCTCATCTCACTGAAGTAGTGGTTGAGGACATCGACGACGACGTCCGGCGCAGTCTGCTCGGCGAACGTCGTGAAGCCACGGAGATCGCTGAAGAGGACGGTGCCGACGAGCCGGACGCCGCCCAGCCGCGGCTCGCCGTGGGTATCGCGCATGACCTCGTCGACGACGGTCTCCGGGAGGAATCGGGCAAACACGTCACGCACACGCTCGCGCTCGACCTGGCCGAGCCGGCGCTTCATCAGCCCGGCGTTGATCCGGGCGCGCAGGAGGGTGGGATCGAAGGGCTTCGGGAGGTAGTCCTCTGCTCCCGCCTCGATGCAACGTACGACGCTGTCCATCTCGTCGACGGCCGAGATCATGATCACGGGGATCTCGCGCAGGCGAGCATCGCCCTTGACGTGGTCGAGAACAGCGAACCCGTCCAGCACCGGCATCAGGATGTCCAGCAGGATCACGTCCGGCAGGTCGCCCTCGAGGAGCTCGAGCGCTTCGCTTCCGTTCGCTGCGGTCGCGACGGAATGGCCCTCCGCCTCGAGGCTCCGTGTCAGCAGCATCCGGTTGACCCGGTCGTCGTCGACGACGAGCACGGTTCCCGGCTCGCCGCCGCTCACGGGCGTCTTCCGGCTGCCAGCTCCTGGATTTCCGGGCGGACAGCCGACCAGGTGCGCTCGACCTCCATTGCCAGCGGGGCCGCTGCGTCGAGCTGCTCGGTCCTGGCGGCGTCTTCCAGCTCCCGGCAAGCGTGTGCGAAGGCAGTCGCGCCGAACGTCAGGCCGTTCCCCTTCAGCGTGTGGGCAGCGCGGCGCACGAGGTCGGCATCACCGACAGCGAGCCCATTCGCGATCTCGGCCAGACGTTCGGGGGCGTCCTCGAGAAACGCATCGACGATCTCCCCGATCATCTCTTGATCGTCCCCGATCATCTCCAGCAGCGTCCCGACCGCAACCGGGTCGAGTGCCACGTCGCTGCTCTCGGTCTCGAACATCGATGACCCCCGTTGAAGATGGGCTGTGCGGCGCGAGCCTACGGCCCGGTTGCACCGAGTGCAAGCACGCTGCGCGTGCCCGCACGCAATAGACTGCGGCGCCATGGCGAGTATTCATGAGGCTGACGTCCACGAGCCGATGGAGTGGGATTCACCGCTCTATCGCACAGCGGTGGCCCAGTACGACCAGGCGGTACCGCATGCCGGCATCGACCCGGATGTAGCCGAGCGACTTCGCTACCCGGAGCGTGCCTTCATTGTCAGCTGCCCGGTGCGCCTGGACGACGGCCGCCGTGTCGTCTTCCCTGGCTATCGCGTGCAGCACTCCAGTGTGCTCGGGCCGACGAAGGGTGGCATCCGCTACGACAGCGAGGTCAGCCTCGGGGAGTGCGCCGCACTCGCCGTCTGGATGACGTGGAAGTGCGCGCTCCTTCGCCTGCCGTATGGCGGCGCCAAGGGCGGCGTCCGCTGTAACCCACGGCAGATGTCGCCTGGCGAGCTCGAGAGGCTGACGCGACGCTTCACGTCGGAGCTCCTGCCGATCATCGGGCCCAAGGAAGACATTCCGGCTCCGGATATGGCGACGAACGAGCAGACGATGGCCTGGATGATGGACACGTACTCGATGCAGATGGGTCACGCCGTTCCGGAGATCGTGACCGGGAAGCCGATCTCGATCGGCGGGTCGGTCTTTCGACACGAGGCGACCGGCGCAGGGGTTGTGATGACGATCGCGCGAGCATGCGAGCGGCTCGGTTGGAAGTTGAGCGAGCAGCGATGCGTCGTGCAGGGATTCGGGAACGTGGGAGGGATAGCGGCGCAAGAGCTCGTCGAGCGCGGTGCCACAGTGCTCGCGGTCTCCGACATCTCGGGCGGTGTGTTCGACTCGGCCGGGCTCGACATTCCGACGATGAGCGCGTACGCCAAGGAGCACGGCTCACTCGAGGGCTGGGCCACGGGTGCTCGCGTCTCGAACGAGGAGCTGCTCGAGCTCGAATGCGACATCCTCGTGCTCGCAGCCCGCGAGAATCAGGTCACGTTGACGAATGCACCGCTACTGCGGTGCCGGTTGATTGCGGAGGGAGCGAACGGTCCGATCTCCCTCGAGGCCGATGCGATCCTGAGCGAGCGGCTGATTCCGATTCTGCCCGACATCCTGACGAACGCCGGAGGGGTCACTGTCTCGTATTTCGAATGGGTTCAGGATCTCGGCCGGCTGTTCTGGGGGCGCGACGAGATCCGCGCGAAGCTCGCGGAGAAGTTGAACGACGCCTTCGACCGTGTCTGGGAGGTCTCTGCGGAGAAGAACCTGACGTTACGCACGTCTGCGCTCGTGGCCGGAATTCGTGACGTGGGAGCGGCGCTCGAGGCCCGGGGGCTCTACCCATGACGACCGACCTCGTCCGCGACGCGATGATCGTCGATCCACGCTCGCTGCCCGGCACGGCCTCCGCTCAGGAGGCGGGTCAGGTGCTGACTCCTTCCGAGGTGCGAGCGGTCTATGTGGTCGACGCCGCCGGCGCCCTCACGGGTGTGTTGACGAGGAAGACGCTCGTCGCCAAGGTCGTGGCCGCCGGCCTCGACGCCAGATTGACGACGATCGGCGCCCTCGCCGAGGAGCCGTATTACACGATCGACGCGGACACTCCGCTCGACGATGCGTTCCGCTTTCTCGAGGAGCACGACGCCGAGCGCGTCCCGGTCGTCGAGCGCGGCCGCCTCGTCGGAGTCCTCTCCCGCAGCGTATTGCAGCGGCGCCTCGCGGAGGACGAGGACCCGGTCGACGCCGACGCGGAATGAGTCAAGCCCCTGATTGCAGGCTGCGAAACGTCCGGCAGTGACGGGCTCGCCGGAGCAGAGTCGCGAGCTGAGAGGACGAGCAATCCTTGCGGATCCGCTCGTCCAGGAGCTGCTTGCGGCGCGCCTCGTCGGCGTGCTCGCGACGCTCGAACCGAACAGCACGGTGCACGCGATTCCGCTCTGGTATGCCTCTGACGGCGAAGCGATCGTGTTTGCCACGGGGAGCAGGAGCCGCAAAGTGCAGAACCTCCGACGTGAACCGCGCGCAACCCTCGTCCTACACGATTCGCGGCCGGGGTTCGAGGTATGCGGTGTGTCGATCCGTGGTCGTGTGGAGCTCGTCGAAGGTGGGGATGCGACGGAGCTCGTCGAGCTCGTCCACCGTCGGTACGTCACGCCGGTCGGTGAGCGCCTTCCAGCTGCAGCGGCGTTTCTCGCATCAGACGACATCGTCGTGCGGTTTCTTCCGGAGTCCGCAGTCACCTGGGACGAGCGCACGAGCGCTGCCGCGAGGGAACTCCGGCTCTCGGGCGCTGCGGTTTCGCTCGCTCCGACCTCGCCACGAGATAGGTAGGCGCGCCAAGCACATCGCGGGCGCGTGTGTGGTCGATGCCGCTAGACGGGTAGAAGCGACGCCACCTGCCCCGGAGGACGAGCCGGCTCCGGCCGTGTGAGCCCGACGAGGTACGGTCTCTCCTGTGCTGCGCCTCGCCGAGATCCTGCTCGAGCCCCGTGCGGCTCCGACCTGGACACAGCTGCGTCAGCTCGGGGTCGAGGAGGCTACGGGAGTCCTACCGCGCGGGTTCGTGGACTGGCGTGCGCATGCGCCCGAGCAGCCGTGGGAGTATGGCCCGCTCGCGCTGTACCGACAGCAGATCGAGGACGCAGGGCTCCGCCTGACCGTGATCGAGGACAACCCGCCGATGGACAGGCTCCGGCTCGGGCTCCCCGGCCGCGAGGAGGAGCTCGAGACGGTGCTCGAGCTGTTGCGGACGATGGGCAGGCTCGGAATCACGGTGTGGTGTTACAACTGGATGGCCGTCGTCCCGTGGTCGCGAACCTCGGTCGCAAGGCCCGGGCGTGGTGGTGCCGAGGTGACGGGTTTCGACGCAGCCGTCTGGAAGGACGGGCCTCCGGCTCCGGGCGCTCCCGTCGAGGAGGAGCGGCTCTGGGAAGCGCTTGCCTGGTTCCTCGAGCGCGCAATCCCGGTTGCCGAGGACGCGGGCGTCAGCCTGGCGTTGCATCCCGATGATCCTCCGCTCTCGCCCGTACGTGGGATCGGTCGGATCATCCGCTCCCTCGACGCCTACGACCGCGTCTTCGACCTGCAGCCGAGCCCTGCGAACGGGATGACCCTGTGTCAGGGGAACGTGGCGTTGATGACCCCTGATCTCCCGGCCGCGATCGCGCGGTTCGGCGAAGCAGGTCGCATTCAGTTCGTTCATTTCCGCGACGTCAGAGGAACGCCGGAGCGGTTCGTGGAGACGTTCGTCGACGAAGGCCCCACCGACATGGCGGCCTGTATTCGCGCCTATCTCGCCGCCGGCGTCGACGCCCCCTTGCGTACGGATCACTCGCCGGCGCTCGCTGGGGACACGACGCTCGTGCCGGGGTACCCGACGCTCGGGCGCCTTCATGCGATCGGCTACATCCAGGGGTTGCTCGCAGCCTGCGAGGGCTGAACGACGACGAGCGGGGAAGACGGAAGACGTGGAAGGCAGGGGAGACGGGGAGGGCCACGCTTCGCGTCGCCCCTACGGGTCCGGTCGGGTGCCTACTTCGTGCAGGTCGGTGCTGGGCCTGTCGTCCAGCGAGAGCGCCCCGCCGGTGGGCCGGGGAGGACCAAGCACGTGGACGTCCCGCCGCCACCGGTCGTGACGATCGTCGCCGTCCAGGCGCCGTCGACTTGCGCGAAGCCGATCGCACTCGTGTAGTAGATGCCGTACGCGGTGTGGCTCGAGAAGGTGCACTTCCGGCTCAAGTTCGACCCTGTGCAAGAGACGTTCCTGATCGTCCACCCGGGATCGTTGAAGTTGATCGGCATCGCTCGGACGATCGCGATCTCGGTTGCAGCGAGCGCGCAGCGGTTCGGGTCGGCGGTCGGCGGAGCGGGCGCATTCGTGCAAATCCGGGGATCGCCCGTGACCGCAGGTCCCGGTGGGCAGGAGGCCAGCCCCGTGCTGCTGGCGCAATACGTCCCGCCCGGGAGTGCCCGAGCCCAGATCGTCGCATGTCCATGGCTCCACGTCGCCGAGCAGCGGAACGTCGTGAACTTCTGCTGACGGGCGGGGGGAAGACCTTTGCAGGACGTTGCCGTGATGGTCGAGGGCGGGCTCGTGTTGTCGGTGGGGATCTGCGGAACGAGACCACGGATCTTCGCTGCGATCGCCGTCGGCGTGACGTATGTCACCGGGGCGGACGCGGACGCCGTCGAGACGAGGGCGAGGCACACCGCACCGACTGCAGTCGCGCACAGCGTTCGGGACCGGCGCGACACGCCGGTCCTAGTTGAAGGTGTCATCGGAATAGAGCCGTGAAGCGGTGAGCTGGGTGCCGATGCTCCTGAAGACCTGCGTGAGAGTGCTGCCGTCCTGGCACGGCTCCGCGGGGTTCGAAGGCGTGCCCACGCAGAAGAACTTCGTCGGATCGGACACCGTTGGGGTGTCGTTGTTCCTCGCGATCTGCGCGAGAGTGTGATACGCGGGCAGTCCTCCCGGGTACCCCGGGGCGACCTCCCGGGTACCTCCCGGGAACTGGCAATACGTGTCGGGGTTCGACGAACTGACCGAGACGTTGTATGCGATCGAATACACCCAGGTCCCGGCCTGGGCGGCAGCCTGCGCGGCGCTCATGGCAGTGGCGCACGGATTTGGCGCCCCCGTGTTGGCCTGGCCGTCCGTGAGAAAGATGATCACCGGTTGCGCCTCCCGCTGTGGATGGGCAGCCGCTTCGGCTGCGAGCGCGTCCTGAGCTGCGAGGAGGGCTCCGGTGTAATACGTATTGCCGCCGGCAGTTACGCCGTAGTACCGGTTTCCGGGATACCCCGTTGCGCTCTCCGAGGCGATCTGTCGGGTTCCGACGGTCGACGTGCCGCCGGGGCAGGAGGACCAGGTGATCGCTTGGATCAGGCGCGAATTGGCGTTCAGCCCTGGATCGGGGGTTGTCCTGAAGTCGTTCGAGAGCGGGGCGAATGAGTAGTCCGGGACGACCGCCGGCTGCGCGGGCGAGCCGGCCGCTCCGGCCAGCACCTCCGAATTGGTGATCGAAACATTGTTGGGAAGCAGGTTGTCGGTGACGCCGAAGGCAACGTTCTGACCGCCGAGGGCATTAGCGAACGTGACCGTCCATGGGTCGCCTGGTCCGTTGTTGTTTCCGACCACGGTGACGTCTGTCGGCCCAACTCCGGGCAGAGCCACGATCGCGGCCTGAACAGCAGCGGCGTTCGTTGGCCAGGTGAGGTTGCCTGTCGTTTGCCCGTTCACCGTCACGGTGAAGTAGGAATTGTTCCCGCTGCTGGGGTTGCCCTGAACGTTCAGCCGGTCCACCTCGTCTACCGCTGGCACGGCCGCTACTGCGGGCGATCCATAACCGACGTCGCTCGTCTGCAGGAACCAGTTGGGAAACGCGCGGTTCGGCGTGTACCACGGCGGTTTCGTCGTGAGCGCACCCGAGCAGCTGGCGCTCGAGTCGAGGTTGACGTTGGAATGTGCGGGGTTGCCGGTGGTGTCGTGAGTTGTCGCGTCCCGCGCGTTGAGCGCAGGGAAGACCATCATGCCGACCTGATCGAGTGGGGCCGCCGCGCCGCACACCTGGAGATTCGGTTGGCACGGTAGAAGACCACTGAGGAGTTCTCGGATACCGGCCTTGGCGCAGTCGATCTTCAGGGACTGGTTGGCCGCAATCACGGTGTTGCCGCTTGGATCCGTGACGGCGTCGCCGCACCCCGTCGTTGTCATCGAAAGCCCAGGGTCTCCCATCGATCCGGTTCTGTCGAGCACGATCATGATGTTGAGGGGGTGGGGGGCTCCCCCGCGCATGCCGACGGTGGAGCGGGCCGTCACTTTGAGGCTCGGCACGAAGAGCCGCCCGAATGTGGTTGGCACCGTCGCCGACTGTGTCACCTGGACGGCATTGCACTTCTTCGTGATGGGCTCGTCGACACTGCAGGGGGTGCTGGGACTGCCACCGCCGGCAGGCGTCGGATCCTTGAGGCAGGGCACATTGTTCTGCGCGAGGCTCTGCACGCACTTGAACTTGATCGTCGGGGCGCCCGCGTTCATGCTGAGGAGATGCTTGTTCAGGCCGGTGGCGCTGTAGTTCACGGCAGCGGCATAGGCGGCCGTGGTGTCCGGCATGGTCTGCCCGGCAACGAGTGCGGCGGCATCGACGGCCTGCTGCAGTTGACGCTGTGCAAGGTACGCCCGGCCGAAGTCGAAGACGAGCGCGGCCAGACCGAGCAGCACCACGAGTGCGAAGACCATCAGGAGCAACGCCTGCCCGTCCTCGTGACGAACGCTACGACGCCGCATGTCTGAGGGCGCGAGTCTCACTCGACAGCCTCTGTCGCGGATGCCTTGAGCTTGCAGCTCGGGAAGAAGTCGATCCCGAAGATCGTCAGCTCGCACGGATAGGTGGCGCTGATCGTCGACGCGTCACCCTCGAACATCGTGGCGCAGGACGACGTGCCGCTGAAGACCGGCGCCGCGACGACGAGCTTGCTCGAGTCGAGGTTCTCAGCGCTGTCCTTGAGCCGTTTGACCGCGGGCACGCACGCGTCGGGGAGACCGCGACCGAGCGCGAGTTGGCGTGAGCCGACGCGAACGGAATCGGTCAAGATGATGTGATTGTTGTAGACGATGCCGAACTTCACGATTCCGCCGATCAGGAGCAACAGGACGGGCAGAATCAGGGCCATCTCGATCATCGCCTGGCCTTCCTCGCGCCGTCGCTTCGCATGTCTGACTGGCTCGTGCATCGACTTCTCCCCGGGCTCCTCGCCCACCGTTTCAGGCAAAGAATACCTGCATTTCGCGGGAAACGCGATCGCTCCGAAGGTCAGTTTCGTCGATTCCATCGTGTCTCAGCTCCTCTCTCGGGAGACGGGGTGGAACTGCTCCCACCGTGGCAGGGAGAACCGCAAAGTGGTGGGACCGCCGGGACGGCTGTCGACCTCGAACGAGCCTCCGAGCATCCTCATCCGTTCACCGATGCCGACGATGCCGAGGCGCCCTCGCTCGGCTGCGAGAGCAAGCGAGCGGTTCACCTCGAAGCCTTGGCCGTTGTCGGTAACGCGAACGTCGACCGTGCTGCGCCGCACCTGGAGCCGCACCTCGACCTCCGTGGCGCCACTGTGCTCTCGGACATTCGAGAGCGACTCCTGGATGGCTCTGAACAGGGCAACGCGTTGTGAGGAGCTGAGCGACTCCGGATCGCCACGCACCTCGACCGAGGTCTCGATCTCAGTTCGGCGCGCGAAGGCTTCGACCTCGCGGTGCAGGATCTCGGCGAGGGGTCGCGAGACGATGCTTCGCGACTCGAGTGAGTGGGCCATCTCGCGGAGTTGCCGGTCGAGCTCGACCAGTCGTGCAAGGAGATCGTCGAAGCGGCCGCTCACGAGCTCGCGGTGGCTGTCGAGCACGAAGGGGTAGACCTTGTCGCGCAGCTGGCGGGTTTCGGCGCCGAGAGCGAGCACATCCTGAACCGGCCCGTCGTGCAGGTCGAAGCCGAGTCGCGTCAGCCGGTTCTCTGAGTTGCTCGTCAGGGCGCTTTCGCGCCTCGTGTTGTGCTCGAGCAGCAGTTCGCGCTCGAGCACGATCGAGAGCGCAAGCGCCGTCTCGTCCAGGTAGGCACTGATGTCGCGTCGGCGATCGCCATGGAGGCGTGCAACGACCGCGCCAACAGGCGTTCCGAAACGGTGCACTGCCCCCGTGCGGAGCGTCGAAAGGCCGACGAGCGAGACGCCGGCGCGCCCCGTGATCGCAGCCTTGGCCTGCCTGCGAACCTGGCCGTCCGTCGGGTCGGCGCCGAGCGAGATCATGCAGTCGATGCGACCGTCGCTCGTTCGGCACCAGAGCGAGACCTCGGAGGCGACGTCGAGATGGAGCAGCAGTCGAAGCTGGATCTCGGCGGCCACGACGGGCGGCAGTTCGAGCAGGACGGGGCTCGAGATGGTGCGGAGGAACAGGTCGAAGCTGGCCGCAGTGAGCGGTATCGAGCATGCCTCGGCGAGCGCTCCTGCAGTGATCTGGGTGTCGGTTGGAGCGAGATCGCCCTCGGCTGCGAGGTTCGCGACGACGTCAGCGGCGTAGACGTGCGCCGCCATCGCGTCACTCGCCTCGTTTTCACCACCGGCGAGCGCGATCCGGGTGGCTCGTACGCGCGCCGCAACGAGGAGCGGCAGCACGTGGGAGGGAGCGCCGTCGGCGAGGAACGCATGAAGATGCTCGAGCCGCGTCGTCCCGGCCGAGGCCGACCGCTTCGTGGCATCGAGACGCGAGAGCGCGACAATCGCCTCGGTCCTCGATGTGGTGCCGGCGAGGGACGCCATCTACCCGTCCCTGCGGCTTGCTGGTCGGCGAGGGACCCCGTTTTCCGCCACTCGAGCCTCCCACGCGGCGCACATCAGCTGTGAGTCGCCCATCGAATGGAGATCGGCATCCTGGCGCAAGGCCATGAGTGACTCTTGGGCCGGGAGGAGAGGCGGATGAGGGCGTGGATTCATGCGCGAAAAGTCCTATCCGACGGGAACTCCCGTGATCGCCTGCTCGAGCGCGCTCATTGCCGCGTCCGTCTCCTGCCACTTGTCGAAGACGCGCACGCTTTCGGGAGCACGGTCACCGGGGGCCTCCGCGACGAGGACGAAGGGCACGTCGGGCCGCTGTGCGCGCGCGTTGTTCAGAGCGCGGAGACCGTCGCCGAGACTCACGCCGGCGTCGAGGAGAACCGCGTCGACGTTCGCATCCGCAAGCGAGCCCGAAAGTGAGACGGGCGCAGACTGTGCCTCAATGTTGATCCCACGCCCCTCCAGGAGGAAGCGGGCGAGCTTGACGAACCGCTGATCGGCGCTCGCAACGAGCACCGTTCCGAGTCGGTCGATCTGGAGCGGAGCGTTCTCCTTGATCGCGAGCGCATTGACGACGTCGCGGGACGCCCACGCGACACGGTCACCGGGAGCGAGGCCACGCCTCGCGCACTCGCCGGCTGCAAGCTCGACGACCTCTCGGGCGCCACGGCAGGACGCGGTCTTGAACGGTCGGAGGCTCGGCGCAATACGCATCACGACCTGCTCTGCGTCTACGAACACGACGTCGATCGAGAACCGCATGAACGCGGTATGGATCGACCAGGCGGGGCGGAGGACGATCCCCTCATCGGCACGGAGTGCCTTGCGGCCGAGGAGGCCGCGCAGGCGTCGGAACGTTCCGTCGGCGACGATGACCGAGTCGCAGACGATGCGGCCATCCTCCCGACGAAGTGTCAGCGTCCCTGCCCGTCTGCTCATACGGCTAATCCCCCAGCGACTTCGAGATCGCGAGCAGCGCCGGTAGGAGCAAGACCACGAACATGGCGGGGAAGATCAGGAAGATCAGCGGGAAGAGCATCTTGATCGGCGCCTTCTGAGCCAGCTCCTCGGCAGTCGCCTTCCGCTTCTTGCGCATCTCCTCCGCGAGGTTGCGAAGGATCTGGCTGATCGAGACCCCGAGGGTCTCGCCCTGACTGATCGCCCGCACGAAGGACTTGATGCCCGGGGCGTCGACCCGGTACGAGAGGTTGTCGAGCGCCTCCGTCGTCGAGAGGCCCATGCTCTGTTCCTGCAGGGTGAGCCGCAGTTCCTGGGCGAGCGGGCCGCCGAGCTCCTGGGCGGCGAGCCGAAGGGAGCCGTTGAAGCCAATCCCCGCTTCCACGGTGACGACAAGGAGATCGATCAGCTCGGGAAGCTCACGGTCGATCTTGTGGTGGCGTTCCTTCGTCTTGCGGTTCAGGACCATCGACGGCAGGTACCAGCCGAACAGCGCAAAGACGATGAGGCCGACGACGTACAACGCGGTGCTCATACCCGCAGCCGCGCCGAGGAGAAGGAACCCGAACGTGAAGACGGTCGCGCTGATGAATCGGTACCCGAGCAACGCGGCAGGCGTCGTCGAATACCATCCTGCCGCCACGAGGCGCCGACGAACATCCGCCTCCTTGTGGGCCCCGAAGCGGGCGCTCAGCCAATCACCGATCGTGGTCGGCAGCTCCCTGAGGGATGTGTGCTCGCGCGCCACGCCGTCGTCGCGCGAGACGAAGCCGCGGAAGCCGTAGGCTCCGATCTGCTCGACCACTTCCTGGCCCTCGCGCTGTGGAGCGGTGATCGCCTGAACGAGAATCGTGACCGCGGCGGCGAGAAGAATCAGTGCGACGATGAGGATGAAAGTCGTCATGGGTTACACCTCGATCTCGATGATTCGCTTGATGACGAGGGAGCCGGCAATGACCATGACCGCCGCACAGATCAGCGCAGCGATGCCGACCGGATCGTTCCAGAGCGGGGCGAGGTACTGCCGGTTCAGGAGGTAGATGATCAAGAAGAGGCCCACCGGCAGGAGTGACACGATCCAGCGTGCCATCCGGCCCTGGGCGGTAAGCGTTGCGACCAGGCGACGAAGCTCGAGTCGAGCCCGGACGTTGTCGGCGACCTGGTCGAGCACGGCCGCCGCGTTCGTGCCGGCCTCGCGCTGAAGCCTTGCAACGAGCGCAATCTGGACGACATCCCTGCTGTCCATCCGCTTGGCAGTGACGTGCAACGCCTCGTCGACCGGCACTCCTAGCTGCTCGTCGGCGAGCACGCGCTGGAATTCACTCTTCGACGGCTCGGCGGCATCGTCGACGCAGACCGCGAGGGCGCCGACGAAGCTGTGCCCGGCTCTGAGCCCCGACGCGAGAACGTCGAGATTGTCCGGCAGTTGATCCGAGAAGACTCCGCGCGTGGTGTTTAGGCGCCGGCTGACAACTGCCCTTGTGACGAACGGTGCGACGAGCGCCGCAAGGAGGCCGATCGGCGAGCCAACGAGGATGGCGACGACGATCCCAAGGGCAAGACCACCGATGCACGTGAGAAGCAGCACGGTGCGCACCGGCGTCTCGATGTGGGCGAGCTCCATGTCGTCCTCGAGCCGCCTGAGGTAGGCGAAGCGCCCTTCTGTAGGAGACTTCTCGTCGGGCGCGAGCATGAGATCGACCTCAGCCTGGCGCTGCTTCGCTCTCTCGTCCTCCGGGAGGGAGACGAACTGGCCGATCCGCCGCTTCAGCGCCTGGTCCGGCCGGTACAGGAGCCGGAAGACCGCGTACCCGAGCATCGCAACGATCGCGAAGACGACGACGATGAGCGTGATCGGGGACCGGATGATGCGATCCCACCACGTCTCTCCGTTCGCCACAGAGGCCGTCGGAAGCGACGGAGTCACGTAGCTCGTTCGGGCCGTTCCCGGAATTCCAGCGACCTTGACTGCAACCCTCGTCTGTTGCCCCGGGCCGGCGAGCGACCGGTAGCGGACGACGTACTCGTTCGAGAGCGTATAGCCGAGCCCGGCATAGATCTGCTTCAGTGCAGACGCGCTCGATGCCTCGCTGTAGTTCCCCGAGGTCTGCGCGGCGACTGCCTTGAGCGCGGCCGGGTCGTACTGGCCCGAGTGGAGTCCGACCGCGAACACCCGTACCTTCGTGTCCTTCAGCGCGCTGATCGCGGTGGTCTGGTCGATATCGCTCCCGATGTCCTTCCCGTCGGAGAGGAGCACAATTGAGCCTGCAGCGACGCCCGACTCCTCGAGCAACTTGCGCGCACTGTCGAGAGCGTCGTAGATGTGGGTATCGGGGGCGAGATCGGGAGTCTGCGCCAGCGCCTTGGTAATCGCTGCCGCCCCGTTCGTCAGGGGCAGGACGACGGTCGTCTTGCCGTTGAACGTGATGAGCGCGAGTTGCTGCCCAGGAGTACGTCGGGCCGCAAAGGCACGTGCCGCTGCCATCGCACCGGCGATCGGTCGGCCCTTCATGCTGTTGGACGCGTCGATCACGAGCACGACGCCGACGTTGTCCGCGCCAGGCTTTGCGACGGTCAGGTTCTGAACGGGCTTCCGGTTCTCGGTCAGGCCCAGTTGAGCGGCCGTGAGTGGCTGCTTCTTGGGCAACGACAGAACGAATGCCATGTCCGGGAAGTGCGAATCCGTGGCCTCCGTGACACCGACGCCGGCTGCGCTCTCGGCTGCCGTCGCCACGTTTGTGGCAACGGCAGCAACGAGGGCAGCCGAGACGAGCGCGATAGCCGGTGTCCGCTTCAGGTTCACCTTTGCCTCCGCGTGATGTCGGTGAGCGTGGTCGGAGCCGGGCCGAACATGTGGGCAGGAAGCTCGGCGCCGTGCTTTTCGAATTTCGCGAGGAACATGGGGCGGAGACCGGTCGGCTTGACGCCTCCCGTGATCGTCCGGTCTGCGGCTACCGACTCGAGCTTGAACTCGAAGAGATCCTGGAGCGTGATCACGTCCGACTCCATCCGCTGCACCTCGGTGATGTGCGAGATCCGGCGTGAGCCGTCCTCGAACCGGTCGAGGTGGACGATCAGGTCGAGTGCGGAGGAGACCTGCTGCCGGATTGCGCGCACGGGCAGGTCGTACCCAGACATCAGCACCATCGTCTCGATGCGGTGGAGCGCATCGCGGGGCGAGTTGGCGTGCACGGTGGACATCGACCCGTCGTGGCCCGTGTTCATCGCCTGGAGCATGTCGAGCGACTCGGCTCCACGTACCTCTCCGACGATGATCCGATCGGGCCGCATGCGCAGCGCGTTGCGTACGAGTTCCCGGATCGAGATCTCGCCCTCGCCTTCGATGTTCTTCGGCCGGGCCTCGAGACGGAGAACGTGCTCCTGGTGCAGCTGCAGCTCCGCGGCGTCCTCGATCGTGACGATCCGCTCGTTCTCGGGAACTGCAGACGAGAGCGCGTTCAGCAGCGTGGTCTTGCCAGTTCCGGTGCCTCCGGAGATGAGGATGTTCAGCTCTGCAGCAACGCACAGGCGCAGAAACTCGACGCCCTCCGCGGAGATCGTCCCAAGATTGACCATGTCGTCGAGCGTGAGGCGCTTCTTCGAGAACTTGCGGATGGTGACGAGCGGGCCCGAGAGCGAGAGCGGCGGGATGATCACATTCACGCGGCTGCCGTCAGGAAGCCTCGCATCGACCATCGGCGATGACTCATCCACGCGACGCCCGACCTGAGCGACCATCTTGTTGATGATCCGGCGGAGGTGGGAATCGTCGTTGAACCGAACCGTCGTCTCGTAGAGGCGGCCCTGGCGTTCGATCCAGATGTCCCCTGGCCCGTTGACCATGATCTCCGAGATGGAGTCGTCGGAGAGCAGCCGCTCGAGAGGGCCGTACCCGAGGATGTCGTCAGCGATTTCCTTGCTCAGGCGCTCGCGGTCGTCCCGCGAGAGGGTCGTCTCGGCCGCGAGGTGCCGCCGGATGTCGACGAGCACGCGATCACGCAACGCACCGGGGTCCATGGTGACGTTGAAGAGCTGTGGCCCGAGATCTCCGATTACCGCAAGGTGAACCTGCGTCTTCAGCTCCGCAAATGGTTCGCGGGTCCCCTGAGAAACGTTCGGCCTGGTCGTTGTGAGGCGTTCATGGAGTTCCATTAGATCTTCCTCCCGAAGAGACGTCGGCGCCCGAGGGCGGAATCCTGTGCTGTGGTCATGGCTAGCGGCTCGGACATTCCATCGTCGACAAAGAACGATGCGAGCTGGCGAAAAGCGTTGGCAGCCTCGGACGCGGGCTTGGCGATGGTGATCGGGATGCCTTCGTTGACCGCGCGGGGGATCTCCCGATCGCTCGGGATGAAGACATCGGGCTGCCGTCCGAGGACGTTTGCCACATCGCTCTGACTGATCCCGACCTGGCTCTGAGCCCTGTTGAGCACCATCTTGATCGAATCCGGGTCGCACCCCATTAGCTCGAGAGTCTCGAGGCCGAGCTTCGTATTCTTGAGCGAGAGGGCGTCGAGCATGCCGACGATGACGAGATCGCTGGCTGCGTCGATAGTTGCGATCACCTCAGCGGTGAACCCGGGCGGCGTATCGACGATGACGTAATCGAACGTCGACCGCAGGGATGCATACACCTCGCGGATCAACTCGACCGAGATCGAGCTCGCCTGATCCGGCCGCGTCGGCGCAAGCAGCGCGCAGAGACCTGACGAATGCGTCATCAGGTACGCGGCGAGCTTCTGGGCATCGAGAGTGCCGCCGGCGAGCGCAAGGTCGTAGAACGTTCGGTCGGGCCCGAGCCCGAGACACAGGGCAACGTCCCCGAACTGCAGGTCCAGGTCGACGATCGCGACGCGTTGCCCTGCCTGCGCAAGCGCGATCCCCAGGTTGGCGCTCGTCAGGGTCTTGCCCGCCCCTCCCTTCGGCCCGAGCACGCAGATGAGACGGCCCTGATGCCCCGGCGTACCGTCGTTCTTCCGGCTCTTGCGCGCGACCAGCTTGAGGATCGAGAAACGCACCTGGTCGGGCGTCTGGGGCAGCATCAGGATGTCGTCTGCGCCGGCTTCGAAGCTGCGTCGGACGAAGCCGTTCGGGACGCCCTCCGCGAGCACGAGGATCGGGCGGCCCGGATCCTGCTTGACCGACCCGTCGATCAGGGCGAGGGCGCGCTCCGAGTAGCCCTGACAGGCAACGACCAGGATGTCGCAGGAGCTGTCCTGCAACGTCCGCCACGCTTCGTCCATCCCGTCGATGACGCCCGAGACGCTGATGACGCCGTCGCTCGTGACGATGTTCGCGAGCTCATGGGTATCGAGGCCGCTATCGACCGCAACCAGCGTGCGAAGCGTCTCGGCCATGGAGTTAGCGAGTCCTGCTGGTTGCGATCACGGTCGAGAGATTCGCGAGCGAAGGAGCTGATGGGCTGGCTCCGGCCGCTGGGCGGATGACGAAGTACAACGTGGCCTGCGTCGCGGCGAAGAGAATGTTCGATGAGTCCTTGGTGCCCACTCTGAGCACGACGTTCCCGCCGGCAGCGCCAGGCGCCGAGAGGACGAGAACATTCGATCGGAAGAGCTGGATCGTGGGCTGTTCGCCCTTGTCGACCTTGACATAGAGGTCGACGTGGTCACCCGTGGCAACGTTCGCAAGGCTGCCGTTGACCACATCGATCGCCAGCGTCACTCCGCGTTCCCTGCCCGCGATCTGTGCGTTCAGGGCACCTGAGGCCTCGGCCGTGAAGTTGTTCAGCGTGAGCTGTGCTCCCGGGTAGATGTCCGCAATGGCAAGACGTCCGTTGAGCTCCGCGGGATCACTGATTGCCCCGGGCTGGACCTTGTCCGATGGTACGGATGTGCTCTGATAGCGCCCCTTCGAAGCGACGGCGGTTCCCGGCGTCCCCTTGGGGATCAGGTTCTTCGCGACGAGCACGGGTACTGCTGCTGCGGTCGAGTCGACGCTCGACTTGTACCGCGTCAGGTAGACGATCAGGAGGATCGCTGCAATGATCGCGACGGTAACCCCGATGGCGATCGCGCCCCCTCGTGAGGTTGTCACTTTCTCCATCAGGTTCTTCGCCATCTTGCGGAGCTCCTTCCGTCATTACGTTGCGGCGCGTGCCGGGTCAGGTGGTCGATCAGGCCCGCCTATGGTCCTCGGCACCCGAGGAGCGATGCTTTACGTCGAGCTTGCGAATCCGAGTTGGTTTTCTCGCTTGGTACGTCGTGCTGGTTCGGGCTTCCTCTTCGTCCTAGTGCGCGCCGGAAGGTTCAATTCCTCCTTGGCGCACGTGTTCTTTGCCGACGTTGTGTCTTGAACGAGGAAGGGCCGCGCTTGTCGGCACGGCCCTTCCTCGTCGCATGGTGCGAAAGCTGCAACGTCGGTCGCCCGCTTTGGGCGATTAGGCGATCGAGCTGCCGGCCTTCGAGAAGATGGCCTGGATCTTGCCGCTGAGGAAGCCGAGTGCTGCAATGGAAGCGACCGCGACAAGAGCGACGATCAGCGCGTACTCGACGAGCGACTGGCCGGACTCCTCGTCACGAGCTGCGAACCAAGCGTTCTGGGCCCGGACAACAACGTTGGTGAAAACCTGCATGACACTCTCCCTTTGGTAGATGACGAAAGGTCGTCGTTGGCATAACTGTGCTCTGGAATTATCAGATCTTCAACTGGCGGATAGTCCAGTTCGATTTCCCGTTTTGAGACGAACTTATCCCCCGGTCAATACCGACTGATTTATCCCCCGATATTCTTTCTGCGTAGCCCGTCAGGTGGTGTTACCGACCGAACTTCCTTCCTGCCACAGAAGGTTGACGAGCCTGCCGCCGAAGAAGCCGACCGCTGCGACAGTCGCTACCGCAACAAGAGCGATGATCAGCGCGTACTCGGTGAGCGTCTGACCGGATTCCTCGTCTCGAGTTGCGAACCATGCGTTTTGAACCCGGGCGGAAATCGCGTCGAGCACTCTCATTCCCTCGCTCCTTCTCCCCCGGTTGTAGCTTCCGTTCTGATCGCCATAACTCGCCGCGACGACCATGTTTCAGCACACTGGAGTGTCGTTTGGAACGCTGAGAGGGTCAACTGGCCAATGGTCAAGTCGATCCCCGGCAATTCCGGCAGCTCTTGGCCCAGCAGAGCATCTGGGCGACCATCAGCGCAAGCAACTCGTTGCGCTGATCAGTTCCGACGGCCGTGTCGCGGCGTTCGCTGGGAAGGAGCAATGCGCAGCCAGCGCGATAAAGCGCGATCACGAGGATGTCGAGGTCGGCGCGCACGGCAGCCTCCTGTGTCGACGGAGTACTGACACTGCCGACGTTCGACACGTCGATCCCGGTCCCCGCTACCCGATGATGACAGGCTCACTCGTGAATGACCGATCAACCATCCAACGCTGGGCCGTTAGCCGGACGGGCTACGAACCAGTACGATCATCGCCCTGTCGGCGAAAATGACCCTTGTGCCTGGCTCGCGTCGAAGAGCCCGCGCCTGCGCGGGGCTCTCGCGGGGGTCGAGGACGAGGATGGGATATCTGCGGACAGGAGCTCGCCACCCAGGCTTGTACGACTTGAACCTCACGATGGAGCGGATCTCCGCCTCGGTCAAGAGCTCGAAGCGGACGTCCCAGGCAATTCGCCCTCGAAGCGTGGGCTCCTTCCACAGCAGCCAGTCTGCGTACGCGTCGCTCGGCCACACTGCTTCCTCGATCCCGGAGGTGTTTGCGGCGCGCGCCGTCGCGCGGGCTCCGCCCGCCGACCAGCTGTGTTCGTACCAAGTGTCGCTTCGGGTGAGCATGAAGACTGCTGTTGCGGTGAGAATGCAGGCCAAGGCGCCCGTGAGGCCGAGCGCGAGTCGTCGGTGGATGGGAGCCTGTGCACTCGGGCGCACGATGCCGTCGAGGGCGAGCGGCAGCAGCATGGCCATCGCGAGTGAGAACCACACGACCGCGCGCACGCTCCGCCCGGCCCCGGCGAGCGTCAGCGCCAACACCCCGATGTCGTAGAGCGACAGGCGCCGGCGCTGCCAGATCACGATCGCCACCGTTACGGCGGCGACCACGAAGAAGATGAGGAAGTACCCGTGCGGTTTGGGTGCTTGCCACTCCGTGATCAACTTCGAGACGGGGCTGTCGACAAGGAGAATGCGGTAATAGTCGACGAGGTCGGTGCCGTACGGCGAGACGAGAATGCAGGCCCAGGGGGCAATCAGGAACAGCGCCAGCCTCCACAGAGGGGTCATGTGTGGACGTCGGCGAACGAGGTCGGGGAGGCAAAGCACGGCGGCGAACGAGACGAGCATCGCCCCCAGCACCACCGAACCGTGCATGTTCGCCCAGACGATGAGTGTCGGAAACACGAGGTAGGTACGCCGCGCACGCAAGCAGGCGTCGGTCGCCATCAGCGCGAGGGTGAAAGCGAAGAGGGGTAGGGCGATCGACTGAGCCCGCAGTTGCCACGACCAGGGCGCGACAAGCAGGCAGACGGCTGCGGCGACGAGCGTCATCCGCGACGACGCGCCGCGCATCCGTGACGTGACCACGGTGATGGCGAACGCCGTGGTGACCATCAGCGCGTGGAAGACGATCGAGAGTCCGAGCCCACCGACGCGGTTGAGCCCGTAGAAGACCAGCTGGGCGAGCCACTGCTGATCGGTCCACGTTCTCCCGAGCGGGATCGTCGTCAGCGTCTCGTGCCGTGGGAGGCCATGCTCGACGATCTCCCGACCAGCCATGAAAGTGAGCCAGCTGTCGCCGCCAAGGAGCGCGCGCCCGACGACGAGCAGGAACGTCGCAAGCAGCATGATCACGAGGACGAGGAGGTTGTTGTCGACAACCCCCTGGATCCATCGCTGCTTCATCCTGCCAGCACCGGAGTCGCCGTTTGGTGCGACGTCCGGCATCTTCGGGCCCGTAATGCCTACTCCTCGTCGCCGTAGAGCGGACTGTCGACGAGACCGTGCTGGTGGGCGATCCGTGTCGCTTGCGTTCGATTCTTGGCGCCGAGCTTCCGATAGATGTTCGTCAGGTGGAACTTCACCGTTTGTTGCGTCACCCACAGTTCCTTCGCGATCTCGGCGTTCGAGAGGCCGCGCGCGAGTGCCTGCAGGATTGCGATCTCACGATCCGTGAGCCCGAGTGCCTTGGGGCCGTCGTCTCCTTCGTCGGAGGCGGTGCCGCTCGAGCCCCATACGTGTCCCCCGGCTATCTGCCGGAGCGTCGAGGGGAGATCTGTCGGGTCGACACTCTTCGAGAGATACGCGCTCGCGCCGCGGCGAAGCGCTGCTGCAATGAGCTCCGGCGACGTCGACGCGGAAAGCATTACGACCTTGATCTCGGGGTACCGCTTGTGAATCTCGTCGAGGCAGGCAAGTCCGTCCATTCGAGGCATGCGCACGTCGAGAAGCACGAGGTCCGGACTCGTCCGGTCGACGATCGAGCGCACCTGTGTCCCGTCTTGTGTCTCGCCGACGATCTCGAAGCCGCCGTCGCTCTCGAGCGCCCGGCGGATGCCGTCGAGCATGAGGCGGTGGTCGTCGGCGATCACTACGCGCATGCGTGGGAGTGTTGCAGAGCGATCAGCCGACATTGGCCTTCGTCGCTTCTGACAGTGACCGTCAAACCGGGCCGCGCAGTAGCGAATCCGTGTCCGGGATGCGGCCGACGCCGTCCGTAGGATGCTCCGATGCGTGTTCACTCATCCTGGCGTTCGAGCACGTCCCCTAGTCGCCCGCTGAACGTCGTTCTGTTCATGCTGCTGCCGGCTTTCGTGCTGGTGCCTGCCCTCGTCGCCGCGTATCGGGACGGCATTCTCGGCATCGATCTGAATCAGACCCTTCTTCCGGCGGCCCGCGCAATTGCTGCTGGCCACTCTCCCTATCCGGCTTACGGGTATCCACCCCTTGTCGCATTTGCGCTGGTGCCGCTCACGGCGCTGCCCGGGCCGAACGTCATTTTCACCGTCTTGCTTATCGGGTGCGTCCCTGTATGCCTGTGGTTCCTCGGTGTGCGTGACTGGCGCTGCTACAGCGTCTGCTTTCTGTGGACCCCTGTTCTGGCTGCGGTGCAGACCGGCAATGTCACGATCCTGCTTCTACTCGGCACGTCGGTCTGCTGGCATGCGCGAGATCACTGGAAGCGAGCGGCGGCGGCAGGCGGTCTCGCATTCGCAGCCAAGATCATCTGCTGGCCGCTCATCGTCTGGCTCGCTGCGACCCGCCGGACGGCGGCAGCGGTCGGCGTCGCCGTCGTCTCTGCCACCGTGACCTTTGTCCTCTGGGGGACACTTGGCTTCTCGGGGCTTGCCGCCTACCCGTCCAACCTGGGGTCCCTCAATCGCGCTGTATCGTCGGAGAGTTACACGGTCAAGGTCATGCTCCTCGACCTCGGGGCGAGCGTCGATCTTGCCCGCCTGGTGGGGATCGTCCTCGCGTTGGGGGTTCTCGCCGGCAGCGTGGTCATGGGCCGGCGGGGTGACGATCGAAGGTCATTCTCACTGGCCGTCACGGCGATGATCGTCGCTTCACCGATCGTGTGGATGCACTCGTTCGCGTTGCTGCTCGGCCCGGTTGCCGTCATGCGGCCGCGGCTGTCGCTGGCGTGGTTCTTGCCCGTGCTCATGGTTATCGGCAACGGGACTGGCAACGGCCCCCCCTGGCAGACGGTCGGCGTGCTCGGAATCGCGGGAGTCACTCTCGGCGTAGCGCTCGCGCCTTCGCGTCAGCCCGCGCCGCCAGCTTCGAGAATCTTGGCATAGCGGCGCATTGTTGTAGTTGCCCGTTCCTATGCCCCGGGCCTCGAACGCTAGAACAAGCCTGCGTATCCGTTCAGCGCCGGCTGGCCGCCGAGGTGGGCATACAGGACGCGAGATCCGGGCTCGATGCGGCCGTCAAGGACGAGGTCGATCAGCGCCGCCATCGATTTTCCCTCGTAGACGGGGTCGGTGAGCATGCCCTCGAGTCGGGCGCAGAGGCGAATCGCCTCGATCGTTTTCTCGTCCGGGATGCCGTAGGTTCCGGCGTGCCATTCGTCGAGGAGGACGATTTCTTCGTCGGCGAGCGGGCGGCCGAGGTCGATCGCTTCGGCCGTGCGGCGGGCGATCCGCCCAATCTGCTCCCACGTCTGTTGCACCGTCGCTGAGCCATCGATACCGAGCACCGAGCGTCCCCGCTCCTGGCCGGCAAAGCCCGCGACCATGCCGGCTTGGGTCGACCCGGTGACGGAGCAGACGACGATCGTGTCGAAGAAGATGCCGAGCTCCTGCTCCTGCGTTGCCACTTCGCCTGCCCAGCCCGCGAAACCGTGTCCACCGAGCGGATGATCGGATGCGCCAGCCGGGATCGCATAGGGCTTCCCTCCGCGCTCCTCGACCTCTGCCAGGGCCTCTTCCCAGCTGTGGCGGAAGCCGATATCGAAACCGGCATCCGAGAGTCGCACGTCGGCGCCCATTATCCGCGACAGCAGGATGTTGCCCACCCTGTCGTACATCGGGTCGTCCCAGTCGACCCAGTGCTCCTGGACGAGGAGGCAGCCGAGGCCGAGGTGGGCTGCTACCGCCGCGACCTGACGGGTGTGGTTCGACTGGACGCCGCCGATCGAGACAAGCGTGTCGCAGCCTTGCGCGAGCGCTTCTGCCGCAAGGTACTCGAGCTTGCGCACCTTGTTGCCTCCGTACGCGAGGCCCGAATTGCAGTCCTCCCGCTTGGCCCAGATCTCGACCGTACCGCCGAGGTGCGCGGAGAGCCGCTCGAGCGGGTGGACCGGCGAAGGGCCGAACGTCAGAGGTACGCGTGGAAAGTCGGCGAGAGTCATCGGGTCTCCATTTCTCCGGGGAAGCGCGCAAGAAGGTGCTCGATGCTCGCGACCCACGACTCCTCGCGGTAGCTGCGGAACATCTCCCACGTGCAGAATGTCGTTGCATCCTGAACACGGTCGGTGAAGAGAACGCCGTCGAGGTGATCGAGCTCGTGCTGCATCGTGCCGGCGCTCAGTCCGCCGAAGCGCTCGACGTGCGCGCTCCCGGTGACGTCGTCGTACGCGACCTCGATCTCGGCGTGGCGGGGTACGAGGCCTCGAAGGTCGGGGATGCTGAGGCAGCCCTCATAGCTCTGGTACGTCTCCTCGCTGAGGGTGCGAATCACCGGGTTGACGAGCACGCGGAGGCCGAGCCGGGGCTTGTAGGGATAACGCGGGTTGTCCTCGACCTCGACGGCAAAGATCCGGAGTGGGATATCGACCTGCGGTGCCGCCAGCCCGGCGCCCTTTGCCGCGCGCATCGTCTCGATGAGGTCATCGGTGATACGGCGAAACTCCGCGGAGCCGAACTCGTCCCTGCTCACATCGCGTGCTCTCTGCCGCAAAGCCGGGTGGCCGATCTGCAGGATCGGGATGGTGCTCACGCGCTCGCCGGAGCGTCGCTGCGACCCTCGGGCCTCGCCGGTGAACGCCTCAGATTCCGGGGACGAACCAGAACAGCCGCCGCAGTTGGGTGCGCGCTTCTTGGAGTGCGCAGAGTTGGACGTCGAGCTGCGCCCGCGACGTTGCGAGCCGTGCCGTGGCTCCCTGCAGTCGCCCCGACGCGGCCTCGGCATTCGCCATCTGGTGCTCGATCTGGAGCGAGACCTCGCTGATTCGTCCCATCTCGGTGGTGAGCGTCGAGCCGCCACGCTTCACATCGCGATACAGCTGGAAACCACGGATCACGGCGAACGCGATCCCGCCGATGATCGCGACGAGGAGCACACCGAGAGCGAGCCAGACCACCATCGCCTGCACGCTAACAGGGAGCACCGACCGAACGGGACAGTGCTACGATGGACGCCGCGTCGCGGGGTGGAGCAGTCAGGTAGCTCGCCGGGCTCATAACCCGGAGGTCGCAGGTTCAAATCCTGCCCCCGCTACTAGCAAAAGCCCTGGAAACGGGGCTTTTGCGTTTTCTGGATTGACGCGCCGATCGTTCGCGGCAAGCGTTTTGGCAAGCGTTTTCAGCGACCCGCCGTCGGTGCCTCGACCCCGCGATGCCGGCAGGTCGGCAAGACCTCTCGACCGTAAGTCCGCCGAGCCTAAGACGAAGGTGTTCGGAAAATCCCGCGCAAAGAGGCTCCACTCGTAATGAGAGGCGCCGCGGTGTTTTCGATCAGCCTCCTGGGACTGTGAAGTCGTAGGGGTTGGGTGTTGGGATTGGGTTTACGCTTGGATCAATCGATAGGCAGGTGACGGATAGGCCATGGTGGAGTGGATGTCCGCCCCCCATTCTCCGGATTGCCTAAGGGAAGTGACCGTCACCGTTAGGCCTTTGAGGGGAACGAATTCGGTTGTTCGGAGTACGTCATCGATTTGTTGCCCTGCGAACAACTCCGATCGCATCTCCATCGTCCACTCTGCACCGAGGACGGTCAACTCCCGGGGGTGACCTATCGATGACCCGTATTGTCCGTCCGCGTTGTCTGATCCGGAGATGACGAAGCTTTGTTCCGGGGACGGTCGAGCATCGATCCCGACCGGAATCGCCGAGCTTCGCTGTGAGACGTGCAATAAGAGCAAGGGAGCCGCGACCTAAAGGGCTCCTCGTTTCATAAGGATGGGAACGTTGCCGCCGACCAGTCTCGGCTCGTGTGTGTGTTCTGCGACGATAGGGGGACCAGCGAGGAGGACGTCTTCGCCCGGTGGATCACCGAGGCGCTGGGAGGCGCTGGCGAGTTCGGGTTCGTTCTGCGGCGTGCGCACGGACGGAACAAAGCCACCACCCGCGACCTCCGCGTTACTTCGCGAGCAGCCTGCGCTACGTGTAACAACGGCTGGATGAGCAGGAGCGAAGAAATGGTCAAGCCTCTCCTAGCGGGCATTGAACAGCTGCCACTTCCCCTCGGAGACGACTTCGATGGTGCGACCGACCACTTTGATCGCGGTCTCGTCGTCGATTGCGTACGCCGGAACCGTCAGACCGGCCGCCCAGAGCTCCGCGGCGGCCATCGAGTGGTCTGGCATTGCCTCGTGGTTCAGGTGCGGGAACATCGCGAAGTCGACGAGGCCCAGCGCTCGGTCGTCACCGGTGGTGACTGGGCTCCCAGAGACAAACCCCTGCCCGACCTGTGGTCCCATCACCAGGCTCCCGGCGCTGACTCCCACCCAGACCATGTTGCTTAGCGAGGGCAACAGGTCGCCCAGTCCCGACTGCTCGATCCAGTAGCACAGGTAGAGGGGGTCGCCACCTCCCACGAGAAGGGCGTCCGTCTCCTCGACCGCGTCGATCCAAATCGTCCTCTCGATGCTCGGCAGCGCGGTGAGTTCGAGCACTCCCAGTGACTTCCAACCGAGTTCGCAGAGGGGCGAGGCAGCACGTCCGTTGATCAGCCGCCATGCGCTGGCAGCACCACCGGGGAACGCGTACGTCGCGGTCGGAATGCAGAGGGCATTGGACTGGTCGATCGGTTTGCCCAAGAGGTCAACCAACGCGTCGTGGATGCTCGTGTTCTTGATGCCGGCCGAGGTGAGAAGAAGTTTCATGCCGCCTCTCGGAGTCCGTTGGGCAAGCTCTTGCTCTTGGCGTGGATCCGTGTGGCGTAGACACTCGCAGAAACCCGGAGCTTTCCGTCGCGACCATCCTCCTTACGATGTGAGATGTGGACGCAGTTCCGTGGCCGATGCCCGCAATGCCGGGGGTAGTGATCGTCCTAATCCTGCTCGCGTTCATCGTGCGGGTGTCGATTTCAGTCATCGACCGGCGGCGTCGCAGTCGCCGGGTCAGGCGTCATTCCCAAACTGTGAGTTCCGCGACGGCATTGTCGATGTCGTCGACGATGAAGTTGAGCACGGTGAAGTTCGCGGGCTTGTGATCGGGCTTCGGGTAGACGAACATCTCGACGCCATCTGGAAGGTGGAGTCGCAGTCCACCCATTTCCTCGCTCACCGACAGGCCGAGGCTGCCGCGTAGAACTGCTTCGCCCGCGAGACATCGTCAACAGAGAACGTCGAGAACGCACCAGTGTGCTTGAACATGGGGACCCTCCTCTCACCGCCGCTGAAGGCAGCAGCGGCAGTAGTGTGTTCAGCCTAGTTCCCCGGATTCGATCAAGGGAAAACGATCGGGTCTGAATAAAAACGGGCCACGCCAGACGATCCACCAGCTAATGAAGGCGGGCGCGTTAGTGTCGGTTCTCGTCGTGCTGCGTTGCGCCTGCGACCACTGAGATCCATGGTTCCCGACGTTTCACCCAGATCTCAGCCTCAGGCTTGAGGTCGAAAGGTGCGTCATCGAGCGTCCCGATCCGAACCTCGACGAGGCGATCTCCTTCGTCGATGGGATTGAGAACCCGAGAACCGCAGGTGGGGCAAAAGCCGCGCCCCTCGTAACTTGCGATCTCGCCGCTCAGCTCGAAATCTTCGACAGGCCACTGTGCGTAGACCGTGAACGCACTGCCGGATTCCCGCCGACAGTCGTGGCAGTGACAACGGCCAACATGCACCGGCTCGCCGCGAACGCTGTATCGAACTGACCCGCAAAGGCAGCCACCGCTGCGTAGGACTGGATCCATCCTTCGAGTCTACGCCGACTCGGCCCCGCGACCCCGCGCTTCGAGCCCACCGGGTTGGGACCAGTTGATGGTCGTGCTTTGATCGATGCCAAGAGTGCACTCCCTCTCAGTCGGCAAGATGAGACCTCAAGCCGCGACCGTCAGACAAGGAGGCACGTGTGAGCGGATTCACGAAGATCAACTTGAAAGAGATCGAGGCCGGAGGCAGCGCCGACGTTGAGGCACGCTTCGCTCGCAGCCATCTGGATTCCGACCATCTCGGCCTCAGCCTGTTCCGCTACGGGCCGAACTACCGCAGCCGCACCGGCCACAGCCACCGCGAGCAGGAGGAGGTCTACCTCGTCGTCAGCGGCTCAGGACGGGTCAAGCTCGACAACGAGATCGTCAATCTCAGGCAGTGGGATGTGGTTCGGGTCGCCCCGAGCACGGTGCGTGCCTTCGAGGGTGGGCCAGACGGGCTAGAGCTGGTGGCCGTCGGCTCTGATCGACCTGAAGGCGGCGATGGTGAGCGGGTCGAGGATTGGTGGAGCGACTGAGCGTTGCTCATTGCAGGGTCGCGCCGCTGGATGCGGAGCTGCCGAAACGCGACTCGGCGCCGCGTCTTACGTTCGAGTGAGAGGACGCTGGCGCAGGCGACGGATTGGTTAGTGATGCGGCGCGTGTCAGCTCATGGTGTCGTGAAGCTCATACCAGGTCTCGCGGTCGGGCGGGGTGAGGCTTTCGGGGTTGGGGTGGGCGGCCATGATCTCTTCGAGGATTGGTTGCAGTTGCTCGTTGGTGAAGCGGTCGCCCTGCTCGCGGGTCTCCCAGACGTCGAAGATCCGGAAGATGCCGGCGTCGTGATCGAAGCCGGCTGTGTGGACGATGAGTCCGTCGGGAGCGGTGGTGAGGTTCAGTTTCTCGACAACAGCGTCGTAGTTGGCGGTGCTGGTGTCGCCGTCGACGATCTTGAACTCCTGCAGGTATGCGACTGCCATCGTTGTCTCCTTTGTCGGGCCTCCCAGCGTACTCCGGTCGGGGCTGGCCACATATGCCTCTCGATGTTGTAAGAGTGTTGCGGTGTGGTGGAGTCCCGACACGTGTGGGAGGCTTGCCAGGCTCTGCATGACTGGATTCCCGCGACCCGGTTCAAGTTCCCGGCGCGGCCGTCGATAGTCAACGTGTGGATGCAAAGAGCTCGACCGTGCTTGCCGCCCGGATTCGTGCCCAGGTTCGCATCGGACAGACGATCGAGCTTCTCAGCCACATCACCACCTACCCGACCCTAAAGCGCGGTGACCTCGGGGCGAGTGAGTGGTTTCAGCCCTGAGGGGAATGTGGTTGTCACTTGGGACGGTGGTTTCGTGGCGATCCTTGACCCGGCGAACGAGAATTGGGGTGCCGCGGAAGCTCTCTCGCCCTGACGAACTCAGCTGTCGTCAATAAACTCCCTAGCCCAACACTCTGGGCAGAGCACCACCACCGTGACGCTGTCGTTGTCCTCCCGGCCGTGCAGGCCAGCCCACCTCTTTGCGTCGTGGTCGGCTTCCTTTCCGCAGTCCTGGCAGACAAGGCGGGGAGAGTCTTTCGATGAACGCTCTGGGTGCACACGGTCGTGTAGCCCTTGCAAGGCTATCCGTCCGTGGTCGGTTCGGGCCACTCGGAGGGAGTGTCGCTCTGGTCTGGCATTGGCCATCCCTCTGCGACGTCCTCGCCCGGCGCCTCTCCTGATTCTGGCGTTCCGCCCGTCTGGGCGGCTCTTCCGATCTGCGATGCCGGTGACAGGAGCTCGTCGGGTTCGTCCCCCTCACCAGGCAGCTGGTTCTGTTCCAGCTCCTCGACATCGGGTTCGCGGTCGTGGGGATCTTCCATCAGGACTCTCCTAGATTGGTCGCCCTCTGAATGGAGCGATTGACCCAGTAGTACCCAGCCTTGCGCGTCTTCAGTCCCGCAGGGGGGTGGTGCTATTCCGCTGGCTCGATCCAGAGTTCGGCGTCGATCACCTCGGCCTCGTCCGGGGCGTTCATTTCCGTCACAACCCATAGGCCCTGAAGACCGACGATGGTCGTCTTGCTGCCTCTCAACAACCGTTCATGTTCGACTCGGTAGACGCCCTCCGATCCGACCGAGAAGTGGCAGAGGCACGTCCACTCAGGCATGGCTACAGGTGCCTGGATGCGTCGCGTCGGTCTTGGTCGCGACCCGTTTTGGTGGCGCTAGTCGCTCCACCAGTTCTGCACCATGTCGGCATCGCTGGGGTCGTCTCCGGCGCCAAACGCGAGATACTCAACGCCATCGGGACCTGCCTCAACGTCACGCATTGTGTCATTGTCGAACCTGATCGCGTCCCATTCGCCGAGTTCGACGATCTCGTCCTCGGCCTTGATCCGCGCAGAGCCACTCAGCACCACGTAGACCTCCTCCTGGCCCTGATGCTTGTGACCGAACGGGATCCGGAAGTTGGGAGCGAGCTTCATCAGGCTCAGGCCGAGGGTTTCCCCTCCGAGCGCCGTCCGGGCAAAACGAGCGTCCAACTCAGCCGGCATGCCGAACTTAGGCGCTTGGTTCTTCACCTCACGAAGATTGATCTTCGTATATCGAATCATGCCGCGAGTATGACCTTAAAAGCACTGACTGAAACATCGACGGTCGCTGCCGACCGCCGCGTAAGCCGGTTAGTTTGGGCGCAATCCCGCGCGCCGCCGGACGATAGTCTGCTGTCGCAATGTTTGCTGACCTGGTGTCGTGTCG
Organism: uncultured Thermoleophilia bacterium; assembly: GCA_963784945.1. Classification (GTDB taxonomy): domain Bacteria; phylum Actinomycetota; class Thermoleophilia; order Gaiellales; family Gaiellaceae; genus Gaiella. The sequence goes on along the minus strand of CAWATN010000013.1, from coordinate 93,242 downwards.
ATTGCTCCCTGGGAGGGGCGGTTGCCGGATGATTACGAGAATTCCGATCAGACCGTAGCCTGTGCCAGCGAGAGCAAGCATCTTGATTACCTCCTTTGCGGGTAGCGTTCTGTATACCCCTCTCGACTGGCGGCGAAACGTAGACCACCCGCGACGAACAACAGCCCCACCAGGTTGCTCAGGATGAAAGTGATCCTCGAAGACGCCCATTCGCCGACATATCCGTCCGGCACAATAGGCGAGGCTCAGGGACATGGTTCAGTCGTGGGCGTCCTGGACATGACGCGAGCCCGATCGCTTGAGGGAACAGGACGCTCGCGACGGGCTGAGATGACATCGTCGACTTTCTCGGCATGTCGAAGAGGCGTGAGCTTCGGCCGATCCGGGCATACGGAGATATGAGACGCGTGTTTAGCGGACGGTTGTGCGAGTGCTGACGATCCTCGACGGGTCGACGTTTGTGGTCAGCGATGACATCGGCGATGTTGGCTCGGGCTCGGAGGGAGTGTTTGCCGATGACACGCGGATGCTTTCGCGCTGTCGGCTCCTGATTGATGGTGAAAGCCCGTTGCTTCTGACCTCTCGGGCGGTCGACTACTTCAGCGCGTCCCACTATCTCCGTAACGCGCCTACTCGTTGTCTCCCTCAGGACTCGCTCTCGGTCTCGCGGGAGCGCTTCGTCAGCAAAACCGTGACTGAGCATCTGACTCTCAGCAACGAGAGCATGGGCGAGCTGTCGTTCGGTGTGGTGCTCGAGCTTGCCTCAGATTTCGCGGACATCATCTCTGTCAAGGCCCACGATTTCGCCTTTGGAGACCCTGCGTCAGCCGTCCCACTTCCAACTGAGCTTCTCTGTTCGCCGGCAGAACCTTCGATGCTGACCGTCTCTGACGCCAATGGCTACCAGACTACGGTTCGGTTCTCTTTACCGTTCGAGCAGGCGCCTGGGGGCGCACGTTTTCTCGTCTTACTCCCCCCGCACGCGCGGTGGGAGCTCACGTTTGATGTGAGCTTCGGCTCTCGTGTTCCGACGGAGCCGCTCTCGCACGCGCATGCGTTCGGCACCGAGCGCCAGCGTGTGCGCGACGCACTTGCGTCGTGGAAGCTGCGCGTTCCCCGGCTGACGAGCCCGGCACTCGACCTGCAGCGGGTCTACGAGCGCTCGATTGCCGACCTCGCCTAGGTGCCGCTATCGGAGCCATGTTCTCGTCCGTAGATATCAGGTCAGCTTTGACGCAATCCGGCGAGCTGTCATCGCTACGTCCAGTCAGTCGATCGGCTGGCCTGCGCGCAGGTTGGGGTGATAGCGGAGGAGCCGCTCGTCGAGGTCGTCTAGCTCGCGAGCGCGACCGATAGCGGGTCGTGCCCCGACGCGCTCGTAGTGGGCGGCGAGGTTGACGCCACCGAGCAGGTATCCATCCGAGTAGTTCTCCCAGCCCTTGAGCATGTAGAGGTAGATGTCGGCGACCGAGAACTGATCGCCGAGGCACCACGTCCGGCCGGTGAGCTCGCGTTCGAGATACGCACCGTGGGCGTCGAGGTTCGCCCGGCCTCTCAGCCGGATGCCGTCGTGGCCGGCGGGGTCGTCGGTGAGGAACCGTGGCGCATCGAGCGGCTGATACGCGCCGTGGAGCGTGTCAGCGAGCCACGTAACCCATCGTAGGAGCGCACCTCGCCCAGGCTCCCCGGGTAGCGGCCCGAGACCACGACCTGGAAACCTCTCGACGAGGTAGAGCAGGACGGCGCCCGTCTCGTAGACGACCTCGTCCCCGTCCCGCAATGCCGGCACACGACGCAACGGGTTGACGGCCGCCAGCCCGGGCGGCTCATCGCGGCGACGCGGATGGACGTTCATCACCTCGTACGCGGCGCCTGCCTCCTCGAGTGCCGCCCTCGCGGCGAAGCTGCACGAGCCCGTGATCTGGAAGAGCTCGAGCATGAACCGACGCTAGCGAGAGCGACCAACCCGTCGTCGCACCATCGCCTCATTCGCGATCGGCTACACGATTCGTCGCCTGACGACTAGCTAGGCTGCGTCGACTCGCTCGAGCCGAATAGTCCTCCGGTCAACAACGGAGGAACTCGTGGCGAAAGAGACGATCTTTGTTTCAGATATCTCGGGGAAGGAAATCTCCAATCCGATGGACGCAGCGACCGTGACGATTTCCTACGGGGATGCCCGTAAGGGCAGCGTCAAGCTCGACGTGCTCGCGTCAGAAGTCGCAGATCGGCCGGCAAAGTGGACGAAGGTCGCACGGCGAGGGCGGCCGCCGAAGAGTTAGCGGCGGCCGCACCGCTTTTGCTCGGTTGGGCCGCCTGCCGTCTTTATCGACCGATTGCGCGAGTGGCTAGATCCCTGTGCTGAGGCGGCCCGCGGTCAAGGTCTCGCCAGCGATGCGAGCCCGCGCCGCCCACTCCGCTCCTGGCCCGCGCTTCCGACTCGGGCAGATATCGAAAATCCGGGCGGGAAGTTCAGTCGAGCGGCGGGCGGTTTTTCATCAGCATGTACAAGCCGCCGATGATCGCCGCCATCCCAGCAACGGCCGCGGCCATCGCCGACACGAGCCAGACAAGCGCGTCTGAGTCACCGGCGCCAAGTCTGATCGCGTACGCCCCGAAAGCAAGGGCCGCGATCTCCAGGACGGCACCAAGCGCCAAGACCGGTTTCGCGAAACGCATGACTGCGATGCTCTCACAGCGGACAGAGACGGAACGCGACCCCCCTAAAGCCCGAACTCGGAACAGAACCTTCCGGTCTCGACGGCGCTCTTGATCCAGTCGAGCACGAGGCCGCTCGCCGGGGGACTGATGCCGTCCTGCTACGAGCCCGTTGCGAACCGGGGCGCAGATAGGCATGAGCTGGCGACACCTGTAAGGATCGAGGTTCCCTTCAACGCAAGGAGACCAGACGGCTGCTCCAAAATCAGACTCCCCGATCCTCGATCTGCTCGCGACGATGAACATCGCGGGAGTTGAGGCATCCTCGCTCGACGCCGAATCCCTAATGCTGGTACGGCTGGCTGCGCTTGTCGCGATCGATGCACCCCGATCTCGGACGTGCTCAATATGGAGATGGCTGGCGAAACAGAGATCGCCGCTGACGATGTACAGGGCATGCTCGCCGCGATCGCGCCGATCGTCGGCTCAGCCCGTGTTGCTTCGGCAGCGGGGAAGATGGTTCGCGCACTCGGCATCGAGCTCGCTCTCGCAGACCTCGACGAAACCGAAAGCGCCTAGGCGCTCAGGTGGCTGCCGCGTGATGGCTGGAAGACATCAGCGGATCTGGTGTGGAACTCACGACTCCGGGTAGGACAAAGAGTGGTGAGGGCGGGCTTTCCAGGGGAAATGGAAGCCCGCCCTCACTGGTTGCTCGCGCGTAAAGCCGAGTACGCGCCGCACATCGAGATTAAGCCGTTCGCTGCCACTAACAACGTTCGGACGTAGTGCGTTTCGCGTCCCCGTGGCGCATGGCGCTGGGCAAGCGGAAATCAACAACACGTCAACCTCCTTGCAACACCGAGAGACGTAGAGTCGAAAGCGTGAGGTGAGGAACTCGTCAGGACGCAGGGAGACGCCGCCCCTGTTGACGAGACGAGCCGGTGGCTGGGACAGGACTCACTTTCTTGTCCCAGTCACCAATACTGCGCTGGCGACGCCTCCGATCTGAGGCGCCGATCGCGGTTCGCTCTCGATTCGGGTATTGACGACTAGTTGTTCTGTCCAGAGTGCTGGGCTAAGGAGTTTCGTGAAGAGTGGGGTGGTGGGCGGCGGTGATTCTTGCCACTTGCTAGGACACCCAAGAGCCGACGCCGCCGACCCGTTCCACCGTAATCCGCATCGTGTGCCCCGGAGGCGGATCATCCATCGGCGGGAATTTCACCTCGGGGCCGAGATACACGTGGGCGAGTCGTTGGAGTAGCTCGGGTGCGCCGCCTTCCTCCACCTCGGCTGTCCCATGTACAACGAGATACTCCTTGAGGCCTGGCGGGTGGATCTGAGTGCCTTCGAACGAGAGAACGACACGCGGATCGCGACGGACGTTGCGCAATTTTTGCTGCTCGAACAGATGGCCAGAAACAAGCTGATCGCCGTCCAGTCCTACCCAGATGCAGGTCACCTGCGGAGAGCCATCGCGACCAACCGTGACGAGATGCGCCAGCGCTCCCGACTCAATCAACCCACGCGCACCATCAGGAAGGAGCATCGGCAGAGGATATCCCCTCGACACGGGTAAAGCCGACGGGCCGCCCGGTCATGAACCCACCCTCGCCAGACCATAAGCGCCATGCGGCCGGCTCGGGGGTGGGGTGGGCACACGTTGCTCTTTAGGCGAGTGCCTTCTGCTTCATCGTGTCGAACTCGGCTTGGGTGATCGCGCCACCGTCGAGCAGCTGCTTTGCCTGCGTGATCTGATCGGCTGGCGACAATCCGGCGACCGGCTTGATGGACTGATGCTGCCGTGCTCTCGCGGCCTGCCACCGTTCCGCGTCGCGATTGGCCATGTGGTGGCTCTCCAAGAGCAAGTAGATGAACACACCGAGGAAGGGCAGGAGGATCAAAAGGATGATCCCGACTGTCTTCATTCCGCCCCCGATGTCGCGGCGGCGGAAGATATCCGCGAAGACGTTGAACAGAATCAGGATCCAGATGATGAACAGGAAGAAGATGACCATCGACCAAAGAACGTCGAGGAACGGGTAGCTAGCGGCTAGCACTAAGGACTCCTTGACCGAGAGTGACTTGAGGCGCACCGGCACCCGGACGCCGCATGGACACTAACGACGTTGTCCACGCGTCTGCTTTATCGCTAACAACAGATTGGCAACGCTCCAGACTGCACAATGGCGAATCCGCCCTGTCACAAGCCAGGCGTATAGGGCCGCTCGTGACGATCCGTTAGTTCGTTACCAGGGACTTCCAGTCGTCGCGCAACCAACGCTCGTGCCACTTCTCGCTGAAGCACTTCACGACGTATGAGCTGTCGGCGAGGACATGGATCACTCCGGTAAGCGTTTCGAGCGCCTCGCAGACCGCGGTGAGCTCCATGCGGTTCTGCGTCGTGGCATCGTCCCAGCCAGATATCTCACGTACTGTCCCGGTCTCCTCGATCAGCGCTGCCCAGCCGCCACGCCCCTGCAGCCCCTTTGCGTTGCAGCTGCCATCGGTCCAGACGACGGTCGTCCTTGCCACTCCTGGCTGGCCTCGCTGAACTCGACGAGCTTTATCCAGCCGCAGACATCTTCATTGCGACCATCACGCCGGACGGCGGCTATGCGTATGCACTCGACTCCGCCAGCGACATGCTTGAGGCAGAGATTGCGCGTGCTTCGTCCCGCAACGGGAGCGGCGATCGCCCGCGCCAGACACGACGGCGGAAGCCTTCCGTTGTCTGCCCCAACAGTTCGGGACGCGCACAGTTGGTGCCTTGAGCCGGGGCCGCCGCGCTCGGCTCGACACAGGACGAGCTCGTCGCCGCCTCCGATAAGGCCGGCGTCTCCGACTGCGCCGACGTCCATGCTGGCTAGTTCCACCACCGGGAAGGCCCGCAGATGCGGGCCTTTCGCCTCCGAGGAAGCGGCGCAGGCCTCACTCAGTCAACGATGCCGACGCCTCCGGACTGAGCTGGCGTTGGATGGCCGGCCAGTCGAGGTAGGTGTCCTTCCGCGAGATGCGACCGTCGGCGACCGCGATCACGTCGACGCCGTCGCAGGTGACTTGCTTGCCGTCCGCGGTCGCGCTCATCTGGTACTCGCTGACGAAGTGCGCATCGCCGATGTAGACCCTGCTCTTCTCGAATCGAATGTCGGGCCACTGGGAGGCCGCGGCGGCGAACGCCGCACGGGTCGCAGCAAGCCCCGTGGCGGGCTCCCCGCCTCCGTGCAGGTGGAACACAGTGTCGTCGGTGTGCATGGTCATGATCGCGTCCAGATCGTGCGCAGCCCAGGCGGCGCCGTAGCGCAGAGCCAACTCTTGAGTTTCGTTGCTCATTGGACTTCCTTCCGGTCGGAGGCGTTGGCAAGCTCAGCGGGGGCGTCCTGTACGAAGGGGTAGCCCATCGTGGGTTATGCCTTGAGTGCGAGGTTGAGCGTGCCGCCCTTGCCGTCGCAGGTCGTGTTGAGGTGAAGCACTGCCCGGACTTGCTTCGAGGAGACGAATCTGCCGACGAACGACCACACCGTCAACGTGCCCGTGTTGCTAAATGCTTTGAAGGTTCCGTCGGTCTTGATCGCGAACTGGAGCGTGCTCGGCGCCCTGCCCGTCCCGCACGACCAGGTCACCCGGCCGCTCTTGCCCGTCGCGGCGACCTTGAGTCGTACGACCTTCGTCAGCGCCACGGTTCCACTCGCATACAACGTTCCCTCGTAGAGGCCCGCTTTCGTGGGGGACGCGGCAAACGATGTCGTGGCCGCGAGCGCGACGACGACGAGAGCGGCGATTCCAACAACGGCGGTCCGGAACATGTGACTCCCTCGGTTCGATCCCGCGTCTTTGGCGTCGGGCGAACGGAGGTTAGTAACACCGCCGCCTCCACGGACGCGGAACACGGTGTCGTCGGTGTGCGCGGCCATGATCGCGTCCAGGTCGTGCTCGGCCCAGGCGGCGCGGTAGCGCAAAGCCAACTTATGAGTTTCGGTGCTCATCAGCTTTCCTCCTGATGTGTGGCGTTGTCAGAGGACGTCATGACGTGGGTCGTCAGGCGCCGCGCGGCTCGAGTGTCACGACCGCGAGGTCGCGTCGGTTTCCCGCGTCCGTCAACCTGACCGTGCCTCGGGCGCCGAGGTACCGGCCAGTGCCGCCGGTGATGACGAGCACACGCGGCTTGCTCTCCTGGCTGACGGTCGAGGCCAGTGTCAAGGTGCCGCCGGGGACCATGGCGGTCAGACTCCACGCAACGAACGGCGGCCGAAGGTTGATCGCGTAGCCGTTGACCATCCCGGTCTTCGCGCCCGCTTCGGTCGTGAGCGCGCTCTGAAACGTGTAGACATCGGTCGGCTTGCCCTTCCCGGGCGTGCCGGAGAAAGCGTGCCAGGTTTCGCTGACGTAATAGCGCTCGGTCGTGGTCCGGGTTGTCGGTGCCGCGGGAGCTGTCACGGCGCCCGCGATCAACGCCGTGGACAGCGCGGTTGCGCCGGCGATCGCAAGTGTGAGTCGTGTCCTCATCGTGCCCTCCTCGTCTCGGGGTGCAGCGGTCGGTGGCCGACTGTATGACCGGGGGAGGGCGGTTTCGTCAGGGGAATCATCGAGATCCTCCGATCTCAGGGATATCCGTGAGAACGGGAACAGATGACGCCTGTCACGATGCGGACATGCCGCCGAGTGTCCTGATCGTCGACGACCATCCGACGTTTCGTCGCTTCGCCCGCCGGCTGCTCGAGGACGAGGGGTTCGTCGTCCTCGGCGAGGCGGACGACGGTGTATCGGCGCTCGACGCGGTCCGTGACCTCGCGCCGGACGTCGTGCTCCTGGACATCATGCTCCCGGATGTCTCGGGCCTCGAGTTGGCAGAGGCTCTGGGGGCGGCCGCAGATCCGCCGACTGTGGTGCTGATCTCGAGCCGTGCCGCGTCCGACTACGGGATCGCGCTCGAGTCGAGCGGGGCGCACGCGTTCATCTCGAAAGGCGATTTGACTGGCGCTTCGCTGCGCGCTGCCATGGCGCTCCCGTGACGCTGCCGAGCTGGAAGGTCGGGGCGATCGCGGGATTCGCCATCGGAGTTGCAGACGTCGTCCTCTCCGCGCGGCAGGACGCATCGCTCGGCGATCTCGTGTTCGGGACGGTGACCGTCACGATCACGATCGTGACGGGACTCGTCGTCTGGGCGGCTCGGCCCGAGTCGCGCATGGGCATGCTGATCACCGCCTGGGGAATCTCCGGGTTCCTCGCGGACACAGTTGGGCTCTTGCCGGATTCGCGCCTGCTCGTCACGATTGGCTGGCCGCTCTTTCTTTTGTTGTCGGCCGTCTATGCGCACATGGTGCTCGCGTATCCGACGGGGCGGGTCGTGGACCGCGTCGATCGGGTGGCGGTGGGGATCATCTACGTAGCGGTCGTCCTCTGGGCCGTACCGCTGCTGACGACGTTGCGGCCACCGGATTGCGCTGAGTGCTCGCCGCGAGTCCCGTCCCTGCTGTTCATCGGAGAGATCAGCTTCCTGCACACGATCGGTCAGGCATTTTCGGGGCTCTTCATCGTGCTCGGCGCGATCTTCGTCGGGCTCATCGCACGGCGGATCAGGCGGGCGTCGGCCGGGGTCAGGCGAACGCTGTGGCCGCTCGCCCTTGCGGCTGGGTTCGGCGCCGCCTCGTTCATTGCCCGTTCGGTGTCGGAGCTCTTTCAATTTTCCAGCTGGCAAGACCCATTGGTCTGGGTCGACCGGGCCGCCGGCGTCGCCGTGCCGGTCGCCCTCGCAATAGGAGTCCTATCGACGCGGCGCGCCCGCGGGCCCGTCGGGCGGCTCGTCGTCGAACTGGGGAGCGTGGGGCCGGGCGGCGTCCGTGCAGCCCTCGCGAAGGCGGTGGGCGACCCGACCCTCGAGCTCGCACTCTGGCTTCCGGACCGGAGCGCGTGGGTCGACGAGGAAGGTCGCGAGGTCGTCGTCGCTGAGACTCCGACGCGGACGGTCACCCTGATCGGGGACGACCTCGCAGCGATCGTGCACGACCCCGACCTGGCAGATCAGCAGGCGTTACTCGAAGCCGCAGGCTCTGCAGTGCGCCTTGCGCTCGAAAACGAACGCCTGCATGCCGAGCTGCGCGCCCAGCTCGAGGAGCTTCGCGCCTCGCGAGCTCGAATCGTCCGCGCCGGCGACGACGAGCGACGTCGGCTCGAGCGTGACCTCCATGACGGCGCCCAGCAGCGGCTGCTCGGCCTCGGGCTGGCGCTACAGCTGATCCGCGCTCGGGCTCCGGAGGACGTCACGGACGCCCTCGTCGCCGAGGCGGAGGACGAGCTCCGCGAGGCGCTGCGAGAGTTGCGTGATCTCGCGCGAGGCATCCACCCGGCCGTCCTCGTCGATCAGGGGCTCGACTCGGCGATCAAGACGCTCGCCAGAAGGGCGCCGATCCCCGTTCACGTCACGGGCACTGACGGCGACCGCCTGCCCCGTCATGTCGAGACAGCGGCGTACTTTGTCGTGGCCGAGGCGCTCGCCAACATCGCACGACACTCCGACGCACACCAGGCGGAGATCTCGGTTCGGCACCAGAACGGGACAGCCATCGTGGAGATTCACGACGACGGCAGGGGCGGAGCAGACGCCGACGGAAGCGGCCTCCGAGGTCTTGCCGACCGCGTCGGGTCGCTCGACGGAACGTTTGCCGTTGTGAGCCCGCCTGGCGAAGGCACGCTGCTGATCGCCGAGATCCCATGCGAGTAGCGATAGCCGACGACTCGATCATCGTGCGCGAGGGATTGGCTCGCGTGCTTGCCGACCGGCAGATCGATGTCGTCGGGACTGCGGGCGACGCAGAAGAGCTCCTGCGCCTGGTCGCCGCCGAGAACCCGGACGTCGCAATCATCGACATCCGCATGCCGCCGACCCACACCGACGAGGGCCTCGTCGCAGCCGACAGCATCCGCGAACGGTTCCCCGACGTGAGCGTGCTCGTTCTCTCTCAGCACACAGACGCCGCGTATGCGCTCCGGCTGCTGGCCGGAGGCGATCGAGCTTGCGGTTACCTCCTCAAGGATCGGATCGCAGCGATCGACGAGCTCGTTGAAGCGATCCAACGTGTCGACGCCGGCGGGTGCGTCCTCGACAGGGATCTCGTTCAGGAGCTCATCGCGAACCCCGTAGCGCACGACCGCCTTGCTGTTCTCACGCCACGAGAGCGCGACGTGCTCGCGCTGATCGCCGAAGGGCTGACCGACCGCGGCATCGGTGAACGGCTCTGGCTCTCACAGTCCACAGTCGAGACGCACGTCCGACACATCCTGCGCAAGCTCGAGCTGCCCGCCGGAACGTCGTACAACCGACGAGTCGCGGCAGTCCTCGCCTACCTCGACCGGTAGACGGACACCGCATTCGCGGCGACCGGCAGCGGTCGCCCATGCGGGCCGGTGGACGCGCCTACCCAGGTCGTCGCGAAAATACGGATGCTGTTCGGTGTCCGCGCGGATGCTCTCTCAGATCGACTCTGACACGCTATAGGTGTGTTCCGAGCAGGACTGGAAGCTGCTGACAGGAGGTGGTTGTAATGGCAGTTTCGACAGTAAAACAGCCCATCGTCCTTGAGGGCGAGTTGGCGCCGCACCTGAGCCGCTGGTTGTGGCTCGTGAAATGGCTTCTCGCCATCCCTCATTACGTCGTGCTTGCCTTCCTCTGGCTTGCGTTCTTCCTGCTGACGGTCATTGCATTCTTCGCGGTGCTGTTCACAGGGCGCTTCCCGCGAGGGATCTTCGACTTCAATGTGGGTGTGCTGCGCTGGTCTTGGCGCGTCGCCTTCTACACCTTCGGTGCCCTCGGCACCGATCAATATCCGCCCTTCACGCTCAGTGAGGTGGCCGAGTATCCGGCACGGCTGGAGATCGACTACCCGCAGAATCTGCGTCGCGGCCTCCCGCTCATCGGCTGGTGGTTGCTCGGGCTCCCGCAGTTTTGCATTGCGGCGATCTTCGCCGGCGCGGGATGGTCGCTCGGACTCGTCGGCATCCTCGTTCTGGTGGCCGGCGTCGTGCTCTTGTTCAGGGAGCGCTACCCCGCTGAAATCTTCGACCTCGTCCTTGGCCTCGACCGCTGGGTACTGCGCGTCGTCGCCTACGCAGCCTTCATGACCCGCGACTACCCGCCGTTCAGGATCGACGCCGGGCCGCACGAGCCGCGCTTCGAGATCCAGCAGCAGCCGACCAAATGACCCGGCCGCAGCAAAGAAGGTGAACCAGCCGCCGCGGAAACCCGCGGCGGTTGTCGCGACGGCAGCCTCCGACCCGAACTCAACGACGACCACGCGCACGCCACACTCGCCGCAGATTATCCCGCCACCTTTCTCGGGAAAATTGACGGTTCAGGAAAACCGGAACGGAAAATCGTGATGCAGCGCGAAGCTCGTTCAGCCGTCGTGCCGGAGCTTCCATTCAGCTCGTTCGTCGGGGTTCATGCCGTTGATGAACGCGTGGTTGTGGCGTATCCCGAACAATCGTGCGGGGAACCACCACTTGACGGCTCGTCCGATCGCCATCTGGTTGCACCAGCAGTCGGCGTCGCAGCCGCAGCTGCGGTTGTGCGGATTGTGGATTCGCTGGACGAGCGTTCGCTCCACGGTGAAATCGTACCGCGATCGAGGCGGAGCGAATAGTGTCGGCGCCGCGGAAGTCCTCCGAGCAGTTGCGGCGTCGGACTCTTGGGCCTTTTGTCGTGTGCCGATATGTGCGGCTGGCGCTGCGGATGCGGTTGGCGGTTGAGCATGTGTTGCTCGTCGATGGCGCGGGCCGTGCGTGGTAGGCGCCTCGAGACATCCGCATCAGGACTTGCGGCGACGGCTGAAGGTGGCGGGCCTAGCTAACTTCGCACCTCTCAGGGGAGGGGAAGTGCGAAGCCGAGACTGCCCGGACCCGCCCAGCCCGCAGAAAACGGGCCAGCCGACAAAGTCCCCTGAGATCGAAACCTTCCCTCGAAGGCCAACCCGTGAGCGTAAGTGTACTCCTGTGATGGATGCTCTACCAGCCACCGGCTCTCGTTGTGGTGAACACGGCGGCTCGGGAAGAAACGGCGAGCCGCGGATGGGGAGCTTGCCGACAACGGTGGTGTCGACCACGCTGATGGGCCCCTCGACTGGCCGGATGCGAACGTCGTGAGCGGATGCCGTGGAGGTCGCCGCTCGGCTCAAGAAGGAGTCCGCGGTACCGCTGCGCTCACACGAAAGCTTGTCGACGCACTGGGCGTTGATGACTGCCGGACCGGCCGACCACGTTCAGGGACGCTCCTCGCTGTGATCACCGGTCAAACCGAGCTGGACACGCGAGAGACTTCCGAAGTACTCCAATTCTCATTCGCGGGGTCGAGAATCGCCACGAAACCATCGTCCCACGTGACGACCACATTCCCTTCAGGGCTGAAACCACTCACTCGCCCGAGGTCACCACGCTTTAGGGTCGGGTAGGTGGTGCTGTCGCTGAGAAGCTCGATCGTCTGGCCGATGCGGACCTGGGCACGGATCCGTGCTGCAAGCACGGTTGAGCTCTTTGCATCCACACGATGTCTATCGACGGCCGCACCGGGAACTTGAACGGGTCGCGGGAATCCAAGTCAAGGAAGCCGAGTCGTGCTCGCCGGGGAGCTTCGCGAGTGGCCTTGAGATCGTGTGTGGCGCGACGCGGCGATCGAACGAGGGCGCCATTCAGGTCTAGAGGGGGCTGGTTCGGTGTTCGCAAATGCCGCCGGCGCCGTCCCCGACAGCGACCTCGCCCGCTCGAGACGCTCTCCCCGCGGCGTCCTGAGTTGTCTACCCGTATGAGTGACGACGGCTTCACACTGCGCTTACATCCTCCGTCGATAAGAGTCAAACAGAGGCGGCCCGCTAGTCCAAAAGGCGGTGTGCTGCCTCGACCACCGCCGCCACTGATACGCATTTCGACAGAAGAGCACTCTGTGATCGCGACGCTGGAACGTGTGACGGAATGGATCAGGCGGGCCATCCGCCGCCTCTACTCCTCCGCTTCTGACAATCACCCGTGGTGAACTTTGCGTGGTGGCTGGGACTGGAAGAAGATGTCCAAGCGAGGACACGCTCAGCCTAGGGACGCAGCCGTGGGCACGAGATGCCCACGGCTGCCGTTGAGACCCAATCTCCGGCTATACGACCTGCGCTGCCGTCTTGCGGCTAACCCGTGTCGCGATCCGTTCGACGGTTTGGAGTGCTTCCTTTTCCTGCTTCAGGTTTTCGTCTAGCAACGCTACGGCCTCGTCTTCACCGAGCGCTTTGGCCATCCGGCGCAACGTCTCGTAGGCGGCGATCTCGTAGTTCTCAGTTCGCGCTGCCGCCCCCAGATCGACCAGGTCGATCAGTTCATCAGATGTCTCCTCGACCATCCGCTCGTGCTCTCTGGTCAGTCCTTCGAACGCCAGGCACTGTGCGGTCTCGGGCTGCTCCCCGAGGGCCTCAAAGGCCTTCTTGACATTCTTGACGTGCGTTCGAGTTTGACCGAGGTGGTCTTCGAGGGCGGAACGCAACTCCTCGTCCTGAACCTCGCCGATCAACTTTGGCAGAGCCTCCTCCACCAGCTTCTGCTCGACGTAAAGAATGTCGCCCAGCTCATGCAGGAACAACTCGCGGGGCGTGGTGATTTCGGACATCACTACTCCTTGTCATAGGTTTCAGTTTTCGATTGGGCGTGCGCACGCTTCGCGTTCGTGGTCTGTGCGACACGATGGGCACCTGAGCATCGAGATCCGACCAACTCTGCGGGCGCTCGGCTACCCGCCGAGCGCCCGCGTAGGCAGTTCGTCTAGCGGCCGTCCTGGTCACTGTCGCCAGGAATGATCTCCTCAACCTTGTCGCTAACCTTGTCCTTCCACTCGCCGGCCGTCTCCTTCGTCTTATCCCATGCATCACCAGCCGTGTCCTTCGCTTCGCCGACGCCGCTCTGCGCCTTGCCCTCCCGCTCGCGAGTTACGTCGCCTGTCAGCTTGCCTTCGGCCTCTTTGAGGTTGCCCTCAACGCGGTCGGAATCCATGTCGCCTCCTTGGTTCGGGTCGCCCGGATGGGCTCCACACTTGAACTACCCCGGCAAGGGCTCCGGCGAAACCTCGGCGGAGGGATCGCCATCGCTCGAGGATCGGAGTGGTGATTCTGCGTTCCACACGTCGAGGGCATGCGCATCGAGAAGCGCCCAATCGGTCTGCGGTATTGCCGGCGGCGACGGAATCGTTCGAATTCAGCGGCCATCCGCTGCTACCCCGAGGCCAGATACCTGCGGGTGGGTGCGCCGGTGTTAGATTCGCCGGTAGCGTGCGTCGCTGAACGAATAGAGCGCGAAGGCGATCAGCCCGAGAGCAACGATGCCGAGGAGCAGAGGCCCGAGGGAGTTGTGTTGCAGCTTGGCGAGGGCTCCGTCGAGGCCGATGGCCGCGCGGGGGTTGTAGTCGATGGCTGCTTTGGCGAGGAAGATTCCGACTAGGGTGAAGACGACCATCCGGGAGAGGTGGCCGATCAGTCCGAGCGCGCCGATCCAGCGTTTCGCCCGGGCGCTCATCTGCTCGGTTTTGGAGTCATCGAGGAACTCCTTCGTGATTCCGCGGTATCCCTGGTAGAGACCGACACCGATCACAATGAGCCCTACGGCTCCGACGACCCAGGCGCCCGCCGGCCAGCCGAGGACATCGCGTGATGCTGTCGTGGGAGTGCTCTTGCTGCCTTTCGTGCCAGTAAGGATGCGGACGGCGACGATGAAGAACGCCGAGTAGACGATCCCGCTCGCCAACGCGGTGACGCGGTCCATCTTGCTGTCGGTTCCTTCGGGTCCGTGACCGAGGGCAGCGCGGGCGAAGCGCCAGAGCGCGTAGCCGCCGAGGCCGACGGCGAGCAATGTCAGCAGCACCTTGCCGAGGGGCTGGTGGGCGACGGTATGGAGCGCGCCTTGCTGATTCGTTGTCCTCCCGCCCTGACCGACAGCAAGCCTTAGAGCGAGCACGCCGATGATCCCGTAGATCAGCCCGCGAGCGACAAAGCCGGCCCGCGAGAGCCATTCGAATCCGGTCGATTGCACAACCTTCTCGCTGCCGTCGCGGACTGCGTGAGCAGGCCCAGTCTCACCAACGTCATGCGAGGCCCCTGGTCCGGCGTTCGTCGCTTGGCTCACGGTTGTCCCGGCACTCGGACGGTGAGCGCGCCCGGTTCGATCTTGGCCTTCAGGACTTTGGCTGGTTCTCGTTCGCCGCCGTCGAGCTCATAGGCGACTTTGCGGTCGAGCTCGATGCGGATCTTCTTGGCTTTTGTCACCTGCACGAACGGTGATTTGCTCGTGGTTCCGACAGCAGTTCGGGCTACGGTGCGCGCCCACTGGCCGAGGCCCTCGGCGTTCGTCACCCCGACCTCGAGCAACCCGTCGTCAGGACTCGCGTTGTCGAATGCTTCGATGCCGCCGAAGAGCGAACCGATGTTGCCAAGGAGAATGCAGCTGGCGTTGCCCTTGTACCAGAGCTCGTCGTTGATATCGATCTTCGCCTTGAACGGCTCGGAGCGAAGGTTCTTTGATGCCGTCCAAATGTAAGCGAGGCGACCGAACCGATCTTTCAGGCTGCCATCGGCCTCCTGGATCATGTGTGCATCGAGGCCGGCTCCGGCCATCACGGCGAATCGCTCCCCGTTGATTTTCCCGACGTCGAGCTTCCGATCCCGACCGTTCAGACCAATCTCCACCGCTTTCTCGATGTCGGCTGGGATGTCGAGGCTCGACGCGAACAAGTTCGCAGTTCCGGCCGGGATGATCGCAAGCGTAACGCCGCTGCCCGCAAGCCGATCGATCGAGCGTTGAACCATCCCATCACCACCCCAGACGAAGACGAGTCCGGCGCCCTCCCCGAGGACCCGATCGACGCGCTCAGGCGCGTACTTGCTCTTAGGCACCTCCGACCAGATCGGGTCTCTGACTCCTGCCTTCTCGAGGGAGGCGCGCAGCTGATCGAGCCCACCACCGATCGTCTTGCCCGCGTGGGCGATGACTGCAACCTTCTTCACGGCGTCGGTCCTTCCGTTGAGGTGGCGTCGCGCCGGTCGGCGGCAGCGCCTGCGGCACGGCAGGCGAAGACGGTGACCGCAAGTGCACCTGCACCCATCAGTACGCCTGCGGTGACGTCGGTGAGGTGGTGCATTCCTCGCAGCATGCGCGACCAGATCACGAATGCCGGGATCGCAACAGCGAGCGCCCAAAGGAGGAGCCTGACTACCAGATTCTCGACCCGAGAGGCGAGCACAAGGAACAGACCAGCAAGAAGCGCCACAGACGCCGCAGTGTGACCCGACGGGTAGCTCTCGTTCACAGGCAGCGTTTCCAACCGGTGCACATCGGGCCGGTTGCGATGAACGATGAGCGAGGTTGCGCGATACGTGCCGGACTCGATGCAGATCACGAACAACGTGAACGCCGCGAGCCGCCAGTGGCGAAAGCAAAGGAAGAGGACGAAAAGGACAGCAACGAGGATCGGAATCACGATCCCGCCAGCGAGCGTCGAACCCGCGTACGACAGATCGACGCGCGTCGGAGTCCGCGTTCCGACGAGCCAGCGGTTGATGTGCTCGTCCCAGGCTCCGACTCCGCCGATCTGAAGGATGACCCTCGTCAGCATGAAGCCGGCCGCGACCGTCAGGCAGACGAGTAGTGCGTAGCCGCAGAGGACCGCGACGAGAAACACACGGATCGGGTGTGTTGCACCAACGACACTTGCGAACCTCTCGGCCAGTCTCCCGTCTGCTGGTTCGAGCAACGTGACGCGCGAACGAGCGGGACAGGGTGCAGGCAACGGGGAGGCCGTCACTGGAGCCGAATCGCGTACGACAACAGTAGAGAGATGCAGCTCTGTTGCGTCGTCCATCAGCGTTGTTTACCCACTTCGCTTCCTGGGTAAACCTGACCCTCATGCCGTTCCTGATCCTCGTTCTCTTCGCACTGGCGTCCGCGTTGGCAGCATATGCGGCGTCCCTGCGGTATCCGACCTCCGCGGGAGCTGCGCCGCCTGCAACAGAAGCAGCAGGCCGCCAGCTCGGCAAAGAAGCTATTCGTCACGACTGGCTAGGCCGCTTGCTTCGCGGGCGCATTGATCCGGGGACCGCCACGGGCCTCGCGATGACTCTCGCGCTCGGGGCTGCCGTCATTGGCGGTTTGGTGGTCGGGGTGCTCGCGTATCTGATGCGAACGAACGCTCGACTAGTCGACCTCGATAGGAGCGTCGGTCAGTGGGGCGCAGATCATGCCACACACCGGTCCACGCAGCTCCTCCAATTCGTCACTGATCTCGCGAGCCTTCCCGTTGTGATCGGCGTGATCGTGGTCGTCAGCGTCGTTGAGACGATAAGAGTCCCAAACAAGTGGATTGCTCCATTTCTGATTACCGTTCTTGTCGGTGAGGTCGTGATCGTGAACACGGTCAAACACCTTCTCCACCGCGTTCGACCCACGTTTAATCCCATTGCGACACATCTCGGGCCGTCGTTTCCGAGTGGCCATTCCGCAACGGCTGCAGCGCTCTACGCCGCCGTCGCTCTTGTTCTCGCGCGCCGACGCTCACCACGCACGAGGGCGCTCCTCGCTGCCGCGGCCGCTGCAATCGCCGTCGCGGTCGCTTGCAGCAGGGTCATGCTTGGCGTTCATTGGCTCTCCGATGTGATCGCCGGTCTTGCGTTCGGATGGGCCTGGTTCGCCGTCTGTGCGATCGCCTTCGGCGGCCGCTTCCTCCGATTCGGCGCGCCAGTCGAGAAAGCAGCGCGCGTGGCGCAACACGCCCCTGAAGCGCCCGTGCCAAAACCATCATGAGCGGCGAGAGATGTATTTAGATCTACCGAACGTTCGGGGAACCCGGGCGTTGACCGATTCTTCGAAGCGGCGCTCTCCGCGAGCGATGCCTTGACAGAGACGATTCTCTTCGACGGTGATTGCGTCGAGCATCTTGATTCGCTCGAGAATCGTCCGGCGCGCCTCCGAAGTTCGATGTTGCTTTGGGTCGATCTGGCGAAAGCGTCAACGGATGACCTGCGCCGCGTCGCGTCGGAGTTCAACCTGGACGAGGAGAGTGTTGAACGGCTACTCGACCCAACCGGCGGAGTCTGTTTTCGTGACCGAGGCGACTACATCCACGTCACGGCATCGACGCCGGGTGACGACGTCTATTCCGAGCGGAACGAAATTGAGTGCGTCGTCGGTGACAACTGGGTGGTGACCGCGCACGAGCGCCCCGCCGCGGTGCTCGAACAGTTCGCCGAGCTGGCGGCCGGCTCGGGCAGGACAGGGGATCTCGACGGGCCAGCGTTCCTCGCCGGTCTGCTGGAGTGGGTGCTGAACGAGCACGCGATCGCGTTCGAGCAGATCGAGGAAGAGCTCGAGACAGTCGATGCCAAGGGGATGCGAGGAGAAGGCGACGCCGAAGACGAGATCGAGCACCTCGTTGCTCTGCGACTACGGGTTGGCAGCCTCCGACGATCCTTGACCTCGCATCGGCCGTTGCTCCTTGCCCTCGCCCATCCAGAGCTCGAAGCGCTCGGTAACAAGGCCTCCGCACGACGGTTCGAACTCCTGACCGACCGTTACGAACAGACCCTGCAAGGCGCGCGAGATACGCGCGAAAGCATTGTCGGTTCCTTCGATGTCTTGATCGCCCGCACGGGGCATCGAACAAACGAGATCGTCAAAGTGCTGACGCTCGCATCGGTGATATTTCTCCCAGGAGCTCTGATCGCAGGGATCATGGGCATGAACTTCAGGCCCGGCCTCTTCACGCACCCCTCCCTCTTCTGGGTCACGATCGCCGTCATCCTCTCAATTGCGATCGGGACTCTCGTCGGCGTCAGAGTACGACGCTGGATCTAGGCTCTTGCGTTGGTCCAAGGTTTCGTTGGCTCGACCGCTCGACCGAATGGTCGCTCCGAGGTTGAGAGGAGGAGTTGCAACTCCTCCTCTCAACCTCGGAGCCTTTCGTCCGTGGGGAGTTGCTAGGTGCGGAGTGGGTGCCCGTGTCGGTTCGTCACCATCCGGTAGATGACGAGCAGGATGATGGCGCCGACGATCGCCGTAAGCCAGGTGGATATGTCGAAGAAGTCGTCGAGCGGGTGCGCGCCGAACAGCGCCGCGGCGAGGAAGCCGCCGAGGAGTGCTCCCGCGATGCCGATGATGGCGGTGACGATGATCCCGCCGGGATCGCTGCCAGGCATGATCGCCTTGGCGATGATGCCCGCGAGCAGCCCCAGCACGATGAACGCGATGATGCCCATGTTGTCCTTTCGGAGAAGGTCGGAACAGTTCATGTTGTTGCCCCTTCGCGGCATCATCCAAACCTGACTCAGCTACGCGTCTCAGCCGAGTAGGATCGACCCACAGTGACTAGCCCTGACTCCGACCGCGACGATCCCAGTACCGGTAGGTCGTCAGGTCCGGCCGATGCTGTCCCCGGCCAGATCCGCCCGCCCGCGCTTCTCGATGATCTCACCGTCAAGCTCGGCCAGGCGCTCGGCGGGAGGATCGACGAGGCAGTTCGCAATCGTCACCGCCGGCACCTCAGGCGAACTCGGTGGGGGCATGCCCTCGATGCATCAGGTCTCTCCTTCGCGGAAGGAACCACTCCCCCGCGGGCGGGGAACAAGCTCGAAGTCCTGATCGACGGCTCCGAGGCGCTACCGCGCATGGCGGCCGAGATGGCCGCAGCGACTTCGCACGTCCATCTCACCGGATGGTTCCTCTCTCCGGAGCTGGCGCTGAGCCGCGAAGAAGAGCCGCTTGTCGTCCGGGTGCTGCTCGCCGAGCTCGCCGAGAAGATCGACGTTCGGGTCCTGCTCTGGAAGGGAGCGCCGATCCCGGCGTTTCGGCCCTCCCGGAGAGATGTTCGCGAGATGGAGCAGACGCTGACTCGACACTCGAAGATCAAGAGTGCGCTCGCCTCGTGCACTGGCACTTCACACTGCCACCACGAGAAGACCATCGTGATCGACGACCGCGTCGCATTCGTCGGAGGCATCGACCTGACCGTCGACGGTGGCGATCCGTACGACACCCCGAACCACCGTGCACGAGGAGGGATCGGCTGGCACGACGCCGCCGTGAGGATCGAGGGTCCGGCGGTACAGGACGTCGCCGAGCACTTCCGACTCCGCTGGCAGGCGGCCTCAGGTGAGACGATCGCAGCCCCGGCAACGCCCGACGCAGCGGGGGAAGTGGAGCTCCAAATCGTCCGGACGCTCCCGTCCGGTTCGTACCGCTCGCGGCGAAACGGCGACTACTCGATCCTCGAGTCCTACATCGGAGCTCTCCGCGCGGCGGAGCGAATCGTTTACCTCGAGAATCAATTCCTCTGGTCGCCAGAGATCGTCGGGATCTTGATCGACAAGCTCGAGCGTCCGCCGACCGACGACTTCCGTGTTGTTGTGCTTCTGCCAGCCAGGGCAAACGACGGCGCCGACATCTCGAGGGGCCAGGTCGCAGCGCTGATCGACGCCGACGGCGACAACGACCGCTTCCTCGCATGCACCGTGTACGCGCGTGAGGCCACATTGCGCGACATCGTCTACGTCCACGCAAAAATTGGGATCGTCGACGACCGTTGGCTGACGGTCGGCTCAGCCAACTTGAACGCCCACTCCCTGTTCCACGACACGGAGATGAACGTCGTCACCCACGACGAAGAGATCGCCCGGAATACCCGGCTGCGCCTGTGGGGCGAGCACCTCGAGCAAGAAGAAGCAGATATCGCAGGCCCCACAGCAGCCATCGTCGATGACCTATGGAGGCCAATCGCGACCGAGCAACTCCACCGAATCGAGCAGGGGGAGCCATTGACACACCGCCTCGTCCGACTCCCCGGAGTCTCACGCCGCAGGCGCCGACTCCTCGGCCCACTCCAGAGCCACCTTTACGACATCTGATTGACTCACTTCTGGCGCGACACGCGTTCGGCGTCTGGGCGGGTCGTTCGCGACCGGATTCGGCGATGCTCGGGTGTTCTTTCCGGCCAGAGCGGGTACGCATACATCGGTATCACGTCATTCCAGTCATTCGAGAGAGGAGTTCGCAATGAGTGACGAAGAGGCGAAGGGAGTGCTGCGCGCAGAGTTCATAAAGCTCCGAGCCATCGCGTACCCCGAGCTCGTGGAAATGCTCGCCGACAAGCAGGTGAGCTCCGAGCCAGTCGGCCTGTCTGGAAAGGCATACCACGTAGAACTGCAAGGCTTTTGGGACGACGACGAACACACTTATCTTCGAATCATTGCCTCGATAGACGACGGGGGATTGCGCTCGTTCCTCCCATTCACGGACTCGTTCACTATTGACGCGACCGGAAGAATCACCGAGCACTCAGCGGCGTAAGGGCAACAGCCCGTCGTGGCGTCGAAAAGGGAAGTCGCTGCGGGGGACGACATCGACGACGAGGGCTTTCGTTTAAGTCGACCATCGTCGTATTCCTGGGCGATGGCCCTGGGGAGCGCATGGCGGAACACGCAGATCATTCGAGCGTAGAGCAGGCGAGCAGTTGTAAGTAGTTGGTTCGCGTGGAGCAGGCAGGCGTTTGCGGGCATTTTCTTCCGGGTAGCCCCTTCAGGGAGCACGCCAATTAAGCCAACAATCGCGCGAACAAGAGGAGGCACTAACTATGTCTCGTTCTGTCAAGCGTTGGACGTTCGGTGGGGGCGGTCGTCGGTATCTGTGCGATCGCTGCCCTTGTTGTTAGCCTCGGGGCGGGTGCGGGTACGACTGTCGTCGCCGCGGCTCCGGTCAACACGTCACCGCCGACGATCACTGGTACGGCGCAGGAAGGTCAGAAGCTCGTCGGCAGTAGGGGCCAGTGGAGCGGTGGTGTGAACGACTACAACGATCGGTGGGTGCGTTGTGACAAGGATGGTGGTAGTTGTGCGAATATCAGTGGTGCGACGAACCGCTTCGGCTACGTGCTGAAGAGCGTCGATGTCGGGAACACGGTCCGGTTCAAGGTGGAGGCGAAGAACGGAAGTGGTAATACGTTCGCGTCCTCGGTGCCGACCGCTGTCGTGACCGCGGCCACGACCCCGCCGCCCGTCACGAGCGGGTGCGCCAAGACGGGAGGGACGGTTCCGGTGGCGGGTGTTTCGTCGCCTGCTCGTCTCGTGATCGACCAGACACAGGTCGAGCCGAGCACGATCTCGTTCGGCACTCGTTCGATCACCGCTCGCTTCCACGTCAGTGCCTGTAAGGGCTCGGTCGAGGGGGCGCTCGTGTACGTCACGGCAGTTCCCTATGGACAGTTCGCGATCCCGAACGAACAGCCAACGGCCTCCGACGGCTGGGCGACCTTGCAATTCATCGCACAGGCCGGCTTCCCGGTCAGCAGCAAGCAGCAACTGCTCGTGATGTTCGTCCGTGCCCGTAAGGCCGGTGAAGACGTTCTCGGTGGGATCTCGAGCCGTAGACTCGTCTCCTTCCGCGTCACCGCTGGATGACGAGCAGGTGAGCTAGACCCGCCAGAAGGGCGCCGGAGTCACCGGCTCCGGCGCCCTCCGCGGCTGGTCGCGGGGAACCACATCCACTTCGGGTTGAGCGTCGAGTCGACGCTACGCACCGATAGAAGCGGCGAGTGGGGCAGGTCGGCTTCGTCCCGCCTCCTCGACCCCGAGATCGAGACCATGCTCTGCGTAGGCCGCACGTGCTTTCGCCGCAGTCGGAAACGGGTGGAGCCGATAGAGCTGACCATCCTTGTAGGTCAGGATCCACGCACGACTGCCATCCCCGAATCCTCCGCCCGCGAGGGGGTACCGTGCCTGGCCGGACACGAGTGCTGCGTCGTCGTCGATCGGGTCGACTGTCATCCCGTCGATGGCATAGACAGATTCGTTCGTGGCACGGTTGAGAACCTGAACGAACGAGTCGGGCGGAAGGATGTCCTCTGGCGCGGCGACCGTACACAGTCGGGCTTCGTCGTGACAGAGGGCCCGAAGAGCGGCCCAATCCGAACGCGCGCGAGCATCGAGAACCGCCTCTGTCAAGGCACGGCTGCAGGCGTCCCGCTCGGGTTTGTCAGCCACGATATCCCAGTATCGCGGACCGATTGGCCGCGCTGTGACAGAAGGCGCCCGCAGCGCCGGGGTGGCCGCCTGCCGGCTCACGTCCAGATGATCGCGATCGGAGAAGGGCTTCGCCAGCCTACGTTGGGAGTATCGCGCTGGACCGAAGGAACGACGACGAGATCAGGTTTTTGTCTTCCCAGATTGGGGAAGAAGAACTGCGGGGAAGTCCGAGTCGGCATACCACGGTGACCCAGGACGACCCCAAAGCGGGGGGCAGCGGCGCATCGCCGTGTCGCTGCCTCCTCCAAGCCCGCCAATCAGTACGGTCAATCAGTCTTCTCCAACGATGGAGGCAGCAATAATGTGGGACAACAAATGTTGCGGGGGGTTCCTTCCGCTCCATCTGCCCGAGCCAGCGCCGAGCCCCGATCCCTCGCCGGCTCCTCAACCGCCCCCCGGCGAACCAGGCCCGGAGCCGATGTCTTTTCGACGCCAATGTCTCTTTCGACCGCGCCCAGATGAGGCCACTCGAAATCGGACTCTCCGGAACGCTTTCAACCAGTCCTTTTCAACCAGTCCATGCGAGGACAATGCCTGCGAGTCCGTCGCGCTCAGCCTCGATTACATGTCGTACTGTCACCGGTGAGTCGGTTGCAAGTACGAGGATCTGTGTGCCGGGCGAGGGAACGCGCTCGAACGGCTGCACCACCTGGACTGTTCGCTCTCCGTCGACGACCACGATGACACGGAACGAGAGCATCACGGGTATCGAGTACCCAGATACCAGCCTGCCTAACCATGAGGTTTGGCCGCAGGAGCGTCGGGGTACAGCTCACTCGCACGCTCTTCGACGAAAGGAAAGGACATATGGGCATCTCGATCAGTCTCGTGCTTATCGCAGTCGGAGCCGTCTTGACGTGGGCCGTGACTGCGACGGCCTCCGGGATCGACATCAGCACGGTCGGTGTGATCCTGATGATCGTTGGAGGCGTCGGACTCGTGATCTCGATCCTCTTCTGGTCGACCTGGGGTGGCTTCGCGACCCGGCGCGACACGACGACGGTCGTCCGGGACAACACGCTGCCGCGCTGACCATCGCCGCCGCTACGGGGCGGCCGCCCTTGGTTCAGGGACCGCTCCGTAGCGCATGACAGGCGAGATGGAGTCCGCGGCGACGGTCGAACAAATCGGCGACACCTTTGTCGTCACTGCGCGGGGCGAGATCGATGCGTTCACCGCGCCCGCACTACGTGCCGACCTTCAGAAACTTGCTGGCGATGGCGCCGTCGCCGTGCTCGTGATCGACATGGTCGCGGTTACCTTCCTCGATTCGTCCGGACTTGGAGCGCTCGTCGGAGCCCTGCGGCGGGTACGCGAGCGTGGCGGGACCTTACGGATCGTTCGGCCACAAGCGCAGGCAGGTCGCATCTTCGAGCTCACCGGACTCTGTGATGTCCTCGATCTCTATCCCACCCGTGACGCAGCACTCAACGCAGAGAGCGGGTAAAACGGAGTCGGGTGCCGGACCCGCTCGACCGCGGCCCGATCTCGACGTCATCCGCGACGGCGCGGATGATCGCGAGGCCCATCCCATCCTCGCCTAGCTCGTCAGGGTTCCAGGAGTCGACGGCGTTCGGGTCGAAACCTCGGCCAGCGTCCTCGATGACGACTTCGAGCTCGCCGTCCTTTCCGAGAGTGAGTAAGAGGGTGACATCGCCCTCGCCATCGTCGTAGGCGTGACGGCAGGCATTGGCGGTTGCCTCGGTAACAGCTAGCCGCAGATCTGCGAGCGCCTCTTCGTCGGCATTCGCGAGTCGCGCGACACCAGTGAGCGCGAGTCGGGCGAGCAGAAGGTACTCCGGCCGGGCAGGAAAGACGAGACTGACGGAGGTGTCGTTCACACCAGGGCCATCTCTTCGTCGTCGAGGCGGCCGTGCATCGCTGCGAGCGCGCGACGGAGCAAGCGCGAAACGTGCATCTGCGAGATACCGAGCTCCGCGGCGATCTCGGACTGACTCAGACCACCGAGGAATCTCAGAATGACGATCCTGCGCTCTCTCTCGTCGAGGGCCTCCAGGGCTGAACGAACGAGAGCTCCACGCTCGAGAGCCTCGTAGCCCATCTCTTCCTCACCGAGTAGGTCGACCAATGCCAACTCTCCGCTCGCATCGACCGGCATGGACAGCGATATCGTCGTGTGAGCGCGAGCTGTCTCCAGGGCCTCGATCACGTCCTCCTCTTCGGCATCGACAGCTGCAGCAATCTCAGGGACAGAGGGTGCCCGGCCGAGGTCGGACGAGAGATCTTCGACGACCCGTGAGACGCGCAGAGACAGCTCCTTCATCCGTCGCGGGACATGCACGCTCCACGAGCGATCGCGAAAGTGGCGGCGAATCTCGCCGACAATCGTTGGGACCGCATAGGTCGAAAGCTCGACGCCGCGCTCGAGGTCGAAACGATCAATAGCTTTGATCAGGCCGATCGCTCCCACCTGAACGAGGTCTTCGATCGGCTCGCCGCGACCTGCATATCGCCGGGCGAGCGAGCGCACGAGCGGCATCATCTCCTCAACGAGGCGATCGCGGGCTGTTGAGTCGCGGTCGAGGCGGTACGCCTCTAGAAGCTCGATGTGGGCGCGGCGCTCTGCCATCTGCATCATTCCGGCGCTCTGCGTCCGACCTCGAGCTCGAGCCATTCCTTGCCTTCTCGCTGAAAGTGGGTGACCCCATCCACGAGCGGTGCGACAACGCGATTCCTCGATCGATCCTCGCTCGTCCCGGGTGCCAGCGGCCCGATCCTGACGAGCACACGGTCAGCGAGTACGTTGAGCTCCAGCTCGAGACGTTCGCCGAGGACTGCGATCCCAACGGCCTCCGCGGCCAGCGCCAGCTCGTCAACACGGTCGATCGGCAGTTCGAGACGTGCGCCGAGCCCGCCCAGTACGAGAGCCATGATGCCGGCCCCGTGAGGGCCAGAGGGAACGGTGAGGTGGATCGTGTCCGTCACGCGATCAACTGGCCAACGCGACGCCGTTGCGGGAAGCCGAAGTCAAAAGAAAAGCTCATCCTCACTGCATCTAGAATCCTGGCGATGCCCGCACAGGATCTTACGTTGACGAGGGAGACCAGGGATGGCGCGACCGTGATCCACGTCGCGGGTGAACTCGATCTCTCTACCGTAGCGGCCTTCGACAAGGCACTCGAGCAGGCAGATGCCTCCGGTCGCACGATCGTCATGCTTGTCGACTGTACGTTCATCGACTCGTCGGCTCTCCAATCACTTGTACGCGGGGAGCGCGCTGCGCGAGAGCGCGGAGGTTCGCTCGCGCTTGTTGCTCCTTCCCAGCCGGCGCGACGTGTGCTCGAGGTCGCTGCGCTCGATCGGTTTATCTCAGTGTTCGGCACCCTGGCCGACGCCCTCACGTCATCCACCTGAGCGCGTTGCATCATCACGAGCGACGGCTCCCTCGAGGCTCGAGTGGAGCTGCAATACCCGATCGAGAAGAGTAAGTTCGAAAATCCGACGGACATGCGGATCATCGACCACGATGCGCAACTCCGATCTCGTAGAGCGGAGGTTGCGCGACGTCCCGAGCAGAACACCGAGCATCATCGAATCGACGAAAGTGACACCGGTGAGGTCGACGACGATCGTCCCGGCCTTCGTTTCGACAGCCCGATCCAAAGCGTCGCGCAGAATTGGCGCTGTGTGCAGATCTGCCTCGCCACGGAGGCAGATAACGGCAACATCGTTCGTCACGGGGAATGACTCGACTTGGAGCCGGTGCGACCCGGGCGCGGCGTACGGACGGTGCATCGTCGTCTCAGTACCCAGGTATCAACGGAGCGAAACCTCTGCTGCAAGATCGAGTCGGCGCTCCATGACGATCGTGCTCCCAGACTCTCCCGTGTGAATGTCGACGCTGTGCATGAACGAGCGCATAAGTGTGAGGCCGAGCCCCCTATCGAGGGAGCCTTCGCTCTGCTTCCAGCTGCCGCTGTCCTGGATCTCGATCCGAACCCAGCCTCCATCGTCGACCATTGCCCGCAGACCGAAGGACGGCTCGGAAGGACGCTGCGCGTGCTCGATCGCATTCGCACACCCCTCCCAGACTGCGAGGGCGATCTCTGCCGCGGCTCCTTCCTCGATACCCGCCTCAGCCACCCAGGCTCGGAAAGCCCCTCGCAGCTCGACCAGACCGTCCTGCGTGGCCGGGAGGACGAGATCAAGGCTCGGTGCGAATTCGATGGCGAGCCGGAGCGCGAGGACGGCGATATCGTCGGGCCGCTCGTCGTCTCCGACCAACGTTCTGATGACCGCGTCGACGAGCTCCTCAGGATCGTCGTCGCTCTCGGTCGCCGCCAACCCGAGGAGTTGGAGTCCTTCGTCCAACGACCGGCCGCGCCGCTCGACCAGGCCGTCGGTGTAGAGAACGAGTGTCGACCCCTCCTCGAGATGAGTCTCGCCCGCCTCGAAGCTCAACGATGCATCGACGCCGATCGGAAGCGTGCGACCTCCGGTCAAGAATGTCGTGGTGCCGTCTGGAGCCCGGACGAGAGGCGGAGGATGTCCGGCCACGACATACCGCACTGTCTTCCCGCGCGGGTCGATGACGAGGTACGCGAGCGTTGCAAACGGAACCTCGATCATTCCGTCCACGAGTAGGCCCAGGCGCGATACAACGTCGTACGGATCGGTGTGCTCGAAGGCGAAGGCGCGCAATGCGTTTCGCAGCTGTCCCATCATCGCTGCCGCCTGCACGCCCTTGCCGACCACGTCACCTATGACGATGCCGATTCGTCCGTCGCGAAGGTTCATTGCGTCGTACCAGTCGCCGCCTACATCGACGCCTACCGTTCCGGGGAGATACCGCGCTGCCAGCTTGACCCCATGATGTGCCGGCAGACGCTCCGGCAGGACGCTGCGCTGGAGCGTCTCTGCAATGCCGCGTTCGGTCTCGTAACGACCAGCCCGATCGAGAGCTTGAGCGCTCTGGCTGACGAGGGTCGCGAGCCACTCTCGGTCCGCCGAGTCGAGATTGCGCTCGAGAGGCGATCGCATAGCAAGTGCCCCGCTCGCCAGGGGAATCGCGAACCAACCCCCTTCCGAGAAGCTCGGTCGGCCGTCTGCCAAGCAGGAGGCGATCTGCGACTCAGCCCCCAACGGGATCCCGGCCTCCGACTGTCGGATTCCCAGGGCAGAGACGACTGACACGCTCCTCTCTCCCTGTCGCCGAAGGACGACGATCCCTTCTCGAGCGCCAATACCCTCTGCTGCGTGTTCGAGGCACGTTCGAGCCACATCATCCGTACTGACTGACGTTGAAAGTGCCGCGGTCACTGCCTGGAGCTTGCGAAGCCTGGCAGCGGAGGCTTGTTCGCGATCGAAGAGCCGAGCGCGATCGAGTGCCTGTGCCGCCTGCCGTGCCAGGCTCACGACGACGCTGAGATCCGCCGGCACACGATCTTCTGCATCGAACAGGCCGATGAAGACGACACCGATGGCGCGGCCAGCGGCGATGAGCGGTGCCGCGATGAAGGACTCGTCCGAGAGATCGAGGCTGGGATACCGCGCCGTGATCTCCGCCGCTGTGCCACACACGATCATCTCGAGACTGCGGATTGCCTCGGCGACCGGAGCGTCCGCATCGAGCGGGATCGTCTCCAACCCGCGCACCACCTCGTCTGGGTAGCCTTCACTTGCGACGAGATCGAGGTAAGCGCCGTCCTCCGTCAGGGCGTAGACGGTCGCGGCGCGAGCGCCGAGCGCAGCAACCCCTTTGCGAACGATCGCCTGGCCGACTTCGACGGGTGTCGCCGCGGCTGCGAGGGCCTCTGTGACCGCTTGCAGCGAGCGTGTTTGTTCCTGAGCACGCTGGCGCTCGGCCCGCTCGATCGCGAGACCAGCTTGATCTGCAAACCGCCGAGCAACCGCGACCACCGACGGCGCGGGCTCGGGAATCACGCGTTGCCACTGCAGGGTGAGAATTCGCTCGAACTGTGCTCCGATCACGATCGGTATTCGCAATGACGAGAAGAGCCCGAGCTCGCGCGCGTGACGCAGCGCGTCGCCTCGTGTGTGTTCCTGCGCGTTCGGGACGAACATCGACCTGAGCTCCCGCATCCCCTCGAGGAGCCCAGGGAAATCCGAGAACGCAAGCCGCGTCCCGGGAGGGATGACCGTACTCGGAGGATCACGCCAGCTAACTTCGAGCTCGTCTCCCTCGAGGGGTGACCAGACTTGAACGGCGTCGCACCCGACCGTCCTGCGTGCCTCAGCGCACACGGACTCGATGACAGCCTCGGCTGTTGCCCCTTGTTGGAAGCGAGGTGCGACAGCCAGAATCCTCTCCAACGCTTCCCGCGAGGTTCGCTCCTGCGCGTAGAAGTCCGAGCGCTCGAGTGCCTGGCCGCCGAGTTCCGCAGCAATCTGCGCCACCGCCCGAATCTCCTCGGTGATTGCGTCGGGGTCGGCGAACGGGAAGCCCATCGCTCCGACGACGCGTGAGCCTGTGAGGAGAGGTACGGCGAGCGCGCCCGAGGCGTAGGGCGCAAGCGCTGCACCGTCCGCGAAGCGGGACACGAAATCGCGTCGCCTCTGAGCCCAGGCCGGCTCCCCCTCTCGGGCGGCCATGGTGATCGGCGCACGCAGAGTCAGCGGCATCCTCAGTCCTGGGCTCAATGTCTGACCCACCGAGCCTGCGGGATCGACGATCACGAGATCATCTCCGTCGATCAGACCAACAGCCCCACCTCTGGCCCCGATAGCCACAGGCACCCCGTCGACGAGCA
Source organism: uncultured Thermoleophilia bacterium (assembly GCA_963784945.1). Lineage (GTDB taxonomy): Bacteria > Actinomycetota > Thermoleophilia > Gaiellales > Gaiellaceae > Gaiella. The sequence goes on along the minus strand of CAWATN010000013.1, from coordinate 63,778 downwards.
CGCGTGCGACCTCCTCGGGGGTCAACGCAGCCGAGAGCGCTGCTGCGAGCTTCTGAAGCCGTTCGACGCTAAGCCGTGACCGCTCGGCGCGCTCCGCCGCGTCTGCAGCGCGCTCGTGCCCGCGTCGCATTCCGAATCCGACCCCGGCGACGACGACCCCGACGGCGAGGGCGATCGCCCAGCGAACGAACTCGTCGCGCGACTGGAATTGGAACGACATTCTAGGAGGCGTAAGGGCCCACGCTGCGACCAACCACCCGGTCACGACTGAAGCAAGTCCGCCGACGCCGCCCGCGGCCCAAACGGCGACCGCGACGGCACCGACAATCGGTGCATATGTCACCTGGTCGCTCACGGTCAGGACAAGAGCGGAAGCCAGAACACCGAGGGAGCCTACGAGGCCACCAACGACGATTGCCGTGACCGGACCGCGAGCCCGAGGGCGCAGCTTGTCGGCCGTTGAGAGTCCACCGCTTGGTTCCATGTTCACAGCATCTACTCGCGTGACGCGGCTAGCAATTCAAACACAGTGCCAACGGCTAAGCGCTGCACCCTGAGGGGGCTCGGCATTCGGAGATATCGCGTTCTGCTTGTTTGCATCGAGCGGCACATGTCAATCCCGGCTCCTACCTCTGTCAGAGGTTGCCCTGCGGCTCGGGCTTCGAAACGTCGAAACGGGGAACAAAATGGGCAGGTTTGATGCTCGGCTCGAACGGGTACTCAATTCCTCGAACGGACGCAACTGAATTCGATCTTGTAATCGGGTACCCATGGATCGAACAGATTTCAAGGAGGCATTAGCCGAAATGTTCTGGCTCGTTGTCCTACTACTCATCGCACTCGCCGTCGTCGGCGGCGTAGTTCTCTCAAAGTTCGTCTTCCTCCTGCTTGTACTGGTCGCTGTGATCGCCCTCGTAGGTGGGCGCGGACGCACAACGTGAACGCACACGATCTGGGGGTAGCCCAGGGGTATCTCCCGCCTTCCATCGTCGATCCGAAGGCTACTGCCGGTCGGAAGATTCTTATAGTCAGCACCATTGAACGGCCCGGGACGCTGCTCCGGCGACACGTCGGGCGTCACGACATTGTGAAAGTCGTCGTGCCGGTTCTTCGACAAGGCATTCTCGATTGGTTAGCGAACGATGAGCGTGCTTTTGCCAGGGCACAGGCAGTTGCACGTCAGGCCGCATCCGAGGTGCCGGGAGAGGCGGTCGCGGCGGTTGCAGGCGAAGCAGATCTCGACCTCGCTGTCCGAGACGCGCTTGCAACGTTTGCGGCCGATGAGATCCTTCTCTGCATCGATGCCGAGGCAGCCCAACACGTCACGGAATCATCGGCAGTATCGGATGCGCCAAGGCGAGGAAGCATCGACGGAGTACCAGTCAGGATCGTCGTCGAGTCATAACCACTAGGCTCTTGCGATGGCTGGCGACCGGCGAGAAGCGAGAGCCGCCCGAAACGAGAACGTCTTCCGGCAGATCAACGAACGGCTCCATGTCCTAGCGACGATCGACGCTTCTCATGAGCCTGCCGCGTCTGTCGCTCTCGAGCAGTTCGTTTGTGAATGCTTCCTGCCGGATTGCTCTGTTGTGCTCGAACTCACGGCGGGGGAGTACCTGTCCGTACGTGCTGAAGGGACGAGGTTCCTGACGTTTCCTGACTCATCGCACCAGGACCCGAACATCGAGATCGTGGTCGAGCGACATGATCGGTTCTGGGTCGTGGAAAAGTGCGGGGAGGCCGGCCGAATAGCCGAGGCTCTGGATGACAGCGATCAGTCAGCCCTATAGATAGAGCCCGCCCCCTCGCGGAACGACGACGAGAAACCCAGTGTCGGTGGTTGCCGCTTGGCCACTAGGGTTTCAACAGATTCGAGTCCGGGGAAACAGCGTGTGTGGCGAGAGTCTGGTTGAAATCACGGCTCCCGGGCCGAAGCGAGCGCATCAGCAGCTGTCCAGTGACCCGGGTTGGCGATGGGTATGCCGACATCGTGCGCGACGAACGCCGATTCCGGTTCTCGCACGAGACCATTCTCCACACAGTCGACGGCACTCGAGAGACCTGGCTCATCTTCTTCGACATTGGTCATGCCCGCTGAGACTGAGTTCGAGTGGGCTGAGCGAAGGATCTGCTACGGCCCGGCGAGCTTATTGCGCAGACCGTTTAGCGATTCCGGGGGGTCCTGGAGGGCATCCTTCACGGCTGTGCGCTGACGGTTCGTGAGGGTCACGTTTGCGAAGGGGTCGTGGAGAAACGCGTCGGCGATCGCCGCTCCAGCCGCTCGGGCGTCCGGATCTTTGCTGGATTCGAGAAGGAAGCACAGATTCGCCGCCTCCGCGGGACTGAGCGGTTCACCGAAGAGGCGAAGCATGGCGCTCACCCTACCTTGGAGCGGCACCACCCTTTGGCAGTGTCGCTGCGCCTCGTTGAGGTTGAGGATGCTTTCCTGCCTGACGCATTCCGCGAGAACGCAGCTGTGTTCTGGTCAAGGCGGGAAGGTTAGAAACGCCGTTTCTCGGGAAGAGTCGGCTCTATGAGCGAGACAACGATCACAAGAGATGGCCGGCGAGTTCAGTCTTGCGATGTCGACACAAGATCGTTGTCGCTCGTGTCCGCTGAGTGGCACGGAACTGCCGAAGGACAAGACGAGATGGCAATCACCCGTGAGTTGATCGCAGTCCGCGAGCGCAGAGCGTTCAATGTTGAAGTAGTGCTACGACCGGAGCGGATCGATCCAGGCCAGACGCTGACGGAGGCAGGGGCGCTCCTGCCTGGCGCTGCGTCGCGACGTTCGAAAGAGCGCCGTGACACGAGTAGAACGAATCTCAGGCACGTGTGGTGTCGAGGTGCTGAATGAGCTCGTGCGCAGCGAGCTCGATCTCCTTGTGACGCCACTCGGCGGCTCGGAACTGACAAGCGATCAAGGCCATCCGATGAACTCGCCAGAAGTCACCGAGACGAAGGTATACCGAGTCTACGTGCCATCGGAAGCGCCGATTGTCAGCCCCAGATGCCAGACGTCGTACTCGTCCCACGAGTGGGTACCGAGATACTGGTTCTCGTCCTCGGCAACCGGTTGAACCTCGCCCCACCGCTGTCGAGCACGTATTGATGCGCGTCGATCAACCGTCGCGCTTGCTTCACAGCATTCTCGTTGAGCGAATGCGTCGCGAAGGCTAGCGCTCTCAAGTCCGGTTAGAGGATGGGCTCGGGATGGTTCGGGGTCAGGGGACGGCAGCGGATTTGGCACAGGAATGCCTGGAGTGGGGGGAGGTAGAGGAATAAGCGAGCATGAGGGCGTATGCATGAGCGCGCATGCCCTTCCTCGCGCCGCGCGAAACCAAACGGTCTGGCACGGCGAGGTTTAGGGGAGCCGGCAGCGGGCAATAGTCAGGGCGAGACGACTCACGTCTCCTCCGAAGCGGCACGGGCGGTGTCGGGAAAATGACCGCTGCATGACGGCGATCTGGCTTTCCGACACCGCCCGGGTCTGCGTGACGCCGCTCTATGCGAGGTCGAGTCGGTAGAGGGCGCCGTTGCCGGTGGTGATCTAGATGCGACCCAACGTGTCGGCGCCGAAGCTACGAGGGAGATGAGGCGATGGCCATGGGCCGCGGATGTGCGTCGGATGGTCGTGATCAGTGCGTTCAGTGCGCTCGACCGGGCACCGGCACAGGACATCCTCGATGAGGTCGATCCGACAACGAACAGCAGATGGCGACCGAACGATCGCGGGGGAAGTCTTCGACTATCCAGCTGCCGGGAATCGCTGACTGCAAGTCGGACTCGCAAGCGTTTGAGGTTTGTCGGATCGTTATCCGGATCCGCCGATCGACGCCCAAGCCTTCACGAGATGTCTGACGAGGACGTCTAAGCGAATCCCAGCGGCACCGAACAGCCGATCAGTCGCGGCTCATAACCCGGAGGTCGCAGGTTCAAATCCTGCCCCCGCTATAGGAAAGGCCCGCAACTGCGGGCCTTTCTGCTTACTGGACTCCCGCGCCGGTCAAGTTTCTACCGGGGTTTCTACCGAACGACTCGCTGGACGCGCGAAAGACGAGCGGACGCCCAGCGTGACGGGAGTTGCGATCACACCCGCTGGGGCCGTGATCGGCCGAGTTGCTTCCCATTCGTGTCGAGGGCTATCACCTGGGCCCATCGTGCTCCCGGTGGTCGATCAATGAACGTTTCGAAACCACTCCTCTGGGTTACTCGGCCGTCGCCCAACCTCGTGGAGGATAGCCCGTAACGCAACTGCCACGCCGCGACCTCCGTGGCGCCGTTCCAGCTCGCAAACAGGCCCCGCTTGCGTGCCGCTGCGCCGGCGGCGAGCAGCGGCGGTGCGGCCGGGGCTCCCTTCCAGGGGAAGCGGAATGCCCGGTAGTTCTGACCACCGGTCGGCATCCTGGCCTCGAAGCGAATGTTTCCCCGAGGGCCAAACTCGGTCACATAGGGTTCGCTACCCCATCCGACAACGACCCCACCGTCCGGGAGCAGTTGGCCGTTGCCCATGAACTTCGCAACAAGACGCCCAGGTCTATGAGTGTAGGCGCGCTCGAGCGTGGCCTCCATGCGTGTCGTGTCGAGACGGATGAGCAGCACCCGCGTCTGCGGCTTTACTTGCGGCGCGGCTCCGTTGTCGAAGATGCTGAGCAGGCGACCGCCGTCGTGAGAGCGAACGTCGTGCTGCCACGCTGTGATCGTCCCGTTCCCCATCGCAAAATCGCTTCGGCGCCCGCCAAGCCGCCACAACACCTGACCGGTCCGACGGTGCACCTTGTACGCCGCCCAGGTGTTGCGACCTGATACGAGCAGGTGCCCATCCGCGGTCACCTCGACCGAATTGACGTGGAAGTAGTCGAAATGGTTGAGGGCCGGTGTTCCGTGAGATTCGTCCAGGTCGACATGGTCGAGGCTGTGCCACTCGAACAGAACCCTCCCGCTCGGGATTTCGATCTCCTGTACGACGCCGTCGATCACGCGGCCGTCGGAAGGGCCGCCGTACGCTCTCAGATCGCGCCTGGCAACCTCATTTTTCGTCACGAGTGCCGTGCCGTCGCTCGTCAGCAAGAACTCGTGCAGGTCTCCGTCCCAGTAGCCGCCCGCATGGATGCGCGCGACCTCGCGGTACGAGGGGTCTGCGATCACGTACACCCCGCGGCCCAGACCGTCGTCCGACGACGTCCCCTCCCACCACGTGAGGACGGGCTTCCCTCGCAACGACGACGCGCGGAAATTCATTGCCGTATTGGGTGATGTTGGATGGAACCAGACAGGCTCGCCGAGATCGTCGAAGATCAGCACCCCGCGCTGGCCCGGCCCCGACGACGGAGCGATGAACAGATGCCCCTGAGCCACCCCGCGTGCCGGATGCTGGATCGTTAGAAGCGGCGGACGCAAATCGCGCCGCGTGACGAACCGGGACACCACGGCCGGCCCGCTCCCGATACCGGCTGCAAGCGCCCGCTCCGTGACGCTGAACCCCCTCACGCTGCCGGGGCCGAGAAGCGCAACAGCAGCTGCGCCGCTTCTTGCCAAGAATGCCCATCGCGTGAGCACGCTATTCATGCGGTCGTCCATGCCAACTAGAGCAGGATCTACGAGTTCTTCTCCCACTTGGTTCGCCGTCATATCGCGCCTTTCGACAGAACTAAGAACTCTGGCGATCGCGTCGCCACCGCAGATACACGCATCATCCGCGAGTCTAGGGATTGCGCCGAACGGGTTCGTCACGTTCGACCATTCGAACCTCAACAACGCCTGTCCGACGGAGCGGTACGCCCGCCGCCACCACGATCCCGCCACCCAGGCGTACATGCCCGACGGATCGCCGAAGGCAAACGTCCCGCGAGACCGTCCGACTGCTCAAAGCGCCACCTCGCCCGCGGCCTCTACCGACTCCTCGAGACGTTTGGCTCGACGTGAGCTAAGGAGTATTTTGGTTGCCGGGTGGTTCGTCGTGCCCGCCTGCGCCAGGAAAGGAAGCGGCCGTGCTTTTTCACGTCACTTGGGAGTTCACCGATACGAGCGAGGATGGGATTCGCAGGTCGCTCGACGTCTTCTCGCAATGGCAGCCACCGGCGGGTGCCGAGTTCAAGGGGTTCTACGGCTTCGCCGATGGCGGTGGAGGTGTGGCGCTGATCGAGGCCGAGAGCGCTGCCGCGCTTGCCCGTACGACGGCCCCGTGGGCGCCGTGGTTGCGTTTCACGACGAATCCGATCGTGCCGATCGAGGAATCGTCCGCGATCGCCGGGGACGCCGTCGCCTTCCGCGACTCGGTTAGCTGAAATGTGGGCGCGTGTGGCGAGGTTCGAGGGGGATCCGGCAGACATCGATGCGAGGGTCGAGAGACTTCGCTCTGGCCTCGACGCGGGTACGCTCGCGTCCGAGCTCGCGGACGCCAAGCTTCTGATGCTTGTCGATCGCACGTCGGGCGGAATGCTCGGGGTGGCGCTGTTCGACAGTGAGGAGGCCATGCGCACGGCCGACGAAGCGATGAACGCAGGGCCTGGAAACGCTGGCAGCCGCACCTCGGTCGACTTCTACGAGGTGCCGCTCCACACGCTCTGAGGGCACTCGATCCATGACCTGCCGTGAAGGACGGGCCTCGCACCCGCAGGAAGGTTCTCGCCACCTTGTGCCGAACGCGCACGGTGTTGGCGAAGAGCACTGCGGACTGGAGAGACGGATGGTGTGGTGGTGGTGGGCGACCGTGTTGATGCTCTCGAGCATGTTGAGCCTGAGTCTTGGGTTCTTTGCGGGCTGCATGTGGCAGTCGTCGGTAGGGCGCTGGCCTGACAACGACGCCTAACGCCCGGTGCCGCCTCGGCCGTCGTGATCAACATCGCCGCCCGATCGGCTGCGGGCCTACGCGGTCTCCGACAGTGGGGCCGGATCAAGAGCTGCCAGTGCCTCGGCCAGCGCCTCGGCCAGGACGTCGTCGGGGACCCGTGAATAGAGAGGGCTCCGAGGGACGGTAATGAGCTGCTCGACGAGCAGGATCCCGCGCGGGTCGATAGGGTGGCTGTCGTCGTCGAGGCGTTCCTGGAGTGCGCGGACGAGGCCGAGGTTGCGGCGAATCGAACGCCTGTTGAGAGGCGCGAGTGATGCGGCGGTTTCCTCGGACGCATCCCGGTCGACTCTGCGCAGGCTGTGTGCCAGGGTGGATCGGCTTCCCGGTGATGTGAGTTCGGCGGCACGCCAGCTGAGGAGCGGCGACGATGGGTGCGCGACCGCGCCCCAGAGCAGCCACTCGTCGGCCGCATGCCTTCGGCGTCCTAGCTCGATTGCCGCTCGGGTCGGCTCCACGAAGGCCACGAGCCCGAGGCCGAGGACAACAGCTGTCAGCCAACGCCAGTCGATTCCTGCTACGAACCCGACCACGACCACCACTGGCGCGAGCCATAACTGGACGAGAGCAGTGGCGTACGGATGTTGCATTCCCTGGGGCTCGGCTTTGTCACTCACAGTTGCACCTCCCTGATCGCCGCCTCGAATATCAGCAGTGTGGCCCTTCGCGGGTGCCGACGTTGAACGGCCAGCAGGTGTTTCGTGGTACGGCCGACCACACTCTGTCGCCATGAACGCATCAAGCGCCATCGTTCGCCAACGCTGCGTGCTCGCAACGTGACGGCCCTCGCGGCAGCCGCACGTAGGCGCTCTCGGCGGGTCCGATCCTTCTACGGCGCCGGCTCGACGACCGTCGTCACGACCCAGCGATGCTTGCCGATCTTGCGGTCCCGGATGAAGCCGAGCGTCTCGTAGGTCGACAGAGCGCCGTTGTAGAGGAACCCGGCGGGCACCGAGCCGGCGTCCTCCGGGTATCCCTCGACCGTTCCCCCACCCAGGCCCGCAATGAGATCGACGGCGCCGGCGAGCGCCGCTGTGGCCACGCCCTGACGCCGATGTCCCTTACCGACGTAGCAACACGCGATCCGCCAGTCTGGCAGAGGAGTCGTCCGCCCCTGTTCGTAGGCCGCGCGGCTCTTGATCCGGGGCACCTCGTCGGGTGCCCCGAACTGGCACCAACCCACGCAGTCGTCCCCGTCGAAGACGAGTGCCGCATGAGTCGTTCCTGCCCGAACGCGATCGCGTTTCCGTTCGCGGTTTTGGTCCGACGTGGTTCCCCTGCCGGCGCCCTCCGGGTGGAACCCCATGCACCAGCAGCCGCCGAAGATGCCGTTGTTGCGCTCCACCAACGCGGCAAACGCCGCCCATGTCGACCCATCGAGAGCCGTAACGGTGAACGTCGTTTCGACCATGGCGCCTAGCCTAACCAGGTGGGATATTCGCTCGGCAGCGTGGCCCGCCAAGTGCCCGTCCACGCTCTGGTCGCTGCCGCGACGACGATCGCCAGCGAACTAGGACTTCGCCTTCTTCGAAGGTTTCGACTTGCCGGCACTGTTGACCGCGACCGCCTCTCGAACGAGCGCCTTGAAGGCGGACTCGTCAACTTCTTCGCCTTCGTGGATGTCGATCGCGCGGCGGACGTTTCCGTCGAGACTCGAGTTGAAGAGACGGGCCGGATCCTTCAGAGACGCGCCCTTGGCAAAGGTGAGCTTCACAACCTTCTTGTAGGACTCGCCGGTGCAGATGATGCCGTCATGCGACCAAACCGGAGTACCCATCCACTTCCACTCCTCGACGACGTCCGGGTCTGCTTCCGTGATGAGCTTGCGCATTGTGCCGAGGGTTTCCCCGCGCCAATCCCCGAGCTCGGCGATTCTCATCGAGATGAGCTCCGACGCCGACTGGCCTTGGCTCGCGCCCGACGCTTTCATGTTCGTATCCTAGACGTTCCAGATCCGGCTGCTCGGGCGTGGGTCACGACAGGGTCCCGTGATATGAAGAGACTGATGCCTGTTCCCGATCTCCGCGAAATCCCGCTGTTCGCGGGCCTCTCCGAGGAGGGTCTCGCACGCGTGAGCGCCGAGGCGACCGAGGTGTCTGCGGCACCCGGTCAGACGCTCGCGCTAGCGGGCGACGTTGGCTCCGGCATGTTCGTCCTGCTCGACGGGAGCGTGATCGTCGAACTCCAGGGAGGCGACATAGAGGTGGCGGCACCGGACTTCGTGGGCGAGCTTGCGCTCCTCTTGCCTGACGTTGGTCGCGTCGGCCGTGTCCGTGCGAAGACCGAGGTCCATTGCCTCTCGCTCTGTCGTGCCGACTTCGATGCGCTAGTCGAGTCGGAGCCGTCGTTCACGCGTGTCCTGCTCCGCGGCCTCGCGGCCCGGCTGGCGGCAGCGCGAACAGGCAGCTGACCAGGGCCGCGACTCTCGCGCAGCGGCCGTCCTGAAAGGTCGTTGTGGCCTTGCGACGAAATGTGCCTCGGTCAGGCGGTCAACGGCACCGGGTCAGAGACGCTGCGCCAGGTCGACGAGCCGACACGAGTACCCCCACTCATTGTCGTACCACGCGACCACCTTCACCTGGGTGCCCCCGATGACGCTCGTCAGCCCGCTGTCGAAGATCGACGAGAACGGGGAGCCGATGACGTCGGACGAGACGAAAGGCTCCGTGGTGTACGCGAGGATCCCCTCGAGCGCCCCGGTGCCCGCTCGCGCCTCGAAGACCGCGTTGATCTCCTCGACCGACGTTGGTCGCTCGACCTCGACGACCAGGTCGACCAGCGAGCCGGTCGGCACGGGAACACGCGCTGCGTAGCCATGCAACTTCCCGTTCAGTTCGGGGATGACGAGCCCGACTGCCTTGGCGGCGCCCGTCGTGGTGGGGATGATGTTGATCGCAGCCGCCCTTGCCCTGCGCGGGTCCTTGTGTGGGAGATCGACGATGTGCTGGTCTGCGGTGTAGGCGTGCACGGTCGTCATCTGGCCGTGCCGGATTCCGACCGCCTCGTGCAAGACCTTCGCGATCGGGGCCAGGCAGTTCGTGGTACACGAAGCGTTCGAGATCACGTCATGGTGCTCGGGGTCGTAGGTGTCGTCGTTGACTCCGAGCACGATGGTCGCGTCGACGCCCTTGCCCGGCGCCGAGATGATGACCTTGCTCGCTCCGCTCGCGAGGTGCTTCGCGGCCTCGTCGCGCGACCTGAAGCGACCTGTGCACTCGATGACGACGTCGACGCCGAGATCGTCCCAGGGCAGCTTGTCAGGGTCGGCGATGCCGAACGTCGGAATCTCGACACCGTCGACGACGATGCCGCCCGGGGCGGACTCGACGGCTCCGGCGAACGAGCCGTAGACGGAGTCGCGGCGCAAGAGCTGTGCCATGGCGGCAGGCTCGACGAGATCATTGATCGCAACCCACTCGACGGACGAGCCGCGTTCGTGCGCCGAGCGAAGTGCGGCTCGACCGACGCGGCCGAAGCCGTTGATTGCTACCCGAACGGACATACGGTACTTCCTTTCGTGTCAGAGATCTGGCTCCGCCGGCTCGTGGCGACGGCGTGCGGCCATGCCGGCAGCGGATGTTGATTGGGAATGGTCGTATGCTCGCCCGAGCCGCGCGCAGCGTCATCGGACCGCCCACTGAAAGGCGATACGGCAAAATACGGAAGCAGCCCGCGAGGTACGACGTTCCAGTCGATCTCGACCACCGTCGAGCATGGGACGCGTCTGATCAGGCGATCGGGTGATGGAGCAGCGCACCGAGTGCAGGCACGACACGTTCTGCTCCGAACCCGCGGAGAAGGTCGGCACGCGTTCTGTCGCCGACTCCGACGACCTCGATTCCGGCGGCGTGACCGGCCGCAACGCCCTCAGGGCTGTGCGTGAAGGTCACGGCCCGCTCGGGCAGGACGCCCAGGTGACGGCAGGCGGCCAGCAACATGTCCGGCGCGGGTCGTGAGCGCAGGCGCTCGGCTCGGATCACGTCGGCGTCGACGGTGTCCTCGACGAGCGATCCGAGCCCCGCGAGTTCGAGCATCGGCAGCGTGCTCGCGCTGGCCGACACCACGCCTCGTTTCAGCCCCGCGTAGCCGGCGGCCTCGAGGTATCGGCGCGCCGTCCCGAGGGCATTCGTACCACGCCCGCTCTCGATCCGAGCGAGTGCTTCGCTCTTGCTGCGGGCGACCCCATACGCGGTCAGCTCAGCGGTGGAGTCCTCGGGATGGCCCTCTGGAAGCCGGATTCCGCGGCTGGCAAGAAACGCGTGGATGCCTTCCAGGCGAGGCCGTCCGTCGATGTAGGCGCGGTAGTCGGCGCCGGCGTCGAACCGGACGAACTGCCGGTCGGCCCCTTGACTGAGGTGCAGCAGCAGCGAATCGAAGACTTGCGCCCATGCCGAAGCGTGGAGCAGGCCGCTGTCCGTGAGCACGCCGTCCAGGTCGAATAGACATGCGTCTATCGTCGGCGCAAGACCGAGCATCCGGTTCGTCACCGGCACCGGCGAGAGCCACGGAGGTGATCGGGTGCCGGTGTCGCGGGCGAGCCCGGTCAGCGCAGCCGCTGTGCGGGTCCGCTCGACGACGAGATCGCGGCGACGAATAGCGACCTCGCTCGCAATCAGGCAGCCCGGGGCCACGACGAGCGCACGATCTGCCGAGTCGAGCGCACGCTGCCACGACGCCGCGAGCAAATCGAGGTCCATTCGACGGCGCGCATGCGCGGCCGTCGGTGGACGCGATCGTCCTGGGGAGTTCGAGTCGGTCGGAGAAGTCATGTCGCCCTGGCAGACGTTCTACAGAGATCGTCGCCGCAGGGGGCGGTTCAGCCATCGGGCCGGGACCGGACCCGGCCACGGGTTTCCCGCAACGCGCTACAGGTTCTTCGCGCACGCGGGCTAGGGCGCCTCGAGCAGCCGGTAGCTGCCTGTCAGCCTCCCCACGGCTCGTGCGAGGAGTGCCTCGGCCGGGGGGACGTCGAACCCGAGCGAGTCGGCGATCCGCACGATCATGTTGAAGAGAGCGGCGATGTGGATCGCGTCGACCAGAGCGTCGGTGCTGACGCCCGCCGCGCGCACGCCGTCTGCATCCGCCTGACTCAGAGCGTCGGGATGGATGGTCAGTTTCTCGAGGAAGCCAAGCGTGGCCCGTAGACCCGCCTCGATCGGTGCGGTGCGCCAGTCCTGGCATACCGCCGCGACGACATCATTTCCGAAAACGACCGACGCGACCGCGCCGTGGACTTGCGTTCAGAAGCGACACTGGTTCAGAGAGGAGACGAAGGTCGCGAACAACTCCCGCTCCCCAGGGCTCCAGTCCGAGTCGCTGCGCATGGCAACGTCGAGCACGTCGGAAAACGGACGACCGAAGGTCTCTGGCCGGTAGTAGAGCGTCTTGACGACATCGCTCGGCGGCCGTCCGCTCTCGGTCTCGATCTCGGCGAGCATCGCTCGCTCGCCTGGGCCGCTCCCTGCCTCGACGCAGCGGAGTCTCATTGGAGAACCCGCAGCCCTGCGTCCAGGCGGGCCAGCCCGGCGCCTACAGCGGCGGCAACGGTCTGTTCGAAGATCTCGTCCTCGGAGAGACCGGCATCCTCGAGCTCCGCTAGCTCGCGATCGCTGATCGCGTAGGCAGTCTGTCGAACCTTCTCCAGGTAGGCCACCGCGATCGGCGACTCGGGCCGATCCGGTTGCGCTGCCTCGCGGAGCCCTTTGATCAGGTGGTCATAGCGCGTTTGAATACGTTCACGCTACCAACGCGAACGGCTCTCGACTCGCCCTGTTTCGGCAGGACGGTGAACGACTCCGTCGAGGGTGTTCGGAGCGGTGATGAACCGAACGGCCGGGAACGAGGCCGATGAGAATGCCGCCGAAGACGACTACGAAGAGAAGGAAGGCGAGTTCGACACTGCTCAACCGAAAGAACACCGGAGCACTCCTTGGACTGCGATCACAGGCTCGGGCACGAGCCTATGGCTTGTGGACGATGACGCGTTCGACCCGCCGATCGGGAATGAACCAGACGATCGCAACGGTGACGAAGAGCGCGATCGAGATCCACGGAGCGAAGAACGAGAACACGAGCGCGACGACGTAGGCCGCGAGCGAGATCCTGCCCTTGCGGTCCCTGCCGATAGCCTGGGCGAGCTGCGAGCCCGGCTCGTGCAGGGCAAGAAGCGCCAGCGTCAGGAGCGTGAACGCGAACGCGCAACCGAGGAGCACGATCGCGTAGGCGGCGACGGGGCCTTGCTCGGCTCCGGCCTCGCCGATCCAGGCGGTCGCGATCGGCGTCAGCGAGAGCCAGAAGAGGAGATGGATGTTCGCCCAGAGCGTGCGGCCGTCGATTCGCGTCACGATCTGCATCAGATGGTGGTGGTTCACCCAGTAGATGGCGACGAAGACGAAGCTCATCACGTACGCGAGAAGCTTGCTCTTCTCATCGAGAATGTCGGAGAGGTGCTCCCCCGCGGGCGGCCGTAGCTCGAGGACGAGGATCGTGATCAGGATGGCGATGACGCCGTCGGTGAAAGCGTTCATGCGTTCCGGCTTCATGACGCGAGTATGTCGGGCCGAGCTCCGTCCATGTTGCACTTGCCGGAGCACGAGCAGAGCCGTTGCGCAGGTGGGGCGCTGGACCCGCGAGCGCAGTCACCGGGCCGCGCACCTCCTGAAGGCGATCGCTCAGCTGTGCGTCGGCGGGGCGAGATAGCCGTGCTCGACGACACGGTGACCCATCTCCTCGTACGCCTGCGGATCCGTCGGTGTCCAGGTCGCGAGCCCGTCGACGTAGCTGTTGAACATGCAGAAGGCGGCCGCGATCAGCACGGTGTCGTGGATCTCGACGTCCGTCGCTCCCTGCAGGCGAGCAGCAGCGACGTCCCCTGGCATCACCTGCTTTCCGCCGCTCTGTACCTTCGCGGCGATCGCGAGTGGGAGCGCAGTTTCTCGCTGATCTTCGCCGTCGCAGGATCGTGTTTGACCCGCTCGACGAGCGGCATGCCGCCGTCGAGCTGTAGCGCTGCGAACGCGCTGTGCGAGGCCTGGCAGAAATAGCAGTCGTTGAGTTGGGAGACGTAGGCCGCAACGAGCTCGCGCTCGCCGCGGCTGAGTGTGTTGTCGCCGCGCAGGAGCACGTCGGCGAGTTGTAGGAGCGGGCCGGCGGTCTCCGGACGAAACATCATCGCGCTGCGGATGCCGGGGACGCCTTCGGGTAGCTCGATATGTGGCACGTCGCCTCTTTTCGGTGTCCGTTGTCGTGTGGCCTCGAGGGTAGTGACGCGCTGTTCGGCCCCGAAGAAAGCGCATCGGAGAGCGCGAGACAGGGTGCTCGGACGGTAGGGCCAGCCGGCTCGGCCGTCCAGGTGATCCCATCGATCGAGCAATAGATCTCCGTCGATCGAAAGCCCCTCACCAAGCCGTTTCGTAACTCCGAGCGTCCGACCGCGGGGCCGAGTTCAGGGTGTGGGCTCAGGGTTGCGCCCCGATGTCGTCCGGGCGCTGTCGGAGCAGGCTGGGCCAATCAGTCAGTGAGGTCTCAACGCCGGACCCGAACTGGCCAGCCACCGACAAGGAGGAGCCATGAGCACAACGCACACCACGAACCTCGCAACGCTTACGGCGACCGGCGACTGGAGAGAGCTGGCGAGCCGCGAAGGCGACGGTCTCTCGGTCTCGCTCGTCTGGAGCAAGGCGGCCGACCAGGTGAAGGTCATCCTCGCCGACTCGAAGTTCGACGAGACGTTCGAGTTCACGGTCGCGAGCGCCCATGCGCTCACGGCTTTCCAGCACCCATTCGCGTACATGCCCTCGCAGAGCTTCGGTTCCGTCGAGGTCGAGCGCGAATCCCTCAACCTGCATCCGCAGGCCTAGAAAGGACGATGTCATGTCACCCCTGAATCAGTCAAAGAACCTAGCGGCCCGCATGGGTCGCTGGAGCGCAAGCCACTGGAAGACCGCTACGTTCGGCTGGCTCGCATTCGTGATCGCCTCTTTCGCGATCGGCATCGCCGTGCCCATGAAGATGATCGAGCAGAAGGACGCAGCCGTCGGCGAGGCCGGCAAGGCGAACAAGCTCATCGACCAGTCGTTCGATCTCGACAAGAACGGCGTCGGTGAGCTCGTGATCGTTCGCTCGGCCACCAAGACCGTCGACGATCCCGAGTTCCGCGCGACGATCAACGACTCGATCAACGCGATCTCGGGCTTCAAGCAGGTCAAGAACGTCAACTCACCGCTGACCGCCGGCAACGAGGGTCAGGTCTCGAACGATCGGCACGCCGTGCTGATCACGTTCATCCCGCAGGGCACGTACGCCGAGGCCGCGTTGTACATCGACACGATCGTCGCAGCCACTGCGAACGTCCAGAAGGCTCACCCGGACTTCTACGTGGCCGAGGCAGGCGTCTCGACCGACAAGGCGCTCGACAAGGTGATCAACGGCGGGGTCGCGAAGGTCGGGCTGATCGCGCTCGTCCTCACGCTCGTGATCCTGCTGCTCGTCCTTGGCTCTGTAGTGGCGGCGGTTGTGCCGGTCCTCATCGGGCTGACGGCCGTATTCGCCACGTTCGGGCTTATCGGGCTCCCCAGTCAGATCGTTCCGATGGACGGGTCCGTCCAGGAAGTGATCCTTCTGATCGGGCTCGCTGTCGGGGTCGACTACTCGCTCTTCTACCTCCGTCGCGCGACAGAAGAGCGGGCGGCAGGGCGCAGCGAGCGCGCATCGGTCGAGGCCGCAGCGGCCACCTCCGGTCGTGCGGTGCTCATCTCGGGCTTCACCGTGATGATCGCGATGGCGGGCATGCTCCTCTCGGGCGACAAGACGTTCATGTCGTTCGCGATCGGCACGATGATGGTCGTCGGAGTCGCGATGATCGGTTCACTCACCGTGCTTCCCGCAGTCATGTCGAAGCTCGGCGACCGCATCGAGAAGGGTCGGATCCCGTTCCTGCACAGGCTCCGTCGCTCGAAGGGTGACGGAAGTGGTTTCTGGGGCGCGATCCTCAAGCCGGTCCTCCGGCATCCGGTGATCTCGACCATTGCGTCCGCGGGTGTCCTCATCGTCCTCGCGCTTCCCGCCTTCCATCTCCACACGGCCGACAGCGGGCTCGATGCGCTGCCGAAGAGCCAACCGGAGCTGCGGGCGTTCCACGCGATCGACGACGCGTTCCCCGGTAGCGGAACCGGTGCGATCGTTGCGGTCAAGGGCGGCGACGCCGCTCGCATCCAGACCGCGATCGACGACCTCAAGGCCAAGGCTCTCGCCTCCGGTGAGATGCAGAACCCGATCCAGGTCGAGAAGAGTGCCGACGGAACGGCGTACCAGGTCGAGATCCCGCTTGCCGGAGACGGCACCGACGCGGTCTCGATCCACGCGCTGGCCACACTCCGAGAGGACCTCGTTCCCGCCACGATCGGTAAGGTCGCCAGCGCCGAGTACGCGGTCGGTGGGCCGACAGCCCAGTCGCACGACTTCAACGCGATGATGAAGTCGTCAGCACCGCTCGTGTTCGGCTTCGTGCTCCTGTTCGCATTCCTGCTCCTGCTGGTCGCGTTCCGCTCGATCGTCGTCGCGCTCAAGGCGATCTTGCTGAACCTGCTCTCGGTGGGAGCTGCGTACGGGATGCTCGTCGCGATCTTCCAGTGGGGTTGGGGCGAGAACATTCTCGACTTCAACAGCACGGGTGGGATCGCGTCATGGCTCCCGATGTTCCTGTTCGTGATCCTGTTCGGGCTCTCGATGGACTACCACGTGTTCATCCTGAGCCGGATCCGTGAGGCATTCGACCGCGGTCTCTCCACGGACGACGCAGTCGAGTACGGGATCCGCACCACCGCGGGGGTTGTCACGAGCGCCTCGATCGTCATGGTCGGCGTGTTCAGCGTCTTCGCGATCCTGCCGCTTCTCGACCTCAAGGAGATGGGGATCGGCCTCGCGGCCGCCATCTTCATCGATGCCACCATCGTGCGCGCGGTTCTGTTGCCCGCATCGATGACGCTCCTCGGGGACAAGAACTGGTACCTCCCGAAGTGGCTGGAATGGCTGCCGAGCCTCGAGCACGAGCGCTCGATCGAACCGGTCGTCCCGGTCTCCTCGACGCCTGCTCTCGAACAGGCCGCCTGACGTCAACCCAACCCCGCCTGTCGCGCCGCCTCCTCTCGGAAGCGGCGCGACAGGCGACGCGCCTTTGAAAGGAGCGATCGATATGACCACAACATTCACTCCCGTGAACGTGACCGAAGGATCCCCCGTGGCGATGGTGGGCATGAGGCCCGCAGCGACCAACGAGACCGTCGTCTCGGTTAGCAATCTTGCCAAGTCCTACGGCTGCCACCAAGCCGTGTTTGACGTCAGCTTCACCGTTCGGCGTGGCACGATCGTCGGAATTCTGGGTCCCAACGGTGCCGGCAAGACAACCACCTTGCGAACGCTGCTGGGACTGATCGAGCCCACCTCGGGGACGGCACTCTTTGGCACCACTCGCTACCGAGATCTCGACCAGCCGGGCCGTCTCGTCGGCGCGATGATCGATACGGGTGTGGGACATCCGGGTCGCACCGCGATCGGTCATCTCGGAGTGCTCGCTTCAGCCCTGGAGGTACCGCGATCGCGCGTCATCGAGGTTCTCGAGCAGGTCGGGCTCGCCGATTCGTTGAAGCGTCGTATCGGCGGATTCTCCCAGGGAATGCGCCAGCGCCTGGGTCTTGCCGGAGCTCTCCTTGGCGAGCCGGAGATCCTGATACTCGACGAGCCCCAGAACGGGCTCGACCCGGACGGCATCCGATGGCTCCGACATACCCTGCTCGACTTCGCTGCCGCGGGCGGAACGGTTCTCCTCTCGAGCCACGTGCTGGCCGAGGTGGCGCAGACCGCGCAGGAGATCGTCGTCATCGATCGTGGACGAGTCGTGGCGCAGGCGCCCGTCGGCGAGTTCACTGCTGACCTGGGTGGCAAACCGGCAACGCGCGTCCGCACGCCCTCCGTCTCCGTGCTTGCTGCCGCGCTAACAGCGGCTGGATACGTGCATCGGCAGCTCGACGCCGACGTTATCCACGTTGACGCGATATCCCCAGAGCAGCTCGGTCGGCTCGCAGCGGACGCCGGTGCAGCGATCTACGAGCTGACTGCCGAAGCCGTCGACCTCGAGACGGCGTTCTTCAACCTGACGCACACCTCCAATGCGAAGGAGCAGTAACCATGCGCCACCTCATCCGCACCGAATGGCTCAAGCTCGCCACGACCCGGGGCCCGTGGGCAACAATCGTGGGCCTGCTCGCCCTGACTGCCGCTATTACACCCGTCGCGATGTCCGAGGCGGGACAGGGCAATAGAACCGCCACGCAAGACGCCGTTGAGGCGCTCGCAATCGGTCCGGGCTTCATCACCGCGCTGGTGCTCCTGATCCTTGGAGCGCTCGGTGCGGCAGGGGAGTACCGTCACCGCACCGTGATCTCGACCTACCTGATCACTCCACGACGCGAGCGAGTTCTCGCGGCGAAGCTCATCGCTCACGCGACGCTTGGAGCGACCGTCGCAGCACTCGCCAGCTCGCTTGCGTTCCCGATCGTGCTGCTCATGGCCAGGAACGACGGGGTCCACGTTGCGACGGGTTACCACCTGATCGGTCTGGCCGCTGCGATCATCGCCGCCGGAGCACTCGCCTCCGTCTGCGGGGTCGCTGCAGGATCGATTCTCCGCAACCAGACGGCCGCGATCCTCGTGATCCTGATCTGGACGCTGCTGGTCGAGCAGTTCTTCGGAGGCTTCTTCCCGCCCGTGCTCCCGTTCGGCGCGATCCTCGCCGCGGTGGGGATGGCCGGTGACGACGGGCCGGGCGTGCTCGGCTCCTTCGTCGTCCTCACCGCGTGGGCCGGTGCGCTCGTCGTCGCAGCGCGCGGGTTACTCGGACGCGACGTCACGTGAATGAACCCGTGCAAACTGTCGCCGACCCCAGCCAGCCTCCCCCCGAGAGCTTGACGGCTCGCATCGCGGCAGGCGCACGGAGCGAGGTCGGGCTGGCGAGGCTCGCGATCGGCGTTGTCGCGCTCCACGTTGTCGACGATAGATTCCTGCAGCCGAACCCGGGGACGTCGGCCGGCGACCATGTCGTCAGCGGGCTCGGCCCGCTCATGCTGCTCGTCGTGGCGGGGGCGCTCTACGGTCGCGTCCGCGCGGGGGCGCGTGCGAGCATCGCGCTCCTCGTCGGCTTCTTCGGCGTGCTCGCCGGTACGGAGGCGGTGCATTACACGATGGAAGTCGGCCCCTCCGGCGACGACTACACGGGGCTGCTGTCCCTTCTCGCCGGGCTCCTTCTGCTCGGTCTCGGAAGCATCACGCTGTGGACGACGCGGCGTCGAGACGACCGCCTCTGGTGGCGCTACGCGCGGCGGCTGCTGCTGACCGCAGGGGCGTTGCTCGTCGCGCTCGCGATCCTGTTTCCCGTCGGGGCCGCATACGTCGTCACCCACGCAGCCCGCGCTCACGTTCCCCCCGCCGATCTCGGCGTCGCCCACGAGGACGTGGAATTCACGACGAGCGACGGACTGCTGCTGAAAGGCTGGTACATCCCGTCGCGGAACGGGGCAGCGGTGATCTCCTTCCCCGGACGTGCGTCCTCGCAGCAGCGGGCGAAGCTACTCGCACGGCACGGCTACGGCGTTCTGCTGTTCGACCGCCGCGGAGAGGGCGAGAGCGAGGGCGACCCCAACCTCTTCGGCTGGCAGGGCGAGCGAGATATCCACGCGGCCGTCGCATTCCTGCAGGGGCGTCCTGATGTCGATCCGGAGCGGATCGGCGGCATCGGCCTGTCCGTCGGCGGCGAGATGATGATCGAGGCGGCAGCGGAGTCGTCCGCGCTGAAAGCAATCGTCTCGGAAGGTGCGAGCAGCCGCTCCGTCCGTGACGAGCTCGCGAACCCGGGCGGTGGCTGGTCCGAGATCATCGGCAACGGCGTTGCCACGCTGGCGACAGCCGTCTTCACCGACAACCTGCCGCCACGCACGCTCAAGAGCCTCGTGCCGCAGATCTCAGGCGCGGTGCTCTTCGTGTACGGCGAGCGCGGCCAGCCGGCCGAGAGGCCCGCCAATCGAGCGTTCTACGCCGCAGCGCGGGGGCAGAGGGAGATCTGGGAGGTACCGGGGTCTGGCCATATCGGCGGCGTCGACGCCCAGCCGCTGGAGTACGAACGCCGCGTCGTCGACTTCTTCGACAGGACCCTCCTCGACGGCAATCGACAGGTCGGAGGAGGATAGAGCTCACCCGACTCCGTGATCTCGCCTGAGCCCGAGTGCAGGTCAACGGTCTGTGAGCCTGCGCTGTGGCTTGGCCACGAGAAGGTATGCGACACCCGCAACACCGATCACGCCGAGCGCGATCACCGCGGCCCAGACCTGGTAGGCAGGCGCCCCTGGTGGTGCCAACGACGTGCGCGGCCACGCGATGTTGATGGTCTCGAACAGCAGCCAGCCGACGGCAAGGGCGTTGACTACGACCCCGGCGCGGCCGAGCCGCACGTGGCCCGGCGGGCACCCACGTTCCGCGTAGGCGCGCGATCAAGCGCGGCGAGCGCGATGAGCAGAAAGGCGACGTAGATCCCTGCGGTGCCGAATGCGATGAGGCTGCCGACGGCGGCCGAGTTGAGCCCGAGCAGCAGGCCGAGGCACGCCGCAACGGCAGTGGCGGCGATGGCGCCGACGGGAGCCTGGCGCCGGTCGACGCGTCGTAGGAGCCTGGAGGCGGGGAGCACGTCGTCGCGCGCGGTCGAGTAGATCGTCCGCGCCGTGAGGCCCTGAGCTGCAGTGCCGCAGGCGAGGAAAGCCACGAGCACGACGGCAGCGAACGGCTTGGCAGACCAGGAGCCAAACGAGGTGACGACCGACGTTGTCACCGGATCGACGTCGCGTCCGGCGACGACCCCGGCGGGATCCGGGTGCGCGAGGGTGACAGCGAAAGCGTTGAGGATGACGAGCGCGGCGACGCTGAGCAGCGCGAGCCAGATGGCGCGGGGAACGTGTCGCGCGGCTCCTCGCGTCTCCTCCGAGGCGCTGACGCAAGCGTCGAACCCGATGAAGACCCAACCGGCGACGGCCAGCGCAGCAAGCATTCCCGCACCGACTGAACCGCCGGAGAGCTCCTCGGCGCCGAGCGTGTGCGTCAGGATGGAGATGTCCTGCGTGCGGAAGACGAGCAGGAGCGCGAGCCCGATACCGACAGAGGCGACGATCTCGGCGGCGATCCCCGCTTTGATCACGCGGCCGAGGACGTTGACGCCGAGCGCGCCGACGATCGCGCACACGATGACAAGCACCATCCCGGTCACTACAACAGCGTTCGCTGTGGGCGAGACTCCAAGAAGCGTGAGGGCCCAGGGAGCGCCGAGATACGCAATTGTCGTATTGGCGGCGCAGTAGGCGCAGATCGCCACCCAGCCACACAGCCATCCGTACGTGCCGCCCATCAAGCGGCGACTCCACTGGTAGGCGCCGCCGGCGATGGGGAACTCAGACGAGAGTTCTGCGTAGACGGCGAGCAGCAGGCACTGCCCGGCCAGGGCGACTGGCAATACCCACACCCACGCAGGCCCGGCGACGGTCGTGCCAACGAGCACAACTGCATAGAGCCCAACGACGGGCGAGATCGCAGCGACTCCCATCGCAGCGTTGTCGAACACGTTCAGTCCTCGTGCGAGCTCCTGCTGGTAGCCGAGCTCCTGGAGGCGCGCGGCGTCGGAGTCCGCGGGCTGCGGGACGACCGACGTCACGCGTTGAGTGATCCGTCGCCGGCGCGCCGGTCGCGTTCGATCGCGCGGGCGACCTCGACTCGAGATGAGACCCCGAGCTTGTGGAAGATGTTGCGTATGTGCGACTCGATCGTCTTGTCGCTGAGGAACAGCGCTGCGGCGATCTCACGGTTCGTCATCCGGTCGGTGACGAGGCCAGCGATCTCGAGCTCGCGCTTGGTGAGGGCTCCAACGCCGCTGTCGCCTGCCGCCGCGGGACCGCGCGGCTCCGCCCGTGCCCCGAACCGGCGCAGCTCTCGGCGCATCTCGTCCCGCACGCGGACAGATCCGCACGCATCGAGCTCTTGCTCGGCCTCGCGCAAGACCACGATCGCCTGCGAGCGTTCTCCCGCGGCGGCGAGTGCCCGGCCCTCGAGGCTGCGCGAGAACGCGGCCTGAAGCCGTGCCCCCACCGAGGCTGCGGAATCTGCAGACTCGTGGGCGATCCGTGCTGCCTCGAGCGGTTCGGACCTGGCGAGAAGCACCGCCGCTCGTGCGCGTCCGGCGAGCGCATCGGGCAACCGCAGCCCGAGCCGCCCGGCGACGACCGCCGCCTGCTCGGCGTAGGCGTCTGCTGCATCGAGGTTCCCGACGGCGAGCTCGACGAGCGCGAGGCTCTCGAGGTCGTAGCAGCGCTCGACGGGCATCGTGCGCACGACGTCTTCACCGCCGAGCTCGAGCAGCAGCGTCCGGCCACGCTCGACGTCGCCCGCCTCGAACCACGCGACGCCGAGACCCCAGCCCGGGCCGCCACCTCCGTTCGGAATCGTCGCTCCAGCCAGCCGTGGGTCAACGCGGGAGCTCTCCTCATAGGCCGCGATGGCGCCCTCGAGATCGCCAGCGTAATACAGCGTCCAGCCGAGCTCGAAGAGGGCGCGGTAGAGCTCATGGGGGCTCGCTGAAAGCTGCGCAGCCTCGAGAGCCGCCTCACAGCACTCGCGCGCCTCCGCGAGGCGACCCTGCATCTCGAACGGGAAGTTCCGGGCGAGTGTCAACGGCACGAGCAACT
This sequence comes from uncultured Thermoleophilia bacterium, assembly GCA_963784945.1. Lineage (GTDB taxonomy): Bacteria > Actinomycetota > Thermoleophilia > Gaiellales > Gaiellaceae > Gaiella. The sequence goes on along the minus strand of CAWATN010000013.1, from coordinate 41,155 downwards.
GGCCCTTCCCGAAAGCTCGTGCGATCGAGATTCCGCGGTCGATGTGGGCGGCCGTGTCGTCGTAGAACTCGAGGTAGATCTCCGCCCAGGCGAGGTGGTAGAGCGCCTCGAGACGCGGCGCGAGCTCGGCATCCGAGAGTGACTCGAGCTCGATCAGCACTTCCTCGCGGTGCTCGCGGGCGGCGTCGATGTGCCCCGCGACGGTCTCGCCGAGGCAGAGCGCCGCTGCGGCCGACGCAACGAGCGCTCGGTCGCCGACGGCCCGTGCTGTTACGAGCGCCTGGCGGCCCATCTCGACGGCCTGCTCGAAGTCGCTCTCGTAGAGCCCGTCGATGCTGAGCTCGATCTCGAGTATCGCAGCCTCGGCGGTCGAACGATCGGGAAGCGCCTCCCACGACCTCGTCAGGCGGCGATGGGCCTCGTCGTGACGGCCGAGCCAGTGCTCGACGGCCGCGCATTGTGCCGTCAGCTCGACCTGCTGCGCGATGGCCTCAGCCGGAAGCAATGCGATCGCGTCCAGCAGGGTCGCACGGCAACGGTCGAGCTCGCCGAGCGAGCGCAGTGACGATGCGAGGGCAACGCGCGTGTCGACCTGCCGCTCGTCCGATGCGGGCAGCAGGCGCAGGGTCGCCTCGAACCAGCGCGCCGCCGAGGCTGGTGCGCGCGCTGCCGCCGTTGTCCCCGCCTCGAGTAGGACCGTGATTGCCTCTTCGTCGCCCTGCGGGGCGCACTGTTCGAGGTGGTGTGCACGCTCGGCCGCGGCCGCTCCGCGGGCCGCGAGTGCAGCTGCGGCCCTTGCGTGGGCTGCGATTCTCCAGCCGCCTGGTGCTGCCTCGTAGACCGCCCGTCGCACGAGTGGGTGACGAAAGACGAATCGGCGCGGCACAGATGTCGGGCGGACGAGATCGAGTCCGAGCAACGCGTCGAGTGCACTGAGCCCATCGGCGATGGGTAGCTCTGCGATCGCGGACGCCAGGTCTGGCTCGAACGGCTCACCTGCAACGGCGGCAGCCCGGAGCAGCACACGCTCCTCCGCCGGCAGGGACGCGAGCTCTCCGGCGAGCGACTCAGCTACCGCGGCGGGCACGGGCACGCCGGTCACGGCTACATCGACTCCATCTTCGGCGAGCACGGACGGGGATCTCCCGTACTCCTGAGCGCGGCTCAGTTGCTCGAGATAGAACGGGTTGCCGCCGCCTTGGCGGTAGATCGCCGCAGCGGCCAGAGGATCGAGCTCACTCAGAAGTTGGACAGCCTCGACCTCGTCGAGTTGCTCGAGGACGATGCGTCGCGCGGCCGGCACGGCGAGCGCCGTCGATAGGCGCGCCGGCGCCTGCCCGGGGCGGAAGGCGAGAGCGAGTAGGACAGGAGCATCAGCCTCCCGGCGCAGCAGCGCAGCGAAAAGCTCGATCGACGCCTCGTCGCTCCAGTGCACATCGTCCAGCAGGACGACCAGAGGCTGCTCGACGGCGAGGAGCTCGAGCAACCTGCGCACGGCACGGTGCGCCCGGTAGCGCTCATCCGCCACTGACGTGTGGATGCCGCCACCGCGAGGGCGTACGGATGGGATGATCGCCGCGAGCTCGTTCACCAGCTCGCCGCTCCAGATCTCGTCGAGATCGAGCTCCTGTGAGGCGACGTACGCATCCAGTGCATCGATCCAGACGCTGAACGGCAGGTCGCGCTCGAACTCCGTTGCCGAGCCGGAGAGCACCAGGAAGCCACGATCCTCGGCGTCGCGACGCAACGAGGAGAGAAGGTGCGTCTTGCCAATGCCGGGCTCACCCTCGATGGCAACGCACGCCGACGTCTGCGTCGCCAGTGCGTCGAGCGCCGCCTCGAGCTGCTCGAGCTCGAACTCGCGCCCGACCGTTGCAACGCTGGATTCGGGAGACACCGTGCCGCCAGCCTAGATCAGCGCGCCGGTTCAGGGAGAGTCCCTGATGATCCCGGGCGACGAGTCGGGCACCCTGGGAGACATGCCGTACTTCCTTCTCCACCACCGACACTCGCCGGGTGAATGCGCCGCAGCGTTTGCTGCCTGGACCGGCTTCAGGAGCCCGTTGCGCCACCGCGTCGCAGCGTCCACTTGTCTTGTCGGCGGGCATGCGCTCTGGTGGCGCGTGCAGGCCGACGACGCTACCGAGGCGCTGGCGCTGCTGCCGAGGTTCGTTGCCCGCCGCACCGTTCCAATCGAGGTTCGGGACATCGAGATCCCCTGAGCAGATGTCTTTGGGCCGACGCCATCCTCGAACCCCACGAGCGAAGATGGAGTGCTTTGCGGCCGTGACGGCCACGCGTCTGACGATCGAGTGGACATGGAGATCCCGCCCGGCGCAAGATGCTGCAGGCGAGAGAAGGCGGTGAGCGATGGCACACTCCGCAACGAGAGTCCCTCATCGAGTGGGACATTGGTGTGCGTCGTGTCGAGAGGGCGGAGCTGAAAGTACGGCAAGTTCACGCATGACTCCGTCGAGATCCTCGTACAGGCTGTTGGCAGAGAGTGCTTGACCGTGACAGCCACCACGAATAGTCAGCTCGTCGGACGCGATCGCGAGCGCGTAGCGCTCGAGGACGCACTTGCGCGCCTGAAGACGGGTCGCGGTGGCCTCGTGCTCCTTGCGGGCGAAGCGGGAGTTGGGAAGACCCGTCTCGCCGACGACGTCATGCAGGTCGAGGGGGTGCTCTTCTTGCAAGGTGACGCGCCTGAGCAGGCACCGCCACCGTACGGCCCGATCGCCGCAGCTCTGCGAACGTTCCTGCGCGTTGATCCGACAGGGCTCGACGCGGCTGGCCCGCTGACGCGCTATCTCCGAGTTCTGCTTCCCGAGCTTGGCGCTGCACCGCGCGGCAGTGACCGGGCGACCGTCTTCGAGGCAATCCGGGGTGGCTTCCAGGCTGTCGCGAGGCAACAGCCGACAGTCGTCTTCCTGGACGACCTGCAGTGGGCCGACGCGACGACGCTCGAGCTCCTTCCAGCGCTTGCCGCGGGACTGGCCGACGAGGCCGTCCTGATTCTCGGCGCGTATAGGAGCGACGAGATCTCACGCGGCCACCCTTTGCGGCGGATGCGCTCTGAATTGCGCCGCGCGGGCCGGCTCCAGGAAGTTTCACTCGATCCGCTCGACTCCGAGGGTGTCGCGGAGCTTGCAACACGCGTACTCGGAGCGGCTCTGGCGCCGGAGCTCGCACGAACCCTGTATGACCGGACGCAGGGCGTCCCGTTCTTCGTTGAGGAGCTCTGCGCAGCGCTCCTCGCAACGTCACGAGTTGTCGACGGACGCTTCGGCCTCGAGCTCGCCGGCGGAGACGACATCCCTATTCCAGACACTGTCCGGGACGCGATTCTCACCCGAGTCAAGCACGTTTCTCTCAGTGCCAGGAGGTTGCTCGAGGTGGCGAGCGTCGCGGGGTTGCGGTTCGATCTTGCGCTGGTTGCCGAGCTTGCAGGGGAAGCGGGAATCGACGAGTCCGTGTCCCTTGGCATCGTCGTCGAGGTTGAGCCTGGCTTTGCAGCGTTTCGCCACACGCTGACGCGTGAGGCGTTCTATCTCGACGTTCCATGGGGCCAGAGACGCCTCGTGCATCGGCGGCTGGCTGAGCTGCTCGAGGAGCGTGGCGCTCGCCCTGCGCTCGTAGCCGAGCACTGGGTCGCAGCGCAGGAGCCGGCGCAGGCCCGGTTGGCTCTTCTCGCCGCTGCGCATGACTACCACGAGGTGCACGCGTACCGCGACGCTCTCGACACATCCCGTCGCGCCCTCGAGCTCTCGTCTGCGGATGACGCTGAAGAACGAACGGCTCTCCTCGAACGGATTGGCCGCTACGCCGAGCTGTCCGGCGAGCTCGGCGCGGCTGTCCTGGCGTGGGAGGAGGCAGTGAATGCGAGAATTGCAGCAGGCGATACGCGCGGGTCTGCCGAGCTCGATCGTCGGCTTGCGGTCGTGTACGAGCTTCAGGGTTCGTGGGAGTCCGCTCTCGCAGGGCGCCAGCGTGCGGCGGAGGGGTTCTCCCGGCTGCATGAGGATGCCGACGCTGCGGACGAGCTGCTCGCAGCTGTTTCTCACCTCGACGGAATGGGAAGCCTGACTCGTGCCCTCGAGCTCGTTCAGCAGGCGGCAGCTCACGCCGGCCGGGCCGGGCGTAGCGACCTCGTCGCCCGAGCGCTCGGCCTCGAGGGCAGCGTCCGCGCCAAGCTCGGCGACCTCGATGCCGGCATTGCGCTTGCCCGGGAAGGGCTATCACTTGCGCTCGCGGAAAACCTGACAGGGTCTGCGACCGAGCTCTACCAGCGGCTCGCTGCGGTCCTCGAGAACGCAGTCGACCTCAGAGGAGCACAACAGGTCTACGGCGAAGCGTACGACTTCTGCGTTGCAAACGAGTCCTCGGCTGCGGCACAGGTCTGTCTCGTCTGCCTGGCGTACATTCTCTGGGAGACTGGAAAGTGGGACGAAGCGGAGGTGCTCGAGCGACAGATCATCGCGTCACCAAAAAGTCCTGTCGCTGTCGTCTGGGCCGCGAAGTCGGCGCTCGGGATCTTCCGTACCGCCCGGGGCCAGACCAGGGGAACGCGCCGCCTGCTCGTCGAGGGCCTCACCTTTGCGCGTCAGAACGACCGCCTTCGCTTCGAGCTCAACTGCCTGGTTGGACTAGCCTGGCTCGACGAGCTCGAAGGCGCGGACGCAGCAGCCGCAGAGCGCTACCGCGAGATCGTCCGCCGCCGCAGACAGACCGAGGACAAGCACTACGCACCGATGGCGCTTCGCTCGGCCGTTACGTTCTTCGCCACCCACGACGACGCAATCTGCGCGAGGGAGTGCGCTTCGGAGTTGGCGGACATGGCCGCCGGAACGACGAATCGCGAGACGCTGGCCGCCCTCGCACACGCACTCGGAGAGCTCGCGCTGCTCGAAGGTGAGCCAGACCACGCAGTCGTCGAGTTCACACGAGCTCTCGACCTCCTCCGCGAGCTCGAGCTCCCCTACGCTCGGGCGCAGACACAGGTGAGAACGGCGGCGGCCCTGAGCGACGCCGGTGAGCGGGAGTCGGCGGCAGAGCGGCTAACGGATGCCTATCGCACGGCGCGAAAGCTTGGGGCGCAACCGCTCGCTGCCCTCGCGGCTCGCCGGCTCGAGGAGCTCGGCGAGCAGGTTGAGCAACGGCTCGGACGCCGTGCCGCAGGGGATCTCGAGCGAGGCGGTCTCACGCGCCGCGAGCTCGAGGTGATGCGGTTCGTCGCTGTCGGGCGGACGAATCGCGAGATAGCACTCGAGCTCTATCTCAGCCCGCGCACGGTCGACATGCACGTCCGCAATATCCTCGCGAAGTTGGGTTGCCGCTCGCGGGCGGATGCTACGCGCCGCGCCGGGGAGCTCGGACTCGTCACCTGAGCGCCGTCAAAAACCCGGCGGTTCCGGGTCCGAAATACGGCACCTTCGCCGATGAACCGCGGTACGCGGCTCCCTAGCCTCGAGCGTACGACGCACGTCCTCGATACGACAACGAAGGAGGATGTAGTGCAGCACAGCTCGGAGGGAAATGCGAAATACGCGGTGCTCCGTTCGAAGAAGGTCATCGCGCTGGTTGCTGCGGTGGTGGGGGCTGCGGTGTTGGCCGGTGTGGGCGTGGCCGACATCTGGTCGTTGTCTGTGTCCCAGGACACGACGAACGTTCGGATGCGGGTACAGCAGATGTCGACGGCGAACTTCGACTCGGGTTGGCACTACCACTCTGGGCCGGTGATCGTGCAGGTGAGGACGGGAGCGTTGACGTTCACGCGGTCGGACTGTTCGAAGAAGACGTACGTGGCCGGCGACACGTTCGTCGAGGTTCCCTACGTGCCCGGCCGTGTGCAGGGTGTTGGCGAGGCCACGATGACCGCGACACTCTTCCTCAAGTACGGCGACCCTCTCCAGACGACCGTCAGCCCGAACCCCTGCCCCTGACGGATGCAATCAGGCGCTTGAAGCCCGCTCGCATCGTGTCGTAAGAAAGGCCCGCCCCAGCGGGCCTTTCCGATCTTCTTCCGCTCGCGGGCGAACGGCGACAGGCTCGCCACGATCCCGACCTGCAGGCAATGCGATAGTTGCGTGCATGCGGCTCCGCACATGGCTCTTCGACCGTGGCGACAACCTCGCCGGAGGTATCTACGGGACGATTCTCGTTATTTCGCTGATCGCCGCAGTGGATTTCAAGCACCGGATCTGGCAGTCGATCGCGCTGATCGAGCTGACGACATTCGTGTTCTGGCTTGCGCACGTCTACGCATTTGCGCTCGCAACGAGCCTCGAGCGACAGGCTCGCGTCTCGCTGCGCGAGGTGCGAGCCCTCGCTGCGCACGAATGGCCGCTCCTGCAGTCGAGCATCTTGCCGCTGCTTGCCCTCATCGCCGGTGGAATCGGCCTCATCGAAGTGCGTGCGGCGTTCTCGCTCGCGATCGCGATCGGCGTCGTCACGCTCGCGTCCTGGGGGTTCATCTTCGCGCGTAAGGAGAGCCTCGGCGCGCTCGCGACGGCGGTTATCGTGACCGCGAATACCGCGTTCGGCCTCGCCGTCGTCGCACTAAAAGTCTTCGTCAGCCACTGAGTCTGGACACGGGGGCGGTTGCGTCGTCAGCGCCCCGTGTCACACTGTCGTGGTTCGGTGCGTACTCGGATCGAGTGCACGGTGTGCGAGCGAAGCCGCGACGCCGCACTCGCGGCAGTCAGGAGGTAGACGATGAAGGGCACAGCCAAACCGAAGAAGGCGGGCAAGAAGCCGGCGCAGAAGACACTCAAGGAACGCCGGAGCGAGAAGCGGGCGGCCGAGAAGCAGAGCCGGTCACTCGACGTCTGAAACACAAGGCGCGCTCCCGGCCACGTCCTTGCGGTCAGGCGCGGCCGTCTGCTGGCGCCGCCAGCACGGCCGCCAGAAGATCACCGAGTTGCGCCGTCGCCACGCACACCGAGGTGTCGGCGGCGCCGTAGTACAGGCGCACCTCGTCGGTCGCCTCGTCGTGGGTCAAGCCACACGGAAAGACGACATTCGGAACGTCGCCAACGCGCTCGCACGCGGCGAGCGGTGACAGGATCCACTGTGGGAGCCGGTGAAGCACGCGGGTTGGCTCGTCGAGCGCAGTGAGAGCGAGCCCGACTCTGTAGATGCCGCCGCCCAGGGTCTCCTTGACGCCGTGGTAGATGACGAGCCAGCCGTGCTCCGTCTGCAGCGGCGGCGGGCCGAGGCCGATGCGGAGCGAGTCCCACCAGGCTCCCGCTCGTGGCTGCATGACCTGCTCGGGGGCGCTCCAGTTATGCAGATCGGGCGAGCGAGACAGAAGAATCTCGCCGTGAGACCCACTCGACTCGGTCTTCGGGCGATGAAACAGGATCCACTTGCCGCCGACCCGAGACGGAAGCAACGCTGCGTTCTTGTCGTCCGCTTGGCGAATGATCCCGTGGCGTCGGACGCTTCGGAAGTCCTCCGTCGTCGCCAGGAAGACGGCTGGGCCGGCCGGGCCGTAGGCGGTGCAGGTGATCGTCCAGCGCTCGTGCTCGGGAACGAAGACGACACGCGGATCCTCGAATCCCCACTGTTCGCTCTCGATACCTGCGGTCGGCGCGAGCAACGGCTCCGAGTCGATCGCCCACCCGTCGACGCCGTTTTCCGAACGAGCCACGGTGAGGTGCGAGATCCCGGTCGGATCCTCGACCCGGACGAGAAGAACTGTCGTACCGTTGACCTTTGCCGCAGCCGGGTTGAAGACGGCGTTGGCGGGGTATGGCCAGTCGTCGGCCGTCAGAATCGGGTTAGCGGGGTGGCGCTGGAAGAGCTCTCGGTCGCTCACGCAGTCGCCGTTTCGCGCGTCCGGTCGCGGATGACGGCGGGCAGCCCTGCGGTATCGAGCAGTAGCGCCGCTCGATGGAAGGCAAGCGTCGACTCGGCCCCTTCGTTGTCATTGGTGGTTTCATCGCCGAGTCCGTCGCAACAACCACCGGTTGCGAAGTCGTAGAGAGGCCGGTGGAGACGATTGCGACCGAGGAACCAGTCGAACGATCGTTGGGCGCGACGCCCGTGCTCCGACTCGCCGGTAACGGCGAACGCGGCGAGTTCCGCCTCGACGAAAGCGGACGCGTCGAGCGGCTGCTCGTCGCCCGTGCCAGGTGCTGGTTCAGCCCGACCACGACCTCCATGCCCGGTCAGCCGTAAGGTGCCCTCGGCGAGCCCTGACTCGTCGCCGAGCCACCGCAGCGCGTCGAGGCCGATCTCCGTCAGATCTGTTCGACCAAGGGTGGCGCCGCCGACGATCAGTGCGTGAGGGAGCCGCGCGTTGTCGTAGGACAAAGCGTCCTCGAACCATGACCAGCCTTGACGAGCATGAGCGGTGTAGGCAGTCGACAGCTGCTCCATCACGCGCGCGAGGAGCTCGCGGGATTCGTTGCCGCGGCGGTCGGTATCAAGCCGGGCAAGACCCAGAGCGGCGTAGGCGCCGGTGCGCAGCGACGCATCCTTCGGGATCAGGTGGACGATCGTGTCGAGCAGCCGCTCGGTCGGGCCGACGACGGCCGGCACCCACGCCGTCGAGAGGATCTCGCCGAGCGCCCAGACAGAGCGGCCGACGTGGTCGCCGAGGTGGGGCTCGTCGAGCCAACGGCGGTCGTAGCCCATGAAGTTCCGCATGCCCACATGCGGATCTGTCGCGTCGAGTAGGAATGCGAGCGAGCGGTAGAGAGTCGACGTCCAGACCTGCTCGTCGCTGCGGCGGGCAAGCTCGAGCGCGACGACCGCGAGCCTGGCGACATCATCGACGCAGTATCCACTCTCGCGGTTCGGGATCACGCCATTCGCGTGCTGCACGATGCCAACGTCGTCCACGAGCGTGAGCAGGTGATCCGTGCGCATGCTCACGAGCCGTTGGTCGATGCTCGATACCGATCGGCGGCGACGAGGCGCGAGCTCCACGGCCTCACGCAGGACCGAAGCGGTCGCCTCGGCAACCGATGGCCATGCCAGCTGAGCACCGATCCGCCGCGCTTCGGTGCGGGCAGCCTCGAGCCGCTCCGGCTCCTCGATGTACGCACACACCGCCTCGGCGAGCGCAGTGGGGTCGGCGAACGGCACAATCGTGCCGGCACCAGAAGCGAGCATGTCCTGGGCGTACCAGTACGGGGTCGCGACGACCGCACAGCCAGCCGCAACGCCGAATGTCAGTGCCCCCGACGAGATCTGCTCGCGATCACGATACGGGGTCACGAAGACGTCGGTCTCGGCGAGCAGCTCGGCGATCTCGTCGACGCTGAGGAATCTGTCGTCGAACTCAACGTGATCCTCGACGCCCAGGTCGATCACCGCCTCCTCGAGCGACAGCCGGTACCGCTCGCCCTCGCGATGCGCGATATCCGGATGCGTCTGTCCGGCTATGACGTAGAGCACCTCGGGATGGGCGGCCACGATCGCGGGAAGTGCCTCAATCGCGGTCTCGAGCCCCTTACCGGCGGAGATCAGGCCGAACGTCGAGAGCAGAAAGCGCTGCCCGTCCGCACCATACGTTGTGCGCACTGACGCACGATTCCCGGCGTTGCGTTCGGCTGCGTAGGCGCTTGCACGCTGGGCGATGACCGGAGGCGCACCGTGCGGCACGACTCGAACCTTGTCGTCGTCGCACGTGCCGCCGTCGACGAGGAGGCGTCGCGCGGTGTCCGTCATCACGATGACGAGCTCGGCCTGGCGGCACACTGCTGCGAGGACCTGCGCCTGATGCGCCGTCGGCTCCGAGAGCACCGTGTGCAGGGTCACCACGAGCGGCTGTGACAGGTCCTCGGCGAGCGAAGCGATGTAGTCGCCGTCTCGGCCACCGAAGATCCCGTACTCGTGCTGAAGCAAGACGACGTCAACATCGAGGCGGCCGAGAATCCGCGCGGCGCGGACGTAGTCGCCCCGTACGGCTTGGGCGATCGTTGCGGTCAGCCCCGGCCGCTGGGGCCGCGAAGGCTCGTTCACGATCACGACCTTCTCGACGCGGTCGATTCCGTCCAGGCCGAGGAGCGCCGAGCGGACGTCCGCCGCAAAGGCGCCGATCCCACACGCACGGGGTGGATAGGTGGAGACGATCGCGGTGCGCACGGCCTGCCCGCGTCCCTTCCTAGAGGTATCCAGCTCGGCGCCCCAAACGTCGGCGCAGCCGGTTCTCGTTCACCGTAGCCGAGATGGGTTGAGCGCCGTGCCCGCAATCCGGCCCACGTGCTCGGGGAGGGTCGATCAGTGTGCGCCCAGCACGGCCATCGGCCGGTCAGCGGCCGCTGCCACGGCTGCCGCGCTGCGAGCGGCGCAGATCCTCGATCCGGCGGCGAGCTTGCTTCGTCGGCCTCCCCCCGAGGTCCGCTCCGAGGGGGCGCGACAGCTTCAGCTCGAGCGCTCGCTGCTCTCGCGCGGCTGTGGATTCGGCGGTCTCGTCGTAGAGCGTCTTGGCGACGGTCGCGGGGCCGCGCTTGTCGGATACCTGTCGGACGACGACTGTCCACTCGAGCTGTCCGATTCTCACCTCGAGCCTGTCGCCGGCCCGGATCTCCTTCGACGGCTTCACCCGAGTGTCGTTCAGGTGGATCCGGCCGCCGACTACGGCGTCAGTCGCGAGGCTGCGCGTCTTGAAGAACCGCGCCGCCCAGAGCCACTTGTCGATCCGGACGGCATCCACGATCAACCATCTACAGGATCGTGTTCTTCGGGTGCTTCTTCTCTTCCTCGCGCCACTGCTCCTGATACGCCTCGGCGTCGGCGAACTCCTGCTCGGTGCGCTGCTTCGTCCGGTCGTCCTCGACGACGGGATGCTCGCCCACAGCCTTCGAGCGGGTCGCTGCCCGGAACGCCACAACGAGAAGTGGAATCATGACGACCGCGATGATGATGATTGGAAGCATCGCCGAACTCTACTCTCAGCACGCTCCACGGTGGGCGTCCCCCGTTCGGGGGGACTTTGACCCCCGATCTGGCGATCTCTCTCACCCTTCGTAGAGTGTGTTGCATGGGGGTCACGCGACGCGGACTGACGCCGGAAGGCTGTGATTGCTGCGGTCGCGATGCCGAGGACTGCGAGATGCTGGAGACGGGATCGGTCAGCGACGCACTTCTGCTCGCTGGAGGAGTCGCGTATTGCCGGAGCTGCGCGCATCTGCTTCGGATCGTTCGGCTCCCAGAGCACTGCGCCTGGTGCGAGGCGCCGGTCGTCGAGGAAGAGCGCGCCGAGCTCGAAGGCTGGGGGTACTACGCGAACGACCTCGGTGAGCTATACCCGTGCTGCCCCGGCTGCCTTGCCGAGCGGTTCGGGATCGACGCGCGGATTCACCTCCGCCGCGGCCGCTAGCGGGAGACACTCCCTTCTGTCGTCGATTCCGTCGCGGCACGAAGATTGACGGGTCACCCGACCGCGGAAGTGCGGAAAACCGAACTGTCCTCGCAAACGGGGTCTTCTAGCGTCAGGCGATCTGATCAACACGCCACGAGGAGCCTGAGATGACCGCAAGAGGACAGCACCAGTTCGTCTTTCCCGACGACAGCCGGTACGACGATGCCCGCCAGGCGTGGAACCTGGCAGCAGATCATCGCCCCGCGGTTGTCGTCCTTCCAACTTCGTCGGAGGACGTCGTCAACAGCGTCCGGTACGCGGTGGAGCGCGATCTCCGGATCGTCGTGCAGGGCACCGGCCACGGGGCCATGGTCCACGGATCGCTCGACGGAACACTTCTGCTCAACATGCGCGAGATGCGTGGTGTCGAAGTCGACGCCGAGAACAGGCGCGCCCGCGTCGAGGCCGGAGCTGTTTGGGAGGACGTTGTGCTGCCGGCGGCCGAGCACGGTCTGACGGCCCTTCACGGCTCGTCCCCGAATGTTGGCGTTGTCGGCTACTCGTTGGGCGGAGGGATCGGCTGGCTGGCTCGCAAGCACGGGCTCTCGGCCGAGAGCGTGCTCGCAGTGGATCTCGTCACCGCGGACGGCGAGCTCGTTCGGGCAGACCGGACGCAGAACGCAGGCCTGTTCTGGGCCTTGCGGGGCGGCGGTGGTGGGCTCGGAGTGATCGTGGCGATGGAGATCGCGCTGTATGCCGTCGACGAGATCGTGGCCGGCATGATGATCTGGCCGTGGGAGCAGTCGCAGGAGGTGCTCACCCGCTACGTCGAATGGGCGAAGACAGCGCCGGAGTCCGTCTCGGCCTCCGCGCGGATGCTGCAGATCCCACCGCTGCCGGAGATCCCGGCTGAGATCCGCGGCCGGCAGATCGTCGTAATCGACGGAGCCGTGCTCGCTACAGAGGACGAGGCAGCAGCGATCCTTGCTCCGCTCCGCGAGCTCGCCCCCGAGATCGACACGTTCGCCTCGGTGCCGGCAACGGCTTTGCTGCGCCTGCACATGGATCCCGAGCCGCCGATGCCGGGGATGGGAGACGGTGTCATGCTCGACGAGCTCGATGCCGAGGCAGTCGCCGCGATTGTCGGGGTTGCAGGCCCTGGAACCGATTCACCGCTCGTGATGCTCGAGCTGCGCCAGCTCGGCGGGACGCTCAGCGAGCGCAAGCCGGGTGCGGGGGCCCTTGGGGCGCTCGACGGCTCGTTTGCCCTGTTCGTGATGGGCGTGCCGATGGGTCCAGGAGTCGCCCAGGCGATCGAAGGCCGGATCGACGCGTTGAAGCTGGCGATTTCGCCCTGGTCACGTGGAAAGCCGTATCTCAACTTCGCCGAGCGGCGGGTTTCGATTGGCGACGCAATCGGCGCGGACGCATTTGCCCGGCTCGAGAGGATCAAGCGCACGGTCGACCCCGACGGCCTCTTCCGCTCCGGCCACGCGTTGACCGTCGACGCACCGGCAGTGGAGGAGCTCGCGGCCGCTGCTTGATGTTGAACGTTGTCCTTGGGGTGAGGCGTTGCTTCACCCCAAAGACACGCCGGCAGTCGACGATCCGGGTCAGCGACCGCGCTTCACGGCCCATTCGTCGATCGCGAGGCCGTCACGGGTGATGACGAACCGGTCGAAGAGGTTCGAGACGACGCAGGCATGGTTCGGAACGACGTGGACCTCCTGGCCCAACTCGAGCTCCTCGGCCCCGAGCTCCACATAGGCGTGCTCCTCGTTGAGCTTCACGACGTGCGCTCCCGGTGCCTCGAGGATCGTGCCGAACGAGGCGTCAGGGCCGACATCCGACGTGAGAGCTTTGCTGCCGGCATCGAGGATCGCCCGGTCTGGCGCTGGGCGGCTGACGACCGTCGCGAGCACCGTCATGGCCACGTCGTCGAGCGACGCCGCTCCCGCTGCCACAGTCGCCCGGTCGTAGAATGCGTAGGTCCCTGCCCGGTACTCGGTGACCGTGGGAACCAGCTCGCCGGACTGCCACATGTTCGGTGTCCCGCCGGCGGAGACCACCTGCGGCGCCAGGCCGGCTGCACTCGTCAGTGAACAGGCTTCGGCAAGGAAATCGGCCGCCGCGTGTGGGGCCGGATAGGTGATGAACCCTTTGAAGCTCAGGGGCTCCATCCGGGCAACTGCACCGGCCAGCTCGGCGGCGGAGCTGGGTGTGGCCACACCGGTGCGACCAAGCCCGGTGTCGCAGTCGACGAGAACATCGAGGTGCTGCGCGCCGGCGGCCTTCGCCAGCGATGGCAAGAGGCGGACGTCGTCGACGCTGACCGTCACCTGCGCCCGTTCGATCAGCGCTGCGAGCCGCGCCAGCTTCGATGCCCCGAGGATATTGACGGGAATGAGCACGTCATCGATGCCGCTTTCGACCATCGTCTCTGCCTCGAACAGCGTCTGGCACGTAACGCCGCGTGCACCGAGAGCCACCTGTCGTCTTGCGATCTCGACGCACTTGTGCGTCTTCACGTGTGGGCGGTTCGCAAGACCCGTTCGGTCGCACTCCTCCTGCCAGCGCACGAGGTTGCGTTCCAGTTGGTCGAGGTCGACGACCGCGACCGGCGTTTCGATCACGGGATGCGCGCAACCGCCTCGATCTCGACCAGGAGCGAGCTCGGTAGGCTCACACCAACCGTCGTTCGGGCGGGGTACGGCTCGTCGAAGAACGTGGCGTAGACGCTGTTATAGGCAGAGAAGTCGTCCAGATCAGCGAGGTATGCCGTCACCTTGACGACGTCCCGGAGCGTGCAGCCTGCCGCCTCGAGGCAGAGGGCGACGTTCTCGAGGGCCCGGCGCGTCTGCGCCTCGATCCCTCCCTCCACGAGGTCGCCGTTCGCGTCGAATCCGACCTGCCCGGCGGTGAAGGCGTGCCCGTCGCTGACGACGACGGGCGAATAGGGCGCTTTCGGGCGCGGCAATCCTTCCGGTTGGAGCGCGCGAATCGTCATCAGCGTGGGAGCGTCACCTTGCTCAAGCCCGTCGGGCTGTCGGCGTCGAGTCCCTTCGTACGCGCGAAGGCCGCTGCGAAGAGCTGTCCCGGTACAACCGAGAGCAGCGGGGCGAGCAGCGGCAAAGGAGCTTCGGGCACAGGTAGAGAGTACGCGGCGCCGACGACATCTGCTGGGGCATTGCCGCTCGCGACAAGCAGCGCGCCTCGTGCGTGGGCACGTGCCGCTGCATCGACGGTCGCCCCGAGCGTCTCATCGCGTGACGCGACCGTCGACACCGGGAAGAGCAGGTCGGAGTGCCCGCGCCTAACCGACAAGGCCTAGCGTTACGTTGGGGGAACAAGCGAAACGAGCACGCTCGCGGCTGCGAGCACGACGAGTGCGACGGCGAGCTCAGCACGTCTACGCGCTGCAGCTCCGAGGGCAAACGCGACAGCCACGAATGCGAGCTTGACCCCGAGCGTGGCGCCGTACGCCGTCTCGACGAGTGTGCTCGGTCCGGGGACGTGCGCGAGTGCGAGGCCTGATCCCGTCACTACGAGCGTGAGCGCCGCGAGGATCGCGGGCTTCGCGAGCGGTCTGCTTCGACTCTCCCGGAGGGCGACGAAGATGCACCCGAGCCAGGCGCCGAACCCCGCGACATGAAGCGCGGCGAAGAGGATAGTGAACGGTGCGGGAAGGGTCGCAATCCGGTGCGCCGAGCCGGCGTAGACGAACGCAACTGCCATCCCGGCTACAGGGATCAGCCATTGGACGCGCGCTTTCGAGTGGCGGACAGCGCCGCCCAGAGCCCAGAGCCCGATAGCGGCACCGAGCCGGAGAGCGGCGAGGTGACCGTAGTTCGTCAGGAGCACGTCTTCGGCGAACGATGGGTCGAGCAGGCGGGACGGCGCCAGGGTGGCCATCTCACCAAGAAGTGCAACAGGCTCGGCCACGAGCATGAGGACGATCCCGGCCGAGACGAACTGCCAGCAGCGCTCGGTCATCCCTCCCGACAGGAGCGCGGCGAAGACGACGCCGAAACCGAGCGCGAACCCGAGGAGTGAAAGCCAGTGCCCCGCTGCCACGATGGCTACGCCCCCCGCGGCGTGGCCAGGGAGCGTTGTTCGAGTGGGCTCTCCAACGCTGAACAGGAAGGAGCCGCGGGCAGGGTGGGTATCGTTGCCGACGACGAGCCATTCGACGACGTAGGAGCCCCGTTGGCGTGCGTCGACGAACCGGGTGAGCGTGGTTCCGGAGACGATCACCGGGCCGCGCGAGACATCCAGCCCGTCAGGACCGGTGACCGCGATGCCGTCACCGACAGGCGTCGCGCGCTCGGAGAGACGGACAACGACCTTCCGCGGCGGATGGGCGAGCTCGGCGCCGGCGCGCGGGGTCGTGCCTGTGAGCCGAGGGTGCGCGGCGGCGATCCCGGGAAACAGGGCAGCGAGCACCACGACGGCGACGGCCGCAAGCGCCGCCTTCATGCGAGTGCTTCGGCCGGGGCCTGCCCGGTGGAGGGGCGGCTCGAGCGGTTGTTCGCGATCCGGATCACGAGACCGGAGGCGAACAGGGAAAGCAGCCCGGCGGTGACAAAGGCCCCCTGGTAGTCGCCGAACCACGTGCGCGCGGCACCCGCACTCCATGCGGCCACCGCGGCGCCGAGTTGGTGCGCTCCGAAGATCCAGCCGAAGACGACGCCGACACGCTCGCGTCCGAACGCCTGGGCCGTGATCGCGACGGTCGGAGGTACCGTCGCCACCCAGTCGAGGCCGTAGAAGACGACGAAGGCGATCAGACCGAGATTCGAGGACCCGATCACGAACGGCAGGGCGAGGAGCGAGAGACCGCGGAGACCGTAGTACAAGAACAGGAGGCGTCG
Source organism: uncultured Thermoleophilia bacterium (assembly GCA_963784945.1). GTDB lineage: Bacteria > Actinomycetota > Thermoleophilia > Gaiellales > Gaiellaceae > Gaiella. Next base: position 24,970 of record CAWATN010000013.1, on the reverse strand, counting down.
AGGGTCGAAGCGGTCGGTCAGCCAACCGGAGCACAGGGTGCCGACGAGATCGAAGACTCCGATCACTGCGAGCAAGCTCGCCGCCGCTACCTCCGAGATGCCGTGATCCATCGCTGCGGGAATCAGGTGGGTGCCGATGAGCCCGTTGGTCGTCGCGCCGCAGATGAAGAAGCTGGCACTCAGTAACCAGAAGGTCGATGTGCGTGACGCAATCACGAGGCCACCGATGGCTGCACGGAACGGGTTCTGCTGAGCGATCGGTGGATCGTCGACGAGCGCGCCGAACGGGCGGAGGCCGACGTCGGCTGGGCTGTCTCGCAGCAGCAGCGCGACGAGAGGGAGCGTGAAGACGAGCGCGACGAGAGAGACGGTCATCGCCGCGGAACGCCATCCTTGCGATGTCACGATCCAACCGAGAAGCGGCAGAAACACCAGTTGTCCCGTCGCGTTGCTCGCCGTGAGCATCCCGGTCACGATCCCCCGGCGCTCCACGAACCACCGGTTGGCGATGACCGCGGCAAGGGTGACACCGATGGCGCCGGTCGCGAGGCCATTCGCGACTCCCCAGAGCAGGTCGAGCTGCCAAGGCGTCTCGATCTGCGTCGTCAGCGTCGAGCTGACGGCGATCGTCGCGAGGGCGATCACAATCACGCGGCGGATGCCGAAGCGATCGTAGAGACCGGCGGCGAACGGCCCGCCGAGGCCGTACAGGACGAGGTTGATCGCGACGGCGGCAGAGATAACCGCCCGCGACCAGCCGAACTCGTCCTGGAGCGGCACGATCAGGACGCCGACAGTCGAACGGAAGCCAGCGGCCGTGATCAGGGTCAGAAACGCAACCCCAGCGATCACCCAGCCGTAGTGGATGCCCCTGCTATCGAGTCTGCGCGCGAGCACGACTGAGGGCGATCCGGTCATGCTGCTGCGAGCCTACCGATCGCGTTTCACCACGCGACGTTTCCCCGAGGCGCCTCTAGTTTCGGCTCGGATCGGGCGGCATCAGGGCCAGGACCGCGAACGCGCCGCCCTTGCGTCGCAGGACGCTACTCCACAGTGTGTCGGGCTCGTCGGTGAAAACGTCGTCTGCAAGGGCCGGTTCGAGAACCCACGAGCCCTCTGCGATCTCGCTCTCGAGTTGTTCCGGGCCCCAGCCGGCATAGCCGGCAAAGACGCGGGCGCGTGCCAGGCTGCCGACGTCCGCCGCGGTCTCGATCTCTCCTGGAAGGAACCCGATCGAGTCGAGCACAAGGGCCGATGCCTCGCCGGGATTACGGAAGTCGCCGAGCACGACGATTGCCTGCGGTTGCACAGGCCCCCCGATATGAACGAGATCGGCGTCGTCGACCAGATCTGCGAGTGGCGGCACAGCATCGACGACCGAGACTGGCGACGGTCGGTTCAGGATCACGCCCATCGCACCTTCGGCACCGTGCTCCCCGACAAGGATGACGCTGCGGCGGAAGTTCGGGTCGTGGAGAGAGGGCCCGGCGATCAGGAGCTGGCCTCGAAGCGATTCCATGTGGCCATTGTGACCTAGAGGCTCGATGTGGACTCCACATCAAGCCTCTAGGATCCTGTACATGGCACGGAGCCGCGAGATACATCTGGCAGGCCGGCCCCACGGTGTGCCACAGCTGTCCGATTTCGCCCTCGCCGAGGTCGACGTGCCGGATCCAGCCGACGGGCAGGTTCTGATCCGCAATGCCTTTGTCTCGGTTGACCCGTACATGAGGCCGCGCATGAACGATGCCAAGTCCTACGTGCCACCGTTCGAGCTCGGTGAGCCGCTGACGGGCGGCGCGGTGGGGCAGGTAGTCGCGTCGCGCAACGGCCGCTTCGAGGAGGGCTCGTGGATCGTCCACGGCCTCGGTTGGCGGGAGCTCGCCCTTTCGGATGGAAGGGGTCTGATGGCGTTCGACCGCACGACGGCTCCCGTCTCGACGGCGCTCGGTGTTCTCGGGATGCCGGGGCTGACGGCCTACGTCGGGCTTCTCGACGTTGGGCGGCCAAAGGAAGGAGAGACCGTGTTCGTCTCGGGTGCCGCAGGCGCAGTCGGGTCGATCGTCGGCCAGATCGCGAAGCACAGAGGCTGTCGGGTGATCGGGAGCGCAGGGTCGCCCGAGAAGGTCGCCTGGCTGCAAGAGCTCGGGTTCGACGAGGCGTTCGACTACAACGAAGTGCCTGTCCGCGAGGCATTGAAGGAGGGCGTCGACCTGTACTTCGACAACGTCGGCGGGTCGACGCTCGAGGCGGCGCTCGCTGCGCTGCGGCTGCGTGGCCGGGTCGTCGCCTGCGGCTCCATCTCCCAGTACAACGCGACCGAGTTGCCGGTGGGAGCACGCAATCTGTTCCTGGTCGTGACGAAGCGGCTGCGGATCGAGGGCTTCATCATCTCGGATCACTACGACCGGATGCCGGCATTCCTCGCCGAGGTCGGACCGTTGGTGCGGGACGGCAGTGTGCGCTACCGCGAAACCGTTGTCGACGGGATCGAGAACGCGCCAGCTGCGTTCATCGGCCTGCTCGCGGGCGACAACATAGGCAAGATGCTCGTCCGCGTGGGGCCGGACGAATGAGTCGGCTCCGTTGATCCGGTGGTGGTGCCGTCTGTTCGGCCACCGCGTCTCGAAGGCGCGGCGGTTCTTCCTCACCGAGCGGTATCAGCGATGCGAGCGCTGCGGCGAGCGCATTCAGACGAAATAGGGGCCGACCGTCTACCGGTCGAGAGCCGCTCTCAGCGAAGCAACGTACCGCTCGAGCGCATCCGGACCTTCCTCCGCCACCTGCACAGCTCGTGACCCGACGACGATGCCGTCGGTCAGGTCCGCAGCAGCTCGCGCCTGCTCGGGCGTCGAGATCCCGAAGCCGGCGTAGAGGGGGAGGTTGGTGATTGCCCGCGTGCGGGCTGCGAGACCCGCAAGAGCATCGGACAGTTCGGTCCTGGCCCCAGTTGTGCCCGTGAGGGTCACGAGGTAGAGCCAGCCGTCGGTTTCGGATGCTGCGAGCGCGATCCGCTCGTCTGTCGACGTAGGAGCGACGAGTTGAATCCGACGGAGCTCCGGCCGCGACCCTGCGGCGGTGTCCGCGATGATGAAGGTCGTCGCTCCAGCCGCACGCGCATCGGTCTCGAACTGCTTCCAGCCGTAGGCCTCGAGCAGCGACGCGTACGTCATCGGGATCAGCGGAGTGTCGCCGACCAGAGCTCGCGTGGAGGCGAGGCAGTCGAGGCAGGCGGCGGTACGCATCCCTGCCGCGAGTGCCTTCTCGGCTGCTGCCCGGATGACCGGACCGTCTGCGAGTGGGTCGGAGAACGGGAAGCCGATCTCCACGATGTCTGCGCCGCCCGCGACCGCTGCTGCGGCGAGCGCCGGAGTGTCGCCACCGGCCATCAGGTAGATGACGAGAGCCTTGCTCACGATGCTCGCTCGAGTGCCGCAAGAACCTCGGCGAGGTCCTTGTCACCACGACCCGACAGGCAGACGGCGATGTACTCGGCGTCGAGCTCGTCGACCACGGCGAGAGCGTGCGACGATTCGAGCGCCGGGATGATCCCCTCCGTCCGCGAGAGCCGCTGGAAGGCCTCGAGCGCCTGCGCATCGGTGCAGGGGAGGTACTCGGCGCGGCCCGTGTCCCGTAGATACGCGTGTTCGGGGCCGACGCCGGGATAGTCGAGGCCGGCCGAGATCGAATGGGCGTCTGCAATCTGGCCGTCTGCATCGGCGAGGATCGACGAGCGGGAACCGTGGAGAACACCCGTCCTCCCACCTCCGAGAGATGCTGCGCCCGCAGCCTCGACACCGATCAAGCGCACATCGGGGTCGTCGATGAAACCAGCGAACATCCCGATTGCGTTAGAGCCGCCGCCGACGCACGCCACGACTGCGTCCGGCAAGGCTCCTTCGGCCTCGAGGAGCTGCGTCCGTGCCTCGCGTCCGATCACAGCCTGAAGCTCACGCACGATCTCGGGGTAAGGAGCAGGTCCGACGCACGAGCCGATGACGTAGTGGGTCGTCTCGACGTTCGTTATCCAGTCACGAATTGCCTCGCTTGTCGCCTCTTTCAGTGTTCTCGTGCCGAACTCGACAGGAACGACGGTGGCACCCATCAGGTGCATCCGCTCGACGTTCGGAGCCTGACGCCTCATGTCCTCGGAGCCCATGAAGACCACGCACTCGAGCCCGAACCGCGCGCACGCGGTGGCGGTCGCGACGCCGTGCTGTCCGGCACCCGTTTCGGCGATGATTCGGGTCTTGCCGAGCCGCTGCGCCAGTACGACCTGGCCGAGCGCGTTGTTGATCTTGTGGGCGCCGGTGTGGTTCAGATCCTCTCGCTTGAGGTAGAGGCGCTTGCCCGGCGCAAACCGTGGCGCTCGGGTGATCGGCGACGGGCGGCCCGTATACGTGCGGCCGAGGTGCTCGAGCTCGGCGAGGTAGGAAGGGTCGGCGAGCGCGTCCGCCCAGGCGGCCGTCAGCTCGTCGAGCGCAGGGATCAGGGTCTCGGGTACATACCGGCCGCCGTAGGGTCCGTAGGTCTCGGTCGTCGTCATGAGCGGGCTGCCTCCACGAATCGCCTCACCTTGTCGGGATCTTTGATACCAGGGGAAGACTCGAGCGACGATGCCGCGTCTACCGCCCAGGGTCGGACCGCCGAAACGGCCGCCTGCACCGTATCCGGCCCGAGACGGCCCGCGAGCACGATTCGGCCCTCGGCCGCCGCTGCGTTGCGCCAGTGATCGGGGTCTGTCCCTTCCCACGGAAGGTCGAGCACCCGCGCAACCTCGATTCCACGACGAAGCAGCGCCGCTTCACGGCCCCGCACCTTGCCCTCCTCGACCGTATGTACCTGATCGAGGTCTGCGGCGGACTCACCCGCGTCTCCGACCCAGACGGCGACCGACAGCATTCCCTCGGGAACCGGAAGGACCGCCGTCGCGGCGCGAGGGCTTTCGGGCACGAGGATGAAGCCTGCGAGATCGGCTCCCGCTGCTGCCGCCGCCGCGACGTCCTCCTCTCGGGTCAACCCGCACACCTTCACGAGTGGCCGGGAGAGGAGCTCTCTGAGCTTCGCCGCCGGATCGGCAGCACGCATCAGGGTCGAGCCGACGAGGATCGCATCGGCACCTGCGAGCTCGGCCGCGGCCCCCTGCGCTCGCGTCGCGATCCCGCTCTCGGCAATCACGATCCGGTCGCCGGGAATCCGTGCCACGAGTGCGAGCTGCACGTGTCGGTCGATCGCGAACGTCGAGAGATCGCGGGCGTTGACTCCGAGCACGGGTGAGCCGAGAGCAATCCCGCGCTCGAGCTCGTCGGCGTCATGTGCCTCGACGAGCGTATCCAGGCCCAGAGCCGTCGCGATCTGCAGCAGCCGGGCCGTTTCCGAGTCGTCCAGATCGCGGAGGAGGAGCAGAACAGCGTCGGCCCCGGCATCCCGGGCCGTGCGGAGGTCATCCTCCGTCGTGAAGAATCCCTTGGCGAGCAGCGGCGCCGTCGTCGCCGCGCGGGCTGCACGGAGATCCTCCCAGGTGCCACCGAAGCGCTCATCGACGAGCACTGAGATCGCAGCGGCACCCGCGTCGGCGTACGCCGACGCGATCAGCGCCGGGTCGGCGTCGGGGCGTAGGTCGCCGGCCGACGGCGAGCGCCGCTTGATCTCTGCGATGGCACCGAGACCGGGCCGGCGCAAGGCGTCTTCGAAGCGTCCCATCAGCCGGGTTCTCCGCCGGAGAACGCAACGAGGGCGTCGAGGCGCTCTGTCGCGTCCCCCGAGTCGATTGCGGTGGCGCCGAGGCCGAGCCCCTCGGCGAGGTCATCGGCGAGCCCTCCGGCGACGAGTGCCCCGGCCGCGTTCAGCAGCACGGCGTCGCGACGGCCTCCCGGCTCGCCTGCAAGCACGGTACGAAGGGTGGCGGCGTTCTCGGCGGCTGAGCCGCCGCGTAAGGCTTCGGGGTCGGACGGATGGATGCCGAGCTCACGCGGGTCCAGCTCCCACTCGCGGACGTCGCCGTCAACGACCTCGACGACGAGGCTCGGACCGAACGGTGAGAGCTCGTCGATGCCTCCGTCGCCGTGCACGACGAACGCGTGCCGGGCGCCGAGCTCCGCGAGAGCCTCCGCGTAGCTGAGCGCGAGCGCCGCGGAGTAGACGCCGAAGACGCCGTCGCGCGCACCCGCGGGGTTCGCAAGTGGCCCGAGCACGTTGAAGACGGTGCGGATACCGAGCTCCTGACGAACCGGCGCGACGTGACGCATGGCGGGATGATGAGCTCGGGCGAACATGAACCCGAAGCCGAGCTCGTCGATCGAAAGCGCAATCCGCTCCGGGGTTTGCTCGATGTCGATTCCGAGCGCCTCCAGCACGTCGGCCGAGCCTGCAGCGGAGCTCGCGGCACGGTTGCCGTGCTTTGCGACCGCCGCGCCGGCAGCCGCTGCCACGAGCGCAGCAGCCGTCGAGATATTGAAGGTGTTTGCCCCATCGCCCCCGGTGCCGACGATGTCGACCACAGGAGCGCGATTCGGCGTCACGGGTACCACGTGCTCGCGCATCGCCTCGGCGAAGCCGGCGATCTCGTCGGCCGTCTCGCCCTTCGTCCGCAGAGCGACGAGGAAGCCGGCGATCTGGGCTGATGTCGCTTCCCCGTCCATGATCGAGCCCATCAGGGTGTGGGCGTCGGCACGCGAGAGATGGTGGCCGTCGAGCAGCAGCTGGATCGCAGTGCCGACGATCACAGGCGCTCCAGGAAGTTCTTCGCCATCGCCGGCCCGAGTGGCGTGAGCACGCTCTCCGGGTGGAACTGCACGCCCTCGATCGGCAGCCCGCGGTGGCGCACCCCCATCACCTCATCGTCTGCCGTGTGGGACGTGGCGGTGAGCTCCGCGGGAACGGAGAGCGCTGCGAGCGAGTGGTAGCGACCGACCTCGACGTCAGCCGGCAGGCCTGAGTAAACGCCTCGGCCGTCATGGGAGATCGTGCTCGCCTTGCCGTGGAGGAGCGCTTTCGCCTGGCCGACCGTGCCGCCGAATGCTCCCACGATGGCCTGATGGCCAAGGCAGACACCGAGTGTCGGGATCGTCGGACCGAGAGCCTTGATCAGCTCCATCGAGACGCCCGCACTCTCGGGGCGACCTGGGCCGGGGGAGATGACCAGTCGGTCGAACCCGCCCGCTCGCGCCTCGTCAACTGTGATCGCGTCGTTCCTCACCGTCACAACCTCGGCACCGAGCTCCTCGAACAGGTGCACGAGGTTGTAGGTGAACGAGTCGTAGTTGTCGACCATCAGGACTCTCACGCCCCTGGCCGCCTTCCGCTCCCGCCCGGCAGAGCCGTGCTCCGCGAAAGGCTGACGCCGCTCGCGGCACCCGGCTCTCCGGAGCCGTATTCGCATACTGTCTCCTTCGGCCGGGCGCCGTGAGCGACGCCCCAGGAACGCGAGAGAACTCTCACGCCCCTGGCCAGGACGCCGCCCCAGGAACGCGAGAAAACTCTCATGCCCGGAACTCCAGCTCTGCCAGGTCGATCGCGGCTTCGAGTGCAGCGAGCTTCTTGAGGCACTCCTCGTGCTCGGCTTCGGGATCGGAGTCGGCGACGACGCCTGCGCCCGCTTGCAGGTACGCGACGCCGTCCGCGATCACCATCGTGCGCAGCGCAATGCAGGCGTCCATGGTCCCATCCGGCAGGGAGTACAACACGGCGCCGCCGTAGGGGCCGCGGCGGAACTTCTCGAGCTCCGAGATCAGCTGCATGGCGCGCACTTTCGGAGCGCCGCTGACGGTGCCGGCGGGGAAGCAGGCGCGAAGAACCTCGAACGGCGTCACGCCTTCCCGCATCTCGCCCACGACCTCTGACACCAGATGAGAGACGTGAGAGAAGCGTTCGACCTCCATCTCGCGGGCGACGTGGACGGTGCCGGCCTTGCAGACGCGCGAGAGGTCGTTGCGGCCGAGGTCGACGAGCATCACGTGCTCGGCACGATCCTTCTCGGAGGAGAGAAGCCGCTCGATGTCGCCCTCGGTCGGATCAGTCGTGCCGGCGATCGGGCAGAGACTCGCGCGGCCGTTCTCGCACGCGACGAGCCGCTCCGGTGACGAGCCAACGAGCGCGATACCGTCGAGCTCGAGCAGGAACAGGTACGGCGACGGATTGACGCGGCGGAGCGCCCGGTAGACGTCGAGCGGCGAGGCTGATGTCGGCCGCTCGGCTCGCTGCGACGGCACGCACTGGAACACGTCGCCGGCCACGATGTGGCGCTTCACTGCCTGCACCATCTCGACGTAACGCGCTCGATCGGGCGTACGGCGAATTGCTCCTCCGGTGCCACGCGGTTCCCGTCGCCAGGGGATACCCGCGTCGAGACGTCCGGCAATCTCCTCGGTGTCTCCCACGAGCACTTCTGCGACTCCGGCACCGTGATCGAACCGGACGAGCGTCTCGCAGACGACGAGGCGACTCTCGGGGAAGCCGCGGCCGTCGTCCGGCAGCGGTACCGTCGGCTCGAGGCGCGCCACATGATCGTAGGCCAGGTAGCCGACGACGGGGAGCCCGAGATCGGCTGCTTCGTCGAAGCCGACGATGCGTGACCCGGCCCCCATCCACGAGTTGCGGCCCAGGCGGCCGCGTTCGACCGACTCGAGGATGAAGCTCGCGGTGCCGGCGTCGCGCAGGCGTAGGTACGCGCCGAGCGGTGTCAGAAGGTCGGTGTTGATCGTAGTCGTCATTCGGGTTTGGGTGAGAAACAATGCTCCGGAAACGAAAAAGACCTCCGCGGAGGTCTTGGCTTGGCGAGGTGGGGTTGTCGTCGCGCTCTAGCGCACGCTCCCGCATCGCCGTTGGCGCCACCAGGTCAGGGACGGTGCGAGAGCCACTCTCAAACCCTACCGGTTGCAACCGCCCCAGGGCAAGGCGCCAGAGCCGCGGCAGGCGCTAGACGCCGCGTGGGGCAGCATCATCGAGGACCGAACGCATCAGGTCGCGGATCGAGAGAATCCCGACGACCTTCCCCTCGCTGACGACGGGGAGGTGCCGGAAGCCCCCGTGGATCATCAGGACAGCAGCATGCTCGGCGGTTGCATCGGGCTCGATCGTCTCGGGGCCACGGGTCATCCAATCCCCGACCGTCGCTGCTCCGGTGAGGCCGTCTGCGACTGCCCTCAGAATGTCCCGCTCGGTGAAGACGCCAACGAGTCGTTCACCCTCGAGCACGAGAACCGCGCCAACACGTCGGTCATGCATGCTGCGAGCTGCATCGGCGAGGAGTGCGTCCGCCTCGACGGTCAAGAGATCCCCAGCCATCAGGTCGATGACGCGTTGCATACGAAGGAGTGTAGAGGCTTCATCCGGAGACGTTCTGAATCCGAGTAGCCTTGTGCGATCCAGATTCCGAACCTCCTCGATGAGCTCCTCCGAGCGCACGGCGCTTCGGGCCATGAAGACGCGGTCCAGGCGATCGTCCGTCGTGAGGCCGCGGCCGTCGGAGCCGAGATCGAGAAGGATGTTCTCGGATCGACAGTGGCGAAACTCAAGGGCTCGCTCCCGGAGTCCGGCCGCCGCCTCGTCGCGCTGTTCGCCCACGCAGACCAGGTGGGTCTCGTTGTACGGGGCGTCGGTGATGACGGTCTGCTGACGGTTGCGAAGACGGCAACCTTGTTGTCGCCCGATGTCTGGCGCCAACGCGTACGCGTCCAGACGACGACGGGTGACGTACGCGGTGTCGTCGTTGGCGTGCGAAGCGAGGCGAACCCGGACTGGGACACGCTCCGAATCGACATCGGCGCGGCAGACCGTGACGACGCGCTCTCAGTCGTACGCCCCGGTGATCCGATCGTCTTCTACGGCATTCCCGAGGAGCTTCGAAACGACAGGATTCTGGCGGCGGCGCTCGACGATCGGGCCGGAGTCTACGCCTGCCTCGAGACGCTGCGACGGCTCGCCGCAGATCCTCCCGCGTGGGACGTTGCGGTCGTCGTGTCGACCCAGGAGGAGAGTGGTCCGTATGCCGGCGCAAGGTCAGCCGCGGAACGGTTGCGGCCGGAGGTTGCAATCATCGTCGAGGCGACCTACGCGAGCGACGCACCAGGCGAAGCCGCCTGGGGCGACATCCGTCTTGGGGGAGGGCCGGCAATCCTGCGGGCACCGGTGATCAGCCCAGTTGTCAGCGAGGGTCTGATGGCCGTGGCGGCGGCGCAGGACATCCCGTTTGCGATCGAGTCGGGTCAGGAGTCCTACAGCGACGCCGATGGGATTAGCGATGTCGGCGGGGGTATCGCCTGCGGGATGGTCTCGATCCCGCTGCGCTACATGCATACGGCGGGCGAGGTTGCCCAGCTGTCGGACATCGACGCGGCCACTGTGCTGGTCGTGTCCTACGTGCGCTCGCTCACCGCCGAGACGTCGTTTTTGCGCTGACGCGTACCAGCAGGGCTGAAGCATGTCACCAGCCTCGGACTCGGTACGCTGGAAATCGTGAGCCGCTCCGTCATCGTTGCAGCTGTCCGGACGCCATTCGGCAGGCTCGGCGGCGGCCTTTCGAAGCACCGGGCCACCGAACTCGGCGCCATCGCGATCAGAGCAGGGCTCGACCGGTCGAGGGTCGAGCCGGCCGAGGTCGGCTACGTCGTGATGGGGCAGGTGCTGCAGGCCGGGGCCGGCCAGGCGCCTGCGCGCCAGGCGGCGATCGGCGCCGGGATCCCGAAACACGTGCCCTCTGACACGATCAACAAGGTTTGTGCGTCCTCGATTCGCGCCATCGAGTTGGCCGACCTGATGATCCGCGCGGGTCAACACGACGTCGTCGTGACGGGTGGGATGGAATCGATGTCCAACGCGCCCTATCTGTTGCCGCACGCCCGCTTCGGCTATCGGCTCGGGAACGGCGAAGTGCTCGACCACATGGTCTTCGACGGGCTCACCTCGACGTTCGACGGCGACCACATGGTCGTGCAGGCGTCGCGTGTCTCACGGGAGCTCGGCATCACGCGTGAGGCCCAGGACGCCTGGGCGGCCCGCTCGCAGGAACGCGCCGCGGCTGCCGAGGATGCGGGGCGGCTCGCTGAGGAGATCGTTCCCGTAGACGACCTCGAACGTGACGAAGGCATCAGGCGAGACACGACGGTCGAGAAGCTCGCAGCGCTGAAGCCCGTCTTCGACGCTGAAGGGACGACGACGGCGGGGAATGCGCCAGGCGTGAACGACGGCGCCTCGTGTGTCGTCGTGTGCTCGGAGGCGTATGCCCGCAACCGGGGGATCGAGGTGCTCGCGACGATTGTCGGGCACGCGACAGTCGCAGACGACTTCGCTTATCTGGCACGAACGCCCGCGAATGCAGGGGCCCTGGCGCTCGAGCAGGCGGGCCGCGGCACGGCCGACCTGACCAGGGTCGAGATCAACGAAGCATTCGCTTCGGTCGCGAGCAACTCCACGAAGCTGCTCGGAGTCGACGAGGCAATCGTCAACGTCAACGGTGGCGCCGTTGCGCTCGGACACCCGATCGGAGCCTCTGGCGGCAGGATCGCTGCGACGCTCGTGCACGAGTTGCGACGCTCTGGTGGTGGGCTAGGACTGGCCGCGATCTGTTCCGGTGGCGGGCAGGGCGACGCCCTTCTGATCGAGGTCTGAGGTCAGACCCCGAGGTCTGATCCGAGCAGCGCTGGTCGTCGGCGCGGCGTTCATGTCGACTGGGGTGGCGCAGGCGTACACCTGCCCGCAAACGCCCCTCGAGACGCGCATCGCCCAAGCGGGGGCGGTGTTCGTCGGCCGTTCGACCGGGTCGACGGTCATCGCCGGCGAGGGCATTCCGCAAAGGCTGTACCGCTTCGACGTCGACCAGGAGGTCAAGGGTGACCTCGGCCGCACGGTCACCGTCCGGATCCCCGCTCGGCCGGCGAACGGTGGTCAGCTGGTTCCGACGGACGTCGCCGCCGGAATCCTGATGAATCGGGCGAACGGCGGCTGGTTCACGACCCGGTGCGGCATCACCGACCCCGGGGCGGTGCTGGCCGAGGTCGATCAGCCGCGTGGCAACGCCGTCAAGCTAGTGATCGGGATCCTCATTCTCGGCGGAGTGCTGGCGTATTCGATTCGCCGGGTGAAGCGGCGTGACCCGGGAGCTACGCTGAGGCGATGATCTTCGAGCGCGTCCTCGTCGTCGGCGCCGGGCAGATGGGAGCCGGCATAGCGCAGGTCCTTGCTGCGTCCGGCCGGCACGTGCTACTCCACGACCCCTTCCCCGGCGCGGTCGAGGACGGGCTCGCCGGGATGCGCCGAAGTCTCGAGAAGCTCGAAGCAAAGGGTGGGCCTCCCGCTGCGGACGTGCTCGCCCGTGTAACCGAGACCGCCCAGCTCTCCTCCGCAGACCTGATGATCGAGGCGATCAGCGAAGACGCTGGAGCAAAGGAACAGCTCTTCCGCGATGCCGATGAGGCGCTTCCCGCTGGTTCGATCCTTGCGTCCAACACCTCTTCGATACCGATTACCTCGCTCGCTGCTGTGACCTCACGGCCTGATCGCGTGATTGGCATGCACTTCTTCAACCCGGTGCCGATGCTGGAGCTCGTCGAGGTGATCCGCGCGCTGCAGACCTCCGACGAGACAACTGCCGCGATTGTGGCGCTCGTGCGCGATCTCGGCAAAGTGCCGGCGGAGGCAAACGACTTCCCCGGATTCGTGTCGAATCGAATCCTGATGCCGTTCATCAACGAGGCGGCGTACGCGCTCATGGAAGGTGTTGCCGAGCCGGATGCGATCGACACGATCGCAAAGCTCGGGTTCGCCCACCCGATGGGTCCACTCGCACTCGCCGATCTGATCGGGCTCGATACCTGTGCGGCGATCATGGACGTCCTCCACGCGGGTCTCGGCAATCCCAAATATGCGCCGTGTCCTCTGCTTCGCCAGTACGTGGCCGCGGGTCGCCTTGGCCGCAAGAGCGGGCGCGGCTTCTACGAGTACGCGTAGTGGATCTCTCGTTCACTGCCGAACAACGCGGGATCCAGGCGCTCGCACGAGAGTTTGCGGAAGCCGAGATCGAGCCCCACGCAGCTGCCTGGGACCGGGATCACACCTTCCCCCGTGAGCTCTTCGCGAAGTTGGGAGAGCTCGGCCTCATGGGCGTCTGCGTTCCAGAGGACCTCGGCGGTTCCGGAGCCGACTTTCTCTCGTACATCCTCGTCCTCGAGGAGCTGTCCCGTGCCGACGCGGGCGTCGGCGTCACCGTTGCGGTGCACACGAGCGCTACGACGATGCCGATTATTGCCTTCGGCACCGATGAGCAGCGGCAGCGGTTCGTGCCGGAGCTAGCGGCAGGTCGCGTGATCGGCGCCTTCGCTTTGACCGAGGCGGAATCCGGGTCGGATGCAGGGGCGCTCCGGTCGTCTGCCGTGCCCGAGGGTGACGGGTGGAGGATCACCGGCGCGAAGCAGTGGATCACGAACGGCAGTCATGCCGGCACCTTTCTCGTGTTCGTGCGTACCGACCCAACGGAGGACGGCGCGCGCGGTGTGAGTGCGTTTCTGGTGGACGGCGGCGAGATCGAGGTGACGCGTGAGGAGGAGAAATTGGGACTCCACTCATCCTCGACGGCAGACATCAGGTTCGAGGGGGCCTTCGTGGGTCGCGACAGGCTCCTTCATGGAGAGAATGCCGGTTTCACGGTTGCGATGGCGACGCTCGATGGGGGGCGGATCGGTATCGCCGCGCAGGCTGTAGGTATTGCGCAGGCTGCCTACGACGTAGCGCGGGCGTACGCACTCGAGCGGCAGCAGTTCGGGAGACCGATTGCCGAGTTCCAGGCGATCCAGTTCAAGCTCGCAGACATGGCGACCGAGATCGCAGCCGCTCGCGCGCTGACGCACAAAGCGGCGTGGCTCAAGCAGCAAGGACTGTCGCATACGGTCGAGGGCGCACAGGCCAAGCTGTTCGCATCTGCGGTCGCCCGCAGGCAGACGGGCGAGGCAATTCAGGTGCTCGGCGGGTACGGCTACACGAAGGAGTTTCCGGTCGAGCGGTACTATCGCGACGCCAAGATCACGGAGATCTACGAGGGCACGAGCGAAATCCAGCGCATCGTGATAGCGCGTCACATTTTGGCGCTGCAGAACGACCGTCGCCGGGCGTAGGCTGGCGGCATGTCTCGCGCAGCCGACGAGCCCGTTCGCCTGACGCGCATCTACACGCGTGGCGGTGACGCGGGGGAGACGTCGCTCGGGGACGGCTCACGCGTGTCGAAGCTCGATTCCCGTATCGCCGGGTTCGGCACGATCGATGAGCTCAACTCGCTGCTCGGAGTCGTGCTCGCGGGTACCTGCCCGGTCGATTTGCGAGCCCCGGTCGAGCAGATCCAGAACGAGCTATTCGACGTCGGAGCCGATCTGTGCGTGCCATTCTCGATCGAGGGCAGGCTCCGCGTCGATCAGGCAATGGTTGATCGGCTCGAAGAGGTGTGTGACGCGTTCAACGGTTCGTTGCCGGAGCTCAAGAGCTTCGTGCTTCCCGGAGGCACGATCACCGCGGCAGGACTCCATGTTGCGCGCACCGTCTGCCGCCGTGCCGAGCGCGAGACGGTCGTCGCCGCCACCGAGCATCACGTCAACCCCCTCGTCGCGATCTACTTGAACCGACTCTCCGACCTGCTGTTCATCCTTGCCCGCGCGGCGAATGCGATCGTCGGCACGGCTGAGCCCCTCTGGAAGCCGGGAGCCTCGCGGTAACTCAGCGCGTTGCGAGGGACGGATCGGCGGCCGAGGTCTTCCGCGCTGCGCTGCGCCTCGGACTGACGTCGTTCGGTGGTCCCGTGGCCCACCTCGGCTACTTCCGGGAGGAATATGTCGCGCGCCGCCGCTGGATCGACGAGAAGCAGTTCGGCGAGCTCGTTGCGCTCTCGAACCTCCTGCCCGGTCCCTCGTCGAGCCAAGTTGGCATTGCGATCGGTGTCCACCGTGCCGGGAAGCTCGGAGGTCTCGCCGCCTGGTTGGGGTTCACGCTTCCTTCCGCGGCGATCCTGACTGCGGTTGCGATCTGGGCGCGCGGCGTCGATCTCGAGGGGGCGGGCTGGGTGCACGGACTCGAGCTCGCCGCAGCGGCTGTGGTTGCGACGGCGGTGATCGCGATGGCGCGAGCGCTCGTACGCGGACTCATCCAGGTCCTTCTCGCAGTCGGGGCGACGGCTATAGCGCTCCTCGCTCCAGGCTCCCCGGGTCAGGTGGCGACGATTGTTGTCGCCGGCGGGATCGGCGCGGTGTCCTTTCGAGGCTCGGTGGGAATGCTGCCTCTTACGCTGCGTTTTCCGATCTCGCGCCGCACGGCCGTTGCATCGGCAGCGTGCTTCATCGGCCTCCTCGTCGCACTCCCGGTCGCCGCCGACGTCTCCTCGTCACACGCCCTGGCGGTCGCCGCGAGCTTCTATCGAGCTGGCGCGCTCGTCTTCGGTGGTGGTCACGTCGTGCTGCCGCTTCTGAACGATGCCGTCGTCCAGAGCGGCTGGGTCTCTCAGCAGGCGTTTCTGGCGGGGTATGGCGTCACCCAGGCTGTTCCCGGACCGCTTTTCACATTCTCCGCCTATCTCGGTGCGATCCAGAAGACGGCACCGAACGGAGTCGCCGGTGCAGCAGTAGCGCTCGCAGCCATCTTCTTGCCTTCATTCCTGCTGCTCACGGCCGTGTTGCCGCTCTGGTCGTCGGTGCGCGAGCGGCTCGTCGTCCAGGCGGCCGTGATCGGCATCGGGGCCGCCGTCGTCGGTCTACTCGCGGCGGCGCTGTGGGACCCAGTCCTGCGAACCTCGGTCCACAGCGTAGGAGACGTCCTCTTCGCAGGAGTGCTCTTTGGTCTGCTGCGAGTCTTGCCACCGTGGGCTGTCGTCGGCATCGCCGCGGCGGCCGGTTCGATTGCCTTTTCGTAGGGCTATCCAGCGAGTGCGACTGCGGGCCAGCTGTGTGCGAGCCAGTCCGCGAGCTTCGTGGCCGGGAGAGCGGGCTGAACGTAGAACCCCTGAGCGCGGTCGCAGCCCATGTTTGCGAGCGCATCCCAGGCAGCTCGCGTTTCGACCCCTTCGGCCACCGTGTCGAGGTTGAGGTCATGTGCCAGGCAGATGAGATTTCGGACGATCGCGGCATCCGCTCCTCCGGATCCGAGACCGTGGACAAAGCTTGCATCGATCTTCAGCTCCACGAGCGGCAGCACTCTCAATGCCGCCAGTGACGACGCGCGGCCGAAGTCGT
This sequence comes from uncultured Thermoleophilia bacterium, assembly GCA_963784945.1. Taxonomy (GTDB): domain Bacteria; phylum Actinomycetota; class Thermoleophilia; order Gaiellales; family Gaiellaceae; genus Gaiella. Next base: position 8,768 of record CAWATN010000013.1, on the reverse strand, counting down.
CGAGCGACAGTCGGACGCCCTTGCTCGTGAGACGTTCGAGGACGACCTGGTCGAGCTCGGCTCCGGCGCCGGGGCCTGAGGGAACGACCTCGAGCGTCAGCAAGTCGGGGCGGACGCCCGTGGTCTCGAGGAGGCCGAGGACGCCGTCTGCGAGCTCCGCGTCGTCGATCGTGCGATACGGAACGTTCACCGAGACGCCGACGTCGCCCACCTGTCGGCTCCACTGACGCGCATTTCCGAGCGCGTCGGCCACCACGTGCAGCGTCAACGCGCGAATCAAGGGAGTACGTTCGACGTGCGGGACGAACTCGGCCGGCGCGAGCAGGCCGCGTTCAGGGTGAAGGCGGCGAATGAGCGCCTCGACGCTCTCGACCGCACCGGTCTGAAGGTTGAGGATCGGTTGGTAGTGAACCACGACCTCGTTCCGTGAGAGCGCCGATTCGAACTCACGCACGATGCCGGCGTCGAGCGAGCCGCGTCGAGCAGCAGCGGATCCATCACCCGAATCGCGCTTGGTGGCGAACATCTGGACATCGGCGCGTGCGAGCAGCTCCTCCGGGGTCGCGCCGTCGGCGGGGAAGAGCGCCCAGCCGATCGAGGCATCGATCTCGACGACACCGCCACCGATTCGATAAGGCCTCCGAAGCGCCTGGCGAAGGCGCCCGACGAGCGTCGCGGCCTCCTCTTCGGTGCGTGTGCCGATCGACAGGACGACGAATTCGTCGCCGCCCACGCGCGCCACGGTGTCGCTGGCGCGCACGACCGACTCGAGTCGGCGTGCGATGCTCTGAAGTACCTGATCGCCGGCGTCGTGGCCACGAATGTCGTTGACCTCCTTGAAGCCGTCGAGGTCGACGACCATCAATGCGAACGCGTCGGCGGTGCGCCGGGCACGCTGGAGCGCCTGGTCGATTCGGTCGTCGAGCAACGCCCGATTCGGCAATCCGGTCAGCGTATCCCTGAGAGCGAGCGACTCGGCCGCCCCGGCTCGTGTCACGAGGCGGAGGGCAAACACAGCCGCCGCGGTCGCTGCCGCGGCAACGATGAGAACCATGCCGACGGTATTGGACGAACGCATCGCGGCGGCACCAGCGGAGACCGCGAGTCCCGCCGTGATCCCAGAGGCAACGGCCGCATGCCAGCCTCGGGTTGTGTCGCGTCGGTTTCTGGGTAGTTTCAAGCCGTTCGTCATTTCTCCGCCGGCCATCGGTTGGCCAGGGGTCCGCAGTCAGCTCACCGTATGGAGTCCCCGCGGCTGCATCTCCGCCACAAAGGGGGAGGCTGCGTCCCTTGATCGAGGGAACGTCGGGCAGGATCGCGACGACGCGGGCGGAACCGAGCCTCGTGGCAACCAGACTGCGTTTCGCTGCCCTCGGTGTCCTGATCGTGCTCTCTGTGGCGTGCTTTGCCGTCTTCGGAATCTCGTCGGAGGCGATCGTCGACGCGCTCGCATGTGGAGTGCTCGTCGCTGTCACCGTCACCGATCTCGAGCGCCGGATCGTGCCCAACCGGATCATCGTGCCGGCCCTGGTCCTTGCACTCGTCGTGCAAACCGTCCTCGATCCTTCGGTCGAATGGATTGTCGCCTCACTCGCAGCCGGTGGCTTCTATCTCGTCGCAGCTCTGATCTACCCGGCTGGGATCGGGATGGGCGATGTCAAGCTGGCGGCGTTCCTCGGGGCATGGCTCGGAACTTCCGTGATCGTGGCGCTCTTCGCGGCATCGCTGCTCGCGCTGCTTCCCGCTCTCGCGATCATCGTGATGCGAGGCCAGGCGGGGAGGAAGATCGGCATCCCGTTTGCGCCGTTCCTCGCCGCAGGCGGCCTCGTCGCGCTCTTCTTCGGTGAATCGATCCTGGATTGGTGGCTCGCGTAGATGCGCGAGTGCAGTGTCCGTGACCGCGTGTAGGTCGGAAGCGATACCGTCTCGACCTCGTCTGGACGGGATCCGCGGGGGTCAAGTTCGTCGTTGAGGTTGCCGATTCTCTGATGTATGGAGAGCCTTGCTGCGCCTGCCCCCGAACAGGGACCGATTGAGAGCTCGCGCCTTCGCCGTGCCTGCGAAGCAGCCGCAGCAGCTGCCGTTCAGGCAGGGTCTGCAAGAGCTGCAATCGATGGAGCGCTCGACGTTCTCCACGACGAGCTAGACGGCGCGGGAGTCTGCGCCTTCGTCCTCGAGCACGGCCGACTCTGGTCGGTTGGCGTCCGTGGCTACGCGATGATCCCCGAAGGGTTACCGCTCGACGAGGGCGTGATCGGCCGCGCTGTCCGCACGGCCGAAGTCCAGCTGTCGCTCGATGTCAGGAGCGACGAGGACTTCATCGAGATCATGCGAGGAACCTCGTCGGAGTTGGCCATCCCGCTCGTCTTGCCGACGGGCGTCGTCGGCGTTGTCAACATCGAGACAACGGCGCCGCTCCCGGCGGACGGTGAGAAAGCTGGGCGGCTCCTCGTGCAGGCGCTGGCACAGCCAATGGATGAGATGCGCGCCGCGCGTACAGCCGACCTGTCGTCGTTCGCCCGATTGTTCGTCTACATGAGCTCCCTCCGCGAGCCACTCGCGATAGCAGAGGTGGCAGTGAGATCGCTGGCCCGCGTGCTCCCGATCGAGGCGAGTCAGTTGCTCGTACTCGAGGAGAATGGCCAGCTGAGCGAGTCGGCGGAGTGGCGGGCCGCCGGCGGCCCCGAGCCGATGTCGTGCAGGGCCGTCCAAGCGTTGCGGGATCGGGTCGGGCATTCCGTCGTGTTCGAGGTACTCGATACGACCCTGGTGCCCGTACCCGAGCTCGGCGGGACGCGCATTCGCTCGGTCGTGCTCATCCCGTTGCGCGCCAACGGCGACGAGATCGGCCTGCTCGTTGGATCGAGTCGGTTCGCCAGAGAATTCGACCGAGGGCAGGGTGAGCTCGCCGCCTTGCTCGCAGCCCACACGGCCGCGTCGTTCGATGCTGCGGTCGCGCTCGGTCGGGAGCGGCGCAGCGCTCATACGGATGCCTTGACCGGTCTCCTCAATCGTCGCGGGCTCGAGGAGCGGCTCGAGCGAGAGTTGGACGGCGCGCAAGACGACCGGCGGCCGCTCAGCCTCGTCGTGCTCGACTGTGACGACTTCAAGGATGTCAACGACCGCGCCGGCCACGAGTTCGGTGATGCCCTACTGCGAGAGGTCGGACTCGTGCTTCAGCGTGCCTGCCCTGACGGTGGCTCTGCCGCCCGCCTCGGGGGAGACGAGTTCGTGATCATGCTGCCGGGAACCGATGTCGATGCTGCGTTCGAGGTCGTCGGTCGACTCCGGACGGATCTCGACGAGGGCCTCGACGATGCCGGCTTCCCGTTGCGGCTGAGTGCGGGAATCTCGACGTATCCGTACGACGGCGCCGGCGCCTCTCAGCTGCTGCGCGCCGCCGATCAGGCGCTGTATCGGGCCAAGGCGAGCGGGAAGAATCGCATCGTGGGCTTCCGAGACCTCGTTCGAGACTCGAGAGCGCCGGCCGTCGCGGCAGCGGGACTTGCGCGCGGCCGTGGTGGCAGCGGTACGGACGGCTCCGCACTCGGCGACATGATGGATGCATCGGCTGCGATCTGGGCTGAGAAATCGGTCGAGGGCGTGCTCGAGCGGTTGAGCAAGTCGGTTGCGTTCGTCGTCGGGGCGACGGCCACGGTGATCTCGAAGGTCGAAGGCCCGCGGGTTGCGGACATGGCCAGACACTCGTTGCGCGATATCGATCTCGGCGAGGAAGCGGCCTATCTGATCTCGGACTTCCCGGTGACGAGAGAAGTGCTGGAGAAGGCCTGCGTGAAGTCGATCTCGTTCCTCGACGGCGATCTCGACGCAGCCGAGGCGTTTGTGCTTCGCGAGCTGCAGATGAACGCGGCCATTCTCCTTCCGCTCGTGGTTCATGGGCAGTCGTGGGGACTCGTCGAGGTCTACGACATGCGCCTCCGACGGTTCGGGGTCGAGGACGAGGCTGTGGCCTCTTTCCTCGTCAGCCAGACAGGGCGGAGAATCGAGTCTCTCGGCGGGGCCCTCGGCCACAAGCGCCGACTGCCGCTCTTCCGCCTACCCTTCGGCTAGCGGCGGCCCACAGCCCTCACATGCTGCGACGTGTGCTCGCTCTACGTGCCGCGGTGCGCGTCGAGCGGCTCGAGGTACGCCCAGGTGCGGCGATCGCCGGGGAGAGGTGAACGACCGACGCGCGTGACGACGAACTGCTGCCCATCGACCTCGACGAGCGCATCGACCCGGGTTGCGATGCCTTCGCGTTCGACCATGCGGTAGCCCCCGTCGACGAGATACAGAACATGTGCTGCGACTTCGGGCTCGAGTGGCTCGTTCTGGTCGGATCGGGGCAGCTCGTCCGGCACCGCGATCTGGCGTGTCGTCTCGCCCTCGGCAACGCGGAGCTCGCGGCTCCCGAGCTCGGCGGCGAGCTGCTCTAGCGTGTGTTCACGTTCCGTCGCCGTCTTCTCACGGCGCTCGACGGCCGCACGGCGCAGTTCGACTGCCCCGAGCTCCTGCTTCCTAACGGCGAGATCGCGTTCCTCGACGCGCAGTTTCTCGTCACGGGCGCGGAGGTCGAGCGCCATGGCGGCGAGCTCCGCGTGCCGTTCGTCGAGCTCTGCAGAGCCGTTCCGGAGCATCTCTTCGACCGCGCTGCGAAGCTGACCTGTCTGTTCCTCGCGGCGTTCGAGATCAGAGATCGTGACCTGGAGTTGTTCCGTGCGTTGCTCGATCTCGCGACCTCGTTCGACGATCAGTGCCTCGATCGAGCCCTCGTCCTCCGTGGCTGAGAAGAGTGCCTTGAGCCGGTGACGGATGCTGTCGTCGGTCGTCCTGCGACCGGGCCAGTGCTCCCATTCTCGGTTTTCTCGAGGATCTCCCTGCACGCCCGTCGCCTCCAAAGGGGGTCAAGTACGTCGGCGACCATGTTCCTCAGCCGTCGAGTTCGGAGCCTGGCCGCCGACGCCCCTTGCGATTCGACGGTTGCAAGGCCGCTCCTGCCTCGCCGGGCGAGGCGCGAGGGGCAGCTCCATGCAGGATAACCGAGGCTCTGCGTTACAGCTATTTCGGGCCTGAGTCTGCCACCGTCAGGGAGGTGGTGGTGGTGCGGGCGGATCGCATTCCGAAGTCCATGGTGATCACCCAGGTCGCCTCGCCGCCGAACGTCCCACCCGCAGCACTCGCATAGAAGGCTCCGATCCCGACTTCGCGCCACGCAGGGCTGAGCATGTTGGCCCTGTGCAGTGGCGAATTGAGCCAGGCTCTGATGGCCGCTGGAGCGCTGATCTCCGAGGTGCTGTAGAGAAGGTTCTCACCGGCCGACCAGCTCTCATATCCACCGGCGACGTAGTAATGCTTGACGCGGACGGAAAACGGAGAGCCGTCCTTCGACTCGTGCTGGAAGAACCCGTTGTTGAGCATGGAGCGGGAGTGGGCAGACGCGGCGCGCTGAAGGTCATCGGACACCACGAGTGGGCGCAGCTTCTTGGAAACGCGGGTCGCGTTGAGGCTCACCAGGATGTCGTTGTTGAGTTCCTGGAGTCGCACCGCCGGCGCCGCTGCAGCGCCTGAAGCGGTTGTCGACCCGGAGATCACGCCGGTGACGGCGAGCAGGAATACAAAGAGGACCGTAGCGCGCTTCATCTCTATAACGCGGTATCGGTCGTATGCCTGCGGCTCACCCCCCTCGAATGAGGGACGCTCGAACGGGAGCAACCGGCGGGCAAACTGCAGCCGCTACTCACGAGCTGCGTATCGCGGTCACGACGGGCGGCTGTCGTCGCGCGCGGAGCCGGCCACAATCGTGTTGAATCAGCAACGATGACGCTGACCGTCCTCAATCCGGCCACCGAGCAACCGCTGGCGGAGCTCGACCGTGCCGGTGTCGACGAGACGGACGAGGCGGTCGCACGCGCAAGGGCTGCGTTTCCCAAGTGGCGCACCGTTGCCCCAGCCGATCGCGGCAGGCTGCTCCGGCGGCTGGCAACGCTCATCGAGGAGAACCACGAGATCCTGTCGCAGCTCGAGTCGGCCAATGCCGGCAAGCCGATCATGGGCGCCCGCGGAGAGGTCGGCATGGTTGCCCAGGTCTTTCATTTCTACGCCGGTGCCGTCGACAAGCACTACGGCGAGACGATTCCGGTTGGAGGCGGCATCGATGTCACATTTCGAGAGCCGCTCGGCGTCGTCGGCTTGATCACGCCGTGGAACTTCCCGCTCAACATCGCGAGCTGGAAGGTCGGCCCCGCCCTTGCAACGGGCAACACGATCGTGATCAAGCCCGCAGAGCTGACTCCCCTGACCACGATGAGACTTGGCGAGCTCGCACTCGAGGCCGGGATCCCGGAGGGCGTGCTGAACGTGGTTGTCGGCAAGGGCTCCGTCGTCGGGCAGCGCCTCGTCGAGCATCCCGATGTGGCGAAGATCGGGTTCACCGGGTCCACCGAAGTCGGGCAACGGGTCATGCAAGGTGCTGCTGAGACGATCAAGCGCATCACCCTCGAGCTCGGTGGGAAGTCCGCGAACATCGTCTTTGCCGACGCCGACCTCGAGAAAGCAGCTGCATCCGCGCCGTACTCGGTATTCGACAACGCGGGTCAGGACTGCTGTGCCCGGTCGCGAATTCTCGTCGAGCGAACGGTGTATGACCGGTTTCTCGAGCTGCTGGTCCAGGCGACCCGTGGCGTCAAGGTGGGCGATCCGACCGATGACACGACCGAGATGGGCCCGCTGATCTCGGCGGAGCACCGCGCGACCGTCGGCTCGTTCGTCGAGGGCGAGCCACTGTTCCGCGGCGACGTGCCGGCCGGACCGGGGTTCTGGTTCCCGTGCACGCTCGTCGAGGCTTCGAACGATGCCCGTGTCGCCCGTGAGGAGGTCTTCGGCCCCGTAGCCGCTGTGATTCCGTTCACCGACGAGACCGACGCCGTCCGGATTGCGAACGACACACCGTACGGGCTCTCGGGTTCGATCTGGACGCGCGACGGAGCGCGCGCTCTCCGCGTTGCGCGCGGCCTCGACGCCGGGGTCCTCTCGGTCAACTCGAACAGCTCGGTGCGCGTCCACACTCCCTTCGGCGGCATGAAGCAGTCCGGCTTCGGTCGGGAGCTCGGGATGGCGGCACTCGACGGCTACACCGATCTGAAGAACGTGTTCATCTCGACGGAAGGCTGAGAACCATGGCAGGAAGGCTCGAGGGGAAGGTTTGCGTGATCACCGGGGCGGGCGGGGGCATGGGGCGCGAAGGTGCGATCGTCTTCACCGGCGAGGGGGCGAAGGTGTGTGTCGCCGACGTCGACTCGGCGCTCGCCGAGGAAACCGTTGCGCTCTGCGTCGAGGGCTCTGCTTTCGCCGTCCGTGCGAACGTCGCGAACGAGGACGAGGTGAAGGCGATGTACGCAGCCGCGGCCGAGCGCTTCGGCGGCATCGACGTGCTGTACAACAATGCCGGTATCTCGCCCGCGGACGATGATTCGATCCTCGTAACCGAAGCGGATGCCTGGGATCGCGTCCAGGACGTGAACACGAAAGGCGTGTACTTCTGCTGCAAGCACGGCATACCCCACCTCCTCGAGCGGGGTGGCGGCTCGGTCATCAACGTGGCGTCGTTCGTGGCAATCCTCGGCGCCGCGACGTCGCAGATCTCGTACAGCGCATCCAAGGGAGCGGTGCTGTCTATGAGCCGCGAGCTCGCGGTCCAGTTCGCTCGGCAAGGGGTGCGGGTCAACGCGCTCTGTCCCGGGCCGGTGGAGACACCGCTCTTGCTCCGCATTTTCGGTGGCGACCCAGCTGCACTCGAACGGCGCCGGATCCACTGGCCGATGGGGCGCCTGGCAAAGCCGAGGGAGATCGTCAACGGGGCATTGTTCCTCGCGAGCGACGAGTCGTCATACGTCAACGGAACGTCGTTTCTCGTCGACGGCGGGCTCACCGCCGCGTATGTGACTCCCGAGTAACGGCACCAACGACCCCCTTCGGGATTGGTTGGACGCGTGCATGCTCGTGGTGGTGCACTGCTGCAACGGCCCTTCTCGTAGGGGCGAGACGGAGCCTCGACCGCCGTCCGCGGCTTGCGAAGGTTCGGGCGACGCTCCGCGTCGCCCCTACGCCGCGGTGCCCCTAGACGCCGACGACTTGCACGAGCCAGCGGCGTTCGCGCTCGCGGTCGAGCTCGAGGAAGAGAATGCGCTGCCAGGTGCCGAGGCCGAGCTCGCCCTCGCTCACGGGCACCGACTCTCCTGCAGGCCCGAGAAGCATCGACATGCAGTGCGAATGGCCGTTGACCAGCTCCTCTTCCTCGTCGCTGAGGTTCTCCGTACGCCGGTCCCAGTCGTCATGCGCGTAGTAGTGCTCGGTCGGCACGAGCCGCTTCAGCATCACGGCGAAATCCTCGAGGAACCCTCGCTCCCACTCGTTGATACGCACCGAGCAGGTGGTGTGAGGGGAGTAGATGCAGCAGATGCCGTTCTGAATGCCACTCTCGCGCACCGCATCACGCACCTCGTCGGTGATGTCCGTAACCGAGAGCCCGCCCGCCGTGCGCAGCTGCACCTCACGCTGGAACGTCTTCACGCCCGCATCCTTCCATCGGGGTCCGCGACCGAGGCCACGCCTGTGGCGACATTGTGGCAGTCGGATGAGGTGCACGGAGGGGCGAACCGCCAACGCGGAAATCAATCGACTAGTCTCGACGGCGCGTGGGCCCGTAGCTCAGTTGGTTAGAGCAGCCGACTCATAATCGGTAGGTCCCTGGTTCGAGTCCAGGCGGGCCC
>CAWATN010000012.1:0-91801 GCA_963784945.1 uncultured Thermoleophilia bacterium | reverse complement strand
CCGTAGCCGTCGATGCGCTCGGGATGGATCTGGATGATGACGCGCTTTTCGCCGGGGCCGAGGTAGGGGTACTTGTCCTCGCCTAGGTACTTCTTGGCGAGCATGTTGATGTGCTCGAGCGCGCCTTCCTCCACGATCGTGGCGCTGCCGCTCACCATTACGTAGCCGGACTGCTGGTCCTCGGCGGGTATGACCGTGACGGTCGCTCGCGGGTCGCGCTCGATGTTCTTGACCTTTGTCCTGCCGTGAGCGCTGTTGACGAGCACGTTCTCGCCGTCGTAGTCGATCCAGACGGGGGTGGCTTGCGGTGATCCGTCCTCGCGGATCGTCGCGATCACGCCCCAGTTGCGGTCGGTGAAGAGCTTCGCCTGTTTCTCGTTCAGCGCGGTCATCGCTACGTCTCCTCGTTTGCACGCCCGTGCGGGCAATGTTGGTTAGGACAAAGCCTTCCAACGCGTTCCCGAGTGCGAATAGTTCCGCCGTACGTCGGAAATCGGCCACTGCCCTGGGTTTACGGTGATCGGTGTAGGCGATAGGCTCGACGTGCTAGCCGACATGAGGAGATGACCGATGGAAGGGAACGTTTCCTGGGTGATCGAGCTCGCCGTCAAGGACGGCGCGCTCGGCACGTTCAAGGCGCTCATGAAGGAAATGGTCGCCGGCACCAGCGAGGAGATGTCGAGCCTCGGCTATGAGTGGTACATCTCGCACGACGAGGGCACGGTGCACATCTTCGAGAAGTACGCGGATTCGGACGCGATGATCAACCACGTCAACGGCTTTCTGGCGAAGTGGGCGGGGCGCTTCCTGGAGTGCGTCGACGTCACCCGGTTCGTCGTGTACGGCGACCCGAGCGCAGCAGCAAGAGAACTCCTGGACGGATTCGGCCCGATATACCTCGGTCGATGGGGTGGCTTCTCGCGGTTCGCGTAGCCTTGCGCGATGCCGACGGCGGTGGTGACGGGCGCGAACAAGGGAATTGGCCTCGCCCTCTGCGGGGCGCTTGCGGGTCGCGGATGGTCGGTTCTGGGGGCTTGCCGGCGCGCCTCGTCCGAACTCGTGGCGCTGCCGATCAGTGTTGTCGAGGGCACCGACCTCGCGACGGACGCGGGTGAGGAGCGGTTGCGGCACGCAGTCGCCGGACTGTCGGTGGATGTCGTGATCGCGAACGCCGGTGTCTTCTCCTCCAGCACGTTCGACCAGATCGATCTCGAGGCGATCGCGTCCGAGTTCGAGGTCAACGCGCTGGGCGCGCTTCGTACGGTGCGGGCCTGCCTGCCAGCGCTGAGCGCAGGAGCCAAGATCGCGGTGATCTCGAGTCGGGCAGGCTCGATCGGCGACAACAGCTCAGGCGGGTCGTACGGCTACCGGATGTCCAAGGCGGCGCTCAACATGGCGGCGGTATCGCTAGCCCGCGATCTCGAGCCGCGCGGAATCGCGGTGGTGGTACTTCACCCGGGGGTCGTTGCCACCGACCTTTTTCTGAACGCTCCCGATGCCCAACGGATGGCGACGGGCACCGCGTCAGAAACGCCCGAGAGCGTCGCCGGCCCGCTACTCGCCCGCATCAACGAACTCTCACTCCAGACGACCGGCCGCTTCCTCACGAGGACAGGCGACGAGATCCCCTGGTGAGACCAGACAGGCCCTCGCAAGGACAGCCCGTCACGTCCTCGCAAACAGGCTGCGTGCTCAGGTAAGCGTCGAGCAGCTGGGTAAGCGTCGAGCAGCTGCGCCGCCTGGGTCTCGTTGCCGAGCTGAGGTGTCCGTAGCGATCGAATGTGAAGGCGCTTGCGTTCTGCCCGGAATGCACCTACCCCCGGGTTGACCGGTTTCCGGTGAGTGGGATGGTTCTCCGAAAGGGGGATGCTCCGGAGACCGAGGGCGCGGATGCTGTGCCGATGCGCAAACTTCACTCCCTCCTCGTGGCTGCGGCGATCCTCGCCGTTGCTGTCCCGTCTGCGGCTCTGGCCGACGACGGGCCCAGCGCGTCGAACGGTATCGGCGCGAATCTCGCGATCGTCCTTTGCAAGCAGGAAGCGTCGTCGCTCGGCAAGGACGCGTTCGTGACCAAGTACGGATCGCCGGAGACGTTCGGTGCCTGCATCAAGCAGAAGCTTCCGGCGGTGCAGGCGGCCGTGGACGCGTGCAAGGCGAGCGGCGGCGTTGCCGACGTCCGTGCCTGCGTGACCGGCAAACTGAGCCTTCCGGCCGAGCCCGGACAGAACCTCCCGGCCGAGCCCGGACACGGTGATAAAGGCAAGAGCCAGGGACGCCCTCCAGAGGCGGCCGTCTGGGTCGCGTGGTACCTGTGCAAGCAGGAGGCGTCGTCGCTCGGCAAGGACGCGTTCGTGACCAAGTACGGGTCGCCGGAGACGTTCGGCAGCTGCATCAAGCAGAAGCTTCCGGCGGTGCAGGCGGCCGTGGACGCGTGCAAGGCGAGCGGCGGCGTTGCCGACGTCCGTGCCTGCGTGACCGGCAAGCTGAGCCTCCCGGAGCCCCAACACTCCGATCGAGGGAAGGGCCGGGGACGTCCCCGCGGCGCGGTCGTGTGGGTCGCGCGGTACCTGTGCATGCAGGAGGCGTCATCGCTGGGCAAGGACGCGTTCGTGACCAAGTACGGGTCGCCGGAGACGTTCGGCAGCTGCGTCAAGCAGAAGCTTCCGGCGGTCCAGGCGGCCGTGGACGCCTGCAAGGCGAGCGGGGGCGTTGCAGACTGTGTTCGCGCCAAGCTCGGCCTCACGGCCCGCAGCGACCAGAAGCCACAGCCCGTCGGCGACCAAGTCCAGATCGGCTCGACGACCGAATAGCGACACTAACCGATTCGCGCTCGGCGGGCGGGGCGGCACGATACGCCCCGCCCGCTCGGCGTCATCCATCAGCCAAACCCCACACGCAGTGCGTTGAGGTTGACGCCATACGACCGGGAACTACCGCTACCAGCAACCCCGGTATAGCTTCACTAGTTGCTCGTTCGGCCCGGCGCGGCGTGCCACCGGGGCTGGTCAGGGAAGCAAGGTGACGGTGCGTGCGCGGAAACCCATCGCGCCGAGGTGCCCGGTCTCGAACTGGCCGCTCGCGTTGGCGGCGAGCGTCCCGCTCCGGGTGAGCGTCGGCCGGACGCTGGCGCAACGGATCAACGCGACGACGCCGGCCGCGCTACGAGACAGACAGCGTGTGCGGCGATCGAGGACGAGCGTGACCGGAAGTCCGCGTCGCACCTTCAACCCGGCGGACTGCCCGGTAACCGTCGCAGCGAACGAGCTCGGCGCCACCCAACGGCTGACGCGAAGCTGTAGCGCCCAGTTCGGCACCCGGCTGCCTGTGTCAGCGGCCGCCACAGCCGGTAGGGCAGCGACGACGATGACGACGACGAGGGCAACCTGACGCATGTGTGCACAGTAGGACGAATAAACGCACTTCCGGTTGGAACCTTTTCCGACGGCCTTGGGTCGTAATCCGCGTCACTCCTGACCCGACGTCGCCGAGGCACCAACACACCCTCAGTTCGAGAATGTCAGATACGGGATGTGGTCGAGCGGTGGCGGTAAACCCGCTACTCGACTTCCTCCGTTGTCACGAGATCCGCTACTGGGATGTCGGACGGGTCGACCCAGTAGTCGTCCATCGTGTCCTTGAGTTCGTCGGCGGGGGGACGGTCGGCGTGCGCGACGGCTTTCTCGTACTTCACGATCCATCGGTGTGGCAGACGGTCGTACTCGCTCCAGCCGAGTGCCTCGATCGCGGCAGCCTTCACGCTGATCTCGAGCAGCGGTGTCTTCTCGAAGCTCACCACCGCCAGTGCATTTGTGATTTCAGATCCCAAGTCGAGTTAGCACCCGCTCTCGTCATTCGTTAGTGGGGGATGACGCCCCACGGTAACCAAACCGTTCCAAACCTGCTGACCACCCTCCCGCCGAGTAGTCGTGCGGTGGCCGAATAGCCGCGGCGACACGCGCGTGCCCACGGCGCTCGGAGATCGCAGCTATGACGGTTCTAGTGCGTTGGCTCTAGCGCTGGAGCCGTCGGGTCTTGTGCGTTCGGTAGTTCCGGGCAGGCGGGTCAGTACAAGCGCGGATGCGCTGAGGGCCGGAATGCGTCAGCCTGGAGGTTGAAGGACGCGGTGAGAGGCGCGTTGCCGTGCTCACCGGTCAGTGAGGGAGGAGCGGAGGATGTCCAACCCGACAGCCAAGACGCCGCGACTTCCTCCCCGCTGGTTCATCCGCCTCGCCTGGATCACCCACCGGCGCCTCTACCGCCTGAGTGGTGGCCGCGTGGGAGTTTGGCGACCGAAGACCGGCAAGTGGGGCGCCATGCGGGTCACGACGATCGGACGGCGGACAGGCCGGGAGCACCCGGTGATCGTCGGCTACTTCGAGGACGGCCCGAACTTCGTCACATTGGCCATGAACGGCTGGGGTGACGGCGAGCCGGCGTGGTGGTTGAACCTGCAGGCGCATCCCGACGTTCGGGCCGACCTGGCCGATGGGCCTCGCCTGGTCAGCGGCCGCGCCGCCCGCGGCGCGGAGCGGGACCGCCTGTGGGACCGGTGGCGCCAGATCGACAAGAACCTCGACGCCTATGCCACCCGCCGCTCGACGGAGACCGCGGTCGTGATACTGGAACCACGGCCCGGGCCGCAGGCCCACGGAATCGCGGGCCTGGAGGCGCCGTGCGCCTAACGGCAGGGCGCGCGTCGGTTCTAGCGGGCCTGCGCGAGGCAGCAGCGCCCGGCAAGTCTGCTGGGCTTCGAAAGGAGGAGGACAAGATGGACGCTCTGTGGAGGTTGCGCAGCACGACGGTAGCGCTGGTGGGGATCTGGCTGGCCGTTCCTCTCGTCGGTGTCTTCGGCGGCGACATCGTCACCGAAACCGGCATCGCGGATGGAAAGAACGGAACCCGAAGCAGGGTTCCGGCAGTCGTGCCCGTCGCGGCCATGGCGGCTGCTGCGACGTTCTTCGTCACCTGGTTTGCGTACCGCTCCGAGAGGGCTCAGGGGATTTCTGCTGCCGATCTCACCGCGGAGCGATCCAGTCGCGAGCCTGGCTCAGCGCCCGCCCCGCAGGACGGGCCGGTCGCGGTGGGCCGCCGGTAGACGGCGCGACGCGCGAGGGACAACGACCTACTGCCAATGTGTGGATCGAAGTGGCCCCTGCGTATTAGGATCGATGCGTGTCGCGACTAGCAGACGACCTCAATCACGTCCCACTCTTCAGCGAACTCAACAAGAGGCAGCTGAGGAAGCTCGCGAGCTGCTTCAAAGAGCGCAGCTTCGGACCAGGCAGGGCTGTTGTCCGCGAAGGTCACATGGACGGCGTCGGGTTCTTCGTCATCGCCGAGGGTACGGCGGCGGTTAGCGTCTCGGGTGCAAAGGTCGCGACCATCGGCCCGGGTGAGTATTTCGGGGAAATTGCGATGCTCACCGGGCAAGCCCGTGCGGCGACCGTGACCGCCGAGACGTCGCTTCGTTGTCTCGTCATGGCGTTTTGGGACTTTCGCCGGTTTGCGAAGGACAATCCCGATGTCTGCTGGAAGCTCCTCCAGCATCTCGCCGACATGCTGACCGAGCAGGGTGCCCGACGAGCTCAGGCCTCCTAGCCCGAACGAGCGGGTTCCAGCGGATCAGCGCAGTCGGAGGGCTTGTCTACGTGCAGGCTGTCGTCGTGATGTTGGCTCCCGGCCCGTTCTTGTAGTACGTGACGTTGCCTTGCGTGTTGCTGATGCAGTAGGTCGAGGCGCCGGCCGAGACGACCGTGATCCTGATACCGGCGTGGATCGTCTGGAGAGCGGCGAGGGTCATGCCGGTGTACGCGTTGTTGTCGCTGTTGTACGTCTCGACGGCGGGGACTGCCAAGCGGACGTTTGCCTGCGCTGTCGTCCTGCTGGCGCGGTCGTTGAAGCCGAGGTACGACGGCACGGCGGTCGCAAGGAGAATGCCGATGATGATGAGCACCACGAGGAGTTCGATGAGCGTGAAGCCCGACTCCTCCTGGGCGAGGCGTCGTTGGAGCGTGGCGAACGGCGACGTCGAGCGGTTGCTTCTCACGATGGAGGTGAGCCGCATGCACTAGGCATCGGATGAACCGAGCATCGTCCCCCACCCCAAAATGAGTGATAGATGGGGGATGCCATCACCCGTTGCGGGTGACGGAGACTCAGCTTCGGCCGCTTCATGCGGCTGCCCAACCCTCGATCGCGGTGTCCCGCGAGCTGCGCTACCGCTTGATGATGTTGTGAATCTCGACGATCTCCGGTGGCCCGGCCAGCTCGACGCCGCCCTCGGTAAGGATCGGCATCAGGCGTTGACCGAACGCCTCGAACTGCTCCTTCGAGTCCCAGATCTCGCTGACCCGGAAGCTGCCCCCAGAGCTGAACGCGACATGGTACTCGAGCCCGTCGGGCGGGAAGGTGCCCGATGCCTCGATGTGGGGCATCGTCTCGTCGTACTTCTCGGCGGTCATGCTGGGCGCTCCTGCGAAGCGGACAAGGATGCTCATGCTTTCCTCCGTGTTCGGGTGGCGCTCACCCTACTCCTGAGTCGTGCGCTCTCCAAATCGCCTGGTCTCGATGCTAGTCCGCGCGCCGCGCGGTCGGCGTGAACGCGCACGGGAGCGCCTTGACGCCGTTGAAGAACATCGAGTGCATGTAGGTCGGCGCGCCGGAGATGCTCATGTCCGGTAGACGCTGGAAGAGCTCTTCGAAGAGGATTCGGATTTCGAGCCTCGCAAGGTGGGCTGTGTTCGACTTTCACGACGGGCACTGGGAGCGTCCCACCGGGCCTGGCCTCGGCATCGAGGTGGACGCGGACGTCGTCGAAGAGATGGCGAAGATCGGCCACGATCGAAAGCAGCCGATCTGGTGGCACACCGACGGATCATACGCCGAGTTCTAGTCTCGAGCCCGGCCGCGGGAGGCGCCCGTTGCCGGGGGCGGCGTGGAGGGTACGCCGCCCCCGGGTGGAGCATCGACGGCGTGTTGTACAGGTCGCGCGAGTCGATCGACCCGTTCCGTTGGCCGCCTATCGGCCGCAACCGTCAACGGCTATCGACGCTGACGACGTTGAACGACTTGTCGACGTAGACGGTAGTGCGCGAACCATCTGCTGCGGTCATGTGCGCCTCGTACGCCGCATTTCCGTCGGCATCGGTCTCCACGCGAACGATCGTCCCTCCCGGCACCTTGGCCGTTGCGGCCTTCGTGACGTTGGCAAGAGCGTCGCCGGTCAGGAGTGTCTCGTCACTGCGCTGGCCGCCGAAGCCCTGATGCGCATCGGGTGCAAGCGACGGAAGTGTCGGGATCGTTGTCGCCGCCGCGGTCGTCGTGGCCGCGGGAGTTGTCGCGTTCCCGCCGTCGGCGGCATTGGCGATCCCATATCCGCCGGCGACGAGCCCGAGGGCGAGAGCCCCCGCTGCGACAGTTCTCGGCAGGAGGCGCTTGCGAGTGGGGTTGCTCATCTTGAGTTCCTTTCGTCAGAGTCGATCGTCGCTCGGAGGTGAGGACTCTTCGAGGATGACGCAGGCACTTTGAGGCCCAGTGGCAGCCAGCTGTGTGCCCGATGGGAATCGCTCTTCTCGCAGCAGACGAGTGCGACGGTCAGCGGCCCGGGAGCGATGGCGAGCACTGCCTGCACCGTGCTTGTAACCCACGGGCCGTTAGTAAGAGCACGCTGATCAGCAGCATCGTGCCGAAGCCGGCGCCGTACAGGAGCATCACGATGTTGGAGGCTGCGAATGACCTCTCCTTCAGCAGCGCGAGTTCGACAACCGGCGCGCGGTGGTGGCTGCAGCGCCAGAGGAACGCCGCGAGGCTCAGAGCCGCCAGCGCGAGACCTATGACGACGGTGATGCTCGTCCAACCCCACTCGGGCCCCTTGACGATGCACAGCACGACTCCGCCGATGCCGGCAACGAGAAGGGCGATACCCGGCAGATCGGGTAGCCCGCCTTCCTCAGGATGGCGGACCTCATCGAGGAAGAGCCACGAGCCGACGAGTCCCCCGAGCGCCAGCGGCAGGTTGACGAGGAAGATGAGCCTCCAGTTCACCTCGACGAGAAGTCCGCCCAACCCCGGTCCTCCCGCGGCTGCGACGGCGCCGACGGAGACCCAGGCGCCAATTGCGCCCGCTCGCTTGGCCGCGGGATAGGCATGAAGCAGCAGGCCGAGCGAGGTCGGCACGAGCAGGGCGGCGCCGACAGCTTGTGCGGCGCGCGCGGCGACGAGCACGCCGAGGGTGGGCGCGGCGGCACACGCGGCCGATGCGAGCGCGAACACGATCAGGCCGAGTTGGAATGTCCGACGACGGCCCAGCAGGTCCGCGAGCCGTCCGGCCGGAACGAGACAGGCCGCGAAAACGATGGCGTATGCATTGAGCACCCACGAGAGGGCGGAAATCGAGCTGCTGGAGAAATCCTGGTGGATCGCCGGGAAGGCGATGTTGACGATGAAGAGGTCCAGCTGGGCCATGAAGGCGCCGACAGCGATCACGGCAAAGACGAGGCCGCGCCGTTCGGTAGCCCCGGCGCCCTCGCGCGCCACCGGGGGTGCGGGACGATGCAGTGGAATCCGTAAGTCGGTCATCCCTGTCCCCTCGGAGTCGGCTCGAGTCTTGTTAGTCCCGTAACAGGACTGACTATACACACGTCAGTCCTGTGACCGGATTGACTGGTAGGATCGCCCCGATGTTGCCGCGCACGTATGACGCCCAGAATTGCTCGCTCGCCCGTAGCCTCGAGGTGGTGGGAGAGCGCTGGACGCTCCTGATCGAGGCGTCGCGCTGGACCCCATCCGTGCGGTGGTGGCGAGCGGCCGACTACGCCACCGAGTCGAGGAACTCGGCGTTCCCGTGCTCGGGCGGGGCGCCGTAGGCATAGAGGGACATGTCGTCGGTGCCCTCGTTCGCAATCTGCAGCGGCGTACCCGGGGAGACGTGGACGAGGCCGCCCGCCGGTATCTCCTCTCGAACGGATGGCTCGCCGAGATAGATCGTCAGGGTCCCCTCGAGTACGACGAACGTCTCTTCCTGGACCATGTCCTTGTGTCGTTTGCCCGTCGAGCCAGGTGAGTAGCGCCAGAGGTTGGCGCGCGTGTGCTCGAAGCCCGCGAGGTCGGTGAGCGCGGCGACGTGACGTGGCGGCTCGTCCGTCTCGTGCGGGCGCGTCTGCCAATCCAGTTCGTCAGGGCGAATCACCTTGTAGCCCACGGTCTCGAGCCTAGCGAATCGAGGTGTGACCACTGCTCCCGCGCCCTTGGGCGCCTGCCGCGACCCGGCTGTCCGATCGGCCCGCGAGACTGAGCATGGCCGGGTCTGCCTCATATGGCGTTGCGTCCGCTCCTCCCCTGAGGGACGCGGTGCTTCGCAGGCCCGGCCGTTTTCCGATCCCTAGGCAGATGCGCAGCAGTCGCCGTTCCCTGGCATTGTCGGCTGTGGATCATCTCCAGGAGAGGACCCGAGAGGACATGTCCGCCGTCTACCTGTTGCTCGCCGACATCCCGCTCTATGGTGTCGAGCGCTTTCAGCGCTACGAAGCCGAGGTCATCCCATTACTCGCCGAGCACGGGGGCTTGCTCGAGCGGCGGCTTCGAAGTGAGGATGGCCGCACGGAAGCACACATCCTGCGATTCCCATCGGACGAGCACTTTGCGAGCTATAGAGACGACCCTCGGCGCGCGGAGCACCAGCAGACTCTCCGCGACTCGGGTGCACGGATCGTGCTCCACGAGCTCTTCGACGTGTGATCGAGACGCTCGCTGCCGGCAGCGCGGCAGCGTCAGTCTGCAACCCCGAGCCCCCAACCGCCGTCGATCACGATCTCCTGCCCTGTGATGTACTCCGAGGCCGGCGACGCGAGGAACAACGC
This sequence comes from uncultured Thermoleophilia bacterium, assembly GCA_963784945.1. Lineage (GTDB taxonomy): Bacteria > Actinomycetota > Thermoleophilia > Gaiellales > Gaiellaceae > Gaiella. The sequence continues at coordinate 81,944 of CAWATN010000012.1, read as the reverse complement.
GAGCGCCTTGATGTCGGCCGGCTGCCCGACGCGGTGCATGGGGATGTCCTTCGCGACAGCCGTCTGCAGGTCGGGGTTGTGCGCGTGGCCGCCGCCGATGTTCGTGATGAAGAAGCCAGGAGCGATCGCGTTCGCAGTGATGCCGTACGCGGCCAGCTCGAGGGCGATCGAGTGCATGAAGTGCCGCGCGCCAGCCTTTGCCGCCATGTACGCAGAGCCGATTGGAGGCTCGACTCGTGTGGCCGCCAGGGACGTCGTCACGATGATTCTTCCGAACCGTCGGGGACGCATGTGGCGGACAGCGGCGCGCGTTGTCGCGAAAACCCCGTTGAGGTTGATATCGATCACGCGGTTCCAGCGCTCGTTGGCATAGCGCTCGAGCGCGCCCTCTTCGAGCCGCGGACGCTGGCCCCCGGCCCAGCCGCCGACGAAACCGACGCCCGAATCGACGCCGGCGTTCGCGAACGCGACGTCCAGCCTGCCGTATGCCTCGGCCGCCTCGTCGATCGCGCGATCGAGAGCGGCGTGGTCTGTCACGTCCGCGACCGCGCCGCGAACGTCGAACCCCTCCGACTGCAAGCGGTCGGCTTGCTCGGCAACAGCAGCCGTGTCGACGTCGATCAGCGTCACCCGAGCCCCGTGAGCTGCAAGCACCTCGCCGTACGCGAGCCCGAGCCCGCTGGCGCCACCGGTGACGATCGCGCCGAACCCGGCCACGTCGAATTGCGACGAAACGTTCACGCTCACATGCCTCCTGTTGACATCGTGGGACGGCTAAGCCTATCGCTCGAGGCCAACCGAATCAGATTGCACGCTAGCGCGGCGACGACGTTCCGCAGCTGCTCACTGGGTGTCGGCGTGACCCGCGAAGGTACTGTCCGCAGCCGGTGTTGGCCTCGGTCGGCGTGCCGCGACGATATTCTCGTGGGGAGCAGCCGTAGGCTGCGTGGAAAAGTCGGCTGAAATGCGGTGCGCTGGGGATGCCCCAGCGGCTTGCGATCTCCAGGATCGGATGGTCGGCGAACGCCGGGTCGAGGAGATCTCGGCGGCAGTGCTCGAGCCGCGTCGTTCGGATCCACTCGCAGACGCTGAGCCCCTCGGCTGCGAAGAGCTTGTGGAGATAGCGAGTCGAGATGAAAGATGCACGCGCGATGTGCTCAGGGCTGAGGTCCCGGTCGCCGAGGTGCGTCTCGATGAACGCCTTGGCATGCAGGAGCAGTTCTGTCTGTGAGCTGAGTCGCCTGGGCTCGACCGACCCACCGCGGTCTGTGTACAGGCCGAGAACGAGGTCGACGAGACACTCAGCGACGTTGGTGTCATCGCGTCGGATGCTGCCGTCGCCGAGCCCGTCGACGACCCCCTGAAAGAACGGCACCGCAAGACGTGGGAGCCCTTCGCCCCCTGCGATCCTGACTGCGGTCAGGCGACAGACGTTCGCCGCCCGCTCGCCGAGCATTGCCTTCGGGATGCTGAACACGAGCGCCTCGAACGCGTGGTCGGACCGGAGGATCGCAGGTTTGGACGTCTCGTAGCTCACGATATCGCCCGGAGAGGCGACCCCCGCTCGATGCTGCTGCGCGACGTGCAGGTATCCCTGGAGCTGAACCGACACGTGCAGGCGCTCCGGATCGCCTGCGGCGATTGCGCTCGGGGTGCGGCTCATGGTGTTCTTCGCCGCTGCGATCCGGAAGACTCCGATCGACGCCACTTCGCTGCGCCACATTCGAGCCCAGAATCGCTCGTTCGCCTGGGTGTGGATCTGGAGTGGGTGGTAGACGCTGCCCGCAGCGTGCGACCAGAAATCCACCCGTTCCCCTGGGGGGACGACCGCCGTATCGATCATGGACGACACTGGCGGTCAGCATACGAGAGGCTCGCCTAAATGTCGACATCCGCGATCCCCACGCCCTTGAATGTCGGCCTGGTTGTCATGCGCTGCCACCTTCGGGTTCGGTCGTCCCGAAGGACGCCTCTTGTCGATGTCTGGTCGAATCTACGACCGATATCCCGGCGTTGGCGCGGTTCTCACCGAAGTGTGCGCCGATGCACAACTTATTCCGCAATTGTGCGTCCGGTGCTAAGTGGGAGGCCTGTGCCTCGCAGTAGAGTCGGCTTCTCGTCCCTTACTCGGAGTTCGGTCGTTGTTCGGAGAAGGACTATGTCGTCCCATTAAAGGGAGGCGAGAAGGAGGATGAAGATGCACGGAAATCCATTGCGTTCCGCCTCGGGGCGGCTCGCGATCGTCGGAGCTGGCCTTGTGATCGCGCTCGCAGCGGCGGTACCGATTGCGCTTGCCCACGGCAACGCCGCAGGCTCGGGCAAAGCCGCACAGGCGGGCACCGCAACACGCGCAGTGACGAACTACCTCACGTACGTCCACGGAAAGCGCGGGAAGGCCGATCCGAAGAAGTCGAAGGTCTACATCGGCTGGGTGAACCAGCAGGGGGGCCAGGTCGTGATCGGTGGCCTCGCGACCGCCGGGGCGCAGTTGGCGGTGAGGTACGTCAACGACGTGCTCGGCGGCGTCGGCGGTCATCCCGTCGCGCTCGTCAACTGCTTCATCAAGTCCAACGAGGAGGAAGGCACGACCTGCGGACAGAAGCTGGTCAACAACAAGGCGATCTCTGTGGTCGCGGAGGGTGCCGTCGCAACGGGAGCCCAGTCGCTTCACGCGACGATCGGCGCAACGAAGCCGATAGTGACGGGTGTCGCCATCACCCCGGTCAACGGAGCGTCGAGGACCGGCGTCGTGCTCTTCGGCGACGGCCCGCACATTCTCCTGCCGTTCGGCAACTACGCGAAGAACGTCCTCCACGCGAAAACCGCGGCGGTCATCTACCCGAACGCCCCGGGCCTCGCGGAGTCGGGACAGGTGATCGCAGCCGGCCTGAAAGCAGCCGGCATCGACACCAAGCAGGTCGGCTACACGCAGGGTCAGACCGACCTGACCGCCCCGCTGACCGCGGTCGGAGCGGCGACGGCGGACTTCGTCGTCCCGTACGGCTCGGCCGCCGACTGCGCGAATCAGGCGAAGGGACTCACGCAGCTGGGCGTCACGGACTCGAGAAAGATCATGACGGCGCCGCTCTGCCTCAACTCGACCGTGATCGACGCGCTCGGCGACTGGTCGAAGTGGACATACGCGATCGCATCGTCGAACTACGGCGATCCGACCGATCCGGGGATGCCCGCCTACCAGGCGGTGATCAAGAGGTACAAGGCAGAGAAGAACGCCCCGGATCCCTGGCACATCGTCGCGTTCTCCGAGCTCCTGACGACCGTCCGGTTCCTCAATGAGGCCAACGCGGGCAAGGGTGGGATCACACCCAAGACCGTCCTTGCGCGCGCGAAGGCATTCAAAGGCCCGCTGGCGCTCGGGGCACCGAAGCTCCAGTGCGGCAAGTACAAGGACGCACCGGCGATCTGCAACGACATGTTCCAGGCGTTCACGTACGAGGGCAAGTTCGTATTCAAGCGAGCGTCCGACTGGATCGGCCCGCTGCCGGGCTGATAGACACCGTGTGAACCGATGGGGCCGGTCCTCGGGCCGGCCCCATCTCTCGAACGGCGAGAGGGCTGGCTCGTGAACGAGATACTCCTATTCCTCCTGCTCGGTCTTGGGACAGGGTCGACGATCGCCGCAATCGCGGTCGGTATCGTCGTCACCTACCGGGGCTCGGGCTTCATCAACCTCGCCGCAGGCGCGATCGCCATGCTCGCCGGGTTCTCGTTCTGGGCGCTCCGGACGGGCGAGCTCGGCGTCACGCTCTCCACCCCGCCGGCGATCGCGCTCACCTACGTGTTCGTGATCGCCGTCAGTGTTCTGATCGAGCTGGCGGTCTTCCGGCCGCTCCGCGCGGCTGCGCCACTGGCGAAGCTCGTCGCCTCACTCGGCGTCCTACTCACGGCACAGGCGACGATGCTCCTTGCGTTCGGCACGTCGCAGCATCCGCAGCCGACAATCGTCCCCCTTCGGGTGATCCGCATGCTCAACGGCGCGGTGCCTCTGTCTGCATTCGTGGTCAGCGGCATCGTCGTCGCGCTCACCGCGGTCCTCTGGGCGCTCTATCGCTGGACGCGCTTCGGGCTCGCGACCCGGGCGGCGTCGGAGAACGATGTCAGCGCCCGACTCGCCGGTCTGTCGCCGGACGAGCTGTCGCTTACGAACACGCTGCTCGCCAACATGCTGCTCGGCACGCTCGGGATCCTCGCCGGATCGGTGGCGGCGCTCGACACGACCACCCTTCCTTTCCTCGTCGTGCCCGCTCTCGCCGCCGCCCTCTTCGCCAGGCTCACCTCGTTCTGGATCGCGTGCCTGTGCGGGCTCGGCATCGGCATGATCGAGTCGCTGATCGAGTACGCCTCGACGAAGACGTGGTTTCCGGCGACCGATGGATTGGCGGTGCCGGGCGTCAAGGAGCTGCTCGTCTTCGTGCTCATCGTGGCGGCGATGTTCCTGCGAGGCGCGTCGCTGCCGACGCGCGGCGAGCTCGTCGAGCAGCGCCTACCCGACGTGCCTCGCCCGAAGCACGCGGTCAAGCTCGCGATTCCATCCAGCGTCATCTGCGCGATCGCGCTCGTCGTGCTGCCGTTCGACTTCCGCCAGGCGCTGACGAACTCGTTGATCGGGATCGTGATGGCCCTCTCGCTGGTGGTCATCACCGGCTTCGTCGGCCAGATCTCGGTCGTCCAGCTCGCGCTCGCCGGCGTGGCCGGCTTCACCGTGTCGCATCTCGCCGTCGACGCGGGGATCGGCTTCCCGCTCGCGCCGCTCGCAGGAATCGCGGCTGCCGTGTTGCTCGGCCTCGTGACTGCGGTGTCGGCGTTGCGCGTCCGGGGCGTCTCGCTCGCTGTCGTCACGATCGCAGCTGCGGTCGCCGTCTACAACTTCGGCTTCGTGAACCCCACCTGGGGTGGGGGAGCGACAGGCTCGCCGGTGCCGGCTCCGCACCTCTTCGGCATCAACCTCGGGCCGACCGCGTCGTTCCGTGGCCTCGATGGCAACCTGCCGAGCCCCGTCTTCGGCTGGGTCGCGCTCACCACAGCCGTCGCTCTCGGCCTCCTGGTCGTCTCGGTACGGCGCGGCATTCTGGGGCGTCGGATGCTGGCCGTCCGCTCGAACGAGCGAGCCGCGGCCGGGGCGGCGATCGACGTCCGGAACGTCAAGCTGACGGCCTTCGGCATCAGTGCGCTGATCGCCGGCGTCGCCGGAACGTTGTACGCGTACAACTTCGGGTCTGTGAGCGCCGATCGCTTCAGCGTGCCGCTGGCCCTCAGCCTGATCGCCTTCGCCTACGCGGGGGGGATCACGCTCGTCTCGGGCGCCGTCTTCGCGGGGCTCATCGCGGCGCAGGGCATCTTCCCGTACGCGCTCGACAAGTGGTTCGGCCTCTCGGGGAACTGGTTCCTCCTCTTCGGCGGTCTCATCCTCATCTTCACGCTGATCCAGAATCCTGAGGGTGTCGCAGGCGCGGCGTACCGGAACCGGCAGGCAAAACAGAAGCGTCGTGAATCCGAGCAGCAGTCGAACGCTCAAGGCCCAGTGCAGGAGGGTGCAGCCTAGATGGACAGGATCCTGACCACGCACACGGGCAGCCTCGTGCGCCCCAAATCCGTCACCGACTTCCTCGCCGCGACGGAGCGTGGCGAGAGCATCGACGAGAGCGCGTATCAGCAGGCTCTCGCCGACGCGGTCGCTGACGTCGTCCAGCGCCAGATCGATGCCGGCATCGACGTCATCAACGACGGCGAGATGGGAAAGTCGACCTGGATCACGTATCTCTACGAGCGCGTCGCCGGGATCGAGCCACGCCTCGTGCCGCTCGACGGCGGCGGGACGCTGCTCCCACCCAGCCGTGACCGGCAGGCGTTTCCCGAGTTCTACGAGGAGCACGACGCCGCCTATGCCCGCGAAGTGAAGAACCGCGTCCGGTTCGTCGACGACGCTCCGGGACAGGGCGGCTCGTCTGGTGACGGCGAGGCGCTGGGGAAGGTCTGGGCGTGCACGGGACCGATCACGTACGACCCGACCGCGCTCCAGCAGGACGTCGAGCGGCTCGTCGCGGCGGTGAGGAGCGTGAACGCCGCCGACGTCTTCCTGCCGGTTGTCGCGCCGGCGAGCGTCTACTGGCTACGCAACGAGTACTACCCGACGGAAGAGGAGTTCGTCTACGCGGTCGCGGACGCACTTCACGAGGAGTACAAGGGGATCGTCGACGCCGGCTTCCTCTTGCAGGTGGACGATGCCGTGCTGCTCCACGAGTACGACTCCATCCTCTCCCTCGGCGGGACGACCGAGGACTACCGCCGCTGGGCGAAGCTCCGCGTCGACGCGCTCAACCACGCGCTCGCGGGCATCCCCGAGGACCGTGTCCGTTACCACGTCTGCTTCGGGAGCTGGCACGGCCCGCATGCCTTCGACCCCCCGCTCGAGGACGTCATCGACCTCGTGCTCGCGGTCAATGCGCGCTATTACCTGATCGAGCAGGCCAACGCCCGTCACGAGCACGAGTGGCGGCTCTGGGAGAACGTCGCGCTGCCGGAGGGCAAGGTGCTGGTCCCCGGTGTCGTCACGCACCACACGAACGTCGTCGAGCACCCCGAGCTCGTTGCGGAGCGCATCGTGCGTCTTGCGAAGCTCGTGGGGCGCGAGAGCGTCATGGGCGGGACCGACTGCGGGTTCGCGCAGGGGGCGTTCGTCCAGCGGGTGCACCCGACGATCCAGTGGGCCAAGCTCGAAGCGCTCGCACGTGGCGCCGGCATCGCCACGAAGAAGCTCTTCCCGGGGCGGGCTGCATGATGGATGCCGATCGTGCGGCTGTGCTGGCCGCGACCGGCGTCTCAGTCAGCTTCGGCGGAGTGCATGCGGTGGTGGACGTGGATCTCCAAGTCGAAGAGGGCCAGATAGTCGGCCTCATCGGGCCGAACGGTGCCGGCAAGACGACCTTCATCGACGCGATCACCGGATTCGTCAGCTCCCAGGGTCGTGTCGAGCTGGACGGGCAGGACCTGACGGGGCTGCCGCCGCACACGCGGGCGCGACGTGGGCTCGCCCGAACCTGGCAGAGCACGGAGCTGTTCGACGACCTCACTGTGAGAGAGAACCTGACCGTGGCCGCCCAGCGCCCGTCGTTCCTCGCCCTCGCCGCTGAGCTCGTGGGAAAGCACGTCGGCGAGAGCGCCGCGGCTGAGCGCGCGCTCGAGCTGCTCGACATCGGGCCGATCGCCGAGGCGATGCCGGCGGAGCTCACCCAGGGACAGCGAAAGCTCGTCGGCGTGGCCCGGGCAATCGCGATGGAGCCGCGGCTCCTCTGCCTGGACGAGCCTGCGGCGGGACTCGACACGAACGAGAGCGAGGATCTCGGCCAGAGGCTCCGGCGGATTGCCGATGCGGGCACGACCACGCTCCTCATCGACCACGACATGGGGCTCGTGATGAACATCTGCGACCAGATCGTCGTGTTGGAGTTCGGCAAGGTGATCGCGAAAGGCCCGCCGGACGACGTACGACGCGACCCCCGTGTGGTGGCTGCGTACCTGGGGGGCGCCGCGATGCAGGACGTCGGGGATCCCATCGCCGGGCGTGATCAGGCGGAGGCCGGGAGGACGTGACCGCACCGGTGCTCGAGCTCGAGGGCCTGACGGCCGGATATGACAGCGCTGCGGTGATCCGCGACATTCACCTCGCCGTCGCCCCGGGTGAGATCGTTGCCCTGCTCGGGGCGAACGGCGCGGGCAAGACGACGACGCTCCGCGCAGTGTCCGGCTTTGTGCGCCCGATGGACGGCGTGATCCGCTTCCAGGGGCAGGATCTGCGGCGCGTGCAGCCCAGCGCACGCGCGAAGCTCGGCATCGCGCACGTCCCAGAGAACCGCGGCCTGTTCTTCGGTCTCACCGTGGCCGAGCACTTCCGCCTCGGGTATCGCGGCGAGCGCCTCGACGCGGACGTGGCCTACCGGTACTTCCCTGCGCTCACCGAGCTGCGCGACCGACGCTGCGGCCTCCTCTCCGGCGGCGAGCAGCAGATGCTCGCCCTCGGGCGCGCGCTTGCCCGACGGCCCACGCTTCTGCTCCTGGACGAGCTGAGCCTTGGCCTGGCACCGGTCATCGTCGAGGGTCTCCTACCCGTCGTCCGCGAGTACGCGGAGGAGAGCGGCTGCGGCGTCGTCCTCGTCGAGCAGCACATCGCGCTGGCGCTGACGATCGCTGACCGTGGGCACGTGCTCTCCCACGGCGAGACCGTGTTGCAAGGCAAGGCAGATCATCTGCGCACCAACCACGACCTGCTGATCTCGAGCTACTTCGGCGAGCATGCACCCGTTGCCGCCCCCGTCGACCCGGTCGGCTGAGGTGTTCCTGGATCCGGAAGCAACGCTATGAAGGGAGATCTGTCATGAGCAATCGCAGTCTGGAGGAGCTGCTCGGGTCGAGCGGAGGCGTCGTCGATCTTCTACGGAACTCACAGACGGGGCCGAACGTCTATCCCGGCGTGCCGCCCGAGTTCACCAACTGGCGGGACGAGCAAGAGGCGTGGCAGAAGACCTGCGTCCTCTACAACCAGTCGTTCCACATGACCGATCTCGCGATGGAGGGCCCGGGCGCGCTCCGGCTCCTCTCCCATCTCGCGGTGAACAGCTTCGAAGGCTTCGAGCCCGGCAAGGCCAAGCACTTCGTCCCGTGCACTCCTGCCGGCCATGTGATCGGCGACGTGATCCTGTTCGCGCTCGGCGACGACCGCTACAACCTCGTCGGTCGGGCGCCGGCGCTGAACTGGATCGTGTACCACGCAGAGACCGGCGACTACGACGTCCAGCTCGAGCTCGATCAGCGAACTGCACTCCGCACCGACGGTCGTCGCACGTCGTATCGCTTCCAGGTGCAAGGGCCCAATGCGATGCACGTCGTGGAGAAGGCGCTCGGAACCGAGCCTCCCGAGCTCACGTTCTTCAACATGACGACGGTGAGCATCGGCGGGCGCGCGGTCCACGCACTGCGTCACGGCATGGCTGGTCAACCCGGCTGGGAGCTCTTCGGGCCCTGGGACGACTACGAGGCGGTACACGAAGCGCTCGTCGTCGCCGGAGAGGACTTCGGGATGCGACTCGTCGGCGGCCGCGCGTACTCGTCGAACACCCTGGAATCGGGATGGATTCCGTCGCCGCTGCCCGCGGTCTATTCCGGTGACGAGCTGAAGTCGTACAGGGAGTGGCTGCCGGCCACTGGATACGAAGGCGGGGCGTCGATCGGCGGCAGTTTCGTGTCCGACGCGATCGAGGACTACTACTTCACGCCATGGGACCTGGGCTACGGGAGCTACGTCAAGTTCGACCACGACTTCATAGGGCGAGAGTCACTCGAGCGGATGGCTGCCGGCGATCACCGGCACAAGGTCACGTTGGCGCTCGAGAACGAGGATGTGATCCGCACGATCGGGTCGATGTTCCAGATGTCCGGCCGCGCGAAGTTCGTGGACTGGCCGTCCGCCGTCTACTCGATGCATCCCTTCGACCGCGTGACGGTCGCCGATGAGACGGTCGGCGTGTCGACGTGGGTCGGCTACACCGCCAACGAGGGCAGGATGCTCACTCTCGCCGTCGTCGATGCCGAGCATGCGCAGCCGGGAACGGAAGTGACCTTCGTCTGGGGGGAGGAAGGCGGCGGGACGACCAAGCCGACCGTCGAGCCACACGAGCAGACGGAAATCAGAGCCGTCGTCAGCCCGGTGCCCTATGTAGAGACGGTGCGGCGCGACTACGCACCGACGGGCTGGCGCTCCGAGCACGTGTGAGGATCCCTCCTCATCGAGGTGTGTGCACTGCAGCTCGTGTGACCGACCGACGGTCGGACTACGAGGCGCGGCCCACCTCGGTTGCTTCGGCCACTTCCTCGAGGCCTCCCGTGCGAACGTTGTAGACGTACCCGTAGATCGGGATCCCAGCGGGCACGAGCGGATGATTGCGGATGCGGCGTACGTCGTCGACGACGCTCTGCTCACGATCGGCGATGGTGAGCCAGTCGATCTCCTTGCCGGCCGGCGATCCGGGACCGGCTCCGACATCGTGGAAGCCGTCCGGGCCAAGTGCTGCGGTCTCGAGGCTCTCGGCGAGCAGATCGCCCATGAGCTCGCTCGTGAAGAACTCCATCCCGCAGTCCGTGTGATGGATCACGAACCACTCGGCGGTACCGAGGAGCTTGTACGAGATCACGAGCGAACGGATCGCGTCGTCGCTCGCACGGCCGCCCGCGTTGCGGATGACGTGGGCGTCCCCCTCACTCAGGCCCGCGTACTTGGCCGGGTCGAGCCGGGCATCCATGCACGTAAGGATCGCGAAGCGCCGGGCAGGCGGAAGCGCCAACTCACTCTTGTCACCGAACGTGCGAACGTACTCGTCGTTTGCGGCAATGACTTCTTCGAGGACAGGCATCTCGAGCTCCTTCGGTGGAAGACGCTGGCCCCGTTAGTTTACAAAGGAAAGCGACTATCCGAACTAAAGCAACGCCCATTCGAGCCACTGCCGTTCGTCGAACGTCCCCCTCAGCGACTGATGTACGGGTGCAGGTCGAGGCGCTCGGCAGCGTCCAACGCCTTCGACGCCGCCTTCTTCGTGTCTCGCCCGATGACGCCCTTGATCAGCCAGCGCCGGAGGAGAAGACCGACGGGAAGGGTGAGATTGGAGGGATCGGGCGTGCTCTTCGGCGCGAGGTACAGCTCGAGCGTGAGCCGCTTCACGAGATCGCGGTCGGCCGGCCGACCGGTCGCCTGCTCGAGTCGGTGCGCGACGAGTGACCCGATCACCTGAGCCTCGCGAACGCCGCTGCGGACGGTCGCGCTGATCGAGAAGGCGGTCGTCGCGACGAGCACCCACGGGATCCGCGTGAACCGCGCCCCGCGGGCGACCGTCCGGAGCACCGGAACGGCCAGGACGACCACGCGCTGCACGTGATCGGCGACTGCTTCGCTGCCGTCGTCGGCCGCAAGCAGTGTCTTGCCTTCTGCAGCCGAGGTGACCCTGTCGGATGTCTCCAGAATGCGGTCGACGAGATGCTCGTAGAGGGAAGAGACGGCATCGACGAGCGGAGGAGCGCCGTCGAAGATGCCCATGGGGAGAGCCGCCCAACGCGCATCTCCGTTTCGCTCGAAGCCGTCGTTCATGAACGTGTCATACCTGATCCCGCGTCTCCCGAAGAGGCAGAGCCCAAGACGATCTACGTTGCAGGAGGGTCTTCGGGCAGCACCTTGCCCGGGTTGAGGATGCCCTGCGGGTCGAAGCTCGCCTTGATCGCGAGCATCAGCGGAATCAGGTCGCCGTGCTCCTGTACGAGCGCACCGATCTTGCCCAGGCCGACGCCATGCTCGCCGGTACACGTACCACCACGGGCGAGCGCGTCGTCGATGACGTTGTGCACGAGCTCCTCCGACACGCCGATGTCGTCGGGATCGACCTGTATGGCGATGTGAAGGTTGCCGTCGCCCGCGTGGCCGACGATGCCCGCGTTCAGCCCGAGCCGGTCGATCTCGGCCCGTGCAAAGTGGGCCGCGCCGGCCAACTCGGACAACGGCACGCACACGTCTGTCGCGCGCTCCTTCGTTCCCGGGAACCTGGCTGCCGTCGCGTGGGCAGCATCGTGTCTCGACTTCCAAAGATGGGCGCGGGCATCGGGCTCGCGCTCATGCGCGACGTCCGTCGCGCCCTCCGCCTCGGCAATCGCTTGCACGAGCTCGAGATCGGCGAGTACCACTTCCTCGCTGCCCGTTGCCTCCACGAAGAGGCACGGCGCTTCCGGGTACGACGTTCCCGAATAGGCATTGACGGCAGCCACGATCCAAGCATCCAGAAGCTCGACGCGCGTGACCCCGGCACCCGCGCCGACGGCGGCGGCCGCTGTTCGGCAGGCGCCTTCGATGTCGGGAAACGAGATGCGCAACGCAACAGCGTGCTCGGGGATCGGGTGGAGGCGAACCGTGACCTCGGTGATCACCGCGAGCGTGCCTTCCGACCCGATCAGAAGCCCGGTGAGGTCGTATCCAGCCGACGTCTTCGCGGCACGGCTGCCCGTTCGAATCACGCGCCCATCGACCAGCACCGCCTCGAGGGCAAGAGCGTTCGCGCGCATCTTTCCGTAGCGCACCGTCGTCGTGCCGGCTGCATTCGTGGCTGCCATTCCGCCGAGCGTTGCATCGGCTCCCGGATCGACCGGAAAGAACAGGCCATGCTGCCCTACCGCCCGTTCGAGCTGCAGCCGCGTCACCCCCGCCTGCACTGTTGCCGTCAGGTTCTCGGGCGAGATCTCGAGGATCCGGTCCATGTGCGACAGGTCGAGGCTGATGCCGCCGTGGATCGGGATCACGTGGCCCTCGAGGCTCGTGCCGACACCGAACGGCGTCACCGGGATCCTGTACTCGCTCGCGAGGATGAGCACGCGTGCGACCTCATCGGTCGAGCTCGGATAGACGACGAGGTCGGGGAGGCGCGGGGTATGGAAGCTGAGATCCTGCGAGTGCAGGTCGCGCTCCGAATCACCGTCCTTCACCCGCTCGCTGCCCAGCGCGATGATCAGCGCGCGCTTTGCCTCGGCGAGCCCATGTGGCTCAGCGGGGCTCCTCCGTGAGGTGGGATCGGGTGAGCTGAGATCTTCCATCCGCACGCTAGTTTGCCTCGAACGTCTCCGTGTGGCGCTGCGTGCCCGTCCGACTCATCCGACGAGGGCTGTGAGCCGCTCGACCGTACGCCAGTTCCGGGCGGTGCCCTGAACGTCGAGGGCGCGCTCGATGTAGCTCAGCGTGAGTCGTGAGCTACCGGAGCCGTTCGGGTAGCTGATGTACACCTCGCGACCGTTGACGGCAAACGCATCGGGCGGTGAGCGGTTCGGGTCCAGCGTCGCGACGGCAGCTTCCGTCGGCTGCTCTGCCAGGAACGCGACATGGAGCGTCGCCGGATCAGCCGTCCCCGCACGTGTGAGAAACGGGTTGCTGACAGCGATCGCCGCGAGCTCGCTCCCGGAGCGAACCATGACGCCGATGCGGAGCCCGAACGCCGCCTCGATCGTGTTGCGGACACTCGCCGAGACCGCAGCCTCCGACTCGGTGGTGTGGAGGAGCACGTTGCCGCTCTGTAGCACGGTCGACACACGCTCGAATCCGTCCGCAATCAGCGCGGCCCGCAGCTCGGCCATCGGGAGACGGTTGTTCCCGCCGACGTTGACAGCGCGGAGCAGCGCGACATACGTCGTCAAGCTGTCTTTCGCTTGCGCCAGCTGGTGAGGTCGAACAGCTCGTTCAATTGCTTCAGGACCTCTCGCGCGATCAGATCACCACCGGCGGTATCGAAGTGCACACCGTCACCGGCACGCACCTTCACCGTGTCACCCTTCGCGTTCTCGAGGTACTCGGCGAATCCGCCGTTGTCGCCGGCGAACATCGTGTACGTGTCGATGAAGATCGCCTTGCCGGGTCGAGCCTTCGCCACCTTCTGCACGATCGCGTTGATCGTGTCGAACCGCTGGGTTTGCGCCTCGCTACGCGTGATCGGGAGGCCGATCCAGACGACAACGCCGCCGGCGCGATTGACGGTGTCCATCACGCCGACCACCCGGCGACGGTACTCCGCACTCCAGCTCGGGCTGGCGAACGAACCGATCGAGGTGCCTTCCGGAAGGCCGGTCATGTAGCCGTGGTCGTCGTTCGCGCCGAAGTTGAGCACGACGACCTTCGGCCGCAGTCTCTTGGTCTCGTCGGCGATTCGCGTGAACCAGTTGAACACGTCGGGGCGCGTCAAGCCGGTCGCTACATGGCCGTCGACTCCTCCGACCGATGCGATCACGGGGCTCGCCCCGGCCGCGCGGACGATCGAGTACCCGGGCGTGATGACGAGCGAGTCGCCCGCGATCCAGAGTCTCAGCTTCTTCTTCGGGGTGAACGCAACCCTCGCGGGTGCGACGGGTGTCGCCGGCGACGGCTTGGGTGACGGTGCAGGGGTCGTCGTCGTTCCGGCGGTCGTAGGCGGAGGCAGTGCGATCGCGGTGTCGATCTCGTCGTCCGAGCCTCGCCCGATCGCGCGCTGCACGAGGTGGCGCGGTCGATCGAGGAGAAGCGTGTGACTCACGGTTGCGAGCGGACCGGTGATCGCGAGCGCCACGTCTCGCTGGGTTCCCGGCTGACGGTTGAAGGCCGACTTGTGCATTCCCGGCGCCGTGAGCAACGAGCCGAGCACGAGGGCTAGGACGCAGACGATGAGAGCGTGGCCGGCAGTGGAGAGGCGGCGTCCGTCGTCGCCCACGCGGGGCGCACTGCGCTGAGGTCGCGTCGGGCCTCCCGGAGAAGATGCGGTCGTCATCAGAACCTGAAGTAGATAAAGGGTGCCACGCCCTCCGGGCCCATGGCGTTCGTCAGCGTCAGAGCGAGAGCGAGTACGAACGCCTGACCGGCGACCGGGAGCCGGCCAAACCGCTCCATCACCGCGTAGGGGAACCGCGGCGGAAGATACTGCGATCCGATTCCGACAGCGATCGCGAGCAGCACGCCGAACGTGACGAGCGGGGACGGCGCGCCCCAGCCCGTGAAGAGTCCGGTCAGCATGTCCCACGCAGTCTGGAACGTGTCGGCGCGGAAGAACACCCATGCCAGGCAGACGATCTGGAAGGTGACGAAACGCTCGACGATGCGGCGGCGACGCGAGTCAGGCGGCGCAACGAAGCCGGGACGCTCCCTCCGCCACCGCTCGACGACGAGCCCCGTCCCGTGAATTCCACCCCACACGATGAACGTCCAGCCCGCGCCGTGCCAGAGGCCGCCGATGAGCATGGTTGCCATCACGTTGCGGTAGGTGATGATCGAGCCCCTCCGGCTCCCGCCGAGGGGGATATAGACGTAGTCACGGAGCCAGCGCGACAGCGTCATGTGCCAGCGCCGCCAGAAATCCTGCAATGAGCGGGCCGCATAGGGAGAGTTGAAGTTCTGCGGGAACGAGAACCCGAGGAGTAGCGCGATCCCGATCGCGATGTCGGTGTAGCCGGAGAAATCCGCATAGATCTGGACCGCGTAGGCGTAGATTGCGATCAGGATCTCGAGCGACGAGTGCTGACCAGGCGCGCCGAAGACCTCGTCGACGATGTTTGCAGCGAGGAAGTTGGCGATCACCACTTTCTTGAAGAGACCCGTGGCGATGAGATAGAACGCCCGACTCGTGTCGACCCGACGAGGATCCCGGGGAACGTCGAACTGCGGTATCAGTTCGCCCGGTCTGACGATCGGCCCGGCGACGAGGTGAGGAAAGAACGACAGGTAGGCCGCGAACTTCTCGAACGTTGTCGGCACGAGCTCGCCGCGATAGGTATCGACGATGTAGCTGATCGCCATGAACGTGTAGAACGAGATGCCGACGGGCAGCACGATCGACCGGAGTGCGATCGGCGCGTCGAGACCGACGACCGAGAGGAGGTTGTCGCTCGAGCTGACGAAGAAGTCGTAGTACTTGAAGTACCCGAGCACCGCCAGATTGCCCGCGAGAGCGATCCAGAGCAGCGCCTTGCGACGAGCCGCGGCCTGCGAGCGGTAGATCCGGAGCGCCATCACCTGATTCCAGACCGTGGAGCTCGCGAGCAGGAGGACGAATCGCCAGTCCCACCACGCATAGAAGACGTAGCTCGCACCGATGATGAACGGTCGCCATCGGTGAACTTTCGGCATCAGCAGCCATGAGAGCGGGAGGACGATCAGGAAGAAGAGCGCAAATGTCGCCGTCGGAAACAGCATCGCGACAGCCTACGGTGTGACGGGGCCAGAGCGGTGGTGGTCAGCTCATCAGAGGCGATCGGCGGGCGGCAGCTTGGTGATCGCGGTCGGCGAATCGGCAGCCGGCTCGAGCAGCGTGTGCTCGACCGGAGGAACGAACCAGGCAGGATCCGCCGGTAGTGGTTCGGGCGGCGAAGTCGCGGCGAACACGGGCGTCACGTCTCTGCGTTGATCGGCGCGCGATGCCGCCCACTCGATCAGTGCAACGAGAGCCCATGCCCCGGCCATCAGCCCGGCGATCACGGCGCCGTCGAGCTCGGCTAGCGCTGCGGCTGTTGCCACCCCGGCCAGGAAGAGCACCTCGAGCAACACGCGCGGCACACCCGGACGGCGGCGAACCGGTGCCCCGATCGAGCCGACCCAGGCATAGGACGGAGCCGCCGCCGGACGGGCATCCTCATCGCTCCAGCCAGGCTCGGTCGACGGAAGGCCCGGCCCACCGAGGCGACGCACGTCGGCCTGGAGAGCCTCGATCCGATCGGACAGGTCACGGACGACCTGGGTGAGGTCGGCCTCGGGCTCCCGGCCGGCAGCCGTTTGCTCCGTCGCAGTCACGCCGCAGACCCGCCGTCGTCCATCTCGTCGATTGCTGCTCGCGCCTTCGCGTGCACTCGCGCGCGCCGTTCCTCGAGCGACTCCTCGGCTACCGGCTCGACCTGCGGTTCTGGTTGACGTTTGTCCGCGAGCTTGCGCCGCAGCTCCTCGGCCGGGTCGTCGGCGGCCACGTCCGGGGGCTCGACACTGCTCCCGGCGGCATGCCTTCGCCGTGCCAGCATCCTGCCGAGGGCAGCGATGCCGACGAGTCCGGCGAACCAGGCGAACGCGCGCTTCACGGAGCGATGGTATCGCGATCGGCGGCGGCCGGGCGTTCCCCGGCCTGCTGCACCGCAGCTGCGGGGCGTTGATCTGGCGCAGGTGCGAATGGGCGAAGCACCCGCTGCGGCCGAACGCGATCGTGCCTCTGTCAGCTACCGTACGGCCTGCTTCCTGCCTCTCCACGCCCGAGCCATTCCCAGTTCGTGCTTGCCGGTGAGGCCGCCTAAGACCGAAGGAAGGAGAAAAGGGAACCCGTGATCGACTACGAGATCCTGCTGTTGTTGGACCCAGACCTCGCCGAGGAGCCCCAAGCGGAGGTCGTTACGCGCGTGCGTGAGCTGATCGAGAAGGGGGGCGGTACGTTCACCCGTCACGACGTCTGGGGCAAGCGCAAGCTCGCCTACGAGATCGACAAGAAGGGTGACGGGAACTACCACCTGCTGCTCTTCAGCGCCCCACCCGAGACGCTCGACGAGATCTCCCGTGTTCTCAAGATCGACGATAACGTGATGCGTCATCTGGCGACACGTCGCCCTGTGGGAGGTCCCTCCGAGCCACTACCGGTCGGTGCCCCCTTGAGTCACGATGCTGTGATCGACGATCTCGCAGAGGAGGATGAGGACTGATGGCTGCAAACATCAATCGCGTGGTTCTGATCGGGAACCTGACGCGTGACCCGGAGATGAAGCATCTGCCGTCGGGCACCGCGCTCTGCTCGTTGCGCATCGCGGTGAACACTCGACGCAAGGACGAGTCCGGGCAATGGACCGACAAGCCGAACTACTTCGACGTCGCAGTCTGGGGCGCTCAGGGCGAGAACTGTGCGCAATACCTCGCCAAGGGTCGTCCCGTGGCGATCGACGGCCGGCTCGAGTGGCGTGAGTGGGAGGCAACCGACGGCTCCGGCAAGCGCCAGGCGGTCGAGATCGTCGCCGACAGCGTCCAGTTCCTCGGTAGCCGAGGTGACGGCGACGGTGCCGGCGGCGGCTCGTTTGTGCCTGCAGGTGCAGCTCAACAGAGCGGCGCCGACTTCCCTTCATCGCCCACCGACGACGACATCCCGTTTTAGCCTCAAGGAGATCTGACGACATGGCTCAGAAGGCACCGGCGCGCAAGCGTCCCAGCTCGAGTTCCGCCCCCGGGCGGCGCAAGAGCTGCCACTTCTGCAAGGACAAGGTGACAGAGGTGGATTACAAGAACATCAACCAGCTACGGCGCTACATCTCCGAGAAGGGCAAGATCCGCAACCGCCGCATCACCGGCGCCTGCCGCCGGCATCAGCGTCAGGTTGCTGTTGCGGTCAAGCGGGCCCGTGAGGTCGCGCTTCTGCCCTACGTCGCGAGCTAGGAGAATCTGATGAACGTGATCCTGCTCAAGGACGTAGAGAAGCTCGGGCTGCGCGGCGAGGTAGTCAACGTCGCCCGTGGCTATGCCCGCAACTTCCTGCTGCCACGGCAACTCGCCGAGGTAGCGACGGAAGGGCGCGTCAAGGAAGTCAAGCGCATCGATGCCCAGAAGGCGTTGCATGAAGCCCGCAGCGCCGAGCAGGCTACCGAGATCGCAGCGACGCTCGGCAAGCTCGTGCTTCGCTTCGATGTCAAGTCGGGTCCCACCGGCTCGCTCTTCGGATCGGTCACGACGACCGATATCGCCGATGAGATCTGGCGCATCCGCAAGATCCGGCTCGATCGTCGCAAGATCGGCATCGACAACATCAAGCGGATCGGTCGCTACACGGTTCCGGTCGACGTCTTCGAAGGCGTCAGTGCCGAGCTCAAGTTGATGGTCGTGCCCGAAGGCGGCGAGCTACCGCCCGATGAGGAGCTCGCAGCGATGGAGGCAGCCGAGGCAGCCGCTGCGGCGGAGGCCGCCGGTGCGGCTGCTGCAGCTGCTGAACCGATCGAGTGGGAGACCGTCGAGGTGCTCGAGGTCGAGACCATCGACGTCGTCGCCGTGGATGGAGAGCCCGTCGAGGTCGAGGTAGCCGAGACCGTCGCGGTCGTCGAGGCGGAGATCATCGCCGACGATCCAGATGGCGCTCCAGGGGCCGCACCCGAAGCCTGACTCCCTGGCTGGCTGACTCCGGGACCCGGAGTCAGCCAGCCAAACGCTCCACAGGCCCTGTGGAGCGTTGACCACGTTTTCCGCTCGCAGCGGACATTCGCGGTGGATAACCGCGTCTCAGCGTGGGGAGAAGCCGTCCGCCGCAGGGGATAGAGTAGGAACACATGTTCCGAAACCCCTGCTCGTTTGCGCTATTCCGCTACTTCTTGCCATGCCCGTTCGAGACAGGTTGACTGGGCCGGTGACCGTTGCCCCGAGCGTCCTATCGGCGATCGTGCCTCCCCAGAACCTGGAGGCCGAGGAGTCGGTTCTCGGTGCGATGCTGCTATCGGCAACCGCGATCGGCGCCGTCACCGAGGTGCTTCAGGCATCCGATTTCTATCGCGACTCCCATGGCACGATCTACCAGGCTGCACTCGCTCTGTACGGGAAGGGCGAGCCGGTCGACGCGATCACCCTCGCGAACGAGCTCGACGAGCGGAGCGAGCTCGAGCGCGTAGGCGGCACGGCAAAGATCGCCGAGCTCGCGGCTGTCGTGCCCGCGACCTCGAATGCCGAGCACTACGCGCGCATCGTCAAGGAGATGGCGACGCTCCGCGGCCTCGTGCGTGTCGGACAGGAGATCCAGCGGCTCGGTCAAACGAGGCCCGGCGCTACGACGGATCTCGTCGACCGCGCCGAGCAGATGGTGTTCGAGCTCGCTCAGGAGCGGGTCAGCGGGGATTTTGCGCACATTCACGACCTGCTCAACGAGAGCTTCGCGCGGATCATGCACCTCTACGAGGCAGGTGTCGACGTCACCGGAGTCCCCTCCGGCTTCCGGGAGCTCGACAAGCTGACCTCGGGTTTTCAGCCCGGGAACCTCATCATCATCGCGGCGCGGCCGTCGATGGGGAAGTCGGCGCTCGCCCTCTGCGCCGCTGCGAATCTCGCCGTGCGTCACGAGACACCGGTGGCCCTCTTCACGCTCGAGATGTCCAAGTCCGAGGTGACACAGCGGCTGATGTGCAGCGAGGCGAAGGTCGAGTCGCAGCGCCTCCGCTCGGGGCGGCTCGCACAGGACGACTGGCCGCGGCTCACAGCCGCCTGCGACAAGCTGATGAAGGCGCCGATCTACGTCGACGACACGGGCTCTATCACGATGATGGAGCTGCGGTCGAAGGCGCGTCGGCTCAAGTCGCGCGAGCCAAAGCTCGGCATGATCATCGTCGATTACCTGCAGCTGATGACATCGGGCTCGAACCCCGAGAACCGGGTGCAGGAGGTCTCACAGATCTCGAGACAGCTCAAGGTGCTGGCCCGAGACCTCGAGGTGCCGATCCTCGCGCTCTCGCAGCTCTCACGCGCGGTAGAACAGCGCCACGACAAACGCCCGATCCTCTCGGACCTGAGAGAGAGCGGATCGATCGAGCAAGATGCCGACCTCGTAGCGTTCGTCTATCGCGACGAGTACTACAACGGTGAGGAATCCGACTCGCAGGGGCTCGCCGAGATCATTCTCGCCAAGCACCGCAACGGCCCCACCGACGCGGTGAAGCTGAGCTTCCTGAAACGGTACGCGAAGTTCACCGACCTTGCCGCCTCCTCGTAGAAGGCCGCCTGTCCCCTGCGGGCGACGCTACGCGTCGCCCCAACGGAAATCGTGCTTCCTGCAAGCCTACGTTCCGGACGAGCGTCGTAGGGGCGAGACAAAGCCTCGCCCGCAGCGCGGCCGCGAGCTTCGAGCGGTGGTCGGCGTTTCGCGTCTCCCTACACGCGGCCGCGGAAGGTGTCGCAACTCTGCGGCCCCGACGCCTCGATGCCGCGAGTGAACCAGCTCTTGCGCTGCTCAGCCGATCCGTGCGTCCACGACTCGGGCGTCACCCTGCCCTGGGCGCGCTGCTGGATGCGGTCGTCGCCGACGGCTGCCGCAGCGTCGAGCGCGTCTGCGATGTCCTGACGGGTGATGTCCTCGACGAACCCGGTGTCGAGGGCGTGGCCCACCCAGAGACCTGCGTAGCAGTCCGCCTGAAGCTCGAGTCGCACCTGCCCGCCCTGAGGGCCCGTGTCACGATTTGCGCTCCTCAGCACGCCTGTCAGATCCTGGACGTGGTGGCCGTACTCGTGCGCCAGGACGTACGCCTCCGCCAGCGGCCCGCCACGCGCTCCGAGTTGTGACTGCAACTGATCGAAGAAGTCGAGGTCGATATACACATAGCGGTCGCTGGGACAATAGAAAGGCCCGACAGCCGACGTTGCCGCGCCGCAGCCCGTCTGGATGCTGCCGGTGAAGAAGCGCGTCTTCGCCGGCTGGTAGTTCCGGACAGTCTTCGCCCAGTACGCCTGCACACTGTTGATGACGGCGACGATCCGGCAGTCGTCGCGCGCGTTCGCGTCGGCGCCGGTTCGACATGACGTCTGGAGCTCGCTGGATGCAGTGCCTGGGCCGACAGCCTGGCCGGAGAGCCCTCCGAGCTCACCGAGGCCGCCACCACCTCCACTGAGCAAGAGGAACGCCACGAGCACGACGACGCCGATCAGGCCACCGCCGCCGAGCGTCATCGGCACGCCGCCCGGCCTCCCGCGGCCGCCACCGCTCCCGCGGTAGTCCTCGACCTGCGAGCTGTCGAGTTCGGCGTCCTTTCTGAAGCGCATCGTGACCTATCTAAGCCGATCCGGCAACGACCGTGGGAGGGCCTCGACGCCGCGGTCAGACGAGCGCCAGCGCCGCGGCCTCGATCTCGGTCTCCGAGAGGAGGACGAGGCTTGCTGCGTCGCCGAGAGGGACGAACGAGTCCTTGCTCGTTACGCGCGCGAGCTGCCCGTCGTATCCCGCGTCGATCAACATTGCGATCACGCCCTCCGAGACGCCGCCGGTGCGGCGGGTCTCGTCGACGACGAGCACCCGCTGGGTGGCAACAGCCTCCCGCGCGATGTCTTCGATCGGCAGAGGAGCGAGCCAGCGCAGGTCGACCACCCGCGCGCCGATGCCCTGCTGCTCGAGTCGCCGGGCTACGCGAAGGGACATCAAAAGGCCGTTCCCCCACGTCAGGATCGTCAGGTCTCGACCTTCGCCATATGTGCGAGCGGAGCCAACCGGCACGTGCTCCGCGGCTGGTGACGCAAGCCAGGCTGCATCGCCTTCCTCATACAGGTCACGCGTGTGGTAGAGGGCGATCGGCTCGAGGAACGCGCACACGCTGCCATCGACCTTCGCGGCGGCGACACACGTTCGGAACATCGCGGCGGCGTCGTCAGGACGCGACGGCGAGGCGATCACGAGTCCGGGTATGTCGCGCAACACCGCGACTGAGTCGTCGTTGTGGAAGTGGCCGCCGAAGCCCTTCTGGTAGCCGTAGCCGGCGATCCGCACGACCATTCCATTGCGGTACTGACCCTGCGAGAAGAACTGCAGGGTCGCTGCCTCGCCGCGCAGCTGGTCCTCGGCATTGTGGAGATACGCGAGGTACTGGATCTCGGGCATCGGCACGAAGCCGCTGATCGCGGTTCCGAGCGCGAGGCCGAGAATCGACGTTTCGTCGAGCAGCGTGTCGAACACGCGGCCCGCGCCGAACCGGGCATGCAAGCCCCGCGTAACGCCGTAGACACCGCCTTTGGCTGCCACATCCTCGCCGAAGAGGAGCGTCTCCGGGTGTCGGGCGAGTGCTTCTGCGAGTGCCCCGTTGATAGCGAGCGCGAGCGTCAGTGGCTCTCCACGCGGCGTTGTGCTGCGCGCCAACTCCGCCACGGCCGCTGGTGAGCGAGGCGCGAGCGGCCACATGACGTGGGCTGCGCTTTCGAGTTGAGGTCGGCGGGCGGCCGCAAGGGCAACCTCGCGCACGCGGATACGGCTCTCGCGGTACTCGTCTGCGAGTTGGCTGCCGGTACGTGTGCCAGACGCGACGAGCCACGCAGCTGTCGCGAGCAACGGATCGCGATCGAGGTCGGCGCGAACCTCCTGCGGTGAGCGATAGGCCCCCTCGACGTCGGCCCCTGCGTGGCCCAGATACCGAACGGTGCGGAGGTGGAGCACCGCGGGCCGCCGTGTTTCGCGCACCGACCTGATCAGAGCATGCGCCAACTCGAGGATGCCGGCCGGATCGTCGCCCTCGACGCTCTCGTACATCAGGTCGGTTCTGCCGGCGAGCGCCTCGTCTACCCAGCCAGGCGGCGATGGGACGCTGATCCCGAGGCCGTTGTCCTCGCAGACGAAAAGCAGCGGCACCGGGAGCCGCTGATGCGCTGCATGGGCGGTCGTGTTCAGAGCGGCTTGGGCGGTTGCATGATTCAGCGAGGCGTCGCCAAAGCTGCACACGACGATCGCGTCGCTCGGCCAGGGGCATGCCACTCCGAGCTTCCGCGCACGATCGATTGCAATGGCGACCCCTACCGCTCGGGGAAGGTGCGACGCGATGGTCGAGGTCTGTGGGATCACGGCGAGATCGTGGTGCCCGAAGACCTTGTGCCTGCCGCCGGCGATCGGCTCGTCCGTTGCGGCGGTAACGCCGAGCATCACGTCGGGGACACCGTCGCGGCCCGTCTGTCCGGCGCGGGCGAGGTAAAAGGCGCCCGAGCGGTAGTGGAGCAGGGCAGGATCGGTGGGGCGGAGCGCGAGAGCGACGGCAGCGTTGCTCTCATGTCCCGCCGAGCCGATCGTGTAGAAGCTGCGACCTTCCTTCTGTAGCCAGCGGGCCGCGAAATCGCAGTTTCGACTAGCGACCTGAGCGCGCCAGAGGGCCTCGGCTTCGGGTTTCGGAGGTGCTGCCGTGGCGACCGGCTCGAGCGCCGCCAATGCTGCGAGAAGATGCTCTTCGAGAGGATCGAAGTCGTCGGCCATCATCTGCTGGAGCGGCAAGTCAGCCGAAAAAGGCGAACGGGCGCACGACGTCGGAGTCGATCGCTTCCTCCCACACGACCGCGCCCCCTGGCTCGACCTCGCCGTGCAGCCGTGCCGCAAGGGCATCAGCGTCCTCACGGGTATCGGCCCCGACGATCAGGTGCTTCCACTGGCGGATCGGGCGGAATCCCTCGGTCTCGAGTTGGTCGGAGAGCACGACCGCCTCGTGCCGTGACCGGCACGTGACTCGTACCTCCCAGGGTGCGTAACCCTTGTCCGCAACCTCTTCCTCCCAGGTGTCGCCGGCAGGCTCGTTGTCCCACCGTTCCTCATCGGCCAGCCAGTGCTCGACGCCGCTCGTCGTAGCGACGATCGCGTGGTGCTCGAGCTCCGCCAGGATCACAGCATGGGCGCGCTCCGCCTGCGTCGGCGAGTCCGCGTAGACGAAGAGGTTCGCGTCGTCCCCCGAGACCGACAGATGCTCGCCGCTGAGGGCCTGCGCGTGACCGGCGCCAGCCGGGCTCAGGCCCTCGGCGAGGAGGCCCGCAAAGTCCTTCCGCGCTCCCTCGTTTGCGAGCTCGATGCGCACTCTCCAGTCGTCGGACACGTTCGCAGGATAGAGGGTTTCCCGGGCCTCGCGCGCTCTCGACCGGTGTGCCTCCGTCGTCAGCAGATCCGCGGCAATGGATCGCCGACCAGCATGTCAACGATGCGGGTGCCTCCGAGGGCGGTGTCGAGCAGCACGAATCCAGCAGGTTCGGCCCGTACCTCTCCCACGAGGACAGCGTCCGCACCGAGTGGGTGGGCGCGGAGCACGGCGAGCGCCTCCTCTGCGACTTCCTCCGCCACGATCGCGATCAGCTTGCCCTCGTTCGCGACATAGAGCGGGTCGATGCCGAGGATCTCGCAGGCGGCATTGACTGCAGGGCGTACCGGCAAGGCGCTCTCGTCGAGGACGACGGCGAGCGCAGCTGCGTCGGTGAGCTCGTTGAGCGCGGTCGCGAGCCCTCCCCGGGTGGGGTCACGCATCCAACGCAGCGCGGTCCCGAAGGAGACGAGCGCTGCCGCCAACTCGTGCACGGCGTCGGTGTCGCTCTTGATCTCCGCCTCCAACCTGAGGTCGCCGCGCGCGACCATGACCGCCATGCCGTGATCTGCGAGGGTGCCCGACAGCAGCACACGGTCGCGCGGTTGGACGCGGTGCGGACCGAGATCGACGCCGTCGGCCAGCGTCCCGACGCCCGCCGTGGTCACGTAGAGCCCATCGGCCTTGCCGCGTTCGACGACCTTCGTGTCGCCGGCGACGACCGAGACGCCGGCCCTCCGGGCTGCTCCACCCATCGAGTTGACGATGCGCCGGAGATCGGCAACCGGAAAGCCCTCCTCGATCACGAATCCGGCCGTCAGCCAGAGAGGTGTCGCACCGACCATCGCGAGGTCGTTGACGGTGCCGTTGACGGCGAGCTCACCGATGTTGCCGCCCGGGAACTCGAGCGGATGAACGACGTACGCGTCGGTCGACAAGGCCAGCCGCCCTCCACCCGGGACGACGGCCGCGTCGCCGAGCGCGGCGAGGACACCGTTCCCGAGCTCCTCGAGGAAGAGCGCCTCGACGATGTCTCGGGTCGCCTTGCCTCCGGCGCCGTGGGCGAGGGTGATGCGCTCGTCCCGGAGGACGACACGCCTACGCACCAACCGGCTCCCCGGTGGGTCTTCGCAGGCGGCCGTAGGCGTAGAAAGCTGCACAGGCCCCCTCGCTCGACACCATGCACGTGCCGAGTGGGCGCTCCGGCGTACATGCCGTCCCGAAAACGCCACACTCCCAGGGCTTGATCTGCCCCGTCAGCACTTCGCCGCAGCGACACGCCTTTGGGTCCTCGATGCGGATGCCCGGCAAGGAGTAGAGCTTCTCGGCATCCCACGCCGCGAACGCGGGGCGCAGTCGCATTGCGCTCCTCGGGATCGTGCCCAGCCCGCGCCACTCGAAATCGTCGCGCAGCTCCATCGTCTCGTCGATGGCCGCGAGTGCTCGTGCATTACCTTCGGCCCGCACGACCCGGGTGTACTGGTTCTCCACCTCACAGCGCCCCTCAGCCCGCTGCCGTAGAAGCATCGCGATCGACTGGAGCAGATCGACCGGTTCGAAGGCCGAGACGGCGACAGGGCGGCCGAACTCTTCCGGAATGAACGAGTAGGCGTCCGTGCCGATCACCGTGGAGACATGCCCCGGACCGATGAACGCATCCACCCGCAGCCCAGGTGTCTCGAGGATCGCGCGCAGCGGCGGCTCGATCGTGACGTGGTTGCAGAACACGGCAAAGTTCGGCTTCTGCTCGGCACGGGCTCGCAGCAGCGTCACTGCGGTCGCCGGGGCCGTCGTCTCGAAGCCGATGGCGAAGAAGACAACGCGCCGGTCGGGGAGTTCCGCCGCGAGCGCGAGAGCGTCGAGCGGCGAGTAAACCATGCGCACGTCTGCGCCGCGCGCCTTCGCCTCGAGCAACGACCCTCGGCCACCGGGCACCCGCATCATGTCGCCGAACGTGGCCAACGTGACCCCGGGCTCCTCGGCGAGGGCGATCGCGTCGTCCACCCGGCCCATCGGGATCACGCACACCGGGCAGCCAGGCCCGTGCACGAGCTCTACCTCGGGCGGCAGCAGATCCTCGAGGCCATGCCGGTAGATCGCATGGGTGTGGCCACCGCACACCTCCATCACGCGCCACGTCTCGCCGGCCCGCACGAGACCGGCGATCTCGGAAGCGAGGCCACGCGCCAGCTCAGCCGAGCGGTACTCGTCCACGTATTTCACGAGATCACCCGGTGACCGGTGTCGGGGCGAGGCGCAGCGTCGTCGGGTCTCCCGGGTTGGCTCTCGATCCGCGCGAGGGCGATTCCCGCGTGGCAGAGGAGCAGGTCGCCGGGGGCCGCCTCGGGGACGAGGTCGATGGCAACGCGTTCCTGGCCGTCGGGACATCGAACGACCGCTTCGGGGCCGTGTACCTCGACGACTTCCGCCTCGACGGCCTCGTCGGAACAGGTGATGCAGTGCTCGGGCGAGGGCGTCATCGCACCGTGCCCTGTCGCATCTCGTCGAGCTCGCGCTGAAGCTCCGCACCGCGTTGGAGCAGCGCGAGCGTCTCGCGGGCGTCGGCCTCGTCGATCCGGGCCAGCGCGAAGCCGACGTGAATCAGCACCCAGGCACCAACCTCGAGCGGCGCCGTGGAGTCGTCGACGAGCGCAATGTTCACCTCACGCCGCACGCCGGAGATATCGACCCGGGCGAGACCCCCTATCCGGTCGGAGATCTCGATGATCTGTCCGGGAATGCCTAGGCACATGAGGAGAGCCTCGCTGCAGCCACTGCCGCCTGACCGTAACTGACACCGCCGTCGTTCGGAGGGACGGCCCGGTGAGCGAGCACCTCGATCCCGTGTGATGCGAGCCGTTGCCGCAGCGAGGAAAGCAACCGTATGTTCTGGAAGGTCCCACCGCTGAGGACGACCGTTCGGGGTGCCTCCTCGGCGCAGACCGCCTCGAACACGGCAGCGAGGCCTTCGTGGAATGCAGCCGCGATCTCTTCCCTGGCCCTACCCGCGCGCAGGTCGTCGTGGGCGGCCGCGACGAGGTCGGCGCCGACGATCGTTCCGTCCCGGACGCGCGCGGAATACGCGGGCACCTCGAGGTCGCCTGCGAGCTGTTCGAGCTCGATCGCCGCCTGACCCTCGTACGTCACCCGGTCGCGCACGCCGAGGAGTGCCGCGACGGCGTCGAATAGCCGCCCGGCTCCGGACGACAGCGGCGCGTTGACCTTCAGGCTCTCGCGGACGAGGGGCCACCGCTCGAACGGAACGGGCCGGCCGGCCACCTCGAGATACGAGGCCGCCATGCGCCACGGCTCGCGGATGGCCGCTTCGCCACCGGGCAACGGCACAGCCGCGAGGTGCGCCAGCCGCTCGAACGACATGAGGTCGCAGCGGAGGACCTCACCCCCCCACAGCGTGCCGTCCGATCCGAGCCCGGTACCGTCGAGCACGACCGCGAGCACCTCTCCGTTGCGGCCGTGCTCGGCCAGGCAGGCCGCAGCGTGGGCATGGTGGTGCTGCACCTCGACGAGCGGCAAGCCCTGTTCGTGCGCCCACTTCGTCGAGAGATAGTCGGGATGCAGGTCGCAGGCGACGGCGGCGGGCTCGACGCCCACCATCTCGAGGTAGAGCGCGAGATCTCCGCGAAATGCAGCGTATGCAGCCTCGCTGTCGAGATCGCCCAGATGAGGAGAGAGAAATGCCTCTGCATCGCGGACGACACAGAAGGTGCTCTTCAGCTCCGCACCGGCGGCGACAACCGGCGCCGGCGCCGAGACCGGGAGCGGCAGCGCGCCGGGCACGTGCCCCCGTGATCGCCGGATCGGAAAGGCACTGCGCACGACCGAGTCCTCGCAGCGTCGGTGGATAGGACGGTCGTGGGAGAGGAAGGCGTCGGCGATCTCGCCAAGCCGCTGCCGCGCGTCGTCGTCGGTGATTGCGATCGGCTCGTCGGAGCGGTTGCCGCTCGTCATCACGAGTGGGACTGCGGCGTCGTGACAGAGCAGGTGGTGGAGTGGGGTGTACGGGAGCATCAGCCCGACCCACGGCGATCCTGACGACACGGACGGTGCGAGCAGCGCATCGGCCCGTCGGCGGACGAGCACGATAGGGCGTGCCAGGCCGTGCAGGAGCACCTCCTCCTCCGCCGTCAGATCGGCGAGCTCGGCTGGAGCCGTGGTCATCACAGCGAGCGGTTTCTCCTCGCGTAGCTTCCTCGAGCGGAGGCGGGCAACGGCGGCCTCGTCGGCTGCGTTGCAAGCGAGGTGAAAGCCTCCCAGGCCCTTCACGGCGACGATCCGGCCCGCCCGGAGCAGGCCGACGGCCTCTGCGAGCGGGAGCGTCAGGCGGGGTCCGCAGTCGGGGCAGGCGATCGGCTCGGCGTGGAACCGGCGGTCGCCGGGATCCTCGTACTCGCTGCGGCACGCGGCGCAGAGCGGGAAACCTGCCATCGTCGTCCGCTGCCTGTCGTAGGGCACGGACGTGACGATCGTGAAACGCGGGCCGCAGTTGGTGCAG
This sequence comes from uncultured Thermoleophilia bacterium, assembly GCA_963784945.1. Lineage (GTDB taxonomy): Bacteria > Actinomycetota > Thermoleophilia > Gaiellales > Gaiellaceae > Gaiella. Next base: position 53,359 of record CAWATN010000012.1, on the reverse strand, counting down.
TTGACGAACGGGTAGCGGTAGCGGCGATCCGCAGGGTCGAAGAGCTCGCGGAGGCAGTCGGGGCACGTTGCCGCGTCAGGCGCGACGAGCGTCGTTCGAGCGACGCCTCCCTCCTCGCTGAGGACGATGGCGAATCCGAGCTCGAAGCGGGGTGCGCTCGGTGCCATGTCGATCCCGGCCACACGCGCGAGGGGCGGCGCCTCGGCCGTGAGAGCCGAGACGAACCCCGCGAGGGCGCCGGGTTCGCCTTCCGCCTCCACGATGACGCCGTTGGCGTCGTTGAGCACGAACCCCGAGAGCCCGTGGCGGTGCGCCAGCCGGTGGACGAACGGGCGAAAGCCGACGCCCTGGACGACGCCGCGAACACGCAGGCGCAGACGCTCGACTGCCAGGGTTTCGCTCACCCACCCAGGCTGACGAGCTCACGGCCAATACGCAAGAGGCCGACCCCGCCGACGGACTGCGGCATTCCCGCATACCGCGCCGGGCCTGTACCGATGCCCGGAGATCGTGGAATATTCACGCTGTCCGTAGTGAACGAGCAGTCTCCACCGACCAATCCTGAACCGGCCGTCATCGATCTCGACGGCCTGCACGTCCTCGTCGGCGTGCTCCGTGACCGCGGGTACTGCGTCGTTGGGCCGACGCGCCGGGAAGGCGCGATCGTCTACGAGGAGATCGCGTCCGCGGACGAGTTGCCCGCCGGCTGGACGGAGGTGCAGGAGGCCGCCACGTACCGGCTGGAGCGCCGCGACGACGAGGCACGATTCGGCTATCCGGTCGGCCCGCAGTCGTGGAAGCGCTGGCTGCTGCCCTCGCGCGTGCGCCTGTGGCAGGCACGTCGAGACGATGCGGGTCTAACGGAGTTCGTCGAGGAGGCACCTCCCGAGCGGCCCTTCGCCTTGCTCGGGGTTCGTTCGTGCGATCTTCACGCAATCACGATCCAGGACAGGGTCTTCCTGGAGGGTGCATACGTCGATCGTGACTACTCGGCGCGCCGCGAGGATGCGTTCCTCGTCGCCGTCAACTGCGGGGTGCCGGGAGGGACGTGCTTCTGCGCTTCGATGGGAACGGGTCCGCGTGCCGAGAGCGGTTTCGATCTCGCGCTCACCGAGTTGGTCGGTGCCGAGCACCGGTTCGTCATCGAGGTCGGCTCCGATCGTGGTGCCGAGGTGCTGGCTGATCTGTTGGCGGTCCCTGCGACAGGTGATGACGTGGACGCCGCACTCCGTGTCACTCACGATGCGATCGCCCTGATGGGGCGCAGCGTCGAGTCGTTCGATCTTCGTGATCTGCTCGCCCGGAATGTCCAGCATCCTCGGTTTGCCGAGACGGCCGAGCGCTGCCTCACGTGCGGCAACTGCACGCTCGTTTGTCCGACGTGCTTCTGCACCTCGGTCGATGACGTGAACGTCCTCGAGAGTGGTGCGGCGGAGCGGTGGCGCCGCTGGGATTCGTGCTACTCCGTGGACTACTCGCACATCCACGGTGGGAGCGTGCGACCGTCGTCCCACGCCCGCTACCGCCAGTGGCTCACCCACAAGTTCGGTACCTGGATCGACCAGTTCGGCACGTCGGGCTGTGTCGGGTGCGGTCGTTGCATCACGTGGTGCCCGGTTGGAATCGACGTGACCGAGGAGCTCGCAGCGATCCGGGAAACCGACGGAGAGGTCGATCATGCAATCACTTGACGAGATCGTCGCGGACAGCCCGAGCTTCGAGGGGCTGACTCAGGCACAGCTCGAGCTCATAGCCGGGTGTGCCGCCAACGTCGGCTTCGAGCAGGGGGAGTGGATCTTTCGAGAAGGCGACCCGGCAGACACCTTCTTTCTCGTGCGGAAGGGACGCGTCTCGCTGTCGACGCACGTGCCCGCGCGCGGCGCGATGGTGATCGAGACCCTCGACCCCGGTGAGATCGTCGGCTGGTCGTGGCTCTTTCCGCCCTACGTTTGGCACTTCGACGCGCGTGCGGTCGACGATGTGCGTGCGGTGGCCTTCGACGGCGCGTGCCTGCGCGGCAAGTGCGAAGCCGATCACAGCCTCGGTTTCGACCTCATGCGTCGTTTCGCCTCGGTCATGATCGACCGACTCCAGCACACCCGCCTCCGCCTCCTGGACATCTATGGCAACGGCAGCAGTAGCTAGAGGGCAGTCGCATGGGCCGATGACGCCCGTGCCGTATCGAGTCGTCTCGCGTGCCCCCGAGACGGCCGACACGTCGACGCTCCTGCTCGAGCCCCTCGGTCCACCCATCGTGCCGTTGCCGGGGCAGTTCAACATGCTCTACGCGTTCGGCGTCGGAGAGGTGCCGATCTCCACGAGTGCCGGCCCGGACACCGACGGAGCCCTGTTCCATACCATTCGCGACGTCGGTTCGGTTTCCCACGCCCTCGTGAGCACGGAGCCCGGCACCGTGATCGGCGTGCGCGGGCCCTATGGAACGACGTGGCCCCTCGAGGAGGCCCGGGGCGGCGACCTCGTGATCGTCGCCGGCGGCATCGGCCTCGCGCCGCTACGGCCAGTCGTCTACCACGCCCTCTCGCACCGTGACGACTTCCGCTCGGTCTGCGTCCTCGTTGGCACGCGCACCCCGGCCGATCTTCTCTTCCTTCGCGAGCTCGAGGACTGGCGCGGGCGATTCGACATCGAGGTCGACGTCACCGTCGACAACGCCGGCGAGGATTGGCGCGGCCGCGTCGGCGTCGTCACGCAGCTCATCCCGCGGGCGTCGTTCGATCCGGACAACACCGTCGCTCTCGTATGCGGGCCTGAGATCATGATGACGTTCACCGCGCGCGCCCTGCTCGCGCGCGGTGTCCCGAAGGGACGTATCGCAATCTCCATGGAGCGCAACATGCAGTGTGGGCTCGGCCACTGCGGCCATTGCCAGCTCGGGCCTGTGTTGATCTGTCGAGACGGCCCTGTGTTCTGGTTCGACGAAATGGAGCGGCTGATGGAGGTGCACGGCCTGTGACCGCGACCGCCAACAAGCCGACCCTCGCCGTGTGGAAGTTCTCGTCCTGCGACGGCTGCCAGCTTTCGTTGCTCGACTGCGAGGACGAGCTGCTCGCGGTCGCCGGGGCACTCCAGATTGCGTACTTCCCGGAGGCGACGAGCGCTGAGCTAGAAGGCCCCTACGACATCTCGCTTGTCGAGGGATCCGTCACAACGCAGCACGATGTCGAGCGGATCCACGAGATCCGCGAACAGTCCGGCCTGCTCGTAACGATCGGGGCCTGCGCAACGTCTGGCGGCATCCAGGCACTGCGGAACTTCGCCAACGTGAAGGAGTGGATTCCCCTCGTCTACGCGAGCCCTGAGTTCATCTCCACGCTCGAGACGTCGACCCCGATCGCGGATCATGTCAGGGTCGATCTCGAGTTGCGTGGCTGCCCCATCTCGAAGGAACAGCTGATCGAGACGGTGTTGGCGCTGCTCCATGGCCGCCCACCAAGACTGCCGTCGACGAGCGTGTGCTTCGAGTGCAAGGCCCGCGGAACGACGTGCGTTATGGTCGCCCACGGCACTCCGTGTCTCGGGCCTGTCACCCAGTCGGGATGCGGAGCGATCTGCCCGGCCTACAACCGCGGCTGCTACGGCTGCTTCGGCCCGATGGAGAGCCCGAACGTGAACGCGTTGGCGGAGCAGTGGCAGGCGCTCGGTGTGGACGACGACGGCATCGTCCGGGCACTGCGCACCTTCAACGCAAATGCTCCGGCCTTCAGAGAGGCGAGCGATGAGCGAGCCTGACGGCAGCATCACGCGGGAGATCCGCACGGACTACCTCGCCCGCGTCGAGGGCGAGGGCGCCATGCTCGTGCGCATCCGGGGCGACGAAGTCGAGGAGGTGCAGTTCAAGATCTTCGAGCCGCCGCGCTTCTTCGAAGCGCTGCTGCGCGGGCGCCAGTTCACCGAGGCACCCGACATCACGGCCCGCATCTGCGGTATCTGCCCGATCGCCTACATCGCAAGCTCGTGCAATGCGATGGAGGCCGTGTGCGGGGTCGACCTGCCGGAACAGGTGCGGCTACTGCGCCGCCTCGTGTACTGCGGAGAGTGGATCGAGAGTCATGTGCTGCACACGGCAATGCTGCACGCGCCCGACTTCCTCGGCTACGACGGCGCTGTCGAGATGGCCCGTGATCGCCGCGATCTCGTCGAGACCGCGTTGCGGCTGAAGAAGGCCGGCAACACGATCATGGACGTCGTCGGCGGGCGCGCCGTGCATCCGGTCAACCTGCGTGTTGGTGGCATGTACCGAGCGCCGACACGCCCAGAGCTCGCCACGCTCGTGCCAGAGCTCGAGTGGGCACGCGACGCGGCGGTCGAGTTCACTCGCTGGGTGGCTGGATTCGACTTTCCGGACTTCGAGCAGGACTACTCCTTCGTAGCCCTCCGCCAACCAGACGAGTATGCGATCGAGCGTGGCCGGATCGTCTCGAGCACGGGCCTCGACATCGACGTCTCGGAGTACGAACAGCATTTCACGGAGTCGCACGTCGAGCGGTCGAACGCGCTGCACTCGACTCTCGCCGGCGTCGGCAACTATCTCGTCGGCCCTCTGGCCCGCTACGCGCTCAACTCGGCCGAGCTGTCGCCGCTCGCACGGGAGATCGCCGACGAGGTCGGGCTCGGCGACGTGGTGCGCAACCCCTTCCGCAGCATCGTCGTGCGCGCCGTCGAGACCGTTTACGCGGCAGACGAAGCGCTGCGGATCATCGCGCAGTACGTGCCGCCAGGGGAGCCGTTCATCGAGGCCGTCCCCCGGGCCGGCACAGGGCACGGTTGTACCGAAGCGCCGCGTGGGATCTGCTGGCACCGCTACGAGATCGATGGCGCGGGAACGATCCTCGACGCCAAGATCGTGCCGCCGACCTCCCAGAACCAGAAGACGATCGAAGAGGATCTCGTCGGCGTCGTCAAGGCGTCTCTGCACCTGTCGGACGATGAGCTCGGTCATCGCTGCGAGCAGACGATCCGCAACTACGACCCCTGCATCTCGTGCGCGACGCACTTCCTCAAGCTCGAAGTCGAACGCGTGTGAGCAGCGGATCCGGGCTCAGAGCGGCCGCCTGTCTCGGCAGCCGTTATCGCGGTGACGACGCGGTTGGCCCGCTCGTCGCCGACAGGCTGCGCGCAGCCGGGGCCATTGTGCTCGAGTGCGACGACGAGCCGACGAGGTTGCTCGACGCCTGGGCAGGCCTCGAACTGGTCGTGATCGTGGATGCGGTTTCGTCGGGTGCCGCCGCCGGCACGGTGTACCGCGTCGACCCTGGCGATGGCCCCCTCCCGCGCGATCTGGGTCTTGCCTCCACCCATGCCTTCTCGGTTCCCGACGCCCTGGAGCTCGGGCGGGCGCTGGGGCGGGCCCCGAGACGAGTCATCGTGATCGGCATCGAAGGGTCGGCGTTCGGCATGGGCGACCCGGTCACTGCGGAGGTCGAGGCGGCGCTCGACGGTGTCACGCAATCTGTGCTCGCGGAGCTAGAGGTTTAAGGCATGCACGAAAAGGCGCTCATGGACGACCTGATGGCGAAGATCCTCGAGGTCGCCGACGCGGAGGGCGGCGTCAGGGTGAGGCGGATACGCGTGCACCTGGGCGCGCTGTCGCATTTTACGCCGGAGCACTTCCGCGAGCACTTCGACGATGCGGCGCGAGGGACCCTGGCCGAGGGGGCGACGATCGAGGCCGAACTCGGCACCGACCTCGCGGCCCCGTTTGCGAGCGGCGTCGTGCTCGAGAGCGTCGAGGTGGAGGTCACGCCCTCGGCACCGTAGAGGCGGGAGGTTCCTTCGGCCGACCAGCGACCGCGACGTCGAGAGAGCTCGTGCCGGCTAGCGTTTCGCGTGGCGCAGGTGCAAGCGCTTGTTGGGACTCGTGCCGGCACGGGGGCGGTTGGGCTCGCGCGCCGTGTCGCTGAGCTGCAGGAACAGCTCCTGCACGCGCGCATGGTGGGCACGGTGCTCCTGCCGGTGGCGCAGTCGCCGCCAGCGCCGATGGGCATCGGCGCGAACCCCGTGGAACCGGGCGAGCATCCGGTCGCGTCGCGTACGCGGCTTCCGGTGCAGGATCGAGAAACGGTGTGTCATGGGACACCTCCTCGTGATGGAGTCGAATCGGATTCAGTGTGCCTCCGATACCGCTCGCCCGAATCCGCGCCCGCACTGAGCTTGCTTGCCAGCTTCTACCGAGTCGAGGCGATTGTGTAGACGCTGCTCTGGTGGGTTGTCCGCGAGGTCCTGACAACGATCAGGGCTAGACTGTCCTACGTGCCAGCCACCGTGATCGTCGGTGCGCAGTGGGGCGACGAAGGTAAGGGGAAGATCGTCGACCTGCTCGCCCAGGACTCCGACCTCGTCTGCCGCTATCAGGGTGGGCCGAACGCAGGTCACACGATCGTCGTCGACGGCGAGACTTACAAGATTCGCCAGATCCCGTCGGGCATCGTCGCAGGCAAGGCGTCGGCGATCGGCGCTGGTTGCGTCATCGATCCGCGTGTCGTGATCGACGAGCTCGACGACCTCGAGGGCCGGGGTCACGTTACTGCAGGCCTCGTCTTCCTTTCGGGCAACGCGCATCTGATCATGCCGTGGCACGTTGCGATCGACGGTGCCCGTGAGCGGAAGCTCGGCAATCTCCAGATCGGAACGACCCGTCGGGGCATCGGTCCTGCGTACGCAGACAAAGCGACGCGCATCGGGATCCGAGTCCAGGATCTGCTCGACCCGAAGATCCTGCACCAGAAGATCGAGCTTGCGATCACAGAAAAGAACGTCTGGCTCGATCGCGTGTACGAGATCGAGCCGTTCGACCTGGAAGAGGTTGCACACACGTACGAGGGGTATGCCCAACGGCTGCGCCCGTATATCGCCGACACGTCACTGCTCGTCGATCGTGCACTTCGAAACGGCGAGAACGTGCTATTCGAGGGTGCGCAGGGAACTCTGCTCGACCTCGACCACGGCACCTACCCGTTCGTCACCTCGTCGAGCCCGATCGCAGCAGGGGCAGCGGTCAGCTTCGGAATCGGGCCAAACCGCATCAACGAGATCCTCGGCGTCTCGAAGGCGTATGTGACCCGGGTGGGCGAGGGGCCGTTCCCGTCCGAGATCGAGGGCGAGGCGCAGGAACTGGTCCGCGAGCTCGGTGGTGAGTTCGGAACCGTGACGGGCCGTGAGCGGCGTTGCGGCTGGCTCGACCTGCCGGCGCTTCGCTTCGCCGTGCGCGTCAACGGCATCACCTCGCTCGCGCTGACGAAGCTCGACGTCCTTTCGACGTTTGACGAGATTCCCATCTGCGTACGGTACGCGTTGCCAGACGGCAGCGAAACCGACGATTTCCCGGCGCACCAGTCGGACTTCCACCACTGTCGCCCTGTGTGGGAGACGCTCCCGGGGTGGGGAGAGGCGCTCGCGCCGGGCACGGAGCTACCTGACGCCGCTGCCGCCTACGTGCGCTTTGTCGAGGACGCTCTCGGGGTACCTGTTTCGCTCGTCGGCACCGGGCAGGGCCGCGAGGCCGTGCTGACGCTCCGCTGACCGGCACGGTGACCGTCTCGCGCCTGCAGGGTGTCCCCGGAATCGGCGTCGACCGGATGGGCGACGCTGCAGACAGCGCAGCCGACCCCGAGCTCCTGCGGCTCGAGAACCTCGACACCGATCTCAGGCCGCACGCGGCCGCGATCGAGGCAACGCGCGCGGCAATCGACGACGACGATGCGAACAGCTACCTCCCGTTCCCGGGTCATGAACGCTTGCGCCGTGCGGTCGCATCACACGTTGGTCGGGGTGGGCGCGAGATCGACTGGCGCCAGACGCTGATCACGGCGGGTGGGCTCAACGGGATCCTCAACGTCCTCCTCGCGACCCTCGAGCCCGGAGACGAGGTCGTGCTGACCGATCCGGTGTATGTCGGGCTCCTCAACCGGGTTCGCGTCGCGGGAGGGGTGCCGAGTCTTGCGTCGCTCGAGCCGACGTCCGCCGGCTGGAACCTCGATCTCGACACCCTCCGGGCTGCTGTCACCGACAGGACGCGCCTGCTTCTGATGATGAGCCCGTCGATGCCTTCGGGAGCGGTGCTCGATCTCGAGGCATGGGAGGCGGTCGCAGAGCTCTGCAGCAGGCATGATCTGTTCCTCGTCGTCGACACCGCGATGGAGCGGATCGTCTTCGACGGTCGCGTCGTCTTCGATCCGCTGTCTCTCGAAGGGCTGGAGGACCGAACGATCATCGTCGGTTCGGCGTCGAAGGAGCTGCGGATGATCGGCTGGCGCGTGGGCTGGGTCGTCGCACCGCCGGCTCTCGTCGACGACATCGGTCTCGTCGGAATCTCGAACGTCGTCTGCCAGACCGGGCTTGCTCAGGCTGCCGTTGCTGTTGCGCTCGAGGCCGGCGACGCAGACGTCGCCGCGGCGACGTCCGAGTGGCAGCGTCGGCGAGATGTCGTGCTCGAGGAGCTCGGCGGATTGACCGTCATCCCGCCGCACGGCGGCTGGTCGCTCCTGCTGGATGTTCGCGCACTCGGCCATACGGCGGATGAGGCGGCGGAGCGGCTGTTTCGGCTCGGCAAGGTCGCCGCGACACCGATGACGAACTGGGGCTCCGATCGCGCCGGCGACTACATCCGTTTCGTCTTCGCGAACGAGCCCTGTGAGCGGCTTCGCGGACTCGGCGACCGGGTGACGAGGGCGCTTCTCTGAGCCCGACGCGGCCCCGACGTCGAGCGATCGGACTCCGTTCGAATGCCAACCATCGAAGTAGACTCGCGTCGTGCGTGTGCTTCTCATCGGATCCGGTGGTCGTGAGCATGCACTCGCGTGGAAGCTCGTCCAGTCGTCGCTCCTGACCGAGCTCCATGCGGCTCCTGGCAACCCCGGCATCGCGGGTCTCGGACAGTGCCACCCCGTGCGGGCGGACGATGCCGAGGCCGTGCTCGATCTTGCCCGCGCGCTCCAGATCGATCTCGTCGTTGTCGGCCCAGAAGTGCCGCTCGTTGCCGGTCTCGCCGACGTGCTGCGCTCGGTCGGCATCTCCGTGTTCGGTCCGTCTCGTGCCGCTGCGGCAATCGAAGGATCCAAGGCCTTCGCCAAGGCAGTCATGGCAGTCGCGAGTGTGCCAACCGCGGCAACGCTGTCCGAGCCAATCGTCCCGTGCGTCCTGAAGGCCGACGGGTTGGCCGCGGGCAAAGGCGTCTTCGTATGCACCACTGAAGAAGAGGTCGCTTCGGGACTCGCCGAGCTCGAGGGGCTCCCCGACCCGCTCGTGATCGAGGAGCTGTTGCAAGGCCCTGAGGTATCGGTCTTCGCTCTTTGCGACGGCATCACCGCCCTTGCGCTCCCGGTCGCCCGGGACTTCAAGCGTGCCGAGGATGGTGACCGTGGCCTGAACACGGGGGGGATGGGGTCATTCGCTCCCGTTCCCGGGTTCGGCGAGAGCGAGATCGAGGAGCTCGTCGATCTCACGTGCCGCCCCATCCTCGCCGAGCTCGCAGCCCGAGGCCACCCGTTCATCGGGACGCTCTTCGCGGGGCTGATGCTCACGCCTGACGGCCCTCGCGTGATCGAGTACAACTGCCGCTTTGGAGATCCGGAGACGCAGTCGCTGCTGCCGCTTCTCGAAGGCGACCTCCTGGCGGCGCTTGCCGCTGCTGCGGCCGGTGATCTCAGCGGGATTCGACTTTCTCCGAGCCAGCGGGCAGCCGTCACCGTCGTCCTCGCCGCAGGCGACTATCCGGCGAAGGGTGATCAGGGCTCGGTGATCGCCGGAATCGAAGCCGCCGAGGCGACCGGGGCGCTCGTCTTCCATGCGGGCACGGCGCTGCACGATGGCGACGTGGTCACGAATGGGGGGCGAATCCTCAACGTCACCGGAGTCGGCGACGATCTCGTAGCGGCCCGCTCGGCCGCCTACGCCGGTGCCGATCTGATCGCGTGGGACGGCGTTCGCCGCCGGGAAGACATCGCTCTCGCCGCAAGCCTCGTCGACGCGTCAGGCTCCTGAGCCCCGAACACCCTCGAGGTAGGTGAGAACAGCCCTTACGCGACGATTCTCGTCCTCACCGGGGAAGAGCCCGAGCCGGGCGAAGATCGAGCTGATGTGTTTCTCCACGGCACCGACGGTCAGCCAGAGGCGCTTCGCGATCGCGGCGTTGCTGAGGCCCTCGGCCATCAGGGGCAGGACCTCTCGCTCTCTCGGCGTCAGGTCGGAGAGAGGATCATTCTGACGCCTACGGCCCATCAGCTGGGCGACGACCTCCGGATCGAATGCCGTACCACCGTCGGCGACCCGCCGCACCGACTCGACGAACTCAGCAACGTCGGCGACACGCTCCTTCAGCAGGTAGCCGACCCCCACCCCGCCGGCTGCGAGAAGATCGCTCGCATACCGCTCCTCGACGTACTGAGAGAGGACGAGAATCGCCGTCTCCGGAACACGCGACCGCGCTGCGATCGCCGCGCGTAGTCCTTCGTCGGTGTGCGTCGGCGGCATCCGGACGTCGACGATCGCCAGGTCCGGTCGATGCCGCTCGAGTGCCAGGAGGAGCGCCTCTCCGTCACCGACGCCTTCCACGACCTCAATGTCCTCGTCGGCGAGCAGGCGTGAGAGCCCTTCACGCAACAGCACGGAGTCCTCCGCGATCACAACCCGCACGGCAGCTCCGCTCGCACGATCGTTGGGCCACCGGTGGGGCTCGAGACGGCCAGCGTGCCATCCACTGTTGCCACGCGCGTTGTCAGCCCTTCGAGACCTCCACCCGGCGCGATTCGCGCGCCGCCGACGCCGTTGTCCTCGACCTCGACCACGACATCCTCTGCTTCGCGTCCGACACGAACCTCGAGCCGCGTTGCCGCTGCATGCTTGGTGGCGTTCGTCAGGGCTTCGGCGACGATGAAGTAGGCGGTCGACTCGATCGAGACGGTCGGCCTCGCGGCGAGGTCGACGGTGATCTCCACCGGGATCGGGCTGCGTGCAGCGAGGGCGGAGAGAGCGGCGTCGAGGCCACGGTCGGTGAGGATCGCGGGGTGGATGCCACGCGCGAGGTTGCGCAGCTCCGTCAGAGCCTGCTTCGAGTCCTCGTGCGCCTGCTCGACGAGCGCCCGAGCGGCTTCGGGATCCGAGTCGAGCTTGGCACGAGCGCGTCCCAGGTCGATCGCGAGCGCGGTCAATCGCTGCTGGGCGCCGTCGTGGAGGTCACGCTCGATGCGCCTGCGTTCCGAGACTGCAGCGTCCACGGCTTCGGTGCGCTGCCGGGTCAGCTGCTCGACCCGCTCGGACGAACGCCGACCGAGAAGCGCACGCACCGTGAAGGTGTGGATCGCGGCCAGCAGACCGAGCACCCACGGCAACAGCACGAGAAGGAGTAGGCCGACGAGAGAGCAGCCGATCGCCTCCGGCAAGGTGTCGACGGCGACGCGGGAGCCGTCGCCTAGCTGGATGCCGTTGCCCGACCCGTAGTAGGCGGGCATTGCCACAAGGGCGAGCGCGACGGCCCACGCGGTGACGGCGGTAACGAAGGTGGCAATCGCGAGGGGGAAGAAGACGAGCAGGAGGTAGACGAGGTCGCGCCATACGGCGGGATCCCTCGCGCGCTGCCAGGTGAATCGCAGCCACCCGTCGTTCGCCAGCACGCGATAGGGGCGCTCGACCTGAATGCCGAGCAGGACGCGCGCTCGCCACCGCTCCGTGTCGGCAATCCCGACCCACAGGAAGAGCGTTGCCGCGAGAATCGGGATCCCGATGAGCGTGACGAGCAGGCCCAGACCAAGAGCGAGCAAGGTGACCAGAAGCGACCACCAGACCGTTGCGAGGACGAAGCCCGAGAGGATGTAGACGGTGTCGCGAAGCGCTTGAGCCCAGCCACGGTGAAAGCGTCGGCGTCGATCGGCGCGTGATCCCCACAAACGGCGGGTGGAAGGCGCTGAGACATCGGCAGGAGCTCGAGAACTCACGATTCGCACCGTATCGCCGCAGGGGGCGTCGCTGTGAGGGGTGGGCCGGGGATTGGCCGTAGGGAAAACCCGAATCCGCGCTTCACTCCTATGCATCGGTCTCCGGGAGGCGGCTCCGGCCCGCCCTCTAGAATGAGAGCGTGATCTCCCGCTACTCCCGCCCGGCCATGACCCGTATCTGGTCGGACGGCGAGAAGTTGCGCCGCTGGCTCGACGTCGAGCTGGCCGCACTCGACGGCTGGGCCGAAGCCGGCGTCGTACCTCACGATGTGGTCGCGGCGATCCGGGCGAGCGCCGTCTCTCCAACCCCGGAGCGTGTGGCCGAGATCGAGCGCCAGACGAATCACGACGTCGCCGCATTCGTCGATGCCGTGTCCGAAGGGCTTGGTGCCGAGGGCCGGTGGTTCCACTTCGGGCTCACATCGTCGGACGTGCTCGACACCGCGCTCTCACTCGTGGTCCAGGACGCGGGGGCGCTCGTCGTCGACGGCCTCGACAGGGCCTTCGATGCCGTCGTTGTCCGTGCGGAGGAGCATCGCGAGACACTGTGTATGGGCCGCACACACGGCGTCCACGCCGAGCCGACCACGTTCGGCCTCAAGCTCGCAGGGTGGGCCTTCGGCCTCGACCGTGACCGAGAGCGGCTCGTCCATGCGATCGAGGGGTTACGCGTCGGGAAACTCTCGGGCGCCGTCGGCACCTACTCCGCTGCCGAGCCCGAGGTGGAACGGGTCGCCTGCGAGCGACTCGGGCTCGAGCCCGCTCCGAGCTCGACCCAGATTCTGCAGCGTGACCGCCACGCTGAGCTGCTCTCCTCCCTTGCCCTGCTCGCCTCGTCGCTCGACAGGTTCGCGACCGAGATCCGCCATCTCGCCCGAACGGAGGTACGCGAGGTGGAAGAGCCGTTCGGACGTGGTCAGAAGGGCTCGTCGGCGATGCCACACAAGCGCAACCCGATAACCGCCGAACGCCTGTGCGGGATCGCTCGCGTCGTGCGGGCCAACGCTCTCGTTGGGCTGGAGAACGTCGCTCTCTGGCATGAGCGCGACATCTCGCACTCATCGGCCGAACGGATCGTTGTCCCCGACTCGTTCCTTGCCGTCGATTACATGCTCGATCGCTTCGCGTGGCTCATAGAGGGCCTCGTCGTCCGTGAGGAGCGGATGCAAGAGAACCTCGCGTCGAGCCACGGTCTGTACTTCAGCCAGCGGCTGCTGCTCGCGCTCGTCGAGTCGGGCCTCTCCCGCGCAGAGTCATATGCCCTTGTCCAACGCAGCGCGATGCAGGCATGGGACGAAGGTGTCGACTTCCGCGGGCTCGTTGACGGCGACCCCGAGATCGCAGATCGGATCGACCTCGATGCAGTCTTCGATCCCGCTGCATACACGGAGCACGTCGACGTCGTCTTCGAACGCTTGCGCGCTCTCGTCGCGACTCGGAGGGAGGGGGCACGTGTCTGACGGCGTACACCTCGCGAGCGGCAAAGTGAGGGAGGTGTACGCGCTCGACGACGAGCGGCTGCTGCTCGTCGCATCGGATCGGATCTCGACGTTCGATGTGATCCTGCCTACGCCGATACCCGACAAGGGGCGGGTGCTCACCGGGATGGCGGCGTTCTGGTTCGCGCGTACGAGATCGATCGTGCCGAACCACCTGCTCGAGCTCGGCGACGACGGCCGGTCGACCGTTTGCCGACGGCTCGACATGCTGCCCGTCGAGATCGTCGTCCGTGGATACCTCGCCGGCTCGGCCTGGGTGGACTATCAGGCGTCAGGTGCAATCTGCGGCCACACCCTGCCCGCGGGGATGGTCGAGGCCGATCGTCTTTCGGAGCCGATCGTGACACCGGCGACGAAAGCCGAGGAAGGGCACGACCTGAATATCAGCGAGACCGAGGCGGAAGCACTCTGCGGCTCCCGGCCCTTCGCAGCCGCGCGAGACGCGGCACTCGAGCTGTACGCGTTCGCCTCGGCCCACGCGGAGGCGCGCGGAATCGTCCTCGCCGACACCAAGTTCGAGTTCGGCGTCGATGGCGACGGTATCGTCACCCTCGGGGACGAGGCCCTCACGCCCGACTCGTCCCGGTTCTGGCCGGGCGACACGTACACACCAGGCGGGCCGCAACCGTCTTTCGACAAGCAGTACGTGCGCGACTTCTGTCTCGCGACCGGGTGGGATCGTTCGGATCCCGGCCCCGACGTGCCGCCCGACGTCGTGGCGGGGACGCGGGCCCGCTACATCGAGGCGTTCGAGCGGCTGACCGAGATCCCGTTCGATCGCTATCTCTCCGACCCGAAGGTGGTTCTGTGAAGGCGACCGTATTGATCCGACCCAAGGAAGGGATCCTCGACCCACAGGGAGAAGCGGTCGGCGAGGCGCTCAGGACGCTGGGCTTCGGCGTCACCAGAGCGCGCGTCGGTCGCCTCGTCGATGTCGAGCTCGACGCAGCCGATGAGGAGGAGGCACGGGCGGCGCTCGACACCATGGCGAATGAGCTGCTCGCGAATCCGTTGATCGAGTCGTTCACGATCGAGGTCGGAGCCGAGACGTGACTGACGCGCCGCGGATTGCGGTCGTCACGTTTCCCGGGTCGAACGACGACGGTGACGCGGGGCTCGCTCTGGAGCTCCTCGGCGCAGAGCCCGTCCGCGCCTGGCATGCCGATGTCGCGCTTCCCGACGGGACGGTCGGCGTCATCCTGCCGGGCGGCTTTTCCTACGGCGACTACCTGCGCTGCGGTGCGATCGCCCGGTTTGCACCCGTTATGGATGCCGTTGGCGCGTTTGCTGCCTCAGGCGGTCCCGTGCTCGGAATCTGCAACGGGTTTCAGATCCTCTGCGAGGCGGGTCTGTTGCCGGGCGTCCTTCGGCTCAACCGGCAACAGCAGTTCCTCTGCACGGACGTCACGATCACGGTCGAGAGCACGTCGAGCGCATTCGCCGGTAGCTGGGAGCTCGGGCAGGAGCTCGTGATCCCGATCAAGCATGGCGAAGGCAACTGGTACGGAGATGCCGGGCTCATCGCGTCGCTCGAGGCCGCCGGGCAGGTCGCCTTTCGCTACACGTACGACGTGAACGGCGCCGTCGGCAATATCGCGGGCGTCACGAACGAGGCCGGCAATGTGCTCGGCCTGATGCCGCACCCTGAGCACGCGGTCGACGAGCTGCTCGGTCCGACAGGCGGCGTTCCGGTGCTCGCAGGCTTGATCGCCGCTACGCACACGCCGGCGGCGGTGGGCTGACGGATCGACGCCAACCGCTCCGGCCGCGCTGCTGGCCCTGCACGCCGAGCCTGGGTCGCCCGCGCCGTCGGGGCGGCCGACTACGACTGATCGTCCGCGATCGGCCGGCCGACGACGAGCGCGTCCCGGAGCTCTGGGTCGAGCGCGCGATAGCTCGCGTCGGGCAAGACACCGAGCCCGTCCAGAGTCTTCGAGAAGAAGCAGCGCGCCGCCGCAGCGAGGACGACGTCCATGAGCTCCGTCTCGGAGAGCCCGAGCTCGCGGAGCGGCCCCAGCTCGGCGTCGCCGATCGACGTCGCGTCGTCGACGACGCACTCGGCCAGGTTCATCACGGCGACGTCGATCTCGTCGAGGCCCGCAGTGCGGTAGTCGAGTGAGATCTCGCGCACCGGCTCGCCGAATTGCTCCTGCAGGATCCTGCCGTGGGCAAGGGAGCAGTAGCTCGACCGCAGCCGCAGCGCGGCGGCGAGCGTCGCCAACTCGTAACGGCGGAGATCCATGCCGGCCTTGATCGCGCCGTTCAGCTCGGCCCAGGCGGCGTACACCTCTGGTCGTTCCGCGAAAGCGCGCTCGAGGTTCGTTGTCATACAGGTGATCGGGCGGGTGCCGGTGGCGACAGTTCCCTACGTCCAATCGTGCCAGACGCTCTCGAGTTCGTCTACGAGCGTTCTGCGACGGTCGGTGGCCACGCTTCGCTCACCCACCGAGCGCGTCCCGTAACTCCGGCGTCCTCTCGAGCAGCTTCTGCATCCGTGCTAGATCCTTCGCGCGAAGCGTCACCGGCCCCCGCCGGGCGCTGCCGTCGGTCGTGTAGGCGAACCGGACGAGTCGGTCGCCCTCGGCAGTTTCGAGAAGCTCCACGACCGTGGCGAACCGCCGCTCGCCGGCCCGCTGGGCGACGTTCACCTGCTCAACTGCGGTTGCCCGCCCCCAGGGTGTCGTCACTGTTCTCATACAAGGCAACGTAGCGAAGCATGTGTGTCGAACGTGCGCCGTCTTTGTGCCGAATGCGCACCAATTCACTAGAGGACGCCGTACCTCGTCCACACCTCGCGGATGCCGACCCCGGCGAGGAGGTCTGAGCGAGCACTGCCCTCCAGACGGCGCTTCGTCACGACGGCTTCGGCTACGTCGGCGGCAATCTCCTGAGGGATCACGACGATCCCGTCGATGTCGCCGACGACAAGATCTCCAGGGTTCACGTCGACGCCGCCAACCCGGGCTGCGACGTCGATGCCGGTGACGGCGGCGCGGGCGTAGGTGTCGAGCGGTGAGAGACCCCGGGCGAAAGCAGGGAAGCCGAGCGCCTGGATCTGGGCCGCATCCCGAACGAGTCCGTCGACCACGAGCCCGACCGCCCCGCGGCCGATCGCAGCGCACGAGAACAACTCCCCCCACGATGCGCAACGAACCCCCGCCTCGACGGCAAACATCGGGACATCTCCCGGCCGGAGGCCGTCGAGTGCGGTCAACTCGCCGTCATAGGGAAGGTCCGGTTGCGAGGTATCGGCCACGACCACGACCGGCACGGCAACTCCGGCCAGTCTGGCCCCGGGCCAGATCGGCCGGATGGCCAGATCGAGCACCTGCTCGCGATGCCCGAGGCGGTCGAGCGCATCCGAGATGACTGCTGCCGGGGCTGTGGCGAGCACCGCCATCACGTCCCGGTCCGGTGGATCGCCTCGCGTCACGCCTGGACGCCTGACTGCCGTGCCGGCTCTCTCGCCGAGCCCCTCACCCGCCGACCATGCCTGTGACAAAGCAGCCCTCGAGGTGATCGTCCACCATCCCGGCGGACTGCATGAATGCATACACGGTCGTGGGGCCGACGAAGCGAAAGTCGCGCCGTTTCAGTTCCTTCGACAGCGCGGTCGACTCGGGCGTCGAGGCGTGAAGTTCGCCTAGCTCGCGTGGCCTCGTCTTCCGTTGCGGCGGCGCGTACTGCCAGACGAGGTCCGAGAGCCCAGCCGGGAGCGCGAGCGCTGCGGCGGCGTTGCCGATTGTCGCCTCGATCTTGCCGCGATGACGAACGATGCCCGCGTCGCCGAGCAGCCGGTCCACATCGCGCTCGTCGAAGTCGGCAACGAGCTCGATCGAGAACCCCGCGAATGCCCGTCGGAAGTCATCGCGCTTGCGCAGGATCGTTAGCCAGGAGAGCCCGGCCTGAAACCCCTCGAGCGAAAGCAGCTCGAACAGCGCGTCGTCACCCCGCTTCTCACGACCCCACTCGTCGTCGTGATACGCATGATAGAGCGGATCATCGCCGCACCAACCGCAGCGAGCCGTTCCGTCGGTGTCGAGCGCCAGGTCGAGCATCGCTTGATTCTGACGATCGGTAGCGTCCGGGTCGATGTTCGAACTGACATTGGAGAACGCGGCGGACTATCTCGTGCGCCGCGGGCTCGCACGGGCGGATGCGGTGATCGAGGTCGTCGAGCTTCCCGGCGGCGTGTCCGCAACGGTCATCGCGGCGCAGATGCCGGAGACCGAAACCGCCGTCGTGGTCAAGCAGGCGCTGCCGCAATTGCGCGTGCGCGACGAGTGGCTCGCCACGCCGGAGAGGGCTGAAACCGAGGTTGCGGCGATGACGCTCTGCGGTGCGATCACGCCCGGTGTCGTTCCCAGGGTCATCGACAGTGACCCTGCGGCCCACGTGCTCGTGATGGACTTGATTCCACCCGACGCGCGGAACTGGCAGGCCGAGGTGGGGGAGGGACGCGTCCACGCCGAGGCCGGCAACTGGGCAGGTGCGACACTCGGCTCCTGGCACGCCGAGACATCCTCGCAGCATGTGCCCCCCGGTCTCGAAGACCTCGAGGCATTCGAGCAGCTCCGGCTCAGACCGTTCCACGAGACCGTCATCGAGCGGCGGCCGGAGCTCGCAGACGGGATCACGCCGCTGCTCGACGAACTCCGCTGCAACCGCCGCTGCTTCGTCCACGGCGACTACTCGCTCAAGAACATGCTTATCGGGCCGACCGGCAACTGGGTGCTCGACTTCGAGGTCGCTCACTACGGCAACCCCATCTTCGATCTCGGCTTCTTCCTCTCCTTCGTCGTTCTCTCGGCCGTCCGCTGGGAGCCTCTGACGTCGGATTTGCGCGTGCTAGCGGACGGCTTCCTGAGCGGCTACGACGGCACGGCTGGAGTCGGATTCGCCGGCGACGCAGCATCCGTGACGGCGCACACTGCAGCTCTGATGCTTGCCAGGACCGACGGGAAGTCGCCGGCGCAGTTCCTCGACCCGCCGTCCCGTGAGCGTGCTCGCGAGGTCGGGATCTCGCTGCTCCGCACTCCGGAGAAGGGGTTGTGGCAGTGGCTCTGATCCAAGGGTTGCATGCGTGGGAGGCACTCGACTCTCGAGGGACACCCACCGTCGGGTGCGTCGTGAGGCTGGCCGACGGCAGCGAGGGCGAGGCGACGGTACCGTCGGGTGCGTCGACCGGCACGCATGAGGCGCACGAGCGGCGGGACGGCGGCGAGCGCTATGGCGGCAGAGGAGTCGCCGGAGCGGTTGGCTCGCTCCTCACCGAGATCGCGCCGGCGCTCTCCGGGCTCGACGCTGCGGACCAGGCCCTCGTCGACAGGACGATGCGCCAGCTCGACGGCACCACGAACCTCTCGCGGCTCGGGGCCAACGCCGTGCTCGCAGCGTCTGTGGCCTGCGCGCTCGCGAGCTCGCGATCGCAGGGTCTGCCACTCTGGCGGGCTCTCTGTCCCGACCAGGCTCCGCTGCTGCCGTTGCCGATGGTGAACGTGATCTCGGGGGGAGCACACGCGGGCGGGCTCATCGACGTTCAGGACTTCCTCGTCGTCCCGGTCGGCGCGCGAACATTCGCTGAGGCGATCGAGTGGGCGTCGCGCGTTCGGGTCGCCACGGCATCCGTTCTCCAGGAGCGTGGCTTCAACGTCTCCCTGGTGGCCGACGAGGGCGGACTCGGTGCCCCACTGCCATCGAACCGTGCGGCACTCGAGATCCTGCTCGAAGGGATCGAGCGGAGCGGGCTCGAGCCAGGAGCCGAAGCGGCTATCGCGGTTGACATAGCCGCGACGCAGCTCCTCGTCGACGGCGCATATCTCCTCGCCAGCGAGGGTCGCACCCTACGAGCGGAAGAGCTTGTCGAGGAGATCGTGGCCTGGGTCGACGACTATCCGATCGCCTCGGTCGAGGACGCGCTCGGTGAAGACGACGAGGAAGGCTGGCGGTACGCGACGACCCGGCTGGGCGGCAAGGCCCAGCTCCTGGGTGACGACCTGTTTGTAACGTCGCCGTCGCGACTGCGAACCGGTATTCGCGAAGGGGTCGCGAACGCGGTGCTCGTGAAGCCAAACCAGGTTGGGACATTGAGCGATGCCCATCGCGTCACCGAGATCGCCCGGGAGGCCGGGTACGCCACCGTGCTGTCTGCCAGGTCGGGAGACACCGAGTGCAGCTGGCTCGCCGATCTCGCGGTCGGCTGGCGTACGGGCCAGCTCAAGGTCGGCTCGACGATGCGCTCCGAGCGTACCGCGAAATGGAACCGCCTCCTGCGAATCGAGTCCGAGCACCCGGACGCGACGTTCGCGGGGAGCGCAGTCCTGGCACCGCTCGCCGGCACGTGAAACCCCCGTCCGGGTTGCATCGTCGCGCCGGTGCGGCGATGATCCACCAGCCAGAGACTCACTGATGACCACTCAGCCGCCACCCGATCCCGCCACCGTCGTCGAGCCGCCGGCGTCCGATGGCGCCCGCGGCGAGCCCATCATCAGTGCGACCGGCGTCTGGAAGATCTTCGGGCCCAAGGCCGACAGCGTGATCGGGACGCCCGACGCAGAACTCTCGCGCTCGGAGCTGCGTGTCAAAACGGGCTGCGTCGCCGCCGTGAAGAACGTTTCGATCGAGGTCTGGCCGGGCGAGGTTTTCGTCGTCATGGGCCTCTCGGGGTCGGGAAAGTCAACGCTCGTGCGAACGCTGATTCGCCTGATCGAACCGACTGCCGGCGCGATCGAGATTGCCGGACAGGATGTGACCGGAGCGACCTCCTCGGAGTTGCGCACCCTTCGCAGACACTCGGTTTCGATGATCTTTCAGCACTTCGGGCTGCTCGCTCACCGACGGGTTGTCGACAACGTCGCGTTCGGGCTCGAGATCCAGGGCGTCGCCAAGGTGGAGAGGCTCGCTCGCGCCCGCGAGGTGCTTCGGCTCGTCGGGCTCGAAGAGGTCGAAAACTCGTTCCCGGACCAGCTCTCCGGTGGCATGCAGCAACGGGTCGGCGTCGCGCGTGCCTTCGCAGCCGATCCGAAGGTGATGCTCTACGACGAGCCGTTCAGCGCCCTCGACCCGCTCATTCGCCGCGACATGCAGGACGAGGTGATGAGGCTGCAACACGAGACCGGCAAGACGATGGTGTTCATCACCCATGACTTGCCCGAGGCGCTGCGACTCGGCGATCGCATCGCGATCATGCGTGACGGCGAGATCGTCCAGCTCGGAACCGGGGAGGAGCTCGTTGGCTCGCCGGCTGACGAGTATGTGGCGAATTTCGTCCGCGACATTCCACGCAGCCATGTTCTGACCTTGCGCTGGATCATGCGTGACCCGTCTCCCGGCGAGGCGGGTGGACCAACCCTCGATGTCCGCACGACGATCAAGGACGCGGTCCCGGTCATTGCTGCCAACGAGTTGCCGGTCTCGGTCGTTCAGGACGGCAGCGTTGTCGGAGTGGTCGATCGCGTGGCCGCGTTGAAGGCGATTGCCGGCGAGCACGAGTAGCGTGTCTGCAATTACGGACATCGACGTCGCCGCAACCCCGCTGCTCGTCGAACATCGGCCGTGGTGGCGCAGCCGCATGACGTTGAGCGCGGCCATCGTCGGCGTCATGGTGATCTGTTACCTCACGCTGAAGTCAGAGTATCCGTGGCCCGGAGCGCTGACGTGGAACATGCTCCCGACGCACCTGAACGACTTCCAGACGTGGCTCGTCGACCAGCGCAACGCCGAGAACCGGAGTGCCGTGATTCAGGCATTCAACGGGTTCGCGACGTTCCTCGACGACCTTGTCAGCTGGTTCACGAATGTGCTCGGGTGGATGACGTGGGTCGGAGTCACGGTTGCCGGCGTTCTGATCTCCTTGCGTTTCGGCGGCGCGCGTGCTGCGATCTGGGCGCTGGCCGCGTTCGTCGCGTTCGCCGCAAGCGGGCTCTGGCTCGAGAGCATGCAGACCCTTGCCCTGATGCTCGCCGCCGTCGGGCTCTCTCTCGCTATCGGCATGCCGCTCGGGGTCCTCGCCGGGCTTTCCGACGGCTTCCAGCGAGCCATTACCCCTGTGCTGGACGCGATGCAGATCGTGCCGGCATTCGCGTACCTGATGCCGATCGTGATCCTGTTCTCGGTCGGTCCGGGCGCAGCGGTGATCACCACGATGATCTACGCGATCCCGCCAGCGATCCGGATAACAGCGCTCGGCATCCGCGGCGTTCCCGCGAACACGATCGAGGCTGCGGAAGCGATGGGCTCGACCTCGCAGCAGGTGCTCGTCAAGGTGCGGTTGCCGCTCGCGCGGCGGATGCTGCTCCTGTCCGTGAACCAGACAATTCTCTTCGCGCTTTCGATGGTCGTGATCGCGGGGTTGATCGGCGGCAAGGGCCTGGGTGACGTCGTCACGAGCGGCCTGAACTCTTACCCGGCACTCGCGCTTCTGGCGGGCCTCGTGATCGTGGTGATGGCGATGGCACTCGATCGGGTCACGGAGGCCGTCGCCGAGCGTACGAACCCCGCCAACCGCCATCTCACCGACGAGCTCCGGCGTCGACTCAGGATCGCCTCTATCGGCACCGCGGTGGTGATCGCCGTGACGATCGCCGCGGCCCGCCTTCTCGGGGTGAGCTCCGCGTACTCGCGGACGACGGCTCGAGACTGGCTGCTCGCACGACTCCAGTCGATGCTCGACTACGTCCAGAACCCTGACACTGTCGCTCTTCCAGATCACGAGCTGGATCGGCGACCACATCGTCCAGTACGGGCTGGTGCCATTCCGGAATTTCCTCGTCGAGACACCGTGGCCAGTGATGCTGATCGGGATCACGCTGATCTCGCTCGTCGTCAGTGGGCGCCGCTCGGCCATCACGACCTTCCTGATGCTGGCGCTGATCGGCTTCATAGGCGAGTGGAGCTCGGCGATGGACACCGCGTCGCAAGTGCTCGTCGCGACCGTCCTGACGGTCGTCATAGGGGTCGGCCTCGGTGTCTGTGCAGCAGAGAGCCGGACGTTCTCTCGGATTCTGCGGCCGGTGAACGACGTCCTTCAGACCTTGCCGCAGCTGGTCTACCTGATCCCGCTCATCTATCTCATGCCAGTTTCGGTCGTTCCCGGCGTGATCGCCGGCGTCCTCTACGCATTCCCCGTCGTCGCCCGCCTGGTCGAGAGCGGCGTTCGCAACGTGGAGGCGAATACGGTCGAAGCAGCGGCATCGTTTGGGGCCACGCGGAGGCAGATTCTGATGAAAGTGAAGATCCCGCTCGCACAGGACTCGATCATGCTGGGGGTCAACCAGGGGATCATCATGGTGCTCGCCGTGGTTGTGATCGGTGGGCTCGTTGGGTCGCCCGGTCTCGGCTACGAGGTCGCACAGGGCCTTGCCCGATCCGACTTCGGCCTCGGCGTGCTGGCCTCACTCGCCATACTTGCGCTGGGCATCGCGCTCGACCGGATCACGCGGGGAGCGCGGCGGGGCCAACAAGCAGGGCCTCGTTGACGTCGGTGAATGAAGAGCAGCGGACAGGGTCCGCTTATTCGAAGGAATCAACAAATAAGGAGGGTCTGATGTCCCGAAGGAGATGGTCGAGGCGCTGGGTGGTCGTGGCAATGGCGATCGCCGCTACGAGCGCCCTCGCCGTGTCGGCGAGTGCCCTTGCGGGCAGCAGTGCGAAGAGCGCGACGTGCGGCACCGTCACGATGGACGAGAACGCATGGGCCGGTGCGACGGCGAACGTGTACGTCCTCAAGTACGTGCTCGAGAAGAACCTCGGGTGCAAGGTCAACATCGAGAAGCTGCCGGAGAGCACACCGCTCTTCCAGGCGATGTCCGATGGCAAGGTGGACGTCGTTCCCGAGGACTGGAACAACATCGACCTCAAGGTGAATCAGAAGTACCTGTCGAGTCACACGGTTCTCAGGCTCGGCTCGAACGGCGTCATCGGGCGCATCGGCTGGTTCATTCCGACGTACCTGATGAAGCAGTACCCGCAGTTCAAGACGTGGCAGGGTCTTAAGGGTAAGGAGGACATCTTCAAGAGCCCCGAATCCGGCTCACAGGGCATGTTCCTCGGCGGCGACCCGTCCTACGTGCAGAAGGACGCTCAGCTGATCAAGCAGCTCGGGCTCAACCTCAAGTTCGTCTCGGTCGGTGCCGAGCCGGCGCAGGTGGCACGCTGGACGCAGGCGTACAAGCAGAAGAAGCCGATTCTCTTCTACTGGTACACGCCTCAGTACCTCAACAAGGCCTACCAGCTCTCCGAGATCAAGCTCCCGGCGCGCGGCAAGAACTGCGTCGATTCGTACAACCCGAAGCTCGGGACCAACTGGAGCATCTACCGCTGCGGATACGCAGAGACGATCATCGACAAGCTGATCACGTCGAAATTCGCGAAGAGCGGCTCGTCTGCCGTGCCCGTGATCAAGCGCTGGACGTGGACGGCCGACGACCAGAACTTCGTTGCCAACCTGATCGCCGGGAAGCACATGGATCCGGCCAAGGCGGCGGAGACGTGGGTCAAGGCGAACCCCGGCAAGGTCAAGGCCTGGCTCGGGAAGTAGATGCAGCTGGGGATGTCGCGGTGAAAGAGCGTACCGCGACATCCCATCCACACCTACTTCCGTTTCCTTTCTGCGCGCTTCGCGCGATCCTGAAGCCGGGAACCTACGGTTCCCTGTGAGCCCTCCCTCTGGGCGGTCCGGTTGCGGCGGCGCTTTCGTGGGGGCGACGCCGGAAGGCGGCCGCGGCCCTTCCTCTCTCTTCTCTCGCGTTTCCTTTCTGCGCGCTTCGCGCGATCCTGAAGCCGGGAACCTACGGTTCCCTGTGAGCCCTCCCTCTGGGCGGTCCGGTTGCGGCGGCGCTTTCGTGGGGGCGACGCCGGAAGGCGGCCGCGGCCCTTCCTGTCTCTTCTCTCGCGTTTCCTTTCTGCGCGCTTCGCGCGATCCTGAAGCCGGGAACCTACGGTTCCCTGTGAGCCCTCCCTCCGGGCGGTCCGGTTGCGGCGGCGCTTTCGTGGGGGCGACGCCGGAAGGCGGCCGCGGCCCTTCCTCTCTCTTCTCTCGCGTTTCCTTTCTGCGCGCTTCGCGCGATCCTGAAGCCGGGAACCTACGGTTCCCTGTGAGCCCTCCCTTCTAGAGCGGCGTCCCAGGTTTGAACTTGTGACGAGGAGTCCAGCTTTGATATACAACTCGTATATCAATGGCTGCGACGTTCTCCGTTCTCCAGCTCGAACCCGATGCTGCGCTCTCACTGAGCGACCGCGCCGCCCAGCGCATCCGTGAGCTGATCGTCACGCTCGAGCTGGCGCCGGGCTCGCCCGTGAGTGAGCGCGAGCTGATGGAGCGGCTCGGGCTCGGGCGCACACCGGTGCGCGAGGCGCTGCGAACGCTGGCTCAGGAGAAGCTCGTCGAGGTGTACCCCCGCCGTGGCGTCGTCGTCTCGCCGGTCGAGGTCGGTGACCTTGCATCGCTCTCCGAGGCTCGGCTCGCCCTCGAGAGCTACGCAGCCCACTGTGCCGCCGAGCGCGCGACGTCCGAGGATCGCGCGGTTGCGCGCGCGCTCCTCGCCGAACTGCCGGCCGCAAACGACGTCCACGACGAGCGCGCCCTGATCGAGCTCGATCAGCGGATCCACCGCCACGTCTACCGTTGTGCTCACAACCCGTTCGTCGAATCGACCCTGAACGAGTACTACACTCTCACGCTGCGCATCTGGTTTCTCGCGCTCGATCGCGTGGCGCGGCTCGACGACGCCGTGACGGAGCACCGCGAGCTGCTCGAGGCGATCTGCGACGGGCAAGCGACACGCGCGGAGGCCGTGATGCGCCGCCATATTCAAGGCTTCGAGCGAGCGATCCGCGCCGTGCTTTGACGCCGCTCTTTGACGACGATCCGCGACTGACCACGATCACCACCACAGGAGAACCGACCCCATGAGCACCTTCCCGAGCAACGCCAGAGCCGTCGTGATCGGCTGCGGCATCGTCGGCAACAGCCTCGTCCACCACCTCACCCGCCTCGGGTGGACCGATGTTGTCCAGATCGACAAGGGACCGCTGCCGAATCCCGGCGGCTCGACCGGTCATGCCTCGAACTTCATCTTCCCGGTAGACCACTCGAAGGAGATGACCCAGCTCACGCTCGAGTCACAGCGCCAGTACATCGAGATGGGCGTCAACACCGAATGCGGCGGCATCGAGGTCGCCCGCACCGAGGAGCGGATGGAGGAGTTCCGTCGCCGGATGGCGTCGGCGAAGTCGTGGGGCGTCGACTCGGCACGTCTCGTCACTCCCGCCGAGATCAAGGAGCTCGTCCCGTACATCGACGAATCGATTCTGCTCGGCGGCTTCTACTGCCCGACCGTGTCGGTCGTCGACTCTCTGCGCGCCGGCACGATCATGCGCGAGCGGGGGATCGACTCCGGCGGGCTGCAGGTGTTCGCGAACACGGACGTCAGCGGCATGGATGTCGAGCACGGTCGCATCAAGCGCGTGCACACCTCACGCGGCACGGTCGACGCAGAGGTGGTCGTGATCGCGTGCGGCGTGTGGACGCCGCTGCTCGCGAGGATGGCGGGAGCGTATATCCCGCTCACGCCCGCGGTCCACCAGATGATCGACGTCGGCCCCGTGCCCCGCTTCGAGGCATCGACGAAGGCAATCGAGTTCCCCATCGTGCGTGACATGGACGTCTTCATGTACGAGCGCCAGGACGGCGTCGGCCTCGAGATCGGTTCGTACGCCCACCGCTCGATCCTGCACGACCCCGAGGAGATCCCGTCGATCGAGGAAGCAGCCCTGTCGCCGACCGAGTTCCCGTTCACGCAGGCCGACTTCGGTCCGCAATTCGAGCACGCGCTCGAGCTGATGCCCGAGATCGTCGGCAATGAGTCCGTCGGCCAGAAGTACGCGATCAACGGTCTCATCTCGCTGACCCCGGACGGGATGCCGATCCTCGGCGAGACGCCCGAGGTGAAGGGGCTCTGGTCAGCGGCAGCTGTCTGGGTGAAGGAAGGGCCTGGCGTCGGCAAGTCGCTCGCCGAATGGATGGTGCTCGGTGAATCGCACATCGATCTGCACACGTCGGACGCAAGCCGCTTCCACGATCACCAGAAAACACGCGCCCACGTGAAGGCTCGCGCGTTCGAGGCATTCCCGAAGACGTACGGGATCGTCCACCCGGCAGAGCAGTGGTCAAGCGAACGTGGCCTCCGGCTCTCGCCGATGCATGCGCAGGAGGAGGCGCTCGGAGCGGCCTTCTACGAGGCCGTCGGCTGGGAGCGGCCACAGTGGTACGAGGCCAATGCTCCGCTCGTCGAGCGGTACGGGGTGGAGCCACGTCAGGGGGAGTGGGATGCGCGGTGGTGGTCGCCGATCATCAACGCTGAACATCTCGCGATGCGCGAGCACGCCGGCATCTTCGACCTCTCGGCCTTTGCGATCTTCGACGTGCGCGGCGCCGGCGCGCTCGACGCACTGCAGCAGGCAGTGCTCGCTCAGATGGACGTGCCGGTCGGCCGCGTTGTCTACACGCCGGTACTCAGTCAGGGCGGCGGCTTCAAGTCTGACCTGACGATCATGCGCCTCGACGACGACCTCTTCCGCGTCGTCACCGGCGGCGCGCACGGGATGGCCGATAAGAAGCTGTTCATCGACGCGCTGCCGGACGATGGCTCGGCGAGCCTCGTCGACGTGACGACGGCATGGACGACGATTGGCGTCTGGGGACCGAAGGCGCGTGACATTCTCTCGAGCGTCACGTCCGACGACCTCTCGCACGAGGGCTTCCCCTTCGGGCGCTGCCGCACGATCGAGATCGGCTCGCAGCTCGTCCTCGCGTCACGGATCTCGTACGTGGGCGACCTCGGCTGGGAGCTCTACGTGCCGATCGAGCAGGGCGGGCGGCTGTGGGACGTCGTATGGGAGGCAGGGCAGCCGCACTCGCTCGCCGCGTGCGGGATCGGCGTGTACGGAACGACCGGTCGCCTCGAGAAGGCATACCGCGCGTACGGCGCCGAGCTCGAAACGGAGTACAACGTGGTCGAGGCCGGGATGCAGCGGCCGAAGGTCAAGGACCAGGACTTCGTCGGCAAGGAGGCGCACCTGCGCCACCGTGAGGAGGAGCCGGCCGCGATCCTGTGCACTCTCACGGTCGACGACCACACGTCCGCCGCGGGCGTCGAGCGGTATCCGCTCGGTCGCGAGCCAATCGTGCTTCGCGACGGAACGCCC
The DNA here is from genome assembly GCA_963784945.1 of uncultured Thermoleophilia bacterium. Taxonomy (GTDB): domain Bacteria; phylum Actinomycetota; class Thermoleophilia; order Gaiellales; family Gaiellaceae; genus Gaiella. The sequence continues at coordinate 25,707 of CAWATN010000012.1, read as the reverse complement.
CTCACCGATGCGAAGGGTCGCCGCTCGTACGTGACGAGCGCCGGGGCCGGCCCCTCACTCGGCAAGTACATCCTCATGGCGTACCTCCCGCCCGAGCACGCCGTCGACGGCTCCGACGCGCTCGCCGTCGAGTACATGAACGAGCGCTATCCGGTCACGGTTGCCGTGGTCGGGGCGACCGCACCATTCGATCCAGAGAATGAGAGGATCCGGTCATGAAGGTTCTCGTCTGTGTGAAGCGCGTGCCCATGACAGGCGGTCGGATCGTGCTCACCGAGGATGAGCAGGCGATCGAGACCAAGCATCTCGGTTTCGCCATCAGTCCTCACGAGGAGTGCGGTGTCGAGCAGGCGGTGCGACTGTGGGAGCATCACGGCGGCGACACGGTCGTGCTCACGCTCGGTCCGGCCGACGCCGAGGAGCAGCTGCGCGATGCCATGGCGATCGGCATCGCGCGCGGAATCCATCTCGTCACAGACGGCGAGGAGTGGGATCCCGAGGCGACCGCCGGCGCGATCGTCGAGGCGATCAGGGCCGACGAAGCAGCGTCCGGACCGTTCGACCTCATTCTCTTCGGCAACGAGTCGGCCGATTCCGGCGGCTTCCAGGTCGGCCTCCGCACGGCGCATGCACTCGATCGCCCCTGCGTGACGGGGCTCAAGAGCCTCACCGTCGACGGAAGCGTGGCACGGTGCGAGCAGGAGGAGGGGGGCGGTCGTGACGTCTACGAGTTGCCGTTGCCCGCGGTTGTCACCGTCCTCGAAGGGCTCAACCTCCCTCGCTACCCGTCGGTACCGGGAAGGATGCGCGCCGGGAAGAAGCCGCTCGAGACCTTCTCGCCCGAGCGGCCCGCATCGCGGCTCGAGCGCGCGCGACTGGTCGTGCCCGAGGGAACTTCGAAGCAGGCCGAGATCCTCGGCAGAGGCCCCGAGGCAGCCGCTGCCGTCGTCGACCTTCTGCAGCAGATCGGGGTGGCGTCGTGAATCTCGTCCTCGTCGAGCACGCCGACGGCGTAGCCACCGACGTGTCGCTGCAAGCTCTCGCGCTGGCTGGGAGCCTCGGCGGGGAAATCCACGCGTTGCTGATCGGCCCCGGTGGTGCGCAGGCGGCACAGGGCGTTCCGGCTGCAGTGGCCCACGTCGCCGAGCACACCGAGCTCGATGCGTTCGCGCCCGACGCCTGGGCCGCGATCGTCTGTCAGGTCGCCGATCAGATCGGGGCGACCTCGATCGTCGCTCCGGGCTCCGGGCACGCCACCGATGCGATGGCACGCACGGCGGTGCGTCTCGGAGAGCCGCTCGCGGCGAACTGCACGGCAGTGACCCGCGGGACGCCGCTTGCGCTGACCCGCATCCGCTGGGGTGGCAGCCTGCTCGAGGAGGCGACGCTGCACGCGGGGCGCGCGCTCCTCACCGTCGCGCCGCATGCTGTCGCAGCAGCGGCGCCCGGTAGCCCGGGCTCGGTCTCGCTGTTCACGCCCGAGCTCGCGGAGGCCGACCTCGTCGTTCGCGTGCGCGATCGCGTCGCGCCACCTGCGGGCGGCGTCTCGCTGACCGACGCGAAGGTCGTCGTCACCGGCGGTCGGGGCGTCGGCTCGGCTGAAGGCTTCGCCGTGGTCGAGGAGCTTGCGACCCTCCTGGGCGGGGCAGTCGGCTGCTCGCGCGCGGTGACCATGTCTGGCTGGCGACCCCACACCGACCAGGTGGGTCAGACGGGAAACAAGATCGCACCCGAGATCTACATCGCCTGCGGTGTCTCTGGGGCGACGCAACACATAGCCGGCTGCAAGGGCGCAAAGCGGATCCTCGCCGTCAACACCGACCCGGAGGCACCGATCATGTCGGTTGCCGACTACGCCGTTGTGGGCGATCTCCACGAGGTGCTGCCGGCGATCTCGGCGGAGTTGCGGAAGCGAGGAGCGTAGGGGCGAGGCGGAGCCTCGACCAGCCGTCAGATGGAGACAACGATCTCCGCCCTGTTGCTCGTGACGGTGCTCGGCGTCGCCGGGATGCTCTTCGGCCGCCGCGCGCTCATGCTGACGCGACTCGTTCGGCTCGGGCAGCCGGTGCAGCGATTCGACGACGTGCCGCGGCGGGTGCGCAACGAAGCGGTCGTCGTGCTCGGCCAGAAGAAGCTGTTCCAGCGGCTCGGGCCGGGCCTCATCCACGCCCTCATCTTCTGGGGCTTCCTCGTGCTGTTCCCGACGATCGTGATGGCACTCATCGCGGCTGTGGCGAAGGGCCAGACGCTACCGTGGCTCGGCCATCAGGGCTGGTTTGCCCTTCTCGTCGATCTCTTCGTCGTGCTGGTGCTCGTCGGCGTTGCGTCCGCGTTCTGGATCAGAAAGGTGCAGCGCCCCGAGCGGTTCAAGGGCAGCCACCTCGGTGAGGCTGATCTGATTCTCGGTCTGATCGCGCTCATCGTGCTCACCCTGCTGCTCTGGCACGCGGCGTTGATCGCAACGGGGCTCAATGAGTGGCCGGCCTCCTGGTCTCCCGTCTCGAACGGGATCGCGCAGGTGTTCGGTGAGGGCACCTGGGCCGAGGTGCGCGAGCGACTTCTCGTCTGGGCCCACGTGCTGCTCGTCGTCGGATTCCTCGCGTACCTGCCGCATTCGAAGCACTTGCACATCGCGACGGCCGCGGTCAATGTCTGGTTCGGGCGCACGCGCTCACGAGGCCGCCTCGAGCCCCTCGATTTCACGGTCGAGGACGAGAGCTCGATGCGCTTCGGGGCCGCGACGGTTGCCGACATGACCTGGAAGCAGATGGTGGACACGATGTCGTGCACGGAATGCGGCCGCTGCCAGGACGTCTGCCCGGCCTATGCGACGGGAAAGGAACTGTCCCCAAAGCTCCTCATCATGGGATTGCGCGATCAGCTGTTTGCAGAAGGGCCGAAACTGCTCGGCGAGGATGGCTTCGAGCCGTCCCCGCTCGTGCCGAACGCCGTCAGCGACGACGTCGTCTGGGACTGTGTGACGTGCGGTGCCTGTGTTCAGGAGTGCCCGGTAGCGATCGAGCACGTCGACCACATCGTCGATCTCCGGCGCCACCTCGTCATGGTCGAGGGTCGCTTTCCGGCCGACGGCGAAACGATGCTGCGCGACGTCGAGCGCTCCCAGAACCCGTGGGGCAAGCCGCAGGCGGAGCGGGCCGACTGGACCGAAGGGCTCGACGTCCGGGTGCTGCAGCCCGGCGAACCGGCACCCGAGGTGCTCTACTGGGTCGGCTGCGCTGCCTCCTACGATGAGCGCGCCCGCACGTCCGCGCAGTCGACGGCGAAGCTTCTGCAGGCTGCCGGGCGTCGACTTTGCCGTTCTCGGTCCGCGGGAGTCCTGCACGGGCGACCCTGCCCGGCGAATGGGGAACGAATACACCTTCCAGTCGTTCGCCGAACAGAACGTCTCCACGATGAACGAGGCGGGGGTGACGAAGATCGTCGCGAGCTGCCCGCACTGCTTCAACACTCTCGCGAACGAGTATCCCGATTTCGGCGGCAACTACGAGGTCGTGCACCACACGGAGCTACTTGCGGAGTTGCTCCAGGATGGACGGCTCGATCCGCCCGGGGGCACGGAAGAGATCACGTACCACGACTCCTGTTACCTCGCGCGTCACAACGACGTCATCTCTTCGCCGCGGGAGATCGTCTCTCGTGTCGGCAAGCCCCTGGAAATGGCCCGCAACGGCAAGCGCACCTTCTGCTGCGGCGCCGGCGGCGCGCACATGTGGATGGAGGAGCGCGGGAATCAGATCAACGAGGAGCGGGCACGCGAGGCTGCTGCGACGGGCGCGTCGACGCTGGCCGTCGCCTGCCCGTTCTGCACGATCATGCTCGACGACGGCGTCAAGCAGAACGGCTCCGACCTGAGGGTCGCCGACGTGGCGACGCTGCTCGCGGAGGCGACTCGAGAGCCCACCCTCGTCGTAGGGGCGACGCGGAGCGTCGCCCGCACGCGTCGGGCCGCCGTTCAGTGGCGGAGCGCGGCACGGGCGGCGTGATACCCGCACATGCCGTGGACGCCACCGCCGGGTGGTGTCGAGGACGAGCAGAGGTAGACACCGTCGAGGGGAGTCTTGTACGGCGTAGGGCGAGCGACGGGGCGCGTGAACAGCTGCCGCAGGTCGGCGCTGCCGCCGTTGATGTCGCCGCCGACGTAGTTCGGGTTGCGAGCCTCGAGCGCGGCGGGATCGAGCACGCTCCGCTCGAGCACGAGATCGCTGAACCCGGGCGCGAACCGCTCCAGCTGGGACTCGATTGCGGCGACGGCCGCGTCGGTCAGCGGTCGAGCCGTTCGGCACGTGGGTGTAGGCCCAGAGCGTGTGCTTCCCTTCGGGAGCGCGGGAGGGATCGAAGAGGCTCTGCTGCGCGACGAGGACGTAGGGCCGCTCCGGGATGACGACCTTTCGAGACGGCCGCCTCGGCGCCTGCGATCTCGTCGAGCGTCCCGCCCAGGTGGACGGTTGCTGCCCGAGCACACTCCGGCGCTCGCCAGAGCACGGGGCCGGAGAGCGCATAGTCGACCTTCACGACGCCGGGCCCGTAGCGGTACTTCTCCAGGGCGCGTCGGTAGCGAGCCGGCACCTCGTCTCCGGCAAGCGCGAGAAACTGTCTCGGCGTCACGTCGAGGAGGACGAGCTTTCCGCTCGTCCGAACCTCGTCGAGAGACCCCACCATCCGTCCGGTTTCGATCTCCCCACCGAGCGACCGCAGGTACGAGGCGAGCGCATCGGCGATCGTCTGCGAGCCGCCGCGAGGCAAAGGCCAGCCGACCGAATGCCCGAGCATCGCCAGGATCAGACCGAACGACGCCGTCGCCTTTGCCTCGAGCGGCAACATCGCGTGCGCCGCGTTTCCCGCGAACAGGGCGCGAGCACGCTCGCCAGCGAAGCGGGATCGCGCGAGGCCCGAGGCCGAGCGGATCGCGGAGAGCCCGAAACGCGCCATGTGGAGCGGATGCCGGGGAGGCCTCGGGCCGGCGAGGGTGTCAGCGACGAGCTCGGCCGAGGCGCTGACGAGTGGCTCGAACAGCTTTCGCCACGACTCCCGCGTCCTCGCCCAGCCCGGCCCCTGTCTCCGAGACCGAGCGCTCGAGCATCACCGCCGGACCGTCGTCGAGCGGGTGGGCGAGTGGGGCGGGCGGCTGGATCCACTCGACGCCGTGATCTGCGAGCGGCACGGAGCGCATGAACGGAGATGCGATCCCGAGCGGATGGATGGCGGAGCACGTGTCGTGGCGGAATCCCGGGAGCGTCAGCTCCTCGGTGCGGAGCCCACCGCCGATCGTGTCTGTGCCCTTCGACGACGAGCACAGACCGCCCTGCACGCGCGAGCACGATCGCCGCCGCGAGACCATTTGGCCCCGAACCGACGACGATCGCATCGTGCACGCTGCTGAGGCTACCCAGCGGACCTCAGCCCGTGTTCTTCTTGCCCGGCTTGAGCATGTGGAGTGTCGAGCGGATCGCGACCGAGTTCCGCACGTTCCCAGCCTGTGACCACTGGCGCTTCTTGTCGACGCACGTGACCGTCGTCGTCACCTCGGGTGCTTCGACCCCGAGGTGCGTGGCGAGGTTCGCGAGCGTCTGCTCCCAGAACTTGTTCTCCATGCGATGGCCGCCCATCGTGAGCCCCATCTCGCTGATCGGATCCTGCGCCCGCATCAGGACCTGGGTCTGAGCCACCGGTCGCCCATCCTCCTCGTGGGAGCTGAACGTGATCCAGCCGGCGAACATGTGCCCTTCGGGCGTCATCAGCGTGAACGACTCGTCGTCCGAGTACAGCACCATGACACCGGTCTTGAACTTCATCCCGCCCGGTCCGGCAGCCTTGATCAGGGCCACCTCGCCCGGCTCGAGCCCTGTCAGCGGCGGGTAGAAGTCGTTGCCCTTGGGCCAGAAGGACGCGAAGTTCTCGCGCCACTGCACGATCACCTCCTGCGGCGTCGTCGCGATACCGTCGAGCCCGACCTTGTAGGTCTTCTGCCACATCTTCCCGAACCCCTGGACGGGGCTGAGCAGTCGCTTGCCCTCGACGAGATTGGCAGCGCCTGCGGGCGCGTCCGTGACCGTCAGCGTCGACGTGGGCTTCGCCCAGTTGCCCGTGTCGCGTGGTGTCTCGTCCATGATTCCCTCTCCTCCGTCAGGCCGCCGCCGCGAGCGCGTCGGCCTCGGTTGCGTAGATGCCGATCGCCTCGTCGAGGCGCGTCAGCTCGAAGATCTGCTGGTAGTGCTCGGTGAGCCCGAACGCGAGCAACTTCTGCTTGGCGCGGTTCGCGCGCACGAGCACCGTCACGAGGAGCCCGATCCCACCGGAGTTCATGTACTCGAGCCCGGTGAAGTTCAGGATCACGGCGCGGACACCGTCGGCCGCTCCTTCGGTGTAGGCATCCATCAGGACCTCCTCGGAGAAGGCCGTGATGTCGCCTTCGATGTCGAGAACGCTCGCCGTGTCGTCGATCCGGCGCACGCCCAGCGACAGGGTCATTTCGGTCATACGGATCCCTCCTCTTCGTCGACGATCGTCATGAAGTCGGCCAGCCGCGTGATCTCGAAGATCTCGCGGTAGTGCGGGGTCAGACCCCGGACGCTCAGCGTCTGGCCGTTCGTGCGAGCACGTGCCAGCAGTCCGACGATCAGCGCGATCCCGGTGGAGTTCATGTACGTGACTCCGTGAAAGTCGAGCATCACCGCCGTTGCCGCTCCTGCGTCGGAGTAGGCGGCGTCCAGCGCCTGCTCGGCCCTCCCGTCGACATCGCCGACGAGCTCGATCACGGGACCGCTGTCCTCGACATGGACGTGGGCCTCAAGTGCGATCGTTGCCATCGCCGTCACCTCCTTCCAGTTCCAGGACGAGCTCGACCGTGTGACGGCCGTCCGCGTCGTGAACGCGAATCTCGTCGACCATGTTCTTGATCAGGAAGAGCCCCCAGCCGCGGGGCTTCTGAAGCCCGGCGAGCTTTGCCTCGATATCCGGTGACTCCACGTCAGTCGCGTTCGGGACCCTCGCCGACGTCTCGGATGCGCACGACGAGCTCACCACCGGTCGTCACGACCTCGACCTCGACGGGGATATCGGCCCGAGCCCTGGTTCCCGTGCTCGATCGCATTCATCGCGGCCTCCGACACCGCGGTGCCGAGGCGCTCGACCCGTCGCGCCTCGAGCCCGAGCGGCTCGATTCCGTCGAGCACGCGTTGCATCGCCTCGCGCTCGTTTCCGGGCTCGCTCGGCAACGTGAACCGGAAGTCGATCCCGGAGACACGACCATTCTGGGCACCCGCGGCGAGCGTTCGCTTCAGCGTCACGAGCGTAATGTCGTCCTCCTGCTCCCAGTCGGCCCCGGTGAACCGCTGGAGCTGGGTGAGAAGCCCGTCGATCAGATCGCCGGACGCAGGATCGGCGACGTGCTCGATGAGACGCGGCGTCCCGAACATCTCGCGTTCGGCGCCGTGGGCCTCGGTGACGCCGTCGCTGTAGAGCAGCAACCCGTCCCCCGGGCTCATGAGGGCTTCGCACTCCTCGTACTTCATGCCGGGAAGAAGGCCGAGCGGCATGCCCTTCGCGCGGAGCTCCATCGAGCCGTCAGCGGTGCGCGCGTACGGCAGGTTGTGACCGGCGTTTGCGTAGCGGACGTGGCCTGTAGCCGGGTCGACGACCAGGTACAGGCACGTGACGAACATCTTCTCCGGGATGTCCGGGCAGAGGAGCTCGTTCACACGCTCGAGCACCTCCCCAGGCGACACGACTCGCTGGCCCGAGGCGCGAAGCAGGCTCCTGGCCGCCGCCATCACCATTGCGGCAGGCACGCCCTTGTCGGTGACGTCGCCGATGATGACCGCGACCTGCCCGTCGGGCAGCTCGAAGAGATCGTAGAAATCGCCGCCGACCTCGCGTGCCGGCTGGTAGTACGCCGCCACCTCCCAGCCGGGAAGGTCGGGTAAGACGCGCGGCAGGAAGTTCTGCTGGATCAGCGTCGCAACCTTGAGCTCCTGCTCGATGCGCTCGCGCGACCGCGCCTCGGCCGCCTGCTTCTGCACGAGCTCGGCGACCTGGAGAGCGGGGGCGGCCTGCGCCGCGAGCCCGTCGAGGAGACGCTTGTCGTCGGTCGAGTACTGCTGGTCGGAAAGGCGCGGTCCGAGGTTGAGGGTTCCGACGAGCTCGCCGCCGCTGATCAGCGGCACGACGAGAGCGACGCCGGCCTCGCGGAGTGCAGTGACACCGGGCGACTCGAGCTCGAGCTTCTCGACGTCGACTGCGCCACCGGCGCTCTGCAGGTACGCGACGAGCGGGTCGTTCGGCGCTATCTCGACGCTCGGTGCCTCGACAGTCGAGATCGTGGCAGCGACCTCCTCGCTCGCCTCGGTGGTCTGTGCAGCGCCGCCTCTGCGGGTGACCTTGCGCCATGTCTGTGCGATTGCAGTCATCTCACCGTCCTTTGTATTCCGTCACCGTCACGGGATCGTTACGACATGCACGTGCTGCCGGGAATCGTTCAGCCAGAGGGATGCGGAGGCTGGTCGCATCGTGTCCGCGACCGCGCCGAGGAGGTCGGCCGACAGCACGTCGAGCTCGACCTCGTCGCGCAACCGAACGCCGAATGCCTCCAGCGTCTGCTGCGCGTCGTAGTGGCTGCGGTAGAAACGCTGGTCGACGAGCCGCTGGACCCGGGAACGCAGCGGCAGGAACAGTGCTGCCACCGCGAGCGTCGACACCGCGATCGCGAGGTTCGAGCCACCCGCGAACGACGCGAAGAGCGCTTGTCCCGCGAGTACCAACCCGACATATGCTGCTCCCAGAATCAGCGTCAGGGCGCCGTAGACGAGCGTCCGGCTGATCAGCCGGTCGATGTCGTACAGCCGGTACTTGAGGATCGCGACGCCGAGCGCGACCGGGAGCGCCAAGAGGCTGACGCCGAAGCCGATCCCACCCAGAATGCCCCAGAACGACGTATCGCTGCCCGTAGTGACCGCAAGCATGAGACCGCCGATGCCGATTGCTCCGCCGCTGAGCAACCATTTCAGCTGCTGGCGGTAGTCGCCCGTCGAACGCCGGTAGCCGAGCAGTAGCCGAGCCACCCAGGCGAGGCCGAATCCCAGATAGAGAAGAATCACGATGGCGTCCCCGGCCGACGTGCCCGACGAGCCGAACGATGCGAGTTGGCCGCTCGAGCCGACCTGAATCTGCCGCGCGATCACCCCGGTCAGGTCCTGCCAGCCGATGCTCGCGACGATGAAAGCGCAGAGAACGAGATAGGCCAGTAGCACCCGGCGCCAGCGTCGCGGGAGGCGACCGTCGGGGAAGAGCGCGAGCGGTAGCGGCAGCAGGACGATCAGCCACATCCACGTTCCCGGCGCGAGAAAGACCGCCACCCGGGCGAGCGGTAGGTGGTACCCGTCCTGGTAGGCCATCACGGCGTACTGCGCGGCATCGGCCGACGCCACGACCGCGAGCGTCAACAGCAGGAGGATCGAGCCGATCGGATTGCCCGGCTGACGCCACGCAATGACTGCCCCGACGATCCCGTATGGAATGAGGACGATTCCGGGGAAGCCTCCGCGCGCCAGGACCGACAACGGCACGGAGGCGAGAATCGCGAGCGAGGCACCAATGCCGATCGCGTGGGCGGTGTGTGGTGAGGCCAACCGTGGGTGGAGGGTTGTGTCGTTCGCGTTTTGGTTTGGGGCGGAGGCGCTCATCCGTGTGAGCCTTTCTGGGATGGGTTGATCCACAGTGAGGCGTGGGAGGGCTCGACGGCATGGTCGGCTGCGTGCAGGAGCTCGCCGGACACCGTGTCGAGGTCGACCGCCTGACGCAGCCGCATCGCGAAGGTCGCGACCGTTGTCGAAGCGTCGTAGTGGGCTCGGTTGAAGCGATGATCGACGGTCCGTTGGATCCTTCGGCGCAAGGGGTTGAAGAGCGCGGCGGCGGTCAAGGTGGATGCGGCGACACCGACCGGGGAGGAGAACGGCAGGACCCGTGTGGTTAGGATGACGAGCCCGAGGTAGAAGCCGACGAGCAATGTTGTCAGGAGCCCGTAGGAGAGCGTGCGGCTGATCAGCCGGTCGATCTCGTACAGCCGGTATTTGAGGATGCCGACTCCCATCCCGACTGGGAGCGCCATGATCGCGATGAACGCGAAGCCGATGCTCGCCGTCAGCGTGAGTACGAGTCCCACGAGGCAAACCGCCCCGCCGCTGAGCAGCCATTTCAGCTGCTGGCGATACACCCCGGACGCTCGGCGGTAGTTGATGATTTGCCGGACCACCGCGATCAGGCAGAAGGAGATAAACAGCACTCCAAACAGCACGTTGACCGCCCCGGATGCGCTGCCGGTCGACGCGAGTTCACCTGTGGAATCGATGCGGATCCGCCGGGCAAAGATCCCTGCGACGTCCCGCCAGGCGGTGCTCACGACGAGCGTCGCGCAAGCAGCGAGGTATCCCCACAGCACCCATCGCCAGCGCCGCGAGAGGCGACCGTCGGGGAAGAGCCAGATCGGCAATGGCAGCAGGACGATCAGCCAGATCCAGAACCCGGCCACGAAGACGGCTGGTCGCGCGAGCGGAAGGTGATATCCCTGCCGGTACGCCATCACCGCGTATTCGCCGGCGTCAGAGGACAGCAGGAAGACGAACGCCAACCCGAGCAAGATCCAGCCGATCGGGTTGCGCGGCTGGCGCCGCGCCACGACGAAGCCGACGATCCCGAACGGCACCATCGGCAATCCCGACGATTGTCCGTTACTCAGCACCGCGAGCGGCACTGCGCCGGCTACGAGCAGAATCGTCAGCGCCCCGACGACAACGGCGTTGCGCGGCGACGCCCACTGAGAGTCGCCGGCTGTCACGTCTCGAACCTCCCTTTGCAGAACATCAGCGTCATCGGATCGCTACGGCGTATGTGCCTGGGCGGGACTCGTGCAGCCAGCGTGACGAGGAACAGGGTTGCATGGTCTCGGCGACGGCACGGAGGACGTTGGCCGAGAGATCGTCGAGCTCGACCTGCTGCCGGAGAAGGAGCCCGAACGATTCGAGCATGCGGCGGGCGTAGTAGGAGACGAGGAAGAGCGCGGCTCATCGCGGCGCCTCTCGCAGCCAGAGCGCAACATGGGACGGCTGCATCGTGTCGCTGACCGCACCGAGGAGGTCGCCCGAGAGAGCGTCGAGTTCGATCTGCTCGCGGAGGCGGAAGCCGAACGCCTGAAGCGTTTGCTGCGCGTTGTATCGCCGCCGGTAGAAGCGCCGGTCGACGAAGTGCTGCACCCGCGAGCGAGCCGGAAGGAACAGGGCCGCCACCACGAGTGTCGAAACGGCAATGGCCAGGTTCGAGCCGCCTGCGAAGGCAGAGAACACTGCCTGACCGAGTAGCACGAGCCCGATGTACGCCGCCCCGAGCACGACCGTCAGTGAGCCGTAGACGAGCGTCCGGGAGATGATGCGGTCGACCTCATAGAGGCGGTACTTGAGGATCGCGATGCCGATGGCGATCGGCAGCAGCGCGACAGCGAAGGTGAACGCTGTCTCCACCGCGTTCACGGCTCCGGGCGCGAATGTCTCGGCCGAGAGGTGAACGAACAGTCCGAGTGGAATGAGTGAGGCGGCCAGCACGAACCACTTGAGCTGCTCGCGCTCGTCCCCCGCCGAGCGCCGGAAGCGGACGACGACCGAGGCGCATGCTGCGACGGCGCTCGCGAGCATTCCGGCGAGGACGATGAGGAAGAACCCACCGGCAACGACGCCGCTCCAGTTCACCCGGAGCGGGTTCGTGACCTTGGCGAACGGTGGGTCGAGCACGAGCGTGTGGCTGATCAAGAAGAGCAGCGTCACTGAGATCGCTGCCAGCCAGACAGCGGCGCGCCAGCGGCGCGTCGGGAGCCGGCCGGTCGGGAAGAGGAAGGCGACCAGCAGGAGCACTAAGAGACCGGGGCTCCACGTCCCGTTGAGGGAGATAGCGACGACGCGGGCGCCGGGGAGCGAGCCGCTGTGGGCGAGGAGGTCGTACGCCGCATACTGCTGGGCGAGCAATGGGAGGCCGAAAAGCGGCCCCGCTGCGAGGAGCAACCAGCCGATCGGGTTGTCCGGCTTCCGCGTGGCCACGAGGAAACCGACCACGACGTAGGCGACCCCGGGAACGGCGTTCGGGAAGATGCTCGCGTATGAGAACGTCTCGCCCGGGAGGCCGCTCCGGGCGTTGAGCACGAGCAGCCAGATCCACAACGCGTTGATGACGACGATCAGGGCGACGAGCGCCCAGGCGAGCCGCGCTGCCGTGCGCGTGCTCACGCCTGGCGCTCCCGCAGCCAGACCGAGACGTGCGCCGGCTGCATCGTCTCGTCAACCGCGGTGCGAAGATCGCCGCTCAGTGTTCCGAGATCGATCTCCTCGCGCAACCGAGCCCCGAAGCTCTCGAGAGTCTGCTGCGCGTCGAAGCGGCGCCGGTTGAAGCGTTGGTCGACGAAACCCTGCACGCGTGCGCGCACCGGCAGGAACAGCGCGGCAACGACCAGCGTCGAGACGGCGACGACGAGGCCGCCGCCTCCCGCGACCGATGAGAACACGCTCTGCCCGAGCAAGACGAGTCCCGCGTAGGCGGCGCCGAGGCCGGCAGTGACGAGTGCGAACGACAGCGTGCGACTGATCACGCGGTCGATCTCGTAGAGTCTGTACCGAAGTACTCCGATCCCGACGGCCACGGGTACAGCGGCGAAGCCGAGGCCGATGACCAGGTCGGCGATCTGGTTGGCATGGGCGATGCTGAAGAAGACCGCACAGACAAAGCCGCCGAACAGCATCAGCGCGGCAAGGGCGAGCCACTTCATCTGATCTCGCTCGATGCCGGTCGAGCGTCGGAACCGCAGGACTGCAGACGTGACCGAGAGCACGGCGCCGGTGGCGAATCCGAGGAAGACGAGGGTGTCGATGAACCCGAGGTGATCGCCGAGCCACTGGATACCCGCGGGGTTCTCGATCGGGAGCGAGTCCGTGAAGATCTCTTCCGGCTTGAGGGCGTTCCAGAGCACGCCCGTGCCCACGACGAGCGCCACGAACCAGACGACGGGGCGCCACCTCCGGGTGAGTGCCGCACCGTCGGGAAAGAGGAGGAGCACGAGCATGATCGAGGCAAAGACGATGGGATCGAGCCAACCCGAGAGCCAGCCGACCCAGACCCCTCCGGGCAGCGAGCCGGGGTGCGCGAAGAGCGCGTAGTCCGCATACCGCGAGCTGAGATCGGAAACGGCGAAGTCCGCTCCGATGAAGAGGAAGAGCCAGCCGATTGCGTTCGCGGGCCGGCGGCTGACGATGGCCGCGCCGATCACCGGGAAGGCGAGAAACGCAAGGAAGAAGCCGATCGCCCCGAGTGACGAGACGTCCTTGTCGGCCGGCGTGTGGACGTTGCGCCCGAGGAACACGAACACCCCGCTCGCGCCGTGGAGCACGAGCGTGGCGGCGACGATCGACCAGGCGACGACAGACGCCGTGCGGATCGTCATCGCCTTGCCTCCTCACGCAGCCAGAGCGAGAATCGCTGCGGCTGCATCGTCTCCTGCGACGACGCCGCGCAGCTCGACGTGAAGCGTCTCGAGGTCGACCTGCTCGCGGAGCGCGAGCACCGAAGGTCTCGAGCGTGCGCTGCGCGTCGTAGCGGCGGCGGTAGAACCGCCGGTCGACGAAGCGCTGCACCCGCGATCGGACCGGCAGGAACAGCGCCGCGACGACGAGCGTCGACGCTGCGATCGCGAGGTTCGAGCCACCCGCGAACGACGAGAACAGTCGCCTGCCCTGCCAACACGAGGCCGACATACGCACCGGCGAGCACGACGGTTGCAGATCAGCGTAGACGATCGTCTTCGACACGATGCGGTCGATCTCGTAGAGTCGGTAACGGAGGATTGCGATCGCGGTCGCGATCGGCAGGACGGCGGCCGCGAGGGAGGGGACGACGCTGACGACGTTCGACGCGTGCGTCCCGAGCGTGGCGTCGGCGATCTGTGTCGCCACCATCCCGAGGACGAGCACGATCCCCGCCATGGTGAAGAGCGCGTACTGCTGGCGCTCGACGCCCTGAGACCGGCGGAGCCGCTGGATCAGCGAGCCGACCGCCGCGAACAGCGTGAGCAGCCCCAACAACGTCCCGCCCAGGAAGAGACGCATCGTCGGGCGACCGGAGCACCTCTACCCCGAGCGGGTTGTCGTACCGGTCGAAGGGCGCGGCGATCGGCCCCGGAGCGGTCGTGCCACCGACGAGCGAGACGATCGCCCCGAGCGCGAGCAGCGCGACGACAGCCCGCCACCGCCGCGAGGGAAGGCTCCCATTGGGGAACAACAGGAGCAGCAGTGCGACACACCAGAACATCACGATCCAGGCCGACTGCGCGAGCGACGCCGCGACCGCCACACCCGGCAGTCGACCCGCGTGCTCCATCGCGTAGAGGGCATAGCGTCCGAACAGATTGGCCGGTGCGCCGTCCATGCTCGCCGCGACGTTGATGCCGATCGCCAGGAAGATCCACCCGATCGCGTTCCGAGGGCGCTTTGCGGCCAGCAGGAGCCCAACGCAGGCGAATACGGCACCGGTGAGAGCGCTCTGGGCGGCAGTCTCCGGTGTCTCGCCGAAGATCCCGCGCTCCAGGTCCCAGGTGAGAACGACGAACACGAGGTTCGTCACCTCGACGACGACCCAGACGACGAACACCGTCAGGGCCGCGGCGATGGGCAGCGCGGCGCCTCATCGTCTCTCTCCTGCCGCCCGCAGCCAGACCGACACGTGTGCGGGCTTCATCGTCTCGTCGACGGCGCCGCGCAGCTCTCGCTGCAACGTGGGTAGGTCGACCTGCTCGCGGAGGCGGCTGCCGAAGCGACTCGAGGGTGCGCTGGGCGTCGTAGCGGCGTCGGTAGAAGCGCCGATCGACGAATCCTTGCACCTGCGATCGGACGGGGAGGAACAGCGCCGCGACGACGAGCGTCGAACCGCGATCGCCAAGTTCGACCGCCTCCGGCAAACGACGAGAACAGTGCCTGCCCGACAAGCACGAGACCGACGTAGGCAGGCGCCGAGAACGACCGTCAACGACCGCGTAGACGAGCGTCCGGTTGATCAGGCGGTCGATGTCGTACAGGCGGTACTTGAACAGCGCGATCCCGACGGCGAGCGGGAACTGCACCATTGCGAGGGAGAAGACGATGTCGGTGTTCGTCGAGACCGACGGACGGTCGGCGACGATCATCCCGGCCGCGAGGAAGCAGGCGGCGAGTGTCATCCACTTCAGCTGCTGGCGCTCGTCACCGCGGGAGCGCCAGAAGCGCACGACGACCGACGCCGCGCAGCAGAGCACGAGCGCGAACGCCGCGCCGTTGAGCACTGTCGTGCCGCCCGCGTCCAGTACGTCCCCGACGATGCCGACCCCGATCGGGTTGTCGGGAAGCCTTCCCGTGTCCGTGTCCAGCGAGCCCGGGTAGAGCATCGATGTCAGCGTGACCAGAGACAGCACAGCGACGAGCGCCCAGAGAACGAGATTCCAGCGCGGCCGGGCGCCTTGCCCGTCGGGTAGAGGAGCAGGACGAAGCCGATCAGCCCGATCGTCGGGATTCCAGACCCACGCGTAGACCCAGGCAAACACCATGGCACCCGGCACCGAGCCGGGATCGTCGACGAGGCCGTGGAATGCAACGTTCTCCGCGGCGCCACCGAGTGCGACGCCGAGCGCGATCGCGAGGAAGAGCCAACCGAGCGGATTCCTCGGGACGTGCCCGGCAACGAGTGCCCCCATGGTCGCGAAGGCCATGAACGCAAAGAACAGCGCTACGAGCCCGGATCCCGATGTGTTGTTCGCTCCGTGCCAGCCGAGCGCCTTCATCACGAGCATCGACACGACGAGCACGAGCATCAGCAGCCAGAGCCCGAATGCGAGCGAGGTCGTCCAGCGCCACCTCATCGGAGACCGTCCCCGCGAAGCCAGAGGGAGGCGGTCGCCGGCTGCATCGTCTCGGCGACCACGCCGACGAGGTCGGTGCCGAGTGCCTCCAGTTCGACCTGGTCGCGCAGTCGGGCGCCGAAAGCCTCGAGCGTGTGCTGGGCGTCGTAGCGGCGTCGATAGAAGCGCCGGTCGACGAAACGCTGCACGCGCGCGCGCACGGGCAGGAACAGCGCCGCCACGACGAGCGTCGAGACGGCGATCGCGAGGTTCGAGCCGCCCGCGAATGACGAGGACAGCGCCTGCCCCGCAAGCACGAGGCCCACGTACGTTGCGGCCAGAACGGCCGTGAGAACGCCGTAGACGAGCGTCCTCGAGATCACCCGGTCGACGTCGTAGAGGCGGTACTTCAGCATCGCCACGCCGACCGCGACGGGGACGAGCAGGACGGCGAGGCCGAAGACGGCATCACCGAGATTCGAGCCCGCAACCGCCGGCACGACGAGCGCGCAGAGGAGCATTGCCACCGCGTAGACCATCCACTTCACCTGCTGGCGCTCGTCCCCGTGGGAGCGGCGGAAGCGGACGACGACAGAGGCCGCAGATGCCAGGAAGAGCAGGATGAGCGCGAAGCCTCCGACCGGGGCAAGGGCGTCGAGGACGCTCTTCAGGCCGGCGATCCCGAGCGGGTTCTCGGGCCATTGAGGGTCTCCGTCACCGACCCGGCCCGGGTACACAGCGATGCCGAGGATGGCCACGGCGACGAGACCGATCAGGATCCCCGCAATCCAGCGCCAACGCGGACCCGGGACGTGTCCGTCGGGAAAGAGCAGCGGAACGAGGAAGATCAGGCCGATGATCAGGAACCAGAGCCACGAGAAGAGCCAGCCCACACCGAGCGCCCCGGGCACGGAGCCGGGGTCGTCGACGAGGCCGTGCTTCGCGTAGCCGCCGACGGGGCCGATCGCGGCGGACACGACGCCGATCGCGATGAAGATCCAGCCGAGGGCGTTTCCCGGCACGCGAGCGGCGACCAGCGCTCCCACCGTGCCGAAGGCGAGAAATGCGAGCCCGAACGTGAGCGTCGCGACGGTCCCGTTCGAGTCGCTGCCTCCCCAGGCAACGCGAATCGCGAGATCGGCGCAGAGCAAGAGCGGGATCAGCGCCCACAGACCCCACGCGAGCCAGGTCGTCCACGCACGTCTCACAGCCACGCCTTCCGCAGCCAGACCGACGCGTGCGCCGGCTGCATCGTCTCGGTGACGACACCCTGGAGGTCGTGCTCGAGCGTGCCGAGGTCGATCTGCTCGCGCAGCCGGGCGCCGAATGCTCTCGAGCGTCCGCTGCGGCGTCGTAGCGGCGCCTGTTGAAGCGTCGGTCGACGATGCGCTGCACGCGCGAGCGCACGGGGAGGAAGAGAGCGGCGACGACGAGCGTCGACGCCGCGATCGCGAGGTTCGAGCCGCCCGCGAACGACGAGAAGAGCGTCTGACCGGCAAGGACGAGCCCGACGTACGCCGCGCCGAGAACGACGCGTGAGCGCGGCGTAGACGAGCGTCTTCGAGATCACGCGGTCGATCTCGTAGAGGCGGTAGCGCATGACGGCGACGCCGATCCCGACCGGGATGAACGAGATCGAGAGGATCGCCGCTCCCCAGAAATAGTCGACGGCCCGGCGATCGCCCAGCATGAGGCTGGCGACGATCATGGCGACCCAGGTGAGACCGGTCGCGACGACGGCGGTCACGATCCACCGGAGCTGCAGGCGTTCGACGCCGGTCGAGCGGCGGAATCGGACCACGATGGAACCGAGCGACGCGAGCAGGAGGGCGAAGGACAGCAGAATGGCCACCTGGTAGAGGGCCGAGGTCACCGCATGGAGCGCCGCGACTCCGAGCGGATTTCGAATTCCCTCCTTCTTCCAGTCGTCGAACGGGCCTGATCGCACGACGAGACAGAGGTCGATCGCCCCGAGCAACGCAACTCCCCCGACGACGATCCGCCAGCGGCGCGTCACGAGCCGGCCGTTTGGAAGCAGCAGCAGCACGAGGAACAGAAGCACGAAGAAGCCCGAGAATGCGGCCGCACTGACCAGTGCGAGGATTCCGAGATCAGCGATTGCCCCGGGATGGTCGAGGCCGTACTGGATCGCGCCGTCGCACGCCCCGGCCAGGGCCAGGCAGAGGCCGATTCCGAGGAGCAGCCATCCGATCGCATTGCCGGACTGGCGGGCCGAGACGAGGGCGCCTACGGATGCAAACGGGAGAACGAGGACGAACCCGGCAGCAACCTCCGTGAGGTCGCCGTCACCGGCAGCCGTGAACACTCCGCCGACGATGAGGAGCACGAGTGCGCTCCCGAGCCCCGTCCAGGCGATCGCGGGCCGCTTCATCTCGGTGCCTCTCGCAGCCAGAGCGACGCGTGGGCGGGTTGCATCGTCTCCGAGACGACACTCCGCAGGTCGTGCTCGAGGGTGTAGAGGTCGATCTGGTCGCGCAGCCGCGCCCCGAAACGCTCGAGCGTGCGCTGCGCGTCGTAGCGGCGGCGGTAGAAGCGCCGGTCGACGAAACGCTGCACGCGCGAGCGCACCGGCAGGAAGAGCGCCGCCACGACGAGCGTCGACACCGCGATCGCGAGGTTCGAGCCGCCGGCGAATGAGGAGAACACGGCTTGCCCGGCGAGTACGAGGCCAACGTACGCGGCGCCGAGAACGATGGTCACCGCCCCGTAGACGAGCGTCTTGGAGATCACCGTGTCGATGTCGTAGAGGCGATAGCGGAGCACCGCCGCGAGGATCGTCAGCGGGGCGAGCGCGAGGGCTGCGATGGCAACGATCCCGACGCCGTTTTGCACGACGCCGGCCGGGAGGAGCGGCCCACCGACCCAGAGGAAGACGATCAGGCCGACGGCCCAGGCGACCAGTTTCAGCTGCTGTCGCTCGACCCCGTGCGACCGTCGGAAGCGCACGATGAGAGCAGCGGCAGCCCCGAGGGTGGCGACGAAGAAGAGCGGCGACACGACGAGGCCGATGCGGGAATCGACATGGTTGAGAAAATCGAGCGCGGGGATGCCGACCGGATTCACGTAGCGTTCATGCCCGTCCCTTTGTGGCCCGGGAAGCAGCGCGGCAACGGCGACACCGGAGAGCACGAGGTACTGGGAAAACGAGACGACACGCCACCTCGCCGACGGCAGCCCCCCGTCCGGGAACACGAGCATCACCCGCGGGATCAGGAACGCGATGACGACGAGCCAGCAGAGCGTCGAAGCCCACGCGGCGAGTGCTGCCGCGGGCAGCTCTTCGTCGCGGGCCTGCGACCAGTCGATGTACGAGCCTGCCGCGAGTGACAGCCCGAGCGCGAGACCCGTCGCCAGCAGCAACCACCCGACGGCGTTCCTCGGACGTGCCAGCGAGAGCGCAGCGCCGACCCCGGCCCACACCGCTGTTGCGATGACGGGCACAACTCCGTCGCTGAGCGGCTGGTCGGCTGCGGCTGCAACGACGAGTGCCTCTACCAGGCTCGCGAGCGCCAGAGCGAGCAGAGCCCACGCGAGCACGCGACGCGAGATCGAGCTCATCGAGCCTGCCACGACCTGTTCCACGCGTGCATCACGATCGTCGTCCCCGTTTCGATCGGCCGTCCTCGTCGGGACAGTCTCCTCCATTCCGGATCGTTCGTCTCCCTGTGGGCAGGCGCGGCCCAGGAATCGTTCCCATCGCCGGAGTCTCCGTGAGAGCCGTTCCGGGATCGTTACGAGGACGCGGCGCGAACGCGCTTCTTTCCAGCACAGCACCTCATCCGAGACCGTTACGACTCAGGCCGCCAGGCAAAGCCCGTAGCGGTACAGTCGCCGCATGCCGCATGGGCCTCAGCTGCGCATCGCGCTTCTCGGTCCGCCGTCGATCGAGGTCGACGGCCGTCCGCTCGAGGTCGACACGCGCAAGGCAACGGCGCTCCTCGCATACCTCGCCTTCACGGCTCGCCCGGTCCGTCGTGATTCGCTCGCGTCCCTACTCTGGCCAGAGACCAATCCCGACCGTGCACGTGCGACGCTTCGCCGCACGCTCTCCACGCTCAAGTCCGCACTCGATTCGCGCTGGCTCGACGTCGGTCGGGATACGGTCGCGCTCTCGGAGGCCGGAGTCTGGTTCGACGTCGACGAGCTACGACGGCTCGTCGCGACGACACACAGCCACGGGCATGCCGCGAACGAGACCTGCTCCCGGTGTCTCGCGCCTCTGAAGCAGGCTGCCGATCTCGACCGCGGCTCGTTCCTCGCGGGCTTCGGGCTGCGGGACAGCGCCGCTTTCGACGATTGGCAGCAGCTCGCGGGTGACGAAGTCCAGCGCGAGGTCGCCTCGGTGCTCGACCGGCTCGCAGCGGCCCTCGCCGCAGCAGGTAATCCAACGCACGCCATCGCTTGCGCGCGGCGCAGGCTCGCCCTCGACCCGCTCCACGAGCCCGCGCATCGCCAGCTCATCAGACTCCTCGCGGAAGTCGGCGATCGCCAGGCCGCAATGGAGCAGTACCGCGACTGTGTCCGCGTTCTCGACCGGGAGCTCGGCGTGCGTCCGCTCGACGAGACGACGACGCTCTATCACGCGATCGTCGAGGGCTCGCTCGAGACGACCCCTCCCGTCGCCCTGATCGTGCCGCTCGCGATGACAGAGGCTACGTATGCTCTCGTGGGTCGCGACGCAGAGGTTCGTGAGCTGCTCGAGACGTATGACCGCCTCGGTCCAGACGGACGCGTCGTCGCCATCGTCGGAGAGGCGGGCATCGGGAAGACACGCCTCGGTGAGGAACTCCTCGCCCACGTCACGGCGAAAGGGAGAATGGCGCTCGTCGTGCGTTGCTACGAGGAGGAACGCGGCCTCGCCTACGGGGTCGTGCTTCAGCTCGTCCGCAGTGCCGTGGCGGTTGCACCCCCATTCGCCGACGACGCCTGGTGGGTGGCCGAGGTTGCGCGACTCGCGCCGGAGCTCGGCGCGCAGGCAGCGCAGCCGCTCGACAGCGAGGCTGCGCAGGTGCGCTTCTACGAGGCTGTGACGGAGCTCCTGCTGCACAGCGCCGGAGCCGAGCCGGCCGCGCTCTTCGTCGACGACGCGCACTGGGCCGATGAGTCGTCCCTCGCGCTCCTCGCCTATCTCGCACATCGGCTCCAGGATCGACCACTCGTGCTTGCGGCGAGCTGGCGGCCCGAAGAGGTTGCCCAGGATCATCCGGTGCGACGGCTCGTTGCAGACGCACAGCGCACGGGAGACGCCGAGGTGATCGAGCTCGGTCGGCTGTCGAGCGCGGACGTCGCGCAACTCGTTGCCTCGACCGGCCGGAGCGGCGAGCTCGGCTCGCGACTCTACCTCGAGAGCGGCGGCCTGCCGTTCTTCGTCGTGGAGTACCTCGACGCACTCGCCCGCGGCGACGACGAGCCCGACTGGTCACTGCCGGTCGGCGTTCGCGATCTGCTCGAGCGCCGCCTGGCCGGCCTCGGCGAATTGTCGCTCCAGGTACTCGCAGCGGCAGCCGTTCTGGGGCGGGCGTTCGACCCGGACACCGTGCGTGCGGCGAGCGGCCGAACTGACGAGGAGGTCGTTCTCGCCCTCGAGGCGCTCGTCGCGTGTGGGTTGCTGGTCGAGGGCATCAGATGGTGCCCTCGACTTCCGACATGAACAGGCGCGCGACCTCGTCGGCACCCGCATGACCCTCGCGCGCCGACGCCTCCTCCACCGACGGGCAGCTGCCGAGCTGGACGGACGCGGCAAGCGGGAGAGCCAGGCAGCGATAGCGGCCTTCCATCTCGCAGCGGCAGGCGATGAGAAGGAAGCCGCGGAGCGCTACCGCGTCGCCGGCGACCACGCCCGGCGACTGTTCGCAAACGCGGAGGCGCTCGGCCACTACCGCGCGTCGCTGGCCCTCGGGCTGACGGATGCCGCTGCCCTCCACGAGGCAATCGGCGATCTCGAGACGCTCGCAGGCAACTATGGCGCAGCATTCGCAAGCTACGAAACCGCTGCCGCCCTCGCCGATCCCGCCTTGCTGCCACAGATCGAGCACCGCATCGGCCTGCTCCATCTGCGTCGTGGTGAATGGGAGCTCGCCGAGGCGTCGCTCGCTGCGGCGAGCCACGGCCTCGAGCCTGCGAGTCGTTCGCTCGCGATGGCCGACAGGGCTCTCGCCGCCCATCGCATGGGGGACGATGCAACGGCGGTCGAGCTGGCCGGTTCGGCGCTTCGGCTCGCGGAAGAGATCGACGACCCGGGTGCGCTCGCCCAGGCTCACAACATCGTTGGGATGCTGGCCGGGAGCCGTGGCGATCACGAGGAGGCGATCACGCAACTCGAGCTCGGTCGCGCAATCGCTCACGAGGCGGGGGATACGGGGGCAGAGACGGCCGCCCTCAACAACCTCGCTCTCGCCGTACGGGCCTCCGGTGACCCTGGTCGTGCGATCGAGCTGACGACGACGGCGCTCGAGCTCTGCATCCGGCAGGGAGATCGTCACCGGGAGGCAGCCCTCCGCAACAATCTCGCCGACCTGCTGCGGGCGACCGGTCGGCAGGATGACGCGATGGAGGAGCTCAAGCACGCCGTCGCGCTGTTCGCCGAGATCGGCGAGGAGGGGCGCCTCGAGCCCGAGATCTGGAAGCTGACCGGCTGGTAGCAGCGAACCCGGTTCACAACCGTCGGCTCGGTCGAGGTCTTGTCACGTCGTTCGTCCACATCTAGACTCATAGAGTGGAACAGTCGTTCCACAGGATGAGAATCGGACGATCCATGACCGCGCAGACCGGAACCCAATCGATCGACCGAGCCGCCGCCCTGCTCGTGCTCATCGTCGAGGAGGACGAAGCAGCCACGGTCGGCGAGCTCGCTCAGCTGACGGGTCTGCCGAAAAGCACGACCTCGCGCCTCGTTGGGGCGCTCGAACGTCAGGGTCTCGTGCAGCGCCATCCTGTCCGCGGTGCGATCAAGCCCGGGCCGGTCCTGCTTCGGTACGCGCGCCGCGAGACGTCTGAATTCGACCTCGTCGCGCTCGCCGGGAGCGTACTCGAGCGCCTCGCCCGCGTCAGCGGCGAGACGGCAAATCTCGGCGTCGCAACGTCGACCGCCGTCGAGATGCTCGATCAACGCGACAGCCGTCACATCCTCGGCTCGACGAACTGGGTAGGCCAGCGCGTCCCCCACCATGGCTCGGTGATCGGCAAGGTCTTCCTCGCAGAAGGCGCGCTGCCGTTGCCCAATGGGCCGCTAGAGCAGCTCGCTCCCCGCACGATCACCGGCGACGAGGAGCTCCGGCGGGATCTCGACGTGACGCGCGCCCGCGGCTACGCAACCGCCGTCGACGAGCTCGAGCCGGGGCTCTGGGCCGTGGCCGCTCCGGTCCATGACGCTGGCGGCACCGTTGTTGCCGCGCTCAGTATCTCGGGGCCGACCGTCCGATTGCACGAAGGTCTTCTCGACGAGCTCGGTCGGCTCGTCCGAGATGAGGCTTCTACCCTGTCAGTCCGCATCGGCTATGACGACGTGAAACGAGGTGCTGCATGAGCGAGGCAGAGATCGACCTGAATGCGCTACCTGACGACGAGCTCGTGACCCAGATGCACGACGACCTCTACGACGGCCTCGCTCCCGAGATTGCCGAGGGCACGAACATCCTGCTCGGCCGCGGCTGGGCGCCCGACCGCGTCTTGAACGAGGCGCTCGTCGGCGGCATGAGGATCGTGGGGATCGACTTTCGATGCGCCACATCCGGTTGGCGTGCGCTTTCAATTGCAGCGAGCGGGCGTCGCGAAGCATCAAGCCCAGGCGTTTTGCCCTCGCCCGATGGCGCGATGACCGCGCTCCACACGCATAGAGGCTGCGAGAACGAGCTGGATGCGCGGACGCGCCGAGCTGCCCCTACCAGTGTCGAGGTGATCGAGATGGCGGGCGCAAAGACATGTGCTGGCGTGACACCTGCCGCGCGCGCTGCCCGTCCTAACCAGAGCTTGGTTGCTGGCCCCAGGCTATCGACAGGCAGCTCGGGAAGATCCCCGCGCCGGTCCTCGAGGAGCTGAAGATCGGGGCGAGCCCACCAATGGGCTGATGTCGTTGAGGAGCCCGCAGCTGCGCATGCAACGGAGGTTGACACCCGCACGCGCTCGCGCCTGAGCTGTGCTGCCTTGCCGGCGACCAAACCACGATACCTTTTGGTGTTGTCCCGACCCTCGAACACCCGGTACCGTCCGCATCTGGTCGCAGTCTTCAACTCTTGTCTTCCTGGTACTCTTTGACTTCATGAATTCTCCCTTGTTACGCGCACTCGGGGAGCCGCAGCAGCTATTACTCCGCTCGGAGCCGCGACCTACGCACTGCCACAAAGCGGTGGTCGAATCGAAGTCTACGCTCATTGAACTTTTCCCGAAACTCTGCAGCGGCGACCACCGCACAAGGCGAATTCTCCCAAGTCTGATGTACTCCCAGACCAAAGACTTGCCGCACACCGCAGATTAATTTGAGCGTTGATGTTGACAGGGCGCTTGATGTTGCCAGGGATGCGAGGGGGTATTGATTTAATCTTTGGAATTCGTCCTCTTCCGGCTCCATGTGCCCCCTGGCTCTGAGATCCGCCTCCACCTTGGCTTGCTCTTCCGCGGTAAGTCTGCGACATGGACCGGCTGCACCGTAGGTGTTCCCCCTAAAGCCGCAAATTTGCCGGGTCCGGTGACCGCCAAACCTATTTTGTGGTGGACCTTGAAGATGGGGCGCGTACTCGCCGATAGTCTTTGGTTCCTTGTACGGGGCCTTCCTGTGAGGAGATCCTGGAAGGAGTTCCTCATACTTTCGGACGAATTTAGCATCTTCACGACTGTTTTTATTTTGCCTACGATTATTGTTTCGCGCAACAATCTTCTTACGTGATTTCTTTATTTTTACTTTCCGTGTATTATTCGTATTCATATTACGCAATTTACTCCTATCTTTCTACTGATCCATCCCTCGCTGCTTTATCAGCAGCCGACATTCGACTTCGCCCATTTCGGATCAGCTCAGGACGCAATGCGGTTCCGAGGCTGCTTGGATCAATGCTAGTATCATATGCATTATCGCGATTTTTGTCAACGACTTTCTAAGTCATTTCGCCCTTCTGCGTCGACCCGAGTTTCTATCTTTCCCTGGTTCGCTCATGCTTTCCTTCTCCGTCTGAGATACCCTCCAGGCATAGCTGCGCCTTCCGCTACCCTCCCCTCCCGCCAGAATGGCGAAAGGAACGTGGCCTGGCGAAAGCGACCACTTGAAGAGTGATGAGTTACAGCTCCGTATCCCTAGCCTGCTGTTTATGGAGAAGCCACCTCCCCTCCCCTTAGACAAAGCTATAGGGGGTTCGCATTGGGCATAACTCAGGCGAACAATCCAGAAAGTAAAGTATGGATCCGCTACATCGCTTGAGTGTATAGGAGGGCCATTAACGACCCTCTCAGGTGCTATCCCATAGCTCATCAAAGCCCATGGAATGGATCGGAAGTCCCTTTCGGGCGAAGTTCTCCCGGAGCATAGCCAATTTTGTGCTTGGGTGTTGACAACCCCTGACCCCTCATCAGGAAAATGACTCGGTTCGCAACGAATTGCTATTCAATCACTTCCCCCGCCCGGAACAGTTGTCAATCCCACCGGACGGTACGCAGTTGTCAATTCTGACTTGAGTGAGGCAACTTAAGCCTGAGGTACACCCGGTCGGGAATGACGCAGCATGTTCGACCTGTATTTAGGTCGCGCCATTGCTGACTATACTATTATTAGCAGAAACGTCGGG